>NZ_JCASII010000001.1:0-1777015 GCF_059686035.1 Telluria sp. ZT3P26 | reverse complement strand
TCGGCGCCGTTACGCACAAATTGGCCCATCTGATCTACGGCGTCATTCGAACAGGCAAGCCATTCGACGCAAATTTCTTATCGAATCGGCTTGCAATTCAAGACGGTATCTGACCCCGGCTTTTCGCATGACTGTCGAGATCGTGTCCGAATGTCAGACCTGACCCCGGCTTTTTGTATTTATCGCTGGAACAGTTTGAATTTGAGCTGGAACGATATACCGCCGTACAGACGGTCCTTGTAGTTCGGGATGATTCCGACGTTTAAGCCCACCCGCTCGTACTCGTAGGTCAGCGTCGGGATCACGCCCGGGAACCAGCCGCCGTTGCGCGTTTTCGGGTAGCCGTCGAATGCCGCCAGCGCCAGGCCCACACGCACAGGGCCCACCGCGTACGGCTGCCAGATCACGCCTGCGTAGTTCGACCAGGCGCGGTCGCTGTTGTAGAAGCGTCCCCCGGTGGCGGCCAGTGTGCCGCTGAACCGGTACTCAAGTGCGAGGCCCTTGTTGTTGTTGTTCAGGTCCTTGTCACCGTCGAAGTGGGCCGTGTAGAAGCCCGTGTCGAGCCACAGTTCGCTTTTCGGGGCGGGGTCGATCTTCGTGAAGAAGTCGGCGCCATGCGCCAGCGGGGCCGCGCCCAGCAGTGCCAGCAAATACAGGGTGCGCATCAAGTGTCCGCTTTCGTATCAAGTTCGGGGAACATCACGTCGGTGAAACCGAAGCGGTTGAAGTCGCGAATGCGCGACGGGTACAGGATGCCCAGCAGATGGTCGACTTCATGCTGCACCACGCGCGCATGGAATCCTTCGGCGTCGACGGCAATGCGCTTGCCGAACTGGTCGACGCCTTCGTAATGCAGGCGCGCGTAGCGTGGGACGCTGCCGCGCAGGCCCGGTATCGACAGGCAGCCTTCAAAGCCCTCTTCCATCGCCTCGCCGATCGGCGTGAGCACGGGATTGATCAACACGGTCTCGGGCACCGGCGGCGCGTCCGGATAGCGCTGGTTGCTGGCGAAACCGAAGACCACCAGTTGCAGGTCGACGCCGATCTGCGGCGCGGCCAGGCCCACGCCTTTGGCCGCATGCATCGTCTCGAACATGTCTGCCACCAGCGTGTGCAGCTCGGGCGTATTAAATTGCGTGACCGGCGGGGCCACGCGCAGCAGGCGCGGGTCGCCCATGCGCAGGATGGTGCGGACGGTCATTGCGCCCCCTGCCCGGCCAGCAGCCCCGCCAGCGATGCGCGGAAGCCTTCGGCGGTCTCGGGGTGCTTCAGGCCCATGGCCGTCATCGCCTGCAGGTAGCCGAGTTTGGAGCCGCAGTCGTAGCGCTGGCCGGCGTAGCGGTAGGCCAGCACGCGCTCGGCCTGCATCAGCGCGGCGATGCCGTCGGTGAGCTGGATTTCGCCGCCAGCGCCCTTGCCGATCGTCTCGAGATAGCCGAAGATCGATGGCGACAGCAGGTAGCGACCGACGACGGCCAGCGTCGATGGCGCATCGGCCGGCTGCGGTTTCTCGATGATGTCGGACACCAGCTCCAGGTCCGGACGATACGGCGTGGCGCTGACAATCCCGTACTGGCGCGTCTGCTCGCGCGGCACGTCCTGCACCGCCAGGATGCTGCTGCGTTCATACGTGTAGATGTCGGTCATCTGCGCCAGCACCGGCTTGTGGCCGGCGGCCGTGTCCATGAAGTCGTCGGCCAGCAGGACGGCGAACGGATCGTTGCCCACCACCGGGCGCGCGCACAGGACCGCGTGGCCCAGGCCCAGGGGCGACGACTGGCGGATGTAGATGCAGTTGACGTGCTTCGGAATGACATTGCGCACCGTTTCGAGCAGCGCTGTCTTGCCAGCCGCTTCCAGTTCGGCTTCGAGCTCGTAGGCGGTATCGAAATGGTCCTCGATCGCGCGCTTGTTGCGGCCCGTGATGAAGATCAGCTCCGTGATGCCGGCGGCGACCGCCTCTTCAACCGCGTACTGGATCAGCGGCTTGTCGACGATCGGCAGCATTTCCTTCGGCTGCGCCTTGGTCGCGGGCAGGAAGCGGCTGCCAAGGCCAGCGACGGGAAAGACGGCTTTGCGGATCAGGGTCATCGTGGTCAGTCGTGTGAGGATGATTGGCCGAGCAGCGCCAGCAGCGCCGCCTCGTCCAGGATCGCGACGCCCAGTTCTTCGGCCTTGGCCAGCTTGCTGCCCGCCTCTGCACCGGCCACCACGTACGAAGTCTTCTTCGATACCGACCCGGCAATCTTGCCGCCGGCCGCTTCGATCAGGGCACCGGCTGCGTCGCGGCTCATCGTCGGCAGCGTCCCGGTCAGCACGAACGTCTTGCCAGTCAACGGGCCCTCGGGCGCGGACGCTGCTTCCGGCACCAGGTCGAGCAGTTCGCGCCGCATCGCAGCCAGCGCCGTCACCAGCGCGCGGTTGCCGGCATCCGCGAGCCACGCTTCCAGCGCTGCCGCCACCGTGGCCGGCAAGCCGAAGATGCCGAAGTCGGTGCGCGTAGCGATGGCGTCCAGCGTCTGGCCTGCGGCGACGATCTGGCGCGCGCGCGGCTCGGTCAGTTTGGGGATGGCCAGTGCGGCCAGCAGCTTGATCTCGTCGAGCAGCTCGCGCAGCTGCGCCTTGGGCGGATGCTCGCCCTTCGGCGCCACGCCGGCCGCCAGCAAGGCGTCCAGCGCAGCCTGGTTTTTTTCTTCGGCGAAGAAGTCGGCGATCGACTGCGCCACCGTGCCGCCGATATCGGGCAGCACGCGCAGCAATGCGGCCGGCGCGCGGCGCACCAGCGCCAGGCTGCCCAGATACTCGGCCAGCGTCTTGGCGGTGGACTCGCCCACGTGGCGGATGCCCAGCGCAAACAGCAGGCGTTCGAGCGGCGGCGCCTTGCTGGCGGCAATCGCCGCGAGCAGGTTGTCGGCCCACTTGGTGGGCACCTTGCCCTGCCTGACGGTTTCCGGCGTCGCATCGTCGGCCTCGTCGGCCAGGCGCTTCATCTTGAGCAGGTCGTCCTGCGTCAGCTTGTACAGGTCGGCCACGCCGGTGACCAGGTTCGCTTCGACCAGGCTGTCGATGTAGCGGTCGCCCAGGCCTTCGATGTCCATCATGCGCCGGCCGGCGAAGTGGCGGATCGCTTCCTTGCGCTGGGCCGCGCAGCTCAGGCCACCGGAGCAGCGCGCGACGATCTCGCCTTCTTCGCGCACGACGTGCGAGCCGCACACCGGGCAGGTTGCCGGCAAGGTGTAGACCGGGGGTTCCGGCACCGGACGACGTTCGAGGACCACGCCCAGCACCTCGGGAATCACGTCGCCGGCGCGGCGCACGATGACCGTGTCGCCCACCCGCACGTCCTTGCGCCGCACTTCGTCTTCGTTGTGCAGCGTGGCGTTGGTGACGGTGACGCCGCCGACCGACACCGGCACCAGGCGCGCCACCGGCGTGATGGCGCCGGTGCGGCCGACCTGGACCTCGATCGCCTGGATGGTGGTCAAGGCCTCTTCGGCCGGGAATTTATGGGCCAGCGCGAAGCGCGGCGCGCGCGAGACGAAGCCCAGCGTGCGCTGGTCGTCCAGCCGGTCGACCTTGTAGACGACGCCGTCGATCTCGTACGGCAGCGACGCGCGGCGCTCGCCGATGTCGCGGTAGAACGCCAGCAAGCCATCGCGGCCGGTGACCACCTGGCGTTCCTTCGCGACCGGCAGGCCGAGGGCATCGAGCCAGTCGAGCATCGCCGAATGCGATGCGGGCAGCGCATCCTGTGCGCCATCGAGCTGGCCGATGCCATACGCGAAAAAGCGCAGCCGGCGCGCATTGGTGATGCGCGCATCCAACTGGCGCAGGCTGCCGGCGGCAGCGTTGCGCGGGTTGGCGAACTCCTTCTGGCCGGCAGCGCGCTGGCGCTCGTTGAGGCTCTCGAAATCGCGCTTGAACATCAGGACTTCACCACGCACCTCGAGCACGGCTGGCACGGCGTCGCCATGCAGGCGCATCGGGATCACGCGCACGGTGCGGATATTCGCAGTGACGTCTTCGCCCGTGTAGCCGTCGCCGCGCGTGGCGGCCTGCACGAAGCGGCCGTTTTCGTAGCGCAGGCTGATCGCCAGGCCGTCGAATTTCAGTTCCGCGTTGTAGGCGACGTCGCGCGCCTCGAGCCCTTCGCGCACGCGACGGTCGAAGTTGTCGATGTCGTCGTCGGCAAAGCCGTTATTCAGCGACAGCATCGGCACCGCGTGCGTGACCTGGTTGAATTCCGGGATCGGTGCGTCGCCCACGCGCTGGGTCGGTGAATCGGGCGCGATCGCTTCAGGGTGCAGCGTCTCGAGCGCGGCCAGCTCATGGTACAGGCGATCGTACTCGGCGTCCGGAATCGTCGGGGCGTCGAGCACGTGGTAGTTGTAGCTGGCGCGGTTCAGTTCCGCGACCAGCCAGGCCATCCGGGCCGGGGCATCGGGTTGCTCGGTCACGGGGCGTTCCTCAGCTGAACAGACGCAATGCCCGGGTCGAACCGGCGGCGATGTCGGCAGCGTCCATCTCGGCGTAGAACTCGACCACCTGGCCCTTGATTTCGTCGAGCACTTCGGCTTCGAGCGGCTGGTTGCCGTCGTCGACGATGGTCGCATCCAGGCGCTGCGTCAGTGCGCGCGCGGTATCGACCATGCGGCCGAAGGCGTCGCGCGCCGGCGCCACGCACGGCACGTCCAGCAGCAGCGTCAGGCGCGACGTGGTGTCGGCGCCCAGCGTGACGTTGGTCGAGAGCGTAAACAGCACGCTGTTGCTGGCGCCGTCGCGGTCCGGCATGGCAAAGCGCCCGTCCGGACGCACGTCGAAGCCCGCGTTCTCGAGCGCGCCGATCAGCGTCGACATCGCCCATGGCGCGCCGTTGGCGGCCAGGTTGACGCTCAGCTGCGCGTCGTGGCCGGCGACGAAGCGGTGCAGCGTGCGTGCTTCGCTCATCACTTCGATCATGTCCGGCACGTGGGGCTCGGCGCCGATGTCGTCGCCGACGGCGCGCAGGCGCGTGACGAGTTCGGAGTATTCGAGTTCATTCAGCGCCGTGGTGCGCGTGGCCATCTGCACGCCCGCCTGCAGCTTGGTGTAGACGCCGCCATGGACGATCGGCTCCCATTCGCCGCTGACGGCAAAGCCGATGTAGTGGATCGGCTTGTTGCCCACGCGGCGCAGGCCGTGCAGCGTCGGCAGGATCTTGTCGCCGCGGACTGGCGCGTCGAGCGCCAGCGGGATCATGCAGTCGATCAGCGGGTCGACCAGGCACTCGGCCAGTTCCGCCGGCGGCATGCCGGGGCGCGTGCCCGGGAGCGATGCGGCCACGGCATCCTGGGCAGCGCTGGAACCGGCGGCGCGGGAAGGCGGCGGCGCGACGGGTGCCGCTGGTGCCGCTGGTGCTGCCGGTGCTGCCGGCATGGCGGGTGCGGGCGTCGGGGTCGGCGTTGGCGTGATTGCAGCAGCAGGAACAGGTACTTCTTCGGCCGACGGCGCCGGCGTGTCGGCCAACACCGGTGCATCGAGCTGCGGCTCGGGCTTGGTGTCGGTGACGGTGAACGCGTCGGCATCGAGCGTCGGCTCGTTCACGCGCGTGTAGGTGAATTCACCCTCCTTCGCGGGCGCAGGGGCGGCGGCAGGTGGGGCAGCAGGTGCGTGCGCCGGAACATTCGGCGGCAGGCCGAGGTCGAACATCGGCTCGCTGCGTTCGGCGGCGGGCGCGCCTTCGCCGGTGCGCATCAACACGTCGTCGTGGTCCGATGCGAACGCGCGCTCGACGCTTTTCCTGGCCTTGTACTCCTGCCATTTGTTGTAAGTGACGACACCGACGACGAACACGCCGCCGGCTGCGATCAGGCTCATTTGGAGATCAGTCATGCTGCTTGTGCCTCAATAGCGAAGTCGCGCCGGACGCACGGTCCTGGTCTTGCCGCGAACTGGGTGATTCAATCGAAATGCCACGCGTGCGGGCAGTCCCCACGCGAAGGCATGCAATGATACCAACTCCCCCGCGTGGATGTCATTTATTAGCATTCTGACACGGGCCGCACCATCATGCGGCAACGAGGTCGGCGGCCGCTTCCATGTCCACCGCGACGATGCGCGAGACGCCCTGCTCCTGCATCGTCACGCCAATCAGCTGGCTGGCCATCTCCATCGCGATCTTGTTGTGCGAAATGAAAAGGAACTGCGTGTGCTCGGACATGCGCTTGACCATGCGGCAGAACCGCTCGGTGTTGGCATCGTCCAGCGGCGCATCGACTTCGTCGAGCAGACAGAATGGGGCCGGGTTCAGGCGGAACATCGAGAACACGAGGGCCGTAGCAGTCAGCGCCTTCTCGCCGCCCGACAGCAGGTGGATCGTCGCGTTCTTCTTGCCCGGCGGCTGGGCCATCACCTGCACGCCGGCGTCGAGGATCTCGTCGCCCGTCATGACCAGACGCGCATTGCCGCCGCCGAACAGGATCGGGAACAGCTCCGAGAAGTGCCCGTTCACGCGGTCGAATGTGTCTTGCAACAGGTCGCGCGTTTCGCGGTCGATGCGCCCGATCGCGTCTTCCAGCGTGGCGATGGCTTCACTCAGGTCGGCATTCTGCGAATCGAGGAAGTGCTTGCGCTCGCTGGCCTGCGCCAGTTCATCCACCGCCGCCAGGTTGACGGCGCCCAGGCCGGCGATGGCATTGGTCAGGCGCGTGACTTCGCCCTGCAGGTATTGCGGCTTCAGATCGGGGGCGAGCTTGGCCTGCAGCTCGGCTTCGTCGGCGCCGGTGGCGGCCAGCGCTTCGGCGAACTGCTCCTGGTTCAGGCGCGCTGCCTGCTCTTTCAGTTGCAGCTCGGTGATGCGGTCGCGCTGCGGCTGCAGGCTGCGCTCGGTCTGCATGCGCGATTCTTCGGCCGTGCGCAGCTGCTGCGCGACCTGATCAAGTTCGTGGCGGGCGCTTGATAACGCTGATTCCTGCGTCGTGCGCTGGTCGAGCAGCACTTGCAGGCCCTCGTGGGCGCTGCCACTTTCGAGTGCTTCCAGCTCCAGGCGCGCCTGCGCCAGACTGGCGCCAACCTGCTCGGCCTGCGTGGCAGCGGTGGCGATCGTGCGGCGCAACTCGTCGATGCGGCTGCGCTGGGCGCGCTCGGCAAACTGGGCTTCCTGCGCGCTGCGTTCCAGCTCGCGCAGGTGTTCGCGCGCGCGCGCCAGCGCCTGCTCCTGATCCTGGAACGCGGCCTGGTCGTCTTCGCTGGCTTCCTGCAGTTCGGCCAGTTGCATCTCGAGTTCTTCGAAGGTCTGCTCGGCTTCAAGCTGCGCCTGGCGCTGCTCGGCTTCCTGCGCCGCGATCTCGGTCAGGTCAGCCGCGATCTGCCCGCTCCTCTGGTTGAAGCGCGCTTCGATCTCGCTTTGCTTGAGCACCTCGATCTGCAGCGCGTGCACTTCGCGCTGCAAGGTGGCGACGCGGGCACGCGCATCCTGCACGCGCCGTGCCAGATCGAGAACCGCAGCGTCGGCGCGGGCGGCGCGCTCGCGCGCCTCACCCGCCAGCAGCGCCTGCGCGCGCACCAGCTTGTCGGTGTTGTCGATCTCGTGCTGGCGGGCCAGCATGCCATCCTGCTCGGCGTCGGGCGCATGGAAGCGCACGCTCGAGCGGGTGATCACGTGGCCCTGGCGCGTGACGAAGCTGGCGCCGTGCGGCAGGCGGGCGCGCGCGTCGAACGCTTCCGATGCATCCTGCGCGATATAAACGCCATGCAGCCAGTCGTCCAGCACACCGCGCACGCCGGCGTCGTTGATGCGCAGGAGGCTGGCGAACGGCGTCAGGCCGGCCGGTGCCGGATCACGTGCGCCGCCTGGCTGCGGCGCGTACAGCGCCAGGCGCGCCGGTGGCGGGTCGTTGAAAAACGCCTTGGCCGCGTCAAGGTCCGCCACGTCGAGCGCGCCGGCGCGCTCGCGCAGCACGGCTTCCAGCGCTGTCTCCCACCCCGCTTCCACATCGAGCTGCTGCCACAGGCGCGGCAAGTCGGCCAGCGCGTGCTTCTGCAGCCAGGGCTGAACCTTGCCTTTTGTCTGCACGCGGTCCTGCATCTGGCGCAGCGCCGTCAGGCGCGCTTCCAGCTGCGTGTTGGCGGCGCTCTCGCGCTGGACGTCGCCGTTGGCCTGACGGCGCTCGGCTTCAACCGTATCCTGGCGCGAGGTGGCGTCGTCCAGCGCCTGCGTCTGTTCTTCGAGCGCCAGCTGCTTTTCTTCGAGCTGCAGCCGCAGGTTGTCGAGCGTGGCGCTGTCGGGCAGGTTCAGCGCATTGCGCTCCTGCTGCAGGCGCTCGCGCCGCACGACCAGATTGGCCAGGATGCCGCCGGCATTGCGCCCGTGGGCCGATGCCAGCTCGATCCGCTGCTGGACTGCCATGATGCGCGCACGCGCAGCATTGGCAGCATCCTGGCCGGCGCGCCAGGCCGCTTCGAGTTCGGGCAGGCGCTCGCCATGGACTTCGACCGCGATCTGGGCACCTTCGGCGCGCGCGGCCAGTTCCTCGAGCTGCATCTCGGCTTCTTCCTGGCCTTCGCGGTGTTCTTCGGCCTGGGTCGACCAGCCATCACGCTGGGCGCTCAGCGTGGCGATCTGGTTTTGCAGGCGCGTGCGCGATTCGACGACGAACTTGATCTGCGCTTCGAGGCTGCCGATCTCCGCGTTGACGCTGTAGAGCGCACCCTGCGCCGTGTGCAGGCGGTCGCCCGCAGCGAAATGCGCCTGGCGCAGGTGTTCGAGGTCGAGCTCCACGCCGCGCAGTTGCGCGGTCTGGGCTTCGAGCCCGGTCTGCGCATCTTCGACTTCGCGGAAGAACCTGACCTGCTCGGCCTGCGCATCGTTCTTGCGCAGCAGCCAGAGGAGCTTCTGCTTTTCTTCCTGATCGGACTGCATCTGCTGGAAGCGCAGCGCGACCGCCGCCTGGGCTTCGAGTTTTTCCAGGTTGGCGTTCAGTTCGCGCAGGATGTCTTCGACCCGCAGCAGGTTCTCGCGCGTGTCGGACAAGCGGTTTTCGGTTTCGCGCCGGCGCTCCTTGTACTTGGAGACGCCGGCCGCCTCTTCGAGGAACACGCGCAGTTCTTCGGGGCGCGACTCGATGATCCGCGAAATCATGCCCTGGCCGATGATGGCGTAGGCGCGCGGGCCCAGGCCTGTGCCGAGGAAGATGTCCTGGATATCGCGCCGGCGCACCGGCTGGCCGTTGATGTAATAGGTGGAGGTGCCGTCGCGCGTGAGCGTGCGCTTGACGGCGATCTCCGCGTACTGGCCCCACTGGCCGGCAGCCTTGCCGGCGTTGTTGTCAAACACCAGTTCGACCGACGAGCGCCCCGCGGGCTTCCTGTGCGTGGAGCCGTTGAAGATTACGTCCTGCATCGACTCGCCGCGCAGTTCGGACGCCTTGGATTCGCCCAGCACCCAGCGCACGGCGTCGATGATGTTCGACTTGCCGCAGCCGTTCGGGCCGACCACGCCGACCAGCTGGCCGGGCACCTGAAAATTGGTGGGATCGACAAACGATTTGAATCCCGACAATTTGATGGAAGAGAGGCGCACGTTGCGTGGGTCAGGTAGATAGCGAAGAAGCGGTCATCATACCATCGCCGGGATGGCGAAGGCCATGGCCGGAAGGACGATGGAAACGGACTTACTCGGCGGCGCGATGGTCCGCTGGCGGGCCTGCATCGTTGACGGCCTCGCTGCCGACGGCTGCGCCGAGGATGCGGCCGACGACCCCTTCGGCCAGCACGACCCGGATTGC
This sequence comes from Telluria sp. ZT3P26, assembly GCF_059686035.1. Classification (NCBI taxonomy): domain Bacteria; kingdom Pseudomonadati; phylum Pseudomonadota; class Betaproteobacteria; order Burkholderiales; family Oxalobacteraceae; genus Telluria; species Telluria sp. ZT3P26. The sequence goes on along the minus strand of NZ_JCASII010000001.1, from coordinate 1,767,251 downwards.
ACCGGCGCGCAGCAGATCGGCCAGGCGCCCGGCGGGCAACGAGAACGCCTCCTGGCGCCCGGCGCCGGAAAAGATATACAGCGTGCGCAGCGGACTGACCCAGGCCAGGCGCACCTTGCGGACACGGTCGCCCTCGGCCAGCTCGAGACGCATGCCCCGCTCGAGGCCTGCCAGGGTGTCGGCTTCCGGCCCCTGACTGGCGTGCGCTTCATCTTCAGCCTGCGCCTGCTCTTGCGCAACGCGGCGCAGTGCATCCTGCTGCGCCGCCTCGACCGCCAGTTCGAGCTGGCGTTCGGGCGCCAGCTCGATCGGCGCGCGCACGATCGACGCGTGGCATTCGGCCAGTTCGGCGAAGAACTGGAGCCGCTCGGCGTCCTGCCAGCGCGTGGCGTCGAGCCATTTGTTCAGGCTTGCCAGCAGCGCCGGCAGGCGCGCGATCAGGGCCTTGCGCTGCTCTTGTGTCGCCTTGGGCTTGACGCTCCAGATCAGGTCTTCCATCGTGCGCGTGGCATTGTCGATCGCGCCGGGACGGGTGTCTTCGATCGTGTAGGCCAGCGCCAGCGCGGCGCTCCAGCGCTGCTCGAGAAAGCCCGCCACCGCAGGCACGAGCTGCTCGCCGGCCAGGCGCAAGGCCACGGCGCGCTGGGCCGAGCGCTCGGCGGCCACCCGCTTTTCGTGGCGCGTGGCATTGGCGATCGGGCCGGCGATGGCGGCCTGTTCGGCGCTGTCACGCGCGGCCAGGCCGGCTTCGAGTTCGGCCACCGCGGCTTCGAACTCGGGCTGCTCGGCATCGCGCACCCGCTCGACGCTGCGGCGCATGGCGTGGTAGACCGGATCGTCCTGGTCGGCCGGCTGCTCCCAGCCCGTTTGCGAGAGCAGGTCGAGCAGGCGCCGCGCGGGATGGGCTTCCTCAAAGAAGAAGCTGCGGTCGCGCAGCGCTGCCTTGAGCACCGGCACCTGCAGGAACGCCAGCAGTTCGCGCGTCTCGGGTGCGACGCCATCGTCCTGCAGCACGCCCTCGAACACGCGCGACAGCAGATCGAGCGTGGTGGCGTCGGCGCGCGACAGTGCGCCCGGCGGCAGGCTCGCGCGCAGCCGCGGGAGGTAGAACGCGCCGTGGGGAACGCTGCTGTCACTGCCGTGCGCCGCGCTGCTGCCGGTCGCGCCGGCGTGGAGAGCCAACGGCTGCAGATCCGGCATGCCGGGAATCGCGGCGCCGGCGCCGAGGCGGCCAAGAAGGTCGATCAGCGGCATCGCGCCAGCCATGGCCGGCGCGCCTGCGCCGCCATGGCCAGGTCCGTGCGTAAAGCCATGGGCGGGCGTCGACACGGCGTGGCCCGGTGTGCCGGGCTGGAAGCCAGGATGGGCGTTGACGTGGCCCCCGGCTCGCTCGCCAGGTTGGGCGCCAGCGTCCGTGGCGACCGGTCCCGGCGTGGCTGGCGTGCCCGCATCCGGTGCCGCAATCGCAAAACCCGAAGCGGCGCTTGGCCGCCAGCCCCCGCTGCCCTGCGGCAGATTCGGAATCTCAGGCACGGCCAGCGCCGGGTCGAACAACAGGCGCAGCTGATCCGACAGCGACGCTTCGCGCCGCGCACGTTCGGCGCGGCGCGCGGCGCGGTCGTCGGTCTTGGCAAAGCGCGTGTCGTCGTCCCTGCCCTTGCGCGCAGCCTTGAGGGCCTCGATCAGCGCTTCGTAGAGCGGTCCGAGATCGATCATCAGGCCGGGGCGCAGCAGTGGCGCGAGCAGGCCGTGCGCTTCCGGATCGGGCTCGAACTCGCACCACGCGGCGTGCAGCGCGCCCAGGAACACGGCGGGACGAAATGGATTATGGGCGGCGCGCACGAGGTCGCGCCCCAGCAGCAATCCAAGGCGCACGCCGAGGGTGGCCAGCGGCTCCGAGTACTGGAGGTCGAACGGGCGGCTGACGGCGTCCAGCGCCATTTGCTGGTCGATCTGCTCGAGCGGCACGAGGCTCAGCGCCACGGGGTGCGCCTCTGCAGCCGGGGCGCCCGGCGCCAGCAGTGCGATCTCGGCTTCCAGCGCTTTTTCGAGCGCGCTCGTGGCCAGGTGGACGAACGCGTAATCGTTGCTCTTGAGGAGGTTGCCGGATTTGACCCGGCGCATGACGGCGCGGGGATCCGGACCGGCGGCTGTGAGGTCGAGCAGGACCGAGACGATGCGCCGGACCACGTCGCCCAGGTCCGTCCCGGCCTGGCGGCAGGCGATGGCGACCAGCCCGGCAAGCGTAGCCTGCTGGGCGGCGGCATTGCGCGCGGCGTGGGTCTGGACGGATGGGGTGGCCATGACGTTTTGGCGAAGAAAGGCGAGCCTCTATTTTGCCATACTCTTGCCGATCAGCAATGAGCAAACACAGCGGGCCAGAGGCAAAGCGACACTGCGCAGGCTGGCGCCCGCGCGGCGCTTACCTGGATCGATAGTAGCGCCCGAGGCAGGCGCATGTCTACAGAGGCTGGGGCCGCCGTCCGGTCAGTGCCCGGTGCCGGGCTTCGCAGGGTGGCTTTCGCGGAAACGAACAACGCCATGTCGGCGGCAGGAGTACGATCTGGCGACACGTTTGAAAGGAATCAACATGGTCGAGAAAAATAACGCTGTTGCGGGTGCAGGCAATCAGGGCGGCAAGCAGGCGCCGCATGGCGACGCCGAACATCAGGGTCGCGGGGACATGCCAGCCCGGAAGTCCGATTCCTTGCCGGATCAGCAGCGGGATTTGGCGTCCGATGCATCGGAGCAATCGGCGCGCCAGCCCACACCGGTGCAGCAACCGGACACCCGCCTGAATGATTCGCAACAGGCCGGCTCGCTCCCGGCTGCAGCCGTCCAGGGCGGCACCCCCGGACACCACGCGAGCGCAGGGCACCAGAGCGACAAGGCCGACCCAACGCGCTGAGTCACGCTGCGCGCCGGGCAGATCAGACGACGCTCAGATATTGCGAAGGATGGCGCCCTTGGGCGGCGCGAAGTCGGTCACTTCGTGAATCATCCTTGCCACCTTGGCATCGCGCGCCGTCATGTGCAGGTCGCCGTACTGATGCACGCTCCATTGCTCGGGCGTGAGCTCGATCTCCTTGCGCAGGATCGTCTCGGTGCGCGCGTCGTCGGCGCGCAGGCCTTCGACGATGATATTGAGCGCATCCGGCCGCGAGCCGGGCGACGCCGTCGCATGCGACTTGTGGATCATGAACCGCGCCGTCTCGCTGGCGTAGCGGCGCGAGCCGGCCAGATACACGACGACGGCAATCGAGGCCACCGCCCCGGCGTTGTACATGACAAATTTCACGGGCGAATTGGCCATGAAGTTATACAGGCACAGCCCGTCGCTGACATAACCACCGTTGGACTGCAGCAGCACGTGGGCGGTATCGATGCCGTCTTCCGTCATGTTCGCCACTGCCTCGAACAGCCGGTGGACCATATCACTGTTGACATCGCCCGACAGCGTGAACCACCCCTCTTTCTCTTGCAGCGCTTTCTCTTGATTCATAGTCTGTTCCGCCTACAAAGTAAGTGAACCAAGTGTAGCAAATCCCCCCGCACGCCCTCCACTACCGATCACCAATAGTGCGAAGCAATGCTTCAAGGCAAATCCACGCCAAACCACCATGAGGGTCAGAGTAGATTTAATGGGCAATTCCTCAAAGTTGTCAAACAATTCGACTCTGACCCCAATTATTATTTGCTAATTTAGCGCTATCAAAATCAGCCTTTAATTCCGGTCCGCACTTAATTTTCTTAACGCATCGTTTTTATTTCCGCGGAGGTCAAAAATAATGAGGGTCGGAGTCGATTTAATGGGCAATTATCGAAAGTTGTCAAACAATTCGACTCTGACCCTAATTATGGGTGGGGGTGTGCGGTTGACAGTCGGCATAGGGTGGAATATCCTCCGCAGTCTTGATCGGGAGAGCGCAGCATGCTGCCGCCGAAGGGGCACTCACCCATAAACTCTCAGGCAAAAGGACCGGTCAAGGGACAGCGGCGCAGCGCGCGGCGGTTCAACTCTGGAGAGCGGCCGCGGTAGCGGTCCACCGAAGGGGCAAGCGGCGCACAGCCGCTATCTCTCAGGTACCAAGGACAGAGGGGTCGACAGCGCACGACGACCGTGCTGTACCCCTATTTCTGCCTGAGGATTCCATGACGCTCAAAGCGACCCCGCTCAATTCCGCGCACCGCGCCGCCAATGCCAAGATGGTCGATTTCGGCGGTTGGGACATGCCCGTCAACTACGGTTCGCAAATCGAAGAGCACAACGCGGTGCGCAGCGACGCCGGCATGTTCGACGTTTCCCATATGTGTGTCGTCGACGTCAGGGGCGCCAACGTGCGCGCGTTCCTTCGCGGCCTGCTGGCCAATAACGTCGACAAGCTGCAGGTACCGGGCAAGGCCCTGTATTCGTGCATGCTCAATCCCGAAGGCGGCGTCATCGACGACCTGATCGTCTATTTCCTGTCCGAAGAATGGTTCCGCATCGTCGTCAACGCTGGCACGGCCGAAAAAGACGTCGCCTGGATGAACCAGCAGAACACCGCCACCAACAGCGGCGTGACGATCACCGCGCGCCGCGACGGCAACGATCCGATCGCACTGATCGCCGTGCAGGGCCCGAATGCCCGCGCCAAGGTGTGGCAGGTGCTGCCGACCACCCAGGCAGCATCCGAAAACCTCAAGCCGTTCAACGCCGTCATCGTCCCGGACACCGCGTTTGGCGAAGCGATGATCGCCCGCACCGGCTACACCGGTGAAGACGGTTTCGAGATCGGCGTGCCGGCCTCGCAGGCCGAAGCGCTGTGGAATGCGTTTGTCGCCGTCGGCATCAAGCCGGCCGGTCTGGGAGCGCGCGATACGCTGCGCCTGGAAGCCGGCATGAATCTGTACGGCCAGGACATGGACGATTCCGTGAACCCGCTCGACGCCGGCCTGGCCTGGACGATCGACCTGGTCTCCGAACGCGACTTCATCGGCAAGGCGGCCCTGCAGGCCAAGGGCCAGGGCGCGCAATTCGTCGGCCTGATCCTGCGTGAAAAAGGCGGCATCCTGCGCGCGCACCAGAAAGTGGTCGCGGCCTCCGGCCTGGAAGGCGAAATCACCAGCGGCACCTTCAGCCCGAGCATGCAGCAGGCGATCGCCCTGGCGCGCGTGCCGATGGACGTGGCCATCGGCGACACCGTCCACGTGATCATCCGCGACAAGCGCCTGGCAGCCAGCGTCGTCAAGCTGCCGTTCGTGCGCAACGGTAAAGTGCTGGCCGCCTGAACGCTGCCCTGCATCCAGAACACCTATACTGCTATCCACCCAACTACCCGGAGTCCCCATGAACATCCCTACCGACCTGAAATACACCGAATCCCATGAGTGGGTTCGCCGCGAAGAAGACGGCACCCTGACCGTCGGCATCACCGAGTACGCGCAGGACGCGCTGGGCGACATCGTGTTCGTCGAACTGCCGCAGGTCGGCAAGGCCTTCACCGCCGGCAGCGACGCCGCCGTCGTGGAATCGGTGAAAGCCGCCAGCGACATCTACGCGCCAGTCGACGGCACCGTCACCGCCGTGAACCAGCCAGTGGCCGACGCGCCGGACTCGATCAACCAGGATGCCTACGGCAGCTGGCTGTTCAAGCTCGCGCCAAGCGACGCCGGCTCGTACGACAATCTGCTCGACGCTGACGCCTACGGCAAGACCACCGACCACTGATCCGCCTCCAGGTGCGCCGCCGGCCCCGCCGCGGCGCACCGCCCTGCACCACCCGCCATTCTCCTTCAACGTCGCCGCAGACTGTGTCCCCCAACATGACCCGACCAAGCCTCACCCAACTCGAAGCACGTGATTCATTCATCCCGCGCCACATCGGCCCGTCCGACGCCGACCAGGCAGCGATGCTGTCGGCCCTCGGCTACGAGACCCGCGCCGCGCTGATCGATGCCGTCGTGCCAGCCAATATCCGCCGCAAGGACAAGATCGACCTGGGCCAGTTCGCCGAGCCACGCACCGAAGAAGAAGCACTGGCTACCCTCAAGGGCCTGGCCTCGAAGAACAAGGTGCTCAAGTCGCTGATCGGCCAGGGTTACCACGGCACCTTCACGCCGAAGGTCATCCTGCGCAACATCTTCGAAAACCCGGCCTGGTACACCGCCTACACGCCGTACCAGCCAGAGATCTCGCAGGGCCGCCTGGAAGCGATCCTGAACTTCCAGCAGGCTGTCACCGACCTGACCGGCATGGGCATCGCCAACTCGTCGATGCTGGACGAAGGCACCGCCGCCGCCGAAGCCATGACGCTGATCCAGCGCGTCGGCAAGTCGGCATCGAAGGTGTTCTATGTGGCTGACGACGTGCTGCCGCAGACCCGCGAAATCATCGAAACGCGCGCGCTGCCGATCGGCGTTGAAGTGCGCACCATCGCCGCGGCCGACGTCGAGTCGCTGGGCGAAACCTGCTTCGGCGTGCTGCTGCAATACCCGGGCGTGAACGGCGAAGTGCGCGACTACCGCGCCGCCGTCGAGAAACTGCACGCCGCCGGCAGCATGGTGATCGTGGCCGCCGACCTGCTGGCCCTGACCCTGCTCACGCCGCCGGGCGAATGGGGGGCGGACGTCGTCGTCGGTAACAGCCAGCGCTTCGGCGTGCCACTCGGTTTCGGCGGTCCGCACGCCGGCTACCTGGCCACCCGCGACGAATTCAAGCGCAGCATGTCGGGCCGCCTGGTCGGCGTGACGATCGACGCGCAGGGCAACCAGGCCTACCGCCTGGCGCTGCAGACGCGCGAGCAGCACATCCGCCGCGAAAAAGCGACGTCGAACATCTGCACCGCGCAAGTGCTGCTGGCCGTGATGGCCGGCATGTACACGGTCTATCACGGCCCGCAGGGTCTCGAGCGCATTGCCCGCCGCGTGCACCGCCAGACCGCGATCCTGGCCGCCGGCCTGCAGCAGCTGGGCTTCGAGCTGGTCAACCAGACCTACTTTGACACGCTGACCGTACGTGTCAAGGACGCCGGCGCGATCCACGCCGCCGCCACTGCACACGGCATCAACCTGCGCCAGATCGACGCCACGCAAGTGGGCATCGCGCTGGACGAAACCGTCACCCGTGACGACCTGGCCACGCTGATGGCGATCTTCGGCGACGGCAAGTCGGTTGACCTGGACGCACTGGACGCCGACGCCAGCGACGCGCTGCCGACGGCCCTGGCCCGCACCAGTGCCTACCTGACCCACCCGACCTTCAACCGCTACCACGCCGAACACGAAATGCTGCGCTACCTGCGCGCACTGGCCGACAAGGACCTGGCGCTGGACCGCACGATGATCCCGCTCGGTTCGTGCACGATGAAGCTCAATGCGACGTCCGAGATGGTGCCGGTCACCTGGCCCGAGTTCTCGAACATCCACCCGCTGGCGCCGAACGACCAGACCGTCGGTTACCGCGAAATGATCACGCAGCTCGAGGCGATGCTGTGCGCCGCCACCGGTTACGCCGCGATCTCGCTGCAGCCGAACGCCGGCTCGCAGGGCGAGTACGCCGGTTTGCTGGTGATCCAGAAGTACCACCAGGCGCGCGGCGAAGGCCACCGCAACATCTGCCTGATCCCGTCGTCGGCCCACGGCACCAACCCGGCGTCGGCCAGCATGGTCGGCATGAAGGTTGTCGTCACCGCCTGCGATGAAAACGGCAACGTCGACCTGGTCGACCTGAAGGCCAAGGCCGAGCAGCACAGCGCGAACCTGGCCTGCGTGATGGTCACCTATCCGTCGACCCACGGCGTGTTTGAAGAAGGCATCAAGGAACTGTGCGAGATCGTGCACCAGCACGGCGGCCAGGTGTACGTCGACGGCGCCAACATGAACGCACTGGTGGGCCTGGCCTCGCCGGGCGCGTTCGGCGGCGACGTCAGCCACCTGAACCTGCACAAGACCTTCTGCATCCCGCACGGTGGTGGCGGCCCGGGCGTCGGCCCGATCGGCGTCGGCGCGCACCTGGCGAAGTTCCTGCCAAACCAGCTCTCGACCGGCTACGTCCGTGACGAACAGGGCATCGGCGCGGTCAGCGCTGCAGCCTTCGGCTCGGCCTCGATCCTGCCGATTTCGTGGATGTACATCGCGATGATGGGCGCGGATGGCCTGACGGCAGCGACCGAAGTGGCGATCCTGAATGCCAACTACATCGCACGCCGCCTGGCGCCGCACTATCCGGTGCTGTACGCGGGCCACGACGGCCTGGTGGCGCACGAGTGCATCATCGACCTGCGTCCGCTGCAGGACAAGACCGGCATCTCGAACGAAGACGTGGCAAAGCGCCTGATGGACTTCGGTTTCCACGCGCCGACCATGAGTTTCCCGGTTCCGGGCACGCTGATGATCGAGCCGACCGAATCGGAATCGAAGGCCGAGATCGACCGTTTCATCGAGGCGATGATCACGATCCACGCCGAGATCGTCAAGGTCGAGCGCGGCGAGTACGACCGCATGGACAATCCGCTCAAGGGTGCACCGCACACGGCCGAAGTGGTCACGAGCGACGACTGGGCTCACGGCTACACGCGTGAAGTGGCGGCGTTCCCGGTCGCGAGCCTGCGCAAGAAGAAGTACTGGCCACCGGTCGGCCGTGCCGACAACGTCTACGGTGACCGCAATCTGTTCTGCGGCTGCGCGCCGATCAGCGATTACGAGTAATCGCTGACCTGCCCTGCCAGCGGCATCACTTGCGGCTCGATGCGAGCCGCAAGTGCGATGCCGGACGACGGCGGCGTTCCCGGTTTGGCCCACGCCGTTCGCGTGTGGGTTCGCCGGGAACGCCGCCTTTTTCATGTGGGGTAATCGGTAACGCCGCCCCCGGCGCCTCAGCGCTGCCCTCGCCTTCTTCCAGCCGGAACCCGGCCACCGTGCGCGCCAGCGTCATGGCGTGCATCTGCAGCATGCGCGCGGCGCTGGCGGCTTCCTCGACCAGCGTGCAGTTCTGGCGCGTGACCTGGTCCATCTGCACGATGGCCTGGCTGACACCGTCCAGTTGCCTGGCCTGGCCATCGCCAGCGGACCCCAGGCGGCCCACGATGTCTTCCACATCGCGAACCGAAGTGGCGATGCATTGCATGCTGCTGCCGGCGCGCAGCGCCCACGCCGTTCCCCCGTCGATCTGCGCCACCGACTGCGCCACCACGGCGCGGATCTCGCGACTGGCCCCGGCGACCCGCCGCGCCAGCGCCCGCACCTCGGTGGCCACTGCCGCCAGGTCGACGGCGCTGATGGACACCCGCGACGCGTCCAGCGCCGCATTCAGGAGCAGCGTACCCGTCGCGCTGGCAGCCAGCTCCAGCTCATCGACAATTGCCACGACCTGCTGCGCACTGCCCCGGCTCGCCTCGAGCATCGTCACCAGGTGCCGGGCGACGCCGTCGCCGTCCTGTGCGACATCGCCGGCGCCGGTCGCCAGGCGGTTGGCGGCCCGGGCGTCATCGGCGCCGTGACGCACGTCGGCCGCCAGCGCCTGCAGCGCGTGTTCGGTCTCGGCCAGCGCAGCGGCGCGGTACACCGCGCGGCTGCCCAGGCTCAGGCTGCCGAGCTTGATGTCGCGCGAGGCCGCCCCGATCGTGCGCGCCGCGTCGACGACCGTGCACAGCATGCCATTCAGATTGCGGATGCTTGCATCGAGCAGGCGCGAGGTGTCGGCGATTTCGTCGCTGCCGTAATCGCGCTGCCGGACCGTGAAGTTACCGCTGGCCAGGCTGCTGGCGGCCACGCCGATGTCGTGGATCTCGCCGAGCAGGATGCGGCGCACGGCCAGCGTGATCGCCAGCGATAGCGCGATTGCCAGCGCCAGCAAGGCCGGCATCAGGATCGCGATCAAGCGAAAGTCCGCCTTGGCGCTACCGGCCGCCTGGCGCGACAAGGCGTCTTCGAGCGCGCCCAGGTCGCTCAGCCGCTGGTCCACCAGCGCGAACGCCGCTTCGGCCTTCTGCATGGCATTGGCGCTGATCGAGCCGTCCAGCGGCGCCAGCTCGATCACGTCGCGCACCGCGCGCGCATAGCGGCGCTGCGCCTGGGCGGCCTGCTCGACGTGGCGCCGCTCGGCGCCGGACAGCGCGCCTGCCGCCAGCGTCGCCAGGCCAACCCCAATACGGCCGTGCTGCGCCAGGATGTCGCGCCGCAGCGGCTCGGTGCGCGCCAAGGGAAAGCTGCCGCCCATCCAGCTCAGGTAGCGGTAGATGTCGGCATGCGCCTTGTGCGACTCGGTGCCCAGCGTGGCGGCAGCGCGCATGCTGGCGGCGCGCTGGCCGACGATCGATTCGAGCGAGTCGTTCTGGCGCGCCAGCGCAACATAGGCTGCGCAGGCCAGCACCAGCAGCAGCACGAGGACGGCGCCCGGCGCCAGCAGCAGTTTGGGCCCGATACGCAAGCGGCTCAGCATAGCGCCCCCGACGGCAGCACGGCGGAACGCGCGGAATGTGGCAGTCGCATCATGGCATCCTCACTCAAGTGTCTACTGCATCATTTCCTCAGTGCATTCACGAATGTACGTCGCGTGCCGGGCATTTCGTTTGTGATGGCGCAAACGCCGCCGGACGACGTGGCGCGCAGCAACGCAATCCGCCACAGTCGCTGGACACGCAATTGCCTGCCAGATACACCTTGCAGGCAGGGGCGCGCTACACTACGGGTATGAGAATGTTCGTCGTCCAGCCGCGTCACCTGTTGTTGCCGGTCCTGTTCGTGCTGTCGCTGGCGCTGCACCTGCTGGCGATCGTGTGGCTCGATCCACGCCCGGCGCCCCGCAGTGCCGCCGCAGGCCTGCTGACCGTGACGCTCGCCGGCGCCAGCGTCACCAGCCCGGTGCTGCCGGTCGCTGCGCCGCCCGTACAGGTGCCCGAGACAGCGCCGGCAACGCCCGCTCCGCTGCCACCAACGCCACCCGCCAGCGACGACGTCGCCACCGCACCGGCCGCCGCTGCCGCCGAACCGTCCACCGCCACCACGACGCTGCCGCAACAAGACATCGGCCCGCTCCAGCGGCCGAGCCAGTACCGCACTGCGTCGCACGACACGGTGCGCATCGATTACTGCGTCGACGGGATCGATGGCGGCAATGCGCATCTGGCGTGGGAAACGGATGGCAGCAGCTACCGCCTGGAACTCGACGGGATATCGGGCGACTTCGTCAGCGAAGGTGGTCTGGACGACGCGGGCATTTCGCCGCGCACAACGAGCGAACGTATGGGGACAGGCAAGGCAAGCACGGTCTTCGACCGCGCACGGGGACAGATCATCGATGGCGTCACCAAGCGCAGCGCGCAGCTGGTGCCCGGCAGCCAAGATGACGCATCGGTGCTGCTGCAATTGAGTGGTATCGGCCAGGCCGACCCCGACCAGCTGCGCAGCAGGCTGGCATTCTGGATCGGCGGCGTGAACGGGGCACGGATGGTGTATTTCGATACTGCCGGCCCGGAACGTCTCGAGACGGCCATAGGCACGCTCGAGACGGTGCGCCTGGTGCGGCTGGCCGACGACGGCGCGCCGCATCTGGAAGTGTGGCTGGCGCCGGCGAAAGCCTGGCTGCCGGTGCAGCTACGCCTGACCAGCCCGGACGGCGCAGTACGCACCCAAACCATCTGCGCGATCAGCACACCGAATTAACCGCAGCGCGAGCAATCGTAGGGTGGACGGCTGCGCCGTCCTCGCGTTCAACCACCCGCGCCGCGCCGTGACATCAAGCCAGCTTGACCGCGTGCTCGCGCGTCGCGTGGAACGTCAGCTTCGGCCAACGTTCCTGCGTCAGGCGCAGGTTCACGCCAGACGTGGCCAGGTACGCCATATTGCCGGCCGCGTCGTAGGCGACGTTGTGACCGAGCGAGGCTTCAAAATCGGCCAGGTTCTTCTTGTCGTCACTCGACACCCAGCGCGCGCTGCTGATGCTGGCGCTTTCGAACACTGCGTCGACACCGTACTCGTTGAGCAGGCGGCTGGCGACCACCTCGAACTGCAGCACGCCGACCGCGCCCAGAATCAGTTCGCCGCCCAGCACCGGCTTGAAGACCTGCACCGCACCCTCTTCGCCCAGCTGCTGCAGACCCTTGTGCAACTGCTTCATCTTCAGCGGATTACGGATGCGCACGGAGCGGAACAGCTCCGGTGCGAAGTACGGAATGCCGGTGAAGCTGAGCATCTCGCCTTCGGTGAAGCTGTCGCCGATCTGCATATTGCCGTGGTTCGGCAAGCCGATGATATCGCCGGCAAACGCCTCTTCGACCTGTTCGCGGCTGGAGGCCATGAAGGTCACCACCGACGACAGCTTGACATCGCGGCCCAGGCGCAGGTGCTTGACCTTCATGCCTTTTTCGAATCGGCCCGAGCACACGCGCAGGAACGCGATGCGGTCGCGGTGGGCCGGGTCCATATTGGCCTGGATCTTGAAGACGAAGCCGGAAAACGGCTGCTCGTCCGGCTTGACCGCGCGTACCGTGGCGTCACGCTCGCGCGGCGATGGCGCCCAGTCGACCAGGGCCGACAGGATTTCGCGCACGCCGAAGTTGTTGATGGCCGAACCGAAGAACACCGGCGTCTGCACGCCCGACAGGAAGCGCTCGAGGTCGAACTCGTGCGAGGCGCCGTGCACCAGCTCGACTTCCATCTTGAGCTGCTCGATCTCGAGCGGGAACATCTGGGCCAGGCGTGGATTGTCGATGCCCTTGACGATCTCGAAGGCGCCGTCGGCTTTTTCTTCTCCCGCCTTGAACAGCATGATCTCGTCCTTCAGCAGGTGATACACCCCGCGGAAGTTCTTGCCCATGCCGATCGGCCAGGTCACCGGCGCGCATTCGATCTTCAGCACCGATTCGACTTCGTCGAGCAGTTCGAGCGGATCGCGCGTTTCGCGGTCCATCTTGTTCATGAACGTGACGATCGGCGTGGCGCGCATGCGGCACACTTCAAGCAGCTTGATCGTCTGCGATTCGACGCCCTTGGCGGCATCGATCACCATCAGCGCCGAGTCGACCGCCGTCAGCACGCGGTAGGTGTCTTCCGAGAAGTCCTGGTGACCCGGCGTGTCGAGCAGGTTGATGACGTGGTCGCGGTAATCGAACTGCATCACCGACGAGGCCACGGAAATGCCGCGCTGCTTTTCGATGTCCATCCAGTCGGACGTCGCATGGCGCCCGCTCTTGCGGCCCTTGACGGTGCCGGCCAGCTGGATCGCGCCCGAGAACAGCAGCAGCTTTTCGGTCAGCGTCGTTTTACCGGCGTCGGGGTGGGAAATGATGCCGAAGGTGCGGCGGCGCGCGACTTCGCGCGCGATCGTGCCGGCCTGGCGGTTGGCAGCGACTTCAAGGTCGGTGCCTGCGCCGGACGGATCGTCGGCGCTGGAAATATCGGTGTCGTTGGCCATAATCGAGCCCAGTTGTGGACCTGTGACGGCCCTTGTCGGAAAACCCTCGATTTTACCGTCTCGGGCACGCGCCGTGTGAACAGAATACGGCGCGCGCCCGGGCAGGCGCAACGTGCGGCGTCAGTCGCGCACGCGGCGCCAGCCGGTGCGGCGGGCATCCTGGCTGGTGGCCGACGTCACCTCGGACGTGATGGTGTCGCCCTTGGCGGTGGTGGTGACCATCTTCAGCGCGCCTGACGGCAGGCGCACGATGATGAAGCCCACTGCCGCCGCATCGCCCGACAAGAGCGAGCCGGCGATGTCGCCGGTGCCGTCGCCGGAGGCATTGCCGGATACGGCGCGACCAGTGCAGACATCCAGATGGTACGCATAGCTCGAGCCGCCCACGTTGCAGGCCGTCGACGACTGCGGCAGGTTGGTCACCACCGACAAGGTGCCCGAGACGATCTTCGGGTCGAGGTTGACCCGTTCACCGGCGTTCTTGTCAAAGTCGATGAACCAGCCGGCCTTCGCGCCCAGATTGACTGTCGCGCCGCCGACCGTGAAGCGGTTCGAGCGCGGCACCAGTGGCGTCGCGGCGTTGTACGGCACGGTTTCGGTGAACTGGCGTTCAGAGAACGTGTCGGTGGCGCGCCATTTGGCATCTGCCACCGGCGTGCCGGTGTCGGCCAGCACGTAGACGCTCTGTTCGCTGACATCCTTGATGTCGATGTAGTCGAGCATGCGACCGGTGCCGAAGGTCACGACGCGCCGCGTCGGCGACGCATCCGCCCCCTGCCCGGTCGTATCGACCTGGCACAGCGCCACGTCAGGCCGCGACGTGATCGGCTGGTTGGCGCCGGCACTGCCCATGCGCAGCCGCGCCACCTTGGCGCCGGTGAAATCGAAGCGCCACATCTGGCCGAAGTTGTCGCCCCCGTACAGATAGGTCACCAGCGGATCGGTGTTCGGGTTGGCGGTGATCGCCGTGATCTTGGCCAGGCCGGACGGATCGGCCACGCCGCTGCCCGAGCCGATACCGCCCGATCCGGTCGTCAACAGGCCCGTCTCGGCGTGGCTGATGTCCCGGTCGCCCAGGTTCAGCACCTGCTGGCCGGTCGCGACATCGACCACGAACAGGATCCCCTTGCCGCTGCCACCGGCCACGCCGTCCGCATCGGGGATATTGTTGTAGCCCGAGGTCAGGAAGGTGACCCAGCGCTGCTTGTCATTGCCGTTGGCATCCTTGCCGTCCTTGATGGTGCCGAACTGCGGGTTGCCGAACGTGAAGCCCATCTCGGGCTGGTGCAGCGGGCCGGCGCAGACGGTGGCATCGGCGCAGATTTCCCACAGCGGCGCCGGTGCATCGGGGTCGGTGACGTCCAGCGCGTAGTAGCCCCGGCCGCCGGCATTCAGGCCCGCGACCAGGATCGTGCGCCAGGTGCCGTTGATCTGCACGTCCGCCAGTTCGGGCGAGCCGTCGACCGTGAACTGGTGCTCGGTCGCGTAACCCACGCTGGCCTGGCGGTACAGCTTCTTCATCGTGATGCGCGGCATGTAGGCCCACATCTCGGTGCCCTTGACGGCGTCGAACGCATGCAGCATGCCGTCATTGGCCGCGATGAACACGGTCGGCTTGCGCCCGGCCTGCGCTGCCTTGTAGGCGTCATAGCCTTCGGCCACGTAGCTCTTGCGCGCGCCGCGCAGATACGCCGGCTTGGACGACGCGATGTCGCCCAGCACCACGGGCTGCGCCGGCTTGTCCGGTTCGACCTCGGTCTCGCTCGGGGCGGAATAGCCGCGCAGGATCACGTTGTTGGCGTATTGCTGGTGGCCGCGCAGCCAGTTGACGATCGTCTCGCCGTTGTTGACGATCGCCTGGTTTGCGCTGTTCAGATTCGCGCATTGCGACAGCAGCGAGCATTTGTTGGCGAACCAGGCACGGTCTGCGCCCATGTCTGCGTACACCAGATCCTTGCGGGTGCCACTGACGGGATCGCGGTACCAGATCGTGCGCGTGTCGCTGGCGGCGCCCACCTGCTGGCCGACGGTCCAGGACGAGCTCCAGATTACTTTCTTCACGACTTCACCAGTGACCGGGTCGAGCACCCGCTTGGCCAGGTTGCCGGTCCATTTCACCGTGGTGAACGTCGACGAGAAGATGTCGGCGTCATCCTGCGTGATGTTTGGCGTCGAAGTGGCCGCAGACGCCGCTGCGCCGGTGGCCTGGCGGATGTCGTTGAGCGCCTCGTTCAGCCCTTCGACCACCTGCTGCGGATCGGACGCAGCAAAGTACTTGCCGCCGCCATTGATCGCCGCATGCCACAGGTCGTCCACCCGTGACTGGTACGTATCCGACAGCGCCACCTTGTCGACCACCGGATCGGGCCAGCGGTACACGCCGTCGCTCGTCCACGGGCAGCCGGTGCGCACCTTGTCGATGATGTTGTCGAGGTCGCCGCCCGGCTCGCGCGCGGTATCGTACTTCGGCTCGTACGTCATGACGCCGTCCACGCCCAGTCCCAGGCCGTAGGTGCGCATGTGCAGGCGCTTGTTGCGGGTGCCGGCCACGACCCCGACGTCGCCTTCCAGTTCGGGGCGCAGCGAATTGTCCCTGGCGGCCGGGGCGATCGTGTTGCGGCCGCCGTTGTACCAGTACAGCGCGACGTCGGCCAGCGACGGCTTGGCTTGCGCGCTGGTGTCGACACAGCCGGTGTCCTCGGTACAGAAGCGCGCCGGATCGTCCTTGTTGTCGTTGTTGACGACATCGGCGACACTACCGCCGTTCCAGTAGCCGTCGGTCGTCACGAACGTGAAGTTCTGCTGGCAGGGAAATTCGATCACTTCGGCGCCCCGCGCCTGCTTGAAGATCCCCTTGTTGGCAAACATATTGCCCATTTCGTTCAGCGCCAGCCGCACCGGCGTGCCGCCGGCGCTGTTCATTTCATAGAGTGCTTTGTACCAGGCGATGCGATCGCCCCCGGTGAACGACTTCGGATACAGGATCTGGTCGTTGCCCATGTAGTCGGTCTGGTTGGCGGCGCGCTGCAGGCCCACCAGCCCCACCTTGTAATCTTTGTCCAGCGGCTGGAAGGCCTGGCCCACGGCCGTCTTCATCATCTGGTTGCGCGACTTGTAGTAGGCATACCAGTTGGCGAAGTTGGTCATCTCTTCGTCGTAGGTGCAGGACGTCTCGGACCGGCAGTCAGTGCGTGCCTCGGTGCGTGGATAGGCATCGCGGGTGGCGACGATGTCGGTGCGCGTAAACACCCCGGTATCGACGCCGGAGACCGACGTCGGCACCTGATCGGTAACGGCTGCCACCGAAGTGAACGTGAGCGAAGCACGGTTGTTGATCGCACCAATGGTGGCAGCCGTTCCTTTGGCCGACAGCGGGCCCACCAGGCACAAGGCCGTCGATGGCGCCGCCGCGCACTGCGGCGTGATGCCGTTGCCGCCGACGTACGCCTTGACGGTTCCGCCGGTGCCGATTTCGGTAGCGAGCTGCGTGGCGATCTGCGCGGCCGAGCCCCTTCGGGTCAGCTCGAGGCCGCGACTGAACCAGGTCTGACCGGCGAAGCGCAGATTGGTCAGCACGCTGCGCGTGCCGTCACCGGCCGTGCCGCTGAACTGCAGCAGCGCCGTGACGCGGGCGCCCGATTCGACGATCAGTTCTTCGGCCGTGCGGCTGCCTTCCCTGACAACCTGGCAGCCATTCTTGTCGGACGTGCGCGGGCAGGCGATCGGAAATACGGCCAGCATGTTTGCCGCCGGCAACGTGATGCCGAAGTCGGAACACGCAGGTGCCGTGCCGGATGCCGTCAGCACGCAGGCATAGAACGGCCTCGCCAGTCCCATTTTTGCATTGATCGACTTGGCCAGCGCGACCGCCAGCGCAAGCTGCTCGGCGGGCGTGTTGGTGCCACCCGTGACGGTCATCGCGCCATTGGTGATTTCCTGCACGCCGGCAGTGCTTGCCGACGTGACCCTGGTCAGCGTCAGCGTACTGTCGGACCCGGAATTGTTGATGGTGATCGTGCTGTACCAGTTGACCGGGCGGTTCGGGTCGCCAAAGCGCGGGTATTTGTAGGTGCCCACGTACTTGGCCTGGCAGTTGGTCAGGGCCGTGCTGTCGCACCAGCGCACCGGCGCCGGCTTGCTGTAGGTCGTATTGGGCGCGACGGCGTTCACGGCGGTCGATACGCAGCTCTGGAGCTTGCTGTCCCTGCAGTATTCGTTGACGTTCAGCCGGTAGTAATAGGCGTTGCCGGTGACGGGGTTCGGGCTGGTGTAGGTGCGGTTCGGATACGTGTAGCCGATCACGTTGCGGCGGCATTCGCCGGTACTGTCGCACCATTCCAGGTCGGGAAAGCCCGTGACCAGATTGGTCTTTTGCGAGGATGTCCCGGCCAGGTCCCGGTACTCGAGGCTGAAGCCGTCAGTGGTCACGTTGGTCCAGCCGCTCGTCGTGGCCCGGTTCTGCTCCGGGTACGAGCTCTGGTCAGCCTTCACCGGCGGCTTGTAGCGCATGTCCGGGTTGTAGTACTGGCGGTTGAACTGCGGCGTGTGATACGGCACGTCGCCGACCGCGCATTCGCGCAGGCCAAGGGCCAGCGTGCTGCTGGCGCGGCAGGTCGTGTTGTCGTTGACGTAGTCGGGCGTGTAGGTGTACGCCATCGAGCCGGAATCGTCGTACAGCAGCATCAGGTTCGGCTTGACCGTCCCGCTGCCGGTCAGGCTCATCAGGGGCATGGACGCCAGCGAGGTTGGCCCCGCCAGTGCCGGCGTGGCGCCGAGGCCAATGGACAACGCGAGCAGCGCCAGGATGGTGGTAAGAGAATGTTTCATGCGATATCCATTCGAACGGCGATGCGCGGGGCCCATCAGGCGCCGATCAGCACGACCATCTGGTTGATCACGTTACCGCCGCGTGCACCATCGAGGCGGGCGGTAATGACATAGTGCAGCTGCGGCGAACTGGCATACGCTGGCGCATCGGACGCCAGGCTCTCGCCGATTGCCACCGTCGTGCCGAGCTTGACGGTGTTGGCGGCGGTCTGGACGCAGCTGTTCTTTGGCTTGGGGTTATTGAACGGCCCGGCCGCCTTGCACAGGCGGTGGATCACGTACTTGATCTTGTTGCCGTCGGCATCCTCCAGCTCGACGCTGCCCTTCCAGAATGCGCTGTCGCGCGGGTTCAGGGCCGTGTCTTCCATGCTG
Organism: Telluria sp. ZT3P26; assembly: GCF_059686035.1. Lineage (NCBI taxonomy): Bacteria > Pseudomonadati > Pseudomonadota > Betaproteobacteria > Burkholderiales > Oxalobacteraceae > Telluria > Telluria sp. ZT3P26. The sequence goes on along the minus strand of NZ_JCASII010000001.1, from coordinate 1,748,659 downwards.
GCGACATACCCTTTGCCGGCATTGTCGGCGTCCAGGTCGGAACGCTTGGCAATCGCGGTCTCGCGCAGCCACTGGAACCCCGTGTGCAGGCCCAGGTCGACGGCACGGCTGAGCGTGGCGTCATACGCGAAGTTGGACGCGGCCAGCGTCGTGGTATTGCTCGAACGCAGCAGATAAATGCTGGTCACCAGCATGACCAGCATCATGATCAGCATGACCGGCAAGGCAACGCCGCGCTGGCGGCGCGAAACGATTCGGAACGTCATGCGGTAGGCCTCCAGCTTGCGTTACGCAGCGGCACGACGGACTCGAACGCGCGGTAGCGATAGCATTTCCAGTCGATCGGGTCGTCCTTGACGCCCAGGTCGAGCGTGACCGGGACGGCATCGATCCCGCTTGGCTGGTCCGTCTCGAACACGGTCAGCGCTTCGGTCGTGGTGCTGCAGTCGCCCCCGTTGGCCGGGCGCTCGGGGCGCTTGTTGCGCGCCACCACGGCAATGCGCAGCGCAGCAATGCGCTGGTAGTCGCCCGCGCCACCCGTCACGCCATCGCCGTCGGCATCGATCATGGTGTTGGACCACTCACGCACCTGCATGCCCAGCTCAGGATCGAAGGCGGCCACGGCGCGCGTGTCGAAGCCGTACTGGGCCTTGAGAGAGACGATATTGTCGGCCACGGCCTGGGCCGTCGCGCCGCTGCTGCCGAGGTTGGTCGCGCGCAGGCGCAGGACACCGCCATCGACCAGCCAGGTGTGGAACGGCAGGTTGGCGCCGCGCCCCAGATTGAACACGCGGGTGGCGCTGCCGGGGAACGTGCGGCCAAGATCGCCCGTATTGAAGCGATCGGTCGTGCTGGCAAAGCCGATCGATGGTGCATCCTGATTCAGTGTCGAGATCTGCGCCAGCGCGCACTGGCCCACGCTGTCCTCGGGCGCAGCCACGATCACGTCGCCAACCGCAAAGCCGTATGGCGTGCGGTCCAGGGCAATCTGGTTGCCGCCGTTGTAGTTGGTGGTCAGGCGCACGGTGGCCGTGCCGCTGGTCGCGCTGCCCGAGTACAGCGTGAGCTGGTCCGGCCCGGCGTTGCCATGCACGATCACGGCGGCTGCCAACGGGTGGATGGTCGCGGTGCCGCGCAGGACCGGCGTCATCGTGAATTCCTTGCTGTCGTTGAAGATGGTGTCGCACCCGGCCAGAATCGGGTCATTCAGGCCGTAACCGGCCTGCTCGGCATCCGCGCTGATCGAGAACATCGCCATCATCCCGTTCTGCATCGATTCGGACCCGCCCAGCGCGCCATCCTTGTTGCTCTCGGAATCGGTCATCATGCGGGTGGCAAACATCACGGCCAGCAAGCCGATCACGATGCTGACCATCAGTTCCACCAGCGAAAAGCCGGCTGCCCGTGACAGTGCGGGTGGTGTGCGGTTATTCATGCCGACCTCGACAGGTAGGTGACGATCCGGTGCCGGTTCTGCTGCGCCGTCTCGTTGCGGCGCCAGCGAATCTCCACTGCCACTGCCGTGCGTTTCGTGCCGGCGGCCGGGGTGACGGCAACGACGACGCTGGCATTGGGCAGGTGCTCCGCCAGCGCCGCATGCCAGTCCTGCAGCCGCGCGCCGGGGGTGGCGTCTTCGGCGACCGCATAGTCGCTCAGATGGTCGAGGTCGTTATTCATCACGCCGATCAGTTCATTCGCCGCGATGGTCGCTTCGGCGCGCATGCTCGCCTCGGCCAGTGCCGCCTGCGAATTGACTTGCAGGCCCAGCGTGCCGATCAGGCCGATGGCCAGGATCAGGATCGCGATCAGCGCTTCGAGCAGCGCGACGCCGCGTTGCCCGGCGTGCCCGGGACGGCGCGCCATCGGGCGCATGGCAGGTGGACGGCGCGGCATCATGGGCACTTGCGCGAATCGCCCGCGTCCAGGTTGGGCCGGCAGGTCACGACGGCCCCGGCCAGCGTCACGACGACGGCGCTGGCCGGAAAGTCGTCGGCGTTCCCGGCCGGCGTCAGGTCCAGCCGCGTCAGTGACGGCTTGGACGTGTCGATCCAGCCCAGCGCCGTGAAATAGGCCGCATCGGCATCGCCGTCGGGCGTGACCGTCAGCGCCGATGTGCGCGGCAGCGACGCCGCGCTGCGAAACACCGAGCTGGTCTTGACGGTGACGCCATTCGGAACGACGGCGGGCTTGTCGACATCCGACCAGCGCGTGCTGGCCGCCGTGCAATCGTCGCCCGCAACCGGGAAGCAGACGTCGGCCTGCCAGTCGCGCTGGCCGCTTTGCGCGTTCTCGGTGAACACCAGGCGGCTGCGTGCGTTGTTGGACAGCGCCAGGCTGCGCGCCAGCGTATAGCCCTCGGCGTAGAACTGGGCGGCGCCGGTACTGGTGGTGGCGCCGAGCCAGGCGCGCATATTCGGCACGCCCACCGCCATCAGGATGGCGAAGATCGCCAGCACGACCATGGTTTCAACCAGTGTGAAGCCGGCATGGCGCGCGCGGCAGCAAGGGCGGGTCATTGGGTACACGAGCCATCCTTCCGGTCAACCCAGCAGTTGTCGCTCTTGGTCCAGCCGTCCGGTACGCCGGTGGTGGCGCGCTTGCCGGACTGGTCCAGCGTGTAGACGAAGCTGGCGGCGGCAGCCCGGCCGGTGGCCGTGAGCAGGTAGCCGCTGACGTCGGCGTCCTCGAGCTGGTAGGTGAAGTTGGCGGTGTCGGCCGGCACCTGGGCGAACTTGTCGTAGGTGCGGTTGTTCGACCAGAACTGTTCCAGCTTCGGCTGCGTGGACGCCAGCGCGCTGTGCGCCTCGACCAGGCGGGCGCGCGTCACGTAACTCGTGTAGGACGGCATGGCGATCGCGCCGAGGATGCCGATGATCGCCACGACGATCATGAGTTCAACGAGGGTAAAGCCGGACTGACGCTGCTGCATAGGGTTGCTCCTGGCCGAAAATGCATCGGTAATGTTTCCAGGAGGAATGATAACCCGGCTTCCTGTCATTTCCCTGAGGAAAGGCTGACAAAACCCTGACAAGTGCGCAGTTTCGGTATTTTTATCGGGTCCGGTTTGTCTGCCTGACATTAAAACGGACCACGACCTGCGTGCCACCGCTGTCGGCATCGGTCAGTTGCACCGACGCTCCGTGCGCCAGCGCGATGTCGCGCACGATCGCCAGTCCCAGGCCGCTGCCCGTCGTCTTGTCGTCGAGCCGCACGAAGCGCTCGAACACGGCGGCGCGGCGCGCGGCGGGAATGCCGGGGCCGGAATCGACGACGGAAAACTGCGTCGCGCCGCCATCCACGCCGCAGCCGACCGTCACCTGCCCGCCTTCGGGCGTGTAGCGCAGCGCATTGTCGACCAGGTTGTCGATCAGATCGCGCAGCTGGAAGGCATCGCCCGTCACCGGCGCCGGCGCCAGTTCGAAGCCGAGGTCGATCCCCTTGCGCGCCGCCTTGCCGACGAAGAACTGGATCGACTCCTGCACCAGCAGCGCCAGGTCGAGCGGACCGGACTGATCACCCGGCCGCCCTTCCCTCGCGCGCGCCAGTGCCAGCAACTGGTTGACCTGGCGGATCATGCGCTCGTTGGCCACGCCCATCATGCCAAGCGAATGCAGCGTGCCGGGGTCGCCCGCATGGCGCGCATGCAGCCATTCGAGCTGGAGCTGCACGCCGGCCAGGGGCGTGCGGAGCTGGTGCGCCATATCGGCCAGGAAGTCGCGCTGCGCCCGCGCGCCGGTTTCGACCTTGTCGAGCAGGTCGTTGAAGCCGCTCACGACCGGGGCGATTTCATACGGCACGCCATCAGTGGGAATGGGCGCGAGGTCACCCGGTCCGCGCCTTGCCAGTTCGGCGCGGATGCGCGCGAGCGGCCGCAAGCCATTGCCCACCGAAAGCCAGACGACGCCGACCAGCGTGATCGTGCCCAGCGAGACCAGCACCACGAGCGAACGCACGATGGCGGCGCGCACGTCGAGGCGCTGGCGCAGCGTGCGCGCCACGCCGACGTGACGCATGCCCGCCGGCGTGGCCACGGCCAGCGCAACGACGCGCACCGGCTCGCCAGCGACGTCGGCATCGTAGGCCGGCGCGCCGGGGTGCAGTACGGGGAAACCCGGGGTTCCTGCCAGGTACCTGCCTGCCGCGTCGCGCACCACGAACCACGCGCGCTCGCCCGTCGCCGCAGCGGCAACGGGCGGCAGCGCGATGGCGCCGCCAGCGGCCACGCGCCCGGCGATGCCGCTCGCGGTATCCGTCAGGCCGGCGTCGAAGGCCACCTGGGCCGGCGTCCAGGCCAGGCCCGCGACCAGCGCCGCCAGCACGAGATTGACGAGCAGGATCGGCCCGAGCAGCCATTTCAGCAGGCGCAGGCGGATGCTGGTCATCGGCGTGGTTGCATCATGCAGCCGCCGCCGCTTCTAGCAGGTAACCGAAGCCGCGGATGGTGCGGATCGCCACGCCGGCGCCATCGAGCTTCAGGCGCAGGCGCGAGACGTAGACTTCCACAGCATTGGGCGTCACGTCGTCGCCCCACGGCAGGATGGCGTCGATGATCTGCTGCTTGGAGACGACGCGCCCGGTGTGCTGCAGCAGGTATTCGAGTACGCCCCACTCGCGCACGGACAGGTCGATCGTACTCTCGCCGATGCGCGCGCGGCGGGTGGCGCTGTCCAGGCTCAGGCGGCCGAGCGTCAGGACTGCCGACAGCGGCGCATGGCGGCGCGCCAGCGCGCGGATGCGGGCGATCAGCTCGGCGGTGGCAAACGGTTTGACCAGATAGTCGTCGGCACCGGTTTCCAGGCCGCGCACGCGGTCTTCGACGGCATCGCGCGCCGTCAGCAGCAGGACCGGAAGAACGCCGCCGCGCGCGCGCAGGCGCCGCACGACCTCGAAGCCGTCGATACCGGGCAGGCCGATGTCGAGGACGGCGACGTCAAAGGTGACTTGGGAAGCAGGAGCAGGAGAGGAAGCAGCGTCGGTACGCTGCAGGGCGGCGTCGGCGGCAAGGCCATCGCGCACCAGGTGGACAGTCATGTCCTGCGCGTCGAGTGCGCGCACGAGGCCGTCGGCGAGGACCGCGTCGTCTTCGACAAGCAATATATGCAGCCCCATTTGTAGGAATATCCTGTTTTGTGGTCAGTGAACATCACTGCCGGCACCCCGAATTATGCGATATTTTTTGTTTCCGTAACAAAATATACCGTCTTTTTGGGGCAAAACAGGCATTTCTCCCAGTAGGACTGGACTGACACGTGATGATGCTTGCAACCTACACCGGGGCGACTACATGTCTTATGTGCGGCAACAGACGGTAGACGTAAAGTAGACACATCGCGACGAGGTAAGCACCATACGCCTCCTGAGTCGCTCCTGACGCACGATAGACCTAAGAGGACATAACATGAACAACACTCAACTTGCTGGTATCACACAAAAAGCAAAAAGCCAGAACCCTGCCACGAGTGAGGCACTGAAGTCCCAGGTCAAACCGATCGTCAGCTACAGCGGCACGCAACAGAATGAATTGCTGGCAGCACTGCCACGCCAGGATCTGGAAGAAATGTTCGACCATCTCGAACTGGTCGCCATGCCATTCGGTAAAGAACTGTTCGAGTATGGCAGCAAACTGGAATACGTGTATTTCCCGACCACCGCAATCGTGTCGCTGCTGTACGTGATGGAAGACGGCGCAACCACCGAGATCGCTGTTGTCGGTCACGAAGGCGCAGTCGGCGTGTCGCTGTTCATGGGTGAGCGCGCTACCTGCTCGGCCGTGGTGCAAAGTGCCGGTTACGGTTACCGCCTGCGTACCCAGTACCTGCGTGACGCCTTCAACCGCGGCGGCGCCCTGCCACAGCTGCTGATGCGCTACACCAACGCCCTGTTCGCCCAGATGGCACAGAACGCTGTCGGCGGCCGTCACAGCTCGATCGAACAGAAGCTGTGCCGCTGGTTGCTGGACCGTCTGGACCGCTCCGCAAGCAACGAACTGAAAGTGACCCAGGAACTGATCTCGATCATGCTGGGTGTACGCCGCGAAAGCATCACTGCTGCCGCAGGCAAACTGCAGGACGAAGGCTTGATCCAGTACCGCCGCGGCAACATCACGGTCCTCGACCGTGCCGGCCTGGAAGATTACGCCGGCGAGTGCTACAAGGTCGCCAAGTCGGAATACGATCGCCTGCTGTCGGATGTCGCACGCTAAGCTGTTGAATTAAGCTTCAACCCGGATTCGCTGCCCCTTGCGGCAGCGATTCTTGTTTACCCGGTCCTGTTGTCTGCATCAGGGCCGGCGGCGCGAAAGAACCTGGCGCCATCGCATTACCGTCCGGCGCCGCCGTCGGAATCAAGGCACGAACACACGTTCCCACACCGTTCACTCCCCGTTCCACCACCAGCGTTCCACCCAGCAGCAACGCACGCTCGCGCATGCCCAGCAACCCATGCGACTTGGTACCGGCCAGCATGTTTTGCGGGATGCCGATGCCATCATCGGTAATTTCCAGGCCCCAGCCCGTCGGCTCACGCGTCAGGTTGACGATGACATTGCGCGCCTTGGCATATTTCGCGATGTTGTTCAGCGCTTCCTGCGTGATGCGGAACAATGCGATCGCCTGGGTAGGACCAGCCTCGTCCACTTCAGCATCGATCAGCGCATCGCAATCAAGCGACGTCACGCGCCCATAGTCGGCGCAATAGCTTTGCAACGCGGCCGACAGGCCCATATTGTCGAGCAAACTGGGGCGCAGATTCTCGATGATGCGGCGCTTGAGTTGCACGGTATCGACCAGGGTGCGGCGTGCGCGGCCCAGTTTTTCTGCCAGCTCCGGTTGGCCGGTGCGCAAGCGCTCGATGACCGTGGCCAGATCGATGCCGATGGCCGTCAGGTTCGCCCCCATTTCATCGTGCAGTTCACGTGCCAGCCGTGATTTTTCTTCTTCCGACACGCGAATCAGGTGGCGCGACAGCACCGACAACTGCGCCGTGCGTTCCGCCACGATATGTTCGAGACCATCATTGGTTTGCTGGAGAGCATGTTCGGCATCCAGGCGCGCGACGAATGACCGCTGGATCAACTTATAGAAGAGCAGCAGCACGATGATGGCAGCGACATTGATGCCAACGCCAAACAGTGCAGCGTGCCGGTACTGCTGATAGAACCCGGCCGTACGCGACTTGAGCAGTTCGTTCTGTTCGCGCGTCATGATGACCACCTGCAGACGGATCTCGTCCATCTGCGCGCGGTCGTCCGATGCGGCAGCGATGGCGACGATATCTTCCAGGCCACCCTGCCGGAAAACGTTGAGCGATTCATTGAGCAAGGCAAGCTTGCGCTGAATCAAAGCCTGCAGTTGCGCCAGGTTCTTGGCTTGCGAAGGATTGTCCGCGAGCAGAGCACCCAGCGACCGGAACTGGGCGTTGATTTGCTGGGGGGCACCGCGCAGCGGACCAAGATAGACCTCGTCGTTTGAGAGGAAATAGCCACGCAGGCTGGTTTCGGCATCGGTGACGACCAGGTTCAGGTGTTGCAGCTCGTCGGACACTTGCGCGGTCTGCGCCTGCAGGGCATTCGCGGCGCGCAGATCGTCGAGATTGCGCAGCAAGAACACGCCATTGACCACAAGCAGTACCACGCACACCAGGCATAGCAACGACTTGTGAAGCGGCAGGCTACGGGCCGGGCGTGAGGCCAGAGTGGTTGAAAAGTACATCCAGACATCCTTTCACGCTGACAACACGGCCTCGCATTTTACCTGCAAGGACGCGTTGCTGCGCCGCAAAATGACCTGACGTAACTATTTGTTGCATCTCACGTTCATGCGTGCACCCACATCGGAACTTTCTGACGCACCAATGACAAAACGCGCCGAAGCGCGTTGTGGGACCAATCCGATATGAATAACCGCTGCGCTCTTAGTCGAGCAGATTGTTCTTCATTGCGTAATAGGTCAAGTCCGAATTGGACTGCAGGCCCATTTTTTCCATGATCCGGGTACGGTAGGTCGATACCGTCTTGATCGACAGCGACAGCGCATTGCCGATATCGGACACGGTTGCGCCCTTGGCCAGACGCAGGAACACCTGGAATTCGCGATCGGACAGTTCGGTGTGCAGCGCCGTATTCGGGTCGCGGTCGAAGCTTTGCGCCAGCAACTCACCCACCGTCGACGACACATAACGCCGGCCCTGGAACACGGTACGCACGGCCGTCTTGAGTTCGTCTGCTTCGCATTCCTTGTTCAGGTAACCGTTCGCGCCCATCTTGAACAGGTTCAGCGCGTATTGCTGCGCCGGATACCCGGACAGGATCAGCACGGGCAGATTGGGCTGGCCCTGACGGATCGTGCGCAGGATGTCGATGCCGCTCTGGTCAGGCATGGCGATATCGAGCAACAGCACGTCGCAAATCTCGCGGCGCGCGATATCCAGTGCCTCGCGGCCCGTTGCGCCTTCGGCGACGACTTCAAAGTCGCCCGATGACGAAAAAATCTGCTTGAATCCTGCTCGTACTATCTGGTGATCGTCACAAATGGCAACGCGTATCATTGTCTTCCCTTAAATTTTCCTTGCGCAGGAAAGTGCCGGATCTGCTCCGCCCGGTTGATGCGTGTCATTCAGCATCGCGCGAGTGACATTTTAACACTCCCCGGCCTGCCTTCAACAGGGCACGAATGCTTGAGTGATCAAACGTGGGCGCTTGACCCGGCGACGACCCGCTGCCTGCGGGGTCGCGTGCGAACCAGCGCAGTCTGGTACGGCAAACCTGCCGATCGTGTGAGGTAGTGGCCGGCGCTACGGCGCTGGCGTCGATCCGTTCTTGAGCAGATCGAGGATGTCGAGCAAGCCGGCACGCAACTTGTCACCGTCGATGGCCGGTGGCGCATCACGCAGGCGCTCTTCATCCAGCTCGGCCACCACGACCGCGCGATGGTCGAGACGGTTGCGCGCGCCGCTGATCGTGAAGCCCTGCTCGTACAGCAGTTCGCGGATACGGCGAATCAGCAGCACTTCGTGGTGCTGGTAATAACGGCGATTGCCACGACGTTTGACGGGCTTGAGCTGGGTGAATTCCTGCTCCCAGTAGCGCAGCACATGCGGTTTGACGCCGCACAGCTCGCTGACTTCCCCAATCGTGAAATAACGTTTGGCCGGAATCGGTGGCAGCACGGTCAGTTCGGTCTTGTTCGGTCGGTCGTTCATCGTTTAATCAGGCTGCGCGCGCCATCGAACCCGAACCCGAATTGCCCGGCCCGGCTTCTTCCACCATGGCCTTGAGCTTCTGGCTGGCGTGGAACGTCACGACGCGGCGCGCCGTAATGGGAATTTCTTCCCCGGTTTTCGGATTGCGGCCGGGCCGCTGCGGCTTGTCACGCAACTGGAAATTGCCAAAGCCCGACAGCTTGACGGCCTCGCCGCGCTCGAGTGCATTGCGGATCTCGTCGAAGAAGGTTTCGACCATGTCCTTGGCTTCGCGCTTGTTCAGCCCGACCTGCTCGAACAGCAGCTCGGCCAGCTCGGCCTTGGTCAGCGTGGGCAATGACTGCTCTGCTTCTTTACGCACGCGCGCCACCAGCATTGCACGATCCAGGTCGGCCACGAGGGCTTCCTGGAACACGGTCGAATCAACGTCGTTATTGTTAATTTTGAGGCCCTGCCCGTAAGTCTAACGATGCCGCAGCGACAGCAACACGGCTTGTGACCGGTGTGCTGTCAGCCTGGAGATGCATATTATGCACGCAGCTTCGCGTTCAGTTTGGTTGAAGCAGTGGCGAGCACCGCCGCCATGATGGCGTCGACCGCGTCGTCCTGCAGTGTCGATTGAGTATCTTGCAAGCTAAAGCGGAAAGCAAGGCTTTTTTCATCCGCTTCCAGACCCTTGCCGCGATATTCATCAAACAAAACAACGGCTTGCACGATCTTGCCCATAGGATTTACTGCGATTTCAGCGGTGAATGCGTCCATCACGGACTGGGCCGGCACGTCCTGTTTCACCACCAGTGCCAGGTCGCGCGTGGCGCCAGGGAACTTCGAAATCTCGCTATACACCGGCACGGTGCGCCCGCGCAATGCTTCAGCATCGACCTCGAATACGACCGGTGCCTGCGGCAGATCATACTTTTGCAGCCAGCGCGGATGCAGCTCGCCAATCACGCCGATCTGCTGGTCGTCCAGCAGTACGGTGGCCGAGCGGCCCGGGTGCAGCGCCGGGTGCTCCGCTTTCGCAAAACGCAGCTGGCGCGGGGCGAACAGCGCTTCCAGGTCGGCCTTCAGGTCGAAGAAGTCGACAGCGCGCGTGGCAACATCCCACTGCTCGTCGAGCGCCGGACCGTAGGCGATCGCGGCGACGCGCTTCGGCTGGTCGTAACCGGCTACCGTCAGCGGGCCATCCATGACCGAGGCGTTACGTTTGAACACACCGCCGACTTCGAACGCGCGCACGCGGCCGGCCTTGCGGTTGATGTTGTAGCGCACGTTGGCGACCAGGCTGCCGATCAGCGACGAACGCATCACGCTGAGCTGGCTGGCGATCGGGTTTTGCAGGCGGATCGGTTCGAGGTTGCCGGCGAAGTCCTGCTCCCACGTGCTTTCCACGAAGCTCATGTTGACCACTTCCTGGAAGCCCAGGTCGGCCAGCTGGTGGCGGATCGCAAACAGCGAGCGGGTATTTTCCGGCTCGATCAGCATTGCGCTCGGCGCGGTCGGCGGCCGGGTCGGAATGTTCTCGAAACCATAGACGCGCGCGACTTCTTCGATCAGGTCTTCCTCGATCTCGATGTCGAAACGGTAGGTCGGCGCCGTGACGTGGAACGCGCCCTCTTCCTGCACGAAGCCCAGTTGCAGGCGCGTGAAGATGTCGGCGATCACGGCATCGGTCAATGGCACGCCAATGACCTGCGCGGCGCGCGCCGTGCGCAATACCACCGGCGTACGCACCGGCAGATTGACGATCTGGTCGTCGATCGGACCAACTTTGCTGTCCGGCGTGCCGCAGATGTCGATCAGGAGCGCCGTGATGCGCTCGAGATGCTCGGGCACGGTCGCGTAGTCGACGCCACGCTCGAAGCGGTGCGCGGCATCGGTCGAGAAATTGAAGCGGCGGGCACGGCCCTGGATGGCGTTTGGCCACCAGAATGCCGCTTCCAGATAGATATCGGTGGTGTCGAGCGACACGGCGGTCGAGTCGCCGCCCATGATGCCGGCCAGCGATTCGATCTGCTGCTCATCGGCAATCACGCCAACCCACTCGTCGACGGCAACGGTGTTGCCATTCAAAAGCTTGAGCGATTCGCCGGTCTTGCCCCAGCGCACGTCCAGGCTGCCGTGGATCTTGGCCAGATCGAACACGTGCGACGGACGGCCGACTTCGAGCATCACGTAGTTGGAGATATCGACCAGGGCCGACACCGAGCGCTGGCCGCTGCGTTCCAGGCGGCGCTTCATCCAGTCAGGCGTGGCAGCGCGGGCGTTCAGGCCGCGGATCACGCGGCCAGCGAAACGGCCGCACAGATCCGGTGCCGAGACTGTCACAGGCAGGATTTCATCGCTGTTGACCGCGACGGTGCGGGTCGGCTCGAGCGTCAACGGGGCGCCGGTCAGCGCCGCCACTTCACGCGCGACGCCCAGCACGGACAGGCAATCGGCTTTGTTCGGCGTGAGCTTGATCGTGAACTTCAGGTCGTCCAGGCCCAGGTAATCGCGAATGCTCTGGCCCACCGGCGCATCGGCCGGCAGTTCCATCAAGCCATTGCTTTCTTCGGAGATGCCCAGCTCTTTGCTCGAGCACATCATGCCCTGCGACTCGACGCCGCGCAGCTGGCCAACCTTGATTTCGAAGGGCTTGCCATCGGCGCCTGGTGGCAGCACGGCGCCGGCTTTCGCGCATATCGCTTTCATGCCGGCGCGCACGTTCGGCGCGCCGCACACGATATTGAGCAAGGTGCCGGTGCCAACATCGACCTGGCACACGTTCAGGCGGTCGGCGTTCGGGTGCTTGACCACTTCCTTGACCTCGGCCACGACCACGTTCGAGAACGGTGGTGCCACCGCCTCGACCTCTTCCACTTCGAGGCCCGACATGGTCAGGAGGTGGGACAGCTCATCTGAATTGATCTGCGGATTGACGATCGAGCGGAGCCAGTTTTCGGAGAATTGCATAATCTTTGTGCCTCAGCGTCGAATTAATTGAACTGCTTCAGGAAGCGCAGGTCGCCTTCGTAGAACAGGCGCAAATCGCTGATTCCATAACGCAGCATCGTCAGGCGCTCGAGGCCGGAGCCGAACGCGAAGCCGATGAATTTTTCCGGGTCGAGCCCGAAGTTGCGCACCACCGTCGGGTGCACCTGGCCGGCGCCCGAGACTTCGAGCCAGCGGCCCTTGAGCGGACCGGAGCCGAACGCGATGTCGATCTCGGCCGATGGTTCGGTGAACGGGAAATACGATGGGCGGAAGCGGACCTTCAGATCGTCGGTCTCGAAGAAGGCCTGGACGAAGTTCAGGTACACGCCCTTCAGGTCGGCGAAGCTGATGTTTTCACCGATCCACAGGCCTTCGACCTGGTGGAACATCGGCGAGTGGGTGGCGTCGCTGTCAACGCGGTAGGTGCGGCCCGGTGCAATGACCTTGATCGGCGGCGTGTGGGTGCGGGCATAGCGCACCTGCATCGGGCTCGTGTGCGTGCGCAGCAGCAGCGGCTTGCCGGTGCTGTCGTTGCCATCAATGTAGAAGGTGTCCTGCATCGAACGCGCCGGGTGATTCTCGGGGCTGTTCAGTGCGGTGAAGTTGGTCCAGTCGTTTTCGATCTCGGGGCCGTCGGCCACGTCGAAACCGATGGAGCGGAAGATCTGCTCGACGCGTTCCCAGGTGCGCATCACCGGGTGGATGCCACCCTTCGAGCGGCCACGGCCGGGCAGCGTCACGTCGATGGCTTCCATGGACAGGCGCGCCTGGAGCTGCGCCTCGGCGAGCGCATCGCGGCGCGCGGTCAATGCCTGTTCGATTTGTTCTTTGGCGGCATTGATCAAGGCGCCCTGCGCCTTGCGCGCATCGGGGTCGAGCTTGCCCAGACCCTTCATCAGGTCGGTCACCTGGCCGGTCTTGCCCAGGTACTTGGCTTTCGCATTTTCAAGCGCGGCGGCATCTGGCGCCTCCGCGAAATCGGCACGGGCCGCGACGACGAGTTCTTCCAGGTTCATGCTTGTTCTTTTCCTGTTTTTCGTTGGCGGGAGACGCCAGAATCAAAAACGGGGCACAGGTGTGAACCTTGCCCCGCTTCTTTGTGCGCCACGCCCGATAAAGGGCGCGGCACCAACTTGCTTAGCAGCTTAACGAATCAAGCAGCCAGCTTGGCCTTGACGGCGCTGACAATCGCGGCGAATGCCGGCTTGTCATGCACAGCCATGTCGGCCAGGACTTTACGGTCCAGTTCAATGGCGGACTTCTTCAGGCCGTTCATGAACACGCTGTAGGTCATGCCGTGCGAACGCGATGCCGCGTTGATACGGGTGATCCACAGTGCGCGGAAGACGCGCTTCTTGTTGCGACGGTCACGGTACGCGTATTGGCCAGCGCGCATGACTGCTTGCTTGGCAACACGATATACCTTGCTGCGACGACCGCGGTAACCTTTGGCAAGGTCAAGAACCTTCTTATGACGGGCACGTGCTGTAACCCCACGTTTAACTCTAGGCATAGTAGCTCCTTAGTGTGAGATTAAGCAGATGGCATCATGCGGTAGACGGACGTGACGTCTGCTGCATTGATGTTGCGGGTGCCGCGCAGTTGGCGCTTGTTCTTGGTGGTCTTCTTGGTCAGGATGTGACGCTTGAACGCCATACCCGATTTCACAGTACCACCTGGACGCACGCGAAAACGTTTCTTCGCGCTGCTTTTGGTTTTCATTTTTGGCATAGTCATCTGCCCTCGCGGACAGTCTCATATGTAACAGGATTGCAGGTGGCAGCGACGCTGCTCTTAGATGCCTACTTTCACTTGTTTTGCAGCAGACGTTGAGTCGGCTACAACCTGCTTGTCGCAAACAGGAATCGAAGATTGTAGCACAGCTTCTACGCGCTGCGATAGCCGACAGCGAGAAACAAGAAAGGTCGGCGACACCGCCCGTACAGACGCAATAAAGCCGGGCCGGGCTGCAGACGATGTCTGCAACACGGGCCCGGCTCTGGATGCTCCCGGCGAAGAGTTACTTCTTCTTCCTCGGCGCGACCACCATGATCATCTGGCGACCTTCGAGTTTCGGGAACTGCTCCACCTGACCGACTGCATCGAGATCCGTGCGCAGACGCTCGAGCACACGCATACCGATATCCTGGTGGGCCATTTCACGACCGCGGAAGCGCAGCGTGATCTTGGCTTTGTCGCCTTCTTCCAGGAACTTGATGAGGTTACGCAACTTGATGTTGTAGTCACCGTCATCGGTACCCGGGCGGAATTTGACTTCCTTGACCTGGATGATCTTTTGCTTGAGCTTCGCCTCATGCGCCTTTTTTTGCTCCGAATACTTGAACTTGCCGTAGTCCATCAGGCGGCAGACCGGCGGGACCGCGTTTGGCGCGATCTCGACCAGGTCGACGTTCAGTTCTTCGGCCATCCGGAACGCGTCGGCGAGACTAACGATGCCCAATGGCTCGTTCTCTACACCGTTCAAACGCATTTCAGGATGGGTGATCTCGCCATTGATGCGATTATTCTTGTCAGTAGCTATGTTGTTTCCTTTGAACGTATTGAAATTTGGCCGGAGTTACTTCGTCTTGGCGGCGACTTCGCCCACCAGACGTTCCACGAGCGCATCGACGGACATCACGCCCAGATCGACATTGCCTCGGGCTCGCACAGCCACGGTATTCGCGTCTTTTTCTTTATCCCCAACAACGAGAATATACGGCAGTTTTTGGACGGAATGTTCACGTATTTTATAGGTGATCTTCTCATTGCGCAAATCAGCGTGAACACGCAGGCCCGCCGCACGCAACTTCGCCTCGACTTCTTTCACGTAATCGCCTTGCGCATCCGAGATGTTGAGCACAGCCACTTGCACCGGCGCCAGCCAGAGCGGCAGCGCGCCCGCATAGTTTTCGATCAGGATGCCGATGAAACGTTCCATCGAACCGACGATCGCACGGTGCAGCATTACTGGCACGCGGCGGGTGTTGTCTTCTGCCACGTACTCGGAACCGAGGCGCCCCGGCATCGAGAAGTCGACCTGCACGGTGCCGACCTGCCATGGACGGCCGAGGCTATCCTTCAGGTGGTACTCGATCTTCGGACCGTAGAACGCGCCCTCGCCCGGCAATTCGGTCCAGGTCACGCCGCAGGCGCGCAGCGCCGAGCGCAGCGATTCCTCGGCCTGGTCCCAGACCTCGTCCGAACCGATGCGGCTGTCGGGACGCAGCGCCAGCTTGACGTCGATATTGGCAAAGCCGAAGTCGTCATACACGGCCATCGCCTGGGCGTGGAACGACGTGACTTCGCGCTCGACCTGCTCTTCGGTACAGAAGATGTGGCCATCATCCTGGGTAAAGCCGCGCACGCGCATCAGGCCGTGCAGCGCACCGGACGGCTCGTTGCGGTGGCACTGGCCGAATTCGCCGAAGCGCAGCGGCAGGTCGCGGTACGAGCGCATGCCCGAGTTGTAGATCTGCACGTGGCCCGGGCAATTCATCGGCTTCAATGCGTACGAACGATTCTCCGACTCGGTCGTGAACATATTGTCGCGGTAGTTTTCCCAGTGACCGGTCTTTTCCCACAGCGTGCGGTCGAGAATCTGCGGCGCCTTGACTTCGCTGTAGCCGGCGACCTGGTACTTGTGGCGCATGTACTGCTCCACCTGCTGCCAGATCGTCCAGCCCTTCGGATGCCAGAACACGAGGCCCGGGGCTTCTTCCTGGAAGTGGAACAGGTCCAGCGACTTGCCGAGTTTGCGGTGATCGCGCTTTTCGGCTTCTTCCAGCATGTGCAGGTACTGCTCCTGGTCTTCCTTCTTCGTCCAGGCAGTGCCATACACGCGCTGCAGCATCTCGTTCTTCGAGTCGCCGCGCCAGTAGGCGCCCGCCAGCTTCATCAGCTTGAAGACTTTCAGCTTGCCGGACGATGGCACGTGCGGGCCGCGGCACAGGTCGGTGAAGCTGCCTTCGGTGTACAGCGAGACATCCTCGTTCGCCGGGATCGAGGCAATGATTTCCGCCTTGTAGTGCTCGCCGATCGACTTGAAGTACTCGACGGCTTCGTCGCGTGGCAGCACCTTGCGGGTGACCGGCTCATCCTTCTTGGCCAGCTCGGTCATCTTCTTTTCGATGGCGGTCAGGTCGTCCGGGGTGAATGGGCGCTTGTACGAGAAGTCGTAATAGAAGCCGTTTTCGATGACCGGGCCGATCGTCACCTGGGCTTCAGGGAACAGTTCCTTGACCGCGTGCGCGAGCAGGTGGGCGGTCGAGTGACGGATCACGTCCAGGCCTTCCGGGTCGCGGTCGGTGACAATGGCGAGATCGGCATCGGCATCGATCAGGAACGACGTATCGACCACCTTGCCATTGACCTTGCCGGCCAGCGCCGCCTTGCCCAGGCTTGGGGCAATGCTCTGTGCTACCTGCGCCACAGTCACGGGACCGTCAAACTGGCGGCTGGAACCATCGGGAAGTCGGACGTTCAACATGCTGTACTCCAATCGTGGCGCCGCGCGCCGTTAAATAACAAAAATCAAGGATAGTAAAATCTGGACGAAAAAAAACGCGGGCTAGCCGCGTTGATTCGTTGTGTTAAGCAAAAGCACACCCCTTCGCGTCTAGCGATTCCCCCACAACGTCGTTGTAGTTCGCGGTGTCATAACCGTGGTGCCTTTCTCGCTCTTACAATTCGAAGTTCAAACAAGCTACTGCGCGTTTGCACTTTCGGTCTGCGATGCTCGCCGTACATTCGTACGACTGCGCTTCTCAACCAAAACTGCTGCCGCTCGCTACGCTTCTTTGCACTTCTCTATTCTGGTGGGCGGTGCAGAATTCGAATCTGCGACCCCTTGGATGTCGACCAAGTATTCTAACCAGCTGAACTAACCGCCCGATGCCGCCATTATAGGGAGTCGATACGGGAACTGCAACCCTCGCACAAAATTTATTGCTGACCAGGCCGTTCTGCTGCACCGGCGCCAATGATTTACACTGGTGCCCCGTTCGACTATTGATTGCATGGCGATGACGTACAAGCCGCACGACCCTTCCCACCTGCATGCCCACCTCGACGGTGATGCAAGCCATTCCCATTCCATCGAAGCGCGCAGCCAGAAGGCGCTCATGTTCGCGCTGGGACTGACGCTGCTGTTCGCGCTGGTCGAGGTCATCACCGGCTTCCTGTCGAATTCGCTGGCCCTGATCTCGGACGCCGGCCACATGGTCACCGACGCCGCAGCCCTGGGCCTGGCCCTGCTTGCGCAAATGATCGCCAAGCGTCCCCCATCGGCGCGCCACTCGTTCGGCTTCGTGCGCGCCGAAGCGCTGGCCGCGTTCGTCAACTGCCTGGTGATGCTGGCCCTGGTGGGCTGGATCGGCTGGGAAGCCATCCAGCGCCTGATGCATCCGGAACCCGTCAAGGGCGGCATCGTGCTGGTCGTGGCCGCCCTGGGCGCCTCGATCAATCTGCTGGTTGCCTGGATCCTGTCGCGCAACAACGACAGCATCAACACCCGCGCTGCGCTCGTCAACGTGATGGGCGACCTGCTCGGCTCGCTGGCCGCCATTGCCTCGGGCGCGATCATCTATTTCACCGGCTGGCTGCGGGCCGACCCGATCCTGTCGATCTTCGTCGCCCTGCTGATCCTGCGCTCGACCAGTGGCATCCTGCGCGAGTCGTACCATTTCCTGATGGAAGGCGTGCCGCACAAGATCGACTTCGTCCTCGTCGGCGCCGACATGGCGGCCGTCGACGGCGTGCTGGGCGTGCACGATATGCACGTCTGGGACATGTCACCCGGCCATCCGGCGCTGATCGGTCACATCGAGATCCGCAGCCTGGAACAGTGGCCCGCCGTGCTGGAAGCCGTACGCGCGATGCTGCGCGCGCGCCATGGCATCGACCACGTGACGCTGCAACCGGAAGCGGCCGGCGGCAAATCGCTGTGAAACCAGCGGTCAACATTGTTTCGCCACTATTCGTGTAAGCACAGGCCCACCGGAGGCGAGCGCGTGCGCCGATAGCCCGGTAGGGCAATCGGCGACATAATGCACGCATGGACCTTACACCAAACGTATTCGACACCCTCATCATCGGCGGCGGGCCGGGCGGCCTGACCGCCGCCATCTATCTGCGCCGCTTCACCCGCAATGTCGCGCTGGTCGACAAGGGCAACAGCCGCCTGGCCTGGATTCCCGTCTCGCACAACTATCCCGGCTTCCCGGACGGGATCAATGGCAAGCTGCTGCTCGACCAGTTGCGCTGCCAGTTGGGCAAGTACGGCGGCCACGTGATTCCCGGCGAAATCAGCAACCTGCGCATCGACGACGGCCTGTTCATCGCCGACTGCACGGGCCCGGACGGCGACGTCACCGAGATGCGCGCCCATACGGTGCTGCTGGCCACGGGCGTGGCCGACGTCGGCATGCCGGTCGAGCGCTGGGACGAAGCGGTGGCCAGCGGCGCGGTGCGCCTGTGCCCCGTGTGCGATGGCTACGACGTGATCGACAAGCGCATCGCCGTGGCCACGGCCGAAGTCAACCCGGTTGGCCACGCCCTCTTCATGCGCAGCTTCAGCCGCGACGTGCTGCTGTTCGAGCGGGCCGACGAGTCGGTGGTGGACGCCGACCAGCACGCGCAGCTGCAGGCAGCGAGCGTCCAGCATATTGCGTCACCGCTGGCCGGCGTCACGCTGACCGATGACCTGAAACCCGTGCTGCACACGCGCGACGGGCAATCCTACGAATGCGATGTGTTCTACCCGATGCTGGGCGAGAATGCACGCTCCGCCCTGGCGGCCAATCTTGGCGCCGAAACGGTCGAATGCGATACGCTGACGGTGGACGACCATTGCCGCACGGCGGTGCCGGGCCTGTACGCGATCGGCGACGTCACGCGCGGGCTGAACCAGATCGCGGTGGCCACCGGCCAGGCGGCGATTGCCGCGACGACGATCCACAACACGCTGCCGTGGGCGCTGCGCTGAGGGGTTGAGCGTTACTGGCCGCCGGCCAGTTTGCGGCGCCGTTCGATCGCTGCCTGCGCGGCCGTGTCGCCCGCCGCCTCGGCGCGCTGCGCCTGTACGCCCAGCCACGCCAGCAGCGGCCGGCGCCAGCCCTGCGTTGACGCCGTGTCGACGGCCAGTGCGATCCCGGCCGGCGTGATGCGGCTCGCCTTGAACTGCGCGCCAGCCGCAACCAGCCGCGCCAGGGGATCGGCAATGCTGTCCAATGCGCCTCCACTCACAATAGCCCGATGCTGCTCCGGCAGCAGCGCCACCTCCAGCCCATCCCACTGCCCGGCCAGATAGGCGGCGTAGGCGCGCTGCGCCGGTGTCGCATCCGGCGCCAGCGCCGCGTAACCCGGACAATCCTCGAACACCAGACTGGCCACCTGCGCCGCGCAGCGCACCAGCTCCACCTGGGCGACGTGATCAGGTCGCCCGGTGGCAGTGGTCTCGGCGCGCGCTTCGCGGAACTCGGCATTCGACGCCGCCGTGTGCCCTTTCAGGTAATCGTCAACGGACGCGTCGAGCGCGCCCTTGGCGTTGGCCTGCCAGTCGGGCGGCAACGGCTTGCTCGCGCAGCCGGCCAGCAAGGCGGCAATCATCAGTGGAAGGCACTTCATGGCAGCTTGATCTCCGGATTGGTGCGCGCGAATGGCCACTTGCGGTTGATTTCCTCGACCAGGCGATTCACCTTGCGCAGGCTGGCATCGACGTCGCCGCGCAGTGCGCTCAGGTCTTCGGTGGCTTCGCGCGTGTTGGCGCCGACGGCCTGCGCCTCGACCAGCACGGCGTCGACTTTCTTCAAGGTGGCGCTCGCGTCCTTCAGCACGACATCCAGCTGGCGCACGGCCGCCTGGGCGTCGTCCATCACGCCGGCCTGGCCGAACACGCGCTGGTCGGCCTTGGCCAGGATCACGTTGACGCGGTCGAGCGCTTCCATCAGTTTCTTCGCTTCTTCGTCGCCACCGAGCGCGCCACCGAGCACGCCGTAGCGCCCCGACATGCGGCCGGTGACGGCCGACAGGTTCGACAGGCTGGTGTTGACGTCCGACCCCGACGACGTCATCGTTTCCAGGTTTTCCAGCAGCCCGCGCGCCGTGGCGACGATGCGCGGGATTTCCGCGGTGGCGTCGCCGCGCAGCACGGTGCGAGTCGAACCGGCCGGCAGCGGCGCATCGGTCAGCACGCCCGTGTAGGCACGCAGGCGCGTTTCACCGACGATGCTCGACTCCAGCGTGAACACGCTCGATGCGCGCAGCCACTTGGCGTCCTTGCTCTGGACATCGACCAGGATATTTACCTTGCCGGTGTCGGCCAGTTCGACCTGGCGCACGCGCCCGATCGGAAAGCCGGCGAACGTCATGTCCATGCCGGGGATGACACCGGTCGAATCGTCGGCCACGAGCGTCAGGCGCTGGGTCGGCTCGAACACGCCGCGCGCGTACATCACGTAGAACACGAAGCCGCAAATCATCAGCCCCAGAAAAACGAGGAGAATCACGGCCTTGGTTTCAACGTGCTTTGGCTCGTCGGGAAGCGCGCTATCGGGAATCTGGTCCGTCATGTCAATGTGGGTCCTGTCAATCAGATGTATTTCAGTGCAAGCGAGGCCGCTTCGATCACGATCAGCACGAACAGCAGGCGCAGGGCGCCCGGCTGCACGGTCGAGACCAGACGGCGCGGGTAGCGCTGCAATTCGAGGATGGCCGCCGTCGGAATCAGCGCCACGGCCAGGCCGAACAGCACCGTCTTGAGCACGAAGCCGGCCGTGACGGTTGGCGCAAACACGCGGCCCACCGTGCGGGTGTAGTCGCCCAGGCCCCACGGCGACACGCCGTAGACGTTCAGGTAGGCCAGCAGCAGCACGACGATGGACGTGACCAGCGCCAGCGTCAGCACCGACACCGCATTGGCGATCAACTGCGGCACCAGGTCGCTGCGCATGCGGCGCAGCGCATCATCACTGGCGCCACGCGCAGGCAGCGCGCGACGCGCAAGGCCGAGGGCCGACGCGTCGAACGCCATGCTGGCGCGCAGCGCGACGAACAGCGCCGCGCACAGCGGAATCAGTTCAAGCACCAGCACCCGCACCACCATCTCGAGCGCAAAGCCGGACAAGCCGTAGCTCTTGGCCGTGACCAGCACGATGCGGATGATGACGAGGCTGACCAGGCACGCGGCCAGCGTGAACCAGGGCAGCACCTGCCAGGTGCTGGCATGGATGTGGCGCGCGGTGGCGTGGAAGCGCTCGCGCTGCCAGGTGGACGGCGAGAATGCCAGCACGATGGCCACAGCGCCCAGATGGATCATGTACCACCAGCTGCGCAGATAGCGTTTGACGTGCGCGAACCAGAGTTCGGGATGGGCAATGGAAGGAAGCGAGCGCGGCATGGGCTGAATGATACTGCGGTTGCGGCAGGCTGCGCGGCCCGGTGACAAATGATTACGTCACCTCGCCGCGCAGGGGCTTGACACTACTGCCGCTTCGCCTCCATCACGCCGCCCACTTCCATGATCGCCGCCAGCGCTTTCTGCGCCTGCGCCGTCGACCCGATTTCGGCCGTGAAGATCATGCGCGCCTGCCCCTTGGCGCTTTGCGTGTTCACGCCGATCACATTAATCTTCTCGCGCGAGAAGACCTCGGAGATATCGCGCAGCAGCCCTTGCCGGTCCTGCGCCAGGATGAACAGGTCGATCGGGTAGACCGTCTCGGTTCCCGCTGAGCCCCATTCGGTCTGGATGACGCGTTCCGGTGACTTGGCCTGCATCTCGGAGAAGTTCTTGCAGGTCAGGCGGTGGATCGAGACACCCTTGCCGCGCGTGACGAAGCCGATGATCGGGTCCGGCGGCGCCGGCTTGCAGCACTTGGCCAGCAAGGTCATCAGCCCCTCGGTGCCCAGCACCAGCACGCCCGACTTGGCGCCCTGCTCCACGCTCGAAGCGCGGCTCTTGTTGTCGAACTTGGGCTCCTCGACCGGTGGCGGCTCATCGCCATCGTGCAGCGCCGCTTCCACATGGCGCAGGCTGAACTTGTCCTTGCCCACTTCGATGAACAGTTCGTCCACCTTGGCAAAGCCCAGCTTCTGCGCAAGCAGTTCCAGGTTGACGGCCGTCTTGCCTTCGCGCTGGAGCGACTTTTCGACGAGCGCGCGGCCATGGGCCAGCGTTTCGGCCTGGTCCAGCGCATGGAACCAGGCGCGGATCTTGGAGCGCGTGCGGCTGCTGACCGCGTAGCCGGGACTGAGCCAGTCGCGCGACGGCCCCTGGTTGCCACTGGAGCCTTTGGCCGTGATGATCTCGCAGGTCTGGCCGTTTTTCAGTTGCGTATTGAGCGGCACCATCACGCCATCGATGCGCGCGCCGCGGCAGCGGTGGCCGACATCGCTGTGCAGGTGGTACGCAAAGTCGATCGGCGTGGCGCCCACCGGCAGTTCGAGCACGCGCGCCTGCGGCGTCAGCACGAAGATGCGGTCGTCGAGCGTCGTGGCCTTGAGCTTTTCGACCCACTCGCGCTGCAGTTCTTCCTGGCCCGACACGGCGTCCGAGACGTCGGTCTTCCAGGCCAGCAGCTGGCGCAGCCACGCGATCTTTTCGTCGTATTGCTGGCTCTTGAAGTTCGAGCCCCCTTCTTCTTTATAGCGCCAGTGCGCGGCGATGCCGTATTCGGCAAAGTTGTGCATCTCCTGCGTGCGGATCTGCACTTCGAGCGGCCGCCCGTCTTCGGCCATCACCACCGTGTGCAGCGAGCGGTAGCCATTGGGCTTCGGGCGCGAGATATAGTCGTCGAATTCCTTCGGCACCGGCGTCCAGATATTGTGGATCACGCCCAGCACCGTGTAGCAGGTCTTGATGTCGGGGACGATCACGCGAAACGCGCGCACGTCATACAGCTCGGTGAAATCGAGCTCCTTGCCGCGCATCTTGCTCCAGATGCTGTAGATGTGCTTCGGCCGGCCCGACACGTCGGCCGGAATCGACGCCGCTGCCAGCTCGCTTTGCAGGCGCTCGATCGACGAGGCGACGAAGCTTTCGCGCGACATGCGCTTTTCTTCGAGCATCTTGGCGATGCGCTTGTAGGTATCGGGTTCGATGAAGCGAAACGCCAGGTCTTCCAGTTCCCACTTCAGTTGCCAGATGCCGAGGCGGTTAGCCAGCGGCGCATAGAAGTCCAGCACCTCGCGCCCATACGCGCGCGTGACATCGTCGAACCGCTTGTGTTCGGCGAAGTGGCGCAGCGTGGCCGCGCACGAGGCCAGGCGCATCAGCACCACGCGCATGTCGGTGGCCATCGCCAGCAGCATCTTGCGCAGCGTCTCGTTTTGCGCCGCCGCCTGCTGGGCGGCGTTCTTGCCGCTGCCCACGGGCGCGCCGCCGGCGGTCAGGTCGCGCAGGCGGATCAGCTGATGCACGCCCTGCACGAGCGCGACGACGCCGGCGCCGAAGCGTTCTTCCAGATCGCTGAACACGGCCGGATCCATCAGCGCCAGCTCGAACACCAAGCCGGCGATGCGGGTTTCGGCATCGGTATTCAGGTACGCCAGCGTACCGGCGGCGCCGAGCGAGAATTCGAACGCGCTCTGGCCCGAGCCGGCCAGGCGCGTGCCATAGGCGCCCAGCGCGTACTCGAGCGCGCCGTGCACGCGCACACAGTCCTCAGGGCTCAGGCCCTGTACCAGGCCGGTCTTGGCATCCCCTAACAGTGCGGTGGAGACCATGCGCTCAGCGCAGTGCGGCGATGACGCACACCTCGACCAGGCAGGCCGGGTTGGCCAGCTTCGCTTCGACGGTGGCGCGCGGCGGCGTGTGGCCCTGGGCGACCCACTCGTCCCAGACGTCGTTCATGCCCGGGAAGTTGTCCATGTCCGAGATGAAGATATTGCACGACAGGATGCACGATTTGTCGCTGCCGGCCTCGCCCAGCAGACGGTCGACGTGGCCCAGCACTTCGCGCATCTGGCCATCGATGCCCTGGGTCGTGTCTTCGGCGATCTGGCCAGCCAGGTACACGGTCTCGTTGTGGATGGCGACTTCGGACAGTCGCTTGCCTACGTGCAGTCGTTTGATTTCCATGATGTCTTTCTGTTCGATAAAGGTTGATTCAGGCCGGATCGTCATGATCCCGTGCCGGTTAAAAAATCGCGGGCAATGGCAATCTGGTCGGCGTGCACGAACGTCGGCGCATGGCCCACGCCGGGTATTT
Organism: Telluria sp. ZT3P26; assembly: GCF_059686035.1. Lineage (NCBI taxonomy): Bacteria > Pseudomonadati > Pseudomonadota > Betaproteobacteria > Burkholderiales > Oxalobacteraceae > Telluria > Telluria sp. ZT3P26. Next base: position 1,724,279 of record NZ_JCASII010000001.1, on the reverse strand, counting down.
CGACCAGGCGCGCATGCGGCCCGCGTGTCGTCATCTGCTGCGCCGTGGCGCGCGAGAGCAGGTCAGACTGTTCGCCACGCACCAGCAGCGTGGGACACGTGATCGCATCCCAGGCTGCCCACAGCGCCGCTTCGTCCTCGGCCGCGCGCTGCACCGTCATGCTGCGAAATGGCTCCGCCAGGTTCAGGTCGTAGTGACGGCGCCACTGGCCGTCGGCGTCCTGGCGCAGCACATCGCTGGCCAGCTTGTGCCACTCGTCGTCGGCATGCGGCCCGAACGTGCCCGAGACGGCCTTGATGTAGTCCGCGCCCGCGGCAAAGCTCGGGAAGCGCACGTCCTGGCCGATGTACTCGCCGATGCGCTGCAGCGCCTCGCCGCCGAGCGCCGGGCCGATATCGTTGATCACGAGCCGCGAGACCGGCGAGTGTTCCAGTGCCGCGAGCGACATGCCGATCAGGCCGCCCATCGAGGTGCCGAACCAGGCGACATCCTCCTTGTCGGTTCCGGCAGTCACGCGGGCAATCAGCGTGACCATGTCGGCCACGTATTGCGCCACCTGGTAGCCGGACGGATCACGCAACCGGTCGGAGCGGCCGCGCCCGACGATATCCGGGCACACGACGCGCCAGGTGTCGCACAGCGCCCGCGCCAAATGGTCAAAATCATCCCCGACGCGGGTCACGCCGTGCACGCACACGAGCACCTTCGGATTGTCCGCCGCGCCCCATTCCTTGTACGCGACGCGGTGCAACCCGGCAGGCGACATGCACTGGACGCTCTTGAATCTGGGCTCGGACATTGCGACTCCGGAATAAGAAAATCATGAAAGGCGCCTGGCTGCTTTCGCGCGCGGGAGGCGTTACGGTTAGAATTCTACCAATTCTGAGGGAGTTCCCCCCATACGCTCGCCAACGGGCATTTACCCATGAGGACACAATGACATCGACCATGCTAAACGGTAAAACGGCTCTCGTCACCGGATCGACCTCGGGCATCGGCCTGGGCATCGCACGTTCGCTGGCCGAACAGGGAGCCAATATCGTGTTCAACGGCTTCGGCGACGCGCAGCAGATCGAAAAACTCTACACCGATATCGGCGCCGAGTTCGGCGTGCAGACCGCGTACCACAATGCCGACATGTCCAAGCCGGCCGAGATCGCCGCACTGATGCAGTATGCCAGCGACAAATTCGGCGGCGTCGACATCCTCGTCAACAACGCCGGCATCCAGCACGTCGCGGCGCTCGAGGATTTTCCGGCAGAGCGCTGGGATGCGATCATCGCCATCAACCTGAGCTCGGCGTTCCACACGACGCGCCTCGCGCTGCCCGGCATGAAGCAGAAGAACTGGGGCCGCATCATCAACCTGGCCTCGGTCCATGGCCTGGTGGGTTCGAGCCAGAAGTCGGCCTATGTCGCCGCCAAACACGGGCTGGTCGGCCTGACCAAGGTCACCGCACTGGAAACGGCGCAGACGGGCGTCACCTGCAATGCGATCTGCCCCGGCTTCGTGCTGACGCCGCTCGTCCAGAAACAGGTGGACGACCGCGCTGCACGCGAAGGGCTCGACAACGACGCCGCGCGCAAGGCGCTGCTGCTCGAAAAACAGCCCTCCGGCGAATTCGTCACGCCCGATGAGCTGGGCGCGCTGGCCGTGTTCTTCTGCAGCCCGGCGGCAAACCAGGTGCGCGGCGTGGCCTGGAATATGGACGGCGGCTGGGCCGCTCAGTAACAATTCTCTCCTCGCGACCGGGCCGTCGGTCCGGTCGTGCACACTGCCAGTGCGAAAATTTCCACGCTGCACTGCTGCAGTGCAGCATGCGGATTTCCACAATAGCTTGCACCGGCTGATTGCGCCACCATGGCATCACTACCAACCTCGTTGAAGAGTTGCCATGAAGAAGCCGTTTTATAAAATCCTGTACGTCCAGGTACTGTTCGCCATTGTTCTTGGCGTGTTGCTGGGCGTATTTTACCCAGAGGTAGGCACCGCGATGAAGCCACTGGGAGACGGCTTCATCAAACTGATCAAGATGATCATCGCCCCCGTGATCTTCTGCACCGTCGTCGCCGGTATCGCCGGCATGCAGGACATGAAGAAGATCGGCCGCGTCGGCGGCAAGGCGCTGCTGTACTTCGAAGTCGTCTCGACCTTCGCCCTGGCCATCGGCCTGGTCGTGGCCAACGTCGCCAAGCCGGGCGCAGGCTTCAATGTCGATCCGGCGACCCTCGATTCGAGCTCGATTGCGCAATACACGACCAATGCGCATGCCCAGACCACGACCGAGTTCATCATGCACATCATCCCGACGACGTTCGTGGATGCGTTTGCGACGGGTAACATCCTGCAAGTGCTGCTGGTGGCGATCCTGTTCGGTTTCGCGCTGTCGATGATGGGCGAGCGCGGCCGTCCGGTGACCAAGTTCATCGACGACATCTCGCACGTCATCTTCGGCATCGTCAACATCATCATGAAGGTCGCTCCGCTGGGCGCGTTCGGCGCGATGGCGTTCACGATCGGCAAGTACGGCATCGCGTCGCTGCTGCCGCTGGCCAAGCTGATGGGCTCGTTCTACCTGACCTGCGCCCTGTTCATCTTCATCGTGCTGGGCGCAATCGCCCGCTTCACCGGCTTCTCGATCTTCAAGTTCATCCGCTACATCAAGGAAGAACTGCTGATCGTGCTGGGTACGTCGTCGTCGGAAAGCGCGCTGCCAAGCCTGATGCGCAAGCTGGAAAACCTGGGCTGCGCCAAGCCGGTCGTCGGCCTGGTCGTGCCAACCGGTTACTCGTTCAACCTGGACGGCACCAACATCTACATGACGATGGCAGCCCTGTTCGTGGCGCAAGCAACCAACACCGACCTGACGCTGACCCAGGAACTGACCATCCTGCTGGTGGCGATGCTGACCTCGAAAGGCGCATCGGGCATTACCGGCGCCGGTTTCATCACGCTGGCCGCGACGCTGGCAGTGGTGCCGACGATTCCGGTGGCCGGCATGGCGCTGATCCTGGGCATCGACCGCTTCATGAGCGAAGCGCGCGCGCTGACCAACTTCATCGGCAACGGTGTCGCCACGGTCGTCGTGTCGAAATGGGAAAACGAACTCGACATCAAGCGCATGGACGATGTCCTGCATAACCGCGTGATCGTCGAAGACCAGACCACGATGAAGGCCGTGCGCGAAGCAGCGTAACGAGAGCAATGTAACTAGCCGAAAAGCCGTACCTTACGGGGTGCGGCTTTTTTTTGGCACTCAGCATTTCCCATGAACGAAGCTGCCTGCAGTGCGACTGCGCAAATCTTCGTAGACAACTCGATCTAGACAAGATAATCTAGAAATATCTTGCCGATCTGAGGAAGCCATGCCGCACACCCCTGACGCGCCCAAGCCCACGCCTGCCGAACTCGACCTGCTACAAGTGCTGTGGCCGCTAGGCGCTGCCACCGCCAAGCAGGTGCATGAGGCAATGCTGCCGCAACGGCCCGACGTGACCTACGCGACGGTGCTGCGGCTGATGCAGGTCATGCACGCCAAAGGCTTGCTGGACCGCGACGAGCGTGAACGCTCGCACATCTACAGCCCGGTCCACGCGCGCGATGCGCTGCAGGGCAATCTGCTCAACGACCTGATGCAGCGCGCCTTCGCTGGCTCGGCCAAGGCGCTCGTGCTGGCGGCGCTCAAGAGCGGGATCTCGAAAAAGGAACGGGCCGAGATCGAACAACTGCTGAAGGACGGGGACGGCCAATGACCGCCGCCCACCTGGTCGCCAGCATTGGCTGGACACTCGTCGAATTCATCTGGCAAGGCGCGCTGATCGGCTGCTCCGTAGCGCTGGCCATGAGCCTGTTGCGCAATGCGCGTGCCGGGCACCGGTATGCCGTCGCCTGCACCGGGCTGTTGCTGTGCCTGCTCTGGCCCGCGGCCGAACTGGCCGCGCGCCTGGCCGGCACGCAGGATCTGTCCGCCCAGCCAATGGCGGCCTTTGCCAGCGGGCTGATTGCCAGTCCGCTCGACGACAGCTGGCGCACCGTGTTCGAACGCAGCCTGGGCTGGATCGTCGGCACGTGGGGCGTCTGCGCTCTTGTGCTCGCATTGCGGATGATCGCAGGGTTGCTGTGGTTGCACCGCGCCGCAGCGGCCGAGGCGTGCGAACCAGCCTGGCAAGCCCGGCTCGACCAGATGGCGCAGGCCGCCGGCATTGCACGGACGGTGCGGTTGCGGATCGTCGCGGGCCTGGGCAGCCCCGTCACCTTCGGCTGGTGGCGGCCGGTGGTGCTGGTACCGGCATCGCTCGTGTCCGGCATGCCGCCCCACCTGCTTGAAGCACTGCTGGCGCACGAACTGGCCCATATCCGGCGTCACGACTACCTCGTCAACCTGCTGCAGAACGTGGTCGAGGCGCTGCTCTTTTATCACCCGGCAATCTGGTGGATCTCGGGACGCATCCGCGCCGAACGGGAACTGGTTGCCGACACCATCGCAGCAAGACAACTGGGCGAACCGCGGCGCCTGGCGCTTGCGCTATCCGAACTGGAACGACACCAGTTTTCAACCCAGCATCTGGCCCAGGCGGCCAATGGAGGCAATCTCATGCAACGCATCAAACAACTCGTTCGTCCCGACACCCAGGCCCTGAACTGGAAAGCCGCGCTTCCGATACTTGGCCTGGCCCTGGCCGCCCTGGCCGGCTGCACGAGCACGGCGCCGGTCAACCCGTTCGCCGCCATGCCGGACAACGACACGACGTCGCCGATTGCAAAATTCAATACGTGCGCAAGGCCCGTGTACCCGGCCGATGCGCTGGCGGCCAAGATCGAAGGCACGGTGACGCTGGGGATGCTGGTCAAGGCTGACGGCAAGGTGCGCGAAGCCGTCGTGCGCAAGACCAGCGGCAACGGGTCGCTTGACGAAACGGCGCGCGCCGCCATCGCCAAATGCACCTTCCAGCCGGGCACGGTGAATGGCGCGCCGAAGGAACAGTGGACCGAAGTGCAGTATGTGTGGGTCGCGAGCTGAGGACGCACCATGTGGAAACATACCCTTACATCGATCGCCGCCCTGAGCCTGATGGGCGTACTTGGCGGCTGCGCGCAGACGCCGCCCGCCCCGACGGAGTTCACGGCTGTGCCGGCCTCGAAAGGCGGGCCTGACATCACGTCGTGCAGCCGGCCGGTTTACCCGCCGCAAGCGCTGGCAAACAAGATCGAGGGGACCTCGACCATCGGCTTTCTGATCGGGTCGGACGGCAAGGTGCTCAATACGCGACTGTACAAGTCGAGTGGCGACGCGTCGCTTGACGAGGCAGCGCGTGCTGCCCTGGCGTTGTGCATCTTCAAGCCGGCCATGGCCAAGGGCAAGCCGGTAGCAGCCTGGGTGCCGGTACAGTACGTGTGGACGCTGCCATAAAGGCAGAATGACAAGGGCGCCGACCCGCGGCGCCCGTCATTTCCCGCTGGTTGCGTCTCAGACGGCCGACGTGTCGAGCTCGCAGCCAGTGGCGGCGACGATCTCGTCCACACTCACGCCGGGCGCCAGCTCGACCAGCTTCAGGCCGGTGGCTGTCACGTCGACCACGCCCAGGTCGGTGATGATGCGGTCGACCACACCGACACCGGTCAATGGCAGATCGCACTTCTTCAGCAGCTTGTGGCTGGTGGAACCATCCTTGGCGGTGGCGACATGCTCCATCACCACGACCACGCGCTTGACGCCGGCCACCAGGTCCATCGCACCGCCCATGCCCTTGACCATTTTCCCCGGAATCATCCAGTTGGCCAGGTCGCCTTCTTCCGAGACCTGCATCGCCCCCAGGATGGCCAGGTTGATCTTGCCGCCGCGGATCATGCCGAACGAATCGGCCGAGCTGAAGTAGGCCGAGCCGGGCAGCGCCGTCACGGTCTGCTTGCCAGCGTTGATCAGGTCGGCGTCGACCGCATCGTCCGCCGGGAACGGGCCGATGCCGAGCAGGCCGTTTTCGGATTGCAGCGAAACCTCGATATCCTTCGGTACATAGTTTGCCACCAGGGTTGGCAAGCCAATGCCCAGGTTCACGTAGAAGCCGTCTTGCAGTTCCAGCGCCGCGCGGGCGGCCATTTCATCACGAGTCCATGCCATGTTGTTGTCTCCGTTTCTGTCGTCGAATGAAAGCTCAGGTGCGCACGGTGCGCTGCTCGATGCGCTTTTCGGGCGACGGGTTGTGGACGATGCGGTGCACGAAGATGCCCGGGGTGTGCACGTGGTCGGGATCGATCTCGCCGGTCTCGACCAGCTTTTCGACTTCGACGATGCAGATCTTGCCGGCCGTGGCGACGTTGGGGTTGAAGTTGCGGGCGGTCTTGCGAAACACGAGGTTACCCGAGCGGTCGGCCATATAGGCCTTGACCAGCGACACATCCGGGAACAGCGCATGCTCCATCACATAATGCTCGCCATTGAATTCGCGCGTTTCCTTGCCTTCGGCGACGATGGTGCCGTAGCCGGTCTTGGTGAAGAACGCCGGAATGCCGGCGCCGCCGGCGCGCAGCTTCTCGGCCAGCGTGCCTTGCGGCGTGAATTCGAGTTCGAGTTCGCCGGCCAGGAACTGGCGTGCAAACTCCTTGTTTTCGCCGACGTACGACGCGATCATTTTCTTGATCTGGCGTGTCTCGAGCAACTGGCCCAGGCCGAAGCCATCGACGCCCGCGTTGTTGGAGATGGCGGTGAGATGCTGGACACCCGAATCGCGCAATGCCGCGATCAGGGCTTCCGGAATACCGCACAGGCCAAACCCGCCCACGGCGATGGTCTGGCCGTCCTGCACGACACCGTCGAGTGCCGAGCGCGCGTCTGGATACACTTTATTCATACCTGTCCCTTTTATAAGTTTGAGAACCCGTCTCAGCATAGAATACCGGCAGCCCATGCACAATACCGTAGAACTACCGCCATGCCGCCCCACGTCCACGCCAACGAACGCCCCCCTGACCCGCCTCACATGAACCTGCTGCACACGATTGACTACGAGATGATTTTCCAGCACGCGCCCGTCGGCATGTGCATCTCGCGCGACCGGGTGATTCAGGCCTGCAACGGCGCGCTGGCGGCGATGTTCGGCTATGCGGCCGGGCACCTCACGGGCTCGTCGTTCTCGGTGCTGTATCCGACGATGGACGAATTTTTGCGCACGGGCGACCGCATCATTCCCATCATGAATGCGAAGGGACGCTACTCCGACGAGCGCATCATGCGCCGCGCCAATGGCGAGCTGTTCTGGTGCCACGTGACGGGACGTGCGCTGTCCCCGCTCGAGCCGCTGGGCGCGGGCGTCTGGATCTTCGAGGATGTGAGCGAGAAGCGCCCCGTGACGGCGCAGCTGACGCCGCGCGAGCGCGAAATCGCCGCGCTGCTGGTCGAGGGCAAGACCAGCAAGGTGATCGCGCGCGAAACCGACCTCAGCCCGCGCACGGTCGAAATGCACCGCGCCAGCCTGATGCGCAAGTTTGCGGCATCGACGTCGGTGGAGCTGGTGCACAAGCTGGTGGGTGCCGGCTAGGCGCTGTCACAGGTCACCCAGTTTTACCTGGGCAGGAACGGGCATCGATGTCAGAGGCATGCTGCATGCCAGCGCGCCGGCCAGACCATCACGTTCCCACGCATGCGCCACGGCTGCCGAACTGCCGAGCTTGATGACCGCCTCATGCCGACACCACAGCCTGTAAAACATGGCGTGACGCTGTTCCGGCGAGCATGCCAGTACAAGCGCTGTGTCGTGTGCATCAAAAGCGTGCTGCGCCATCGATGCCACGTCGCGCGTGCGGTCGATACGCTCGATATCGATGCCGAGCGCGACGCCAGTAGCGGCTGCGCACGCTACCCAACGGCCGCTGTGCGAGATACTGAAGCCGATATCAGCGCATGCAAGCAATGCGGGTGCCTGACCGGGCCGCTCGAGCAATGGGATTGTCTCTGGTGCGCATGCCAGCAGCCGGCCCAGCGCCAGTCGCAGCAATGCGCGTCCGACAATGAACTGGCGCCTGCGCTCCGGTCGCACAAACCTGGCACAGCGTGCCCGCTCGGATTCACCCAGCCAGGCCGCGCACGCGGCGAACAGATCGTCACCGACCTCATCCGCATCGACCAACCAGACCAGCAGATCCGCGCCAGGCGCCACGATGATGGTGTCGTTTATTTCAATTTGACGAAGTCGGCCTTGAGCGCAACGCCGCTCATGATCGCGCCTTCATGGCACTCGAATTCGGTCTTGCTCGAGCGCTCGACATTCTTGTAGTTGCTCACGATATTGACGACCGCATCGGCACCCAGTTCCCTGGCCCGCGTCTGCAGGCGCATCATGGCTGACAGGAAGACCCAGTTGCACGATGTCTCGAACGCCTTGCCGAAGGCGTTGGTCTTCTGGCTGGTCTTGTCGGAACCCAGGCGCCGCGCGATTTCCGGGGTCGGCTGATCGCCGAAGTAAAACTTGATCTCATCACCGAGCCGGGCTTTGGCATTGTTGTCGTTCAGCGCGACCTCGATCGGAAGGAAGTGGACGGAGTCGGCTGCCTGGACCGGCAAAGTGGTCAGCAACATGGCAGCTGCGATGGTCAGGATACTTTTTTTCATGTGTTTCTCGATACCAGAATGGATGGGGTGGCAGGTAACGCACGGGGATCGTGCGCTACCCGTGGAGAACATTAATTGGCTGCCACCGCGCCGTCGTCAGCGCCCGTCGGGCCGCCGACCGCACGCTCGTAATTGTCGATCGTGTAGCTGCTGGCCAGCTTGGCCACCCGGAACAGCATCAGGTTGTCCTGGACACCGAGCGTGAAGCCACCGCTCATTGCGCCGGCACGCTGGAAGAACTGCGGCTCGGCGATGACCTTGCCGTTCTGGTCGCGGTACGTAACGCGCATCAGGACACCCGAACTGCCCGCGAACGGGCCGAGGAATACGCGTTTGGTACTGCTCTTGAACGAGATCTGTTCCACGACCGGCTCCACCGTCAGTGTGGTGCCATTGCGTGGTACGCCATTCCATTTCGCCAGTGACGGCGCCAATTCCTTCGTGAAGTTCGCAGCAATCTTGCTCAGCGCAGCATCGTTGCCCTTGTAACCTGCAGCGAACATTACCGGCTTGACCTCAATCCGGCTGTAGTTCGAGAAAGCGTGCATCGGCGCTGGATTGGTCAGCGACGACGCCTTGATTTTGGTGGCACAACCGTGCAGCAGTGGCACGGCAGTGACGAGGGCGACGGCGAGGATCGTACGGCGGGTGACTTTCATGGGAATTCCTGTTGTAGGTTTTGGTGGGGACTACCTTTTGAAAATCAGCGACGTGTTGATGCCGCCGAAAGCAAAATTATTGGACATCACGTATTCGCAATCGAGCTTGCGACCTTCTCCCCTGATGTAGTCGAGTGCGCCGCATTCAGGATCGACGTCATGCAGGTTCACCGTTGGCGCGAACCAGCCTTCGCGCATCATCTCGATGCTGATCCACGCCTCCAGTGCGCCGCAGGCGCCGAGCGTATGACCCATATAGCTCTTGAGTGAACTGATCGGCATGCGTGCTCCGAACAGCGCGCTGGTTGCCAGACTTTCTGCCAGGTCGCCATGCGATGTCGCGGTGCCATGCGCATTGACGTAACCGATCGCATCTGGCGTCAAGCCGGCATCCGACAGGCTCAACGCCATCGCCACCTGCATGGTGGCCGCGTTGGGTTGCGTGACATGGGTGCCATCGCTGTTGGTGCCGAAACCCACCAGTTCTGCGTAGATGGTCGCGCCGCGTGCCAGCGCGTGCTCGCGTTCTTCCAGGATCAGGCACCCCGCACCCTCGCCGATCACCAGCCCATCGCGCGCCCGGTCGAACGGTCGCGGGCTGGTCTGCGGCGCATCGTTGCGCGTGCTGGTGGCAAACAGCGTATCGAACACCGCCGCCTCGGTCGCATCGAGTTCTTCGGCCCCGCCGGCGATCATGGCCAACTGCCGCCCACTCTTGATCGCCTCGTAGGCATAGCCGATGCCCTGACTGCCCGACGTGCATGCCGACGACGTGGTGATCACGCGGCCCGTCACGCCGAAGAACACGCCAATATTCACCGGCGCAGTGTGCGCCATCATCTTGATGTAAGTCGTCGCGTTGATGCCGCGAGTCGTGCGTTCCTCCATCATGCGACCGAAGTCACCGATCGCGCTCGGCGTGCCGGCCGACGAGCCGAACGACACCCCCATCTGCCCGCTCGTGAGCAGCGGATGGTCAAGCAGGCCCGCATCCTGCAGCGCCAGTTCGCTTACGCGCGTAGCCAGCAGTGCAACCCGGCCCATGCTGCGCGTGGCTTTGCGGTCGTAGTGCTTCGGCAGCGTGAACGGCGCAGCGGGCGCGCCCAGTTGCGTATTGAGCCCCTCGTAATTGGCCCACTCGGGCATGCGCACGATGGCATTGCGGTATTCGCCCAACCGTGCGCGCACCGTCGGCCAGTCGTTGCCAAGGGGGCTGATGCCGGCCATGCCGGTGACGACGACACGACAGCTCATGCCAGCCCTCCGTTCACGGACAGCACCTGCCGCGTAACATAGCCAGCGTCTTCGGACATCAGGTAACTGACCGCCGCTGCGACTTCTTCAGGGCGGCCAACGCGGCGCGCCGGCACCATCTTCAATGCCTCGTCGATCGGTACGCCACCAAGCATCTCGGTGTCGATCAGGCCTGGCGCGACACAGTTGACCGTGATGTCGCGCTTGGCGAGTTCGAGTGCGAGCGCTTTTGTTGCGCCGATGATTCCCGCCTTGGCCGCGCTGTAGTTGACCTGCCCGCGATTGCCAATCAGGCCCGAAACCGACGCCATCGTCACGATGCGGCCCGGCTTGCGGCGCTGAACCATCGGCATCACGAGCGGGTTGAGCACGTTGAAGAACCCATCGAGGTTCGTGCCCAGGACGATGTCCCACTCTTCCCCGGTCATGGCCGGAAACGCCGTATCGCGCGCGACGCCGGCGTTGGCGACGACCCCGTAATAGCAGCCGTGCGCCTCGATGTCAGCCAGCAGTGCTGCAGCGGTAGCGTCGCGCTCGCCGATGTCGAACTGCAGCACGCGCGCGGCGCCCCCAGCAGCCACGATCTGGTCGGCCACCGCATCCGCATCGGCACGCCGGTCGCGGCAGTGCACAACGACTGCAAAACCGTCGCGTGCAAGGCGCAGTGCGATCGCCTTGCCGATGCCACGTGACGACCCTGTCACCAGCACTGTTTTCGGGTTACTGCTCATTCAGACTCCGTTGCAAAAACGTTTCCACATTATGGGGTTGAAACACGGTGATCGTGGCACTGGCCAGCTCCACGCCACCGTTGGCATCAAGAATGCGACAATCAAATGCGCCCATGCCGTTGTCGCCCTGCAGCGCGCGCTGCACGTGGATGTGCAGTACGCTACCGGCCGGAAAAGCCGGCATGCTGCACACGTAACGGCGGGTGCCAAGCAAAAAGCCCAACTGCACCGGCTCACCGAGCTGGCGCGCCAGGTAGCCGGCGTGCGCGGCGACTGCCTGCGCCATGTATTCGACGCCTACCCAGGCGCCAACCGCGCCATCAGTGCAGAACAGGCTGTGCGCCCCGATCACGACTTCTGCGCTCAGGTTCTCGTTATCGGCCGCAAGCAGGCGGCCCAATAGCGACATGGCGCCGCTGTGCGGCACCAGTTCCTGGATAGCCGGCAGCGTCATGCAACCCTCCCGAACACCAGCGATGCGTTCGAGCCGCCGAACGCGAATGAATTGCTGAGCGCGTAGCGGATCGGGCGGCCAAGACGCGCGCCCGGCGCCACGACGTTGAGTACCGGCAGCGCAGGATCAGGGACGCCATCCCACAGATGCGGCGGAAGGCAGCCCTCGGGATTTTCGTCCTGCATCGCCAGCCAGCAGAACGCGGCTTCGACCGCACCGGCCGCGCCCAGCGTGTGGCCGGTGAGTGGCTTGGTCGAGCTGACTGCGACCTGCACGCCAAACAGCGCCGCGACTGCGCGCGACTCCATGGCGTCGTTCTGCGGCGTGGCTGTGCCATGCAGATTGATGTAATCGATGGCCCCGGCGTCGATGCCGGCGCGTCGCAGTGCCTCGGTCATCGCGATACGCGCGCCGCCGCCTTCCGGGTCTGGCGCCGACATATGGTGGCCATCGGACGACTCGCCCCAGCCGCACAGCGCCACGGTCGCCGGCGAGCGGCTCATCAGGAACAAGGCCGCCGCCTCACCCAGGTTGACCCCGTTGCGATTCGCGCTCAGGGGATTGCAGCGCGCGCCGCTGACCGATTCAAGGGCTGAAAATCCGGCGACCGTGAAACCGCACAAGGTATCGACACCGCCCGTGACGACGGCGTCGCACAGGCCCATGCGGATCAGACGCGCGGCGCTGGCCAGTGCCTTGGCGCTCGACGAGCAGGCGCTCGAATGCACATAAGCAGGGCCACTGACGCCCAATTCGCGTGCCACGACGTCGGCGCACGATCCCATCTCTTGCTGGCCGTAGTGGAAATCGGCCGGCAACGCGCCGGTATGCAACTCCGTGGCCAGCGCCGTTTCGGCTGCACTGACGCCTGATGTACTGGTGCCGAGGACGACGCCCACGCGCGTTGCACCATACTGCGTGATCGCCGCATCGAGCGCCGGTCGTATCTGTGCCAGAGCCGCCAGCGCAAGCTGGTTGTTGCGACTGCGCAGGCGCAGCGGCAAGTGATCAAGGGACGGTAGCGCACCCGATACACGTCCTAATGGCAATGGCCGCCCGATCGACCAGGCGTCCGACACCGTCAGGCCGCTGACGCCATCCACCAGCAGGCGTTGCGTGACCGCAGCGCGCTCGTGGCCCAGCGCGCATACCAGCGCGCAGTCGTTCAGGAAAGTTGTCGGTTGGGGCATGGCGACGCTCATTCAGTGGCCGACACCACGGTCAGGCGATAACCGTAGCGCGCATTGTCAAGAACCGCAGTACCCTGCCAGCGCGGCATCGTGCTGTACGTGACCGTGGCGACCACGGCACCCTCGCGGCTGAGGGTGCGGCGCAAGCCGGTATCGACGATCGTCCAGCCAGGCGGCAGAGCGCGCGCGATCTCGGCAAGCGGCCACAGAGTCAGTTGCAGGTCTTCCAGTACGTCGGCAGCACGCACCTGGGCCGGCAGCATCGCATGGCGCCACTCTTTCATCTCACGCCCGTCAAAGTCCAGGCTCAGGACCCGCATGCCCATCGCCAGTCCCACCAGGCTGACGCGCTGCGGATCGACTTCGAGCGCGGCAACCAGGTCGTTTTTTGTGCCGGCGCGTTCGACGGTCAGCTGCTGCTGCACGCTGATGGTCTCGCCCAGCGCGGCGGGCGCCAGGCGCAGGCCAAGACGCGTAGGCGCTTGCGGCGCCGTGCCGCACGCTGCAAGAAGGATCGCCAGCGCGAGCGGCGCGGCGCATTTATACCAGGACGGGCGTTGCATGCATCGATTCCTTGGAAACGGAAAAACAGGGAGCGAACAACCACACGAGCGCCGAGCCGACCAGCATCGTCAACCCGAAGGCCTGCAGCGCCGGCGTGCCGCTCAGCGCCAGCAGTCCGAACGACAGGATGGTGCTGGCGGCCGACAGGCCAACGGCCAACCATGGCGCATCATCGCCGTCAGCTGACTCTTCCTGCATGAAAATGCCGTAGTCGACACCGACACCGAGCAGCAGCATCAGCGCCAGCACGTGAAACAGCTGCAGCGGCTGGCCGGTGTAGCCCAATACCGCGAGGGTCAGAAGGCTGGCCGCTGCGGTCGGCGCCAGCACGCGCCAGGTGCGGCCGCGGTAGCGAGGGAACAGCACGGCAAACACCACCAGGTACGCGCCCAGCACGACCCAGCCCATGGTCGCGCGATAACTGCCCAGCACCGCCGAAATCCCGCCGACCTTGTCGACCCATTGCACGCCGTCGAGGTCCCTGGCCGCACCGGCCAGCAGCGGCAGCGAAGCGTAGCGCAAGCCGCGCAGCGCGACGATGCTGGCATGCGTCGGTACGCCGCCCACGTCGATCGCGCCCAGCCACAAGTGGCGCCACGGCTGGGCGGCCGGCGTGCGCATGAAATCATCGATAACGAGTGGCCTGGCGTTCGTGCGCAGGTGCGCGGCCGTATCGGTTGCCCATTGAGGGTCTTCACCGATCTCTTGTGCCAACAGCGACAGCGGGCCGCCATCAGCCAGCAGCGTGTTCTCGACCAGCGTCCTGCGCTCGGCCTGCGCGCGCATGGACGGCACCCAGTTCGACAGTGCCTGGTAGCCGGCGATGTGCTTCTGCGCGATCATGACCTCGAGCCTGCTCTTGAGCGCTTCTTCGCGCTGCAGCACCTCTTCGCTCGACGCGCCACGCACCAGAAAGTACTGGACCGGACTCGGTGCGTCCAGCAGCTTGCTCAACTTGATCTGGTCGCGGATCAGGTCGGGCGGCGACGATTGCAACGAGCGGATGTCGTCGTTCGTTGTCAGCTGCAACCAGCCGCCGATCGCCATCACACCCACCAGCAACACCAGACTGATCGTTTTCGGCTGCTTCGACACGCGCGGCCAGCGCGGCATGAGCTTGCGGTAGTTGTGCGCCAGCCAGCCAGCCTTGAGCGTCCGACCCGAGATCAGCCCCGGGAACCAGCACACCACCGTCAACCACGCAAACACGAGGCCCAGTGCCGAGAACACGGCCATGTGGCGCAAGCCGGGGAATGGACTCAGAGCCAGGCCCGTATAGCCCACCACCGCAGCCAGCAGGCTCAGCGAGAGGCCCGGCAGCAGGCGCCGCAGCAGCGCGGTCGAATCGAGCGCCGGATCTGCGCGCAGACGATGGCACAGGAAGTAGATGCCGTAATCCTGCGCCACGCCGATCAGGCTCGCGCCGAAGACAAGCGTGAGCAAGTGGATCTGCCCGAACAGCAGCCAGCACACGGACAGCGCACCCAGAAAGCCGATGCCGATGGCCAGCAAGGTCAGGCCGATCGGCTTGACCGAGCGGAAGGTCAGCCACGTCAGCAGGATGATGCCGACAAGCGAGCCAGCGCCGATCGTGTGGATTTCGCTGCTGGCCTGGCGGCCGGCTGCCGCGGCGTGCAACAGTACGCCGGCGGTGACGACGTCGGCATCGGGTACCAGGCGGCGGGCGGCATCGGCGGCCTGGGTCAGCAAGGGCACGACCGCCTCCTGCGCACCGAGCGAAAACGCCGATCCTTCCAGCGTGTAGGTCAGCAGCACATAGTCGCGCCCCTCCCCCGCCACGAACAGGCGTCCGTCGCGCGGTCGCACCGGCGTTTCGCCGGCACGTTCCTGCGCCCAGCCGGCGAACAGGCCGAACGGATCGTCGCGGAACGCGCCGAGCCTGGGACCGGAAAACGCGTTGTACAGGCGCGCCAGCGCGTCGTTTTTCCAGAACTCGGGGGGCTGCTGGCGCATCTGGCGCTCCTGCGCCGCGCCCACCAGCAGCAGTGCGTGCGGCTGCAGGCTGGCAAGCCAGCCTGCCTGCGTATCGTCGCTCATGGCATCGAACGTCAGCAGCGCGCCGTGCGGCGTGAGCACCTTGCGGTAAGCATCGGCGGCGTGGACCGCATCGTTCCAGTCTTTCGCGCCGACCAGCACAACCACGCGCTGCTGCGCGCTGTCGACCATGTGCGTGAACGACTGTTGCAGAACCGGGTCGCGCTTGTCCAGCGGCAGCAGGGTCAGGATGTCGGTGTCCGGCACGATGCGCTGGCCCAGCCACAGCCAGGCGTTATGCCCGATCAGCAGGCACACGATGAATGCCCAGGCCAGTGCCAGGCGACGTTGCGTGATCAAAGCTGGGCCGCCTCTTCGGGCAACGCGGCGCCGGGGCCGGTTTTGATGTCAGAGAA
The DNA here is from genome assembly GCF_059686035.1 of Telluria sp. ZT3P26. NCBI lineage: Bacteria > Pseudomonadati > Pseudomonadota > Betaproteobacteria > Burkholderiales > Oxalobacteraceae > Telluria > Telluria sp. ZT3P26. The sequence goes on along the minus strand of NZ_JCASII010000001.1, from coordinate 1,708,411 downwards.
AATGATGGCGGTCTGGTCGCCGCTCTCTTCGTTCATCTGAATCGCGCGCACATGGGCGCCGCCTTCCAGCGAAATCGCGCCAACGGCGCGCGCCAGCGCGGCGTTGCGTGCTTTCAGGTCGACCTTCCAGGTCTGGCCCGTGATGCTGCCATTGACGTCGAACAGCGTCTCGAGCTGCCCCAGGTCTCCGCCCAGCAGCGAAAACAGCACGCCGTTGATCATGCGCACCGTCGGCTCCTGACTTGCATCCAGTCTCATCGAAACGCGGTCGCCCTGCATGTGGATGATCTCGTCGCGTGTCAGGCGCAGTGTGCTGGCAAACGGCTTGAGGGTACGCCAAAGCACGCCCTTGCCGGCGACCACGCAGAAGCGGCCCGTCGATACCAGCGGCTTCTTCATGCCGGCCAGGCGCTTGGTCTGGTCAAAGCGCCCACACAACTGCTCGGGCTTGGCCAGCATTGCGCCGATTTGCGCGATCGGCGCGGCCGCATGCGCGCTGGCGGTGCCGACAACGAGCGTCAGCGATAACAGAAGGCCTTTCATGGTGCGGAAACTCCCAATTTGTCGAACAGGATGGCGGGCGAGGCAAAGCACATCTCGCCGCTGGCGATATCGACCGCGACCTGGGTGGTCGTGGCGCGGTTCAGGCGCTTGCCGCTGATCGCGTCCGTGATCGCGTATTCGATGAGCAGGCGATTTTCCCACTCGACGATCTCGGCGCGCAACAGCAGGCGCTGGCCGAACGCGGCCGGGCCGGCGTAGCGCAAGTGCATGTCGATGATCGGCCACGCATAGCCCGACGCACGCATCTGTTCGTAGTTGTAATCGATCTTGTCGAGCAGCGCGCAGCGCGCCACCTCGAGGTACTTGACGTAGTTGCCGTGCCAGACGATCTGCATCGGATCGAGGTCAAAGAACTGCACCTGCATCTCGACTTCGGCCCACCAGCGTGCAGGACGCTTCGCTTTACGCATACAGGCTCCAGGCTTGGGCGCGAATGCGCTCAAGCAGAAGGCGCAGTTCGAGGTCGAGCCGGCGGTCTTCCACCACCGGTGCGATGTCCGTGCCGAGCTGGTCGAGCATCTGTGCCAGTGGAGCCGGCAGCGTACGCGCCGGATCCAGGCGGCAGCGCAGCCATACACCCTGACGCACGGTGATCAACATGCTTGCAGCGACCTGCTCGGTCAGTTCCAGCACGCGCAGGCAGTCACGCGCGGCGATCGTGCCCATGCTGACCTTGTCCTGGTTGTGGCATTCGGTCGAGCGTGAGAATACCGACGCCGGCATGGTCAGCTTGAGCGCTTCGGCGGTCCAGGCCGATGCGCTGATCTGCAGCGCCTTCAGGCCGTGGTTGATCGCGGCGCGCTCACCAGTCATGCCCGAGAGGTTGGCCGGCAGGCCGGCGTTGTAGCGCGCATCGACCAGCAGCGCCATCTGGCGGTCCAGCAGGTCGGCCAGATTGGCAACCGCATTTTTCATGCTGTCCATCGCAAACGCGATATGGCCGCCGTAGAAATGCCCGCCGTGGAGCACGCGTTCGCCGTCGGCGTCGATGATCGGGTTGTCGTTGGCGCTGTTGAGCTCATTTTCGATCCCGGTGCGGAAGAACGGCAGCGCGTCGGCCAGCACGCCAATCACGTGCGGCGCGCAGCGAATCGAGTAGCGGTCTTGCAGACGCTTGCCGTTGCGTTCCTGCTGGCCCGTGTAGGCCAGATCGTCGCGCAGCCAGGCGGCTACCCCCTGCATGCCAGCATGCGGCTTGACCGAGAACAGCGTCTCGTCAAAATGGTGATCGTTGCCGTCAAGCGCAAACGAAGCCATCGCCGTGATGCGGGTCGTCAGGCGCGTCAGGTACGCGGCGCGATCGAATGCCAGGCAGGCCAGGCCCGTCATGACGGCGGTGCCATTCATGATCGCCAGACCCTCCTTCGGGCGTAATCGCAGAGGTGTGATGCCGGCCTCGCGCAATGCGTCGGCGGCGGATACCTGCACGCCGCCACGCAGCACTTCGCGCTCGCCGCACAGCACCGCCGCCAGGTACGACAGCGGGGTCAGGTCGCCGCTCGCGCCCACCGAGCCTTCGCTGGGGATCAAAGGCAGCAGGTCGGCATCGAACAGGCGCACGATCTGTTCCAGCAGCCCAACGCTCACGCCCGAGAACCCTTTCGACAGCGACGCCAGGCGCGCGGCCATCACGGAGCGCGTTTGCGACGGGTCCAGGTAAGTGCCCAGGCCGCAGCCGTGATAGGTGTACAGGTGATGCGGCAGTTCGTCGACCAGCGACAGCGGCACGGCCACCGTGCACGAGTCGCCATAGCCGGTGGTCACGCCGTAGATGGCGCCATCCTCGCGCAGCAGGCGGTCGAGGAAGTCGGCGCCGCGCGCGATCGCCGAACGAAATTCAGGGTCATCCGACAGCACCGGGCGCGCGGTGCCGCGCGCAATGGCAACCACGTCTTCCAGCGTAAGACGCTCACGGTCGAAACGGACCGTGCGTACATCAGGGTTCACATCATTGGACTGCATCAGGACGTTCCGATCCGGGGGTTTGCCAAAAATCATAAAAGTTGAACCATTCGAGCGGCGCGCTCCGCACATGGTGTTCGAGCTGCGCAGCGAAATCTGCCGCGAGCACGCCGAGCGCCGCATCGCGGTTGGCACGCGGCAGCAGCACGCGTTCTCTCAGGCAGGCGAAATGCAGTTCGTGACGCTCGCCCTGGCGCACGGCGAACATCGTGTAGACCGGGCAGCCCAGCACCGATGCCATGACGTACGGACCGACCGGAAAGGCCGCATCGCTGCCCAGGAACGGCGCCATCACGATGCGCGGCGCTGGCGACACCGGCACGCGGTCGCCGGCGATGACGATGAATTCACCGCGCTCGATACGCTCGGACAGCTGCATGGCCATCGCAGGCGTCATGTCGGTCACCTGCATCAGATTGAGTTCGCTGCGCGGGTCGAGGCTGGCCAGCATCTTGTTGAATGCCTGAGCGTGGCGCGTGTGCACCAGCACCGTGACTTTCAGGTTCGGTGTCGACAAGGACAGCGCACGGCACAGGTCGAGATTGCCCAGGTGCGCGCACACAAGCAACGCGCCGCGGCCGGTGGCAATCATCTCGGCAAGCGGTGCGCCGCCGTGCAGTGACACTTTGGAAAAATCGAACAGGCCGCCCCACAGCAGCATCTTGTCGAGGATCGATTCGGCAAAGGCGCCGAAGTGACGCACCACGCCGAGGAAGCCGTGCGGCGCGCCCACGCGCTGCAGGTAGCGGCTCGATGCACGCCGCGCCCTGCCCTGTGTGGCGACATACCACAGCAGCACCGGGTACAGCACGGTGCGAAACGGCCAGCGGCCGAACACGCGGCAGACCCAGAACAGCAGGCGCATGCCGCCGACGAAGCTCGCTTCGTTGATCGACGCCCAGTGGCGTGCATCCTGTACGTTGTTTACTTTCGCCATGTGCGGGCCAGCAGGCGTGGAATGCGCGGCAGCATGCCGAAAAACAGCGCCGTGTGCAGGCGCGTGATCAGGACGTTGTCGGTCCAGGCCTTGAAATGCGAGACGCCATCTTCGGGGTAACCGACTTTCGTTGGCAGGCTGACCACCTCAATGCCGTCCCAGTACAGGCGCACGAGGATCTCGATATCGAAGTTCATGCGCAGGCCGAGCCTGCGGCGAGCCGCCAGCGCGACGACCGGCGCAACGGGATAGACGCGAAAGCCGCACATCGAATCGCGGATGCTCAGCGACAGTGTGTTGATCCAGACCCAGACATGGGTCAGGTAGCGCGCGTACAGGCGCAGTGCCGGCACCGATTCGTCGTATATCGGACAACCGGCAATGAGCGCCGCCGGCTGCGCGCGGGCCGCCGCCAGGAAGCGCGGGATGTCGTCGACATTGTGCTGGCCATCGGCATCGACCTGCAACACGTGGCTGTAGCCGTCCCTTGCGGCGCGCGCGAAACCGGTCAGCACCGCACCGCCCTTGCCCTGGTTGCTCACGTGGCGCTCAAGCACCAGCCGATCGGGATACTCCGCCACGAGCGCATCGAGCACGCCCGCGCAGTCCGGCGAGCTGCCGTCGTCCACCAGAATGCAGCGCAGGTCGTGCGCCAGCACGCGCGCCACGACCTTGCCGATGGCATGTTCGTGGTTGTAGACCGGGATGACGACGCAGGGCTGGAACATGATCAGTCCAACCTGGCAAAACGCAGCAGCGAGTGGCAGTAGCCGATGCCGTCGCGCGCCGTCAACAGGGTGAGACCGGCGTCGCGTGCCAGGCGCACGTAATCGTCGCTCTGATAGACCTTGCTGTTGCCGCTGGCGAGCACGGTGAAGTACGGCGACGTGTTGATCAGGCAGTACGACGCGATCTCGTAACGCTGACGGTCCCAGAATGTGTCGAGCACGAGCACCTGGCCATGCGGCGCCAGCGCTGCAGCCACACGACGGAAGATGCTGGCGATGGCATCCTCGGAAAAGCAGCTCAGGAATTGGCTCATCCAGATCAGGTTCATGTCGCCCGGCAGCGCGGCCTCGCCCAGCAGGTCGGTCGGGTGCAGGCAGGCGCGTGCGCGCAAGCCCGCATCGGTCAGCACCGTGTCGGCCACGGCCAGCTGGCCTGGCAGGTCGACCAGATGCAGCTCCACCGACGCATCGTAGGCCAGCGCGGCGAGCGTGAACTTGCCTGTGTTGGCGCCGATGTCCATCAGACGCCGCGGCGCGGTGGCGAACACGTCCGGCATGATGTCAGGGAACGAGGTGTCGGAGTAATAGTGATCGAACGCGAGCCAGCTGGTGCGCGCCGGTTCGGGCAGTTGCGACAGGCCCTGGTACAAGGTCGGCCAGTCGCCGAACACCTTCAGGCCCAGCGGACGCTCGGCGTCGAGCGCATGTTCGAGGTCGAACATGGCCTGGTAGCAGACGTCGTGGTTGAAGTCGATGTTCACCTGGGTGATCGGATCGGTCAGCACGACAAAGCCCGCCTTGTCGAGCGCGTAGCGGCCATCCTCGATCAGGACCACACCGGCCGACAGACAAGTTTCCAGAACCACCTTGAGCGCGTACGCGCTCCAGCGGCCATCCTGCGCCAGCATCTCGATCGACAGGCCGGTGTCGCCGGCATCGGCGATCGTTTGCAGCATGCCGCGTTTCCAGGCATAGCGCACGCACTGGAACACCACCGGACCGTAGGCGATTTTTTGCGCGTCGAAGCGCGCGGCGAATGCGCTCTGGCCCTCGGGCGAGAATTTTTTGTTCAGCATGCGATGCTCATGACCCTAATTGGATGCGGCCGCTGGCATGTGCGCCGGCGTCCGAGAAATAGCGGAAATTCAGGCTGCCTTTGGACAGGTCGTGGACCAGCTCGAGCCGTACCGGCAGGCCCGGGCGGATCATTTGTTGAAACTTCAGTGCATTGACGCCATTGAATGCGCCCGTCAGGCCCAGATGCAAGCGCCCGTAATGAATGGCCCAGTCAAGCTGCACCACGCCTGGCAAAACAGGCGCCACGCGAAAGTGGCCGTCGAAATACAGCAGGTCTTCGGGGACCGTCAGCGCCAGCAGCGCGCGCGCCGGTTCGGCCTCCAGCACTTCGATCAGCGGATAGCGCGGGCGCTCCGGCGGCGCATCGTCAAGAAGCGCCAGCAAACCCGCGACCGTCGTCTTGCCCTGGGCATTGACGGGCCAGGCCTCGAGATAGCGCCAGCGGCGTGGCAGCGCGACCGCTTCGACCAGTGGTTTGAGCGCTGCGCGCAGGCGCGTGTTGAGTGCCAGCTTGCCGTCGGCCGCCAGCAACGCGCGCCCCGCCTCGCTTGGCAACGCGAAGACCGCAAGCGCCTGGCGTGCGGTCTGCTGCAGGCTGATGATCTTCGCTTCGCACACCAGTCCAGTTGCGACCAGGGCCGCTTCGAGGGCATCGAGGGCGATGCGTTTTTCTTCGATCTTGACGATGCGGTCGGCGCGCCCGCGCAGCACGAAGCGGCCAGCGCCGGCATCCTCGACGCAATCGGCCAGCGCCAGCCACGGCACCGGGCCGGCGTACGGCGAGGCCACGTCAAGCGTGCCGGCAGGCCCGATACGCCAGCGCACGTCCGGCAGCGGCGTCCAGGATTCACCCGCATCACGGCGGCGCCAGGCGATGCCGCCGCTCTCCGAACTGCCATACACCTCGATCGGCGCATGGCCCAGCAGACAGGCGGCATGGATCGATGCGTCCTGTTCCAGCATGCCGCCCGAAGAAAACACAGCGCGCAGCATGCCCGTTGCACCGGTCCAGTCCAGGTGCGCGGGCATGCGTTTCAGGTGGGCCGGGCTGGCCAGCAGAATGCAGGGTTGCTGCGCCAGACCTGGCGCCAGCGTTTCGGGAAACTCATGCCGTGCCGCATGAATCGGGCGGCCCGCGGCGAGCGGCCACAGGATACGAAACAGCAGGCCATAGATGTGCTGATGCGAGACGGTCGAGATCACGTGCGCATCGTGCAGGCCGGCGCCAAACTGGCGCTCGAGTGCCGCGACTTCACTGGTCAGTTGCGAAAACTGCTTCGGAATCGGCGTCGGTTCGCCGGTGCTGCCCGACGTGAAGACGACGAGCGCTGCGAAATCGTCGCCCGGCATGCGCCATGCTTCCTGCCAATCGTCGTGGCAACCCGCCGCGACCGCCCCGCAGTCGGCAGGAAAAGCGCCCCAGAACGCGTCGACCCGGCCAGCCAGCGCGGTGCAATTGGCCGGCAACGTATCGGCCACCATCCACACGGTCTTGTGCGTAAGCCAGGCGCCGATCAGCGCCGCGGCGAATTCAAGGCTGTCATCGTGATACAGCGCCACGCGGCTGGCATCGCTGCGCGCACCGAGTGCGGCCCAGGCGCGAACACGCGCGAGGAATGCGCCGTGCGTAACAGGCGCGCCGTCGCGCCAGCCGGTAACGGCGTCCTCGCGACGCGCTGCGATCAGGGAAAACAGGTCACGCATGGTGCAAACGCTTGAAGCGCAGGCGCAGCAGATACTCTCCGGCGAACATCGCACCCATCATGACGTACGCAATGACGCCGTTGTAGAGCGACCAGACGGCATGCGACGCGAACAGGGCCGTGCCCAGCGCGATGGCGCCGTTGATGACGAAGAACACGCACCAGGCCTGGGTCACGCGGCGCGTGTAGAGAATACCCGCCGGCGGCAGGTCCGGTTCGCGCAGGCGCGCCAGGCGCTCGATCATCGACGGCCCCTTGATCAGGCTCGCGCCGAACGCGGCCAGCATCGCACCATTGACCAGCGCCGGATACAGCTTGAGCGGCAGGACGACATTCGCCGCAACGGCAACACCCACCAGCATCAGGGCCCCGACAGCGCTCCAGCGCGCAGGCCCGCTAATCTTGACCGTGGGCAGGCGGGTGGCGACGGTCAGCAACAGCAGCCCCGCCAGCCAGCGCGGCTCGATACGGTCGTGACCGAGCCAGATCGCCAGCGGATACACGACTGTCAGCAGGGCCGTCAGGACATTCCAGTGCACGGATTTACGCCGCTTCGGCGTGCGTCTCGGCCGGTGCCGTGGTCAGGGCAACCAGCGCATTGACCACATCATCGATCGTGCGGATCGTTTTGAACACGTCCGGCTGCAGGCGTTTGCCAGTCATTTGCTTGAGCTTTACAGCCAGGTCGACCGCGTCGATGCTGTCGATGTCCAGGTCGGCGTACAGGTTCGATGCTGGCGTCAGCGACGCGCGATCGAGTTCGAACATCTCGGCCAGCAGGTCGGCGACCCACACGAACAAGGCGTCGCGGTTCATGTCTTCAATGCGTACCATGTCCTTCTCCTACTTCTTGCGGTTTACTTCGATCATCGATGCCAGCGCACGCACCGACGCAAAATGACGGCGCGTTTCTTGCGATTCGGCCGACAGGGTGATGCCATAACGCTTTTGCAGCGCGACGCCGATTTCCAGCGCGTCGATCGAGTCGAGTCCCAGGCCATCGACGAACAGGGCGGCCTCACTGTCGATATCCTCGGGCGTGATGTCCTCCAGCTGCAGAACATCGATGATCAGGTGTTTCACTTCCAGTTCAAGCATGGTGCTGACTTTCTTTCATAAACAACTGTTGCAGGCAATCGGTGAGCCGACGTGCGGCGACGACCTCGGAGGCATCGCGGACAAAATCGTCTACCGCGATATCGTCCAGGACGTCGATGCGAAAATGCGCCTGGTGCGGCGGGACATGCCACCACCTGTCGCCCTTCCCCAACGTGGGAGGATTGCAGCGAATCACGACCGGTGTCACGGCCCTGAGACCACGTACCGCGATATTGGCAGCGCCACGCTTCAACGTCGCCGTGCTGCCAGGCGGCGTGCGCGTCCCTTCCGGAAAAATGATCAGGTTCCCACCGGCGCGCAGCGATGCAATGCCATCGCCGACCAGGTCCGGGCCCCGATCGTTGCGGATGTATCCGGCGGCGCGAATCGGTCCGCGCATGAACGGGTTGGTCGACAATGCGCCCTTGACGATGCAATCGGCATTGGGCACGAACGCGATCAGGAACACGGTGTCGATCAGCGTCGGATGATTCGCCAGGATCAGCTGCCCCTTGCGATCGAGCTTGTCCAGGCCGCGCACCTCGTAGCGCAGCACGCCGAGCAGGCGCATGACACCGACAAAGGCCCGGAAACTCATGCTCACCGCGCCGCGGGCGGCGCGCTGGTGCGCCGCCGGTTCATGTACGCACAGCGACAGAAGCGGAAATACCAGCACGCGCAGCACCACGCCACCAACGCCAAAGAGCGCGAAGGAAAAACCCGTCGCAAGAACGCGCCAGAAGCGCCCGATGCTACTGCTCATTGCGGCGCCAGGACCAGCGCTTGCCGGCTACGTCGCGCACCAGCAGGCGGTCGTTGCTCAGCTGAAAACGCAGCACATCAAGACCGCCGGGCATACGCGGAATGGTTGCATCACAAGAATCGGTCGCCTGCCAGGCCAGGCGCAGGGAAGGCACCCCGGCCTGCGCAGGCACGATGGCCCAGGCAAACGCAAACGGCTGCTCGTCGCAATCCTGGAATGCCGCGAACGGATCCGGGAGCGCCATATCACAAGCCACGATCAAAACCATTGGTGCGCCGTCGGCCAATTGGCCGCAAGCCTCGATGACGGCATGCTCGAAGGTAGCGGCGCCAGCGGCCAGTGCAACATGGTTGGCGCGGTCGGTGCGGGCAATGGAAAACAGCCCGGCGATCGCGTTGTGCACGGCCAGGCCGAACGCGGTCGGCGACAGCGGCTCGCCCCGCGCCAGGTCGCGCAGCAACTCGACTGAACGCACGACCTCGCCATGTCGCGAGCAGAACACGGTCGGGACATCGCGGTCCTGACCGATGCAGCCATAGGCGACTTCGAGCGCCATGCGGCCAAGCAGGCCAGCGCGTCGGCGCAGCATCGGCGGCATCGCTGCAACCTTGGGCTCTTCGCCCTGCGTCAGTAGCCGCGGCGCCTGAGACCAGGCGGCCCACCCTTCCTGCGTCGTTACGCTGGGTGACCACGCGGCGTGACGCGCAATGGAGAAGATGACCTCGTTCTCGTACATACCATGCCATCAATAGGGAATCGGCGCGCGCCTGATGGCGCCCGGGAAAACTGGCACGATTATAATCGTTCAGTTTCCTCCGGGGAAATACTAAGTGGTGAAAATCAGAAAATTTGCAACACTAATGAAGCCGGACCTGCGTTTGATCAAGTCACGGGCAGCACGCCGCGCAATGCTGCGGGCAACGGGGCCGACTTGCCCACCTTGAAATCGACCCACACGACCTTGGCCATGCCATTGGCGTGCAGGTCGCCCGGCACGCCGTCCGCATCCAGCAGACGGATCTCGTGCGACACCTCGATGCTCGAGCGCCCCGGCGGCGCGATGAAGGTGCGCACCTCGATCTCGCCCGGATAGGTCAGCTGTTTGAGAAAGTTCATCGACGCGTTGACGATGACGGGACCCTGGTCGCGCGAATCGGGCAAGCCGCCGACCTGCTCGAGCCAGGCAATGCGGGCCGATTCGATGTAACGGAAGTAATTGGTATTGTTGACGTGCCCCATGGCGTCCATGTCGCCCCAGCGGATCGGCATGCGCATGGTGTGCACCAGCTTCGGTGCGGTAGTCTCACTGCTCATTCTGTGGTTCCTGGCGTTTAGTGTGCCATCATGCCGTCGTCGGCCGTGATGATGGCGCCGTTGATGAAGTGGGCTTCTTCGGCGGCCAGCAGGAGCAGCAGGCCGTCGAGGTCTTCGGGCCGGCCGGCGCGCTTGCGTGGCAACATTTCGACGAGTTTGCGGCCCTGCTCGGTCTCGAAATAATCTTCGTTCGCATCGGTGGCGATATAGCCGGGGCAGATGGCATTCACGTTGATGCCGTACTTGCCCCACTCCACCGCCATCGCCTTGGTCATCTGCACCACGCCGGCCTTGCTCATGCAGTACACGCCGATCTGCGGCAGCACCCGCAGGCCGGCCACCGAGGCGATATTGACGATGCGGTGCTGCTTGCGCGGATCGCCCTTGGCGCGCGCGATCATGCGCTTGGCGGTTTGCTGGGCCACGAAGAACGCGCCCCGCAAATTGGTGTCCATGATGTAGTTGTAGTCATCCTCGCCCACGTCGATCAGGCGCTGGGTCGACGACACGGACGAGTTGTTGATCAGGATATCGATCGGCCCCGCCTCGGTCTCGGCATGGGCGATGGCCGCCTTGATGCTGCCAAGGTCGGTCACATCGAGCCGTACCACGTGCGCGGCGCCGCCGTCGGCTTCGATCTCGGCGCGCAGCTCCTTGAGCCGCTCGACGCGGCGCGATGCCAGCACGACCTGCGCGCCGGCGCCGGCCAGGGCCTTGGCAAACCGCGCGCCCAGGCCGCTCGATGCGCCGGTGACCATGGCGATTTTTCCTTCGAAATTGACTTCAATGCCCACGTCCGCCCCCGATGTAAGTACGATGCCGCGTTGCGAAAGCACCATGATCCCACAAATGTCCGGTATTCGACTGCCCCTTCTAATAATGCCTTTACAATGGCCGCGATATTGCAATGAACAGCAAAAACCCGCACACTCGTGCTATTTTCTGATTCCCGTCATCCCTATCCCAAAAAAACCATGACAGAGACAACGAACTTTCTCGAACAATACGGCCCACGCGAAGCGATGGAATACGACGTCGTGGTCGTCGGCGGCGGCCCGGCCGGCCTGTCGGCGGCGATCCGCCTGAAACAGCTGGCTGCCGAAAAAGGCCAGGAAGTCACTGTCTGCGTCCTTGAAAAAGGCGGCGAGCTGGGCGCACATATCCTGTCCGGCGCGGTGATGGATCCGCGCGCGATCAACGAGCTGATCCCCGACTGGAAAGAAAAGGGCGCGCCGCTCAATACGGCCGTCACCGAAGACCGTGTGTTGTTCCTGAGCGAGACCAAATCGTACGCCACGCCCGCGTTCGCCATTCCGCCGGCGCTGGCCAATCACGGCAATTACGTGATCTCGCTGGCCAATGTGGTGCGCTGGCTGGGCCAGCAGGCCGAAGCACTGGGCGTGGAAATCTTCCCCGGCTTCCCGGCCGCCGAAATCCTGTACAACGAGGACGGCTCGGTCAAGGGCGTCGCGACCGGCAATATGGGCATGAAACGCGATGGCGAGCCGGGTCCGGAATTCCAGCTCGGCATGGAGCTGCATGCCAAGTACACGTTCTTTGCCGAAGGTTCGCGCGGCCATCTCGGCCGCCAGCTGATGGCGAAATACGAACTGAACAAGGGCAAGGATCCGCAGACCTATGGCATCGGCATCAAGGAACTGTGGGAAATTGATCCGGCCAAGCACCAGCCGGGCCTCGTGATCCACACGGCCGGCTGGCCGCTGCCGAACGACACCTATGGTGGCTCGTTCCTGTATCACCTGGAAAACAACCAGGTCGCAGTCGGCTATGTGGTCGGCCTGTCGTACCAGAATCCGTATCTGTCGCCATACGAAGAATTCCAGCGCTATAAAACGCACCCGGCGATCCGTGGCTTCTTCGAAGGCGGCAAGCGCATCTCTTACGGTGCGCGTTCGATTACCGCTGGCGGCCTGCAATCCTTGCCAAAGACCGTGTTCCCGGGTGGCGCGCTGATCGGCTGCGATGCGGGCTTCCTGAACACCAGCCGCATCAAGGGCAGCCACACCGCGATCAAGACCGGCATGCTGGCCGCAGAGGCCGCGTTTGCCGCGCTGGGCGAAGGCCGCACGAGCGATGAGCTGACCAGTTTCCCTGTGGCGTTCGAACAATCGTGGCTGCACGAAGAGCTGCACGTGGCGCGCAACTTCAAGCCGTGGATGAGCAAGGGCCTGGTGCTGGGCACGATCATGACGGGCATCGACCAGATCGTTTTCCGTGGCAAGGCGCCGTGGACGCTGCACCACAAGCACGCCGACCACGAATGCCTGAAGCCGGCGTCACACTTCCAGCCGATCGTCTATCCGAAGCCGGACGGCAAGCTGACCTTCGACAAGCTGTCGTCGGTGTTCATCTCGAACACCAACCACCGCGAAGACGAGCCGATCCACCTGACGCTGAAGAATCCGAGCGTGCCGGTGGACGTGAACCTGGCCAAGTATGCCGGGCCTGAACAGCGTTACTGTCCGGCCGGGGTGTACGAGTACGTCAAGCGCGAAGACGGGGGCGATCGCCTGCAGATCAATGCGCAGAACTGCGTGCACTGCAAGACCTGCGATATCAAGGACCCGACCCAGAACATCGTCTGGGTCACGCCAGAGGGCGGCGGCGGGCCGAATTATCCGAATATGTAAGCGCCTGGCCCGCCGCTTTTACTGCTGACTTTGTAAGAATCATCCTGCAACATCGCCGCCAATCTGCTGATTGGCGGACGCCCCGGACGGCGTAGCATGGGCTGCTCATACACCAGTGGCAGGAGACAGCGATGGGTGATTCCACAGATAACATGCGCAAGCAGCAAAATCCCGGCATGGGGCAAAGCGGCAATCTGCAAAGCGGCAAGCAGGACATTGCTGGCGACAAGCAACCTACCGGCCAGCAAGGTAGCCGCATGCAGGAGGGCAAGCAGCAAGACACCGGCAGCCGGCAAGGCAACGGTGGTCAACAGCAGAACCAGCAACACGGTGGCCAGCATGCATCAGGCGGCACCCCGGCGCTGGACGACCTGAACGCCGACCGCGACAGCCGCGACCAGGGTTCGCCGGGCAGCGGGTCCCGGCAGATGGACCAGCAGAGCGACTGGGCCGGCAAGCAGGACAAACAACGCTGACGTGGCACGATCCACGCAAGAGCGCGGCGCCTTCAACGGGTCGCGCTTTTTTTTCGTGCGTCAGGCCGGCGGCATATTGCTGGCGTCCTGGCCGAACCACTTGAGCGACAGCGCGCGCAGCGTGCCGTCCGAGCGTGCCTCGCGCAGTGCCTTGTCGATCGCGAGCTTCAGCTGTGGACGGCCCTTGCGCATGGCAATGCCGACGCGCAAGGGCGCCCCGATGCGGGCACCGGCCTTGAGCGGCAATTGTGTCTGCTTGACGAGGTAACCGACGAGCAGGCTGTCATCGAGCAAGGCATCGATCCGGCCGAAGGCGAGGTCCTGCAGGTTCTCTGGCACGGCCGGATAGCGCTTCACGTCGATGCCTGGTACGGCCATGGCCTGCTGCTCGAAGACGCTGTTCTGGCGCACGCCCAGCTTGCGACCCTTGAGGTCGGCCAGCGTGCCGTAGGTCGCACGCTCGTTCTCGCGCACGATGAGGCGCGACTGCGAATACAGGTACGACGCAGAAAAATCGAATGTCTTCTCGCGCTGCGGCGTGATGATGACCTGGCTGATCGCGACATCCACCCTGCCCGCGCGCAGCGCCGGCAGGATCGCGCTCCATTCGGTCAGCACGAATTCCGGATTGAGGCCCATCCGCATGGCAACCGTGTGCGCCACATCGACGTCGTAGCCAGCCAGTTGCCCGCTGGCCTGGTCCCTGAAATTGAATGGCGGATAGGTCCCTTCGAGCGCAATGCGCAGTGTGCCCCTTGTTGCGGAGGGATCTGCGGGTTGTACCGGCGCTGCCAGGTCTGCCGCGCCTGCCCATGGCGTGCACAGCGCAGCTGACGCGGGCAGCGCCAGCAACTGTCCCAGCGCCCGGCGCCGCCTCATACTTGCGATCCCTTCCGCCATCTTCTTGGCCTCCACACGGTCAATGACACGTTATAACCGAAAAGCGGCGCGCGTGGCAGGCTCAGGCGCGTACGAGGATCCGCTTCTGTTCGCGCGCGGAGCGGTACACGGCCTCGATGATGCGGAGGTCGCGCAAACCTTCTTCGCCGGGAACGAGAGGCTCGCGGTTCTGCAGCACGCACTGCGCCATATGGTCGAGCTGCCCCACCCACTGGTTCGCATACGGTCCGGGCGGCGGTTTGACCTCGGTCTTGTCGCTGCGGTCCTGGCCGACCCACATGCGCTGGCCGCTGTAGGCAGTCGCCGGCTCCAGTTCGATCCGGCCCTTCTCGCCCATCAGCACGAACTGGTTGCGGTTCGCGCTGTACATCGACATGCAGGAGCCGATCGCGCCGGACGGGAACTCCAGCTGGAAATCGATCATGTCTTCCACTTCGCGGAAACGCGGGTCGCTGCGGTTCGTGGTTTCCTTCGCGAACACGGCCACCGGTTCTTCGCCCGTCATGTAGCGCGCCGCCTGCAACGCGTAGATGCCGATGTCCATCAGCGAGCCGCCGCCCGACTGCGCCTTCTTCATGCGCCAGGTGTTGGCGTCGCCCGCGACAAAGCCATGCTCGGAGCGGAAATAGCGGAGCGTGCCGATCGCGCCGGCGCGCGCCAGCCGGATGGCCTCGACATTGTGCGGTTCGAAGCGCGAGCGGTAGCCGATCATCAGCTTCTTGCCGGCCTTGCGGCAGGCGGCAATCATCTGTTCGCATTCGGCCGGACTGACCGCCATCGGCTTTTCGCACATGACGTGCTTGCCGGCCTGCGCGGCGCGGATCGTGTACTCGGCGTGCATGAAGACGGGCAGGCAGATATACACGATGTCGATGTCCGGGTTATCGCGGATGCGGTCGAAATCGTTGTACGAATAGATGCCGCGTTCGGGCACGCCGTATTCCTGCGCCACCTTCTTTGCCTTGGCAGGGTCGCCGCTGACCAGCGCCACCAGGCGGCTGTGCTGGCAGTTCTGGAACTGCGGGATGATGCGGCCCAGGCCATAGCCGCCCAGGCCCACGATCGCGTAGCCGAGCTTGCGACCGGTGCTGGCCCAGCCCGGGTTCATGGCGCTGGCCGCCAGGACGCCACCTGCAGCCATGACCAGGCCGCGCCGATGTAGATCGATCATGCTTGTCTCCTCCAATAGGATTGCGGGAATGTTATCGTCTTGTAGAGAGAAGGATACAATTGATTCATTCGAAATGATAGCGGTATCACCGTCGTCATTTACCGTTCACCTTGCCAGGAGTTGCCCATGTCCGTATCACCCCGTCGCGTTCCCTTCGTTCGCCTGCTCGTTGCCGCCAGCGTCGCCGCCGTCCTGTCGCCTGTAGTCTCGGCCGCCCCGGCCGCCAGTTGCAGCGGCAAGGCCCCGTCGGGCGAGCTGAAAGCCGAGCGGATTGCCGCGATCACGCCAACGCGCGGCGAACCGGGCCTGTACGAGGGGGCGGTATGGATGAACGGCGCGCTGTATTTTTCGGACTTCAGCTTCAGCCAGGGCTTTCCGTCACGCGTGCGCAAGTACACGCCGGGCGGCGACGTGACCACGGCCATCGAGGATGCGGGCAGCAATGGCCTGGCGGTCGACGCCAACGGCGCGCTGATCGCGGCCACCCACAAGTACAAGGCGCTGTCGCGCTACAGCCTGGCAGACGGCAAGCGCACGAATGTCGCCTCACAATTCCAGGGCCAGGTCTTCAATTCGCCGAACGATATCGCCATCGCGGCCGATGGCACGATCTACTTCACCGATCCGGATTACCAGAAAGCCGCAGCGCCCGGCGGCCAGCCGGTGACCGGGATCTATCGCGTGGCGACCGATGGGGCGGTAACGCTGGTCGACGGCTCACGCAAGAATCCGAACGGGATTGCCCTGTCACTTGACGGCAAGACGCTGTACGTGAACGCGAGCGACGGCGCAGTGCGCGCTTACCCGGTCAAGGATGGCGTGCCGCAGGCCGGGCGCGACCTGATCAAGGGCATCGAGAATGGCGACGGCATGACGCTGGACTGCCACGGCAACCTGTATGTGACGGAACATGCGCCCAAGCGTGTGCGCGTGTTCTCGCCACAGGGCCGCGAACTGGCAACGATCCGGGTCGACGCCAATGTCACCAATGTCGCCTTCGGCGGCGTGGACGGCAAGACGCTCTACATCACGGGCGCCGGCGCCGTCTGGCAAGTGCCGCTGGACGTCACGGGACTCCCGTACTGAAACCGTTTACCAGCTCGGGCGCGAACCTGGCCCGAAGTTGTGGCCCGTGACCAGCGTGGTGCTCTGCACGAGCGTCGACAGACCCAGGATCAGCTGGACGAGCTTATCGTCCGGCAGCACCCAGATCTGACCGCGCGGCTGCTCGGCGCCGGTGGCGGCCATGATCAGGGGCGCGATCCAGGCGGCGTCGCTGTCGACGTCGAGCAGGATGGCGTCGGCCGTCGTCTGCATGTGCACCAGGCCGCCTTCGGCAATGGCAAAGCAGATGCCGACGCCCGTTTCCTGCGGCGTGATCAGTTCCTGCATGGCGGCATTGTGCTCGTCGATCCACAACTCGACGTCTTGCGGCGTTTCGAGCGCGATCCAGGGACGGGGTTTGAAGCGGGGTGGCTGTTCGGGCGGGAGGGTCATGTGCTGCACGCAAAAGGGGACGGGGCGTATCTTACGGCAATTTCCATCGCCGCGGGCCAGGTCTGCGCTTGCATCACGGGATGTCGAGCGTCACGAGGCGCACGCTGACGTGTCCGTCGTCGATGATGAGTTCGCCGACTGAAACGGGCAGCGTAAAACGACGGCGCCCCGCCGCGCCGGGATTCACGTACAACACGCCTTCGCGCTCGACGCAGGCCGGTTTGTGCGTGTGGCCGGTAACGACCACGCGCACGCCGCTGGCCACCGGATCGATGGCAAGTTCCTTCAGGTCGTGCAGCATGTGGATGGTGACGCCACCGAACGTGACGGTGACGGTGTCAGGCAAAGCCCGTGCCCAGGCGCCGCTGTCGTTATTGCCGCGCACGCTGGTGAGCGGGGCAAGTTCGGCCAGGCGCTCGAGCGTGGCCGGATCGACGATGTCACCAGCGTGCAGCACGGCATCGCTGCCCTGCAGGAAGTCGAGCGCCTGCGGACGCAGCAGGCCGTGCGTATCGGAAATCAGGCCAATGCGAATGACCACTTACGGACGCTTGCTGCCGGCCATCTTGGCCATGGTGACGACCGAGTACAGCGCCGCCAGGCCGACGAGCACATACACGACGCGGGTGAGCGTCGAGCCCGGCTCGAACAGCACGCCGACCATGTCGACGTCGAACAGGCCAACCATGCCCCAGTTCAGGCCGCCAATAATCAATAGTGCCATCGCAATGTAATCCAGGGCGGACATGGCTGGACGGCCATGCGTGCGCGCCGTGACGCGGCGATCGGGCAGCGAACGGCGGTCCATGGTTGGTGTATTGATTGTTGACATCAGAGCCTCCTGGAGAAAGACATTGGCACCACCGGGGCGGCGCCCCGGGACGTGTTGTCCATACTAGCCCAGGTTAACAAACAGGCACGCACCGTTGCCGCGCAGGCAGACGGCTGCGAACTCAGCCTTTCCAGGTTCGGGCCAGGCCCGTGTCGGCATGGATCCAGCCGCCGCGCGGTCCGCTGCGGTAGTAGTAGCCGACGCCGCCGCCGCGGAAGCTCTTGATCAGGCCGCCCAGCACTTCTTCGTTCAGGTTGGCGATACGGATATCGGCCGCCTTGCCCACCAGGTGCAGCGACTGGCGCGCCGCCGGGATGCCCTGCTCGCGCAGGCGCGCGTTCGAGGCCGGCGAGCGGTAGCCCGACAAAATCTCCAGCGGCTTGATGATGCCGAAGCGGGCGATGAAGGCCTGGGTGCTCCAGAGCATCTCGAACAGTTTCGGATCGATGGGTGCGGACGCCTTGCCGTTCACGTCGCGCAGCAGATGGCACAGTTCCTGGTAGGCCGACTCGATGACTTCGCCGTCTTTCCAGTACAGCACATTGGCCGTCTCGCCGCTTTGCGGACGCGTCACCGACAAGGTGCGCGGCTTGACCCAGAAATCGAGGTCAAGTGCCTGCGAATCGAACAGGTCGGGTGGCGGTTGGAGGTCGGTCGCGGCAGCGGCCAGCGGCGCGCCGATGACACCGATGGCGGCAAGGCGCGCGCCCTGATGGAGAAAGTCTCTGCGGGAAGCCATATATGCGTTGGTGTAACTCGTGAATATCGATGGGCCGTACTATAGCGTATTCATCATGGATGGCGCGGTACGGCGTGAACCGCGCGCATTCATCGCGCAATCAGTCGCTGCAGTTGCAGAACCGCTTGCGTGCATTGCCTTCGCCGGCGCCGTCGAGCCGCTTCCACATCAGGTCGCTATCCAGGCCGAAACAGGATTTTTCCTTGCCCGCATTGCTGAACCCGTGGCGCTCGAAGAACGCGCTGGCGCCAGCGGGGCTGTGCAGATGCAGCTTGCTGATGTTCCAGGCACGCGCCTGCTCCTCAACCGCCGCCAGCAGCGCCCGGCCCACGCCGCAGCGCAGCGCATCGGGCAACACGTAACACAGCGCCACCTTGCCGGCCGGGGTCAACAGCGTCAACCCGACCAGCTGCCCTTCGCTCTCGGCGACGACGGCAAAATTGGCCGGTGCAGCAAACCAGGCGGCCACGGTGGCCGGCGTCTTGTTGCCGAGCCAGGCGTCGAGTACTGCCGGCTGGTCATGGTGGTCGGCACGGCAGCCTTCCTCGATCGAGCGGCGCAGCAGGTTGCAGGCTGGCACGGCGTCGGCGGGAAGCGCCTTGCGGATTTCAATACGCGTGGACATCGATCATCAACATAAATACGGTACAAGGACGTGAGGTGGCGGGAAACGACGCCCCGGGCATGACACGGGCACGACTATACACCGAAAGCCAACGACCCTGCTGGCGACAGGGACAAGCAGATGATCGGCATAACCATATGACGAAAGTATTGTTCCGTTTGACGGCGGCATCAGGGAACATGCACGCTGTCACTCCAACTTCAAGCTAGCGAGACCCATTATGCGCATCACCCCTCCGAACACGCTGCGCCGCTCGATCCTGGCGCTGGTCCTGGCTGCCGGCGGCGCCGTGCCGCTGCATGCCAGCGCCGCCGGCCCCGAGCTGCTGAACGTGTCGTACGACGTCGCCCGTGAATTGTACAAAGAAATCAACCCGGCCTTCATCGCCTCGTACAAGCAGCAGACGGGCCAGACGGTCGAAGTCAAGCAATCGCACGGCGGCTCGAGCAAGCAGGCGCGCGCCGTGGCCGACGGCCTGGCGGCGTCGGTCGTCACCATGAACCAGGCCAATGACATCGACATGCTGGCCGACCGTGGCCTGGTGGCGAAAGACTGGGCCAAGAAGTTCCCGAACAATGCGGCGCCCTACTACTCGACCATGGTGTTCCTGGTCCGCAAGGGCAATCCGAAGCAGGTCCGCGACTGGCAAGATCTGGCCCGGCCCGGCGTGGCCGTGATCATCCCGAATCCCAAGACTGCCGGCAACGGCCGCTACACCTATCTGGGTGCGTGGGGTTCCGTGATCAAGAAAGGCGGCAACGAAGCTGCCGCCCGTGACCTGGTCTCGAAGATCTTCAAGAACGTGCCGATCCTGGACGGCGGCGGCCGCGCAGCGACCACCACCTTCACCCAGCGCCAGATCGGCGACGTGCTGGTGACGTTCGAGAACGAAGTGAGCATGGTGCGCAAGGAATTCGGCAACGATTTCGAAGTCGTCTACCCGAACAGCTCGATCCTCGCCGAGTCGCCGGTGGCGGTGGTCGACAAGGTCGTCGACCGTCAGAAACTGCGCCAGCCGGCAACGGCGTACCTGAACTTCCTGTACAGCCCGGTGGGCCAGGAAATCGGCGCCAAGCACTTCATGCGTGTTCGTTCGGACGCCGTCATGAAGAAGTACGCGGCCAACTACAAGCCGATCAGCCTGTTCACTGTCGACGAAGTCTTCGGTGGCTGGCGCGCAGCGCAAAAGCGTCACTTTGACGATGGCGGCGAGTTCGACAAGATCTACACCGCCAAGTAATCCGTACTACCCTTCAACAGCCCTGCCGCGTGCAGGGCTGTGTGCTTTGAGGCGTCCATTCGAGGTCACTCGACATTTCTGCTGAACATGCCCTGTTAATAATCTGCACCTGAACTGAGCAATTCCGATAGAAAATTGCGGATTTACAGGGTGATTTTCTTGTGCACCATAGACATGCCTGTCGGATAAATGCTATCTTGCCTGCCTTCTAGTTGCTCTAGAAACAGATGTTGATCCGCGCCGCCCCGGCGCCCAGCTCCATCAACCTCAACCCAGATTCCAGACAGACAATGATCAAACACCTGTTCGCCACGGTCCTGATGACGTTTTCGGCCGCGGCATTCGCCGTGCCGTTCGGCTCCCAGTCCGTCCTCGTTGTTGAAAACGACACCGGCAAGATCCTCCTTGAAAAAAACGCCGACACCGTCGTCCCGATTGCATCACTGACCAAGCTGATGACGGCAATGGTCGTCCTCGACGCCAAGCTCGACATGAACGAGCAGATCGAGATCGACCGCGACGACGTCGACCGCGTCAAGTTCAGCAGCTCGCGCGTGCCGGTCGGCGCCAGCATCTCGCGCAGCGACGTGCTGCACCTGGCGCTGATGTCCTCGGACAACCGCGCCGCCGCCGCGCTGGCCCGCACCTACCCGGGCGGCAACGAAGCCTTCAAGGCCGCCGTGCGCCGCAAGATCCGCGCGCTGGGCATGACCCAGACCACGATCGAAGAACCCACCGGCCTGTCGCCGCACAACCGCTCCACCGCAGGCGACCTGGTCAAGATGGCCGTCGCCTCGGTCCGGTACCCGGATATCGTGCGCATGACTACCGAAACCAAGGAAGTGATCGACATCAACGGCCGGGGCGTCGAGTACCACAACACCAACCGCCTTGTCGGCGCCAAGGGCTGGGACATCGGCCTGTCGAAAACCGGCTACACGAACGAAGCCGGCCGCTGCCTGATCATGAACATCACGGCAGCCGGCAAGAAGGCGACGCTGGTGCTGCTCAATGCCGGCGCCTCGTCGGCCCGCGTGCTCGACGCACTGAACATCCGCCGCTTCATGACTGGTGACGCAGCACCCGTGGCCCGCGTCGCGCGCGCCGCACGCGTTTCGTCGGGCGGTCCACGCATCAAGGCCAGCGCCGGTAGTGTGAAAGCCAAGGCAAAAGCCCGTACCAAGCTCGTCAAGTCGAAGGTCCAGGCCACCAAGAACCGCAAGGTCGCCAAGGTCAAGACGACGCGCAAGCGCCGCGACTAAGCACGTGTCTGGTGGAATCAAGGGGCCGCAAGGCCCCTTTTTTTATGCGCACAACATCAGTAGGGTGGACGGGTTTCCCGTCCACGCGTTCAACCGCCTCTCTGATTCAGAAGAACCTACTTTGCCGCAGCCGCTTTCACGACGAGCGCATCCATGACCTGCCCGGTCGCCGCCATCACCTCACCGGCATCCTGGATCCTGTTCGCCTGCTGCACTTGCGATGGCGACACCACATACGTGCCATCGATGATGACAGTCGGCGTGCCGGCGACCTTGTAGGCCTCGGCAACCTGGCTCAGGCGTTTGAGCCGGGTCTGGACACCAAACGAGTTCCACGTCTCCATGAATGCGGTCTTGTCGAGACCATTCTCGCCAGCCCACGCGATGATATCGGCGTCCTTCATCAGGCGCTTGCGCTCGACGTGCACGGCATTGAACACCCGCCCGTGATACGCCTCGAGCTTGCCCATCGCCTCGAGCGTCAGGAACAGGCGCGCTTCCGGATCGGTCGGGCCCTGGAACGGCAGCGGCACGCGGCGCAGCGTGATCCGGTTGCCCTGCTGCTTCGTCCAGTTCTTCAATGTCGGCTCGAACGCATTGCAGGCGCCGCAGTGATACGCGAAGAATTCGATGACCTCGACCTTCTTGCCCTCGGCCTGGGTTGGCTGCGGCGTGGCCAGCGTCATGAAGTCGGCGCCATCGCGCGGCACGGTTGGCGAAGCGTTGGCAAGGCCGGCCACCAGGGCGGCGGCAATAAGGGCAAGTCGCAGGGCACGCATATCGATCCTTTTCAGTATGAAGCAAACATTCTAGCCCACGGCGCCACCATCAAATGCGCGCATTCTCACGACGCCCGCGCGTGACCTCTCATGCCACCAGGTCACGCAAGCCACTGGTACGGTGCGTACGGCTGGCAATCGCTTCCTGCAGCACGTCGCCGCCTGGCGTGACGAGCGTAAACACCTCGCTGGCACGCGTGATGCCCGTGTAGACCAGCTCGCGCGTGAGCACCGCGTTGCGCTCGCGCGGCAGCGCCAGCACCGTGTGTCGAAACTCCGAGCCCTGCGATTTATGCACGGTCATCGCGAACGCCGTTTCGACATTGCGCAGGCGCGTGGCCAGCACGCTGCGCACGGCGTCGCCTTCAAGGAAGTAGACGCGCAGCGCGCCGGCGCGCGCCGGATCCGGCAGCGTGACGCCGATATCGCCGTTGAACACGCGCGTCGAGTAGTCGTTGCGCGTGACCATGACGGGCCTGCCGACATACCACTCGGCGCCATGGCGCAGCAAGTGACTGGCCGCGAGCCGCTTTTCGATGGCCTCGTTCAGGCCCGTCACGCCCCATTCGCCATCGCGCACCGCGCACAGGATGCGGAAGGTCTCGAAGCTGAGCAGGATCTGGCGCACCCAGTCTTCATGCCCGCCACTGGCGCCATCGCGCAGCAGCTGCAGGTACGGCGCATACCCGGCATGCGCCAAATGCAGGAGCTGCGCCGGCTGCGCATGTTCGAGCCAGCGCACGCTCTCGTCCCCGGCCCGCAGCACCTGTTCGGCGCGCGCGGTATCGCCACCATTGACCGCCAGCGCGAGCTGGCCGATCGGCCCGCCGAAGCGGCGGCTGTAGCGCAGCATCACGGTTTGCTGCGCCAGCGCGCCGCCGTCGCCGCGATAGATGTCCGGGATGATCTCGCCGCTCGCGGCCTCGATGTACGCGATCGTCGCCGCGCTGTAGTGGCCTTCGTGCGCGGCATGGCACAGGTCACCCAGCACTGCGCCCGCCTCCACCGACGCCAGCTGGTCCTTGTCACCCAGCAGGATCAGCGTCGCGCCCACGGGCAGCGCATCGAGCAGGCTGGCCATCATTTCCAGGTGCACCATCGATGCCTCGTCGACGATCAGCACATCGACGTCTAGCGGATTGCCGCGGTGGTGCGCGAATGCGCGCGTATCGGGCCGCGCCCCGAGCAGGCTGTGGAGCGTGCGCGCCGCGCCCATGCGCGCCGTCAGTTCGCGCAGCGGCAGTTCAGCGCCGACGCGGTCAGCCAGTTCATTGAGGGCCTTGTCAATGGACTGCTTCAGGCGCGCGGCCGCCTTGCCCGTCGGTGCGGCCAGTGCGACGCGCTGGCGCCCTGCTTCCGGGGCCGTCGCGAACAACAGCGCCAGCAGGCGCGCGACCGTGTAGGTCTTGCCGGTGCCGGGACCACCCGTGATGATCGCCACCGAACTGCGCAGCGCCACGGCGCAGGCGAGCTTTTGCCAGTCCGGCCCCTGCGCGCCAGGCTGCGCGACGAACAGCTTGTCGAGCCAGCTGCGCACGAGCGGTGTCTCCACCGGATGCGTGGCCGCCGCGCGCTCGCGCACGGCCTGCGCGACCAGCGTCTCGTCGCGCCAGTAACGCCGCAGGTACAAGCGCTGGCCATCGAGCACCAGCGGCTGGTCGAGATCGAATTCGCCCCGGATCCAGACTTGCTGGCAGTGCGCCAGCAGCTTGCTCCAGCCGGCCACGCCGCGAGGCAACGGCGCAGCCGCCTGCGCCAGCTGGCGCCACGCGTCGTCGCTCCAGCCCAGCAGCAGCGCCGGCCCGGCGGCAAGGTCGTCCAGCTGCAGGCAGCTGTGGCCGTGGCCTTCGAGCTCGGACAGCACAGCCGCCGCCACGATCAGCGCCGGCGGCGCGTCGCCCAGTTGCGCAATGAAGCGCGCGAACGCGCCGGACAGGCGGCGCAGCTCGCCCGCTTCGGTCAGCGCACCGATCTCGCGCCACAGACCATCGATATCGGCATCAAGCTTCGCCATGTGCATCCTTGTCCAGCAAGCGTTCCAGTCCATCCAGCAGCGCGAGGTCGGGCGCCAGTACCCAGCAGCCGCGCGTGACCGGATTGGCGATCCCGCGCAGGAACATGAAGACGGCGCCGCCCAGCTGCTCTTCGGGCTCGTAGGCGTCGCCCAGGCGCGCGCGCAGCAGCCGGTGCAGGGCCAGCAGATAGATGCTGCCCTGGATCTCGTAGCGGTGTTCGGCCATCCCCGCGGTCATTGCCGCCTGGCTGTACGACGCGTCGCCCGGCCCCAGCGCATTGGACTTGTAGTCCAGCACCCAGTAGCGGCCTTCGTGCTCGAACACCAGGTCGGCAAAGCCTTTGAGCATGCCGTGCAGCACACGCTCGGGCAGCACCGGCCGCTCGATCCCGCCCAGCAACTGCGTGCGGCACAGCGCGTCCAGGCACTGCAGGTCGAGGTGCTCGCTCGGGAACCAGAACTCCATCTCGGGCAGCACGCCGTGCAGGTCGCGCAGGCGCGCATTCAGTGGCGGCAACGGCGTATCGACGATCTCGCGCAGCCATGCCAGCGCATCGGCAAGGCGGTGGCCCCAGCCCGCACGCTCGATATGCTGCACCAGGCGCGCCTCGCAGGTCGGGTCGTCCAGACAATCAAAACCTTCACGCGCCAGCCACTCGAGCCGCTCGTGCATGAAGTTGCCAGGCACCGAGCCGCGCGGGAAGCGGTGCCACGGTGCGTCCTCGATGCGGGGCGGCGTGGCCACCTGCGGCACGTCTTCCATCAGCGTCTGGTCCTGCGCGCGCATCGGCGTTGGCGGCGCGATCGCATGGCGCGTCAGCGACGTAAACGAGCCGACCGACCAGTCGCGCTCGAACTCGGCGCGGTAGCGCGGCGCATCGAGCAGGTCGGGGCGGATGTCCTGGCGCGACAGCATCGTCACCGCATCCGGCTCGGCCAGTTCGTGCAGCGAGATGCCCTCGGTACTGCCAGCCACGACATCGAAGCGTGCACGCAGCGCCTCGGCGGCAATCGCGTCGCCCCCGGCCAGCAGATAGCCCAGCGCCGACTCGTGCAGCTTGTTCTCGCCCTTGCGCGTGCCGGAGACGGCCGCCGCGCCCAGCCACAGGAAGTGGCGCGCACGCGTCAGCGCGACGTACAGCAGGCGCAGGTCTTCCTCGATGCGTGCGCGGTCGACGGCAGCCAGCGCATCATCGCTCAAGGCCAGGTCAAGATGGCGCGTGCCGGCATCGTCCACGTATTCGAAGAATGCACGGTTACGGCGGTTGGTCGCGCGCGCCGTCACGGCGAACGGCAGGTACACCAGCGGGTACTCCAGGCCTTTCGACTTGTGCACGGTGACGACCTTGACCAGTTCGGCGTCACTCTCCAGGCGCAGCACGCGCTCGTCACCACTCGACCCCAGCCCGTCGATCTGTTCGGCGAACCAGCGGATCAGCGCCTGCTCGCCTTCGAGCTGGCTGCTGGCCTCCTGCAGCAATTCAGCCAGGTGTAGCAGGTTGGTCAGGCGCCGCTCGCCGCCCGGCTCGCGCAGCAGGCGCGCCGGCAGGCCCAGTTCGTGGATGAAGCGGCGCAGCATCGCCAGCACGCCCTGGCGCTGCCAGCTGCCGTGCAGGGCCTTGAGCTGCTCGACGCGCGCTTCCCAGACCATTTCGTCGTGCGAGAACTGCGCCAGTTCGGCCAGCCCAAGACCGGCGGTGGCGGTGGCAAACGCAGCCCGCGCCAGCGCGCCGTCAAGGGGATTGGCCACCGCGTACAACCAGCGCAGCACATCGGCCGCTTCATCGCTTTCGACGACCGAATCCTTGTCGGACAGGTAGACGCTGGCCACCTTGCGCCGCATCAGCGCGCGCCGGATCGCGCCGGCTTCACGCCGGTCGCGTACGAGGATCGCAATATCGGCCGGCATCAGACGCGTGAATGTGGAACCTGCGCCAGCGTCGTCGTCGAAGCCCACGCGCTCGTCATTGAGCAGGCCGACGATGTGTTCTGCGCAGTGATGGGCAAAGACATCGCGGTAGTCGTCGGCCTTCAGGTCAGCGCGGTCCACGAGGTTCACGGCCAGCGCGCCGGTAGCCTCGCCCAGGCCCACCAGCTGGCGGCGATGGCCCTGCGCCTTGACCGCATCGAACGGCAACGGGTTGTCGTCGCCGCGCCGGAACCGGAACGCCGCGCCCGGATGCGCGCCCTCGGCATGCAGGAACAGGCCATTGACCGCACTCACGAGCGGCGCGGTCGAGCGGTAATTGGTGTCGAGCTGGTAGTGCCGCCCCGCCGTCGCGCGGCGCGCCGCCAGGTAGCTGTGGATGTCGGCGCCGCGAAAGCCGTAGATCGACTGCTTCGGATCGCCAATCAGGAACAGTCCCTGCGCCGGATCGTTGGCTTCGACCCGGTACAGCAGGTCAAAGATGCGGTACTGGTCGGGCGACGTGTCCTGGAATTCATCGACCAGCGCTACCGGATACTGGCCCACGATGCGCGCGCGCAGCGCCGCGCCGTTCTCGCCTTCGAGTGCGACCTTCAGGCGTTCGAGCATGTCGGCAAAGCCGAACTGGCGGTTGCGCCGCTTGAGTTCCTGCATGCGCGCGCCGATATGGCCGGCGGCGTGGCGCAGCAGTGCGTGGGCAATCGGATCGAGCGCGGCCAGGCTGGTCTGCAGCGCGGCGGTGGCGTCGAAACAGTCCGGCACGTCGGTCGAAAAATCCTTGCTGAACGCATCGGCGATGCCATCCGGCGTCAGGCGGCGCCACGCCGTGTCGGTCAGGTCCGGCATGTGGCGCGCCGGGTCCGTGGCCCACGCGCGCAGCGCCTCGAACCATTTGACAAGGGAGTCGGCGCGCAGCTTGTTGCCGTTGAAGCACTTGGGCTGACGCTCGCGATGGCCGGCAATCCAGCGCTCCATCGTGTGGGCGCGCTCGAACCAGCCGTCCTTCAGGCGCACCAGCTCGTCGCGCTGTGCCGCGGCCAGCCGCGCCACCAGTTGCTTCAGTGGTTCGGCCGCGGGCGCGCCGAGCAAGGCGTCGCGCCGCACCAGGTCGCGCACACTGGTCTTGAGCGCTTCCACATCGCGCCAGCTGTCCATCACGATCGCCAGCGACTCGGCGCCCAGCGGATAGACCTGCTGGCGCCAGTAGTCATGCGCGGCGTCTTCGAACAGTTCACGTTCGTCGCTGACCAGCTCTTCGTCGAACAGGCTGCCGCTGTCGAAGGCGTGCTCGCGCAGCATGCGCTGGCACCAGGCGTCGATCGTGAAGATCGCCGCTTCGTCCATCGTCTCGGCCGCCATGAACAGGCGGTGCCCGGCGATGTGACGCTCGCTGCCCGCCGTGTAGCTGGCGGCCAGCTCCTGCAGGTACGGGTCGGCGATGTCGAGTTCACCGCGGAAGTAGGCGGCTGCCTGCACCAGCCGCTCGCGTACGCGATTGGCCAGTTCGCGCGTGGCGGCGCGGGTGAACGTCATCACCAGGATCTCGGATGGCAGCAGCGGGCGCACGAACGCATCCTGCCCACCGTGCCCCAGCACCAGGCGCACGTACAGCGCAGCGATGGTCCAGGTCTTGCCGGTGCCGGCCGAGGCCTCGATCAGGCGCGAGCCATGCAGCGGGAAATCAACCGGTTCGAGTTTGCTACTCATGAGAATGACTCCTGCAACGGCCTGATCTTGATGCAGTCCTGCATCCAGCGCGCCAGCGGCCCATATAGTTCATCGGCCAGGTCGGGCCAGCCGCCGGCGTTCTTCAGGGCGTCAAAGTCCGGCCACAGGCGTGCCAGGCACAGGTCGTCGACTTCGCCGCGCAGCTCGAAGCCGCCGTCGTAGGTGGCGCGTGGATCGCCCTGCGCCAGATGCGCCAGGGCGGTCTTGCACGCCACTGGCAACGGGCTGTCCAGATTCGCGCGCCACAGGCGCACCAGGTCGCGCAGCGTTTCCAGCGCCGTATCCTGGGCCAGCGGCGCCATCTCGAGCACCGCATCGCGCGCCACCAGGTAACCCGTCACCGGATTGCCGGCAGCCGCCGCGGCCAGCTGGCGCAGCCACGGCGAGATCAGCTTGTCGCCGCGCGGATTGCCGGCCCGGTCCAGCACCTTCGACGAGATCTGCATCAGCCATGCACTGCCCTCGCCGTTTGAGCGCAGGCGGTCGATCCAGTCGTCCAGCTGAATGCCATCCAGCAGCAGGCTGACGGCGAACTTCGGCGCCGCCTGCGGGAAGCGCGCGCCCAGCCGCAGCCACTCGGTGCGCACCGGCGCCAGGCTCTCGACCAGCTGCTCCTGCCACATGCGGCCCATCAGGCCGATCGGCAGAACGCCTTCGCGCGCCAGGCGTTCGGCGCGCACTGTCAGCGTGGCGCGCACGTCGCCGATGGCCTCGGCCTCGCCGCTGTCGTCCAGCAGGTGGTCTTCGATCTGGTAGCGTTCCAGCGCATCCAGGCCAAACGGTTCTTCGTCATCGCCCACGTGCGCGGCGTCGGCAAACACGACACCAAGGCGGCGGCGGAAAAAGAAGCGCGCCGGCTGGCGCAGGAAACTGGCCAGTTCGCCCAGCTTGAGGACGAAGTCGGACTCCAGCTCGTAGGCCGGCAAGACGTCGTCGACGGGATGCTCGTCGGCGCCGTGCGCAGTGCGCCACTCGCCCGCGTAGGTGAGCAGGCCGCCGCGCTGGAAGTAGCGGCGGCTGAACGGCTGCAGCGGATGCTCGGTCGTGATGTGATGCAGGTCGTCGATGTCCCAGCCGGCCTGCAGGTAATCGCGCAACTGCGCCACCAGCACCGAAGGCGGCTGCTCGCTGTTGTCGCGCACATTGCGCCCGACCCAGCTCACGTAGAACTTGTCGCGCGCGGCCAGCAAAGCCTCGAGCATCAGGTAGCGGTCGTCGTCGCGGCGCGAGCGGTCACCGGGACGCGCCATGCCCGGCAGCGCCAGCAGGTCGAAGTCGGACGGGCGCGCGCGGCGCGGGAAGTCGCCGTCATTCATGCCCAGCAGGCAGACGGCGCGAAACGGCACGGCGCGCATCGGCATCAGCGTGCAGAAGGTCACGCCGCCCGACACGAACTGGTGGTTCAGCGTGGGCGCATCCAGTTCATTCATCCAGGCCTGGCGCAGCACTGCCAGCGGCACCGGTTCGTCGAAGCCCGCCGCAGCGCAGGTCTCGAGCCAGCACTGCAGGCCCTCGCCCAGGTTCGACAGCGTCAGGCGGTCGGCTTCGTCGCCCGCCGCATAGAAGCACGACAGCATCTCGCGCGCCGCCTCGCCCCATTCGGCTGGCCGCAGCGATGCATTCAGGCGGCCGCGCCAGGTCAGCAGGCATTCGACCAGCTGGGCCAGCGAGCCGGCCAATGCCGCATCCAGGCCGCCCACTTCGGCATACGGCTCGATGTCGCCGAAGCTGGCGCCGGCGCCGCTGGCGTAGCCGAGCAGCATGCGGCGCACGCCGAAGATCCAGGCATTCTGCTCGCCCGTCATGCCCAGACCCAGGCCCGCGCGGTGATCCTGGTCCAGGCCCCAGCGCACGCCGGCGCCGTCGATCCAGCGGCCCAGGATCGGCAGATCCTCGCTCGTCACGCCAAAGCGGCGCGCGACGGCCGGCACGTCGAGCAGGTCGCGCACTTCGCTCTGGCGGCAACGCTGCTGCGGCAGACGCAGCAGCCACTCGAGCGAGACCAGCAGCGGATTGACGCTGCGGTCGCGCACGTCGCCGATCTCGAACGGGATATGGCGCGGGTCGTGGCGCCGGTGCTGGTCGAACACCGCGTGGATCGCGGGCGAGAATGCATCGATGTCGGGCACCATCACCACCACGTCGCGCGGGCGCAGCGTCGGGTCTTGCGCGAACCACGACAACAACTGGTCGTGCAGCACTTCGATCTCGCGCTGCACGCTGTGCGTGACGTGGAACTCGATCGAGCGGTCGTCCGGCATCGGCGGCACGTGCGGGTGCTCGGACAGCGGCACCAGGTCGCGCACCGCGGCCTGGACCTGTGACAAGAGCGTGCCGCCATCGTCGTCGGTGAACAGGTCCACGCGCAGTGGCGCCGGCTGGCCTTCGCCGCTTTCGCCACTTTCGCTTGCCTCGTGCTGCTGGTCGAATTCATCGAGCATGCGCACGAAATCGCGGCCTTGTCTGCCCCAGCTGGCCAGCAGCGGATGGCTGTGGACATGCATTTCCTCGATCGGGATCGTGCCCAGGTCGACGCCCTCGCGATGCGGCTGGCGGCGACGCGCCGCCTTGAGCAACTGGCTGCCTTCGATGATGTCGCCCCAGTAGAACTGGCACGGATTCGGTACGGCGAATAGCACCTGCGTGTGGCGCGCCAGCGCCGATATCGCCTGCAACGTCTGGTACGGCAGCGTCGACATCCCGAACAGCACGACGCGGCGCGGCAGGCGGCTGGCCGGCGCGGCATCGGCAGCGACGGCGGCGAGGAACTGGTCGTGGATGGTGGCGCGGCCGCTCTGGCGCTGCGCCTCGGGCAAGCTCGCGTGCACGGCGCGCCACAGGCACGCTTGCCAGCGCTGCTCGGGCGCGAGCGGGACCACATCGCCGCCCGCGCGGCGCAGCACGTCGCGCCCCGCGGCCCAATCGGCCAGCCAGTCGGCGCGATATACCTGGTACTGGTCATACAGGTCGGCCACGCGTTCGGCCAGCTGCAGGCGGCGCTCGGCGTCGCCATCGGCCAGAAAGCGGGCGAGTGGCGCGTAGCCGTCGTCCTGCAGCAGCGTCGGCAACAGGCGCATCAGGCGCCAGGTCAGCGGGTCCTTGTCGAACGGCGCGCGCTGCGGCACGCGCTCGCGGCCCAGCATGCCCCGGTAGGCTTCCCACATGAAGCGCGCCGGCAGCGCCACGCGGGTGGCGGCACAGACGCCGTTTTCCTCGGCCAGCGCGATCTTGAGCCACTCGGCCACGCCGTTCGACTGGACCAGAAAAATCTCTTCTTCGAGCGGTCCCAGGGGGTGATTGCGCAGCCAGTCGAAGACGGCGCTGCGCAGCAGCTCCATCTGGTTACCGTGGAGGATCAAGAGACCGGGAGTGATCGGGGCAGGCATGCGCTGGGCGTGGGCAATCGGGACCAAAGCATACCGCGTTTGGCCCCGTGGCGGTAGGGCCAAACGGGGCGGTCAGCGACCGTCGCCGGCGCGGCCGCCGAACTGCGCCGACACCTCGCGCTCGATGCGGATCAACAGCGCGCGCAGGCGCGCCGTCAATGCCCGCGCCTGCGCCGTGCCGCCCCCGCGCAGGTCGCGCACCGGCTGCGCTTCCAGGTCTTCGCAGATCGCGGCGAACGCGGTTGCGCCGACCGCGCGCGCGGCCGACTTGAGCTGGTGGGCCAGGCTCGCGGTGTGGGTCAGGTCGCCGCAGGCCAGGGCCGTATCGATGCCGGTCAGGTTCTCGCGCGTGGTATCCAGGAACAGGAAGACATACTTGCGCATCCGTTCCGGGTCACCGCCGGCCGTGGCGGCCAGCAGCGCGAGGTCGAGCACCGCGCTGCCTGGCGCCGTGGCCGCAGGCAGGTTGACGGCAACATCCGACACGGGCGCCGTGGTGCGCCCGAGACAGCGCGCGATGGTGGCCGCCAGCAGTTCCGGCACGACGGGCTTGGCGAGGAATTCGTTCATGCCCGCCGCCATGCAGCGCGCGCGGTCGTCCACGCCGGCATTGGCCGTCATCGCCACCACCAGCGTGCCCGCCAGGCGCGGATCGCGCCGGATGCGGCGCGTCGCCTCGAGGCCATCCATCACCGGCATCTGCACGTCCATCAGCACGCAGTCGAATTGCGCCTGCGCCATCGCCGCCAGGGCCTCTTCGCCATTGCCGGCAACGACGACGGCGGCGCCGGCCAGTTCGAGCAGTTCACGCGCGACCTGCTGGTTGAACGGGTTGTCCTCGACCAGCAGCACGGCGCAGCCGTCCAGGCGCGCCTGCGCCGGCGCGGGCGCTGCGCCCAGGCCGGAACTGGCGCCCGCCCCCACCCGCGCGCCGGCGCCATCGTCCAGCGCCAGGCGCGCCGTGAACCAGAAGATGCTGCCCACGCCAGGAGTGCTGGTCACGCCGACCTCACCGCCCATCAGCTCGGCCAGCTGGCGGCTGATCGCCAGGCCCAGGCCGGTGCCACCATGCCGGCGCGTGGCCGACTGGTCGGCCTGCTGGAATGGCGTAAACAGGTGCTGCAGCGCGTTCGGCGTGATGCCGATGCCGCGGTCTTCGACTTCGAAGCGCACCAGGATTTCCGGGCCAAACGCATGCGCCAGGCGCGCGCGCATCGTGATGCGTCCGCGCTCGGCAAACTTGACCGCATTGCCGGCAAAATTGAGCAGCACCTGCTCGAGGCGCAGCGAATCGCCGCACAGGGGGCGCATCAGCTCGGGCGCGATTTCGATATCGAAGCCCAGGCCCTTGGCGGCGGCCGCCGTACTCAGTTGCGCCTCGACGTTGCGCATCAGGGCGTCCGGCATGAAGCGTTCGGTGGCCAGTTCGAGCATGCCGGCCTCGATCTTGGAAAAGTCGAGGATGTCGTTGATGATGCCCAGCAGGTGCTGGCCCGAGTGGTAGATCTTTTCGAGGTAGTCGCGCTGGCGCGGGTCGGGCACGGCCTGCAGTGCCAGGTGCGTCATGCCGATGATGCTGTTCATCGGCGTGCGGATCTCGTGACTCATGTTCGACAGGAAGTCGCTCTTGGCCTTGCTGGCCGCGTCGGCGCGCGCCTTCAGGCGATGCAGTTCCGTGACGTCGGTCGACACGCACAGCACGGCGCGCTCTTCGTCGACCTGCAGCGGCACGCGCACGCTCCACAACTGGCGCGTGATGCCATCCGGGCCGGCCTGGGCCACTTGCGCACTGCTCTGGCGGTCAGCCCGCAGCACGGCGCGATCGAGCTCCCAGGCGGCGGCAGCCTGACCCGCGTCCATCGCCTCGGTGTCGGGCCGGCCGATCAGGTCGGTTGCCGGGCGCCCGAGGCGCGCCGCGCCCTTGGCATTCAGATAGCGGATGCGGCGCGCGCCGTCCTTCAGGTACACCTCGGCATCCAGGTTGTCGAGCACCGTGTCGAGCAGCAGGCGCTGCTCGTCAGCCGCGCGGCGCGAGCGGTACTGGGCCAGGAACAACCCATACATCAGCAGCGTGCCGATGAAGCCGGCGATCAGCGCCCCGAACGGCACGAAGCGGTCCACGCCCACCAGCATTTCTTCCTTGTGCGCCGAGAAATGCGCTTTCCAGCCATTGCCGACGTAGTCCACGCCCAGCACCGTCACGAAATGCAGCGCCGGATCGAGCGGATTGCGGCGCACGTCGACACCATGCAGCAGGATGTCGCCCGCCACCGGCGCGCCCGGGCGGCCGGTATAGCGGCGCCCGGTACCGTACATGCTCACGCGCAGCGGCTGCGCATCGAGCGAGGCGAGCGCATTGCGCACCAGCTCCTGCACCGAAAAGAAAATGCCGAAAGAACCCAGGTACGCCGCCCGGCGCTCGGCCACGCCCAGCGGCAGCACGCCCCCGATGTACACGGGCAGGCGCATGCCAAGGGCATTGTGCGGCACCGGGTCGGGCAGGAACACGGGCTGCCCCGACGCCACCATCGTGCCGCTGTCGCGCGCCTGGGCCAGCGCCCGCGCGACCAGCGGCCGGGAGGCCATGTCGAAGCCGAGCCGGCGGGTGGGCTTGTCGGCTGGGTACTGGTACGTCACGACTTCGTACCACGGGCGGCGCCCGGCCGGGAAGATCTGGAAATCCGGGTAGCCGCGCACATCGACGCTGCGGTCGGCGCGCATGGCAGTGGTAAACGCATCGCGTTCGGCGTCTGGCACGCGCGTGGCGAAGGTCAGCGCTTCGATGGCCGGATAATTATTCGGCAGGTCGAGCGCCGCCGCATAGCGGTGGAACGAGGCGCGGTCGGGCACCGCACTGCCGCCGCCGGCCGCATGCAGGGCCGCCATTGCGCGCACGGCGCGGGCGTACGAGGCGATGGCGTTGTCGAGCCGTTCCTGGGCGCCGCGCGCCAGGTTGTCAAAGCGGCGCCGGGCGTCGGTCTCGACGGCGGCACTGGCCACCACATGCAGCAGCATGCCGATCGCCAGCGCCAGCAGCACACCGCCACCCCACAGCACGATGGGCCGGCCCACGCGCGCCGCGGCAACTTCGATGGCGCGGGCGCCGCGCAAGGCTGATCGCTTCATGCTTCCCCTTTCGGGCCATGCATGCCCTGCTTGTTGGTAAGAGTCGATGTGAGTATATCGGTGCACCGGCGCGGCGTAGTCCCGTTCGCCGCGCCAATGAGGCTCGCAAGCAACACATCGCCGTCCACCGGCGCAAACCGTGGGGGCAATGGCTGCGGCCCCGGTTCACGATGCGAGGCGCGTGGCAAACAGGGCGTCCCAGGTCGGCGCGATCTCGACGTACAGGGCGACGGCCTGCTCGATCCCGACCGTCTGCGGCGCGCCGATCCGCGTGATGACCACGCCGGCGCGGCGCAGCATGCGCTCGATTGCCGTGGTCGTGACGGTGATGTAGCGCTTCAGTCCGCGCTCGTGGGCGTCGTCAATGATGGCGGCGATCGACTCCATCGTCATCGCCGAAAAACCGTAGCCGGCCACGCCGTCCGTCTCCAGTGCAAAGCGCGACAGCTCCCAGATCTCCGGGTCGCTCGGCGCCGCCTGCCCGTCGAGCAGCTGGGGAAACGAATCCTTGAGCATGTACGGCCCTTCGGTCGGCAGCAGGCGCCAGCAGCCGCGCAGCGTGGCGTCGTCGCGCATCAGCATGTAGCGCGGATCGAGGGCGTCGTAGCCATCGATCTCCATGCCCGACAGAATGGGGACTTCCCAGCCGAGCCGCCCGCGAAATACCCGCGCGCGCAGCAAATGCATTTCGCACAATTCGTTCGATGGAATGGCGCGGCGTGGTGCAATCCTGATATGCATGCTCATTTACCTCTCCCTGTTGAGTGACGTTCGGTCGATCAGAAAAATTCACTGTGCATAGAACCGTCATGCAAATTGGGTAGTCTGGGTACTATCAGCTCTGCTAGGTGTTGAGCAATGTCGGCAGTGCAATACTTTTGGGTATGCAGTTTCCGACGTACTGGCTTTACCCTCCTGAAAGGAATCATCATGGCAATCGAACTGATGTCCAACGCCCTGAGCGCTGACCACCACGCCAACCAGGTCATGCAGGCCGCTGGCGCCGTGCGCATGGCACCGCATGAACTGCGCCGCCTGCGCATCACTAAGCGCGAAAGCCAGGAAAAGTTCTGGGGCCGCTTCGGCGTCACCCAGTCGAGCGGCTCGCGCTTCGAGACCGGCCTGGCGATCCCGACGCCTGTGTCGATCCTGCTGCGCATGTATGTGAACGGCAAGCTCAGCGATGGTGATCTTCAGGGGTAATCAAGCCAAGGCCGATGGCCTTGACCACTGCCTGCTGGCGGGTGTTGACGTCGAATTTCTGACGCACATTCGCCAGGTGGAAGTTCACGGTCGCTTCGGAGCAGTTGGTGATGCGGGCAATTTCCCATGACGATTTGCCCGCCATGACCCACTGCAGCACTTCCAGTTCGCGTTTGGTCAGGCGTGGCGCCGCGCCCCGCCCTTCTTCGGGCCGCACACCCTCATCGCGAAAGCGCTGCGACGACGCAAACGCGTAGTCGCGCACCAGCGCCAGCATCGGCAGCGCCTCCATCACGGCGCGCTGGGCGGCGATATCCGGCCTCGCATCGGACGCAAAGCTGATCACGCCGAATTCGCCCTGCGGCCCGTGCACCGGCAGCGTCACGCCACTGCGGATACCGTGCGCGCTGGCTTCTTCGTACAAGCCGGCCTGCTGGCTGTCGGCGGCGAACAGCCCTGGCTCCCACACCATCGGCAACGTGCTCGTCAGGCAGTGGGCAACCGTCGGATCCACGTAGGCAAAGCCGTTGCGGTCGTAGCGCTCGCGCCAGTTGTCGGCATAGTTACTGCGCAAAAAGGCGGACTCGAAGCGCGCATGGCGCGAACCGACCAGCCCGAACAGCACCTGATCGAACCCCAATGTCTGCGCGAGTCTGTACAGGGATGCGCTCCACTGGTTCGCGTCCCTGGCCTGCATCAACTCAAGTAGTAAAGCGGTATCAATCATGGGGGCGGAATAATATGCAACAGCGCTATCCTAGTCCGTCCGCCCCCCCTCAAAATCCTCGAAAATTAACAATCAAGATATTTACACGCGGCCATTTCATGGGTTGTCGTGTAATGACAACAACTATTTTCAGATCGTCCGTCATGGCGGGATGATTTCGACGATCGTGCGCCGCGTTACTCAAGGTAATTTTTGCGGTTGCAATTGGACGTGACAGCTTTGTTAGCGAAACATAATTTTGTGTCTTGACGCCGATCAATGAAGCACGTTGCTGCGCCAGCGGGTGCTGCGTCTGTTTTACAACAGCCGGGCGCGGTACGGGAAGCCGCGCCACCGCCCCTTGCTCCGGTCAATGAGGCGCAGCATGATAAAACCGGTGTGTAAAATCGACGCATGCACAACCGCTCTTTACCGCCCCCGCCCGGTACCATGCCGGACACGACAACACGCGCCTGGGTCCGGATGCCATCGGGCCGGCGCCTCGACCTGCTGGACCCGACCCCGTTCGATTGGGACGACGCCGACCTCGCGCTCGGCCTGGCGCGCACCTACCGCTGGGGTGGCCACTCGGCGTGGCCGCTGCCGCTGTCGGTCGCGCAGCACTCGCTCAGCGTGATGCTGCTGCGGCGCGCGGCCACGCCCACGCTGTCGCCGCTCGACGAACTGCGCGAGCTGCTGCACGATGCCGAAGAAGGCTTGCTGGGATTCGATGCAATTTCGGTCATCAAGCCGTTTCTGGGTGATGCCTTTCGCGCGCTGACACGGCGCCTGGAACACATGGTGTTCCTGCGCTACGGCTTGCCGGCCTGGGACACGAAGTCGCACGCGGCGCACAAGAAAGCCGACCGGCTCGCCGCCGCCAGCGAAGCGGTCCATGTGGCCGGCTGGTCGGCCGACGAGGTCCGGCGCACGCTCAAGATCCGGGCAGCGATCCTGCCGCAAGACCCGCTGGCGCACTACTACGACTGCGTGCCATGGGAACCGTGGCCGCCGCAGCTGGCCTGCGAACGTTTTCTGCATGAGCTCGAACGGCTCAAGGGATTGGCGAAGCCGGCGCCCTGACGCCGGCCCTGCCCGCTCTGCCTTACGCCTTCGCGCGCGGGGTCAATTCTTTTTCCAGGTACTTTTCCAGGCTTTCGAGCGAGCGGCCGCGCGTTTCCGGCAGGCGCAGCGCGACGAAGATCAGCGAGCCGACATTGATGGCGGCGAACAGGAAGAAGGTCGTACTGCCGAACTGCGCCAGCGCCAGCGGGAACAGCAGGGCCACGATCGCGTTGAAGATCCACTGGCACGCCACGGCGGTGCCGGTCAGCACGCCACGCAGGTGCATCGGGAACAGCTCGGACATCAACAGCCAGTACACCGGCGCGATCAGCATCTGCATGCACAGCAGGAAGCACAGGATGCAGGCCAGCGCGGCGTAGCTGCGCGTGATCCCATCCGGCATCCACAGCAGCACGGCGCCCAGCGCGAACTGCATGACAACGACGCCCGACAGGCCCGACAGCAACATCGAGCGGCGGCCGTGCTTGCCGATCAGCCAGATACCGATGAACGTGGCGATCACGGCCACGACGCCGTTGCCGATGGTCGCGGTCAACGCGGCATTCGTGCCCAGTCCCGTCGATTGCAGGATGATCGGGGTGAAGTACATGAAGGCGTTCACGCCCGTGAACTGGGCCATGAAGCCCAGGCCGATACCCAGCCACAGCAGTTTCCGGATCCACGGCGTCCCCATGACGGCCGACCAGCCGGCCTGCTCGTGCTCGATCTCGTTCAGCTTGGTCATTTCGGCCATCTCGCGCTCGATCTGCTCGTCGCTGGAGCGGATCTGCTGCATGACGGCGCGCGCTTCATCCATCCGGCCCTTGCTGGCCAGCCAGCGCGGCGATGGCGGCACAAACAGCATGCCCACACCCAGCAGCAGGGCCGGCACGGCGGCGATGGCCAGCATGTAACGCCAGACATCCGGCGAATTCGCATAGTGCGCCAGCACCGCATTGAGCACGTAGGCGATCAATTGACCGGTGACGATCATCAATTCATTCTGCGTGACCAGCCTGGCCCGTCTGCTGGGGCCGGCCATTTCGGCGATGAAGACCGGCACCGTGGACGAGGCGCCACCCACGGCCAGGCCAAGCACGAAGCGCATGGCGACCATGACTTCGACCGACGGGGCCAGGGTGGTGCCGAGCGCGCCGATCATGAACACCACGGCCAGCCAGATCAGCGTCATGCGACGGCCGAACTTGTCGGACAGCCTGCCGGCCATCAGCGACCCCACTGCAGCGCCGAACACGAGCGCGGACGTCACGACGCCTTCGGTCAGCGGTGTCAGGCCAAGACCGCCACTCGAGGGCGGCGCGCTCATGAATGGCAACGCGCCGGAAATCACACCGGTGTCGTAGCCGAACGCCAGCGCCCCCATCGTGGCGACGATGGCGACCTTGAAGACGAAGCGGCTTTCCTTGGTATCGGGTGGCGCCGGGGTGGCGGCCGGGGGAACTGCTGCAGACATACGAATCCTTTGTTGGAAATGGACAGGCAGGGAACAACGGTGGGTCCATTTCGTCACCGTCCGGACGACGGGTCAAATTACTTGGCAAAGGATAAAGGGATGGGAATGGGACGACTGTTCGATAGCAAACATATTAGTGAATGTTGTCTACTAACAAAACGCCAATGCTGTTAACAAAATTGAACGACGATTCATCGCGACAAAGAAGATGCCCGCAAGCATCACAACGAGCTAAGCTGCTGATTTTGCTCAAGCTTTTACGCTATCCACAAGAATTGTGGATAACTGTGTGGACAAGCGCCACTTGACAAGCCACAAGGCCAGACGGGATGCGGGTTTCAACAAACTGCCCGTTGTACAGGCAAAAAATTGTTCCAATAAAATCAATC
This sequence comes from Telluria sp. ZT3P26, assembly GCF_059686035.1. Classification (NCBI taxonomy): domain Bacteria; kingdom Pseudomonadati; phylum Pseudomonadota; class Betaproteobacteria; order Burkholderiales; family Oxalobacteraceae; genus Telluria; species Telluria sp. ZT3P26. The sequence goes on along the minus strand of NZ_JCASII010000001.1, from coordinate 1,669,075 downwards.
ACTTGCACATGCACCAGATATGGGCAGCAAGTTTATGTGCGGCGCACTCCTACAAAACCGTGACATGGGGGATAAGTTGCCAACATGCGGCGATCGACCGTCATTTCCACGCGCTGCGCGCCCGGTCGCGCACGAGCATGCGCACGCTGTCGGGCATTGGCGTGCGCAGCTCGCGCTTGTCGGCGCTGAGCCAGGCGGCTTCTTCGAAATGCTTGAGCATCACGGGCGTGACGAAGCGCGAGCGCGTCGCATACACGTGGCGATCGCCCATGCTTGATTGCTGCTTGATGAAGAAGCGGTTCGGCACGATCAGGTGCAGGTTCTCGCGGGCCCGCGTCATGGCGACATACAGCAGCCGGCGCTCTTCCTCGATATCGTCCTGGTTACCAGTGGCCATGTCGGACGGGATGCAGCCGTCGACCACATTGAGCACGTGCACCGACTTCCACTCTTGCCCCTTGCTCGAGTGGATGGTCGAGAGGATCACGTAATCGTCGTCGAGCAGTGGCGGGCCGGCGCGGTCGCTCGTCGCTTCGGGCGGGTCGAGCGTGATGTCTGCCAGGAAGCTTTCGCGATTCGCATGGCCAGCCGACAGCACGACCAGCTGGTCGAGGTCGAGCGCGCGCACCTGGAAATCGTCGTGCAGGCGCTCGAGGTGCGGTGCATACCAGTCGCGCGCCAGTTCGAGGTCTTGTGGCCAGCGCAGGCCGGCGGTGCGCAGGCACGCGTACAGCGTGCAGAACGTCTGCCACTCGGCGCTGCAGCGCGCCGGCACGGGAAACGCGGCCAGCGTCGCGGCGACATCGCTGCTCTCGCCCACCGCATCGAGCACGCGCGTGGCCGTGGCCTGGCCGATTCCGGGAATCAGCTGCAGCACGCGGAACCCGGCCAGGCGCCCGCCGGGATTCTGTGCAAAGCGCAGCAGCGCCAGCAGATCCTTGATATGCGAGGCTTCGAGAAATTTCAGGCCGCCGAACTTGACGAACGGGACATTGCGCCGCATCAGTTCGAGTTCGAGCGCGGCGCTGTGGCTGGCCGCGCGAAACAGGACGGCCTGCGACTTGAGCGGCACGCCTTCTTCGCGCTGCTCGAGAATGCGGCTGCAGACCCAGCGCGCCTGCTCGGCTTCGTCGGGAATCAGCACCAGCTGCGGCTTGATGGTCGACACCTTGTCGGTCCAGAGCGTCTTGGCATGGCGCTCGAGCGCGGCGCCGATGACGGCGTTGGACGCATCGAGGATTGGCTGCGTCGAGCGGTAATTGCGCTCGAGCGTGATCGTCTGCGCCGGTTGCGTGAACTGGCCCGCGAAGTCGAGGATGTTGCGCACGGTGGCGCCGCGAAAACTGTAGATGGACTGGGCGTCGTCGCCGACCACCATCACGCCCTTGCCGTCGGGCTTCATGCCGGTGATGATCGCGGCCTGCAGGCGGTTGGTGTCCTGGTATTCGTCGACCAGCACATGGTCGAACCAGCTGCCCAGCTCAGCGCCGAGCACCGGGTCGGCTGCCATCTCGGCCCAGAACAGCAGCAGGTCGTCGTAGTCGAGCACGTTCTGCGCCTGCTTGGCGTCGACATACGCGCCGAACAGCGTCTTGAGCTGGGCTTCCCATTCGGCGCACCACGGGAAATACGCCTGCAAGACCTGGTCGAGCGGATCGCGGCTGTTGACCACGCGCGAGTAAATCGACAGGCAGGTGCCTTTCATGGGAAAGCGTTTCTCGGTGCGGGACAGGCCGATCTCGTGGCGCACCATGCCCATCAGGTCCTCGGCGTCGCCCCGGTCGTGGATGGTGAATTGCGGATCGAGGCCGATGCGTCCGGCGAATTCGCGCAACAGGCGTGCGCCGATGCTGTGGAAGGTGCCGGCCCAGGGCAGCGCCACCGGGGCCTGGGATTGCGCCGCCCCGCCCCGGCCAAGCAAGCGGTGCAGGACGCCACTGGCGCGCTGACGCATTTCGTCCGCCGCCCGGCGCGAAAAGGTCAGCAGCAGGATGCGCTGCGGATCGGCGCCAGCCCCGATCAGGCGCGCAACGCGGTGCGCCAGCGTATTGGTCTTGCCGGAGCCAGCGCCGGCCACCACCAGCAGCGGGCGCGGGGCGGCTACGCCAATATCGTGCTCGACCGCAGCGCGCTGCGCCGGATTCAGGCTGGCAAACGGGTCTTCAGTAGCGGGCGCGGCGGTAGCGGTGGTCATGGGCGGCAGACGGAGAAAGCACTACTGTACATTTGTCCAGTATCGTACCGCAAGCGCTAAATCGCATGACACCGGGCCAGACCTGCCGTGCCGTCGGTCAGCCCGCAATCAAGAAAACGTTTTTCTGGATATCCACAAAGTCTGTGAATAACTATGTGGAAAAGCGGGGGCTTGACAGGCTGGACACGGCCTGCGGGGCGGCTTTCAACAATTTGCCTATTGGGAAGGCAACGACGGTGACAACTGCAAATTGACCGCAAATTAAGGCGGTCACACCCTTGACAGGGCCACTGCTGCCATGCGACTACGCGAGCACGCGGCGCCTTTCTGGCTCAAGCAAGACGCGCTCGATCACCTTTGGCCGCACCCCGTTGGACTTCAGGTATTCGACCGCCGGCACGACGCCGAGTTCGCCCAGCGTGGCAATCCCGCGCGTGACGACATCGCGCTGGCCGGCATCGGACCGTAGTTCGGACACGCTGGCAGCGCGTGGAAGGATGTCTTGCGCGTGCAGTGGCTTCATCGATGATCTCCGGTGGTGATGGATGTGTCATGCACCACGATTATTGGCGAAGCAAATGTAAAGTCAATGGCAAACCTGTATCAATACGCGAATACATTGCCCGTGGTAAGCGCGAGTACGGCGCAACAGCGATAATGGCGGGATGAGTCATTCTCCCCTCCCCTCCCGGAACGCGCAACCGGGCCTGACAGCCACCGCGCGCCCCGCTCCCGCCTCGTGCACCGACCTGTTCGTGTCATTCACACTGATTGCCCTGCAGGGTTTCGGCGGCGTGCTGGCCGTGATCCAGCGCGAACTGGTCGAGCGCAAACGCTGGTTGAGCAATGAAGAATTTATCGAAGAATGGTCGGTCGCGCAGATCCTGCCCGGACCCAATGTGTGCAACCTGGCGATGGTGATCGGGCAGCGCCACTTCGGCCTGGCCGGCGCAATGAGTGCACTGGCTGGCCTGCTGGCGGCGCCGCTGCTCGTGGTGCTGGCGCTGGCTCTGGTGTATGCCAGGTTCGCCGATGTGCCTGCAGTCCAGGGCGCGCTGCGCGGGATGGCGGCAGTCGCCGCCGGGCTGGTGGCGGCCACCGGCCTGAAGATGTCGGCCGCGCTGGGCAAGAACGTGCTGCCGCTCGTGGCCTGCGTGCTGATTGCCGCGCTCGGCTTCGTGCTGCTGGCCTGGGTGCGGGTGCCGCTGGCGGCGGTCGTGTTCGGCCTGGGCGGTCTGGGCTGTGTGCTGGCCTGGCGCAGGCTCAAGCCATGAGCGCGCCGCAACTGGCATTCACCTGGCACGACTGGCTCAGCCTGTTCACGCACTTCCTGGCGCTGTCGATGATGTCGCTTGGCGGTGCGATCTCGACCACGTCCGAAATGCAGCGTTACCTGGTCGAGCGCCAGGGCTGGCTGACGCCGGCGCAGTTTGGCGACTCGGTTGCGCTGGCGCAGTCGTCGCCCGGCCCGAATGTGCTGTTCGTGGCCTTGTTGGGATGGAACGTTGGCCTGAACAACGGCAGCACGCTGGCCGCGCTGTGCGGCGTGGTCATCGCGATGATCGGCATCATGCTGCCGTCGACCGTATTTACTTATCAGGTGGCGCAATGGGCACAGCGCAATCGCGAACAGCGGGCCGTGCGCGCCTTCAAGCAGGGCATGGCCCCGCTCGTCATCGCCATGCTGCTGTCGACCGCCTGGCTGCTGGCCACCGGCGGGGGCACCGATCCGGACCGCTGGCCGCTGTGGCTGCTGTCGGTGGCGAGCTGTCTCGTGATCTGGCGCACCCGCCTGCACATATTGTGGATGCTGGCAGCCGGCGCCGTGCTGGGCGCGATTGGACTGGTGTAGTTGGCATGCCGGCGCAGGACGCGGCATACTGGCCGCACCTTTCACTGTCCCCCACATGACGATGTCCGAACTTCTGAACCAACACGCCTGCTTCGGCGGCGAGCAGCGTTTTTACCAGCACGATTCCAGCGCCATCGGCCTGCCGATGAAGTTTTCGGTCTACCTGCCGCCCGAGGCCAGCGGCAAGAAGCTGCCCGTACTGTTCTACCTGGCAGGCCTGACCTGTACCGAAGAAACGTTCATGACCAAGGCGGGCGCGCAGCGCGTGGCCAGCGAACTGGGCATCATCCTGGTGGCGCCCGACACCAGCCCGCGTGGCGCCAACGTGCCGGGCGAGACCGACAGCTGGGACTTCGGCGTCGGCGCCGGCTTCTATCTTGACGCGACCGAAGCGCCATGGTCGACGCATTACCGCATGCACAGCTACCTGCTCGAACTGCACGCCCTGGTACTCGATCTGCTGCCCGCCGATCCGGCGCGCGTGGGCATCTTCGGCCACTCGATGGGCGGCCACGGTGCGCTGGTCATGGCGCTGCGCCACCCGGAACTGTTCCGTTCGGTCTCGGCGTTTGCCCCCATCGCTGCGCCAAGCCGCTGCCCGTGGGGCGTGAAAGCCTTTGGCGGCTATCTGGGCCCGGACGAAAGCACCTGGCAGCAATACGACGCCAGTGCGCTGATGGCTGGGCAACTGTCGGCCCCCTTCCCTGACGGCATCCTGATCGACCAGGGCCTGGCCGACAAGTTCCTGCCAGAGCAGCTGCGGCCGGAAGCGTTCGAAGGCGCCTGCGCCCGCATCGGCCAGCCGCTGACACTGCGCCGCCAGCCGGGCTATGACCACGGTTACTACTTCGTCTCGACGTTCGTCGAAGACCATCTGCGTTTCCACGCCAGCCAGCTTGGCTGACACGTGACGGCTTCAGCACCGCTGAAGCCATTTTCCGGCGGCCCTGAACAACGGCACTGGGACAAGCGACATTGGCATCAGACGATTGTTGTGTGGTAACTGCAACAAACATGTCAAAGCTTTAAGCAATCATGCGCAAAGAGTGAATCGCGTTGTTCAGTAAGTTTCCCTGCGAATACAATGCTTGCACAAATGTCCATGTGCAGCAAGGTTTACGCACGTCCATGTCCTGTCGCCACGATCGCAGCCGGGTATGAATACACCACTGGCCTCGTCCTGGATATTCCCATCCTGTGACCAGGCTGTGGCTCCCCCTGCTGCCCGTTCTCCCTATCCGTCTTTCGATCACGTCCACCAACGATGAAACTCAGCTTCCGCACCAAACTTTACCTGCCACTCATTCTCAGCTGGTTGTGCCTGTCAGCGATGGCCATTCTCCATGTCTACGAAAGCAGCGCCCAGCGCCTCGAAGAACGCAAGGTTGCACTCCGGTTTGCCACCGACGTCGGCATGTCCACGATCAAGGAATACGCGCAACTGGCGTCGACCGGCGCCATGACCGTTGCAGACGCCAAGCAGCAAGCCCTCAAGCGTCTCAAGTCCATGCGGTACGGGAAGGATGGCTATTACACGGTCATCGATTCGGCCCCGACCATGCTGATGCATCCGGTCAAGGCCGAACTCATCGGCAAGGACCTCAGCGACTTCAAGGATACGAACGGTACCTACCTGTACCGTGACGTGGCGGCCATCGCCAAGGGCAGCGGTGAAGGCTGGGTCGAATACGTCTGGCCCAAGCCGGGCCACCCGGACCAGCAGCAGGTGTTCCCGAAAGGCGCGTATGTGCTCACCTACAAACCGTGGGACTGGACCTTCATGACGGGTCTCTACATGGATGACCTGCATGACGCTTTCGTTGGCGACATGTGGCGCGCAGTCGCTTTCCTGGCCATCTGCGGCGTGGTACTGAGCACGATGGTCCTGCTGGTGCTGCGTAATATCACGCGTTCGATCCGCGAGGCAGTCAGCGCTGCGGACGCAGTGGCAGGCGGCGACTTGACCCATCAGTTCACGATCGATGGCAAGGACGAGATCGCGCAACTGATGTCTTCGCTCAACAGGATGCAGCAAGGCCTGGCCACCGTGGTGAGCGAAGTACGCCAGGGCACGGACGCGATCGCCGCTGCTTCATCGCAGATCGCGCAGGGCAACCTGGATCTGTCGTCGCGTACCGAGCAGCAGGTCGCTTCGCTCGACAAGACCACCGCGTCGATGGAAACGCTGGCCAGCACGGTGCGCGAGAACGGCGAGTATGCGCGACAGGCCAATACACTGGCGCTGTCGGCGTCGGGTGTGGCAACCCATGGCGGCACGATCGTGTCTCAGGTGGTCACGACGATGGCATCGATCAATGCGTCATCCACCAAGATCGTCGACATCATCAGCGTCATCGATGGCATTGCGTTCCAGACCAATATCCTGGCCCTGAATGCGGCCGTTGAAGCCGCGCGGGCCGGTGAACAGGGCCGCGGCTTCGCTGTCGTGGCCGCCGAGGTGCGCAATCTGGCCCACCGCTCGGCTGCAGCGGCCAAGGACGTCAAGACCCTCATTGGCGATTCGGTGGCGAAGGTCGAGGCAGGCAGCAAACTGGTCGGCGAAGCCGGCAGCACGATGAATGACATCGTCGCGAGCGTCAAGCGCGTGACCGATATCATCGGGGAAATTGCGGATGCCGGCCAGGCGCAGCAGCTGGAACTAGCGCAGATCAACGCCACCATTCACGACATGGACAGCACGATGCAGCAAAACGCCGCGCTGGTGGAAGAAGCGGCATCGGCGTCCGCCTCGCTGCATACGCAGGCACACAATCTGACCGGTGCGGTCAGCCTGTTCAAGCTGACGCCGAGCCAGCTGCGACCGTCCACGGCAACGCGCCTGGCATTGACGTCACGCGCTGACGGCTGATCCGGCCTTACCCGGCGTCAGAAGGTGCTCTTTGCAGCGCCGTGCGCGGGATCGACGTCGATCCCGCCATGCTGTTCCAGAATCGCTGCAGCACGCTCGCGCTGCGAGGCATCGGCAACCGACACCGTCATCATGCACAGGTCGCCGCGCACGGCAGGCTTGAAGACATCTTCGTAATCGGTGCCGCCTTTGACGGCAGGCGAATCACCCACATAGAAATTGCTTTCGGCGGGGCCAGCCTCGTCGGTGGTCACGTTGACGTTGATGCCGTCGCCATCGAAGCCCTCGGCCAGCAAACCATTGCGGGCGGCCTCGGCCGCGTCGAAGTTCGGCAGCATGCGAACGATGTGGTTATTCATGGTATCTCCCTTGTCTCATTTGCAATCACCGTATCAGAATCCCGTGACGAGCGGCGCAGGCTACCCTGCAAGATCCGCTCCAATTGCCGTGCGGCAAACGAACGCCGGGAACGCGAAACCGTGGTGTATGCTCAATGCAATGCACGCAGATACCTGCGCAGCTTCACCGCACCATGCGCGTCGCTGACGTCGTGGCGTCAAGGAAGCCCGAGAACGGCGTACTGCTGTTGACCCCGCAAAAAGCAGGGTGACAAGGCACGTCGTCTGACCATCCACTGCGCGACGGATTGTGCGCGAAGCGTGTGATGGTTCGCCGGAGCGCACTGCAACGCATGACTGCGAAGCGGTGCGTTTTTTTATGCGTGCGATGCAACGCCCAGACGCACGATGAACACAGCAACAGACCAGCGATGGACCAGCGTCATGCATGCCATGGCACCGCCAGGCAGGCGACACGGTCCAGCGCACAGCAGCACATACAGTACAACTAACCGAGAGGAGCCGACATGAACGAATCGAACGATCAGGGAAGTAACGCAGGTAAATGGATTGGCGCCGCAGTGGCTGGCGCCCTGCTGATGTATGCCTTCGACCCGGACCGCGGCCCGAAACGCCGTGCACGCGCCAAGGGCGCACTGCGCGATGCGCGCCATCGCGGCGCCGACAAGCTCGACCACGCGCTGCACGTGGCCGGTGAGCGCTTCGACTCGGCGCGCGAGCGTGCCGAATCCGTGTACCAGCGCGCCGGCGCGCGCCTGGCCGGCGCCGCCCACGCTGCAGGCGACCGCCTGGCCGAAGCGTCGCACCAGACGCGCGACCGCCTCGAACACGCACGCGGCCGCCTGGCCGAAGCGTCGTACGACGCGCGCGACCGCGCCTCGCACGCAGCCGATTACGCGCGTGACCGGGTTTCGCACGCGGCTGACACGGCCCGTGACCGCGTATCGCACGCTGCCGACGCAGCCCGCCACAGCGCTGCCCGTGTCGCCGACGATGCACGTGACTACGCGGACGACGTCCGTTCGCGCGCGCACCACGTCGCCAACGATGCGCGCGACCGCGCCAATGACGCCGCCGAGAAGGCCCGCAGCAACGCCGATGACGCTGCCGATCGTGCACGCCAGCGTGCCGACATCGCCCGTGAAAACCTGGCGCAGGCCGCGCACAGCGCCGGCAATGGCGCCCGTGTCCGTGCCAACGCCGTGGGCAACCAGGTCCGCGAATGGACCGATCACCTGACGCAAGCCTTCGGCTCGCGCAGCCCGACGCTGACCAACTCGGCCCTGCTGGGCACGAGCGCGCTGAGCGTCGTCGGCCTGGCGCGTCGTTCGCCAGCTGTCGCCCTGCTGGGCCTGGGCGCGCTGGCAGTGCTGCTGCGCAGTGACCGTGGCCGCAACCTGGTCGATTCGCTGCGTCACCGCGGCGACGCAAGCCGGGTCGAGGTCGAAAACAGCGTCTTCATCGATGCGTCGCCACGCGAAGTCTTCGATGCCTGGTCCGACGTGGAAAACTTCCCGCGCTTCATGTCGCACGTGACCGAAGTGCGTGACCTCGGCCACCGTCGTTCGCACTGGGTCGTGCGCGGTCCGGCCGGCATGGAATACGCATGGAATGCGGTCATGACCGAGCAGTCGCGTCCGGATCGCCTGTCGTGGCGCAGCGAGCCGGGTTCGGAAATCGAACAGGACGGCAGCGTCACGTTCGAATCTGTCAATGGCGGCACGCGCGCGACGGTGCGCATCAGCTACGCGCCACCGGCGGGCGTGCTGGGCCACGGCGTGGCGCGCATGCTGGGCGTCGATCCACAGCGTCAGATGGATGACGACCTGGCGGAAATGAAAGCGTTCATCGAACGCGGTGGTCCGCGTGGCGCTGGCCGCCGCTGATCGAAGCCTGGGTTGCTGCTGATCGAACCCTGGGTTGCCGCTGATCGAACCCTGGGTTTCCGCTGACGTAGGGTGGGCGGGTTTTCCGCCCACGCGTTCAACGATACCATGCGTACCATGGAGCGAGCGTCGTTTGAACGCGTGGACGGCATAGCCGTCCACCCTACGCGATTGCCCTTGCCATTTCGATTGCGCGGCACGACGGTACAAGATCATGAATGGCCCCCATGCGGGGCCATTCGTTCGTCTGGACGGCGCTCAGTCCGGAACGACGGCCGTGACCTCGATTTCCACGCGCGCCCGGTCTTCCATCAAACCGGCCACCTGCACCGCCGTCATCGCCGGATAATGGCGACCGATGACGTCACGATAGGCCGCACCCAGCGCCGGGCCGGCGCCCAGGTATTCGCGCTTGTCGAGAACATACCAGGTCATGCGCACGATGTGCTCGGGGCCGGCGCCGGCTTCGCGCAGCACGGCCACGATATTGGCCAGCGCCTGGCGCGACTGCGCGACAAAATCATCCGTCTCGAAGACGCCCGCCGGGGTCCAGCCGACCATCCCGCTGACATGGACCTGCCGGCCGTGCGCGACGACCCCGTTGGCGTAGCCTTTCGGACGCGGCCAGCCTGGCGGTTGCAAGAATTCCATGGAGTCTCCCGCCTCAGTGTTCCGGCGCGAGCAGTTCGCGCGCGATGATCAGGAGCTGCACTTCGCTGGCCCCCTCGTAGATGCGCAGCGCGCGGATTTCGCGGTACAGGCCTTCGACGACCTGCCCGCGCTGCACGCCCTGCCCGCCAAACAGTTGCACCGCGCCGTCGATCACGCGCTGCGCCGATTCGGTCGCGGCCAGCTTGGCCATCGCCGCTTCTTTCGTGACGCGCTTGCCGCTGTCGCGCAGCCACGCCGCGCGGTAGGTCAGCAATGCGGCGGCGTCGATTTCGAGCGCCATCTGCGCGAGCCGCGCCTGCGTCAGCTGGAAGTCGGCCAGCAGCTTGCCGAACATGGGCCGCGCCTGCGCATGCGCCAGTGCTTCGGCCAGTGCGCGCCGCGCGAAACCCAGTGCCGCTGCCGCCACCGACGTGCGAAACACATCGAGGGTGGCCATCGCGATCTTGAAGCCATCGCCCTCAAGGCCGACCAGACAGGCGGCCGGTACCCGGCAACCGGCAAAGCGCAGGCGCGCCAGCGGATGCGGCGCGATCACGTCGATGCGTTCGGCGACGTCGAGGCCCGGCGTGGCGGCATCGACGATGAAGGCCGAAATGCCGCGCGCGCTGCGTTCAACCGCTTCGCCCGTGCGCGCGAACACGATGTAGAAGTCGGCGATGCCGCCATTCGAGATCCAGGTTTTTTCGCCATCGAGCACCCAGGCGTCGCCGTCGCGGCGCGCCACGCATTGCAGCGCTGCGACGTCGGAACCGGCAGCGGGTTCTGACAGCGCAAAGGCGGCAATCGCGCTGCCGTCGGCCACGCGCGGCAGCCAGCTCTGGCGCTGTGCAGCGCTGCCAAACAGCGAGATCGCGCCGCTGCCCAGGCCCTGCATCGCGAACGCGAAATCGGCCAGGCCGGCATGGCGCGCCAGTGTTTCGCGGATCAGGCAAATGGCGCGGGTGTCGATGGCAGCGTGTGCGCCGCCGTGATCCACGCCGGCCACGGCGTGGCGCAGCCAGCCGCCCTGGCCCAGGCGCGCGACCAGTGCGCGGCAGACCGCATCGACATCGGCCCCGTGCGCGTCCGCCAGGTTCGCGCTCGCCCAGGCGTCGAGCTCACGCCCCAGCACGCCGTGGCGGGCATCAAAAAACGGCCAGTCCAGGTAGTCGTGTTCCATCAGTTGCCCTCGAACCGCGGCCGCTCTTTGGCTACGAACGCCTGATAGGCGCGCTGGAAATCCTGCGTCATCATGCAGATGGCCTGCGCCTGCGCCTCGGCCTCGATGGCTTCATCGACGCCCATATTCCATTCCTGCTGCAGCATTTTCTTCGTCATCCCATGCGCGAACGTCGGGCCGGCGGCCAGCTGCGCGGCAAACGACTGCGCCTCTGCGAGCACCTCGCCTGGTGCGCACAGGCGGTTATGAAAGCCCCAGCGTTCGCCCTCTTCCCCGTCCATCGAGCGGCCGGTGTACAGCAATTCGGCCGCGCGGCCCTGGCCGATCACGCGCGGCAGCAACGCGCAGGCGCCCATGTCGCAGCCGGCCAGACCAACGCGGGTAAACAGGAAGGCCGTGCGGCTGCGCGCCGTCGCATAGCGGATGTCGGCGGCCAGCGCCAGGATGGCACCGGCACCGGCGCACACGCCGTCCACCGCCGCGACGATCGGCTGCGGACAGGCGCGCATCGCTTTCACGAGGTCGCCCGTCATGCGCGTGAAGGCCAGCAGGCCCGGCATGTCCAGCTGCGTCAGCGGCCCGATGATCTCGTGCACGTCGCCGCCCGAACAGAAATTCTCGCCTGCGCCGGTGAGCACGACCGCCTTGACGTCATCGGCATATGCCAGCGCGCGAAACAGGTCGCGCAACTCGGCATAGGCGGCGAACGTGAGCGGATTCTTGCGCTCGGGCCGGTCGAGCGTCAGGGTTGCCACGCGGGTCGCCGGGTCAAGCGCGAAGCCAATGTGCTGCGCCGCGTAGCCGGTCAGGCCCGTTCGATTGCCCGCTAGATCATGCATGCAGTGCTCCTGAGGACGCATTGAAAAAATGGAAGAACCCGTCACGTGCCTGGCCGCTCACGCGCCAGGTTGCGTTCGAGTTGCTGCTTGCCGGGCAGGTACTGGCGCGGCCACGCGGCGCCAGTGTAGCCGATGCGCGCCGCCTCGTTCAGCGTCCAGGCGGGATTGGCCAGGTGCGGCCGGCCCACGGCGCACAGGTCGGCGCGGCCGGCGGCGATGATGCTGTTGACGTGGTCGGCCTCGCTGATGCCGCCGACGGCGATCGTCGCGATGCCGGCCTCGTTGCGGATGCGGTCCGAAAACGGCGTCTGGTACATGCGGCCGTAGACGGGCTGCTCGGCCTTGCTCACCTGCCCGGACGAACAGTCGATCATGTCGGCGCCGGCGGCGCGGAACAGGCGCGCGATGTCGACCGCATCGCCCGGCGTGATGCCGCCATCGACCCAGTCGTGGCTCGAGATGCGCACGCTGATCGGCAGGTGCGCCGGCCAGGCGGCACGCACCGAGGCAAACACGCGCAGCGGAAAGCGGCAGCGGTTTTCAAGACTGCCGCCATAGGCATCAAGGCGCTGGTTGGTCAGCGGCGAGATAAAGCCCGACAGCAAATAGCCGTGCGCGCAATGCAGTTCGAGCCAGTCGAATCCAGCCTGGCTTGCGGCGAGCGTGGCGCGCACGAAATCCGCTTCGATCTGCGCCATGTCAGCCTCGCTCGCCTGGCGCGCCACCTGCGACACGCCGGCCAGATACTGCTGGGGCGACGCCGCCACCAGTGGCCAGTTGCCCTGCGCGAGCGGCTGGTCGATCCCTTCCCACATCGGCCGGGTCGAGCCCTTGGCGCCGGCATGGCCCAGCTGGATGCCGATCTTCGCGTCGCTCGCCGCATGCACGAAGTCGACGATGCGGGCCCAGGCAAGCGTGTGTTCGGGCAGGTACAGCCCCGGGCAGCGCGGCGTGATGCGCGCATCGGCCGACACGCAGGTCATTTCGGCCATGACAAGGCCAGCGCCGCCCAGCGCGCGCGCGCCGAGATGGGCCAGGTGAAAGTCGCCGGGCACGCCATCGACGCACGCGTACTGCGCCATCGGCGAGACGACCACGCGGTTCTTGAGCAGCACGTCGCGCACCCGCAGCGGCGTAAACATCGGCGGCGTGGCCATCGTCGGCGCGGCCACGCCGGCCTGCCCTGCTGCCTGCGCCGCAAAACGTCGCTCGAAGCCTTCTATATAGGCGGGGTCGCGCAGGCGCAGGTTTTCATGCGACAGGCGCTGGCTGCGCGTGAGCAGCGAGTAGGCGAAGCCGTCGACCGGCATGGCGCCGTAGCGGGCCACGTTCTCGAACCAGTCCATCGAATTGCGCGCCGCGCTTTGCAGCTTGCTCACTTCGGTCATGCGCGCCGCCTGATAGCGCAGCAGCGCGGCATCGAGGTCGCCATCCGCTCCGGCAGGCAGCCCGGCGGCCAGTGCGATCGCGTCTTCCAGCGCCAGCTTGGTGCCCGAGCCGATCGAAAAATGCGCCGTGTGCGCGGCGTCGCCCAGCAGCACCAGCGGCACGCGGCGGCCAGCGACGTCGATCGCATGCACCCACTGGCGGCAGGTCAGACGCGCAAAGCGGTGCCACATGCCCGCGCCGCCACGCGTGGCCTGGGTCAGCAATGGCTCGCCGCCGAGTACGCGGGCGAACAGCCGCTCGCAGAACGCCAGCGTGGCCGCGGGGTCCAGGTCGGCCAGGCCGCTGGCGCGCCAGGTCGATTCCGGCGTCTCGATGATGAAGGTCGCATGCCCGTCATCATATGGATAGGCGTGGGCCTGGAACCAGCCATGCTCGGTCTGTTCGAAGGCAAACGTGAACGCGGCGAAGTGCCGCCGTGTGCCGAGCCACACGTAGCGGCACGTCTGCTCCTGCAAGTCTGGCTGGAACACGGCGGCATGGCGCGTGCGGATCGCGCTGTGCACGCCGTCGGCCGCCACCACCAGATCGGCGCCATGACGGCGTGCCAGCGCCACGGCGTCGGTTACCTCGGTATCGAACACGAGCGCGACGCCCGCTTCTTCGCAGCGCGCCTGCAGGATGCCGAGCAGGCGCTTGCGCGCAATGCCGCAAAAACCGTGGCCATGCGACCTGACGGTTGCGCCGTTGATCAGGACGTCGATCGCGTCCCAGCGATTGAACGCGGCTTCGATGGCGCGCGCGCTGGGCGCATCGGCCAGCGCCAGGTTGCCCAGCGTCTGGTCCGAAAACACGACGCCCCAGCCGAAGGTGTCGCCGGCCCGGTTGCGCTCGACGACCGTCACGTTGTGGCGCGGATCGCGCAGTTTCATGAGCAGGCCGGCGTACAGCCCGGCCGGCCCACCACCGACGCAGACGATGTTCATGGTCTCTCCTCTACTGGCATGGCGCCTATCTTACCTGCGGCCAGGCGGGCCATGTCAACGGCACGTCGCGCACGCGAGACTCATCCACTGTGGATAGGTCAATTTTTAGTACAATCAGGAAACTTCGCTGCCAATTCCCCGCCACAGGTTGCGGGTTTATCGATGAATCGTTCGCCAACCATGTTCCACATCGCACAGACAATCGCGCTACCCGTCGTCACCGGCACGCCGTACCCGGGGCTGCAGCGATGAACAAGTCACCTGGACGCTTTCGCCTGAACAGTCTGCGCAGCCGGTTGATGCTGCTGGTGCTGCTTGCCATCACGCCAATCGCGATCGTTACCGTGCTCGGCGGCCTGCGCGAGCGCGAAGCCGCGATCCGCGCTTCCGAGGACAACCTGAAACGCCTGACGGCGCTGGCCGCCGCCAACGAAGCGCAGTCGATCGACCGCGCGCGCCAGATCCTGGTCGACCTGGCCAGCGTGCCCGACCTGATGGGCGACACGGCCGGCTGCAATGCGCTGCTGGCCAATGTCCTCGATCGCAACGAACTGTACGTCAATTTTGGCCTCATCCAGCTCAATGGCGACGTCAGTTGCAGCGCGGTGCCGATGGTGCATCCGGTGAACCTGGGCGACCGCAGCCACTTCAAGCGCGCCGTCGCCGAACGCCGCTTCATCGCCGGCGACTATATTTTCGGGCGCGTGATCCGCCGCCACACGATCAACCTCACCTATCCCGTCACCAACCGCGACGGCAAGGTGGTCGCGGTGGTGTTCGCCGCAATGGACCTGGCGGGCCTGGATACCTTCGTCAACGACATCAGCCTGCCGGCCGGTTCGATCCTCGAGACGGCCGACGCCTCGGGCAAGCTGATTTCGCGCCGTCCCGATCCCGAGCGCTGGTTCGGCAAGCAGGTGCCTGCCACGCTGTTTGCAGCGATGCGCGGCCCGCACGACAATGCGCTCGTCATCCAGGGCGAGGATGGCGTCGAGCGCCTGCACGCATTCGCGCGCGTCGGCCCGCCGACGCTGTCCGACTATACGGTCACGATCGGTGTGCCGACCGAGACCATCACGCGCGTGGCGCGCGAGGCGCAGCTGATGTCGCTGCTCGGCCTGGGCCTGACCACCATCCTGGCCCTGCTGGCCGCCTGGCTGGCCGGCGACAAGCTGATTGTCCGGCGCGTGCGCAAGCTGATGACGGTGGCGCGCCGGATCGCCGCCGGTGAGCTCGACGCCCGCACCGGCATCGGGTCGAACAGCGAAGAAATTGGCCGCTTGGCCGCGGCCCTGGACGAGATGGCCGAGCACCTGCAACAGAAGGAAGCCCAGCGCAGCCAGGCCGAGCGCGAACTGCGCGCGGCGGACCAGCGCAAGGACGAATTCCTGGCGATGCTGGCCCACGAACTGCGCAATCCGCTGGCGCCGATCAGCACCGGCGCCCATCTGCTCAAGCTCCTGCATTCGGACAATGCGCAGATCACGCAGACCTGCGCCATCATCGCGCGCCAGGTCGAGCACATGACGAGCCTCGTCGACGACCTGCTGGACGTTTCGCGCGTGACGCGCGGACTGGTCACGCTGTCGACCCAGATCCTCGACCTGCGCAAGGTGGTCGACGACGCGGCCGAGCAGATCCGGCCCCTGATGCTGGCGCGGCGCCACAAGGTGGTGCTCGACATGCCGCCCGAACCGGCCAGCGTCAAGGGCGACCACAAGCGCCTGGTGCAGGTGGTGGCCAACCTGCTGGGCAATGCGACCAAGTACACGCCGGAAGGTGGCCACATCACCCTGCAACTGGCGCTGCAAGGCGATACCTGGGTCATCGACGTGACGGACGACGGCATCGGCATGGATGCGCGCCTCGTCGAGCGCGTGTTCGATCTGTTCACCCAGGCCGAGCGCACGCCGGACCGCTCGCAGGGTGGCCTGGGCCTGGGCCTGGCGCTGGCACGCAGCCTGGTCGAGCTGCATGGCGGCAGCGTCGGCGCGGTCAGTGCCGGCCCGGGAATGGGCAGCACGTTCACGGTGCGCCTGCCGCGCTTCGCACAAGAGAACCTGGCCAGTCCGGCCGCATCGCCGCTGCTGGCCGGCGTGGCCAGTGCCGCCGGGCCCCTGCGCATCCTCGTGGTGGACGACAATCTCGACGCCGCCCAGACGCTGAGCCTGTTCCTGCGCGCGAGCGGCCATACCGTTGAAGTGGTCTACAGCGCCCTGGATGCAATCGACGTCGCCACCGTGTTCGCCCCGCAGGTGTGCCTGCTCGACATCGGCCTGCCCGACATGGACGGCAACGAACTGGCACGGCGCCTGCGCGTGCTGCCAGGGATGGACAGCGCCACACTGATCGCTGCCACCGGTTACGGGCGTCAGCAGGACCGCGACCAGGCGCGTCAGGCGGGATTCGACCATTACCTGGTCAAGCCGCTCAACACGGTGCAACTGGGCGATATTCTGGCGCAGACGAGTGGTGACTGACGGCGATACCGCGACTGAACCGCTCTCGTGCGCCGTGCCGTTTCATTGGCACAACACTGGATCAGATAGTACGTGACAGGTGTCATTGTCACTACATAGAATTTGCATCAAGCAAAAAACTATGCTCCGGAGCAATTCCGTTCGGCGTGCCTAACAGGATGCTTCATGACAATTCCTCCGGATGACATCGCGCAGTGGCGCATCAAGGTATTCACCTCGATCCTGCCGATCGTCGTGGCACTGGGCTTTGTTGCAGCCGTGCCCAGCATTCCGCTCCTCATCAGCAAGGGCAAATGGCCCGTCATCGTCATGGACGTGGTGGCGCTGGCCTGGCTGCTGGCCATCTGGCGCTTCGACCGCGTCTCGCACAAGGCGCGCGTTCTCAATTTCATTGCGATGCTGTTCCTGATTTCCGTCGGCCTGCTGTTCGCAGTGGGCCCGGTCGGCCTCGTCTACCTGACGGCGCTGCCGGCGATGGCCGTCATCCTGCTCGGCATGCGCCAGGCCCTCGTCATCCTGGCCCTGGGCGCCGCCTGCGTGCTGCTCCTGGGCGTGAACGGCCAGGTCCACCTGTACGTCCCGGGCCTGGAACAGAACGGCCTGGCATCAGCGATCGTCGTCGTCATCAACTTCTGCTGCGTCGGCGCGCTGATCACGATCACCAGCGGCACCCTGCTCAAGGGCCTGGCCCGATCGCTCCTCGAAGCGCGCACTGCCGCCGCCGGACTGGAAGCGGGCCAGCTGCGCCTGCACGCAGTGAACGACGAACTGCGCCTGACGGCGGCGGCCGTCGCGCGCCTGAACGACATGGTCATGATCGCGCGCATGGTCGACGCGCCCGGCGCCGAGCAGCCGATCATCTTTGCCAACGACGCGCTGCTGCGCCACACCGGTTACGCGCGCGAAGAAGTCATCGGACGCAGCGTGCGCATGCTCGAAGGTCCCGACACCGACCAGGACACCGTCCGGCGCGTGATCACGGCCGTGATGCACAAGGAAGCCGCCAGCGCCGAGATGGTCCTGTACACGAAGCACGGCACGCCGTACTGGGTGGAGGCCGAGATGGTGCCATTCTCCGGCGACAGCGGCGCGATCACGCACTGGGTCATCGTCAGCCGCGACGTCACCGAACGGCGCAACGCGGCCGATGCGATCCATCGCCTGGCCTTCTACGACGTGCTGACCGGCCTGCCGAACCGGCGCCTGCTGATGGAGCGGCTCGACGTGGCGGTGGCCGGCGCGCGCACCGGCGCATCGACGGCGGCGGTCCTGTACGTCGATATCGACAACTTCAAGACCGTCAACGACGCCCGCGGCCATGCCATCGGCGACCAGTTGCTCAAGAACGTGGCCGATCGCCTGGTGGCCATGACCGGCGACGCAGGCTGCGTGGCACGCCTGGGCGGGGATGAATTCGTCGTCCTGCTCGACGCGCTCGGGCAACATGCGGACCGGGCCACCGACCGCGCGCTGGCCGTCGCCGAGCGTATCCGGGCTGCGCTGGCCGACAAGATCGTCATCGACACCCAGCGCTACTACGCCACCAGCAGCATCGGCGTGGCGCTGACCGCGTTCGGTCACGCGTCGCAGCAGACCGTGCATGACCTGCTGCGCGAAGCCGACACCGCGATGTACCACGCGAAGTCGCGCGGACGCAATGGCGTGGCGCTGTTCGAACCGGGCATGCTGTCCGACGCCGAAGGCCGCCTGACGCTCGAGCGCGATCTGGGCCAGGCGCTCGACAACGGCGAGCTGTCGCTGCACCTGCAACTGCAGGTCGACGGTGCCCGCATGCCGAGCGGCGCCGAGCTCCTGATGCGCTGGCGCCGCAAGGATGGCAGCAGCGTGCCGCCCGACGTGTTCATTCCGGTGGCCGAATCGAGTGGCCTGATCGTGGCACTGGGCGACTGGGTGCTGCGCGAAGCCTGCCTCGCCTGGCATGTGCTGGACCGCGCCGGCCACCGCTTCCCGCTGTCGGTCAATGTCAGCCCGATGCAGTTCCGCCAGCACGACTTCGTCACGCGGGTCGAAGCGATCCTGTACGAGACGGGCGTGCCGCCCGGCCAGCTGATCTTCGAGATCACCGAAGGCTTGCTGGTCGACCGGCTCGACCAGACCATCGAGCGGATGCACGCACTGGCCGCACTCGGCATCCGCATCTCGATCGACGACTTCGGCACCGGCTATTCGAGCCTGTCGTACCTGACCCGGATGCCGCTGTACGAACTGAAGATCGACAAGAGCTTCATCCGCGACACGCCGCACGACAAGAACGGCACCGCCATCGTGCAGTCGATCCTGGCGATGGCCGGCCACCTGGGCCTGCGCGTCGTGGCCGAAGGCGTCGAGACGTCGGCCCAGGCCGAGTACCTGGCCGCGCACGGCAACGCCTGCATGCAGGGCTATCTGTTCCACCGGCCGATGCCGCTCGAGGCGCTGCTGGCCGAACTGCAGGCTGCGCCGCGGGCCAGTTTGTCGGCCGCCTGATCAACGGCGTCGCCACGGGCGGCGCTGATCCCTTATCATCCTGTCTTGAACAGGGAGATGTTGATGGATGAAGTGGGAATCGTGCTGGCCATGCTGCTGGCGGTGGTGGCCAGCGGCTACCTGGTGCGCATGCTGCCGTTCGCGGTGCCGCTGCCACTGATGCAGATCGCGCTCGGCGCAGCCATTGCCGGCAGCACCGGCCACGGCGTGCGGCTCGAGCCGCATATCTTCTTCCTCGTGTTCCTGCCGCCGCTGCTGTTTCTCGATGGCTGGCGCATCCCCAAGATCGGGCTGTTCCGCGACCGCTCCACCATCCTCGAACTGGCCCTGGGCCTGGTGCTGTTCACGGTACTGGGCGCGGGCTTCCTGATCCACTGGCTGATCCCGTCGCTGCCGCTGGCCGTGTGCTTTGCGCTCGCCGCCATCCTGGCCCCCACCGATCCGGTCGCCGTGTCGTCGATCGCCGCGCGCGTGCCGATCCCGCCGCGCCTGATGCACATCCTCGAGGGCGAATCGCTTCTGAACGACGCCAGTGGCCTGGTGTGCTTCCGCTTCGCCGTGGCCGCCGCCCTGACCGGCACCTTCTCGCTGGGCGAAGCCACGCTCACCTTCCTGTGGGTGGCGCTGGCGGGCGTGGCCATCGGCGCGGGCATCACGGTGGGCGTGAGCTGGGCCCAGCGCCAGCTGGCCGCGCGCATCGGCGAAGAAAGCGGCTCGCCGATCCTGATCAACCTGCTGCTGCCGTTCGGCGCCTACCTGGCGGCCGAGCACCTGGCCGCCTCGGGCATCCTGGCGGCAGTGGCGGCCGGCGTGACGATGAGCTATGTCGAATTGAGCGGCCGCGCCGCGGCCACGACGCGCGTGCGGCGCGCGGTGGTCTGGGACACGGTGCAGTTCGCGCTCAACGGCATCATGTTCGTGCTGCTGGGCGAACAGCTGCCGGACATCCTGAATGCGGCGCTGGTCTCGCCCGAACTGCCACGCGCAAACGATGTGTGGTGGCTGGCCACCAACGCGCTTGCCATCAGCTTCGGCCTGATCCTGCTGCGCTTCGTCTGGGTCTGGGTCTCGCTGCGCCTGACGCTGCTGAACGCCCGGCGCCAGAAGCTGCCGGAATACCGCCCGAATCCGCGCCTGATCCTGGCCACGTCGCTGGCTGGCGTGCGCGGCGCAATCACGCTGGCCGGCGTGCTCACGCTGCCGCTGGCGATGCCGGGCGGCGCGCCCTTCCCGGGGCGCGACCTGGTGATCTTCCTGGCCAGCGCCGTGATTGTCGTCTCGCTCGTGCTGGCCAGTGTCGGCCTGCCGCGCGTGCTGCGCGGCCTCGAACTGCCGCACGATTCGGCGCATGAAAGCGAAGAGGCGCGTGCGCGTCACGCCGCCGCGCTGGCCGCACTGGAAGCCATCGCCAACGCGCCACCGCCACCGCCCACCTCGGGCTGCGACGCGCAAGGCGCGGTGGAGATGCATGCGAGCGCGGTCGACCAGGTGCGCAGCCTGTACCAGTACCGGCTCGATGGCGGCAACGGCAACGATGTCGATCCGGCGCACGCCCGCGCCGCTGAAAGCGCCGAGCGCCATTACCGCCTGGCCGCGCTGGAGCATGAACGCGCCGTCCTGCTGCGCATGGCGCGCAACAATACCTTGTCCGACGAAGTGGCGCGCAAGCTGCTGCGCGAGATCGATCTGGTCGAGGCGCGCTATCGCTGAACCGGATGCGGGCGCGGCTGTCCCGCACTCCGTTATCTTGCGAACAGTGCGGGCCTTGGCCCGGGCGTAGGATCGGTGCGATATCCACCATTCGCGAAACAGCCATGCCAAGCCAGACAATCGACGCACCCGACGCACCCGACACCAAAGATTCCACCAGCGCCGCACGCGCGGCCGGCCTGCGCTACGTGCACGATGGCCGCGCCGGCGTCAGGCGCGAAGCCGTCAAGGACGGCTTTCGCTACCTTGATTCACACGGCGATCCGGTAAAGGACGAGACGACGCTCGCGCGCATCAAGAGCCTGGTGATTCCGCCGGCCTGGCAGGATGTCTGGATCTGCGCGCAGGCCAACGGCCACCTGCAGGCGACGGGGCGCGATGCGCGCGGGCGCAAGCAATACCGCTACCATCCAAAGTGGCGCACGGCGCGCGATGAAGTGAAGTACGAACGCATGCTCAAGTTTGGCGATGCGCTGCCGGCGATAAGGCACGAAGTCGACCGCGCCCTCAAGCTCCCCGGCCTGCCGCGCGAGAAGGTCCTGGCCACGATCGTCTACCTGCTCGAAGCGACGATGATGCGGGTCGGGAACGAGGAATATGCACGAACCAACAAATCGTTCGGCCTGACGACGCTGCGCAACCGCCACGTGAAAGTCGATGGCAGCGACGTGGAATTCAGCTTCCGTGGCAAGAGCGGCGTGTACCACAAGGTCAAGGTGCACGACCGGCGCCTGGCCGGCATCGTAAAACGCACGCGTGATCTGCCGGGCCAGGAACTGTTCCAGTACGTCGACGAGGATGGCGAGACGCACAGCGTCGACTCCAGCGACGTCAACGACTACCTGCGCGCGATCACCGGCGAAGAGTACACGGCCAAGGATTTCCGCACCTGGTCGGGCACTGTACTGGCCGCACTGGCCCTGCAGGAATTCGAGAAGTTCGATTCCGAGACGCAGGCGAAGAAGAACATCGTGCGTGCCATCGAGTCGGTGGCCGAAAAGCTCGGCAACACGCCGACGATCTGCCGCAAGTGCTATGTGCACCCGGCCGTGCTGGACGCCTACCTCGAAGGCGCGCCGCTGGACGTGATGCGCGAGCAGACCGAAAAGAAACTGGCCGAAGACCTGCACGCGCTGCAGCCCGAAGAAGCGGCCGTGCTGGCAATGCTGCAGCAGCGGCTCAGGCATGAAGAAGAAAAGCCGCGCGCGGCGCCGCGCAGGAAAGCGGCGGCCAAAGCGCCAGCTACTACGGCAAAGAAAACGGCAAAGAAAACGGCGGCCAAGCGCGCCACGCCGAAATCCCGGCGTGGCGCGCCGGTCGCAGCGTAGCGCGGCCCGATCTGCCCCCGCCTACAGCGGGTGGTTGAACACCTGACGCAGGTAGGCGATGTAGGTCACGTCGGTGCACTGCGACTTGCCCGGCTCGTCCGACAGCTTGGCCACCGGCTGGCCGTTGCAGCGCACGAGCTTCATGACGATATTGATCGACGGGAAAGGCGTGTCGTTGGTCAGCTTGGTGCCGATGCCGAAGCCCGTCATCACGCGATCGGCGAAATGGCGGTACAGGCTCAGGGCCTTGGGGATGGTCAGCGCGTCCGAGAACACGAGGCGCTTGGTACGCGCATTGATGCGCAGGCGCGCGTAATGCGCCAGCGCTTTTTCGCCCCACACGACCGGGTCGCCCGAGTCGTGGCGCAAGCCGTCGAACAGCTTGGCGAAGTACAGGTCGAAGTCGGCCAGGAACGCGTCCATGCCGACGACATCGGTCAGCGCCGTACCCAGGTCACCCCGGTATTCCTGCACCCAGTTCTCGAGCGCGGCGCTCTGGAAGTCGACCAGGCGCGTGCCGAAGGCCTGGTGCGCCTGCAGGTATTCGTGCGCCATCGTGCCGATCGGGACCAGGTTGAAGCGGTAGGCCAGGTAGACGTTCGAGGTGCCCTTGAAATACACCGGCAGCTCGCGCGCAAGCGTCTGCACCACCTCGTCGTGCCACTCGCCCGAGAAGCGGCGGCGCACGCCGAAGTCGAAGAACTCGAACGGGTTGGCACGCGGGGCTTCTTCGCCGAACGCGCGCAGCTCGTCGATCTTCTGGCGCAGGCGCAGGCGTGCTTCGGCCATGGCCTCGGCCTGGTCGAAGCGGCGGAAATACAGCTCGTTGACGATGTAGAGGACGAAAATCTCATAGCCCATCACGTGCACCAGCGGGCCGCTGGCGCGGATGCGCAGGTGCGGGCCGTCGGTCGTGACCTCGATGAACTTGCGCTGGAAGCGAAACAGCGTGAGGAAGTCGGCGAAATCACCCTTGATGAAGCGCAGGCCGCGCAGATAGGCGACTTCGTGTTCGGTAAACATCATCGAGCACAGGTGATCGAGCTCGCGTTCGATGTCGTCTTTGAGTTCGGCCAGCGGGTAAGCAGGCTCGTTACGGCAGCGGAATTCGTACTCGCCGGTGGCACCCGGATGGCTGTGCAGCAAGGCCTGCCACATCGTGAATTTGTACAGGTCGGTTTCAAGCAGGCTGCGAACTACTGGTTTCATCGTTGCTCCAGGTCGATGATGGGGCGGGCCGGCCTGACCAGGCCAGCCGGGGCTTGGTTCATTTGCCGGCGGCTGGCGTGCGGGTGCGGCGCTTCGGCGCTTCGGCGCAAGCATCGTGCCTGTGCAGCCGGGCGTACCGCAGCGGCAGGCAAATACTTTCTTGAGCTTGGGCGTATGGCGCTCTTCGTAGATCAGGGCGTAATTGTAGTTCAGCTCTTCACCGGCGTCGATGTCGTGCAGCGCGTGGATATAGACCCTGCCTTCGTCCTCGTACGCTTCGCAGTTGGGCGAGCACGCGTGGTTGATCCAGCGCGCCTCGTTGCCGCGCCGGCCACCATCGATCACGCGACCATCGGCCAGGCTGAAATAGAAGGTGTGGTTGACCGGGCCGCCGGCTTTTTCGGCGCGCTCGGTCGCGAGGTCCCAGCTGATGCGCTCACCGCGGTACTCGATGATGCGCTCGCCCGCCGCGATGGGCTTTCTGGCGAAGACGCCGTTGCCGTGGATCGGCGACTGGCGCACTTCGTACGACGGGCCGGTGTCGGTTGCGGCGGCATTGGGATCGATATCGGTCGGCGTGGACGGGGTTCGCTTGGTGGTCATCAAGGTGGCGCTTGGGCGAGAAAAAAGAGAGCATCCATTATGGCCTCATTCGCCCGAAACGCCACGCACTTGCCGCTACACGGGGAAATCTTCCTCGCGGTATTCGGGCGTGTCGCCCGCCCCGCCCGTCCGCCCTGCTTCCTCGCGCCGCAACTCGACCCGCCGGATCTTGCCCGAGATGGTCTTGGGCAGCTCGCGGAACGTGATGCGCCGGATCCGCTGGTACGGCGCCAGCCGCGCGCGGCTGAACGCGAACAGCGCGGCGGCCATCTCGCGGCTCGGTGCAACGCCGGCGCGCAGCGTGACGAAGGCTTTCGGTACTGACAGCCGCAGCGGGTCGGGACTGGGCACGATCGCCGCTTCGAGCACGCTTTCGTGTTCGATCAGCACGCTCTCGAGTTCGAAGGGGCTGATGCGGTAATCGGCCGACTTGAACACGTCGTCGTTGCGGCCCACATAGAAATAGTAGCCATCGCTGTCGATCGCCGCCGTGTCGCCCGTGTGGTAGTGACCGGCGCGCATGACGTCGCGCGTCTTGTCGGCATCGCCTTCGTAGCCCGCCATCAGGCCAACCGGATTGGCTGCCAGCGCCACCGCGATCTCGCCTTCGGTGGCCGGTACGTCATCGATGTCGAGCAGCGCGATGCGATAGCCCGGCAGCGCGCGGCCCATCGAGCCGGGCTTGAGCGGCTGGCCTGGAGAATTGCCGATCTGGCAGGTGGTCTCGGACTGCCCGAAACCGTCGCGGATACGGATGCCCCAGGCGCGCTCGACCTGCTCAATGACTTCGGGGTTGAGCGGCTCGCCCGCCCCCACCAGTTCGCGCAGGGCCGGCTTGCAGGCCGCCAGGTCTTCCTTGATCAGCATGCGCCAGACGGTCGGCGGCGCGCACAGCGACGTCACGCCGCAGCGCTCGATTACGTTCAGCACAGCGGCGCCGGCAAAGCGTTCGTAGTTGTAGACGAACACGGTGGCGCCGGCGTTCCAGGGCGCGAAGAAGCAGCTCCAGGCATGCTTGGCCCAGCCGGGCGAGCTGATGTTCCAGTGGATGTCGCCCGCCTGCAGGCCGATCCAGTACATCGTCGACAGGTGGCCGACGGGATAGCTCTGGTGCGTGTGCAGCACGAGTTTCGGCCGCGCCGTGGTACCGGACGTGAAGTACAGCAGCAGCGGATCGGTGGCCAGCGTCTCGCCCTCGGGCACGAACACGCTCACGACGGCGTGGCTGGCGACGTAGTCATGCCACCCTTCGTGCGCGCCGCCCACCGCGATGCGGGTAAAGCTGCCCGGCAGCGCAGCGAACTTGTGCGCCTCGGACGCCTGCGCGATCACGTGCCTGACGCCGCCGCGCGCGATGCGGTCGGCCAGGTCGTCGCCGGCGAGCAGCATCGTCGTGGGCACCAGCACGGCGCCCAGCTTGATCCCGGCCAGCATGACTTCCCACAGCTCGACCCGGTTGGGCAGCATCAGCAGCACCCGGTCACCGCGCCGCACGCCGCAGTTACGCAGGTATTCGGCGACCTGGCTCGAGCGGGCGGCCATGTCGGCGAACGTGATCTTGCGCTCGGTGCCGTCTTCGTCGACGACCCACAGCGCAATGCCGTGGTTGTCCCTGGCCTGGTGATCGAAAAAGTCGAGCGCCCAGTTGAAGGTAGTCAGTTGTGGGGGCTGGTAGTGGCGGACCGCGGTGTCGTAGTCGAGCCGGTGCTGCTGAAGGAAGTCGCGCGCCTGCACGAAGCGCTGGGTGGGCGTCATGGTTGTCTCCTGATCAGGTTGCAGGGGGCAGGCTGCGCCAGAGCGCGCCTGCTGTCGTGCTGCCATGCCCATGATGCCACCAAATGCAGCCGGTTTGCCAATTCACGATGGCAGTGCGTTTCGAGAGTAGAATTCGGCTCCAACAAACTAAAGGCACGTGATGAAAAAGACTGACATGGCAAAAGGCGACGCCAAGAAGATTCAAGGCCAGATGGCTGCCCGGGGCGCCGTCGTCGGCGCGCCGGCCAAGGATGCGGCGCCGGATCGCCGCGAACAGCGGGAGCGTGACCGCGCGCTGGGACTGGTGCCGTTCGCCGTCAAGCTCAATGGCGACCTGGTAGCGCAGCTGCAGACGCTGAGCAAGGAACGCGGCGTCGAACTCAATGCGCTGGTGGCGGAGCTGCTGCAAAAGGGTCTGGCCGACTGATTCGCACCAGTCAGAGCTGCGGACTGGGTCCACGTTCGACGAACGTGGACAGCACCACGTAGCTGCGCGTGCCATCGACGCCGTCGATGTCCTGCACCTTGCCCAGAAGCTCTTCCAGACTTTCGGTGTTCTGTGCGCGCACCTTGAGGATCACGCTGCTGTCCCCCGCCACCGTATGGATTTCCTCGATCTCGGGCAGGTTGCCGAGTGCAAGCAGCCGCTTCGTGCTGGTCGCATTCTTCGTATTGACCAGGACAAAGGTCAGCAGCGAACGCCCCACCTTGCAACCGTTGATCGTCGCCACCGTCGCCTTGATCACCCCGTCGCGTTTCAGGCGCTTGACACGATCATGCACCGCCGGTGCCGACAAATGCAGTATGTCACCGAGTTCGGCATAACTGCGCGAACTATTCTCGGCAAGCAACCCTAACAGCGTTCGGTCCATGGCATCGAGTCTGGCCGCTGCATGACGCTCCTGCCTTACGGCATTCGTATCTTCTATTTTATTAGGCATTATCGCTTTACTCCTTAATGGTGTAAGTCCCAGTATGCACACATCGACTACCATTAGCCAAGTGAGAACAGTATGCCAATTGCCCTCTGGGCCCTCGTCATCGGGGCCTTCGGAATCGGAACCACCGAATTCGTGATTGCCGGCTTGCTGCCGTCCATTGCCGCCGATTTTGGCGTCTCCATCCCTGTTGCCGCTTACCTGGCCACCAGCTATGCGCTCGGCGTTTTCGTGGGAGCCCCGGTACTGATCCTGCTCGGGACACGCACCTCCAAGAAAACGATGCTGGTCTGGCTGGCCGTGCTGTTCGTGATCGGCAACCTGGTCACGGCCATGGCGCCGACCATCGAGGTTGCCATCGCCGGCCGCCTGATCACGTCACTTACCCATGGCGCGTTCTTCGGCATCGGCTCGGTGCTGGCAGCCGACCTGGTCCCGAAAGCGATGCGTGTGCGCGCTATTGCCTTCATGTTCTCGGGACTGACCGTCGCCAACCTCGTGGGCGTGCCTGCGGGCACGTGGCTGGGTCAGCATGTCTCGTGGCAGGCCACGTTCTATGCCATTGCCGTGATCGGCGTGGCAACCGTGATCGCCGTACTGACACTGATTCCGGCGACACCGAAACCGGCGCCCCAGCGCATCGGCCACGAGTTTGCCGCCTTTGCCAATACCAGGGTGTTGCTGGCCATGGGCATCACCGTCCTGGGCCCGGCCGCCTTCTTCACGTCGATCACGTATATCGCGCCAATGATGACGGGGGTGGCCGGTTTTTCGGAGGGCGCGATTACCTGGCTGCTGATGGTGTTCGGCCTGGGCCTGTTCGTGGGCAACTGGCTGGGCGGACGCTATGCGGACCGGGCCCTGATGCCAATGTTGTATGGCACCTTGCTGGCGCAGGCGCTCGTGCTGTTCGTGTTTTATTTCGTGGCCGCCAGCCAGATCGCGTCGGTCGTGTGCATTTTCCTGATGGCTGCCTTCGGCTTCGCGACCGTCTCGCCGATCCAGAAACTGGTGATGGACAAGGCCCGTGCAGCGGGTGCTCCGACACTTGCAGCGGCAGTGAATATCGGCCTGTTCAATCTGGGCAACGCACTGGGTGCGTGGCTCGGTGGCTGGGTCATCGCGCACGGCTTCGGCTTCAGCGCACCGAACTGGGCAGGTGCCATGATTTCGCTTGGCGCACTGCTGCTGGCGGTCGCCTCGGGCCTGCTCGACCGACGCGACAGGCAAGCCGCAACGGCCACCGAAACGGCGCGCCTGCTCGCCATCAAACAAACTGCTGCCACCTGCGGCTAACACGCGGCAAACGACGACAGCAATATTGCTTGACAAGACTTTCTGGCAATCCTAAAGTGATATCACTTTGATGTCACACCCACCCAGAAGAGGTCACAGCATGAACGCATCGCACACCCGCCGCGAAAAGGCATTTTCGTCCGCGAATGGCTATCTGGCCGCCTGCGCCGGCATCGTTTTCCTGCTGGGTGCGGCGTACCTGTTCAAGACCGGGATCGAGACGCCCGACGGCCTGTTTCTGCTGGGCGCGGTCGCGGTGGGGTTGGCCGGCCTGCTCTGCCTGACGGGCCTGTTCATGCTGCAGCCGAACGAAAGCGCCATCCTCACCCTGTTCGGCAAGTACATCGGCACCGACCGCAGCGAAGGCCTGCGCTGGGCCTTCCCGCTGTACGTCAAGCGTCGTCTCTCGCTGCGTGCACGCAATTTCAACGCTCCTACGCTGAAGGTCAACGACAAGCGCGGTAACCCGGTGGAAATCAGTGCGGCCGTCGTCTGGCGCGTGCGCGACACCGCGCAAGCCGTGTTCGAGGTCGACGATTTCGAGCGCTATGTCTCGATCCAGGCCGAAGCAGCGCTGCGCCACCTGGCCTCCCAATACGCCTATGACGAAGGCGAGGATCTGCCGCAGGGCGAGACGACGCTGCGCGCCGGCATGGATGTCGTCGCCGACGCGCTCAAGACCGAACTGCAGGCGCGCTTCGAGGCGGCTGGCGTCGAGGTGCTCGACGCCAAGCTGACCCACCTGGCCTACGCCGCCGAAATCGCCCAGGTCATGCTGCGGCGCCAGCAGGCCGAAGCCATCATCAGCGCCCGCAGCAAGATCGTGCATGGCGCCGTGAGCATGGTCGAAGCGGCACTCAAAGGCTTGTCGGAGCGCGGCATCGTGGAGCTGGACGACGAGCGCAAGGCGGCGATGGTCAGCAATCTGCTCGTGGTACTGTGCTCCGACAAGGAAACGCAACCGATCATCAACACGGGCACGCTGTACAACTAGCGGCCGACCAGCATGGCAAGTCCAGGAAAAAAAGCATTCGCGCTACGCATCGACCCGGCGCTGTGGGATGAACTGCAGCGCCTGGCCGCGCGCGACCTGCGCAGCGTGAACGCGGAAATCGAATTTTTGCTGCGCGAAGGCCTGGCCCGGCGCGGGGTGAAACTGGCCGAGTCAAAGGGCCAGAGCGATACTGACGGAGAAAGCTGACGGCGGGACTATAATCCAGGCTGAACCTCTGCCGGCCTATCCCATGATCCCCGCATCACCCTCCCCATCCGCACCAATCGTCAACATCCAGGCGCTCAAGTCCTGCGCCGCGTGCAGCATGCACCAGCTGTGTCTTCCGATGGGCCTGGAAGACGCCGACATCGTGCGCCTCGACCAGATCATCGGCCGGCGCCGGCGACTGGTACGCGACGAGCGCCTGTACCAGGTGGGCGAGCCGTTTCGTAACCTGTATGCGGTGCGCTTCGGCCACTTCAAGACCTTCCAGGTCAACGCCGCCGGCGAAGCCCAGATCACGGGCTTCCAGATGGCCGGCGAATTGCTGGGCATGGACGCGATCAGCGGCACCCACCATTGCGACGCCGTCGCACTGGAAGACAGCGAGGTATGCGAAATCCCGTTCGTGCGTCTCGAAGAACTGTTCGGTGAAGTGCCGGCGCTGCTGCGCCACTTCCACCGCATCATGAGCCAGGAAATCACGCGCGAGCAGAACGTCATGCTCCTGCTGGGGAATATGCGCGCCGAGCAGCGCTTCGCCGTCTTCCTCGTCAACCTGTCGGCGCGCTACGCGGCGCGCGGGTATTCAAGCACCCGGTTCCAGCTGCGCATGTCGCGCGAAGACATCGGCAACTACCTGGGCCTGACCATCGAGAGCATCAGCCGCCTGCTGTCACGCTTCAAGAAACAGGGCTGGGTCGACGTCGACAAGCGCGAACTCACGCTGCTCGATCCGGCCAAGCTCAAGGCACTGGCGGCGGGCACGGATGTGTGCAGCCCGATGGCGTGACACCGGGACCGAAGCAGGTAGCACCCGGCGCGCCCTGTTGGCGCAAGGTGCGGTACCCGGTGTCAATGCCAGCAGGCGCAGCCCGGCGGACGTAAGATCGGCATCGAATCGTCGTGACGATTCATCGACGATGCCCTGACTACCTACCTGACCATTTGCCATGATTCCTGCCCGTCCCTTCCTGACTTTGCTGTTGTCCGCGCTGATCCTCGGTGCCCCGCTTCCGGTGGCCGCATCGATCCTGCCCGACGTGCCGGACATCAGCGCCGTCACCGACTACCGCCCGAAGATTCCGCTGCGCGTCTACAGCGCCGACAAGGTGCTGATCGGCGAATTCGGCGCCGAGCGGCGCGACTTCGTGCAGATTGCGAAGGTACCCGCCCTGATGAAGACCGCCGTGCTGGCGATCGAAGACACGCGCTTCTACGAGCACGGCGGCATCGACTGGATCCGCGCACTGGGCGCGGCCAAGGCCAATATCACCGACTTCGGCAGCCAGGGCGCGTCGACGATCACGATGCAGGTGGCGCGCAACTTCTTTCTCTCGCGCGACAAGACGCTGCCACGCAAGCTCACCGAAATCGCGCTGGCCTACAAGATCGAAAAGGCGCTGACCAAGGACCAGATTCTCGAGGTCTACCTGAACCAGATCTATCTGGGCCAGCGTTCGTACGGCTTTTCCAGCGCGGCGCGCACCTACTTCGGCAAATCGCTGAACGACCTGACGCTGGCGGAAACAGCGATGCTCGCCGGCCTGCCGCAGAATCCGTCCAGCAGCAATCCCGTCACGAATCCGGCTGCGGCAAAGAAGCGCCAGCACACGGTCCTGCGCCGGATGTTCGAGTTGAAAGCCATCACCGAACTGCAGTACCGGCGCGCGCTGGCCGAGCCGTTGACGCTCAAGCGTGACGGCGCCGGCTACGGCGGACGCGCTGCCTGGGTCGCCGAGATCGCGCGCCAGGCCGTGCATACGCGCTTTGGCGCGGCGGCCTACGAACGTGGGATCACGGTGACGACGACCGTCATCGCCGCCGAGCAGGAGGCCGCCTGGGATTCGGTACGCCGCAATGTCGTGGCCTACGACCGGCGCCACGGCTACCGCGGCCCGGAGGCGCGCATCCTGCTACCGGCAGCGGGCGATGCGCGGGACGATGCGGTGGCCGCCGCGCTGCAGAAACACCCGGCCGTGTACGGCTTCGTGCCCGCCGTCGTCGTAAGCGCCTCGGCCAAACGCGTACGGGCTGCCACGTCGAGCGGCGAGACGATCGAGATCACCGGCGCCGGCCTGCGGTTTGCAGCAGGCGCGCTGGCACCGGCTGCGAAGGCTGGCATCAAACTGTCCCCCGGCGCCGTCATCCGCCTGAGCAAATCGCAAGGCGACTGGGGCATTACGCAACTGCCCGAAGTGGCAGCCGCATTCGTCGCCGTCGATGCCGGGACGGGCGCCTACCGCGCGCTGGTCGGCGGCTTCGACTTCGGGCTGCACAAGTTCAACCACGTGACCCAGGCCTGGCGCCAGCCGGGATCGAGCATCAA
Organism: Telluria sp. ZT3P26; assembly: GCF_059686035.1. NCBI lineage: Bacteria > Pseudomonadati > Pseudomonadota > Betaproteobacteria > Burkholderiales > Oxalobacteraceae > Telluria > Telluria sp. ZT3P26. The sequence goes on along the minus strand of NZ_JCASII010000001.1, from coordinate 1,637,525 downwards.
GCCGTTCGTGTACTCGGCGGGCCTGGAGCGCGGGTTCTTCCCCGGCACGCCGATTCTCGATGCGCCGCTCGACCTTGGTGGCGAAAACGGCGCTGCCGGCTGGTCGCCCCGCAATGACGACAATACCTTCGAGGGCCTGGTGACGGTGCGCCATGCGCTGACGCGCTCGAGGAACGTGCCCACCGTGCGCATGCTGCAGGCGATCGGCGTGGACGACACGCGCGCGCACCTGGCGCAATTCGGCTTCGACGCCGCGCGCCATCCGCGCAACCTGACCATGGCCCTGGGCACGGGCGCCGTCACGCCGCTGCAGATGGCCGGCGCCTACGCGGTGCTTGCGAACGGCGGCTCCCGGGTCGAGCCGTGGCTGATCGCCCGCATCCAGGATGGCGATGGGAAGGTCGTCTACGAACACGCCCGCAAGGAACCGGTGCGCGTGCTCGATGCGCGCAATGCCTTCATCACCGACAGCATGCTGCGCGACGTGGCGCGCGTGGGGACGGCGGCGGCCGCATCACGCCAGCTGGGGCGCAGCGACCTGGCCGGCAAGACCGGCACGACGAGCAATGCGATCGACGGCTGGTTTGCCGGCTACAGCGGCCCGGTGGTGGCGGTGGCGTGGATGGGCTACGACGAACCGCGCTCGCTGGGCGGGCGCGAATTCGGCGCGACGCTCGCACTGCCGATCTGGGTCGACTACATGCGCGTGGCCTTGGCCAACGCACCGCAGCGCGCGCCGCTGGTGCCTGAGGGCGTCGTGAATGTCGCTGGCGACTGGGTGTATGCGGAGTATGCGGATCAGCAGCAGCTGGAAACGCCCCCACCGCAGGTGGACAGCATCGACGCGCTGATGGAGAACCTGCTGCAGGAACGCCCGCCGCGCCAGTAGCTACAGCTCGATTACCAGCGCCGGACGATACCCTTCCTGCTCGCCCTTGCTCAGATACCCGAGCGGGTTGGCCACGACGCGGCAGCCCCACGACAGCGGGCCGTCGCGGCCCTCGACCACATAGTCGTTCGCGCAATGCAGGTGGCCATGCATCCATACCTGTGCGCGTTTGAACAACGCGTCCAGCGAATTGCAGAAGCCGGCCGTGCCGGGCGTCCTGCCGTAGCGCGGGTCAGCGCTCTCGAGGCTCGGCGCGAAATGCGTGACGACGACCGTCTTGCCCTCGAACGGCGTGGCCAGTGCCGCGCGCAGCCAGGCCTGGCAATCGAGCGACAGCGCGCGGATGCCTTCGCCCAGTACCGGCTCGCCATCCCTGATGGTCGTGTTCTTGCTCAGGTAGTAGTTCGCGGCGCGGAAGGCCTTGGTGCGCTGCTGCAGCTGCCTGGTCAGCGGCGCGCCCTCTTCCACCAGCGCGTCGAAATCGCTCCACAGCGTGGTGCCGATGAAGCGCACGCCATCGATCGTGACGATTTCGCGATCCAGCCAGGTGATGCCCAGGCGCGCGCAGGTGTCTTGCAGGCGCGCGTAGGTGGCGTCGTAATCGAGCGCGTCGAATTCGTGGTTACCGGGGATGAACAGGACCTGCGCCTGCGCCAGGGCAGGCACCAGCAGTGGTGAAAAACGTTCCAGCCCGAAGTCCTGCGTGAGCAGGCGCGAGCCAGGCTGGTACGAGCCGATGTCGCCGGCCAGCACCACGACGTCCGTGCCGGGGAGGATCTGCGGCTGGAAGTCGGGGTACCGTTCGAGGTGGAGGTCGGAAAAAAGCTGTATGCGCATGGCCGGCGAGTATAGCGCAAGCGCCATCTGCCGGCCCGCAACGCACGGGTTTTAGAACCCGATATTCGCCGTCAGGCTGGCCGAACGCGCCACGCCCGGCGTGTAGCGGTAGCCGCTTTTGTTGATCGCAACGACGTATTTTTCGTTGGTCAGGTTGTACACGTTCAGACGCAGGTCGATGTTCTTCGTCAGGCGGTAACCCAGCATCGCATCGACCACCCAGTACGAATCGGTGTAGGCCGGGGTGCCGATGGCGCCATCGGTGCCGCGTTTGAGCTTGTCCGAGAAGCGCGCGCCGCCGCCGATGCGCAGGCCCCACGGCAGGTCGTACGAGGTCCAGGCGGTGAACGATTGCTTCGGCGTGTAGGTCAGGCTGTTCTCACCCGAGGCAGTCACGTTGCGGCCACGCTCGACGCTGGTGTCCATGTACAGGTAGCCAGCGCTGACGAGCCAATGCGGTGCCAGTTCGCCCGTCGCACCCAGCTCGATGCCCTGCACGCGCTTCTCGCCCGTCTGGTAGTACTGCAGGTCGACCGGATCCTGCTCGACCTCGTTCTTGACATCGGTGCGGAACAGCGCGCCCGAGAGCGACAGCTTGGACTTGAGCAGATCGAGCTTGCCGCCGAATTCCGTCGTCGTCGACTCCTGCGGATCATAGATCGGATTCTGCGCGCTGTTGGCATTGCCCGAGACGGTGAAGTTGCCGCCCGGCGGCTGCTTCGAGCTGGCCACCATCGCATACACGCTGCTGTTGGCGGTCGGCTTGTACAGGGCCGACAGTTTGCCGTTGACCAGGTTGTCGCCGACCTTGAAGCGGTTCGCCACGAGCACGTTGTTGGTCAGCGCCACGGTCGAATAGTCTGCGCGGAAATGGTCGACCCGCACGCCGCCATTGATGATCCAGCGCTCGCCGATCTTGGCGGTGTCGAACAGGTACAGGCTCTGGGTATCGACCTCGCCTTCGTTGTAGGCGCCGGTGCGGCGCGCATTCACGGGCGTGGTCGGCGCGTCGTTCGGGTTCGGGTTGTAGATGTTCGCGGCCGGCAGCGTGCCCAGGCCCGTCAGGCCCCAGGTGGTCTGGCGTTCGCTGGTCAATTCCAGGCCAGTCACCAGCGTGTGCTTGACTGCGCCGGTGTCGAACTGCGACGTCAGCGTCGTCACGTTGGTCAGGATTTTATTTTCCTGGTCCTTGCCGGTGCGGATGCTGCGCGCCAGGGTCCACGTGTTCGGGTCGGCCGGATTCGGGGTGCCCAGGTTGGCGGCGCTGGTGAGGAATGCGGTCAGCAGGTAATCCTGCGATGTCTTGCCGTAGCGGCTCGTGTTCTGCAGCTTCATCGTCGGCGAGAAGTCATGCTCGACGCGCACCGTGGCCATGTCGGCCTTCACGTCATCGTAGTCGCCGGTCGAGCCATAGAAGTTCTTCGGATCGACCTTCTTGCCGGCGCTGACGAAGGGACGGGTGCGGTCCGGGCTCGTGTAGCCAGGCAGGCCGATGACGAACACGCCGCCATCGGGGATGTTGTTCTGGTCAACGTGCAGGTAGTCCAGATGCACGCGCGTGGCGCCGTTCAGGCCAAAGCCGATGCTCGGCGCAATCGCCCAGCGCTTGTTCTCGACCACGTCGCGCGAGGCGCTGCCGGCATCCTGGGCCAGCACGTTCAAGCGCAGCGCGATGCCGCGCTCTTCGTCGAGCACCTGGTTGGCGTCGGCCGTGATGCGCTTTTGCGAGCCGCTGCCGCCGGTAATCGCGGTCGACATCGCATTGGTCATGCTGGCCTTCTTCGACACCAGGTTGACCGAGCCGGTCGGCGAACCGCGCCCGTTGTCGGTGCCCGCCGGGCCCTTGAGCACTTCGATCTGTTCAAGGTTGAAGACGTCACGCGAGATCGAGCCGATGTCGCGCACGCCGTCGACGAAGATGGAGCTGGATGTGTCGAAGCCGCGCATGAAGATCGCGTCGCCGGTGGTGGTGTTGCCGTTCTCGCCGAGGAAGAACGCGCCCACGCCTGGCGTGTTGCGCAGTGCTTCGGTCAGCGTCAGGGCGCCCTGCTGCTCGAACAATTCCTTCTTGATGACCTGGAGCGTCTGCGCGGTATCGACGAGGCGCTCGGTGTACTTGGGCGACGACGCCTGTTCGGCGCGGAACGCGTTTTCATATTTGCCGACGATTTCGACCTTCGTTTCCGGGACGACGTCGAGGGGTGCCGCTGCATCGATGCCGGCAGCCTGCGCGCCGAGCGGCAGCAGGACAGCGGCCAGCGCGGTGCGCATGACCTGGTTGCGGGTGGACGAATGCTTGCGGCTTGTTATTGCTTTCATGGCGAGACGGTCTCTCTGGTGTGAGTGAGTGGAAACACTGCTTGAAAAACAATGATTCTACCGGGAATGTAAGGACATGTAAACGATAATCATTATCATTTGCATTCGTACCCCACGGGTTTGAGGCGGATCACGCGTGCTGTCAAGCGTTGTTCCTTCGTGGATGCGAGACGCCTGGAGACGCGTCCCGGCGATTTCCTGTGAAGATGGCGACTGCGGTTGCCGTTGCGGTTGCGGCGAATCTGGCCACTGGTGACGATGTTGGCGAAGGGTCGTGGTCTTCGCCCTTCGATAGGGCTTCGGCAACGATCTTGCACTGCGACGGGTGCAGTCGGGTTGTCTGTCGGCGCAGCGTTTTCGGCGTGCGTTTCACCGACGCTTCACAGCGTCATTGCCACGCCGCAGGCATGTGAATAACTTGCAACAACGTGAAAAAAACGAATCGTGCGCGCAACATAATTCACGGCTTGTCTTTAGTATTCAGCCTTATCATTTTTTTAATAACCAAGGAAATATCGTAATGAATACTGTCTCAGTCCGCCTCTTGTCCAGCCTGGTCCTGATGGCCGCATCGTTCTCGGCATCGGCCGGTCCGCTTGTGGTCAGGGCACTGGAAGTCAAAGGCGTATTCAATGAAAAAGTCGGTCCTGCGCCGCAATGCGCGTCCACCCTCGGCGGCAAGCTTGCCGGCCACGGTGAGACGGCCGAAGGAACGCCTGTCGCGTTCGTCGGCGGGGATTGCTTCGCCCAGTCTGGCACGACGTTCACCTTCAGCAACGGCAAGTTCATCCTGCTGTATCCGAACGGCGACCAGATTTTCGCGAACTACGGCGGCCAGTTCGTGCCCACCGGCGCCGGCACCGCCTACGTCATGAACGGCGGCACGTTCACCATCACCGGCGGCACCGGCACCTACTCTGGCGCACTCGGCGGCGGCTATCTGAGCGGAACGGAAGACTTGTCCAACGGCGCCGGCACGATTGGCTTGTCGGGTCGCGTCTACTACAAGCTGAAGTGATCGCTGAAACAACGCCGAACTGCGTCGCAACAGCCTGAGAAAAAAGAGCGGCATCTATCCCGATGCCGTTCCATCTACACAGCCGGGGTCAGGTCTGACATTCGGACACGACCTTAGCCGTAACAACTGCCGAGAATGCCTTGCCCGGCATCTACAGCCGGGGTCAGGTCTGACATTCAGACACGGCCTTAGCCGTAACAACTGCCGAGAATGCCTTGCCCGGTATCTGCATAGCCCGGTACCAAGTAGTTACGATTACCCGACTGTTGGGCTCGTGTCCGAATGTCAGACCTGACCCCGGCTGTTCCGATGTCCCGACTGTTGGGATCGTGTCCGAATGTCAGACCTGACCCCGGCTTTTCCGAATGTCGGGCCGGGCACCAGAACGTTCGCTCCCTGGCTTATACGCCGATCGATTCGCTCCAGTCGCCCCTGGTCGTGAAATAGTCTTCCATCCTGTTCATCCAGCGCGGTGCGTGGCGGTCGCTGCTCCACTCCTCGAGCATGACGTTGATCTCCCTTCGGGTGCTTTCGGGAAGATCGATCGGGCTGGCGTCGTCGGTCAGGACCGCATGCACCAGTTTGTAGCCGGCCACCCGGAACAGGAAGCGGACCAGTGAAAACTCAGGGCTGAGCTTGCGGATGACGCGGTCCATCAGCTTCGCAGTGCCCATGCCGATGCCGAACACGCAGCGTGACGCGAGCGATGCGCGCGCGTGGAAGCCCAGGTCACGCGCGGTTGCTGCGCTGGTCAGGTACTCGACCACGAGTGCGGCGGCTGGCTGCAACATGACATGCGGAATCGATTTCTCGATGGATCCCAGCAAGGCGCCGCCCAGCGCACCGCGCGGGTCGTCCGCCAGCGGCCTCGCCCGCGCGCGCGCCTGCAGGCGTGCAAACAGGATGGCGGCGTCGTCCATCGTATGCGCCATCATCCGCGTATCGATGCCCAACAGATAGCCAACCACGTTCCACAGGTGCAGGTAGGCGTCCTCGTCCGCCCTGGCAAAGCCGAGGCCGAGTCGGCGCAGGCCACGCAGATAGACGAAGCCGAAGGTCAGCAGCGTATATGCGAGTTCTTCCTGGTTGCACGGCACCCCATCGTTGGCCGGATTCCATCCGTGGGCAAGCGCCTGGCGGAAGGCGTTCTCGGTGCGGGCAACCGGTGCCAGCGGTGGCACTTCCTGCAGCTGGCCCTGGGCGACATATTCCTCCGGGCTACCGCGCAGGAACAGGCGGCGCATCACGGCGTGGATGAATCGGGCCTTCAGCACTTTCGGCCGGCCCGCGCCAGGCGCCTTGCGCAGGCCGCCGCTCATCAGGGCCGCCATGATCATCGCGGACGTCGCGCGGATGCGCTGGTCGGTCATTTTCTCGAGATTGCCGGTAGCGCGCAGGACCGTCGAGATATCGGGAACGACATACACTTCCGGCAGGCAGGCGCAAAAGAACAGGATGCAGGAGACGACACCGCCTTCCCGGAACAGCTGTTCTGCCCGCTCGATCTGCTGGTGGTCTGCCCATTCCGGCAAGGCCGCGCATGCCTCGACGAGTGCAGCGAGCGCATCCTGTTCGCCGTGGAGCGTGCGCCGCTCCGCGATTCCGGCAGCGATATCCTGATTGAGGGACAACGGCCGCAGGAAGGCAAACGCCTGTTGCAGCGCGCGCAGCTTGGCGTCCGTGCCAGCGTCCGTGTCGCCCTGGCTCGCGAGCAAGGCGGCCACAGCGCGGTCGGCCGCGGGGTCGCCGCGGTACTTGAAACCATCGATCAGTTCATCGGACCACTGCATGCGCGTCACCCTGTCAACTGGCGGCAGCATCGGACCGGAAAGACCAGTTCTGGTACGTCAGCAAAGCGGCAAGCAGGGGGATGCCCATCGCGAACAACACGATCGTCCGCGTTTCGACAGGTTCGCCGTGCATCATCAGAAATACCATCAGGTCCCCGTAGATCAGGATCGGCACGAGCGCATGCACTTTCTTGAACGGCTCCGTGCCGGCAGGCTGCGGAGTGGGACGGGTCAGCAGATTGAACAGCACGGCAATCACCGTCGAAATCGTCATCCAGCCCACAAAGCCCTGCAGGGTTTCCCCGAACCAGTAGCCATCGGTCTTGAGCATGATCCATGCCTTGGCGACGAAGACCATATACGGGTCCGCTCCGAGGTCGTAGGCCGTCACGAGCATGCCGCAGAATACGGAGGAAGCGATGATCGTACCGACACCGCGGGTTGGCGCGACCGGCGTGCGGTACAGGATGATGTTGCCGAGAACGAGGCACATATGCACGAGGTTGAACCACATCAGCGGAATCACGACCGGCACGCCCAGCAGCCGCAATCCGAGTCCGTCCGTGAAATCGTAGTCGCCGAAGAACCAGCCGTAGTTCTCACCCATGTACTCGACGAAGAAGCCGATGCCCACCGCCAGGACCACGAGCCTGAGGCCCGTCCGCACGCCATACAGGTGCATCGCGCTCGACACGCACGTGACGAACATCAACACCGAGACGATGAACATGGTTTCGACGCTCAGATGCAATGCTGCGGCGCCCATTGCGCACAGCAGCAGGGCGAACGCCCCGAAGGTCAACAGGGTAAAACGGTTATTCGAGAAGCTCATCTACATCCTCAGCAGGCGACAGGGGCAACCGAACCCGGACTACGTGGGGAAGTCCCGGGATCCTGACGCTGCGAGAACATGCTCCCAGGGTCCTTCCCGCCCGATCGGACGCGCTGAACAAGCACGCTTTTCGAAGTGGCAAGCAATTGCAGGCGCCATTCTATGGGGGCGGTTGCGACAGGTCAACTTTTATGCCGATGAAGAATTGCACGATGCAGCCTGGATATGTGGCATGCATATTTGTCGGATCTCGGCACAGGATCGGGGTCAGGTCTGACATTCAGACACAGGCTCTGCAGTGAGAAACCGGTGTCCGTCCGACTGGAACACGCATAGCGTTGTGCCTGTGCCCGAATGTCAGACCTGACACCAGAATGGACGTGTTTTCCAGGCCCCCTGCAGTTCAGTTTTGCTCTATTCCGGAGTCTGGCGTTTGAGGCGGTGTTGTCGGCAATGTGCGACCAGCGCATCGATGAACACCCGGAGTCGTGATGGCATGAGCCTGTTGCCAGGCCAGACGACACTGACCGGCATCGGGTACGGCCTGAAGTCTGGCAGCACCTCGACCAGATCACCGCGTATCAATTCGTCCGCCGCCATGTAATCGGGCACCTGGGTCAGTCCCGCACCGAGGCGCGCTGCCTGCACCAGGGCTTCGCCGTCGTCGAGGATGACGCGGTATGGCGGATACAGGTTGATCATCGATCCATCAAGCTGGAGTTGCACCGGCCTCTGCCGTCCCGACGTCGGGTTGCGGAAGACGACAAAATCATGTTCCGGCAACTGGTCGGGATGCGCCGGCAAGCCCCGACGCGCCAGATAGGCAGCGCTGGCACACAGCGTCAGGTGCTGTTCATCCACTTGTCGAAACGCGAGCCGTGAATCGTCGAGCGGCATGATCCGCACTGCCGCATCAAGGCCTTCCCGGATCAGGTCGCACTGCTGGTCTGACAGGCGTACGTCAGCACGCAGTTCAGGATGGTCGCGCAGCATGCGTGCCAGGACCGGCATGACCATCTGCTTGCCATAGGTGATGGGAAGGCTGATTCTCAACTCGCCGCGCGGTGCAGTGTTTGTACTGGCCGCCAGATGTTCGAGTTCGCCGATGTCGGCCAGTATCTTCTCGCAGCGGGCATGCAAGACCTCGCCGTCGGCGGTGAGCTGGACCTGGCGCGTGGTACGGTGAAACAGCTTGACGCCGAGCTCGCTCTCCAGATTGCTGATGCGTTTGGCGACAGTGGACGGTGTCAGCGCCAGTTCCCTGCCCGCCTGGGCAAAGCTGCCATGGCGGGCGGCGCACGAGAAAGCAATGAAACGACCAAAACCGCTCATGATGCCCTCACTCTGACCAGAAAGATTGAAGAAGGATTTTCTCCAATATTAGTCAAGTGGCGTGTCTTTTAAAACCATCCGTCGCCGCCGATACTGTATTGACGCCATCACCCGACGGCATCCATGAGAGGAGAACAGCCATGCATGTGATTTCCAACCAACAGCCTTTGCCCAGCGCCCTTCCGGGCATTGCCCATGTCACCCTTGCTGGCCATGAGGAAGGGCTGAGCAAGCTGTCGGTCTGGCAGCAATCGGTCGCGCCTGGTGGCGCCACGCCGCCACATCGGCATGATTGCGAGGAAGTGGTGATCTGCAGCAGCGGTACCGGGGAGTTGCGTCTGGGCGAAAAAGTCGAACGGTTTGCGCGCGACATGACCGTCGTCATTCCTGCCAATGTCGAACACCAGATCATCAATATCGGGCGCGATCACCTGCAGTTCGTTGCCGTATTTTCGATGTCCCCCGTGCTTGCTTGCCTACCAGACGGTACTGCAATTGAACTTCCCTGGAGGTCTTGACGCCTGAACACCAGAACAGGCAAAGCGCGGATCCCTGGCACTGAAGATTTTGCAAGTGCGTACGACTGGTTCGGCCCAGTGGATGCGCACCATGTCCCGGTCCAGCATTGCAAGCCGGACCACATGCCAGCGGACATGCGCGCTTTATGAAAAACATCCCCACGCAGGGACAGGCCTGCATGGGGATGTCGTCGTCACATCGGCTCGAAAAAAACCCGCTAACGCACCGCGCCCGACATCACGCCTTCTTCTGCCCCGCAATCCAGTTATCCACCAGATTGCCCAGCACATCCAGCGGCACTGATCCGGCGCCAAGCACCAGGTCATGGAACGCCGGCAGAGAGAACTTGTCGCCCAGTTCGGTCTGCGCCTTCTGGCGCAGTTCCAGGATGCGCAGCATGCCGATCATGTAGGCATTGGCCTGGCCGGGCCAGACGATGTAGCGCTCGGTTTCCTGCACGCCCATGCCGTAATCGATCGCCTGCTGGCGCGTCCAGTTCTTGGTGTGCAGGCCGGTGTCGGCCACCAGGCGGCGGGCGCGGAACAGTTCCGACCCCAGCGCGCCAAGCAGCCCCGGCACGTCACCTTCATACCAGCCCTGCTCGACCGCCAGGCGCTCGGTATACAGCGCCCAGCCTTCCGAGTGGGCGCTGCCGCCGCTGAAGATGCGCTGGCTGCGGAACTTCGGCAGATCCTTCATCTCCTGCTGGATCGCGAGCTGGAAGTGGTGACCCGGCACCGCTTCGTGATACGACAGGCTGCGCATGCGGATCATCGGGAACGTCGGGCCGACCAGCGGCACCCAGAAGATGCCCGGGCGCGTGCCATCCGGCGCAGGCATGCTGTAGTGGGCGGCGGCCGACGGCTCCGTCATCGGCGGCACGCGGCGCACGTCCACCGGCGCGCGCGGCTTGAGGTTGAACAGCGGCGCGCTGCGGCGTTCGGCGTCGCGCACCATCTCGTTGTAGCTGGCGATGATGCCCGGGCGCGGATCGCCCTCGCCTTTCGGCTGGAAGCGCGCGTCGAGCTGCTTCATGCGCGCTTCGATGCCGCCTTCGCTCAGGCCCAGCGACGTCAAGTGCTTGTCCATCTCCGCTTCGATGCGCGCCACTTCGCGCAAGCCGATCGTGTGGATCTGGTCGGCGGTGAGCTTGGTGCTGGTGAAGTTTTCCAGTGCGCGTGCGTACGCGGCAGCGCCGTTCGGCAGGCGCGAGATGCCTGCCACGTCAGTCGTCGCCGGATGGATCTCGGCCATGAAAGCCTGCACGCGCGCATACGCCGGGCGCACCTTCGTTTCGACGATGCTGGTGGCGCGGGCGATGGCGGAGCTACGCGCTTCCGGCGTCAAATCTTTCAGCTCGGCGCTGCGCTCGGTCAGCGAGGTCACGAACACGTTCCCGGCAGCCGAAGGCTTGAGGAAGTGGTCGACCTGGAACTGGGCGCGCTCGAGGATGAAGCGTGGCGGGATCAGCTTTTTGGCGGCAGCGGCGCGGGCGCGCACCAGGGCCTCGTCCATGCGCATGCCTACCTGGTCCAGGCGCGCCAGATAGCTGTCGACGTCCTGCTTGTTGCGCATCGGGTGCGTATTGGTCATGAAGTTGACCAGGCCATTCTGCACGCCGCTGAACTGCGAGAACACGAAGTTGTAGTCCTCGAATGGCTCGTTCGCGATCACGTTGTCCAGCGACCAGCGCATCACCGATGCCGAAATCTTCTGGGTCGCATCCAGCGGGGCATTCTTGAAGCCGTCGAGACGCTTGAGGCCTTCGCGGGCCAGCGCCACGGCCTTCTGGCGATGCGCGGCGGTCAGCGGCGTCAGTTCGCGATCCAGGCGCGCCTGCTCGGCGCCGCTGAAGTACTGGGTCGAGGTGGCCGACTGTGGCGACAGGCGGACCCAGTCTTCGGCGAAGCGGTCGGCCCAGACGTTGAACGCAGCGTCCGGTTTACTCGCGCTGGCCTGTGCGACCGGCGCGGGCGCGGCGGCTGCCGGCAAGGCCACCCCGGCAAGCATGGCGGGAACAAACAGGGCGGCGATGAGGGCGCGCGTACTGCGCTGGCGGGTCAATGGCATGTCGTGGGCTTCCTTGTGATTGTCTGTCGTCGGCGGTGGCTGCTTTTTGCCGTGAAGAATCTAACATGGAAGTAAACAGATCGACAACATGGGTGTTGCGGGGCGGCGTAAGTACTGCGCTGCCGAAAACGACGCCCTGTCAGTCCGTATAACCGCGCGCCGCCGTGATCATCCGGTCCTTGAAGACGCTCTCACCACAGTAACAAAGCAGCGCGGCCGCGCAGCAGGCCAGCACCTTCCAGCCCAGCAGCAGGCTGCCGATGCACACGACCGCCGCGCCGATGGCCAGCCGGATCGCGAACGTGCGCCGGGTCATGCCGAACACGAAGCGGCTGCGCGGCCGCGTGTGCAGGAACACGACGAACATCAGCCAGTAGGCAATCGCGTAGACGAAGTACAGCAGCGCACCGATGCCCAGCGCGAAGCCGACGCCGGGCACGCGAAACGCCAGCAGCCCGCCAAGGCCGAGGGCCAGCCAGTACAACATGAGGTTCCGGTACTGCACATGCTCTCCTGATCGATCGATAGCGGCATCTTACAATACGGGCACCATTCATCCGACCAGGCGACCCTCCCATGCAGGCACTGCGCGACAAGCTGGAACAGCGGCAGATCGCCATCTACTTCGGCGCCGTCGCGCTGGCACTCATCGTGGCAGGCTTGACGCCGGCAACGACGGGGCTGGCCACTGTCGTCAATCCGGCCCTGGCCTTCATGCTGTTCGTGACCTTCCTGCAGGTGCCGCTGGCAGAACTGGGCCGGGCTTTTACGCACCTGCGCTTTCTGGCCGCGCTGCTGGTCACCAACTTTCTTGTCATTCCCCTGCTGGTGGCGTGCCTGCTGCCGCTGGTGCCGGCCGACCCGTTGATCCGGCTCGGCGTCCTGCTGGTGCTGCTTGCGCCCTGCATCGATTACGTGGTGACGTTCTCGCACCTGGGCCGCGCCGATGCGCGCGCCCTGCTGGCCGCGACGCCCGTGCTGCTGGTGGCGCAGATGGTGCTGCTGCCGGTCTACCTGCGCGTCCTGCTGGGCGAGGAAGCGGCCGCCCTGATCCAGCCGGCGCCATTCATCGATGCCTTCGTCTGGCTGATCGCGGCGCCGCTCGTGCTGGCAGGCGCGGTGCAGTGGTGGGCGGCGCGCACGCGCACCGGCGCGCAAGCCGCCACGGTGCTTGGCGTATTGCCGGTGCCGGCCACGGCGCTCGTGCTGTTCGTCGTGGTGGCGTCCGTGCTGCCGCAGCTGGGCCAGGCGCGCGCTGCGGCGCTGGCCGTCATCCCGGTGTACCTCGCCTTTGCCGTGCTGGCGCCGCTGGCCGGCTGGTTCGTGGCGCGGCTGTGCCGGCTGGCGGCGCCGGCCGGGCGCGCGGTCGCCTTCAGCGGCGCCACCCGCAATTCGCTCGTGGTCCTGCCACTGGCGCTGGCCGTGCCGGGCGCGGTGCCGCTGCTGCCGGCGATCATCGTCACGCAGACGCTGGTCGAACTGGTCGCCGAGCTGGTCTACGTGCGCGCGATCGCGCGCCTGGGCGCCCGCGACACCGACTGACGCTTGCCGCAGCGCAGACGCCGGTGTGGCGTCGTGGCACAACCTGCCCCGCATCAAGGATGCTCGCACGGCGCACGGTCATGATGTTTCCACTTGGAAACCAATGGAGACTGCCGTGGAAACCCTCCTCGATGCCGCGCCCGACGCGCCGTCAACAATCCCCAGCAAGGCCTGCGCGCTCGATGCGAGCCTGCCGCTGTGGAATCCGCGCGCGGCAACATACCTGGGCCTGCTGCTGTCGCCCGCCTTCAGCGCGTACATCCACATGTGCAACTGGGATACGCTGGGCGAGGACGACCAATCGCTCGAAGCGCGGGCCTGGTGCTGCATGATGCTCGGTTACTTCGTCACGTTCGGCGTCCTGCTCGGCGTCAGCGACATCGTCGGGCGCAACCTGGCGCCCCCGGTGTCGGCAACGATCGGCATCCTGGCCGGCTGGCATGCCTGGGGCGGGCGCGCGCAGGAGCGCTATATCGCGGTGATCACGGGCGGAGCCTACCGGCGCCGCCCCTGGCGCCGCGTCATCCTGGCGGCGCTGGCCGTGCTGGCCGTGCTGGTCGTGGCGGTGGCGGTCGTGGTGCGGGTCGTGCGGACCTGATCTGCGTCCTAGATCGTGCGCGAAAAACGTGACGCCTCGGCGTGCTGCCCGAGGTAGCGATCGAACACCATGCACAGGTTGCGGATCAACAGGCGGCCCTTTGGCGTGACGCTGATCCACGCGTCCTCCACCAGCACCAGGCCGTCGGCCTGCAACGCACGCAGGGCCACCAGTTCGGCCGCAAAGTAGTCGCCGAACACGATGGGAAACGCCTGCTCGATCGCGGCGACCGACAATTCGAACTGGCACATCAGCTTCTGGATGATCGCGCGGCGCAGCAGGTCGTCCATCCCGAGCCGGATGCCGCGCTGCAGCGGCAGCGTCCCCTCGTCGATCAGCGCGTAGTAGTCGTCGAGCGTCTTGGCATTCTGGCTGTAGGTCGCGCCCACGGCGCCGATGCTCGACACGCCGCACGCGACCAGGTCGGCATCGGCATGCGTGGAGTAGCCCTGGAAGTTGCGGTGCAGCCGGCCCTGGCGCTGGGCCACGGCAAGGTCGTCACCCGGCTTGGCGAAGTGGTCCATGCCGATATACACATAGCCGGCCGCGCCCAGGCGCTCGATGCACAGCTGGAGCATGCCGAGCTTGGTGTCGGCGCCCGGCATGTCGGCCTCGAGGATGCGCCGCTGCGGCTTGAACAGGTGCGGCATGTGGGCGTAGTGATACACCGAGATGCGGTCCGGACTCGCCTGGATGACTTTTTGCAGCGTCTGCGCCATGCTGGCCAGCGTCTGCTTCGGCAAGCCGTAGATCAGGTCGATGCTCACCGAGCGAAAGCCCGCGGCGCGCGCCGCATCGATGATCGCCACCGTCTCGGCCTCGGGCTGGACGCGGTTGACGGCGCGCTGCACATCCGGATCAAAATCCTGCACCCCCAGGCTGATGCGGTTGAAACCCTGCTGGCGCAGGCTGTGCACCCGCTCGGGCGACACGGTGCGCGGGTCCACTTCAATCCCGTACTCACCGATCGCATCCGGCGCAAACCGGAAGCTGGCCTGCAGATGCGCCATCAGGTCGTCCATCTGCGCATCAAGCAGATAGGTCGGCGTACCGCCGCCAAAATGCAGTTGCTCCACATCGTTCATGCCGGCAAAGAGCCGGCTCTGCATCGTGATCTCGCGCTTGAGGTAATCGAGATAAGTGTCCGCCCGCTCGCGCTTGCGCGTGACGATCTTGTTGCAGGCGCAGTAGTAGCAGACGGTGTCGCAGAACGGAATGTGCACGTACAGCGACAGCGGGCGCCCGCCGCGCTGGCGCCGGGCTGCCACGGCGGCCAGATAGTCATCGGCGCCGAACCCCGCATCAAAACGGTCGGCGGTGGGATACGAGGTATAGCGCGGCCCGGACTTGCCCAGCCGGGCCAGTAACGCACCATCGAACTGGGCAGCGGGAAAGACAATGGCGGAACGTGCAGAGGAAGAAAATTCGGCGTGACCCGGCATGATGAAGAACTCCAGCAAAGAATAGCAATAAGCTGTGGCAATGACCGCGTTGCAGGAAGCAACGCAGCGCCAACAGCGATCAGCTTATTGATCCGTACCGGATGATTCCATGCGGTGCATCAAACGCGGCCAAACCCGCTGGCGCCGGCCGGGTTGTCGTGCCAAATTTGAAGACCGACAGCGCCAGCGACAGGCGCGCCGCCTCATCGGCCACATTGCCCGAGGCCGCCGCCGATTCCTCGACCTGGGCCGCATTGCGCCGCGTGATCGCATCGAGTTCCACCATGGCGGCATTCACGCCGTCGATTTCCCGCGCCTGCTCGCGGCTGGCCGCCGTGATCGCACTCATGATCGCGGTCGCATCGGCCACCTTGCCGACCACGTCGCGCATCGTCTGGCCGGCAGCGCCCACCAGTTGGCCGCCCTGGCCGACGTGGGCGCGGGACGCCTCGATCAGGCCCGTGATTTCGCGGGCGGCGCCGGCCGTGCGCTGGGCCAGGCTGCGTACTTCACCGGCCACGACCGCGAAGCCGCGTCCCTGCTCGCCGGCGCGGGCCGCTTCGACGGCGGCATTGAGCGCCAGCAGATTGGTCTGGAACGCGATGCCATCGATGAGGCCGATGATGTCGCCGATCCGGCTCGACGAGGCGCTGATTTCCTGCATCGTCGCCCCCACCCGTTCTACCGCCTGGCCACCGTACCCGGCGACGGTGGCCGCGGCCAGCACCATGCCATCGGCGCGCACGGCGCTGTCCGTGTTGCGGCTCGCCGCCTCGGCGATCGTGCCCAGGCTGCCCGCGGTTTGCTCCAGGCTCGCGGCCTGCGCTTCGGTGCGGCTGGCCAGGTCGGCATTGCCGACGGCGATCGCCCGGGTGGCGTGTTCGATCGAACTCACGTTGTCGCGTACGTCGCCGATGACCGCCGTCAGATTCACGGTCAGCTGGCGCAGCGCCAGTTGCAGGCGGCCCATCTCGCCGCTGCCAGCTGCCGACGTCGGCGCCGGGTGCGCCAGGTCGCCGCCGGCCAGCGCGTGGACGGTCGCAATCGCGTCGTGCAGTGGCTGCACGACGCTGCGCTGCAGTCCGTACCAGGCCGCCAGTGTGGCCAGCGCGCCGGCACCGGCAGCCGCACGCCAGACGCCATCTCCGCCCGCCAGGCCCAGCGCTGCCAGCAACAACGCCTGGCCGCCCATCAGCCAGCCGAGCCGCTGGCCGAGCGGCGCATCGCGCAGCAGGCGCAGCCCGCGATCCAGACCCAGGCTGCTGCGCACGACGCGCCCGCGCACGATGGCCAGGCCGCGTGCTTCGTGGTCCGTGAACTTGCGATACAGCGCGTCTGCTGTCTCGACCTGTTCGCGCGTGGGCGCGGTGCGCACCGACATATAGCCTGTCACCTGGCCGTGCTCGCGGATTGGCGCCACATTGGCCACCACCCAGTAAAAGTCGCCGTTCTTCCGCCGGTTCTTGACCAGGCCGGTCCAGGGTTCACCGCCCTGCAGCGTGCGCCACATGTCGGCGAACGCCTCGGGCGGCATGGCCGGATGGCGCACCAGATTGTGGGCCTTGCCCAGGAGCTCGGCTTCGGAAAAACCGCTGGCCTCCACGAAGCTCGGGTTCACATACGTGATGCGGCCCTTGGTATCGGTTTTCGAGACAATCGACTGCCCCGGTTGCAACCGGTATTCGGTCGTGGTGACGGGCTGGTTGTGACGCACTGCGTTCTCCTTGAGGTTTCCTTGATGCAATTTTTAAATTGTACGGACAGCTTTCGTAAAAAAATTTGATGTGGATCAAATATGGCCAGGTCACTCCGCTGTAGTGCGTGCGAGATCCTTGGCCAGGGTCAACTTGTTGCTTTTCAGGATAAACTTGGCACATGGATAACCTGACCCACTCCCTGATCGGCCTGGCCCTCGGCGAACTTGTCGACCGCGCCCTGCCGGCCCACCTCGACCCGCAACGCGGGCGTACCCGTCGCCGCGTCCTGCTGGCCACCGGCGCGCTGGCCAGCAACTTCCCTGACCTCGACCTGGTGCTCACGCCGTTGCTGGCCCCGCCGCTGGGCTATCTGCTGCACCACCGGGGCCACACGCACACGCTGCTGTTCGCGCTGCCGCAGATCGCGCTGTTGCTGGGCCTGATGTGGCTGCTGTGGCCGGGTGCGCGGCGGCTCATGCAGGGCGACCGGACAGCGCGCAACGCGATCCTTGCCACGGCCGCCCTTGGCATGGTGCTGCACCTGTCGTTCGACTTCCTGAACGTGTACGGCGTGCACCCGTTCTATCCGCTCGATTCGCGCTGGCTGTATGGCGACATCGTGTTCATCGTCGAACCCGTGTTCTGGACCGCCCTGGGCGTGGCGCTGGCGCTGCGGGTGCCGGGGCGCGTGCTGCGCTGGCTGTTCACCGGGCTGATGCTGGCCGCGCCGGTACTGTTTTTCACGCTGGGGTTTCTGCAGTGGGCGTCGCTCCTTGGACTGCTGCTGCTGGCCGGCGTGGTCGCACTGGCCTCGCGCCGGCCCGGCATCACCGGCCTGGTCACTGCCGTCGTCGCCTGCCTCGGGTTCATTGCCATCCAGGGTGTGGCCGGGCACCTGGCGCGCGAACAGATCCGTAGCGCATTGGCCCAGGTGGAACCGGGCAGCCGCGTGCTCGACATGCCGTTGTCGGCATTCCCGTCCAACCCGCTGTGCTGGTCATTCGCGACCGTGACCGACAATGGCGGCGCCGGTAGTTATGCAATCCGCCTTGGCGTGCTGAGCCTGGCGCCGGGCGTGACCGGGGTGGAAGCCTGCCCCGCCCGCTTTGGCGGCATGCCAGGCAGCACGCCTGCCGACTTCGCCTGGAAGTATCGCGAAGGCGGCAGCCTGGCCGGCTTGCGCGGCCTGCAGCGCGACAATTGCCAATTCGACGCCTGGCTGCGCTTCGCGCGCGTTCCGTCGCTGATCGATGGCAAGGCCACCGACATCCGCTTCTCGGCACCCGGCGAGGACAATTTCTCGACGCTGCCGTACGGGGCAATGGCCAGCCAGCCGTGTCCGGCGCCCGTGCCCCAGTGGGGACGGCCGCGGGGCGATCTGCTCGGCGAGCGCGAGGTCAGCCCGTAACCAACCGGGCCGGTCAGCAGTGCGCGCCTGAACACGGGAAAGGCGCGACACTACTCCCGTCCGCTCACACAACAAGGAAACCACGATGACGACCGAACTGACCCTGCTGGCCTGGACCCTCGTGCTGGCGCTGGTCCAGATCATGCTGGTGGCCAACCTGCGCACCGCCGAGACCGGTATCCAGTACAACGCCAGCGCCCGCGACGGCGAGGCGCCGCCGCCGCGGCCGGTGACTGCGCGCCTGCAACGCGCACAGGCCAACCTGTTCGAGACGCTGCCGCTGTTCATCGGCGCGGTCCTGATCGCGCACGTGTCGGGCAGCGAAGGCGACCTGACGCTGTGGGGTTGCTGGATGTATCTGATCGCGCGCATCGTCTACATCCCGCTGTATGCCGCCGGCATTCCGTACGTGCGCTCGCTGGTCTGGCTCGTGTCACTGGCCGGCCTGGTCATGGTGCTGGCGGCTGTGCTGACTGCTTGACCTGCATCAAACGCGCGCCTGACATGGGCGCGCGCCGGGCGTATGCTTTTCTCGTCGTGCAGCGTTGCACGCCCCATACGAACGGAGTCAACCATGTTCAAGACTATCCTGGTGCAGGTCGACGGCGGTGCGGGCCAGGCCAGCCGCTTGCGCGCGGCGGCCGTGCTGGCCGAGATGCACGGCGCCCACCTTGTCGGTGCCGGCGCCACCGGCATCTCGCTGGCCAACTATGCAGTGCTCAACGGCGGCATGGCCGTGCCATTGTCCGACCAAGCGTTCGAGGCACTGCGCGAGGACGTGCGCACCCGTCTCAGCGCGTTCATCGAGCAGGCGCAGCGCATTGGCATCGCCGGCGCCGAAGTGCGCCTGTTCGAAGGCAGCACGCACGACGGCCTGCTGCTGCAGTCGCGCTATGCCGACCTGATCGTCGTCAGCCAGCCAGACCCGCACGATCGTTTCGGTGCAGAACACGGCTTGCCGCAGACGCTGGCGCTGGGCGGTACACGTCCCGTGCTGGTGGTGCCCCCCGCCTACGACGGCGCGCCAATCGCCGGCAACGTGCTGGTTGGCTGGGATGGCTCGATGCCGGCCCAGCGCGCCATCAGCGCCGCCCTGCCCCTGCTCGTGCAGGCCCGCAGCGTCACGCTCGCGCTGATCAACCCTGAGCGCCAGGCCGAGCTGCACGGCGAAGAACCGGGCGCGGATATGGCGCTGTACCTGGCGCGGCACGACGTGAAGGTCAATGTCGTCGTCGAGCATACCCGTGCACGGGAGAGCGATGCACTGATGGCGTTGGCACGCCACCGTCATGCAGACCTGATGGTCATTGGCGCCTTCGGCCACAGCCGCTACCGCGAATGGTTCCTGGGCGGAGTCACGCGCGATTTGCTCGGCAGCGCGCCCGTGCCGCTCCTGATGGCGCACTGATCGCACCATGGGTTTTCGCCATCATCCTGGCGCTGGGGCGGGCGCCGTCGGCGCCGCCATGCGCCACGCGCGGCGCCGCCTGTGCATGCGCCTGACATGTGCGCTCGATCCGGTCAGCACGCCGGACGCCAGCTTCGTGCGCGAATTTCCCGCGCTGATCGCGCTCGTCGAAGCGGGATTCCGGCACGAAGAAACGGTGATGGAATTGCTCGGCTACGAGCGCCGGCACGATCACCTGGCCGACAACGCCATCGTCCTGGCGGCGCTGCACCGTGCCTTGCCGCTGGTTGAAGAAGGCGATATCGCGCTCGGCCGGCGGCTCGTCGCGGTGCTGCTCGATCTGCTGTCGCTGCATCGCCTCTGCACCGACCTCGCGCTCGTGACGATGCCCGGCCTGCCCGCGGGCCGCCAGGGCAGCCATCTTGCAGGCGCCTTGAAACGGCGCGACTACTTCAAGCCGTCACGCTGACGCCGGATGACCTTGCCCGCCACCATGAACGTGCCATCGCCCTTGTAATGCAGCGTTTCCGGATGCCGCGGCCGCGCCGCCGCGCGCGCCGCCACCACTTCCCAGATGAAAAAATCATAGCGTTCCACCAAGCTGTCGTCGTGCAGCCGGCACTCGAACTGCGCGTGACATTCGCGAATGGACGGCGCTGTTACCAGTTCGCTGGCCTCCGGCGTCAGGCCGAACGCGGCAAACTTGTCGGTGTCGACACCCGATGTCGAGCCCACGCCCAGCACCGCCTCGAGCTGGCTGCTGGTCGGCAGGTTGATCACGCATTCGCCGCTGGCGCGGATCAGGCCATGGCTGTGGTTCGCCGACGAGATCACGCAGCCGATCAGTGACGGCGAAAATTCCATCACCGTGTGCCAGCCCATCACCATCACGTCGCGCTCGCCCGCATGGGCGGACGTGACCAGCACCACCGGTCCTGGCTCGAGGAAGCGGCGCACCTCGTGCAGCGGCAGGTCGGGCTTGCGCGCCATCTTATGCCCCGTGTGCCGTGCGCATTTCTTCGGCCAGCAGCGCCACCAGCTGCGCCGCCGGCATCGGGCGCGCCAGCGCATACGCCTGCCCGGCCCAGTTGACGGAATAGTCGTCGATGCCCTGACTGCTGGCGGCGGCATGCAGCGCCTTGGCGGCGTCGTAGGCGATCGGGTAATCGGGGACCGCCGGATGCTCCGGCGTGTCGATTTCTTTCACAAAGTGGTTGATGATGCCGCGCGCCGGCCGCCCGGAAATCGTTGCAGTGACCGCCGTGCCAAGATCCGGTTGCGCCAACAGCGCGCGATAGTGCTGTGACGTCTGGGCTTCCGGGCAGGCCAGGAAGGCCGTCCCCATCTGCGCGCCACTCGCGCCCAGGCGCAGGCTGGCAGCAATGCCCTCCCCGTCCATGATGCCGCCGGCCGCGAGCACCGGGATCCGCACCGCCTTTGCCAGCAGGCGCACCAGCGCGAACGAGCCGAGCGCCGGGTCGGGCACCGACGGATCGAAGATGCCCCGATGCCCGCCTGCCTCGTAGCCTTGTGCGACGATGATGTCGATGCCGGCTGCCTCGATGGCGCGCGCTTCGGCCGGATTGGTGGCGGTGGCCATCAGCAGGCAGCCGGCGCCGTGCAGCGTGTCGATCTGCTGTGCGGTTGGCACGCCGAAATGAAAGCTGACCACGGCCGGGCGCGTGCGCACCAGCACCTCGAGCATGTCGGGGTCGTCCAGGAAGCTGCGGTAGATTTCGCGCAGCGCCGTCGGCGGCGCCTGGCCCGTGCGCGCGAAGTGCGGCGCCAGGTGATCGAGCCAGCGCGCCTCGCGCGCCGCATCGGGCTGCGCCGGCGCGTGGGTGAAGAAGTTGACGTTGAACGGACCGCCGGTCAACCCCTGCAGCGCCGTGATCGCGCTTTCCGCCTGCGCTGGCGTGACGTGACCGAGCGCGAGCGACCCGAGGCCGCCGGCGTCGGTCACGGCCGCCGCAAGTTGCGGCGTGCCGAAGACGGCCATCGGCGCCTGGATGATCGGATGGCGGATGCCGAGCAGCGAAGTCAGGGTGTTCACGGGCACTCCATGGGTGATGGGATTGGCCCACCAGTATAGAGCGTCGCCCGGCGCGCTGCCCTAACGCGGAATCGACAGCGCCAGCGTCTCCTTCAGTTCTTCCATGACCACATAGCTCTTGGACTGGCCCGCATCGGCCACGTGCAAGATCTCGCCCAGCAGGCGCCGGTACTCGGACATCTCGGGAATGCGCGCCTTGATCAGGTAATCGAAGTCGCCCGACACCAGGTGGCATTCGAGCACCTCGGGAATGGCCAGCATCGCGCGCCGGAAGCGCTCGAAGGCCTTGTCCGATTTCTGGTGCAGGTTGATCTCGACAAACACGAGAATCTGCATGCCCAGCGCCTGCGGATTGACGCGCGCGTAGTAGCCCATGATCACGCCATCGCGCTCCATGCGCTTGACGCGTTCGATGCAGGGCGTGAGCGACAGGCCGACCTGCTCGGCCAGGTCTTTCATGACGATCCGCGCATCCTGCTGCAGTACGGACAGGATGTGCAGGTCGATGCGGTCGAGGATGCGGTTCGAGGCCTTTTGTACGCGCATGGGCAAACTCCGTAATTTTTGCTGAAAACTGCCGTATTAACAGAAACAATTATCGGGCTTCTGGCAGTACGATGGCAAGCTTTACCAAATCCTGATTCTTTTCGAGGAAATTATGCGTGTCATCGTATTGGGCAGCGGCGTGGTCGGCGTCACCACCGCGTATTACCTGGCCCTGGCCGGCCATGAAGTCACCGTGATCGACCGCCAGCCCGGTCCCGCCCTCGAAACCAGTTTCGCCAATGCCGGCCAGATTTCGCCCGGCTACGCCTCGCCGTGGGCCGCGCCCGGGATTCCGCTGAAAGCCGCCAAGTGGCTGTTCCAGCGCCACGCGCCGCTGTCGATCAAGCCCGATGGCTCGCTGTTCCAGCTGCAGTGGATGTGGGAGATGTACCGCAACTGCGACCCGGCGCGCTACGCCGTCAACAAGGAGCGCATGGTGCGCCTGGCCGAATACAGCCGCGACTGCATGCGCCAGCTGCGGCGCGACACCGGCATCGCCTACGAAGGCCGCCAGCAAGGCACCGTGCAGCTGTTTCGCACGCAGCAGCAGTTCGACAGCGCCGCCAAGGACATCGAGGTGCTGCGCGAGGCCGGCGTGGCCTACGAAGTGCTGCAAGGTGCGCAACTGGCCGCAGCTGAACCGGCGCTGGCCAATGTCTCGCACAAGCTGGTAGGCGGCTTGCGCCTGCCAAACGATGAAACGGGCGACTGCCAGCTGTTTACCACCCGCCTGACCGCCATGGCGCGCGACCTGGGCGTGCGCTTCGAGTTCGACACCACCGTGCGTCGCCTGGAGCAGGCCGGCGGCGAGATCGCCGGCATCGTCACCGACAAGGGCGTGTTTACCGCCGAGCAGTACGTGCTGGCCACGGGCAGCCACACGCGCGCCCTGCTCCAGCGCTGGTTCCCGGTGCCGGTGTACCCGATGAAGGGGTACTCGCTGACGGTG
Organism: Telluria sp. ZT3P26; assembly: GCF_059686035.1. Classification (NCBI taxonomy): domain Bacteria; kingdom Pseudomonadati; phylum Pseudomonadota; class Betaproteobacteria; order Burkholderiales; family Oxalobacteraceae; genus Telluria; species Telluria sp. ZT3P26. The sequence goes on along the minus strand of NZ_JCASII010000001.1, from coordinate 1,614,276 downwards.
CCGATCGTCGACGCGGCGCGTGCGCCCGTCTCGACCATCCTCGATGAAACCTACAAGATCGCCGTGACGCGCTTCGACGACCGCATCCGCGTGGGCGGCATGGCCGAGCTGTCGGGCTTCAACCTTGAGCTCAATCCGCGCCGCCGCGAAACGCTCGAACTGGTGGTCAACGACCTGTTCCCCGGTGCCGGCGACACGGCCCAGGCCAGCTTCTGGACGGGCCTGCGCCCGATGACGCCGGACAGCACGCCGATCGTCGGCGCCACGCCGCTGCGCAACCTGTTCCTCAACACGGGCCACGGCACGCTGGGCTGGACGATGGCGGCCGGTTCTGCGATGGTCATCGCCGACCTGGTGGGCGGCAAGACGCCGGCGATCCGCGCCGACGACCTGGCCGTGTTCCGCTATGCCGGTGCGCGCGACGTCTCTCCTGATGCCGAACTGGCGCGGGCGTAACCGATGACGTCCGCAGCGCGCGCCGGCGCGTACCTGACCGTCGACCTGCACGCGGTGCGGGCCAACTATCGCCATCTGCGCGCTCTCGGCGGCGGGGTCGAATGCGGCGCCGTGCTCAAAGCCGATGCGTATGGCCTGGGCATGGCGCCGGTGGCCGCCGCACTGGTGGCCGAAGGCTGCCGCACGTTCTTCACGGCGCACCTGGACGAAGGCATCCGCCTGCGCACGCTGCTGCCGGCCGGGACCACCATCTATGTGATGCACGGCGCGATGCCGCGCGCCGCGCGCGACTGCCTGGCGCACGACCTGGTGCCGGTGCTGAACGATCCGGGCCAACTCGCAGAGTGGCGCGCGCTGGCCCGGGAAACCGGCCGCGAGCTGCCGGCCGCGCTGCAGTTCGACACGGGCATGGCGCGCATGGGCCTGGCGGGCGCGGATGTCGAGCGCCTGCGCCAGGACCCGGCCTGGCTGGATGGCCTGCGCCCGCAACTGGTCATGAGTCACCTGGCCTGCGCCGACGAAGCGCAGCATCCGCTCAATGCGCACCAGCGCCAGCGTTTCGATGCCGTGCGCGCGCTGCTTCCCGGCGTGCCGGGCAGCCTGGCCAATTCGTCGGGCGTGTTCCTCGGCCCGGCCTTTCATCACGACCTGCTGCGCCCGGGCGCGGCACTGTACGGCATCCACCCGCAGCCCGGCGGCGTCAATCCGCTGGCGCAGGCAGTGTCGCTCGCTGCGCGTGTAGTGCAGCTGCGCAGCATCGATGCGGGCGACATCGTCGGCTACGGCGCGCGCTACGTGGCGCCCGGCCCGCGGCGCATCGCCACGATCGCCATCGGTTACGCCGATGGCTGGCTGCGCGCGCTGAGCGGCCGCTCGTACGCGTACATCGACGGCGTGGCCGTGCCGTTTGTCGGCACCGTGTCGATGGACAGCATCACGCTCGACGTGACCGGCGTGCCGGACGAGCGCATTGCGCCGGGCCAGAGCGTCGGCCTGCTGTGTGCGCAGCAGACCGTGGACGACGTGGCGACGCAGGCCGGCACGATCGGCTACGAAGTGCTCACGCGCCTGGGCAGCCGTTTCCACCGGGAGTACATCGGCTTGTAACCCGCGGCTTGTAACCCGCGGCTTGTAACCCGCGGGGCTTGCGCCATCCTTCACGGGTTACACTATTTGCCCGGCGACCCGCCGTATCCTGGTGAAGAGGCAACCCTTGTTTGAAATCAGCCAGCTGCGCTGCTTCGTCGCGGTCGCCGAAGAGCTGCACTTCAGCCGCGCCGCCGAGCGCCTGAACATGACGCAGCCGCCCCTGAGCCGCCAGATCCGCCTGCTCGAACACAGCGTGGGCGTGGCCCTGCTCGAGCGCACCAGCCGCTCGGTCACGCTGACCGCGGCCGGCGCGGCCTTCCTGCCCGAAGCGACGCGCATCCTGCGCCTGGCGCAGGAAGCGGCGGTCAAGGCGCGCCGCACCGCCAGCGGCGAACAGGGTTCGCTGACGATCGGCTTCAGCGCCGCATCGGGTTACAGCCTGCTGCCGGCCGTCGTGCGCGGCATCCGCCAGGCCTGCCCCGAGGTCGCCCTCAATCTCAAGGAACTGGTCAGCACGGCGCAGGTCGAAGCGCTGAACGCCGGCGAAATCGACCTTGGCCTGATGCGCCCGCACACCATCAACACCGAACTGGAAAGCATCCTGATGGTGACCGAATCGCTGATGCTGGCGATCCAGGAAAGCGACGCCCATCTCTGGCCCGAGGCCCCGACGCTGGCCTGCTTTCACGGCAAGCCGTTCGTCATGTACTCGCCGTACGAGGCACGGCCGTTCTACCAGATGCTGAGCGAACGGTTCGCAAAGGCTGGCGTGGTGCCCGACATCGTCGAGCACATCGGCCAGGTGCACACGATGCTGGCGCTCGTTGGCGCCGGCATGGGCGCGGCCCTGATCGCGGAAGGCGCCGCGCGGCTGAAGTTCGAAGGCATCGTCCTGCGCAAGGTCGCCACTGACCCGGTGCACCTGGTGGCCACCTACCGGCGCGACAATGACAATCCCGTGCTGGCGCTGCTCCGGCAAAAGGTCCTCGCACCGTTCCACCCCGCGTGATGGCGGCATTGATTCAATTCCTGTATTGCCGGCGACACCCTTTGGATTGATTCGGCATTGATCTCCGCTCTATGATGGACCCAGCCCAAAGCGTGCGACTGCTGAAGGCTGCGTACGGACCACATAAGGTCCGACCACATAACAAAGGAGACAGTCTTGAAAAAAGCAGCAGCGCTCGTCCTGTTACTGGGCGCCGGCACGGCCCATGCCCAAACGTCCGTCGCGTTCTACGGCCTGGTGGACGCCGCCATCGTCGTCGAGGATGGCGGCACCGCCGGTCGCGTCACCAAGGTCACCAGCGGCGCCGCCGCCGCATCGCGCTTCGGCCTGCGCGGCGTGGAAGAACTGGGCGACGGCATGGCCGCCTACTTCACGCTCGAAGGCGGCACCAAGATCGACACCGGCGAAATCGATGCCGCCGGCACGATCTTCAACCGCCAGGCGTTCGTCGGCTTGCGCACCAAGTTCGGCTCGGTAGCGCTCGGACGCCAGTACACGCCGTATCACACGGCGATGGTCTCGATCGTCGACCCGTTCAACACCGGCTATGCGGGCAGCGCCAAGAGCCTGTTTCCCCACAACGGCACCAATATCCGCACCAGCAATACGATTACCTACGCCACGCCAAAGAAGAACGGCTTCGACGGCGAACTGGCCTACAGCGTGGGCGAGCAAAGCCGCTCGGCTGCCGGCCGCCAGTTCGGCGGCGCGATTGGCTACGCGGCCGGCCCGCTGGCCGTGCGCCTCGTCTACAACAACAAGAACACCGATGTCGCCGCCAGTGGCGCGACGCCCGCTGTTGACCGGTCGATCGGCCGCAACATCCTGCTCGCGGCCTCGTACAACGCCGGCTGGATCAAGCTGCACTCGGGCATCAGCAGCGACAAGGGCGACAACGCCGCGCCGCTGATCAACCCCAACAACCCGTACGGTGGAACGCGGCCGACACCATCGACGGACGGACGCAGCTACCTGCTCGGCATCTCGGCGCCGGTCATGGGTGGCACGCTGCTGGCGTCGGTCCTGCACAAGGACGACCGCACCCGTTTCAACCAGGATGCCAACGCCTGGGGCATCGGCTACCTGTATGCGCTGTCCAAGCGCACCGGCCTGTACGCCGCTTACGGCCACGTCGACAACCGCAACGGCGCCGGCTACACGGTGGCGAACAATACCGAATCGGGCAGCGGCGACACTGCGTACAACCTGGGCCTGCGCCACAGCTTCTGAGTTCTGACACCATAACAACGAGGAGACACAATGACGATCCGTACCAAAGTTTCATCCCTGCTCATCGGACTGGCAATCGCTGGCAGCGCGCAGGCAGCAGGTTTTCCGGACAAGGCGATCAATGTCGTCGTGCCGTTCCCGGCGGGCGGCTCCACCGATGCCATCGCCCGCGCGATCGGTCCAAAGGTCAGCGCCAAACTGGGCCAGCCTTGGGTGGTCGATAACCGTCCCGGCGCCACGGGCGCGCTGGGCGGCGGCTACGTCAAGCGCGCGGCGCCCGATGGCTACACGCTGATGGTCGCCTCCATTGGCGTGTATTCGGTCAACCCGCTGCTGCAAAAGACGCTGCCCTACGATCCATCGAAGGACTTCGACCTGCTGACCGTGGCCGTTCAGGCCCCGAACGTGCTGGTGACGAATGCGACCGTGCCGGCTACCACGGTCGCGGACTTCGTCGCCTACCTGAAGAAAAATCCCGACAAGATCACGTTCGCCACGTCCGGCGCCGGCAGCTCGGATCACCTGACGACCGCGCTGTTCTGGCAAAAGACCGGCACCTCGGGCCTGCACGTGCCGTACAAGGGCGGCGCACCGGCGATCACCGACCTGCTGGGCGGCCATGCCAATGCATCCTTCCAGAACATCAACGTCGTGCTCAGCCACATCAAGGCCGGTAAACTCAAGGCGCTGGCCGTCACGGGCAGCAAGCGCTCGGCAGTGCTGCCGAACGTGCCGACGCTGGGCGAAGCAGGCGTCAAGGAAGTCGACGTCTATTCGTGGCAGGGCATCGCGGCGCCGAAAGGCTTGCCGAAGGACGTCAAGGCCACGCTGCACGCGACGATCACGGGCGCGCTGCACGATCCGCAGATTGCCGCCAAACTGACCGAACAGGGTTTCGAGGTCGTGGCCTCGACGCCCGAGCAATTCGCCAAGTTCCAGGCGCAGGAGCTGGTGCGCTGGCGCGAGGTGATCATCAACGGCAAGATCACGCTGGACTGACGCCAGATTCGTTCAACTCTTTTTTCAAGCAGCCCATCATGTCCCCTACTTCGTCCTCTGCCCCTGTCATCACCAGCCTGCGCGTCGTCCCCGTCGCGGGCCAGGACAGCATGCTCCTGAACCTGAGCGGCGCGCACGGCCCCTGGTTCACCCGCAATATCGTGATCCTGACCGACAGCGCCGGCAATACCGGCCTGGGCGAAGTGCCCGGCGGCGAAAAGATCCGCCAGACCATCGAGGATGCCGGCCCGTTCGTCATCGGCGCCACGCTGGGCGATTACAACAAGGTGCTGAACGCGATGCGCAGCGCGTTTGCCGACCGCGATGCTGGTGGCCGCGGCCTGCAGACGTTCGATCTGCGCACGACCATTCACGCCGTCACGGCCGTCGAATCAGCGATGCTCGACCTGCTCGGTCAGTTCATGGGCGTGCCGGTGGCGGCGCTGCTGGGCGAAGGCCAGCAGCGCACGGCGGTCGAAATGCTGGGCTACCTGTTCTACGTGGGCGACAGCGGCAAGACGCCGCTGGGCTACCGCAGCGAGACCGATGCGCTTGACCCCTGGCTGCGCCTGCGCAACGAACAGGCCCTCACGCCGGAGGCCATCGTGCGCCTGGCCGAAGCGGCGCGTGAACGCTACGGTTTCAATGACTTCAAGCTCAAGGGCGGCGTGCTGGGCGCCGATGAAGAGATGGAAGCCATCGTCGCCCTGCACGAGCGCTTCCCGCAGGCGCGCGTGACGCTCGACCCGAATGGCGGCTGGCTGCTGGCCGACGCCATCCGCGTCTGCCGCGACAAGCACGACATCCTGGCCTATGCCGAAGACCCGTGCGGCGCCGAGAACGGGTACTCGGGCCGCGAAGTGATGGCCGAATTCCGCCGCGCCACGGGGCTGCGTACGGCCACCAACATGATCGCGACCGACTGGCGCCAGATGGCCCACGCGATCCAGCTGCAGTCGGTCGACATCCCGCTGGCCGACCCGCACTTCTGGACCATGCAGGGTTCGGTGCGGGTGGCCCAGTTGTGCGAGATGTTCGGCCTGACCTGGGGTTCGCACTCGAACAACCACTTCGACATTTCGCTGGCGATGTTCACGCACGTGGGCGCCGCCGCGCCGGGGCGCGTCACGGCCATCGACACCCACTGGATCTGGCAGGATGGCCAGCACCTGACCAAGGAGCCGCTGCGCATCGAAGGTGGCATGGTGCAGGTGCCGGCTCGTCCGGGCCTGGGCATCGAACTCGATCTCGACAAGCTCGAAGCAGCGCACCAGGCCTACAGGAACCTGGGCCTGGGCGCACGCGACGATGCAGTGGCGATGCAGTATCTGATCCGAGACTGGGAGTTCGACAACAAGCGCCCGTGCCTGCTGCGCTGATCAGAACAGCTCACCGTTGACCGGCAGCGGCGCCGCGGTCGGCGAGGCTGCCCGCCTGGGCACCAGCGGCGCCGGCCACGCCGTCATCGCCTCGGCAGGAAAATGGCGCAGGAAGCTGTGCGCCACATCGAGGTCGCGGCTGCCCAGCCAGTCGCGCACCTCATCGTCGCCCAGCAGCACGAGCGAGCGCTTTTCGTCGCCCGGCCGGTGCATGCGGCGCATCAGGGGATGCGTGTCGGCGTTGATCGTGATCTGCGTGAACGCGCTGGTCATGCTGCCGTCGGCTTCCTGCCATTCGCGCCACAGCCCTGCCACCCAGAACAGCGATTTGTCGCGCATGCCGATCGCGGTGCGTTCGGCGCGACCGCTCTCGTAGCACGGCTCATAAAACCACAGCATCGGCACCGCGCACAGTTGCAGGCGGCGCCAGGCCGACGCGAATGAACGGCGCGCAACGAGCGATTCGGCGCGCGCATTCATCGTGTCGAACGGTTTCACGTCGGGCGGGATATGGCGGCGCGGGACCATGCCATAACTTGCCACGCGCGCCTGCGGCGCCAGGCCGGGCGCGGCGCACAGGATCGGGGCATCGTAATCCTTCCACGTTTCTTCCGGCCACTGCCAGTCGCGCGGCAACTGGCTGAACGCACCAATGCGGCCGTTGAACATCTCCGGCGTCGGGGGGCGGTAATTCACGCACATGGCTGTACTCCAAAAATATTTCTTATCGGTAATGATGCGTCACTGCTCAGCGGTCCAAGTGTAAAATACCAGCGTCCATTTTTTAGCATTTTACCCACGATGCCCGCCAGCCTGCCCTTCCTGCCCGAAATCGACGAAACCTCGCGCCTGGTCCTGGCCTACCCCTGGCAAAGCACCGATCTCGGCCCGATCGACGCCTGGCCGACCGTCCTCAAGACCACGGTCGCCCTGATCATGGCCACGCCGACGCCGATCGTCACGCTGTGGGGCCCGGACGGCTACATGATCTACAACGACGCCTACCGCGTATTCGCGGGCGGGCGCCATCCGACGCTACTGGGCTCGAAGGTGCGCGAAGGCTGGCCCGAGGTGGCCGCGTTCAACGACAACGTCATGCGGGTCGGGCTGGCGGGCGGCACACTCAGCTACCAGGACCAGGAACTCACGCTGCACCGCAGCGGCGCGCCCGAGCAGGTCTGGATGAACCTCGACTATTCGCCGATCCGCGACCAGGATGGCGTGATCGCCGGCGTCATGGCGGTCGTGGTCGAGACCTCGAGCAAGGTCAAGGCCGAACGCCATATCCAGGCCGAGCGCGCGCGCCTGCACACGATGTTCGAGCAGGCGCCGGGCTTCATCTGTCTGCTCGATGGCCCCGAGCACCGCTATGCGCTGGCCAACGACGCCTACCGCACGCTGACGGGCAGGCGCCCCCTGCTCGGCATGCCGGTCGCACAGGCCTTGCCCGAACTGGCCGCGCACGGCCTCGTCGAACAACTCGATCGCAGTTATGCCGACGGCACGGCGTTTCGTGCCGAAGGGGTCGAGCTGGTACTGAACAATCCCGGCCAGGACGGGCCGACCCGCACCTTCATCGACGTCGTGCTGCAACCGCTGCGCGATGCCGATGGCGCCGTATTCGCCACCTTCGTGCTCGGCAACGACGTCACCGAGCGTGTGCACGCCGAGCGCGCGCTGCGCGCAAGCGAAACGCGCTTTCGCACGTTCGCCCAGGCGATGCCGAACCATGTGTGGGCGGCGCATGACGATGGCAGCGTCGAGTGGATCAACGACCGCGTGCGCGACTACGCGGGCTGCAGCACGTCGCCCGACGCGGCGCTGGGCCTGGGCTGGAAAGCCATCGTTCACCCCGACGACATGGATGGCTACCGCGCCGTGTGGGAATCCAGCGTGGCAACCGGCGCACCGATCGACGCCGAAATCCGCCTGCGCCGCCACGACGGCCAGTACCGCTGGCATCTGGTGCGCGCCCACCGTTCCCCGGGCGAGGCGGGCGAAGCGTCGCTCTGGATCGGCAGCAGCATCGACATCGAAGACCAGAAGCGCGCGGCCGATGCACTGGCCTTGTCGAATGCGAGCCTGGAAGAACGGGTCGAACGCCGCACCGCCGAACGCGACCGCATGTGGCGCCTGTCGAAGGACATCATGCTGGTGGCCGACCTGCACGCCACGCTGTTCGCCGTCAATCCGGCCTTCACGGCCATCCTCGGCTGGACCGAGGCCGAGGTGCTGGGCACGCCGATGCTGGCGCTCGTGCATCCCGACGACCGCGCCGTGACGGCGCAGCAGATGGAGGCGCTGCGCGCGGGCGGCCAAATGTACCGCTTCGAGAACCGCTGGCAGCGCAAGAACGGCTCGTGGTGCAACCTGTCGTGGACCGCCTCACCCGACCTGCAGTACGTGCACGCCGTGGGCCGCGACATCAGCGCCGACCTGGCGCAGATGGAAGTCATGCGCCGCACCGAGGCGGCGCTGCAGCAGTCGCAAAAGATGGAGACAATCGGCAAGCTCACCGGCGGCGTGGCGCACGACTTCAACAACCTGCTGCAGGTCATCGGCGGCAACCTGCAGCTCATCGCGCGCCGTGCCGACGGCCTGCCCGAGATCCAGAAGCGCGTCCAGAACGCGATGAGCGGCGTCGAACGGGGTGCCAAGCTGGCCAGCTCGCTGCTCTCGTTCGCGCGGCGCCAGCCGCTGGAACCGAAGGCGGTCAAGATCGGTCGTCTGCTGACCAATATGGAAGACATGATGCGGCGCGCGCTGGGGGAAGAGATCGACATCGAGATGGTGATTTCGGGTGGCCTCTGGACCACCGAGGTCGACCCGGCGCAACTCGAGAACGCGATCCTGAACCTGGCGATCAATGCGCGCGATGCGATGGAAGGCGCCGGGCGCCTGACGCTCGAAGTGGCCAACGCCGCGCTGGACGCCACCTATTGCCAGGCGCACCCGGAGGTGACGCCCGGCCGCTATGTGATGCTGGCCGTGAGCGACACCGGCAGCGGCATGCCGCAGGACGTGATCGACCAGGCCTTCGAGCCATTCTTCTCGACCAAACCCGAAGGCAAAGGCACGGGCCTGGGCCTGTCGATGGTGTATGGCCTGGTCAAGCAGTCGGGCGGCCACGTCAAGATCTACAGCGAGGTCGATGAAGGCACCACGATCAAGATCTACCTGCCCCGCTCCCTGCAGATGGAAGACCATGCGGGCGAACCGCTGCTGCAACCGGTCACCGGCGGGCACGAGACCGTGCTGGTGGTCGAGGACGACGAGCAGGTGCGCCTGACGGTCGTGGACATGCTGACCGATCTCGGTTACCGCGTGCTGCGCGCCAACGACGCCAGCGCCGCACTGACGGTGGTCGACAGCGGCATCCACATCGACCTGCTGTTTACCGACGTCGTGATGCCCGGGCCACTGCGCAGCCCCGAGCTGGCCAGGAAGACGCGCGAGCGCTTGCCGAACGTGGCGGTGCTGTTCACGTCGGGCTATACCGAGAACGCGATCGTGCACGGCGGCCGGCTCGACGCCGGCGTCGAACTGCTCGGCAAGCCGTACACGCGCGACAACCTGGCGCGCAAGGTGCGCCATGTGCTGTCGAACCAGCAGCAGAAGAATGCGCTGCTGGCGGCCAGTCTGCCGGCGGCAGTGCCGGCTACGGCGACGGTGAAAGCGCGCGTGCTGCTGGTGGAAGACGACGACGCCATCCGCGAGAACACCGCCGAACTGATGCGTTTTCTCGGGTACGAAGTACTGGAAGCGGCCGACGCCGAAGCCGCGCTGGACTTGCTGGACCAGGCGCCCGACATCGTGCTGACCGACCTGCACCTGCCGAACATGCAGGGGGATGAACTGGCGCAGTCGATCCGGGCGCGCTTGCCGCAGACACGTATCGCGTTTGCCAGCGGGGCCAGTCACGCGTCCAGCGTCGCCGATGCGATTCTGGCCAAGCCGTATGATGCGCAGCAGCTCGAGGCGTTGCTGGCGCGGCTGGCGTAGCGGTGCCGCTGTTACGCACCCGGCCCAGCAACCGCGCCGGAATGCCGCCCCATACCTCACCGGCGCCAATCCGCGCCCCCTTCAGGACGACCGCATTGGCCGCGATGATCGCGCCATCGCCGACTGTGACGCCGGCCAGCAGCAGCGCGCGTGCGCCGATCGTGACATCGTTTCCGATTGCAATCGGATAGTGCGCCAGCGTCGTCCCTTCGATCACATGCGGTATCAGCAGTGTGGCCTCTCCCAGCAGGCTATTGGCCCCGATCGTCACGAACATGGGGTCGAACATGATGCCCGCGCAATGTGTATTGGCGCCCATGCGCGCGCCAAGCGCCAGATAGACCAGGCGCATCAGCGGAATCGGGATCAGACGGCAATGGAGCAGCGAATTGAACAAAAACAGATAGGACAGGATGTACACCTGGTACCGGAACTCCTGGCGCGACCCGGCAGCAGTCCCGCGCGATGCCAGGCGCTGGTCAGCGCAGCCGCCAGCACCACACCGGACAGCAATGTGAACCATCCTATCGCCGTCCACCGCATCCTGCGCATCGCGCTCCCGCCATTTCAAGATGACAATCGTACGCAGTCCTGCGCCACCGCCATGTCGTGGGATATCGCACGGCGCGATGCCCCCCGAATGCAAGACGTTGGGTGGCATTCCCCGATGTGCCGTCCGGATGTCAGAAGATGGCCCGCATCTTCCAGATGCCATTTGTGTCCCGGGGTCCCTGCCATCCGTTCTGCATCGGCCGGGCCGCCAGCGCCGCCGTCCTGCCAATCGCGCGTGACGTTCAGGACATGCTGCGGCGTGCCGTGGAAACGGACATGTCCGGATCCGCCGCAATCGGTGCGCGTGAACAGGAGGATGGCGGTCGATACGGCGGGACAAGCAGGTGAAAAACCACAGGGTACACCGATGACCCCATCCACGCGCTGCTCCTCCATCAGGCTGCGGCGCAGAGCCAGATGGAACGCCGACGTGCCGGTCAGGATATGGCGAGGCACGACCACGGCGGCGCGTCCGCCGCGTTTCAGCAGGCTCAGACACCGGGCAACCATGCGTATCTCGGCCTGTGCGATGCTGGACGGACTGGCCGTGACAGGCAGGTGAAACGTCGACGGATGGGCCAGCAGGACCGTATAACGCCCTTCTGCGCGCTCCGTTTCGGGCACGACATCGCTGGTATAGCGGATCTCCGGATTGATCACGCCGTGCAGTGCCATGCTCATGCAGCCGATGCGCAGCAGGGCGCGGTCGGCGTCATGGGCGTGGAACATCCGATGGTGAAAATGGTTTCGGTCGTCGAGGTCGTCCAGCAGACCGGGATGGCGTTGCAACAGGTACTCGCTGGCTGCAACCAGGAAATCACAGGCGCCGCCCCCCGGACTGCAGACGATATCCGCCGGCCCCGGCGCCACGAAATCGACCATCAGCCGCACGATATGGCGCGGCGTGTGGTAGCGGCGGCGATGGCCAAGCCGAGCCAGCCCGGCAGCCACACAGTCGTAGGCCGGGCAGGTGCGTTCTGCGTCAACCGGCCGCGGCAGCGCCTCGATCAAGCGCACCACCCGCACCAGCGCGTCAGCCGTGGGAATCTCGAGGCGCGCACCCTTCATGATCTGGGCGTAAGCGGAACCGGGGCCGCCCAGGCAGCGCAGGCGCGGAAACACGTGATCGGCGAACAGGGCGAACATCTCCGGCCCGGCGAGATCCTTGAAGCTGGACCAGCGCATCTGCTGGTCGTGCGCCGGGGACGGACTCCAGCACGGGCCGCCGCGCGCGTCATGCAGCGCTGCGGAGCGCGCCTGGACATCGTCGAGGCGGCGCAGGAACATCAGGTACAGCATCTGTTCCATGATGACGGCCGTATCGTGGATGCCGGCATGCCAGAACTCTTCCCATATCGCGCGGATCGGGGTGCGGATGTCGATTGTCGGCACGGTATACCTCCGCACCGGCTAGACGGTCGCCGCCGTCGCCGCGCTGTGCGCGCCGGCCCGGCCAGGCTGGGGATAGGTGATGCCGACATGCCCCAGCACATCGGCGGCCATGTTGTCCACGCTGAATCGCGCTGCCACATTGCGCGTCTGGCGCGCCAGTTGCCGGTGCAGCTTCCGGTCCAGCAGCAGCCGTTCCAGCTGGTCGGCCAGGTCGCCGCTGTCCCAGGCCTTGAACGTGAGTCCGCCGACCTTGTCGCCGGCGCGCACGACTTCGGCAACGCCGCCATAGTCCGGCACCAGCACCGGCGCGCCCTGGGCCATCGCTTCGGCCACAACCATGCCGAACGGTTCGCGATTGACCGATGGATACACGACGCAGTGACTGTGCGCGAACAGCGCGTCGCGCACCTCTCTCGAGACTGAACCGGCCTGGAATACCGGCAGGCCGAGGTGCCCGGCCAGATCGGTCAGCACCTTGCGGTAGCCGATACCCTTGGCCGTCGAACCACAGATGACGAGTTGCGCCCGTACGTTGCGGCGCGCCAGCATGCGCATTGCGTACAGCAGCAGGTCGACGCCTTTCTCGACATCCTGGCGGCCGACATACACAACGATCGGAAAATGCGGCGACAACCCGGGAAAGACCGCCTGCAGCGCGGCGAACGAATGCTGGATACCGGCCACGGCTTGCTCGACGCCGTTGTACACGACCGCGATGTCAGCGCGCGCCACCTCGATCTCGTCAACGATGCGATTGGCGTAATCGGCACTGACGACAATGGCAGGCCACGGCGATGCCCGCAGGCTCTCGCCGACCAGAATACGAAACCGCTCGAACACGCCGAGCCGCCTGGCGTGAAAGGCAAACTCCTCGTCACCCTGAAACGTCAGCAAATAATCGAAGTCGTGCCCGCCCATTTGCTTGGCCTGCAGCGCCAGCGGGCCAATCGATGCGAAGCCCATCATCAGATGGGTGATCTGGTCGTCCGCGAGCAGGTCGCGCAGGCGCCGCGCCAGCGCAGGGTCGCCCTCGGAACTCCCGTACAGCGAATTGACCAGATTGCCGAGCAGGCGGTCGACATAGCCGCTGCGCCCCTGTACCGAGCGCACCCGGACCCGCTTGGGCAGCAGGAACAGCAAGCGGCCAAGCACCCGGTCCAGCAGCGCTGATGGGCGCGCGAAATGATAACGGGTACCGTGACACAGGATTCGTTGTTCGATGCCGGGGTCGGCCAGGTCGGCATTGACTTCCATCATCCAGTACACCACGACCTTGAAGCCGCGCCGGTGCAGCGCATTGGCAAGCATCAGGTCGCGCACGGTGGAACCCAGGAAATCGCCGCTTCCCATCGTCACGAAAGCAAAACTCGGTGCAGCTGTCATCGTATTCTCCAAAGGCCGTGGCGCATGCCGTACACGGCCCGCCGGCAGGCGAGCGCGAGCGGGATACGGCGCTAGAACGTGTAGGAAGCCCCGGCGAACAGGGACCGGTTCAGCAGGCTGCCAAACTCGCTCTCCCGCGTACCGTGGTACCAGGTAGGAATCACATACAACTGCCAGTGCTGCCCAAGCTCGTACTCGAGGTTGACCGTCAGCTGGGACGAGTGGTCATCCAGGTTTCTGGTCGCGCGCGCGTAAACGTTCAGCTTGCCCGCGATCTCCGTTTTGACGAGCTGGAGCATCGCGTAGCGGCGGCGTACCAGCGGCCGGACCGGGTCGAGCAAGCTCCCGCGAAGCTGCACGCACACCTGGATCGGGGCGTCAGCGCAACCGTCGTTGTTCCAGAAAAATTCAGCCGACAGCGTCGGACCGGATTCCAGCGTGTAGGATCCGCCCAGCAGCAGCTGGCGGTCGCGCCGGCGCGTTCCGAGACGATCGTCGGCGCCGTTTCCGGCGGCACTGACCTCGGCGCGCACGCTCAACGCGTCCGACACGTTCCAGCCGGCAAAACCGCCAAGACGGACGCGCTCGCCGTCCGCCTTCGATGCGATCACGGAAAAGAACGCGCTGTCGCTGGTGTAATCCATCTTGAGCGCGCTGGCCTTGCGATAGCGTTGGCCGGCATCCAGCCTGCCCTTGCCGGTATTGACGATCGCAGACGCCGTCAGCGCCGGGCTGACCACCCACACGGCGCGCGCGTAATCCAGCCCGGGCAGCTCCAGGTTCGGATTGACCCTGCCGTTGTTTGCATTGAATGGATTGGATGGCGAGAGCAGCGCCGATGGTCCCCACTGCAGGTTTTCCCTGCCGTAGCTCAGCACGAGCCGCTCGCCGGCGAGAAAGCGCACCGTGCCTTCATTGACGAAGGAACGGTCGTCGCGGCGCGGCGTTCGGGCAACGGGGCCCGCGTAAGCCACGCTCGCGCGCGAAGTCTGAAAGCGCGGTTTGAGGTCGAATTCGAACTTTTTCCATTTGAGGTTGAAATCGGGACGGAACTGCAGTTCTGCCTCGTTGTGCGCGATGCCGAGGACGTTGCCGGGATTGAGCAGCGACTGCTCCACGTCCTGATACAGATCGTAGCCCAGCAGATTGATGCGCGAATAAAAGCCATTTGCCAGTTCATCGACAAGGGTCTCGGCAGCGACGGCTGCGCCGGCACCGCAGAGTCCGAAGCCGAGCATGGGAATCAAGGCAAGGTTGCGCATTGGGGGCCCTATCGCATGAACAGGTTGAGGTCGAAGACATAGTCCGGGATCGGCTCGATCCGCGGACTGCGTAATTGCAGGTAGGTCACGGTACCGTTCAGCAGTTCACCGCGCATAGCGATGCGCGACAGGAAGGGCCGGCGCTGACCGTGGAATTCGACACTGTTCCCGTACTCCATCGAGGCCGACTTGAATTTCTTTCCTGACACCGTGAGGTAATCGGCCTTGAGCCCGAGCTGGCGCTGCTTCGACACCCAGTAGACGATCCGGTCGTAGGTGACCTTTCCGATCCGGGCCTTCAGGTCGAACACATAACAGTCTTCGCCATCGACGACTTCGTCGGGGAGTCGGGTCGCGCTGTAATGCTCGGCATAATTGGTCGAGGCAATGTCGCCGTACGAGGCGTCACCCATCAGCTTCTGGCGCTGCGAGATCGGCACCGGCCGGCTCAGGCCGGGTTTGTAGAACCACATGCTCGTATTGAGCATCAGTATCTTGTTGCCCCGGTACTTGGGCGGCGCCAGGCTGGTACCTGCAATGTTGAACGCCCGCACCTTGATGTCGTATTCCAGCGTATCGAGCACGCGCTCGTTCTCGGTCGATTCGACCGCCACCTGCCAGACCAGTCCACTGATGCTGCCGCGCGCCTCATCGGCCGCTTTCAGGATGACCTCGGAGGACGGCTCGGCACCGGCGCCCGGGGACAGCAGAAGGCACATCAGCAGCAGGGATAGCAGCAGCGCGCCCGGCATGGCGGCCCGGCCGCGGCGCGCCGGACGAAGGAAGTGATTCGCGTTCATGGCGGTCCTTTCGTGGCACCCGGAGCAGCATTCCGGGCACAGGTCGCTCAGGCATAGCCCAAGGCATGGGTGATCGGCATGCGCGCTGCCTTGCGTGCCGGCACGATGGCGGAAAAGATCGAGAGCAGCATCAGCAGGGCCGTACTGAACAGCCAGTAGGCGGGCACCAGGTGGATCTGCAACGGGACCCGGCGCGCCATCTGCGGCGGAATCCAGGTCGGCTGCAGCCAGCCGACGATGGCCACGATCAACATGGTCAGCCCGATGCCTGCCAGCGCCCCGAATCCACCCAGCACCACGCTCTCCAGCCCGAACAGACCGACAATGCCGCGCCGCTTCATGCCCAGCGCGCGCAGCGTGCCGATTTCGCGGGTGCGCTCGAGGACCGCCATCGTGAACGTGTTGACGACGCTCATTACCACGATCGTGAACACGATCAGGAAGCTGACCACGAAGATCACGTCAAACATTTTCTTGGCCTTGGTATAGAACGGCGACAGCTCGGTCCAGGTGCGCATGTCGAGTTCCAGGCCAGCCTCGCGGAACTCGGCCGCCAGGCGCTGGCGCAGGGTCTCGGGCAGCGCGCTGCGCGTCAGCAGCAGCGTGATGCGGTCGACGCCGGCCGTGTCGTACAGCTCCTGGGCGAACGCCAGCGGCACCACCGCCAGCTTGTCATCCAACGCTTCGATCGGGGCATCGACCAACTGGACCAGGCTGGCGTCCAGCGCATTGATCTGGCCGCCGACGGTGGGCGCCATCGCCACAGCGGTGGCGCTGAGCTTCAGGCCGAGCACGTTTGCCAGGCCATGGCTGACGCCGATGCCCTGGCGGTTTTCGTCGGCCAGGGCCTGGCCGTCGTACATCCTGACGCCCTGGCCGTCGTTTGCCAGACCGGCAATCTTCGCGATATCGGACGGCACCCTTCCCGACGCCACGAAGATCGTCGATACCTGGCCGTTGCTCAACAGCCCGGAAATCTGCAGTTGCGGCGTACTGACCAGCACTTCCGGGTGCTGCGCGAGCACCTGATGAATCGTGGCCTGCTGTTCGCGGGTCAGCAGGTAGCGGGTCGGGTCGAGCTTGCCCTTGTCGAGGAACCCGGCACGAAACAGCGTCATGTGCCCGTTGGCCTCGGCATAGATATAGCTTTCCTTGAGACTGTCGAAGATATACGTTGTGAAGCCGCCCAGCACATTGACCGCCACGAAGCCGAGGGCGATCGCCAGGACCGTGAACAGGGAGCGCCGTCCATTGCGGAACAGGTTCCTGACAGCCAGTTTCATCCAGGTCAGCATATATGCTCCCGCAGTGGCACGATGCCTGGCACAACTTGCAGGTCATCGACGATGAGACCGTCATGCAGCATCAGGCGCCGATCCACGCGCTCGAGCAGGCGCTGGTCATGGGTGGAAAACACGAACGCGGTCCCCTCGCGCCGGCTGATCGCGCGCATCAGCGCAATGACCTTCAACGCGTTCTCCGAATCGAGGTTGGCGGTCGGCTCGTCTGCCACTACCAGCGCCGGCGCGCCCACCAGCGCGCGGGCGATCGCCACGCGCTGCTGCTGGCCGCCGGACAGCTTGGACGGGCGATGCGCGAGGTGGCTACCTAGGCCCATCTCGTCCAGGCGCCGGGTCGCCGCCTCGCGCGCAGCGCGTGCGCCGACATGCGCCAGTTGCAGCGGCAACATGACGTTCTCCAGCGCCGACAGGACCGGGATCAGGTTAAACCCCTGGAACACGAAGCCGATGGCACGGTTGCGCAGCATGCTGCGCTGGTCGTCGCTCAGGCACGAGACATCCCGGCCCTCGAAATGCACACTGCCCGAGGATGGCGTATCGAGCAGGCCAATAAGATTGCAGAACGTCGATTTCCCCGATCCGGACGGTCCCCAGATCGCTGCGAATTCCCCCGCCCGGATGATCGTGTCGATGCTTTTCAGGGCATCGATCCGGCTCTCCCCCATCAGATAATGTTTGTTTACGCTGCGCATCTCGAGCAGCGGTGCGGCAAGTGACGTCGTCATTGCGTCTCCTCGGTTATTCGCGGTTTTCCATTACACTGCCGACAGGTCGACCGCCAGCATCATGTCGCCATCGCACAGGGTGGCGATGCAGGCCGCCACCCCGCTCGGCCAGTGCAGCAGCTGCAGGCTGCCATCTGCACCCAGCGCATGCGCTTCGAAATCCTGAGGGGCGCCATGGACGCCGCTGCCCATGCGTTTGCCCATCGCTTCCTTGGCGCACCACAGGCGCGTTACCCAGGCGTCGTGTTCCGGGTGGGCGCAGCCGGCGAGCAGCCTGCGCTCGGCCGTGCTGCTGAACGCGGCCAGGAAGCCGTCATCGTGCGCGACGACCTGCTCGATATCGATCCCGACCGGGCCTGCTGCGGCCAGTGCCACCGCCTGCCCGGCGCAATGCGCAATGCTGATGAACGGGAACGGCAGGGCGTCCGGCCACGCGGCCAGGTGCGGCTGGCCACGGGCATCGTTGATGATGGCGAACGCGGCGGGATGCAATTGGGGACCGCCATGCTGCGCGGCGCGCCAGGCCCGGGCCGCGTCCTTGGCCGCGATGCGGCCCAGCAGCCATTCGAGCTGACGCGTCGGCAGCGCCTTCTTGGCGAGAAATTGCGCCATTTCACCTGTGTGCAGATAATGACGTGCCAGCAATGCCAGGTCGAAGCCAGCGATCTGCGTCGCCGTCAAGCGTTGGCAGACGGCGCCGATACCCGCGCCCGCGCCCGCGCCAGGCAAGGCTTGCACTGTGCTGAGCAGCACCTGGCCGGGCCGGCGCTGGAACGCGACCAGCTGTGCCGGCCACCGAAATTTTCAGGATTTCCAACCGCGAATGCGCATCCAGGTACCGCCGGCACCATCGCCAATGTCGACGTCGGCGCCGAACATCTTCAGCTGGCGGCTGGCGACGTGGAACACGACCGGCACCCGGGTGCCCGGCGCGGGCGTGGGGCCATGGAAATCGATCCGGTCGAGGCCGATCGGAAAGGTCGTGCCGCCATGCTGCATGCACCAGACCCCGATCAGCTGGCCGACCGTATCGAGCAATGCCGGATCGCACAGCAGCTGCGGGCACGGCTGCCCGGCGAACCAGTCGTGCGCCGGCCTGAGCAGCGTCGTCGCGCTGGCGCCCTCCGGGCTGAGGCGGATCGGGCCATCCAGACCCTGGAAACGCGGACCATGGAACAGCTGGCGCGTCGCGTACACGGCCGCGCCATCGAGCGTGACGGCATCCGGCGCGGCGCCTGCCGTGCGCGCATCGAAGGCCGGCGGCGCGGCATCATAATGCGTGGCGAACAGCAGCGTTGCCTCGATCGCGGCCGTCGCCTCGCATCCTGCATGGACCTGCACCGTGATCCGCGCGCAGCCATCATGCTCCCCGGCCGGTGTCTGGCGCACTACCCTGCCCTCGATCCGCAAGTCCAGCGCGCCGCCATCGGTCACGGCAATCCAGCGCCGTGCAATCACACCTTCGATTCCGACCAGCCCGTGTCCGGGCGCCAGGCAGGCCGCGGTTTCGGCCATGACTTCCAGGCTCACCGTCATCGGCAGCACCGGGAAGCAGTCGGCCAGGGGCTTGACGTCCGGCGCGACGAAGTTATGGTCGGCCAGGAACAGGTCGCGTTCCAGCACCAGACGCCGCGCCACGGTGATGCTGGCACCAGGCCGGCATGCCAGAATGTCGGCAACGAACGGGAGCCGGTGCGCGCTCTCCTCGCCCGCCGGCGCGGATGCGGGTGCAGATGCGGGGCAAGGTGTGGCCGCGTCGTCGTCGTACATGGCGGCTTCGAACATGCGGCCGACGACCGGCGCCGCGCCGGCGGCAAGATGATGGTGGGGGTGTGCCATCAGATCTTCTCCAGTACCAGGCCGGTCACGGTCAGGCCGGGGCCGAAGCCAAGGCACACGACCCGGGTCCCGGGCGGGATCGCGGTCTCCGCGATGATTTCCTTCAGAATGTGCGGCACCGTCGCCGACGACATGTTGCCGTTTTCGCGAAACACCGCTTTGCTGACGGCGACCTGGTCGTCGCGCAGGCCGAGCTCGTCCTGGATGTGCTCGACGATCTTCGGCCCCCCGGGATGAATGGCGAACATCAGGCTTTCCTTGTCATCCTCGAAATCGATGCCGATCCCCTGCAACAGCGCTTCGACGAAGCGGTATACATGGCGCTTGATCACGATCGGCACCATCACCGACAGCGTCATCTGGAACTGATGCGAGGCAGGCACCCAGGTCATGTCCTCGGCCGAGTCGGGCAACAGGTGTTCGTTGAACGCAAGGATGCGCAGCCCGGGCAGGCCGCGCTGACGCGCATAGTCGTCGGAGCACATCGAATAATTGATGAAGCCGTCGGCGAACAGGGTCATCGTGATGATGTTCTCGATGCCGAAGTCTTCGACGTTGGTATGGCCCGACAACAATTCGGTGTGCACGATATCGACCCGCTGCTTGGGCCGCGTGACGCCCAGCCGCGATGAGGCCAGGAAGCCGTGCGCCATCTTGATGGCCGGGAAAGCGCCATAACACCCCATGTGGTAGCTGTGAGTGACGGTGGTGGCAAACCACTCCTTGCGCGCGACCATGCGTTCGACCGGACTGGGCGCGAGGTAGCCGGAACAGGTAACGTGGATCATGTCGTCCGGCGCAGACTCGGCATCGGCGTACATGCGGGTCAGGCAATCCCCGACAATCTTGCCGTAGCTCTCGTGGCGCGCCTTCAGGTCGACGCCCTTGATGTCGTCCGGGCCGGTAAAGATACGCAGGTGTTCATGTTCCGGCTCGGCCAGCACGAGTTCGCCTTCGGAGAAACGCAGGTCGCTGATCCGGGGAAAGAAAACCAGCTGGCGTCGCTTGATCTGTTCTGCCGACACGGCGTACTTGTCGAATTTGCTTTGAATCTCGGCCAGTATCTGGCCGCGGCCCGCCACATCGTCGATGCCGCGCGCCTTGCAGTAGCCGCGCGCCATGCCATAGGCAGACACCTGCAGCGCGATCCTTTGAGAAACTGGCTTCGAGACCTGTACCGGCTCGAAGTTGACCAGTACCGGCTTGGCGTTCGTCGTCATCTGCTGCTCCTGTCTGAAGGCGTGATGGATCGGTGAGGGATGGGCGAACCCGCGGCAGCGCCGCTACGACACCAGGCGCAACGCTGCGATCTGGCTGATGCTGGAAGTAATCACGATCTCGGCCTGGCGCTGCGGACCATGCTCGAGTTCTTCGAGGAACAGGCGCCGTCCCGTCGCCGGTGCAATGGGCCGGATGTCGCGCGCCGCATACAGCCGGCGCAGATCGTCGTTGACCATGCCCGCATCCCACGGCCCCCAGTTGATCGCCAGCGCATGCAGATGCGGCCAGGCATGGCTCAATTGCCCGGCCAGTTTGTTCAACACTTCGTTGGCGGCACTGTAGTCGGCCTGTCCGATGTTGCCGAAGCGGCCCGCGACTGACGAAAAGAATGCAATGAAGCGCAGCCCTTGCATGCGCAGCCGGCTCGCCATCACCAGAGCGGGAACGACCTTGGTGTCGTACACGGCATCGAACGCAGCCAGCGGCTTGTTCGCGATGAGCTTGTCGCTGATGACGCCTGCGCCATGCAGGACACCGTCGATGCGGCCCAGGCGCGCATACACGTCGTCAATCAGCGCGCCAAGAGCGGCGCCGTCGCGCACGTCGAGGCAGTGGTACTCGAGCGCACTGGCGGCCCCGCGCAGGGCCGCCAGGTTGACGCGGATCTGGCGCTCCTTCAAGACCTTGCCCATGGCTGCTTCCACCTGCACCGGCGTCACCTTGCCCCTGCCTGCCTTGAGCTCCGCGGTCAGGCGGCGGCGCAGCTCGGCGCTATCGACGATGCCGCGCGTTACCCCGCTTTCGTCGCCGGGTTCCGGGCTGCGCCCGACCAGCACCAGTCGCAGACGGTATTTCTCGGCCAGCATGCGGGTCAGGTCGGCCGTGATGCCGTATGCGCCGCCGGTCACCAGCACCACCGCATCGTCGCCCAGCATCAGGTCGGACAGCACGCCACGCTCGATGGTGCGCGGCGCCAGGCAGATCCGGCAGCGTCCTTGCGCGCTGAAGCCGATTTCTACCTCGGGATCGTCGCTGAACATTTCCTTGAGCACTTGTTCGGCCAGCCAGTCCGGCGCCAGCGCCGGCGCGGCGTCGATGCACTTGACGCGTATCTGGCTCCACTCCCGCGCGGCCGACTTGGCCACCCCGAGCGTACCGGCGCTGCCGGGCCCCTGTCCGCTCGGCCCATCCAGGCCAAAGCGGCCATCGAACGCGGTCACATTCACCAGGCGGCCGGCGCCGCCCGCTGCATCGCGGCGCAAACCGGGGCCCAGTACTTTGAGCAGCAGGAACAGTGCCCGCGCATCGTTACGATGGTCCGCGCCGGCCGCGGCCTCGTCATGGCCCATCAGGTTGATCAGCGCCGCCACCGGTTCCCCCTCGGCCGCCATCAGTTGCACGATGGGGAGCACCGATTCGAGCGACGACAAATCGACGTCGAGGCGCCATGCATCGACGGCGCGGGTGGCGGCGCCCGGCACCAGCTGCCGCACCGTGCAGCCCTGCGCAGCAAGACGCTCATGCAGCGCGTTGGCCAGCGCCGAGACGGCGCCCACCAGCACAACCCTGCAACCTGGTGGCAAGGCCGCAGCGCCGTCAGCCGCGGCGTCGGCGCTGCGCGCCTGAACCACGTAGCTGCGCACGGGGTCAGGCTGTGGCGACAGGTCGAACGACTCCACTTCCTCATCCAGCCGAGAAAGTGGAGCCAAGGCTTTTTTTGGCAGGGCACCTCCTGCCAACGCCACATCGGCGGACAGTGCGGCTGTTGTGGCTTGCGCGAACAGCTGCGCATACCAGGCCTCGACCTCGCGCAAGGTCTTGAATCCGCTCAGCTCCTCGATCATCTTTTCGTCGTCGCGATCACCCACCAGGCTATTGCGCTGGGTCAGGCCGCTGAAGATTTCGATCCGCTTGATCGAATCGATCCCCAGGTCTGCTTCCATATGTGCGTCCAGGTCGAGCATGTCGACCGGATAACCGGTGCGCGCCGATACCGCCTTCAACAACTCAGCGGAAAATTCGGCGACGGTCGCCGGTCCCGCACTGATCGCCGTGTCTGGCGCGCTCGCGCCGCTGACAATGGCGGAGACCGGTTGCGGCGCGGCTGCCGGTTCGTGTGAAAACAGCATGGGCACGAGGGGCGCCTCGATGGGCTTGCGCGGCGCCGCAGATGCTACGGTGGCCATGGCCGATGGCGCGACCGCAGGCACGGCCGACAACATGGGGGTGGCTGCAGGCGTGGCCGACGACATCTGCGTGGGTAACGACGCATTGTCGATCTGCAAGCGGTCGTGGGATGGCGCCATCGTGCTGGCGGACCACATGGCCTGCGGTGGCAGCGCAAGACCCGCCAGTTGCGCCTGGAAGTCGAGGAAATGGCGCAGGCTGTGCTGCTGGTCGGACTGAAACGCAAGCAGGCGCGCCAGGCCATCCTGTATCTGCAACAACTCGTTGGCCCCTGCCGGGCGGGTCGCCAGCGGCGCCGCGGCATGCCGTGCAAGATCATCCGGAACAAACTCGTTGGTGCTCATGGTGGATCTCCTGAAATGATGGAAAACATCGCGTGACGCCTCTGCTGGCACTGGCGGTGGGTTGGCGAAAACCTGGATCGGACGGGCCGACGACGCTGCACTGGAAATCGTGGCCGCAGGGGCAGCCGGGGCGGCTGTCACCGGGACGAAAGGGGCAGCTGCTCCCGGGAACGGCGTGGCGGCCACCACTGCGGCGGTCGGGCCTGCCCAGGGCACGGCGCGGCCACCGTTCACCCGCCAGATCAATGGCCCGTGTTCGGTGCGGCGGCGTTCATGCGCGAAGACGTCGTCGATCCCCTGCGCAGCGAGGCCGCGCCCGGCAAACCATGGCGCCATGTCCACCAGCAGGCCAGCAGCCATTGCCTGCGAGAGCAACTGCGCCAGTTGCTCCCATCCATCCCGTTCGGGCGCGTCAAGCGCCAGCACCGTATGCGCCCGCAAGCCCAGGATGCGCCCCACCAGTCCGGTCAGGGTCAGACCGGGGCCGCACTCGATGAAGACCCGCACGCCGGATGCGTACAACGCCTCGATTTCATCGACAAATCGCACCGGTTCGGCGATGTGGCGCGCCAGCAGCCTACGAATCTCATTCTCGTGTTCCGGATACGGTTCTGCCGTCAGGTTGCTGAACACCGGAATGCGCGGCGCCTCGAAGGGAACATCGGCCAGTGCGTCGGCCAGCGCGCTCCCAGCCTGCGCCATGTGGCTGCAGTGAAACGCCGTCGACACTGTCAGGCGCTTGACCCGCACGCCGTCCTGCGCCAGTGCCGTCTGCGCCGCCTCGATCGCATCCTCGCTGCCGGCGATGATCGTCTGGTCCGGCGCATTCAGATTCGCGGGCGACACCGCCAGGCCGTGACGCGCGATCGCGGCCGCCGCCGCTTCGCCCCCGACGTCCAGCGCCGCCATGGCGCCGCCCGGGGCCATGGCCGACAAACGGCCGCGCACCATCGATATCCGTATCAGGTCGTCACGCGAGATGGCGCCGGCGGCGCACAGGGCCACGTATTCACCATAGCTGTGCCCGGCCACGAAGTCGGGCCGCAGACCGTAGCTGGTCAGCACGTCGAATGCCGCCAGGCTGGTCATGCCGAGTGCCGGCTGGGCAATGTCGGTCGCATTCAGCGCCTGGCGCTGGGCATCGCGCGTGGCGTCATCGAAGGCAGGCAGCGGATAGATCAGGTCGGCGATGCGCGGCTGCGACGCGTCACCCGCAGACGGCTGCTCGAAGCACGCATGCAACGCGGGAAGGCTCGAGACGAGTTCGCGCAGCATGTTGACCCGTTGCGCCCCCTGGCCGGGAAACAGGAAACAGATGCTGCCCACCGCCCCCACGCTTTCGCGGTAGTGCAGCCCTGGCGCCTGGCGAAACTGGCCCTGCTCGGCCAGCAGCGCCAGCGCGCGCTGCAGCTTCTGGCGCAGGTCGGCGCACGATCCGGCCAACAGCACCAGCCGGCACGGCTGACCACCGTTGGCATGGCGCACGACATGCTGTTCGCTGTAGAGCGCGAAGGCCAGCTGGGCAAGCTCGACCTCCGGCGCGCCCGCCAGGCCTTCGAGCAGGCGCCGCACCGTCCCCTGGATCTCGTCGCGGGTGGCGCCGGCGAAGGCGAACAGCTCCACGTCGCGCGGCTGCAGGCTGACCAGGTCTGCCGGCCGGTAGGTACCGGTGTACTCGGACAGCACCGCGTGGAAATTGGTGCCGCCGAAGCCAAATGCGCTGACCCCGCAGCGGCGCGGATGGGCGCGTCCCAGGTGCAGCCAGGGCCGGGTTTCGCTGTTGACGTACAGCGGCGAGCCGGCCGCCTGCAGTTCGGCAATCGGCCGTTCGACCCCGATCGTTGGCGGCAGCACCCGGTTCTGCAGCGCCAGCGCGGCCTTGATCAGCCCAGCCAGCCCCGCGACCACCTTGGTATGGCCGATCATCGACTTGACCGACCCGATCGCGCAGGTGGGCGTCGGGGTCTGACCGAGCACCATGCCGAGCGCCGTGATTTCGGACTTGTCGCCCAGCGCCGTGCCCGTACCGTGGGCCTCGATCAGCGTGACGCTGGCCGGATCGAACCCGGCTTCTCGGTAGGCACGGCGTATTGCCGCCACCTGCCCGGGCGGATGGGGCGCTGTCAGGCTACGGTTGCGGCCGTCGCTGGCGCTGCCGACACCATCGATGACGGCATAGATGCGGTCGCCATCGCGTTCGGCGTCGCCCAGGCGCTTGAGCACCACGGCGCCCACGCCTTCGCTGATGGCAATGCCGTCGGCGCTCGCGTCGAATGGCCGGGAGCGGCCGCGTGGCGACAGCGCGTGGGTCTGGGCAAACGACATGTAGCCAACCGGGCTGTTGGTGCAGTCGACGCCGCCCACCAGGGCGACATCGGCGTCGCCGTCGCGCAGTTGCCGGAAGCCGATCTCGAGCGCGGCGAGCGACGATGCGCAGGCGGCGTCCACGGCGAAGTTGCTGCCGCCCAGGTCGAACCGGTTGGCGACCCGTCCTGCCACCACGTTGCCGAGGATGCCCGGGAACGTATCCTCGGTCCACTTCGGCAATACCTGCTCGAACAGCGTGTCGACGATGTGGCGCCGGGTCTCTTCCGGCAGGCCGTCGACCTTGTCCAGGTACAGGGGCAGCAAGGTCCGGAAATTGTAGATCGTGCTCAGCTCGTTCACGCCGCCGACTGCCATGATGCAGGCGGTCCGCTCACGGGCGAACGGGCGCTGGTCAAAACCGGCGTCCTCAAGGGCCTGGCGCGCCACCTCGAGCGCCAGCAACTGGGCCGGCTCGATGACGCTCAGGGTCGCCGGTGCGATGCCGTAGTGCTGCGGGTCGAATGCGATGTCGTCGAGGAAGCCGCCCCATTTCGCATAGATCCGGTCGGGCGCGCGCCGCGTATCGAACAATCGGGCGGACGCAAAGCGCTCGTCGCTCACTTCGGTGATCGCATCGACGCCGTGCAGGATATTCTGCCAGTAGGCGCGTAGTCCGTGTGCACGTGGAAAATTGCACGCCATACCGACGATGGCGACCGGTTCACGCGGCCGCGGCGCCGCCGCAGCCGGGATGGCTGCTGCGCGCGCGCGCAGCAGGCCCACGCTGTCGACCGACACCGCGTCGTGCAGCGTGGCCAGGGTGCAGGTACTGCGGCGCAGGCGCGCCACGTCGCCCAGCATGTACAGCCCTTCGCGACGCTGCCCTTCCGGGTCGATCGACACGTAGCGCGGCCCGGCCTCACCTTCCGGCGCCGTGTTGCGTGTGATGCCCTTGGAGGCGATCCGCAGGCGCCCGATGTTCATCAGCTCCAGCGCCATCAGCGTGTCTTCCTCGGACTTGCTCTCGACGATCAACTGGCGCCGCATGGCGCCGAATTCGTCGCAGAACGCGGTTCGGGCGCAGCGTGTGTAGATACCAACTCCCGACTGCAGCAGCGCCGTGTCCTCGCAGGCGATGGCCTGGCGCTGAAATTCCTCGACGATGGCACCGCTGGCCACGATCTCGTCCGTGAAGAGATAGGCGGTACCCATCAGGACGCCGACCTTCATGCCCAGCGCAGCCAGCGGCGCGGCCATCAGCGCCACCATCGCCGCCGACGCCGCGTCATGGATGCCGCCGGCAAACAGCACCTGCACCGTGCCCGGGTCTTTCAGTCCGGCCTCGAGCAGGATGTCAATGGCCTGCTGCCACAGGACGAAGCTGGTACGGGGACCGGTATGGCCACCGCACTCGCTGCCCTCGAACACCAGGCGGCGCGCACCGGCATCGAGGAAGCTGCGCAGCAGGCCGGGCGACGGCACATGCAGATAGGTGACGATGCCCAGTTCGTCGAGTTCGCGTGCCTGGCCCGGGCGCCCCCCGGCGATGACGGCGAATGGCGGCCGCACCTCGCGCAGCACCGCCATCTGTTCGTCGCGCAGCTCGCGCGGCATGAAGCCGAGGATTCCCACACCCCATGGCAGGTCGCCCATCAGCGCCCGGGTCGCGCTCAGCAGCGTGGAGACCTCGGGACCGCGCAGCACGGCCAGCGCAACGAACGGCAGCGCGCCCGCCTCGGCTACCGCCCGCGCAAAGGGCGCAACGTCGCTGACGCGGGTCATCGGGCCCTGGACGACGGGAAACCGGGTGCCGTGCGCCTGTGCGAGTGCTGCATCGGGCGCCAGGACTTGCTGTGCTGCCGCCTGCACCAGCCGGTCGCCGATGGCAGCACCGATGGCCGTTACGATGCGGCCTACGGTGCCGTAGCGGCGCGCCAGCGGACCGGCCAGGGCGATATCACTGCCGACGGCAAGCAAGCCGTCCTCGGGCGCGAGCAGGCCTTCCAGCAGCAGCGCCTGCCAGTCGTCGCCCTGCGCGACCGCGCGCTCGATGGCGCGCAGCCGGCTGCGTCCGGTTCTGGCAAAACAGCGGTAGCTTTCTCCGTCGCTTCCCACCAGCGCGGTTTCCGTACCGTCCAGTCCGTCCCAGCTGATTGCGCCGGGCGCCGGCGGCGCCTCGGCAGCCAGCCACAGCTGCTCGTTAAGCACCACACCGGCCGCGCCCGACAGCATGACCGCCGCCGCGCTGTGTATGCCGATGCCCCCCTGGATCCAGTAGGGAATGTCCAGCGCCCCGCTACACTCCTGCGCCAGCATGAACGACGAACGGTCGCTGACCTGGCCGCCTGCTTCATGGCCTTTCAGGATCACGCCATCGGCCCCCGCCTCCTGCGCCGCTCGCGCCCCGGAAAGATCGCGCACCTCGAGGTAGATCAGGCGTGCCAGCGTGCGTGCGAGCCCCACGTCGCGGGCCAATGCGCCGGTGCCGGTGCCGGCCAGCAGCAGGACCGGCACGGGCTCCTGCAAGCCGATCAGGGCGGGCAAGCGCTCCAGGGTGTCCGCAGCAGCCTCGAACAGGTCGCAGCGCAAGCCCCAGTTGGCAGTCGCACCGGCTGAACGAACGAGTTCGGTCACGGCCGCCAGCATGGCGCCGCTGTCCGTCCGAAGCCCCAGATCGAGCAGGCCAAGCGCGCCCGCGCGGCTTGCGGCAATCGCCACCTGCGGCGCAAGCCGGTGTTGCGGGCTGATGGCGATCACCGGCTGCGCGTGATGAACAGGGTGGGCAAGATTCATCGGATTCTCCATGATTGTGAATGACAGTGGTCGCGTGAACGCCCCTATGCGCACGAATGGATCGTCAATAACGCGCCGGACGACAGCGGACGCCACATCGCGGCGGGATCGGAACCGTAGCCGGCCAGCGGCGGGGGGCTGGGCACCCCGTCCAGAGAGCGGGCAAGCCCGAGATGAGTACAGATCCAGATGCACATGCCGCCGCTCTGGGACAGTCCTGCAAATGCATGCGCTGGTGTGGCGGGGCCCACCGGGACTTCGTCCGGCCAGCCATACGGCAGTTGCGCCGGCTTGTCCTCGCAGTACACAACGCGCATGGGGCCGCCACCCGGCATATCGCACGCGGCGCCATGCACGAACATCATTGCCGGACACAAAAGTTCAAGGACTGCTGCCATGCGCGGGGCCGGCAGCGCCGGATCGAATTGGAGACAGACCGCGCCGGCCTTCAGGATGGCGAGGATTGCGCGTACCTGTGCCAGCGACGGTTCCATCCGGACGATGCAGAAACTGCCCGCAGCAAGTCCCTCGTTTTGCAGATGGAGCGCCAGTTCGTCAGCCTCGGTATCGAGTTCGCCGTAACTGAGCACCTGATCGCGGCACCGCACTGCGGGGGCGCCGGGATAGGTCTGGGCAATGATTTCGAACCGCCGTTGCAAGGGAATGAGCCGCTGAGATAGTGGCCCGTGTGCACTGCGCAAATGTGCGTTCAGAACGCTGCCCATGCACGCAATGGACTCCGCATCCGTCGAAAAGGATTCGGAAGACGCGTCTGCATTATTTTCCCGCTGCTGTGCAGCATATATAACCTGATTATCAGCGCACAGATAGTATTCATTAATACAATGCGCGGAGTTATTATTACTGTAGACGCTCATTGGATTCTCCACATTCACACCGATGCAGGTATCAGGGTCAATCGGCGTGGCGCTGCGATGTCACTGCTGCATCACTGGCGTCTTCACGGATTTTCTGCAACATGGATTCACGCGGAACGGATGGCGAAGCGATTATCCTGAGCGAATCGCCATTATCGTTCGCGCGTTCTTTTTTCCTGGCACTATGCTTGCGCAAACTGGTAGTGAGTTCCGAGATAACCTCGGTCGCCGCAAACAGGATCTGATTGAAATCGAAGCCTGCCTTGAGCATTTCACGATAAAACGCTTTGGCCAAGAGCCTCGCAATCTGATTGGGATGATCGACGATTCCGCCGGTCAGATTGCCGGTAGTCGACTCGTCCATTCTGGAGAGTGCCAGTTGAGCGAATCTGGACTTCAGAATATTTTGCAATTGGTTCACCTGGATGGACCTTGCAACAATCGGCGTCACGACATTAAAGGATGACAAGTCGTCCATGCTGAAGTCACGCTGATGCAATGGGCCACGGGCATGAATGACGCCGACGGTTCTTCCATGCAGAACAATCGCGGACACCATGTTTTCCTTGTGCCCACCAGCATCGCCGCCACTGGCACTGCTCCTTGCTGCGAGCGGAATAGCGGGGCTGGCTCCCTTCCCACGTCCCGACAGCCGGCTTGCCAATGTGCCAAAGCATGCCTCGTCCGGAAAAGCGGCCCCGGGCACCTCAGCCTCGTCGAAGAGCAGGATCATGCAATCCCTTGCGCCAACGATGGCCGCGGTCAGCGCCGAAAGCTTGTTCAGGCATTCCTGCATGCTGCCGTCTGTCGATAACTGGGCGAACCCTTCGCGCAGTGTAGAAATCGTACTTTTACGCATTCTCATGGCCAGTCCCTTCTGGTAGCCAGTTCAGCTTGCGAAAAACCGTCACTACGAATTTACGTCGAATGTTGCTGCGATTGACACAGACAAAGGCGATGCCGATGGAATAACACGGATCTTTGAAATTCCATGAAGAAATTTCGACCCTGAAATTTGCACGCTAAATATTCACCAAATTGATGCGCGAAACTTGTTGCTCCTCAAAGTGGTGCAGTGCGATATAAGTTAATGCCGACCACATGACGACCGTAGCATACGAATCTTAGGATTTCAACACTTTTTGCGGCGTCCTTTTTCTTTGAAGACTGCAAGACGAGGCCTCTCGCAATCGGCCGACCCACTATGAAAAAAGTGTATTTACAGTGCTTGTATATTCGCTTTTTACCTGAAAAATTTTTGTGAAAAAATCCATAAAAACGACATTTTCTTGTGCGCCGCACAAGCTGCATATACTAGGGGGAAATTTTTGATGGGAAATCCGGCTTTTGCGCGCCAGCATGGACTCGCGCGTGTGGCGACCAATCCGCGTAGCAGATATGTCAAACGTCGTGGAAGCCTTGCCATCCACATGCAGAGCTTGAACGCCTGTCACCTGTGTTTCACGAGCTGGCTTTCGGATTGTCGCGGGGGGGGGAGATGGCGCGCTACCTGCCCAACTGCCGGGGTTGGTGCTGGGTACTGGATGGTGAGAGAGTAAGTTCGCCAGAAAAATTGCTTAGCATCGTCATCAGCATCATCAACAGATAAGGCTGACTGCGCCCCGAATCACATCGGGGCGCCTGGCCGCAAGTCAATGAACCGTGCTCAATTGCTGGCGCAGCGTGACGATGAACTTTTCCTTGTCGAACAGCGTCAGCACGTCGTCGCGGCCATCGATGCCGGGCACTTCGAGTACCTCGGCGCTGTCCTGGCGCATGTCTTGCGGGCCGTTCGCGCGCAGCAGTTGCGGCGACGGGCGGCGCTGGGTATCCGGCAGCGACAGGATGGTGTCGACGCGGTCGACGATCAGGCCGAAACGCTCGCCGTCGTGCTCGAGCACCAGGATGCGGCGCGCCGCATCGGTCGCCGGCGCGGCGGCCAGCGGCGCCATGCCGTACAACAGGCGCAGGTCGATCACGCAGACCATCTGCTGGCGCACCTGCAGCATGCCGTGCACGCAGGCCGGCATGCCGGGCGGGCGCGTGACGACGCCGTCGAAATCGACGATCTCGCGCACCTGGCTGATGTCGGCGGCCCAGCCGGTATCGAGCGAGAACGCCAGGTACACGTGGCGCTCACCGGTCGTCTTGCGCGCTGCGCAGGCGGCGCTGGCTTCTTGTGCATACAGGCGGCGATGGCCGGCGCAGATGTCGCTCACTTCGGACTCCGAGAACAGGTGGTCATGGGCCAGGAACAGGCTGTCGCCCAGTTCGGCGTTGGGCAGGCAGCCGCGGTACATCGCGCCGCGCGCGGTGCCCAGCAGCGGGATGGGCAGGATGTCGGTGTCGAAGTACGGACGGATGTCGTCGACCGCATCGACCAGCAGGCCCAGTTGTTCGTCGCCGATGCGCACGATCAGGACGCGGGCGTCCTGAGGATCCGACTGCGACGGGCTGCAACCGAGCAGCGCGCCGAAGTCGACCACGCCGACCGGCACGCCGCGCAGGTTCAGCCAGCCCTTGCACAGGCGTCCCACCATCACCGACGGCAGCAGGTCCGGCACGCGCATGATTTCCTGGATCGCTTCCATCGCCAGCGCAAAGCGCAGGCCACCCACCGTGAACGAGATGCACTTGCGGCCCTGCGCCTGGCGCAGGAAGCGCATGCGCCAGGCGTCGCGCGCCACGCTGGCATGGGCGCGCACCTGCGGCACGTTGTCGATCCGTACCAGCGCATCGGCATCGAGCAGTTGCAGCACGCGCGCGCCATCGGCCAGCGTGATCGTGCCGGCGACGACGCCCCGCTGCGCGTCCGGTTGCCAGTGCAGGCCGGCGCGTTGCTCGGGCCGCACGCGCAGCACTTCGCCGGTGGCGTCGAACACGAGACCGACCTGGATGTCGTCGACATCGATGATCGTCACGCGCTGATCGCTCGTCACACCAGGTGCGGCCGGGTCGAAAATGCGCGCCAGGTTCAGCAGCGGGATTGCCGCACCGCGCAGCGTGAAGATGCCCTCAAGGCAGCGCGGCGACAGCGGGATCGGCGTGATCCGCGCGGGCATGCCCACCACCTCGCGCACAGTCAGTGCCGGCAGTGCGAATTCCTGGCCGGCCAACAGGAACGTGCCCACGACTTCCATGCCGGCCGCTTCGCGCAGCACGCGCGCGGCAGCCGCTGTTTGTCGTTCGATGGCCGATACGGCCGCGTGTACGTCGCCCATCGTTTCCGTCATCGTTGCCGTGTCCATGTGCATGCTCATGCCGCCACCGCCTGCTGTTCGCGCGCGATGCGCACCACGCTGAACGTCTGGCGATCGCAATCGATCGACAGGCGCCGGCCCTGCGAGCCGCCGACATCCTGGAACTTGACCTGCAGCCCGCGCTGCGACAGTTCCGAACGGGCCGCTTCGATATTGCGCGTGCCGACCGCGCCATCCCGTGCGCGCAGGTTCAGCATGCGGGCGCCGCCGGCAATGACGACATCGACTTCGGCGTACTGCTCGCGCCGCACGCCCATCAGCGCCAGCAGGCGCGGCACCGCCGCGCTGACATAACGCGCCGAGTCTTCACCGGCTTCGACACCGTCGGGCAAAAAGCAGTGCGCCAGGCCGCAGCGGCCCTGCTTGCGCCAGATCATCCCGATCCCGACGCAGGAGCCGAGCAGCGCGCTCAGGACCTGTTCGCCGTGGCCGATCTGCATCTGGCCAGCCAGCACGTACGACATGTGGCTCAGGGTTTGCATACTCATGATGGTTCTCCGCCAATACGATAGACATGGGCCTGCTCGAACGTGAACGCGGTCTGCAGGCGGGTGATGGACTCCTGTTCACCCAGGACCAGGCGGGCGTCAAGCCGCATCGCGGCGCGGGCGCCGGCCAGCACCTGTTGCTGGTGCTCGCCGTCGAAATAGATCAGCACATTGCGCAGCATGACAAGGTCGAACGCGGCGTTCCGTGGCGGGCGACCCAGCAGGTTGTGCTGGTCGAAGCGCACGTGCTGCGCGACGTCCGGGACCACCTGCACGCCGTCGCCGTGCGGCGCCAGGTATTTGTGAAACAGGGCCGGGCGATCGGCCTCGAAGCGCGCGACGCTGCGGCCGCGGTAGGCGCCGGCACGCGCCGTGGCCAGCGCCGCCTGCGAGATGTCGGTGCCCAGGATCTCGAAGCGCAGGCCTGGTGCGTGCGCCCGGTATTCGAGGCAGCTCATGGCCAGCGAATACGCCTCTTCGCCGGTGGCGGCAGCGGCCGACCAGATGCGCAGTGGCGCCGTACGTCCCTGCGCTGTGAAGGCCGGCAGGAAGGTCTCCGACAGCCACGTCCACACGGCCGGCGTGCGGAAGAACACCGTGTCGTTGGTGGTCACCGAATCGATGAACGACGTGACCTCGCTCCGGTCACTGGCCAGGCGCTCGATGTAGCCGGTCCACGACGCGATGCCCAGCGCGCGCAGGCGCGGGAGCAGGCGCCCCTGCAGCAGCACGCGCTTGTGCTCGTTCATCGCGATGCCCGTGTGCTCGCGCACCAGGGCGATCAGCGCAGTCAGGTGGTCGTCGCGCAGTTCCATGGCAGTTCCCCTGGCGTCAGACCACGAAGCGGGCGACGGTGTTGTTCAGGTGGCTGGCGTGCTCGTTCAGGCCCTCGGTCGACCGGGCAATGCTGTCGCACGAGCCGGCCGAGCGCTCGGTTTCCTGGGCGATGTAGAGGATCGCGGCCGAGACTTCCTTGGCCGTGAGCGACTGCTCGCTGGCGCTGTCGGAGATCTCGGCGATCGCCAGCGACGTCTTGCCGACGCCGCTGGTGATGCGGTCGAACGCTTCGCTGGCCTGGCGCGAGATTTCGCTGCCCTGCGCCACGCGGCGCACCGACTCGTTGATCAGCTTCGAGATTTCCTTGGTCGCCTGCGACGAGCGCTCCGCCAGTTTGCGCACTTCGTCGGCCACGACCGAGAAGCCCAGCCCGTGCTCACCGGCGCGCGCCGCCTCGATGGCCGCATTGAAGGCCAGCATATTGGTCTGGCCGGCGATCTCGCCGATGACCTTGACGATTTCGGCGATGTCTTCGGATGACTGGTTGATCATCGCCATCGCTTCGATCGAACGGGCGATCGCCTTGGCGCCGATCTCGGCTTCGTCGCGGGTCGACTGGGCCAGGCTGTTGGCTTCGTGCGTGCTGCGCGCGATCGTGTTGATCGACGCGGTCAGGCCATCGACCGACGCATTCATCTGTTCGACCGTCGCGCCCAGTGCCTGCGCGCTGGCGGCCACCGTGTTGGAACGGTCGGCGATGGTGCGCGACGAAACATTGAGCTTGCCGGCGGCCGAGACGGCGTCGCCGATCACGCTGCGCAGGTCGCCGATCATCTTCATGACGCCGCGCCCCAGTTCGTCGAGCGGCTCGGCGCCACTGGTATCGATCGTGCCGGTCAGGTCACCGGCCGAGGCGCGTGCCACCTGCTCGAGCAGGATGCCGACCTTGCGGTGCTCGTCCTCGGCGCGCTGGACGGCCGCTTCCTCGAGCATCACCTGGGCAGTGATGTCGGTGGCGAACTTGACGACTTTGACCGGCTTGCCGTTGGCGTCGAAGATCGGGTTGTAGGTGGCCTGGATCCAGACCGTCTTGTTGTTGTTGCCGTGGCGCTTGTAGCGGCCGGCGTCGAACTCGCCGCGGTTGAGCTTGCCCCAGAAGCGGCGGTACGCCGCGCTCGATGCGTATTCATCGTCGCAGAACACGCGGTGGTGTTCGCCGCGCACGTCTTCCAGCGCGTAGTCGAACAATTCAAGGAAATTCGCGTTGGCGTCGAGCAGGATGCCGCTCATGTCGAATTCCACCACGGCCTGGGCGCGGCCAATGGCCGATACCAGCCCGGTCGTTTCGGCAGCCCGGATTTTCTCGGCCGTGATGTCGGTGGCGAACTTGATGATCTTGGCGACGCGGCCCGAACTGTCCTTGACCGGATTGTAGGACGCGTTGATCCAGAATTCGCGCCCGCCCTTGGCGATGCGCTTGTACTCCGCGCGGTCGGACTTGCCCAGGCCAAGGTCTTGCCAGAAACGTGCGTACGCCGGTGAGTCGACCAGCTCGCGCTCGCAGAACATCGAATGATGACGCCCCACCAGTTCGGCGTCGGAATAGCCCGTCACGCTCAGGAAGTTGTCATTGGCACGCAGGATGTTGCCATTCAGGTCGAACTCGACGATGGCTTGGGCGCCGTCGAGCGCCGAATAGATGGCACGCAGGTCCTGCAGTGCGTCAGGCGATTCCAGATAGATCGTTTCCATATAGTCAGTGAGGTAGATGAGTTGGGGGCGCTGCGGCGCGGGACGCAATCGCTGCATGACCCGATGATGCGTCATTTCTCACAAACAGTAAATCCAGCAAGCATGAAGTACTGGTTTGTTACTGATTTTAGTTGCCATCGTACAACAAAGTGACGCGGAGGCAGCGTCAGGGGGTGCTTTCGAACCCTCCGAGCCCGTCAGATGCCGATACGTCGTTTCCTGAAAACAACCAAAACGATCAAAACGAAACTTTTTCTTGAAAGATACAGAAAATTCGATAAAATCCAAACCATCGCCAATTCAGTAAAAACGAAATCATGAAAAATCTCATCAACAACCGCTTGATTGACATGCACGCCAAGGTCATGCGTGGCCTGATCGCCCTGCTGTTCTGGACTGTGCTGCCCATCGGTACCACGGCATTTGCTGCCGATACGCAGGCCGTCGACGTGCGCCTGCAGGCCTTCCAGGTCGTCGCCCAGGACAAGGGTGGCGAGAAGCTGGTCCCGGCAACCGAAGCCAACCCGGGCGACACCATCGAATACCAGGTCACCTACCAGAACAACGGCAAGTCGGCCGCGAAGGCGGTGGCAGCGACCCTGCCGGTACCCGAGGGCGCGATGGTCTACCTCGACGGCAGCGCCGCTCCGAAAGCCGTCCAGGCCAGCCTGGATGGCAAGCGGTTCAGCCCCCTGCCCCTGACCCGCGAGGTCATGCGCAACGGTCGCCGCACGGTCGAACCGGTACCACCCGAGCAATACCGTTTCCTGCGCTGGGAACTCGGTGATCTCGCACCCGGCAAGGCGGCGACCGTGACGTCCCGCATGCGCGTCGGTGTCCCGCCCCTGAACCGACTCGCCCGCTCATAACACCCTGCATTACCTGACGTTTCGGCGTCGCTCTGTCACATCGCAGAAGTAGTTGTCTTTTTATTAACATAATACGGACTCACCCATGTCCCCTGATAAGGAAGCAGCCATGAAAACCCGTCTCAAGCTCGTCGCCGCAGCAGCGCTGCTGGCATCCGCCAACGGCGCCTACGCCGCCACTGCGGCCGGCACCCAGATCACCAACCAGGCCAGCGCCACCTATAACGATTCCACCGGCACCAAGACGGTCCAGTCGAACACGGTGATCACCACCGTGCAGCAGGTCGCCAGCGTGACCATGCCGGCCGGCACCGCCAAGAGCGCCGGCGCCGGCACCTCGGTCACCTATGCCCACAGCGTGACCAACACCGGTAACGGCAGCGACACCTTCGCCCTGTCGCAAACCAGTACCGGCACGCTGAGCCTGACCGGCGTCGTGTTCTACGCGGATGCCAACGGCGACGGCGTGGCCGACAACGCGACCCCGATCAGCACCACCGGCCCGCTGGCGGCCGGCGCCACCTTCCGCTTCGTGGCTGTCGCGACGCTGCCGGCCGGCGCCGCCAACGGCACCACCAATGCCCTGACCGTCCGTGCTACGAGCGGCTTCAACGGCGCGATCAGCGCCACCAGCACCGACACCACCACCGTCGCCGCCGGCGCCGTCATCGACCTCACCGCCAACTCGCCCGGCGCCGGGGCACCGGGTGCAGGTCCTGGCGTCGAAGCGGCGGCCGTGGAGACCAAGACCACGACGGCAGGTACGATGACCTCGTTCGTCCTGTTCCTGAACAACACCGGTGGCAGCCCCGACACCTTCAACCTGCAGGCCAGCACCGACGGCACGTTCGGCATGCAGGTCCTGCCACCAGGCTGGACCGTCGTCTTCAAGGACGCCAACGGCGCGGTGATCACCAACGCCACCGTCGCCGCCGGCGCCAACGTGCGCGTGACGGCCGAAGTGACGCCGCCGGCCGGCACCGCGCCCGGCACGACCGACCTGTATTTCCGCGCCATTTCGGGCACCAGCGGCGTGGCCGACACGATCCATGACGCCGTCACCGTGGCCGCTGCCGATTCGCTCGTCGAACTGGTCAAGACCCAGGCCCTGGACGCCAACTGCGACGGCACCGCCGATACCGCCTTCAGCAATGCACCGATCACGACCGGCGCCGTGCCGGGCGCCTGCATCCGCTACACGATCGTGGGCACCAACAAGGGCACGACCACCATCAACGGGATGGTCATGACCGACACGATTCCGGCCAACACGACGTACCACGCCACGGCCACCGCCACGACTGGCCTGGGGTCCATCCTGGCGCCGCTGGCCGGTACGACCGGCAGCGTCTCGGCCACCGTGGGCAACCTGGCCCCGGGCCAGTCCAACACGATGTCGTTTGGCGTGAAGATCGACTGAACCACCTGACCTTGTAATCCACCGTCCCACCAATGCAGCGTCGCCCCGCCGGCGCTGCCTTCGACTACCCAGACTCCCGCGCGCGCCATGACGACCCTCTTCCGACACCTCGTAGTTTTCTGCATGAGCCTTGTCCTGTGGTTGTCGGGCGATGCGGGCGCCGCCATCAACAACCGTGCCAGCGCGACCTGGGTCGGCCCGGCCGGCAACAGCGTCACGATCGAATCGAACACCGTGCGCGCCGTGCGCCCGGATGCGATCACCTATTTCACCTCGGCCGCCTACAGCCGCGTGGCGCGCGCGACCGAGCTCAACGGCAACCTGTTCCTCCAGGTCGATGCTGCCGAGTGCAACATCGACAAAAATGTTGCCGAGCAGGTCAGCGTGACCCTGACCTCCACGCTGACGGGCGACCAGCAGGCGTTCACGGCGCGCGAAACGGGCGCCGACACCGGCGAATACCGCTTCAGCGCCGTCGCCGCGAGCCACCGCGACGACGAGGACCACGACGACGACGCCGGCGACGGCATCATCGAAGTCATGAAAAACGATACCCTGCTGGCCACCGTCGCCGGCTGCGGCAGCGGCGTGATCCAGACCGCGATCCTGGTCGACCCGATCGGCATCGTCTACGACAGCCGTAGCAACCTGCCGCTGCCCGGGGCGACCGTGACCCTGATCGACATCACCGGCGCCGGCAATGGCGGCGCGCCTGGCGCCCCGGCCCGGGTATTCGGCGTCGATGGCGTCACCCCGGCCCCGAGCACCGTCGTCACCGACGGCGGCGGCATGTACCAGTTCCCGCTGGTCGCACCGAGCCTGTATCGCCTGCAGGTGAACCCGCCGTCGAACTACGGCTTCCCGTCGAAACGCGCCGTCGGCGAACTGCCGGCCGGTCGCACGACCAACCTGTTCGGCTCGTTCGGCGGCGAATTCATCGTCAGCGAAACCTCGGGCGTGGTCACGATCGACGTGCCGCTCGACCCGATCCCGGGCGTGCTGTACGTGGAAAAGAATGCGTCGCGCGCCGTCGTCGAAGTGGGCGACGTGCTCGACTACACCGTGCGCGTGCATAACACTGCCGAGCAGGCGCTGGTGGATGTGGTGGTCGAAGACCGCCTGCCAGCCGGCTTCTCGTTCGTGCCGGGCACGCTGCGCATCGATGGCAACCTGGTGACCGACAAGTTCGAGAACCGCGGCCCGACGCTGCGCATCCCGCTCGAGACACTGGCCGCCAGATCGAACCGCGTGCTGCGCTACCGCGTGCGCATCGGCGCCGGCGCGCTGCAGGGCGACGGCATCAACCGCGCCCAGGCCACCAGCGGCGCCCCGCTGGCGCTGGTGTCGTCGGTGGCCGCGGCCAAGGTGAAGGTCGAAGCCGGCATCTTCAGCAGCAAGGGCTTCATCCTGGGCGACGTGTTCGCCGATTGCAATGTCAACGGTCAGCGTGACCTGGGCGAGCCGGGCATCCCCGACGTGCGCATCTACCTCGAAGACGGCAGCTTCTCGCAGACTGATGCCGATGGCCGCTACAGCTTTGCCGATGTGGCCCCGCGCACCCACGTGGCAAAGGTCGACCTGAGCACGATGGTCGCCGGCCAGCTGGCCGTGCTGTCGAACCGCAATGCGGGCGACGCCGGCAGCCGCTTCGTCGACCTCAAGGACGGCGAACTGGCGCGCGCCGATTTCGCGCTGAGTGGCTGCAATCCTGACGTGCTCGAGGCAATCAAGGCCAGGGCCGCCCGCCTACGCGCCATGCTGGCCTCGGCCGCCGTGCTGACCGCGCCAGCCACGGCCGCTGCCAAGGCTGCGCCTGCCCTGGATCTGGCCACGGTCACCAACCGTCTGGGCTTCATCGGCCTGACCGATGGCGCGGTGCTGCCGCACTCCCAGCCAACCATCCGCGTCAAGGGTGGCGCCGGCTCGGGCTTCACGCTGCTGGTAAACGGCGTGGCCGTGGACGACAGCCATATCGGCAAGCAGGACACCGTGACAGCCCAGGCGCTCGCGCTGCGCGACTACGTCGGCGTGACCCTGAAGCCCGGCCACAACCTGATCGAAGTGCGCGAGACGGACAGCTTCGGCAACCC
Organism: Telluria sp. ZT3P26; assembly: GCF_059686035.1. Taxonomy (NCBI): domain Bacteria; kingdom Pseudomonadati; phylum Pseudomonadota; class Betaproteobacteria; order Burkholderiales; family Oxalobacteraceae; genus Telluria; species Telluria sp. ZT3P26. The sequence continues at coordinate 1,574,472 of NZ_JCASII010000001.1, read as the reverse complement.
GCGCGGCAGCAGCGTCGTCGACGTGGTCGTGCCGGGCGCCCTGGCGCGCCTGTCGGTCGCCCCGCTGGTCGAATCCGCGCCGGCCGATGGCCGCTCGCTGACGATGGTCGCCGTGCGCCTGGAAGACGCGAACGGCGTGCTGATCGCCGAACGCACGCCGGTCACGCTGGACGCCAGCGCTGGCCAGTGGGACCAGCCCGACCTCGATCCACGCGAGCCTGGCCACCAGGTCTTCGTCGAAGGCGGCAGCGCCGAATTCGCGCTGCGCACGGCGCCGGACGCCGGCGAAGCCCGCCTGCAAGCCACCAGCGGCCTGCTGCGCGCGAAGAACACGCTGCGCTTCCTGCCGGCCCTGCGCCCGATGGTGGCGGCCGGCGTCGTCGAAGGCGCCTTCAGCCTGAACCGCAGCCGTGGCAATACCGCGACCCCGCTGCGCGATTTCGACGGCTTCGAAGACCGCCTGCGCCACGTGGCCGGGGGCGAGACCGTCAACGCCGGGGCCCGCGCCGCGATGTTCGCCAAGGGTCAGATCGGCGCCGATACGCTGCTGACCATGTCGTATGACTCGGACAAGGACACCGAACCGAAGATGTTCCGCGACATCAACCCGTTTGCCTTTTACCCGACCTACGGCGACGACGCGCGCCGCGGCTTCGAGGCGCAATCGGCCGGCCGCCTGTACGTCAAGGCCGAGCGCAACCGCTCGTACGTGATGTTCGGCGACTTCGTGCCGCCAGGCGTGACCCCGGCGCGCAACCTGGGCGCCTACAACCGCAACCTGACGGGCCTGCGCCAGCACGCCGAACTGGATGGCCTGACAGTCGATTCGTTCCTCAGCTACGACCGCACGCGCCAGATGGTCGAGGAATTCGCCGCCAACGGCACCTCGGGCCCGTTCCTCACTGGCGGTGGCCTGATGGTCATCAACAGCGAGCGCATTGAAATCATCGTGCGTGACCGCGACCAGACCGGTGTGATCCTGTCGCGCCGCGCCCTGGTGCGCTACGTCGACTACGACATCGATCCGCTCACCGGCCGCATCCTGCTGCGCGCCCCGGTGCCGAGCCTGGACGAGAACCTGAACCCGGTCAGCCTGCGCCTGGCGTACGAAGTCGACCAGAACGGCGCGCGCTTCCTGGTCGGCGGCGTCGCCGCCCAGTACCAGATCGGCAGCCATGTCGAGGTCGGCGCCAGCGCCGTCGAAGACCGCAACCCGGCCGCCCCGACCCGCCTGGTGAGCGTGAACGCCAGCGTCAAGCCGGACGAAAAAACCGTCGTCATCGTCGAAGCGGCGCAGATGGAAAAAGCCGGCCTGTCGGGCCGCGCGGCACGCTTTGACGCCACCAGGAATGACGGCAAGCTCGAGAGCCGCCTGTTCCTGGGCCGCGCTGACGCCAACTTCGACAATCCATCGGCCAACCTGCCGAAGGGCCGCACCGAAGGCGGCGCCAGTGCGCGCTACCGCTTCACCGAGCGCACCAGCGTCGGCCTGGAAGGCCTGCACACCGCCGACCTGACCACCGACGCTACCCGCAACGGCGTGCAGCTCTTCGCCGGCTACACGTTCGACAATGGCCTGCAAGCTGAAGTCGGCATGCGCCATTCACGTGAAGAAGGCGGCGCCGGGGTCATCGTGGCCCAGCCCGACCTGACCAGCGTGCGCGCCAAGCTGGGCATGCAGATCCCTGGCCTGCCGCAGGCCGGCGTGTTCGTCGAAGGCGAACAGGACATCCACGACAATGGCCGCCGCATGGTGGCACTGGGCGGCGACTACCGCTTCGCCGGCGGCAGCCGCGTGTACGGCCGCCATGAACTGATCAGCAGCCTGGGTTCAACCTACGCGCTGAACCAGGGCCAGCAGCGCCACGCCACCGTGTTCGGCGTCGACACCGACTACATGCACGACGGCCGCGTGTTCTCGGAATACCGCGCCGGCGGCACCTCGCCGGCGGGCACCGTGAGCGGCGAGCGCCAGGCCGAAGCAGCACTGGGCCTGCGCAACCTGTGGACGCTGGGCGACGGCGTGCGCGCCAACACCAGCTTCGAGCGCGTCAAGGTGCTCTCGGGCGCCAGCAACAACGAAGCGATCGCCCTGACCGGCGCCATCGAAGTGAGCCGCCATCCGACCTGGACCGGCAATGCCCGCCTGGAGCTGCGTCACGGCGCCGACAGCGACGGCCTGCTCTCGACGCTGGGCCTGGCCTACAAGATCGACGACAGCTGGACCTTCCTGGGCAAGAACACGCTGGCCGCCACCCGCTCGAATGCCAGCAAAACGATGCGCGTGACCGAGCTGCTGCAAAGCGGCGTGGCCTACCGCGCGCTGCAGTCGATCGGCCTGAACGGCCTGGCCAAATACGAGTACAAGCTCGAACGCGACGACGGCCTGGCCGATCTCAAGCGCGCCGTGCACGCCGTCTCGGTCGGCGCCAACTGGCAGCTGCGCCTTGATACCACCGTCAGCGCCCGCTACGCCGCCAAGATGGCGATGGACCGGTCGAGCGGCCTGTCGAACCGCACGGTCAGCCACCTGGTGGCCGGCCGCGTGACCCACGAGATCAATGCCGACTGGGACATCGGCGCCACCGCGCAGATGCTGATGGACCGCGACACGCGCGGCCGCCAGTACGCCGCCGGCATCGAGGCAGGCTACCAGCTGCAACGCAATATGTGGGTCTCGGCCGGCTACAACCTGCTCGGCTTCAAGGAACGCGACCTGGCCGGCGCCGACGCCACCGCCAGGGGCGTGTACTTCCGGGTACGCATGAAGTTCGACGAGAACACGCTGCAAGGCCTGCTCTCGGGCGACCTGCTCAAGTAATCAAGGATACTGACATGACTTTCGCACTGCTCTCGTCCCGCCTGCGCCATACCGGACTGCGCGCCGTCCTTGCCATCGTGTGCCTGCTGGGCGCCCTGCCCGCCAAGGCCGACTGCACCGTGACCGGCGCCTGCATCACCGCCGGCCCGCGCCTGGCCAGCGTCGACACCGGCAAGAGCGCCCTGCTCGGCCCGCTGCTGGGCGGCCTGCTCGGCACCGGCGCCTCGCTCAATGCGGTCGACTGGAACGCGCTGGCCGGCGGCAACCTGAACCTGCTCAATTTCCTGAACGTGCTCAAGACGGATCTGGGCGTCTCGACCCCGGCGCAGGCGCTGAGCGCCAACGTCACGCTGGCGCAGGTTTCCAATGCGCTGGCGGTCCAGGCGCAGGCCGAGGCCCGGCCGCAGCTGGCCGGTGCGTTATCCGGCCTGGCCTCGCAACTCAATGGCGTGGGCGGCACCGTGCGCCTGGACGACCTGCTCAAGGTCACGGCCGACACCGGGTCGCTCGGCACCAGCACGGTCAATGCGCTCGACATGTTCACCGGCCTAGTGCAGCTGTACAACCGCCGCAACGTGCTGACCACGCCACAACCCGTCGGGATCTCGGGCGGCCTGCTGGGCGCGACCGGTGTGGTCAACAACCTGCAACTGTATGCGCAGGTGATCGAGCCGCCGGTGTACGTGTGCGGGCCGACCGGCTCGACCTTCCATTCGGCCGCGATCCGTCTCAAGCTCAAGATGGACCTGGTGTCGCTGGCGCCGGTCACCAGTTCGCTGGTCGGACTGGGCCTGCTGCAAAGCGCGTCGGTCGCCATCGGCAAGCTCGACGTGTACGTGGAAGTCGCGCGCGGCCAGGGCAGCCTCTCGGCCGTGAATGCGGCCACCAGGGCCGTCACGCTGCAGGTGGCGCCGGGCGTGTCCGACATCTTCATCGGCAAGATCGAGGACAGCGTGTTCTTCAACCGTACCCGCGCAATCCTCGACGCGGACGTCGACTTCGGCACCATCGGCTCGCTGCAGGCTGCGGCGCTGGGCCTGGTGTCGGTGAACGTCCCGCTGGACATCAAGAGCATCGTGCGCGGCCAGGCGCCATTTGCGACGAGCGTGACGATGTCGGGCACGTTCCCCCAAACGCGCACCGTCAGCTCGAGCACGACCTTCATCACGAACGCGGCCAATAGCCTGGTGACGAATCTGCAGGTGCGCAGCATGCCGGCCCTGGGCGTGGTCCAGGGCGCAGTCGAGCCGCTGGTCAAGACACTGGTGAAGAACGTGGTCAGCCCGCTGATCGCGCCGGTGCTGAGTGGCGTGGCCGATCCGCTGCTCAAGCTGCTCGGCATTGGCCTGGGCGAGATCGTGGTCACGGTAGAAGGCATCTGCCAGACCTGCGACGACTTCAAGCTGACCAAGGCGGTCGACAAGGCCAACGCCACGCCCGGCAGCACGATCCTGTATACGATCACGTTCCAGAACAGCGGCACCACGACGCTGACGCAACTGAAGATCGAAGACACCACGCCGGCCTACACGACCTACGCTGACAGCAGTTGCGGTACGTTGCCATCGGGACTGGCCTGTGCAGTCGCCGTGAAACCGGACGTGGGCGCCAATGGCAAGATCGAATGGGTCATAACGGGCACACTGGCGCCGGGGGCAAGCGGCACGGTCACAGTGACGGTAAAAGTGCAATAATGCACCATTGCTCGACACCACAAGTTACAATAAATAAACGACTTATCGCGTTTCACTATCGTAACTTGTGATAATTTGATAGATTGCTGACTTGCCTATGCGTATTAGTTGCGCATCCAGGTGGCGCCATCCGGTGTTTTTCGATGCGCCCTCATCTCGAGGGTGTGCTTAAAACGGATGATCAGCCCCTTGGTCGGGAGGCTTTTAACCACCTGCACAATTCTATTTCATGATACCGCACAGCAGCCCAGCGCCGACGCCGACCGACCCCGCTTCCGCAGAAGTCTGCTCGACCAAGGAGGCCGCGAGCCTGCTTGGCGTGTCGCACCGGACCGTGCAACTCTGGGTCGAAAGCGGCGTGCTGCAAGCCTGGAAAACCGCTGGCGGTCACCGCCGCATCCTGCTCACCTCGGTGCACCGCCTGGTCGCGCAGCGCAATCACGCGGTAACCGGCAGTCACCCCGCTGCGTCGCCCGCTGCCCGGCCGGTGCCGGCCGGCCGTCGCATCGTGATGGCCGACGACGACGCCACCCTGCTGCGCCTGTACGAGCTGGAACTCTCCGGCTGGGGCCTGGATGCGCAGCTGATCAAGGCGCGCGACGGTTTCGACGCACTGATCCGGATCGGCGAAGCGCGGCCTGACCTCTTGATCAGCGACCTGAACATGCCGGGCATGGATGGTTTCCGGATGGTGCGGACGCTGCGCGCCGACCCGCGCTACCGCACCATGGCCATCATCGTCATCAGCGGACTCGATCGGGCGACGATCGCGTCGATGGGGCTGCCCGACGACATCCCGGTATTTTCCAAGCCAGTGCGCTTCGCCGATCTGCGCGCACGGATCGAACAGATCTTCAGTGACATGGACGCGGCGGCGGCGCCGGACTGACAGGACCCACATCATGCCCAACGAGCCGGACCGACGCCCCCTTGTTGCCCCAACCCTGCCTGCACTGCACGCGGTACCGCAGTCCGACCAGGCACGTGTGCGCGCGCTGCACGAACTGGCCCTGCTCGACACCCCGCCCGAAGAACGCTTCGACCGCATCACGCGCCTGGCCTGCCGTCTGCTTGGCGTGCCCATTTCGCTGATTGCCCTGGTCGACGCCGACCGCCAGTGGTTCAAGTCGCGCGTGGGCATCGACCTGCACGAGACCACGCGCGTGACCTCGTTCTGCACCCACACGATCCACCATGAAGATGGCCTGGTGGTCCACGACGCGCGCCTCGATCCGCGGTTTGCCAACAACCCGTTCGTCACCGGCGCGCCGGACGTGCGCTTCTATGCCGGCATTCCGCTGGCCGCGCCGGATGGCAGCCCGGTCGGCGCGCTGTGCGTGATCGACACCCAGGTGCGCCATTTCGATGCCGAGCAGATGGCCACGCTGCGCGACCTGGCCGCCATCGCCGGCGACGAGCTGCGTGCGCGGCCGGCAGGCCGCCCCGCGCCGGAAGGCTGGGAAAAAGCACTGGTGGCGCACCTGCCGGACGGCATCCTGATGCTCGACGCGCAAGGCAATATCATGGCCGCGAATCCAGCCGCCGAATCGCTGTTCGGCGCCAGCGGCCCGATGCTGACCGGTCGGCCGCTGCGCGAACTGATGGACGAAGATTTGCTGCGCCGGCGCCGCACGGGCCAGTTGCGCGAAGGCGCGCGCTACGAAGCGCTGGCGCGGCGCCTGGATGGCAGCCGCTTCCCGATCGAGTTTTCCTACTGCCGCATGATGTGGGCGGCGCGGCCGAAATTTGCCGTGACGGTGCGCGACATTTCGCAGCGCCGCGCCGCCGAAGAGCGCAACCGCGCGACCGACGAACGGCGCCGGCGCCACTTCGCCACCGCCACCCACGAATTGCGCACGCCGATGTCGAGCGTGCTGGGATTTTCGGAATTGCTGCTCAAGCGCGAATTCGATCCTGCTGTCAGCCGCGAGCTGGTGGAGATCATCCACCGCGAATCGGCCCGCCTGGTCAGCCTGGTCAACCAGCTGCTCGACCTGGCGCGGATCGAAGCGGGCGGGATCGACGAGCTGCGGATCGACGCCGTCCCGGTGGCCGATCTGGTGACCCGGACGCTGGCATGCCTCGAAGGCCTCGGCCAGGCGCACCGCGTCACCACCGACATCGCGCCCGGTCTGCCCCCGCTGGCGGCCGACGCCCAGAAGATGCAGCAGGCGCTGACCAACATCGTCAGCAACAGCATCAAGTATTCCGCGCCAGGCACGCCGATTTTGCTGAGCGCTGCGCCGGAACAATGGGGCGAGCGGCCGATGGTGGCGATCCGCGTGCGCGATCGCGGCATCGGCATGACGCCCCAGCAGCAGGCCCAGGTCTTCGATGCCTTCTATCGCGTGGACAGCGATTCGGCGGCGCCCGGCAGTGGCCTGGGGCTGACGATCCTGAAGGAAATCGTCGATCTGCACGGCGGGCGCATCGCGCTCGAATCCGAACTTGGGGTGGGCACCGACGTCACGCTCTACCTGCCCGTGGCCGGCGGGCCGGACGGCGCAGCCTAGGCGCCAGGGTCACGCATCTGTTGCAAGTGCTCATCGCTTGTTAGCGGACACAGCGGTTTGTCTTGACAGACCAATGTGAACCGGTAAAATCAGCAAACATAAAAATTGCCACTTATTAAGGCACCAGCGCACCTGCGCAAGCCGGCGCTGCCCTGCGTGCCGCAGTGACATCGGCCGCCCCCGGCTCCCGAGACGATCCCTCCCCCAAGATGAACGACACGCCGCAACGCAACCACCATACCGCCGCGCCCCTGCCGCCGGACGAAACCCGGCGCCACGAAGTGCTGCTCGACCTGAACCTGCTCGACACGCCGCCGCAAGCCTCGTTCGATCGCATCACACGCATGGCGGCGCACCTGTTCAAGGTGCCCGTTGCGCTCGTGAGCCTGATCGACACCGACCGCCAGTGGTTCAAGTCGCGCGTCGGCCTGGCGCTGACCGAGACGCCGCGCTCGGTGTCGTTCTGCGCCCACGCCATCCTGCAGGACGACGTGATGGTCGTGCAGGATGCCAGTACCGATGCGCGCTTCGCCGACAACCCGATGGTCCGTGGTGAGACGGCGGCGCGCTTCTATGCCGGTTCGCCGATCGACGTCGGCGACGGCGTGCGGATTGGCACGCTGTGCATCATCGACAGCGTGCCGCGCGACTTTTCGGACACCGACCGCGCGATGCTGCGCGACCTGGCAGGCATGGTGGCCGGCGAAATCGCCACGCTCGAACTGCGCGCTGCCTGCGACCGTGAACGCAGCAGCGCTCGCGCGCTGCGCACGCTGCTCGAACACCTGCCCGACGCCGTGCTGCTGCTCGACGACGGGGGCCGGATCCAGTCGTGCAATCCGGCCGCCGAGGCATTGTTCGGCGCGCGCTGCGCCGTCCTGACCGGCCACTCGTCGGCTGTCCTGCTCGGCATGGCGCCGCAGGTGGTCACGCGCCATGAGGGCACGGCGCGCCGTATGGACGGCAGCAGCTTTGCCGCCGAAATGTCGATCGCGGCCATGCCGCTGGACGACCATGTGCACCTGGTGGCGACCGTACGCGATGTGGCCAGCCTGCGCGCGGAACGCGAACGGGTACGCGCCGCGAACCAGCGGCGCCACGATTACTTTCGCACCGCCAGCCACGAACTGCGTACGCCGATGGCCAGCATCCTCGGGTTTTCCGAGCTGCTCCTCAAGCGCGAGTTCGACGCCGCCACCGGGCGCGAGCTGATCGACATCATCCACCGCCAGGCCACGCGCCTGATCGGCCTGGTGAACCAGATGCTCGACCTGGCCCGCATTGATGCGGGCGGCGCCGCCCAGCTGCAGCCAACACTGCTGGACCTGCCCGACCTGATGGGCAAGATCAAGGGCGCGCTGGCCGATGACGCACAGGCCGGACGGATCGCACTGGACATGGCGCCCGACCTGCCGCGCGTGACGGCCGACGCGGCGCGCGTGCAGCAGGCGCTGGGCCATATCGTCCACAACGCGCTGGCCTACTCGGCGCCGGACAGCGTCGTCGATGTGCGCATCTCGCAGCAGGAGCGCGCCGGCCAGGCGGGCGCCGCGGTGCGGGTGCGCGACCAGGGCGTGGGCATGACGCCCGAGCAGAGAAAGCAGGTGTGCGACGCGTTCTGGCGCGCCAACGCGCTGCCCGACGTGCCGGGCAACGGCCTGGGCATGACCATCGTGCGCGAGATCGTCAGCGCGCATGGCGGCGTGATCGACATCGTGTCGGCGCCGGGTGATGGTACGGAAGTCGCGCTGTGGTTGCCGGCGCAGGCGGGGTCAGCACGGCCCTTTGATGCCGCACATGCCGGAGGTCGATGAACAAGCCGGCCTGCACGGGTCAAAGGCGTTGTATTTACAGCAACATTAACGATATTTAACGAATCAGCCACCCCCATTTAAGCCTGCGCCGGGCATAGTCGAAGGTAGGGAACAATACGCTCTCCACCTTGCCAACGGATCCGACACCCATGCCCTCGATGACCCTTCTGCCCCGCCGGGCGCTGGCTACCGCTGTTGCGGCCGCCGCGCTGCTCTCCGCCTGCGGAAAAGACCCCAAGCCTACCGCGCCTGCCGTGCCCGAAGTGGCCGTACTGACCATGGCCACCACGAACGTGGCGCTGAACATTGCCCTGCCTGGCCGTACGGCGCCGTTCCTGCTGGCCGAGGTGCGCGCCCGGGTCGACGGCATCGTGCAGGAACGCCGCTTCACCGAAGGCGCCGACGTGCGCAAAGGCGAGCCGCTGTACCTGATCGATCCGGCGCCCTACCGCGCCGCCGTCAAGAGCGCCGAAGCCGAGCTGCAACGTGCGCAGGCCACGCTGGCCAGCAATGCATCGCAACTGAACCGCAACCGCGTGCTGGTGAAGGAAAATGCGGTCAGCAAGCAGGAATTCGAAACCGCCGAGGCGGCGCAGCTGGAAGCGGCGGCCGACGTCGCAGCGGCGAAGGCCGCGCTGGACGTGGCCCGCATCAACCTTGGCTACACCACCGTGACCGCCCCGATCGCGGGCCGCAGCAGCGTGTCGGCCGTGACCCAGGGCGCGTATGTGCAAGGCAGCGCGGCCACCCTGATGACGACGATCCAGCAGATCGACCCGATGTACGTCGACCTGCAGCAGTCGAGCAGCGAAGGCCTGGCGCTGCGGCGCGAGATCGCCGCCGGCCGCGTGCGCATGGAGGGCGTTGACGCCGCCAGGGTCAGCCTGCAACTGGAAGACGGCAGCACCTACAGCCGCAGCGGCACGTTCGAGTTTGCCGGCGTGACGGTCGACCAGGCCACCGGCTCGGTCACGCTGCGCGCGCGCTTCCCGAACCCCGACAAGCTGCTGTTGCCGGGCATGTTCGTGCGCGCGAGCGTCAGCCAAGGCGTGCGCCAGGGGGTCATGCGCGTGCCCGCAACGGCCGTGACGCGCACGCCGCAGGGCATGGCCACCGTGATGGTCGTCGGCCAGGACAACAAGGCCGCACTGCGCACCGTGCGCACCGGCGCGCTGGTCGACAACTTCTGGCTCGTCGACGACGGCCTGAAGGCGGGCGAACGCGTGATCGTCAGCGGCGTGCAGAAGCTGCGGCCCGGCACCGTGGTCAGGGTCGCCGCTGCACCCGCGCCCGCGCCAGCGGCGCCTGTTGCAGCCACTGCAGCGCGTCAGGAATAATCCACGATGCCAAAGTATTTCATCCACCGTCCGATCTTCGCGATCGTCATTTCACTGCTGATCATGCTGGTGGGCGGCATCGCGCTGCTCAAGATGCCGATCGAGCAGTATCCGCCCGTCTCGCCGCCGTCGGTACAGATCCAGGCGAGTTTCCCCGGCGCGTCGGCCGAGACCATGCAGAACACCGTGATCCAGGTGATCGAGCAGCAGATGACGGCCATCGACAACCTGCTGTACATGCAGTCGACCAGCGACGACACGGGCCAGTCGACGACGTCGCTGACGTTCGCCGCCGGCACAGATCCGGACATCGCCCAGGTCCAGGTGCAGAACAAGCTGCAGGCAGCGGTGCCGCGCCTGCCGAGCGAGGTCCAGCAGGCAGGCCTGCGGGTCACCAAGTCGACCTCCGACTTCCTGATGGTGGCGGCGTTCGTGTCGGACGACGACAGCATGACCAAGTTCGACATCGCCAACTACGTCGCCTCGAACATCCAGGATCCGTTATCCCGCATGCCGGGCGTGGGCAGCATGAACCTGTTCGGCACCCAGTACGCGATGCGCATCTGGCTCGATCCCGTCAAGCTGACGAGTTATGCACTGACACCCCTTGACGTGACCGATGCGATCCGCGCGCAGAACGTGCAGATCTCGGGCGGCCAGCTGGGTGGCACGCCGGCCGTCCAGGGCCAGACCCTGAGCGCCACCATCAACCAGGCAACGATGCTGCGCACGCCCGAAGAGTTCAAGCGCATCCTGGTCAAGGTCCAGCCGGACGGCTCGTCCGTGCGCATCGGCGATGTCGCCCGCGTGGCGCTGGGACCCGAAAACTACAACGTCGACGTGCGCTACAACGGCAAGTCGGCGTCGGGACTGGGCATCCAGCTCGCGCCAAACGCGAATGCGCTCGACACCGCGGAAGCCGTGCGCGCACGCCTGAAGGAACTGGGCGAGTTCTTCCCGCCCGGCCTGCGCACCGTGTACCCGAATGACGTGACGCCGTTCATCGAAACGTCGATCAAGGGCGTGACCCATACGCTGATCGAGGGCATCGTGCTGGTGTTCCTGGTGATGTACCTGTTCCTGCAAAATTTCCGCGCCACCCTGATCCCGTCGATCACGGTGCCGGTGGTGCTGCTGGGGACCTTCGGCATCATGTCCGCACTGGGCTTTACCATCAACACGCTGTCGATGTTCGGCCTCGTGCTGTCCATTGGCCTGTTGGTCGACGATGCGATCGTGGTGGTGGAAAACGTCGAGCGCGTGATGCACGAAGATGGATTGCCGCCGAAAGAAGCGACGATCAAGGCCATGAGCCAGATCACCAGCGCGCTGATCGGCGTGGCCCTGGTGCTGTCGGCCGTGTTCGTGCCGGTGGCCTTCTCGAGCGGCACGGTCGGCGCGATCTACCGCGAATTCTCGCTGACGGTCGTGGCCTCGATGCTGCTGTCGGCGTTCATCGCGCTGACCCTCACGCCCGCACTGTGCGCAACGATGCTCAAGCCGGTCGACCCGGAGCACCATCAGAAAAAAGGCTTTTTCGGCTGGTTCAACCGCTCGTTCGACGCGACCCGCGACCGCTACCTGGGCGGCGTGACGCGCATCCTGGGCCGGCGCGCGCTGTGGATGGTGGTGTACCTGGTGCTGGTCGGCGCCGTCATCGCCCTGTTCCTGCGCCTGCCGGGCGGCTTCCTGCCAAAGGAAGACCAGGGCTATATGTTCGTCCAGGTGCAGACGCCCGCCGGCAGCACGCAGGAAACGACGGGCCGCGTGCTGGAAGAAATCAGCCAGTACCTGCTGAAAGAAGAGTCAAACGTCGTCGAAGCCACTTTCATGACCAATGGCGCGAGCCAGCCGCAGCGCGGCCAGAACCAGGGGCGCCTGTTCGTGCGCCTGAAAACCTGGGACGAGCGCAAAGATGAAGCGCTGGGCGTCTCGGCACTGGCCAACCGCATCACGGCGCGCTACGCCAACTACCAGGGCGCGACGATCAACACGGTCGAACCGCCATCGATCCGCGGCCTGGGGTCGGCCAATGGCTTCTCGCTGCAGCTGCAGGATCGCGGTGGCCTGGGGCACGACGCGCTGGCCAAGGCACGCGACCAGCTGCTCGAGCTGGCGCGCAAGGAACCGAACCTGCAGCGCGTGCGCTTTACGGGCCAGGCCGACAACGCCACCTACAAGATCGACATCGACCGCGAAAAGGCGGCCGCACTGGGCGTGAACCTGACCGAAGTCGACCAGACCTTCTCGACCGCCTGGGGCTCGCGCTACATCAACAACTTCCTCGACACCGACAACCGCATCAAGCGCGTGTACGTGCAGGCCGATGCCCAGTTCCGCATGAACCCGGACGACATCAAGCTGCTCTATGCGCGCAACGGCGCGGGCGAGATGGTGCCGTTTTCGAGCTTTGCCAGCGCGCGCTGGGCCTGGGGTTCGCCGGCGATGGCGCGTTACAACGGCATCGAATCGGCCGAGATCCTGGGCCAGCCGGCGGCGGGCTTCAGTACCGGCGAGGCGATGGCGATCATGGAGCGCCTGGTGGGCGAACTCCCGGAAGGCATCGGCTTCGAATGGAGCGGCATCTCGCTGCAGGAATCGCAGGCCGGCTCGCAGGCCCCGCTCTTGTATGCGCTGTCGATCCTAGTCGTGTTCCTGTGCCTGGCCGCGCTGTATGAAAGCTGGGCGATCCCGATCTCGGTCATCATGGTGGTCCCGATCGGTATCCTCGGGGCCCTGAGCGCAGCGACGGCCTTCGGCATGGAGAACGACGTGTTCTTCCAGGTGGGGCTGTTGACCACCATCGGCCTGTCGGCCAAGAATGCGATCCTGATCGTCGAATTCGCGCGTGAACTGCAGATGCAGGGGATGGGCATCGTCGAAGCGGCGCTGGAAGCGTCGAAAGTGCGACTGCGTCCGATCATCATGACGTCGATGGCGTTCATCCTGGGCGTGCTGCCGCTGGCGCTGTCGAGCGGCGCGGGCTCGGGCAGCCAGAATGCGCTGGGCATCGGCGTCATCGGCGGCATGCTGACGGCCACGTTCCTGGCCACGTTCCTGATTCCGCTGTTCTACGTGATCATCGCGTCGCGTTCGAAAACGCCGGTCCATATCGATGACACGCCGGACGATGGTCAGGCGCCGGCGGATACGGCCAGGCCGCAGCCGCAAGCGCATTGAGGTCGCCATGAAACTGCTCCTCATCGAAGACAACGAGCGCGTCGCGCGCTTCGTCAACAAGGGCCTGAGCGAGGCCGGGCACACGGTCGACCATGCCGACAATGGCCGCGACGGCATGGTCTATGCCGTCAGCGAGCCATATGACGCCATTGTCATGGACCGCATGCTGCCCGGCGGGATCGACGGCCTGGCGCTCATCGAAACACTGCGCCAGCAAGGCAACCGGGTACCGATCCTGATCCTGAGTGCCCTCGATGGCGTGGACGACCGCATCCGCGGCCTGCGCGCCGGCGGCGACGACTACCTGACCAAGCCGTTCGCGTTCGGCGAGCTGCTCGCGCGGCTGGACGCGCTGCTGCGCCGCTCGCAAAGCCAGGCCGTCGAAACCGTCATGACGCTGGGCGACCTGAGTGTCGACATGCTGGCGCACCGCGTCACGCGCGCCGGCAAGCAGCTGGCACTGCAGCCGCGCGAATTCAAGCTGCTGGCCTATCTGCTGCGCCATGCGAACCAGGTGGTCACGCGCACGATGCTGCTCGAGAACGTGTGGGACTACCACTTCGACCCGCAGACCAATGTCATCGATGTCCATATCAGCAAGCTGCGGCAGAAGATCGACGCCGGCTTTCCTGTGGCCCTGCTGCGCACGGTGCGCAATGCCGGCTACATGCTGACCGACCAGCCTTGAATGTTGCGAGCATGATGTTCAGGCTTCCCAGTTTTTCCGCCCGCACGATCGCGATCGGTTATGGCTTCGTGACGCTGCTGGTGCTGGCGATGTTCGCCGGGCCGCTGTGGTACGCGTGGCATACGAATATTGGCGAGGTGCGCAGCCAGCTGCTCAAATCCGACGCCCAGCACCTGAGCAACCTGTTCATCCGCCAGGGTCCGCCCGCGCTGGCCGCCGCGATCGACAGCCAGGTCCACGGCGTGAACGACGGCGTGCGCAAGATCATGCTGTTCGTCGCGCCCGATGGCACCAAGCTGGCGGGCAATCTGCAGGCCTGGCCAGAGGGCGTACCGAACCGCGATGGCCTGTGCCGCGTGACGATCGTGGTGGACGACGTGCCGCGCAACGTGGAACTGGTGCGGGTGACGCTGGAAGACGGCTACCGGCTGCTCGTGGCCAGCAACCTGAATCGCTTCCAGAAGCTCGAACGACTGTTCGCCTATGGCTTGCTGGGGTGCGCGATCACGGTGCTGCTCAGCGCCGCGCTGGGTGGCCTCATGATCCGCCGGGCGCTGCTGGGCCGCATGCAGGGCATCAGCGACACCACCGCGTCGATCATCGAAGGCAAGCTGTCGCACCGGCTGGTCGAGCCGGGCGATGGCGACGAGCTGCAGCAACTGACGCGCACCGTCAACCGCATGCTCGACCAGATCGAGCATCTGGTCACCGGCGTGCAGGATGTCTCGAACGCGATCGCGCACGACCTGCGCACGCCGCTGTCCGAACTGCGCGCGCGGCTCGAAGAATTGTCGGTGGCGCGCCCAGCACCGGACGAAACCTTCGTCGAGATCGATGCCGCGATCGATGACGTCGACCGCGTGATGGGCATCTTCAACGCGTTGCTGCGGCTGGCCGAAATCGACAGCGGCAGCCGGCGTGGCGGTTTCGTCGATGTCGACCTGGCGGCGCTGGGCGCCGAAGTGACCGAGTTCTATGCACCGGTCGCCGAACTGAAGGACATCGCGCTGGGCTTTGACGGCCCGGCCGACCTGCATGTGGTGGGCGACCCCGTGCTGCTGGCACAGGCGCTGGGCAATATGGTCGACAACGCGCTCAAGTACGCCCCGGTGCGCGGCGCGATCGCGATCTCCGCGCAGCGCCTTGATGCCGACACCGTGCAGATCGTCGTGGCCGACAATGGCCCCGGCATTCCCGTGCACGAACGCACGCGCGTCATCGAGCGCTTTTATCGGGTGGATGCGAGCCGTGGCACGCCCGGCGTGGGGCTGGGCCTGAGCGTGGTCTCGGCAGTGGCGCGGCTGCATGGCGGCACCTTGACGCTGGCCGACAACCATCCGGGGCTGCGGGCCACGCTGCGCATTGGCGCCATGACGGCGGCGGCTCCTGGTTCAGGTTCGGTACCGGCCGCTGGCACCTGACCTGACGGCCGCTTTTGCGCTACAGTGTGGCCTTTATTGGCGTCCCATCCGCCGGACCGCCTCACCGGGAGAGCCTCCATGCCTGAAACAGTTCCACCCAACGGCGACCTGACACGGCGCGCCGACGATTACTTCCTGCGCCACCTCGGCATCGCCTTCGAGACGCTGGCAGCGCCGGTGGACCCCGCCAATCCGACCGGCTTGCCGGCCCGCGCAACGAGCGTCTACCGCGCCATCATCGAAGCGCGCCAGGGCGACGAAGACATCCAGCCGCGCGGCGTCTGGCAGCGGCAACCGAAGCGCTCGGACTGGCCACATGTCAGCAACCTCGCTGCCGGCGCCCTGCGCACCCAGGGCAAGGACCTGCAACTGGCAGCGTGGCTGTGCGAATCCCAGGTCCACGAACACGGCCTGCCCGCGCTGGCCCCTTGCCTGCTGCTGGCGCACACGCTATGCGAGCGCTACTGGACTGCCCTGCATCCGCAGCTGGACAACGAGGACGCCGAAGCCCGTGCAAACATCCTGCGCTGGCTAGACCAGAAGCTGGCCCCGACGCTACGCCAGGCGCCGCTATTCACAACGGAAGACGGCCGCGCCGCCACCTGGGCCGACAGCGAACAATCCGTGCACGCGCTTGATGGCCACGACAGCGCCAAAGGTACGCTGACGGCGATGCCACCAGAAGCACTGACCGAGCGCATCACCGCCCTGGAAGACGCGCACGCGACGATCGCCCTGCTCCAACGCACCTTCGACACGCCCCAACGCACCACCGCACCCTGCCTGAACGCCCTCGCCGGGCAGGTCCACGCCATCCTCACCGCACTCCACAACGAACGCGACGAAAGAACGCCAGCGCCAGCCCCAGCGGAAGTACCAGCCGACGCCCCCGCAGAACCGGCTGAAACACCATCCAGCATGACCACAACGAACACCCCCGAGCCCCACCACTTCCGCGACCGCGCCGACGCCTACGCCTGCCTGGCCGCCGCCGCCACCTACCTTGCCCACCTCGAACCGCACAGCCCGACGCCCTACCTGATCAAGCGCGCAGTCGAATGGGGCAATATGAACACCGGCGCCCTTTACCAGGAACTCTTCATCCGCCTGGGCGGCCAACTGAGCATTTTCGACATGGTCGGCACCGACATGCTCACCGCCCCGCAACAACCCACCCCACCCCAATAACCCCCACTTTAAATCAGGGTCAGAGTCGAATTGTTTGATAACTTCAATAAATCAATTGTTTATTAATTCGACTCTGACCCTAATTGATTTGCAAGATTAACTGCAGAGCTTAGGGTCGGAGTCGATTTGTTTGACAACTTTGGGTAATTGCCCATTAATTCGACTCTGACCCTGATTGTTCAGGAGGTATCGCAGGCGTCTGCAGATGCACCTGTGACATTAGTTGCACAAGAAGACTTGCCGCTTACTGGATAGCGCTAACAACCGCACAAAATAATGAGGGTCAGAGTCGAATTGTTTGTCAATTTTTATAAATCAATTGAAAAACAATTCGACTCTGACCCTAATTTTTATGCAATGTTTGACGAGCTCATCTGTGAGAGCCCGAATATGGCCATTTACTAGAGGCTATTACCCAACAATTCTACTCTGACCCTAATTGTTGGGGGTTAGCTGCCGAAGTAGCGGCCGGCGCGGTGCCAGGCCATGACCATGCCGCTCATGGCGACGGCGCTCAGGGCGGACCAGGCGACCAGGTGCGGGGCGACCAGCAGCAGGGCCAGCGCCAGAATGACGCTGTCGATCATGATCTGGGTGCGGCCGGCGTTGATGTTGTATTGCTTTTGCAGCCACAGCGTGACGATGCCCGTGCCGCCGACACCGGCGCCGTGGCGCGCGAGCGCCAGGATGCCCATGCCGCAGAAGGTGCCGCCGCCCAGGGCTGCCACCGCCGGGTGAACCCGGTCGATCACCAGCACGAACGGCATGATCTTGAGCAGCCCCATGATCATCGCGCTGCCGGCCAGCGACTTGATCGTAAAGCGCGCACCCATGAAGAAGTAGCCGAACAGGAAGAACGGCACATTGATCATCATGAACAGTGTCCCGACCGACAAGCCCGTCGAGTACGACGTCAACAGCGCGATGCCGGCGACGCCACCGGTCAGCAGCCCGGCCGCATGCAGCAGCACGATGCCGATCACGACGAACAGCACGCCGACGAGGATGCCGTAGACATCATCGAGTGTCGAATGCGGCTTGACCTCGATGATCGGGCGCGATGGCTTGCTGGGGGAGCCTGGATACATGACCGACTGACTCACGCGCGCACCATCACGCGTGCAGGAGCAGGCCGCGCTGCGCACGTCAGCGCGCGCGTTGGCGCCACGCGAGCGGGCAAGTGGCGGCGCGGGGCGGCGCACACGGAATCGGCAAGCGTAAGGCTGGAGTTCATGGTCCTCGGATGATCGGATGTATGGGGGAAGCTGCAGGCCGCGCTGGCCAAACGACGCAAACACACGCGTTACGGCGCGCTACAGCCCGCCATTATCGCCCATGTTGCGGCGCAGTGTCGAGCCGCGCGAACGCCGTCTGTCGCGAATGGGCGAACCCCTTGTGCGCTGCACCGTGACGGTGCAGCAATTGCACCCATTGCACCAATAACGCCGATTGCACAGCCACGGCGCACTACATGCCCGCATCCGGTGCTCCACCCGCTGCCAGCTCACGCTCAAGAAATTCGACGCACACCCGTACCTTCGCCGAATTTCCCAGCCGCTGCGGATACACGGCCCACACATTGGCTTCCTGTGTGTAGTCAGGCAGGATCTGCACCAGCTGCCCCGAAGCCAGCAGCGGCTGCGCATGCCAGCGCGAGCGCAGCACGATCCCGGCGCCATCCAGCGCCCAGCGCAGCGCGATCTCACCATGATTGGTCGACAGGCCGCCCGACACCTTCACCGTTTCTTCACCGCTTTTCGCGCGCAACCGCCAGACGCCAAACGGATGATCGCGCTCCTTGATCACCAGACACTGATGCGCCGCCAGATCCTGCAGTGCGCGCGGCGTGCCGTGTTGCGCCAGATACGCCGGCGCAGCGCACAGGATGCGGTGATTGATCATCAGGCGCCGCGCGATCAGCTGCGGCGCGATCTCGTCACCAATCCGCACATCCAGATCGAACCCCTCGGCCACCGGATCGACCAGCCGGTCAAACACTTCGAACCGGATCTGCAACGCCGGATACGCGCGCGCCAGCCGGGCAATCGCCGGTGCGACGACCTGGCGGCCGAAGCCGAAGCTGCTGCACACGCGCAGCTGGCCACTGGGCGCACGACGCCGTTCGGCCGACTCCTCGATCAGGTCATCGAGGCTGGCCAGAATCGCCTGCGCCCGTTCAAACGCCTGCGCCCCATCCTCGGTAATGACGATGCGCCGCGTCGTGCGCTGGAACAGCCGCACGCCCAACGCGGCCTCGAGCACCCCGATCCGCTTGCTGACATACGCCGCCGACATGCCCAGCGCCTGCGCCGCACCGGCGAACGATCCCTGACGCGCCACGGTCACAAACACCCGCAGGTCAGCGTTCTCCAATAGATTATTCACCCAGCGTGTTCCTTGATTCCACAAGAAGCAACATTATAAACACACCGTTTTGCATTATTCTTGAAGCATTCAGATCAGCTCACAGGAGACACCCATGAAAACCCACAAGATCGCCGTGATCGCCGGCGACGGCATCGGCAAGGAAGTCATGCCCGAAGGCCTGCGCGCCCTCGACGCCACCGCGAAACGCTTCGGCATCCACCTCGAATTCACCACCTTCGAGTGGGCCGACTGCGACTACTACGTCAAGCACGGCAAGATGATGCCGGACGACTGGCGCGCACAGCTCTCGGGCTTCGAGGCCATCTTCTTCGGCGCCGTCGGCATGCCCGACATCGTCCCCGACCATATCTCGCTGTGGGGCTCCCTGCTCAAGTTCCGGCGCGAGTTCGACCAGTACGTCAACCTGCGCCCGGTGCGCCTGATGCCGGGCGTGCCCTGCCCGCTCGCCAACAAGAAGCCGGGGGACATCGACTTCTACGTCGTGCGCGAAAACACCGAGGGAGAATACTCGTCCGTCGGCGGCAAGATGTTCGAAGGGACCGACCGCGAGTTCGTGCTGCAGGAATCGGTCTTCACGCGCCACGGCACCGACCGCATCCTCAAGTATGCGTTCGACCTGGCCCAGAGCCGCCCCAAGAAGCACCTGACCGCCGCCACCAAATCGAATGGCATCTCGATTTCGATGCCGTACTGGGACGAGCGCGTGGCCGCCATGGGCGAGCAGTACGCCGACGTCAAATGGGACAAGTACCACATCGACATCCTGTGCGCGCGCTTCGTGATCTCGCCCGAACGCTTCGACGTTGTCGTCGCATCGAACCTGTTCGGCGACATCCTGTCGGACCTCGGCCCCGCCTGCACCGGCACGATCGGCATCGCGCCGTCGGCCAACCTGAACCCGGACCGCACCTTCCCGTCGCTGTTCGAACCGGTCCACGGTTCGGCCCCCGACATCTACGGCAAGAACATCGCCAACCCGATCGCGATGATCTGGTCGGGCGCGATGATGCTCGAGTTCCTGGGCCAGGGCGATGCCAACTACACGGCCGCGCATGACGCCATGCTGGGCGCGATCGAGCGCTGCCTGGTCGAGGGCCCGCGCACGCCTGACATGGGTGGCACGGCCAACACCACCGAAGTCGGCCAGGCTGTCACGCGCTACCTCGAGACTTAAGCCACGCCCAGGTTGGCCAGTGCTATTCTGGGGGTCCCTACAGCACAACCAACCGGAGCCACCATGCAGCCGCACGAATCGACCGAACAGGAATACGTTGGTTTCTGGGCGCGCACCGGCGCGGCGCTCATCGACAGCATCCTGGTGATGATCGTCGTGCTGCCGCTGCTCACTGCCATCTATGGCGCCGCGTATTGGGACAGCACAGCGATGGTCATGGGCCCGGCGGATTTTGTCATCAACTGGCTCCTGCCGGCTGCCTTCGTGCTCGCGCTATGGATCAAGCTCTCGGCCACGCCGGGCAAGATGGCCGTCGGCGCCATCATTGTCGATGCGCGAACCGGCGGCAAGCCGAGCACGCGCCAGTTCATCATCCGTTACGTGGGCTACTACGTCTCGATGATCCCGCTGATGCTGGGCATTCTGTGGGTCGGCTTCGACGCGCGCAAGCAGGGCTGGCACGACAAGCTGGCCGGCACCGTCGTCGTGCGGCGCAAGGGTGGCGCGACGCACCCCGTCAAATTCGACGCCACCGACCGCGCCTGATCAATCAGTCAGCCTGCGCATCTGCGCAATCAGATCGGCCTTGCCTTCAAAACCGATGCCCGGCAGATCGGGCATCGTGATGTGCCCGTTCTCGACCTTCACGCCGTCCGGGAAGCCGCCGTAGGGCTGGAACAGGTCGGGATACGATTCGTTCCCGCCCAGCCCCAGGCCGGCGGCGATATTCAGTGACATCTGGTGCCCGCCGTGCGGGATGCAGCGCTTGGCCGACCACCCGTGCTCCTTCAGCATGTCGAGCGTGCGCAGATACTCCACCAGGCCGTAACTGAGCGCGCAATCGAATTGCAGCCAGTCGCGGTCGGCGCGCATGCCGCCGTGACGGATCAGGTTGCGCGCGTCCTGCATCGAGAACAGGTTCTCGCCGGTGGCCATCGGATTGGCGTAGTAATTGCGCAGCGTCGCCTGCAGCTCGTAGTCGAGCGGGTCGCCCGCTTCCTCATACCAGAACAGATCGTACTGCGACAGCGCCTTGGCGTAGCGGATCGCCGTGTCCAGGTCGAAGCGGCCGTTGGCATCGACCGCCAGCTTCTGCCCGTCGCCCAGCACACTCAGGATCGAGTCGATGCGGCGCAGGTCTTCGTCGAGCGAGTCACCGCCGATCTTCTTCTTGACCACCGTATAGCCGCGATCGAGATAGCTGCGCATCTCGTCTTTCAGCTTGCCGTGGTCCTGCCCCGGATAGTAATAACCACCGGCCGCATACACGAACACGCGGCGCTCCGGCTGGCCATTGCCATATCGGTCGGCCAGCAGCTGGAACAACGGCACGCCCGCGATCTTGGCCGTCGCATCCCACACCGCCATGTCGATGGTGCCGATGGCCACCGAACGCTCACCGTGCCCACCCGGCTTTTCATTGGTAAACATCGTCTGCCAGATCTTGTGCGGGTCGAGGTTCGCGCCCGTGTCGTCCTGCAGCGACGTCGGATCAGCCTCGAGGATGCGCGGGATGAAGCGCTCGCGCATCAGCGTGCCCTGGCCATAGCGGCCGTTGGAGTTGAAGCCGTAGCCGATCACGGGCTTGCCGTCGCGGATCACGTCGGTCACCACGGCGACCACGCTCAGCGTCATCTTGCTGAAATCAATGTAGGCATTGCGGATCGGGGAGCTGATCGGAACGGTCTGCTCGCGGATGTCGACGATTCTCATGGTGGTGTCTCTCATGTACTGGTTGAACGAGACACCAGATTATTCGCTGCGAAGGCGGTTATGATTGAATCCCGTTCACAAGATTCTTCACCCAAAGTGAATAATGACCTCGCCTCGCATCTCGAATTCTTTGTGCTGCTGGCGCGCCACGGCAGCCTGAGCGCCGCCGCGCGCGCGCTCGACCTCACCCCGCCGGCCGCCACCAAGCGCCTGGCGCAGCTCGAAGAGCGCCTTGGCGTGCGGCTCGTGAACCGCACCACGCGCACCAGCAGCCTCACGCCCGAGGGCGAAACCTACCTGCACTACGCGACGCGCATCCTGGCCGACCTGCACGAGATGGAAGAAGCGGTATCGAGCACGCGTGCCGTCCCACGCGGCCTGCTGCGGGTGAATGCGTCGCTCGGCTTCGGGCGCACGACGATCGCGCCGCTGGTGTCGACCTTCGCGCAGCGCTATCCGCAGGTGGAGGTGCAGCTCGACGTCACCGACCGGCCGGTGGACCTTGTCGCGGGCGGCATCGATCTGGCGATCCGCTTCGGCGAGCTGCCCGACCAGCGCCTGGTCGCGCGCCGCATCATGTCGAACCGGCGCCTGCTGTGCGCGTCGCCGCGCTACCTTGAACGGCATGGCATGCCGGCCAGCCTGGCGGATCTGGCCAGCCACCGCTGCATCGTGCACCGGCAGAATGACGAGGCGCATGGGGTCTGGCGCCTGGAACATGAAGGCCGCGCCGTGTCGGTCAAGGTTCAGGGTGCGCTATCGAGCAACGATGGCGACATCGTTCTGGGCTGGGCGCTCGATGGCCACGGCATCCTGGTGCGCTCGGAATGGGATCTGGCGAAGTACGTCGACAGCGGCCGGCTGCGCATCGTGCTGCCCGGGTACACGCAGCCCGAGGCCGACCTGTTCGTCGTCTACCCGAGCAAGCGCCGGCAATCAGCGCGGGCACGGGCCTTCATCGATTTTCTGGTAGCGCACTTCGGTGCATGACGTCACGCTGACCCGACGCAAAAACGGCCCCGATCGGGGCCGTTTGGCTGACGACATACCGGAACCGGGTCCCGGAGATTGTCCTTACTTCACGCCCGCCGCTGCCAGCGCCGTCATGTTGACGATGCGGCGCACGGTGGCGCTCGGGCTCAGTATGTGCACCGGCTTGGCCGCGCCCAGCAGGATCGGGCCCACGGTCACGCCCTTGCCCGCGGCGACCTTCAGCACGTTGAACAGGATGTTGGCGGCGTCCAGCGACGGCATCACCAAGAGGTTCGCGCTGCCCGAATAACCGGCGTCGATCTTGTACAGGTCACGGATGTCTTCCGACAGCGCGGCGTCACCGTGGATCTCGCCGACCACGGCCAGCTCGGGAGACTGCTCGGCCAGCAGCGCGCGCGCTTCGCGCATGCGCCTGGCCGACGGCCGCTCGGACGAACCCTGCGACGAGTGCGACAGCAGCGCGGCCTTCGGCTCCAGGCCGAAGTGCTGCAGCGTCTCCGCTGCGAGGCGCGTGATGGCGGCCAGTTCCTGGGCGCTCGGGTGCTCGTTGACATACGTGTCGGTGATGAACAGCGTGAATTTGTCGAGCACCAGCGCATTCATCGCAGCCAGCACCTCGGCGCCAGGCGCCACGCCGATCTCGTTGCGCACGTGTACCAGATGGTCGTCGTAGCAGCCCGTCATGCCGCAGATCAGCGCGTCGACCGTGCCCGCCGCCAGCAGGCGCGTGCCCTGCAGCGTCGTATCGGCTTCGGCAGCAATGACGGTGTAGTCGGCGCCTTCACGCAGGCGCAGGCCCGCGTCCTTGATGGCGCGCTGCAGGACCGACGTGTCGCCGATCAGCACCGGATGGGCGATGCCCTCGTCGACCACGGCCTGCACCGCGCGCAGCACGCGCGGCTCGGTCGCTTCGGCGTACGCCACCTTGCGCACATCGGCGCGCGCCTTGTCGAACACCGGCTTCATGAAGAAACCGGTGTGATAGATCATCTGGCCCAGCTTGTCGCGGTAGGCGTCCATGTCGGTGATCGGGCGCGTCGCCACGCCCGATGCGGCGGCGGCTTCGGCCACGCGCGGTGCGATCGCGCCGAGCAGGCGCGGATCGAACGGCTTCGGGATGATGTACTCGGGCCCGAAGGTCAGGTCCTGGCCTTCGTAGGCCAGCGCCACGACGTCGCTCGCTTCGGCTTCGGCCAGTTCGGCGATCGCCGTCACGCAGGCGAGCTTCATTTCGTCGGTGATGCGCGTGGCGCCGCAATCGAGCGCGCCGCGGAAGATGTACGGGAAGCACAGCACGTTGTTGACCTGGTTCGGGTAATCCGAACGGCCGGTGGCGATGATGACGTCCGGACGCGCGGCCTTGGCCACTTCAGGACGGATCTCCGGTTCCGGATTGGCCAGCGCCAGGATGACTGGCTGGTCGGCCATCGTCTTGACCATCTCGCCCGTCAGCACGCCGGCAGTCGAGCAACCCAGGAACACGTCGGCGCCCTTAACCACATCGGCCAGCACGCGCGCATCGGTCGCCTGCGCATAGCGCGCCTTGTTTTCTTCCATATTGGCGTCGCGGCCCTGCCAGATCACGCCGCGCGAATCGACGACGTAGATGTTCTCCTGCTTCACGCCCAGCAGCACCATCATGTCCAGGCAGGCAATCGCTGCGGCGCCGGCGCCGGACGCGACCAGCTTGATCTGGCCGATGTCCTTGCCGACGACTTTCATCGCATTGAGCAGCGCGGCAGTCGAGATGATCGCGGTGCCGTGCTGGTCGTCGTGGAAGACCGGGATGTTCATGCGCTCGCGCAGCTTCTTCTCGATGTAGAAGCATTCCGGCGCCTTGATGTCTTCCAGGTTGATGCCGCCGACGGTCGGCTCGAGCATCGCAATGGCGTCGATCAGCTTGTCCGGATCGAGTTCGTCGAGTTCCAGGTCGAACACGTCGACACCGGCAAACTTCTTGAACAGGCAGCCCTTGCCTTCCATGACCGGCTTGGCGGCCAGCGGGCCGATATTCCCCAGGCCCAGCACCGCAGTACCGTTGGTGATCACGGCCACCAGGTTGCCGCGCGACGTGTAATCGAACGCGGTGGCCGGATCGGCAGCGATTTCTTCACAGGCATAGGCCACGCCCGGCGAATACGCCAGCGACAGGTCGCGCTGGTTCGACAGGGGTTTGGTGGCGATCACTTCGATCTTGCCGCGGGTCGGGCTGCGGTGGTATTCCAGCGCGTCGATGCGCAGTTGGGTGTTCTGTGCTTCGTTCAGCGTACTGTCGGTGCTCATGTTCTTCCTATGCTTTATCGGGTGATGCGGCATGGGAGGCGGGGCCGCCACAGGGCGTGCGCACAACGTTCCTCCCATTGTTGGGCAAACATTCTAGCCGAACCGACACCATCGCGTACGCGACCAGTTCCCGCACGATCGTTCAGATTTTCTGCGCGTTCAGCAGTTCGATGAAGCGCGTTGCCGCCATGCCCAGCGGCCGTTCTTCCGTCCACACGATATCGACGAAGAAGCGCAGCACATTGGTCAGATTGGCGGTCGGGATCTCGACCAGGTGACCGCCCTGCACCGCCGCGCGCACCAGGCTCGCTGGCAGCCACGCCCAGCCAAGGCCCGCCCTGACCAGCGCCAGCGCGGCGGTCGGGCTATCGGTCTTCCACTGCAGCGACGACATCGCGATGCGCTGGTCGACACCGTCGGTGTCACGGCCCGCCACGACGACCTGCCGCTGCAGCATAAGATCGGTGTCGCGCACCTGCCTGGCCCCCTTGAACATCGGATGCGAGCGCGCCGCCACCGCCACCAGTCGCTCCTCGGCCACTTCCTGGAACGCCTGATACGGCGCCGCACCGTACCGTTCAAAGACCAGTGCCAGGTCGGCGCGCCCGCTGCGCACCATGGCCAGCGCATCGGCCTGCGGCGCCGTCAGCACCTCGACCTGCAGCAGCGGATGCTCGGCGGCCAGCGCATGCAGCGCGGCGCTCCATGGCACGGTATCGAGCAGTTCGGGCACGAGCGCCAGCGTCAGCGACGCTTCGAGGCCCTGGCTCAGTGACAGCGCGTGCACGTTCAGGCGCTGCAAACCCTCGGCCAGCAGGCGCGCCTGCGGCAGCAGCGCCAGTGCCTGCGCGGTCGGTGTCGGGTTGCGACCACTGCGTTCGAACAGCGGTACGTCAAGCTGCGCTTCAAGGTTGGCAATCGCCATGCTGACCGCCGACGGCACGCGACCGAGGGCACGCGCGGCCGCGGAAAACGAGCCATGGTCGACTGCCGCCAGGAAGGCTCTCAGATTGTCGAGGTCAAACGCCATCTGTCAATTCCCCTGATAGATACTGACTTTTTTCGTCATCGGATTCGACATAGTATCGGGCTTCATTCAATCGGAGGCAATATGGTCTGGATACTGCTGGTCCTTGCAGGACTGTTCGAAATTGGCTGGGCCATCGGCCTGAAATACACCGAGGGCTTCACGCGCCTGTGGCCGACGGTCGGCACGCTGGGCGGGATGATCATCAGCTTCGGCCTGCTGGCCCAGGTATTGAAGACGCTGCCAGTGGGCACCGCCTATGCGATCTGGACCGGGATCGGCGCTGTCGGCACGGCGCTGGTGGGCATCGTCGTGCTCGGGGAATCGGCGTCACCGGCGCGGCTGGCGTGCATCGCGATGATCGCGGCGGGCATCGTCGGGCTCAAGCTCGCGTCCGCGCATTGAAGTAAATTCGGGAAAATGAATCAACAAATCATTAGGACATTCATGAAAAGCCGTGTATCTTCAACGATGCACTACATCAAGTCGTTGTTATTGTTGGCTTTTCTCTCCCGCCTCGCCTCTTCCGGCAGTCCAGTTTGATTCCCCCGCTTTTATCTTCTCTTGGTTGAACGTGCGTATTGGGCGATTTTGCCCATGTCACTGCAAAGGAATTCAACATGACTACCCAAACCGGCACCGTAAAATGGTTCAACGACGCAAAAGGCTTCGGCTTCATCACGCCTGATGGCGGCGGCGAAGACCTGTTCGCGCACTTCCAGGACATCCAGTCGGAAGGCTTCAAGAGCCTGGCCGAAAACCAGCGCGTGTCGTTCGAGCGCTCGACCGGCCCTAAAGGCGAAAAAGCCGGCAACATCTGCGCAATCTGATGCTGCTGTCGTGACGCCGCCGCGCGCACCACGCAGATAGCGTGGGCGCAGCGGCAGCGCACATTGAAAAGCCCGCCAATCGGCGGGCTTTTTGCTGTCTGGGCGTTCGGGGTTCAATCACCCTCATAAACTGCTGAGGAATTGGCTCACATCCGGCCGCGCGCGGGGCGCCTTCACGGTTGACGCGGTACCGAGACCAATGAAGCAAATGGCCCGCTCATGCGCATCGAGCCCCAGCAACGTGCGCATGCCCGCAAAATCCATCGCCGCGCCGCTGGCCAGGCCACCCGCAAAGCCAAGCAGATGGCTGGCCACCAGCATGTTCTGGATGGCGCAACCGAGCGACACGAGTTTTTCATGCGCCGGGATGATCGTGCCCGGTTCATCACGCAACACCGCCACCAGCAGGCATGGCGCGCGCAGCGCCTTGTCGTGCGCCGTGTCGAGCGCCTCGTCGCCGCAGGCGGGATCGCGCGCCAGCACGGCGGCGGCAAACACGTCGCCGAGCAGATGCCGCTTGTGCTGCGGGATCAGGATGAAGCGCCATGGCCGCAGCAGGCCATGGTCGGGCGCCTGCGCGCCGGCTTCGACGATGCGCGACAGGGCCGCGTCGTCGGGGCCGGGCGCGACGAGGCGACGCAGCGTGTAGTTGCGCCGCGCGGCCAGGATGGTCAGGAAATCGTCGGCGCCAGCCGGATACTCGGTATGCATGGCACCAGTATAGCGACAGCGCCGCCGATCCGCCGGGATGGGACGAACGACGCCGGACACGCTGATCACATGCTCAGTAGACGTCGCGCCGGTAGCGCCCCGCGTCGAGCAGCCGGTCGCGTTCAGCCTCGCCAAGAATCGACGCCAGCGCCGCATCGACCTCCCCCGCCATGCCCTGCAGGCTGCCGCAGACATGGATGACCGCGTCGCACTCGACCCATTCGTGCAGCGTGTCGGCGCGTGCGCGCAGGCGGTCCTGCACATACTCGGGCGCGTCGTCGCGCGAGAACACCAGATCGCATTCCGGCAGCGCGCCGGCGTCGCGCCACGCGGCGATCTCGCCCGCGCACAGGTTGTCGAAGGCGCGCTGGCGCTCGCCGAACAGCAGCCAGTTGCGGTGCTGCCCCGCCAGCACGCGGCTGCGCAGGTGGGCGCGCAGGCCGGCCATGCCGGAGCCATTACCGATATAGATGCAGGGCCGCGCATCCTGCGGACCATGGAATCCCGGGTTCGTCGCCAGCCGTGCACGGACCATCCCGCCGACGTCGAGATGCGCGGTCAGCCAGCCGGACGCCAGGCCCATGCCCTGCTCATGGCGCTGCTGGCGCACGAGCAGCGTCAGTACGCCGTCCTGCGGGATGCCGGCAATGGAATAGCGGCGCGGCGCCAGGGGCTTGAGTGCATCGGCACATTCCTGGGTCGATGCGAACGGATGCCCCGCACCGGGAAGTTCGCTCCAGGCCAGCGCCTCGCGCAGCGGCTGCAATTCACCCTGCCAGGTAACGCGCGCCGAACCATCCAGGCCACTGGCCGCCAGCCAGGCATCGACGGTCGCCGGCGTGTGGCGCGCTGCGACATCCAGCAGATCGCCGGCCTGCCACTGCTGATCTGCCGTCGTCTGCAGCACGAGTTCGTACAACGGCGCGCCCAGGCTGCCGGGATTCAGGTGAGTGCGCGCGACAAGGCGCCAGTCGGTCAGCGCGTCATCATTGGCGGCGGACAGCGTGTCAGCGGCCGCACCCAGCTCGCCCAGCGCATGCATCCAGCGGCCCAGTGCTGCGGGGTCGCCCTGGTCGACATCGATCCGCGGGAACAGCGCCGTGGCGCCCAGCGCACCGAGGCGCTCGTCAAGCGCAATGCCGTAGCCGCAGTAACGGGCGTAATTGCGGTCGCCCAGCGCCAGCACTGCGTACTTGCAGCCGGCCAGCGCCAGCGGCACTGCATGCAGCTCGCGCGTGAAGCGGCGCGCTGCATCCGGCGCTTCGCCGTCGCCGAAGGTCGCCGCCACGAACAGCGCATGGTCGTAGCCGGCCAGCTCGCCCGGACTGAGCGCCGACACGGCCCGCAGGTCGACCGCGCGGCCACCGGCGCGCAGCGCCGCGGCGCTGTGCAGCGCGATCCGCTCGGCCTGGCCGCCCTGGGTCGCGAATGCCAGCAGGATCGGCGCGCCGGCGCCTGGCGTGGTGGGTTCGCCCGTCATGGCCAGCGCCCGTTCGCGCGCCAGTGCGCGCTGTTGTCGCCGGCGGCCCAGGTACAACAGCCAGCCCGTGATCGCAAAGCCGGGCAAGGCCAGGCTGGCGAGCATCATGATGACCCGCCCCGGCAGGCCGAAGTAACTGCCCGTGTGCAGCGGCCGGATCGTGGTCAGGGCGCGCTGGCCAAGGGTTTGCGCGCCATAGGGCTCGTTCTTGAGCAGTGCGCCGTCACTGGCGCGCAGCGACATGCGGTTGCGGGCGCGCTCGTGCGGGCCGTCCTGCGCAATCCATGTCAGCTGGTAGGCGCCGCTGCCCCGTTCCGGCAGGCGGATCGTCGCGCTGGCCCAGTTTGGCGCATGGTCGAGGAAGGTGTTCCAGGCCGGATCGAGTGCGGTCGGGCCATCCGGGGTGGTTGCGCGCTTGCGCTCGCGTGGTTGCGCCTTTGTTTCGGCCGCGGCCCGGCGCTCGTTGCCTGCCCAGCCCTGCACCGTGTCGCGCACAACGTCAAAACTCCAGTAGATGCCAGTGCCACCCACGATCAGGTAAGCCACCAATGCCCAGGTGCCGGCAATCGCGTGCAGCGCCCACAGGAACGAGCGGCCCCGCAGGCTGGTATTGAAGGTGAGCCAGGTGCGCCAGCTGGCGGGTTTGCGCGGCCAGCGCAGATACAGGCCGCTGAGCGCGAGCCCCACGAGGCACAGCGCCAGCATGCCCAGCACGAGACGGCCCGGGGCGCGTGGCAGCAGCAGCCAGCGATGCAGCTCCTCGACCCAGTTGAACGCAGCCTCGAAGCGCAGCGCCGGCAAGACGGCGCCAGTGTACGGGTGCACGCGCACGTCCGGGCCGCGCCGCTCGCCCGGCGGCGCGGCAAAGCGTACCAGCGCCGTGCTGGCCGGATCCGCTTCGAGCACGATGCTCACCACGCGCTCCCCGGCACGCGCTTGCTGCGCGGCCTGCAGCAGCTGTGCGGGCTGCAGGCGCGGACGCGCTTCGGCATCGACCGTCATGACGCCAGGATTGAGCACGTCCAGTAGTTCGTCCTCGAACGCCATGATGGCGCCGGTCAGGCCGATGACGGCCAGCAGCGTGCCGGCCGTGATGCCGACGAACCAGTGCAGCTGGAACCAGATTTCGCGCGGCGTCGGCAAGCGCCAGCGGCTCACAGCGCGACCTTCATCGACAGCTTGATCAGGCGCGGCAAGCCGGCGCTCAGGCGCGTGCCGGCGCCGGCCCAGTACTGCTTGTCGGCGGCATTGTCGACATTGAGTTGCCACGTCGTGCGCTTGCCGGCGAACTGGCCGATGTAGCGGGCGCCCACGCTCAACAGCGTCGTGCCGCCCAGCCAGGCCTGGTTCAGGTCATTCACGGGCCGGCGGCCCGTGTAGTACGCACCGCCCGTCAGCACCAGGCCGGGCACCGCATCGATGTCCCAGGCCACGAAGGTGCTGGCGGTGCGGCGCGCCGCGTTCTCCGGCAGCTTGCCGTCGTACGTCGCGTTGATATCGCGGAATGCCGGATCGAGCCACTGGGCCGACGCCTGCCATGCGACGTTGCGCAGGATGCGGCCCTGCGACGACAGCTCCAGCCCGCGATAGCGCTGCTCGCCGTCGGCGGTGAAGACATTGGCGGTGTTGGTGTAGTAACCGGGGCGCTCGATCTCGAACAGTGCTGCCTGCGTCAGCAGGCCGCCAGCGGTGCGCCAGCGCGCGCCGACTTCTCGTTGCTTGCTCACGCCGGGCGCCATGCGCGTGCCTTCGTTCGCAGTGCCGGCCGGCGCAGCCTCGCCTTCTTCCAGCCCTTCGGCCGCCGACGCATACACGGAGACATCGTCACGCAGGCGGTAGACGACGGCCGCCATTGGCGTCGTTTCGCTCGCGTCGTAGTCGTTCACGCCCTGCGTGCTGCGGTAGTCGACGCGGCGCACGCCGCCGATGAATTGCCAGCTGCCCACGCTGATGCGATCGACCAGGTACAGGCCCTTGTCGCGTGAATCGAGGGCGGCCGTCGTGGGCGTCGTCGGCCGCGCGCCGATCGAGAAGTTCGTCACCGGCAGCGGCGCATACAGGTTCTGCGCGGGGATCGTGTAGTTGGCCTGGTAGATCGGGGCCTGGCCCTTGTCGGTGTCGCTCGCGCCGATCGTCACCTCGTGCGTCAGGGCACCCGTGCGCAACTGGCCGGCCAGTTCGGCGCGCAGCATGCGCGAATCGACGTCGGCATGCTGCAGATTGCCGGTGATGCGCCCGGCCCCGGTGGCGACGCTTGCCGCATTATTGAAGCGGAAGATCGGCAGCGAGCGGTCACGCTTCGTTTCGGCGTGGCCCGCTTCGAGCGTCAATGCCCAGGCGTCGTTCAGGGCGATGTCTGCGCGCAGCTGCGCGTTGCGTGCATGCGTTTCGAACCTGGCCCAGTCGGGGCCGACGAGTTGGCGCGGATCGACCGCGCGCGGCAGCGTGATCACGCCACCCACGGCCGGTGGCAGGTTGATCCCGGCCTGCTCGGTCACGCGGCGCTTGTCGTATTCGAGGTCGGCCCGCAGGCGCACGCGCGCGTTGACGCGCCAGTCGAATGCACCGGAGACGAAGCCGCGGTTGCCGTTGCCGACGCCATCGAGGTGCGATCCGAGCGTGCCGCCGGCGGCATTGATCCGCACGCCGACTGCGTCGTCGACGCCGAAGCGGCGCGCAGCGTCGAGCGATGCGACAACCGTCCCGTTGCTGTCGGCCTGGGCGCCAACGGTGGTCAGCGGCGTGCTGCCGGCGCGCTTGGTCACGAAGTTGACGACGCCGGCCGGCGACGTGAAGCCGTAATACAGGGCCGTTGCGCCCTTGAGCACCTCGACGCGCTCCTTGTTCTCCATCGACACCTGGCCGAAGTTCATGATCGGCAGCGAGCCGTTGAGGCGATAGTTGGTGCGGTTTTCCACAGCGATGCCACGGATGACCAACTGGTCCCACGTGTCGCCGCCATTCTGCTGACGCGTCACGCCGGCCGTATTGCGCACTGCGTCATACAGGCCGGCGGCGCCCTGCAGGTCGAGCACGTCGCGGGTGATGACGTTGACGGTGGACGGTACGTCCATCACGTCGCTGCCGCGAAAGCTTCCGGCTTCCACCGTATTGGGCATGAAGCCCTGCGCCTTCACGGCCGTCACGCGCACTGCCGGCATGGCGCCACCGTCGGCTTCCTGCGCCATCGCTGCCGCCGGAAACGCATGAGGAAACACCAGGGACAGGGCAAGAACGAGGCGCGACGGACGCAGGGAAAGGGACAGGGACATGAAAAGAAGCAGTGATCAGGAGCAAACCGTGATTCTATCGTGAATGAGAATCATTTTCAATAACTGCTGGAAGTGCACTGACACTTGCTGCGGATGCACATGCCATAACGATCCGACCTATCGCCTTTTTTGATGGAGGCATCAGAAAACGTTATTTACGTGTGCATGACATTCAATTCTATGATGACTTGCCTGCATCGAACGCCACGCGCGGCGCAGCCTCGAGCACGAAAGCCTATAACAGGAGACACGCATGCCGACACACGCACTCACACGCAGGGTATTGACCACCGCACTCGCCCTGCTTGCTTCCAACGCCGCCCTGGCCGCCGACTATCCGGAAAAAACCATCACCCTCGTCGTCCCGTTCTCGGCCGGCGGGCCCACCGACGTGGTGGCCCGGATCCTCGGGCAGACCATGGCGAAGTCGCTCAAGCAATCGATCATCGTAGAAAACGCTACCGGCGCCGGCGGGACACTGGCCGCCGGCCGCATCGCGCGCGCCACGCCGGACGGCTACACGCTGCTGCTGCACCATAACGGCATGGCCACCAGCACCACGCTGTACCGCAAGCTCGCCTTCAACCCCATGACCGACTTCGAGTACATCGGCCAGGTGGCCGATGTGCCGATGGTGCTCATGGCGCGCAAGGACCTGCCGGCCAATACGCTGCCCGAGCTGATCGCGCTGATCAAGTCGAAAAAGGACGCGATGACAATGGGCCACGCCGGCCTGGGCGCCGTGTCGCACCAGTGCGGCATGTTGTTCCTGAGCGCGATCGGCGTGCCGCTGACGACCGTTCCCTACAAGGGCACGGCGCCGGCACTGAGCGATATGCTGGGCGGCCAGATCGACCTGCTGTGCGACCAGACGACGCAGACCACGTCGTACATCCGCACCAACCGCGTCAAGGTGTATGGCGCGACGACGAAGACCCGTATCCCGTCGCTGCCGGCCCTGCCGACGCTGGCCGAACAAGGGATGGCCGGTTTCGAGATGTATGTGTGGCACGGCATGTACGCACCAAAAGGCACGCCACCAGCGGTAGTGGCGCGCATCGGCACCGCGCTGCGTGAGGCGCTCAACGATCCGAACGTGAAGGCGCGCTTCGCCGAACTGGGCGCCGAGCCGGTGTCGGATGCCAAGGCCACGCCGGAAGGTTTGCGGACGCACCTGAAGGCCGAGATCGACAAATGGGGCCCGATCTACAAGAAGAACGGCGCGTTTGCCGACTGAGTCGCGTCACACAAAAAGCCCGCGCTGCCATCACGGCAGCGCGGGCTTTTTTTATCGCCGGTTGCTAAACGGCGCGTTGCGCGTGCATGGCCGCGATGGCCGCTGCGTCGTAGCCCAGCTCCGCCAGGATCGCATCCGTATGCTGGCCCAGCGCTGGCACCGGGTCCATGCGCGGCGTGACGTTGTGCGGCAATCCGGGCGGCAGCATCGCGGGCACGCGGCCGTTGGCGGTGCCCACCTCGGTCCAGCGGCCGCGCGCCTCCAGTTGCGGATGCGCCCACACTTCGTGCATGTCGTTGACCTGGGCATTGGCGATATGCGCCAGCTCCAGCCGCTCGCGCACCTGCTGCGCCGTCAACGTCGAAAACGCCGCCACGATCAGAGCCGCCAGTTCGTCGCGCGCTGTGACCCGGCGCGCGTTGGCATTGAAGCGCGGATCGGTCGCCAGTTCGGGCGCCTGCAGCACGATGGCGCAAAAGGCCGCCCACTCACGCTCGTTCTGGATGCCCAGCATGACCGACTTGCCGTCGCCCGCCATGAACGGTCCGTACGGGAAGATGGTCGCGTGCGAGGCGCCCGTGCGCGCCGGCGGCGCCGCGCCGTCATACGCGTAGTACAGCGGATAACTCATCCACTCGGCCATGCTCTCCAACATCGACACGTCGATGCGACAGCCCTCCCCCGTGCGGCCCCGCTGCAGCAGCGCGGCCAGGATATTCGTGTACGCATACATGCCCGCCGCGATATCGGCAATCGAGCAGCCGGCCTTCGACGGGTCGTCCGGCGTGCCGGTGATCGACAGGAAGCCCGATTCGCTCTGGATCAGCAGGTCGTAGGCCTTGCGGTCGCGGTACGGACCGTCGCTGCCATAGCCCGAAATGTCGCAGACGATCAGGCGCGGATGGCGTTCCTTCAGCGCCTCGTACGACAAACCAAGGCGCTCGGCCGCGCCAGGTGCGAGGTTCTGCACCAGCACATCGGCGTTCGCCAGCAGGCCGGCCAGCACGGCATCGGCCAGTTCGTGCTTGACGTCGAGCGTGAGGCTTTCTTTCGAGCGGTTGGTCCAGACGAAATGCGAGGCCAGGCCATTGACGCGTTCATCGTAGCCGCGCGCGAAGTCGCCGCTGCCGGGCCGCTCGACCTTGATGACGCGCGCGCCGAGGTCGGCCAGCTGGCGCGTGCAGAACGGCGCCGCGATGGCGTGTTCCAGCGTGACGACGGTGATGCCGTCGAGGGGTCGCAGGGGTGTCATGGGTGCTCCTGTTCAGAAAGAGCGTGGCAAACCAAGCACATGCTCGGCGACGTACGACAGGATCAGGTTCGTCGAGATCGGCGCCACCTGGTACAGGCGCGTCTCGCGGAACTTGCGCTCGACGTCGTATTCGGACGCGAAGCCGAAGCCGCCGTGGAACTGCAGGCAGGCGTTGGCCGCTTCCCAGGATGCTTCGGCGGCCAGCATCTTGGCCATATTGGCTTCGGCGCCGCACGGCTTGTGCGCATCGAACAACGCGCAGGCTTTAAAGCGCATCAGGTTCGCCGCTTCGACGTTGATGTAGGCGCGCGCAATCGGAAATTGCACGCCCTGGTTCTGGCCGATGGGCCGCCCGAACACGACGCGTTCGTTGACGTACTTGCTGATCTTGTCGATGAACCAGTAGCCGTCGCCGATGCATTCGGCGGCGATCAGCGTGCGCTCGGCGTTCAGGCCATCGAGGATGTACCTGAAGCCCTTGCCTTCTTCGCCGATCAGATTTTCGGCCGGGATTTCGAGGTTTTCGAAGAACAGCTCATTGGTCTCGTGGTTGACCATGTTCTGGATCGGCTGCACGACCATGCCCTGCCCGATGGCGTCCTTGATGTCGACCAGGAAGATCGACATGCCTTCGGATTTCTTCGTGACCTCGGCCAGCGGCGTGGTACGCGCCAGCAGGATCATCAGGTCGGAATGCTGCACGCGCGAGATCCATACCTTCTGCCCGTTGATCACATAGCGGTCGCCCTTGCGCACGGCCGTCGTCTTGATTTTGGTGGTGTCGGTGCCGGTGGTGGGCTCGGTCACGGCCATCGATTGCAGGCGCAGTTCGCCGCTGGCAATGCGCGGCAGGTAATGGCGCTTCTGCGCTTCGGAGCCGTGGCGCAGCAACGTGCCCATATTGTACATCTGGCCATGGCAGGCGCCGGCGTTGCCGCCCGAGCGGTTGATCTCTTCCATGATCACCGAGGCTTCCGTTAGGCCCAGGCCCGAGCCGCCATATTCCTGCGGGATCAGCGCAGCGAGCCAGCCGGCTTGCGTCAGTGCGGTCACGAAGGCTTCGGGGTAGCCCCGCTCGTCGTCGACCTTGCGGAAGTACTCGGCCGGGAATTCGGCGCACAGGGCCCGCAGCGCGTCGCGGATGTCTTCAAAATCGTGGTCGGTGTGCATGGCGGTCTCCTGGTATTGATTGGGGTGGCTCAGGCCAGCAGCGCTTCGGCGCGCATGGCCAGCTGGCCGTCGTGGGTCTTGGCCCACAGCGTGATCGCGTGGCCATCCGGCTCGACGCGGCCGCAGACGCTGAAGCGGTGAATATCGAACAGCGGCTGCACGGCGCGGAACGAAAACGCGGTGACGACGGCGGCCGGGCGTTCGCGCCGCACGAGGTCGAGCAGCAGGCTCGCGATCAGCGGGCCATGCACGATCAGGCCCGGATAGCCTTCGACCTGCGTCACGTACGGCTGGTCGTAATGGATGCGGTGGCCGTTGAAGGTCAGCGCCGAGTAGCGAAACAGCAGCACCGGGTCGGGCGTGATCTCGCGGATCCAGTCGTGGTCAAGGTCGGCCGCCACCGGGGAAGGCGCCGGATCACCCGGCTGCGGATTGGCGCGGTAGACGATGTCGTGCTCTTCCTCGATCGCCACGCCAGCCGCGCCTTCGATCACGTGGCGCACCAGCACGAACACCAGCTTGCCGCTGCGGCCTTCCTTGCTCGTGATGTCGGCGATGGTCGACACGCGCCGCGCCTGGTCGCCGACCTGCAGCGGCGCGATGAAGCGCAGGCGCCCGCCGGCCCACATGCGGCGCGGCAGGTCCACGGGCGGCAGGAAGCCCCCGCGCAGCGCATGGCCGTCCGGGCCGAGTTGCGATTGCCGGTGCATGGGCAAAAAGTACAGCCAGTGCCAGAGCGGCGGCACGGCGCTGCCAGAGGTCGGGGCCGCGTCGTCGCGGTCGAGCAGCGCGGCCATCGCCGCGACCGGCGCTGCGGTGATCGCGTCCAGCCGCTCTTCGGTGCGGCCTTGCCATGCGGTGAGATTGTCCATGGGGTGTCTCCTGTCGTTGTCTTGTTCTAGCGGGTTGCGTCGTCGACGATGCGCTGGGCCCGGAGGATCACGGGCCGGTCGACCATCTTGCCGTCCACGGCGACGGCGGCGCCGTTGGCGTCGCGCGCTGCGGCCAGCACGCGCGTGGCCCATGCCACCTCGGCGGCCGTGGGGCAAAAGCCGGCATTGACAGCCGCCACCTGGCGCGGATGGATGCACAACTTGGCGCCGAAGCCGAAGCGGCGCGCGCGCAGGGTGTCCGCGCGCAGTTGGCCCTCGTCGTCCAGCGCCACGGTCACGCCATCGATCGGGGGTGCCAGGCCGGCCACGCGCGAGGCCAGCACCAGCATCGAGCGGAAGTGCTGCAGTTCCTGGTCATCGCCCTCGATGCCCAGGTCGAACTGGAAGTCGATCGCGCCGAATGCCAGGCGCGCGACGCCTTTGACCCGTGCCAATGCATCGACCGCCGCCATGCCGCAGGCGGTTTCGATCAGCGGTAGTACGGGCAGCCCAAGCTGCGCGACGCGCCGGAGGTTTTCTACCAACTCCGCCTTCGGCAGCATGATGGCGGCCACGCCCGCGTGGCGGCACAGGGCCAGGTCGTCTTCGAACCAGGGGGTGCCCTCGGCGTTGATGCGCAGTACCACGGGCGTGGATGGGTCGAGCGCCCCCGCCACCTGCATCCGCGCGGCGTCCTTGTCTGCGGGCGGGACAGCATCTTCCAGGTCGACGATGACGGCGCCGGCACCGCTGGCTGACGCGCGGGCGAAACGCTCGGGGCGGTTGCCGGGGACGAACAGATACGAACGTGGGATGGCAGGCATGACGGACCAGTCGCGTGGTGGGATCGAGACCCATCATAAATTTGAATGCAGGCGACCAAGAAATAGAAAAACGTGATTCCACGATCACGTGAGCGCATGGCTGGCAGGGATCACGATCCGGTATTGCAGTCAGCGAAGGAATAGCTTATGTTGATGGCACGACCACGTGAAGGACGACCATGGACATCAAGCAGATCCGCACGCTCATCGCCATTGCCGAAACGGGCAGCGCCACCAGGGCTGCGGAACTGCTGCACCTGGTGCAGCCAGCCGTGTCGCGCCATATCCGGATGCTGGAAGAAGAATGCGGCGCCCTGCTGTTCGAGCGCGAGCGCCACGGCATGGTGCTGACCGACGCCGGCCGCACGCTGGCCGAATACGGCCGGCGCGCGCTGCGCGAACTGGACAAGGCACGTGCCGAGATCGGCCCGGCCGCCAACGCGATCTCCGGCCGGCTGATGATCGGCCTGCTGGCCAGCACCAGCAATCTGCTGGCGACCGAGCTGGTGGCGCGCGTACGCGCGAAGCACCCCGCGGTCACGGTCGGCATCAATGTCGGGTATGCAGGCAATGTCGTGCAGTGGCTGGAGGCCGGTGAGGTGGAACTGGCGCTGCTGTACGACACGCGTGCCTCGAATGGCTTGCAGGTCGAAGCGCTGCTCGATGAGCGCCTGTACCTGATCGGCCCGCCGGGCGAGATCGACGCATCGAAGCCCTTCCCGTTGAAACAGCTGCGCGACCGGCCGATGATCCTGCCAAACGCACCACATGGCCTGCGCAGCATCATCGAGCATGCGCTGGCGGTGGCCGGCATCAGTGTCGACGTGGTGGCCGAAACCAACGCACTCGACCTGCAGAAATCGCTGGTCAACAAAGGCTTCGGCTACAGCATCCTGCCAAGCTCCGCGATCCTCGACGAACTGCGCGACGGCACGCTGTCCGGCGCCCCGGTCGGCACGCCCGACCTGTCACGCCGCATCGTGCTGGCACGCGCAGCAACACGCCGCGCCTCACCCGTCAGCGTGGCGGCAGCCCCCGAACTGGTCGGCCTGATGAAAGAAATGGTCCTCAGCGGCGCCTGGCCCGGCGCCGCCTGGATCGGCCGCTGACCCTACCCGCAGCAACCACTGGCAAACAGCCAAAGAAATTGCCCAACAATTCGACTCTGACCCTCATTGTGGGTTGGGTCAGAGGGATTGGCCGAGTTTCAGCGTGGCGGCGACGTTGCGGGCCGTGGTGCGCAGGTTGAATTCGGCGTTGGCGAGGGCTTCGGCGACGGTGCCGGCTTTCATGATGGTGCTGAAGGTGGCGTCGATGCCGTGGGCGTGGACGGCGCTGGCGTCGTGGCCCAGGCAGCCGCCGATGGCGATCACCGGTTTGCCGTGGCGCGCGGCGACGCGGGCCACGCCGATCGGCGTCTTGCCGTTGACGGTCTGGCTGTCGATGCGCCCTTCGCCCGTGATGACCAGATCGGCCAACTGCACGGCGGCGTCCAGCGCGACCGCGTCGGCCACGATCTCGCTGCCCGGGCGCAGGCGGCCCTTCAGGAAGACCAGCATTGCGGCGGCGATGCCGCCACCGGCGCCGGCGCCCGGCACGTCGGCCACGTCCTGGCCCAGATCGCGCGCGATGACGGCGGCGTAGTGGCGCAGGCTGGCGTCGAGCTGGGCGACCATTGCCGGCGTGGCGCCTTTTTGCGGGCCGAAAATGGCCGAGGCGCCATTCACGCCAACCAGTGGATTGCTGACGTCACACGCCACTTCGAATACCGAATCGAGCACGCGTGGATCGAGCTGCGTGACGTCGATCCGTGCGAGGTTTGCCAGCGCAGCGCCGCCTGGCGCCAGTGGCGCGTCCTGCGCATCGAGCAGCCGCACACCCAGCGCTTGCAGCATGCCGGCGCCGCCGTCATTGGTGGCGCTGCCGCCCACGCCCAGGATGAAGCGGCGCGCGCCCGCGTCGAGCGCGGCGAGGATCAAGTCGCCCGTGCCACGACTGGTCGCGTGCAGCGGGTCGCGTTGTGCAGGCGGGACCAGTTCCAGGCCGCTGGCGGCCGCCATTTCGATCACGGCGATGACGTCGCCGCCCGTCAGGCCGTAGAAGGCGTCGACGGGTGTGCCGAGCGGACCGGTCGCGCGCAGGTCGACGCGGCGGCCACCTGTCGCGGCGATCATCGCGTCGACGGTGCCTTCGCCGCCATCGGCGACGGGGATCTTGACGTAGCGGGCGTCAGGGAAAATTTCGCGGAAACCCGCCTCGATGGCGCTGGCTGCTTCCAGCGCCGACAGGCTTTCCTTGAATGAATCGGGGGCGATCACGATGTACATGGTGCGCTCCGATCAACGATTGACGAGGCGTGCAGGCACCACGAGCACCAGCATCGCGCCGATGAACAGCACGGTCGACAGGATGTACAGCGCCATGTCCGTGCTGCCGGTAGCATCCTTGATCCAGCCCACCAGGAACGGGCTGAGGAAACCGGCGATCTGGCCCATCGAATTGATCAGCGCGAGGCCCGCGGCGGCGGCCGCGCTGCCCAGGAACGCCGCCGGCAATGGCCAGAACATCGGCAGG
This sequence comes from Telluria sp. ZT3P26, assembly GCF_059686035.1. Classification (NCBI taxonomy): domain Bacteria; kingdom Pseudomonadati; phylum Pseudomonadota; class Betaproteobacteria; order Burkholderiales; family Oxalobacteraceae; genus Telluria; species Telluria sp. ZT3P26. The sequence continues at coordinate 1,534,016 of NZ_JCASII010000001.1, read as the reverse complement.
CCGGTCAGCGCGCCCATCGTCGCCAGGCTCAGGCCCACCATCACCAGTATGACGTTATCCGAGAAGTTCGCGGCCAGCAGCAGGCCGGCCAGCGCCATCAGCAGCGGCGCCGACAGGTGCCAGCGACGTTCGCGACGGCGGTCGGCCGAGCGGCCCACCAGCACCATGAAGACACCGGCGAACAGGTAGGGGATCGCGCTGAGCCAGCCGACCGTCGTGGCGCTTTCGAAGCCGAGCGACTTGATGATCGACGGCAGCCAGAAGTTGATCGCATACACGCCCATCTGGATGCTGAAGTAGATGAAGCCGAGCATCCACACATGCCAGTCACGCAGCACGGCTCCGAACGAATGCACCGCATGCGTGCCGCTCGAGCGCTGCGCTTCGTCCTCGTCGAGCGCCGTCTGCATCGCCGTTTTTTCTTCGGCGGTCAGCCACGGCGCCTGCGCCAGGCTGTCGTTCAGGTAAAACAGCACCGCGACACCCAGCAGCACGGTCGGGATGCCCTGCAGCAGGAACAGCCACTGCCAGCCATCCATGCCGCCCTGGCCGGCCGAGAAGTGACTGAGCATCCAGCCCGACAGCGGGCCGCCGATCAGGCCCGAGACAGGAATGGCCGACATGAACAGCGCCATCACCTGCCCGCGCTTGTGCGCCGGGAACCACTTGGTGAAGTACAGGACCATGCCCGGGAAGAAGCCCGCTTCGGCCACACCGGTAAAGAAGCGCAGCACATAGAATTCGACCGGCGTGCTCACGAACAGCATGCAGGCCGACAGCGCGCCCCAGGTCATCATCATCACCGCGATCCAGCGCCGCGCGCCGAGCTTGTGCAGGATGAGGTTACTCGGCACGCCAAAGGTCACGTAGCCGATGAAGAAGATGCCAGCCCCCAGGCCATACACGGTCTCGCTCAGTTGCAGCGCATCGAGCATCTCGAGCTTGGCGAAACCGACGTTGACGCGATCCAGGTAATTGAAGAAGTAGCAGACGAAGATGAAGGGGATCAGGCGCCACGTGGCCTTGCGGTAGGCGCCGTCGAGCAGGCTCGGGCCGGGGGTGCTGGCAATGGTACTCATGCTGTCTCCGAATATATGGTCATGTAATCATCGAGATTATCATCCAAACAAGGGGCGCACAGCGTCGGCGACACGCACAAGATTCGGCGCCACATTCATGCCTTTTTTCAGGCATCTGCACAGTTTTACGGGAGAATGCGGCTCTACCGAACCAGCTGTGGCCCTCACACAAGCCTGGCAGCACCCACCCAACGCGGGCGCTGCGCCGCCAAATTGTGCATAATCACAAACGATTCCTCCCCTCCTGATATCGCCATGCACATCCTCGACGCCCGCCTCGCGCAGGAAATCGTCTCGCGCACCATGCGCATCATCCCGTTCAACGTCAACGTGATGGACGCCCATGGCGTGATCCTCGCCAGCGGCAATCCGGCGCGGGTCGGCGAACTGCATGCCGGCGCCCTGCTGGCACTGGCCAAGAAGCTCACGACGGAAATCGATGCGGCGGCGGCGCACAAGCTGCATGGCGCGCAGCCGGGCATCAACCTGCCGCTGTGCGTCGGCGGCCAGGTGTGCGGGGCGGTGGGCCTGTCCGGTGCGCCCGACGCCGTGCGCCAGTTCGGCGAGCTGGTACGCCTCAGCGCCGAGATGATCCTCGAGCAGGCCGCCCTGACCCAGACGCTGCAGAGCCATTCGCGCTACCGCGAAGCTTTCGTGCTCAACCTGATCCGCTACGAGCCGGGCGCGCGCGCCGAACTCGAAGGCTGGGCGCAGCGCCTCGGGATCGACGTCGAGCGCATGCAACTCGTGTTCCTCGTCGAGCTGCAGGGCGTGCCGCCGGCGGTGGACCATGCGCCGGGCGCCGTGCAACTGCTGCAGATGCGGATCCTGGCGCGGCGCGACGACGCCCTCACCGCCACTGTCGGGCCGGCCGAACTGGTGCTGCTCGAGGCGTGGGAGCCGTCACGCAAGGGCCTCGAGACACCGCCGCAGCGCCGCCTCGACGCCCTGGCCCAGCTGCTGCGCGAAGAATGTACGCTGCCGTTTACGCTGTCGATGGGAATCGCCCTGCCCGGCATCGACGGCGCGGCCATGTCGTATGGCAGTGCGCGCACCGCCAGCCGGCTGGGACGGGCGCGCGATCCGCAGCAGCAGGTCTTCAGTTATTACGACATGGCCTTGCCGGTGCTGCTGTCGGGGCTGGACAATGGCTGGCAGGCGCACCAGCTGCGCATGCCGATCGCGCGGCTCGCGCACGACAAGAGCCGCGCCATGCTGCGCGCGACGCTGTCCGCGTGGTTCGCGCAGAACGAGAACTCGGCCACCACCGCAAAGGCGCTGGGCATCCACCGCAACACACTCGACTACCGGTTGCGCCGCATCGGTGAACTCACGGGCCTGGACCTCGGGTCGAGCGAAGACAAGCTGCTGCTGTATGTGTCGTCGTTGTTGAGCCCAACCTTGAGCCCAACCATGAGTCCGACCTTGAGCCCGACCCTGAGCGGGACGGCAAGCCCGCCCGTCAGCCCCGCTGACCCGGCGGCGTAGCCGGCAAGGCGCCGGTCGGCATCGACGCCGGCGTCGCGCCCGACTGCTTGTCGTCCCGCTCGCGCCGGGCTTTCGCAGCCGCAGCAATGCGGCGCGCTTCGGCCAGGGCGGCCGCGCGCTGCGCCGGCGTCAGCTGGCCACCCAGCGCCGTCAGCAAGCCGCTGCCTTCGGCAAACATCTGCGGTGACGGGTCGCCAGGCTGCGCGACGTCTGCCTCGATCAGACCAACGGCGAGCAGGTAGCCGTACCCCTGCACGGGATGCTTGTCCGTCAGGTTTGAACCGCCCAGCTTCTGCATCCCCCACAGCATGAGTGCAGTCGTGTCGCCCGTTTCGGCTGCCGCGTCGAGCTGGCTGGCCGCCGTCGCTTTCCACTCGCGCACCAGAGGATCGTCTGGTCGCGTGGTCGGCGCACTCGGGTCGCCGAACGGACCTTCGGCAGCGTACATCCATGCCGCGCCGGGTACGCCGGCCTTGACGGCCGTGGTCAGGTAATCGAGCCGGGCCAGCCGCTCGCGCTCCGTCATCACGCCGCACATGCGCGTCATATTGCGTCGCTCATCGGCATTCAGGCTGCGTCTGGCGCCCGCTGTGCTGTCTTGGACAGCGAGATCATGCCGCCGGTTGAACGCCGCGCAGGTCGAGACGAGCATGTAGGCCGCGTAAGCATCGTGCGGGTCGTGCGATGCCAGGAGGCTGGCCACATGCGCGCTCAGGCGATGGTCAGCGGCGGCCGCCAGCACCGACGCCGGTATCGACGCAGCCGGTATGCCCTGCACTGGCTGCATCACGGACGGGGGTGCTGGCCGTGATGCAGCCTGACGAGGTTCGCCCGCCACCTGGCCCGTCGTGTCAATGGCCGAACCGCGCCACATGAGCCCCGCCCCTGCAATACCAGCCACCACGAGCGCGCCGACAAGCCATTGTCGCGAACGTTTTTCCATGACAGCGTCTCTTCCGTTATCTGCGTCGATCGCACCGAGTATATCGAGCGCTCCCGCGCGATTAGTCACACATTATGTCGACGGCTGGCGCAGACACACTTTGTAGCATTGCTTACTGGAATTCTTAACATGTTAGGCGGTGGCCGTAGTTTAATGAACTCATCGATTCAACGGATCGGCCACCAGGAGAAATAAAAATGAAAACCAAGTTCATCGCAGCATTGATTGCATTGACCTTTACCGTGAGTGGCAGCGCATTTGCACAACGCGGTGATCACGGAAACGACCGCGATCACGATCGCAACGGCTATTCGCAGCAGCGCGATGACCGCCGCGACAATGACCGTCGCGACGATGATCGCCGGCACAACGGCGGCCCACGTGCCCACGACAACAAGCATCGCAACGACAGCGCCCAATATTATCGCCGTGACGATACGCGGGGCGGCGGTCCACGCCACGATCTGCGCCGTGGGGGCAAGCTGCACAAGGAATACCGCAATAACCGTTACGTCGTGAATGACTGGCGCGGTCGCCACCTGAGCGCGCCACCACGTGGTTATCACTGGGTCCAGACCGGAAACGATTATGTGCTGGCCGCGATTGCCAGCGGGATTATTGCCCAGGTATTGTTCGCGAATTAAACACCGTTCAATGCGAATAAAAACCGCCCGTCGAAAGACGTGGCGGTTTTTTTTCGCACGCGCGTACCATATTTACAACATCCATTCATTCGTCTCCATTTGTTGCATCCCTTCAACCCTTCGCACGTTTAATATCAATCAATACGCTTGATGCAATCACGGAGAATTGATGAATACGAATTTGAAACCAGGCGCACGCGCCGTGCGCGGTGTCCTTCTGGCCTGCGCCGGGACGACCATTGCCCTGGCCAGCCTGCCCCTCGCCGCGCAAACACTGCCTGCGGTAACGGCAACCGACTTGCCGCGCGTCGAAGTCACGGGCTCGGCGATCCGCCGTGTGCAGTCTGAAACTGCGCTGCCGGTGCAAACGATTTCACGAGCAGAAATCGAGAAAACGGGCGTGACCACGGCCGCCGAACTCATGGGGCGCGTGTCAGCCAACAGCAACGGCCTGACCGATGGCGCCAGCATCAATGTCGGCGGCGACCAGCGCGGCTTCAACAGCGCCAACCTGCGCGGCATCGGCACCTCGTCCACGCTGGTGCTGCTCAATGGCCGGCGCATGGCCAACTTTGCTTCTCCCGGCGACGACAGCGGCGTTGACCTGAACAATATCCCGGCCGCGGCCCTCGAGCGCGTTGAAGTGCTGCTCGACGGCGCATCGGCGCTGTATGGCACCGATGCGATCGGTGGCGTCATCAACTTCATCACCCGCAAGGATTTCCAGGGACTGGAAGCGAACGTGTACGTCGGCACGACCGACGAAGGCGGCGCCGGCAAGCGTACTGCCAGCCTCAGTGCCGGCAAGGGCGTGCTCGAACGCGATGGCTACAACGTGTTCGCCGTGGCCGACTTCCAGCGCACCAATCCGTTGAATACATCGCAGCGCAGCTTCATTCCCGGCCTGCAGGTCGAGCAGCGCCTCGGCCACCTGCTGTCCAGCTACACCAGTCCGGCCAATATCCGCCTGACCTCGGCCCAGCGCGACCACCTGCAGGAGATCGGCTTCACACTCAATGGCCGGCCGATCACCAACCGCCTGATCAACCTGTCGGTCCCCGGCTGCGCGCCGCCGGCCAATGTCTACCTGCCGGACGGCACGGGTGGCGTCGATGCCTGCACCTATAACTACATGGGTGACACCGAGCTGTATCCAAAGTCGGAAAAAGCCAGCCTGCTCAGCCGCGCCGTCATCAAGCTGGGCGGCTCGCACCAGGCGTATGCCGAAGTGGCACTGAGCCGCGCCAAGACCGACTACACCGGCTCGTCGGCACGCGTGACCGGCTACGTCGATTATTCGCGGGTGCCGCAACTGGCCGGCACTGGCCTGGACCAGTTGGACGACGACATCCCGGGCGAACTGGAACTGCGCATGCGCCTGAACGAAGCGGGCCAGCGCACCAGCACGCTCACCAGCGAAGGCGTGCGCGTCGTCGTCGGCATGACGGGCACCGTGGGCGGCTGGGATTACGACACCGCGTACAACCACAGCGTCAACACGGTCAAGGACCGCGACACCCATGGCTACGTGCTCTACAACGAGCTGCTCGAAGGGATCGCCGACGGCCGCATCAACCCGTTCGGTCCGTCGAGCCCGGAAGGCAAGGCGCTGATCGACAGCATCCAGGTCGATGACGTCGTGCGCCGCGCGCGCGGTACGCTCGACGCCGTCGATGTGAAATTTTCGCGGGCCCTGATGCCGATGGCCGGCGGCGAGCTGGCAGTGGCCATCGGCGGCGAAGCGCGGCGCGAGAAGAACCGCTTCACGCCATCTGCCCTGCTCCTGAGCGACAACATCAACAATGACGCGGCGCCGGAAGGCGGCCGCGCCACCAGCGACCGCCGCGATGTGGCGGCAGTCTATGGCGAAGTGCTGGTGCCGTTCGCAAAGCAGTGGGAAGCGCAATTGTCGGCGCGCTACGACCATTACGAAAACGTGGGCGGCGCGGCCAGTCCGAAGATCGGCCTGACCTACCGGCCAAGCGATGCGCTGCTGCTGCGCGGCTCGGCCGGCCGGGGCTTCCGCGCACCGTCGATGACGGAGCTGTATCGTCCGACCGTGTACAGCAGCACGGCCACCCTGCCCGATCCGGTCTACTGCGCCACGGTCGAGAACAATTATTCGGACTGCGCCGACAACTGGGACACCCGCCGCTACAGCAACGATCAGCTGAAGCCCGAGCGCAGCCGCCAGTTCTCGCTGGGCGCCGTGTTCGCCGCCGGCAAGCATGTCAGCGCATCGGTCGATTACTGGAATATCAAGCGCACGAACCTCATCAGCGAAATCGGCGACGACATCATCCTTGGCAACCTGGCCAAGTATGGCGACCTGGTGTATCGCGACGAGGACGGGCTGATCGACTACATCGAACTGCGCAAGGACAACCGCGGCGCGCAACTGGCACGCGGCATCGACCTGGCACTGACGGTACGCGGCATCGATACGGCCGTTGGCCGCTTCGGTGGGCGCCTGAACGGCACCTATGTGCTGACGTCGAAAATCCAGAATGCCCCCGGCGATGCGTTCGTGAGCAACCTGAACCGCTTCGTGACCGACGGTGTGGTCCAGCGCTGGCGGCACACGGTGAGCGTTGACTGGGATCGCGGACCGCTGTCGGCCAGCCTGCAAAACACGTTCTCGAGCGGCTATGACGACCAGAACACGGCGATCAATATCGACAACGGCAGCGTAGTGGCGGCCAACCGGGTCAAGCGCTATTCGCTGTGGGATCTGTCGGGCGCGTATGCAGTCGATGCACACCTGAAGCTGCGCGTGGGCATCCAGAATCTGTTCGACACGAGCCCGCCGTATTCGAACCAGGCCTATTACTTCTTGTCGGGCTATGACCCAAGCTATACGGATCCGCGCGGACGCCGTTTCTATGCCAGTGCCAATTACTCGTTCAGATAGGGTCTGAGCGGTCTCCACGCAATGCGCGTCGTATTGTCATGTCGAGACCGCTTACGATCGTAATATCAGCTGCGTGAGGGAGACTGGTTCTCGATACGGATCAGTCTCCAGCAATCATCCATCTTGAAGTAGTACGACACCAGGGAACCCGTGTCGGGCCCGGACAGATCGACGCGCGCGGTGGCGGGTCGTACGTCTTCCAGTTGCATGACGAGCGCATTGTCCTTACGCTCTTGCACCAGTGGCATGACGGGGAATGCAGCCGCCTGGATCGAGGTATGGCTGCGCTGCACTGCCTCGTCACTGGAAAATCGCTGGATGAAAAACGAAATGTCCTGGGCCGGACAAACGGCCATCGACGTGACCGTGGGCGCATCCGACTGGGTGTTCAACTGAGCCGCCTGGCCATGGCCTGCTGACATCAAGAACACCAGCGCGACGAATTGCTTGTCCAAACCACCCATATTGATCTCCCGAATCGATTCCCTCTGAAATGGCGCGCCGCGATCGAAGCAACGCGCGGTCGATGGATCGACCTCTGCGCCTGCCTTGCAGCCTCTGCCCGAGTCTACCAGAAGAGCAACTGTGCCCTGAACACGGTCGCCCCCGCCGGCGAAGACAAAACAGCAATCTTGACAGGTCGTCATCACGAAAAGCGGAACGTGTGTCAGCTGTTCTGTCTCCATACTGGAACGAAAATCCTCTGACAGCCAAATTTCTGCACACGATTGCATTGTCATGCCTCAAATGCAACGGATAAGCTGGCATTATGTAGCAGATAAAACATGAACGACTGCAACCCTCACGGGCGCCAGGCACAGAAAATCGCACGGCTCTGACAGAATGACGATGAATCGATTTCGAACTACCGGACTCCCGGCCAGCATCCGGGGCACGTTGCCCACTCATCTTGACGCTTCCGTCACCACCCCTCCCCACCGCCCCCGCCTGCTGCTGGTCGACGACGAGCCGCGCGTACTGGCCTCACTGCAGGAAATGCTCAAAGGCAGCGGCTACGCCATCACGACGGCCGACAGCGGCACCGCCGCGCTGGCGTGCCTGGCAGAGCAGCGCTTCGACCTGGTGCTGCTTGACCTCTTGATGATGGATGTCGATGGGCATCAGGTCATGGACTTCATCAATCAACACGACATGAAGGCCGACGTCATCGTTGTCAGCGGCACCGTCGGCATCGATTCGGCCATCGGGGCCTTGAAGCGCGGCGCCCATGATTACCTGCGCAAGCCGTTCAGCCGCGAAGAACTGCTGCGCACGGTGGAAAACGCGCTCAGGCAGCGCGACCTGCAGCAGATCAACCGTCGCATGGTGGCGGCGCTCGCGCTGTCCGAGAAAAAATACCGTTACCTGGTCGACGCCTCGCCCGACATGATCTACATGCTCGGTCACGAAGGCCGCTTTACCTACGTGAACGACCGCGCGTGCCAGATGCTGGGCTATGAACGGGAAGAGCTGCTGGGCCAGCACTACACGGCGCTGCTGCTTGCCGAAGACCACGAGCGCGCACTGTACGTATTCAACGAGCGGCGCGTCGGCGAACGGGCCTCGCGCGACGTCGAGCTGCGCGTGACGTGCCGGGCGGGCCCGATGCATGGCCACGCCACCGTCGCCGACACCTCCGTGATGACGATCTCGCTCAACGCGATCGGCATGCACCGCGAAAAACGCGATCCGCACACGCCGACCTATGTCGGCACCTACGGCATCGCCCGCGACGTCAGCGCGCGCAAGCGTGCCGAGGCGGTCATCCATCACCAGGCCTACCACGACATCCTGACCGACCTGCCCAACCGCGTGCTGTTCAAGGACCGGCTCGGCCTGGCGATGCTGCAGGCGCGCCGCAAGCGCGCCGAACTGGCGGTGATGTTCATCGACCTGGACCGCTTCAAGCTGGTCAACGATACGCTCGGCCACGGCCACGGCGACAAGTTGCTGCAGCAAGTGGCGCAGCGCCTGAAGGACTGCCTGCGCAAGGGCGATACGCTGGCGCGCCAGGGTGGCGACGAATTCACGATCGTGCTGCCCGACCTGCGCTCGCGCGACGACGCGCGCGTGGTCGCCGACAAGTTCATCGAGCGGCTGCATCAGCCATTCGACCTCGCCGGCACCGAGGTGCATATCTCGGCATCGATCGGCGTGGCTATCTACCCCGAGCACGGCGAGTCGATCGACGAACTGCTGCGCAATGCCGACATCGCGATGTACCGCGTCAAGGACCTCGGCAAGAACGGCCATGCATTCTACGATCCGTCGATGCACGACGCGCTGCACCAGAACGTCGCGCTGGAACAGCATCTGCGACGCGCGCTCGAGCGCAACGAACTCGAGATGTACTACCAGCCGCAGATCGACGCTGCCAGTGGCCGCATCATCGGCGCCGAAGCGCTGATGCGCTGGAACCATCCGGTGCGCGGCCTGATCATGCCTGCCGAGTTCCTGCCGTTCGCCGAAGAAAGTGGCCTCATCATCCCCATCTCGGAGTGGATGATCGACACGCTGTGCCGCGACATGGCGCACTGGGGCACGGACGGTGCCAACCCGTTGACGCTGTCGCTGAATCTGTCGCCGCATTATCTCGACCACAGCAAATTCTTCGAAACGATGCGCACAGCCCTGGAGCGCTACGACATCGGCCCCGGGCGCATCGCCGTCGAGATCACGGAAAACATCTGCATCCGCAATCCGCAGTACGCGATCGAGCAGCTGAAAAAGCTCGGGCAACTGGGTGTGTCGGTGGCCATCGACGATTTTGGTACCGGCTATTCGTCGCTCGCGTACCTGCACCGGTTCCCGATCCAGACCATCAAGATCGACCAGTCATTCGTGCAGCAGATCAGCGACGAGGACGGGCATTACCCGGTGGTGCTGGCGATCATCTCGATTTCACGCGGCCTGAATCTGGACCTGGTGGCCGAAGGTGTCGAGACGGAAGCACAGGCGCGCTATCTGCGCGCGCACGGGTGTTCGACCATGCAGGGTTTTTTGTTTCACCGGCCGATGCCGTTGGGGGGGTTTGTCAACGTGCTCAATTCGTAGCACTGCGGCGTCAAGCCATGGAAGAAGGCCCAGCACCCTGGCGCCACGGCCCGCAATGCCACCTTGGGGAGCATCCTGGTTGTTGGTTATTGGTTTTTGGGACGTGGCCGCAATACTTTCTCAACGAAGCGGGCCGTTTGACCGCTTTGAGCAGAAAAGGCGCGCCGGCCCTTGAAGGCAGGGCACGCATGGGCAGCGGCCATCAGCCAAGGCGACCTGCCGCCCCCGTCGGCACCTTGGCCGGGATCCATCATGTATCCGATCCTCTCGGCAATGACTTCGTTGCGGAGTAGGTCAATAACTTTGAGCGAGCTACCCGCAATCCAGTAACGACGATCATCGGCTGTCGAAATATCCTCATAAGTAACGCCATAGCGTGGTGCTGGCTCACTGGTAGGGCTGGACACCAATACCACTCTGAAATAACCCTTTACATAGCGTGGGTCCTTCAAGCCTGGTTGCTCGATGAAACCTGAGTAGCGATATCGTTTCCCATCCTCAGGGTCACTGGCGTCCACGTACCTATATCCAACTTGCCTCTGAGGAGGAGCGATCCGCCCTTCTGCGCGCTCAATATGGCCAGGCAGATCATGGTGCGCCCCAAGAAAACTTTCAATATAGCCATCTCCGGTAAGGTCTCTCCCGTACGGATCATCAAGGGCGAACTGTTGACGGTAGTTGATGTTGCGGGAACGGATCTTCAGTAGCAGCAGACCATCCACATCCTCGACGGTCCTCGTAATTTTCTCTCCGGCTGTATTGCAACGCTGCTGGAACAGAGTTCGCGCCACGGCAATATCATTGGGTTCTGCAAAGACATGCAGCGCCATGCTCGAAAGAATCACTGCAACAATCATTCCAGCCGTTAAAAAAATATTTTTTTCCTTCATGGTGAAAAGTCCCCAGTCCGAAGTGGATAAGTAATGACATCGATATATCCTAACGGAAAACTTCTGACGATTACTCGCCAATTGTCGCAAGGCAAGTTGTAAATTTTCAGTTCTTACAATCGTTTTCCTCGTCGCATATGGGCGCGGGGTCCCTGCTTGTCTGGTTGGACAAGAGCATGCGCTGGCACGGCAGCGCATGGGGAAAGCGGGCCGCAACCTGAAGTACAGCGAGGCAACGATCCAGTCCAGCTTGACGATCGAGGGCTTGAAAGGCGGTCACGGCGCGACTGCGCTACATGGGGCGAAGGCGATTCTCCCTGCTCGAAGAGAACGTCCATCCATGGAGGGACCAGCGCCGTGGTGCCATCGCCCGCAACGCCATCCTGGCGGCCACGCGTCGGCTTGGCAGAAAAATCTGGGAGAAGCGACGACACGCCCACTCACTCCCCCGTGATCTTCGCATCCTTCACAAATTTGCCCCACGTCTGATATTCCTTACTGGTATGCGCTGCCAGTTCCTGCGGCGTCATGTAGACCGCATACGCACCCTGCTCCTGCGCCTTGCGCTTGAATGCGTCGGTCGCCATGATTTTCTTGATCTCGCCAGTCAGCTTGTCCACGATCGGCTTGGGCGTGTTGGCGGGCGCGTACACGGCAAACCATGAACTCACGTCCAGCTTCTCGTACCCTTTGATCGTCGCGGTCGTCGGCACGTTGGGCAGGCTCGGCAGCGCGACATTGCCGGTGACGGCAATCGCGCGCAGCTTGCCGGACCGGATGTGGGCCAGCAACGGCGGCGCCGTCGTGAAGGTCATCTCGACGTTGCCACCGAGCAGATCGGTAATCGCCGGGCCCGTGCCTTTGTACGGCACGTGGGCGATATTGGTGCCGCTCATCTGGTTCAGCATTTCACCCGTCACGTGCTGCAGCGAGCCATTGCCGGACGACGCGTAATTGAGTTTGCCGGGGTGTGCCTTGGCGTAGCTGACCAGCTCGGGCAGCGTCTTGATCGGCAGATCGGGCCGCACGACAAACACTTGCGGCGCCACGATCAGGTTTGCAACGGGGGTGAAGTCCTTGATCGGATCAAACCCGGCCTTGACCACGTGCGGCGTGATGACGTGAAAGCCCGAGTACTGCACCAGCAAGGTGTAGCCGTCCGGCTTGGCCCGCTTGACGGCCGAGGCAGCGATCGCGCCTGCCCCGCCCGGCCGGTTCTCGACGACGACCGGTTTGCCCAGAGCCTTGGACAGCGGATCGGAAATCATGCGCGCGGCCAGGTCGGTGGTGCCGCCCGGTGCGGCCGAGACCATCAGCGTGATGGCGCGCGCGGGATAGTTGTCCTGCGCGTGCGCGCCGATGCTGACAAGTGCTGCGCCGACGGCGAGCATACTGGCGCGCATGCGCAGCGAGTGGATCGATTTCATGGTGTCTCCTGAATTATTAAAATAGTTGTTTGCATTCCGGCGATGGCCCGGACTCAAGCCGGGCGAGCTTCCGCGCGCTCCCTGATCGCTGCAAAATCCCCGGGTGGCCGGTGCAGGTCAAGCCGCCGGCCCGCCTTGACGATCTGGCTCGGCGTCTCGTGCCCGATCAGCGCCGGCAGCCGTGACGATGCGTCCAGCAAGCGCCCCAGATCGACACCCGTGTCGTAGCCCATCAACTGCAGCGCATGCACCACCTCTTCAGTGCAGACATTGCCCGAGGCGCCGGGTGCATAGGGGCAGCCACCAATGCCGCCAAGCGACGCGTCGAAGCGGTCGGCGCCCGCATCAATCCCGGCCAGCACGTTGGCCAGCCCCATGCCGCGGGTATTGTGAAAGTGCAGGCTCAGTTCAGTATTCGGCCAGGCTGCGCGAAAACGCGCCGTCAGCGACGCGACCTGGCTCGGATACGCCATGCCGGTCGTGTCGCACAGGGTGATCCCGCCGGCGCCCGCCTCGTCGATGAAGCGCGCGCACCAGGCCAGCACCGTGTCTTCGGGCACGTCGCCTTCCATCGGGCAGCCGAACGAACACGACAACGAGATATTCACGGTCAGCGCCGCCTGTCGCGCCAGGGCGGCCACTTCGCACAAGCCCTGGAACGATTGCGCCTGCGTCATGCGCAGATTGGCCAGGTTGTGCGTTTCGCTGGCCGACATCACCAGGTTCAGTTCGTCGGTGCGGCTCTCGATCGCGCGCTCGGCGCCACGCACGTTCGGCACCAGCGCGCTGTAGATCACGCCCGGCACCCGCTCGATGCCGAGCATCACCTGCTGGGCATCGGCCAGCGCCGGAATCGCCTTGGGCGAAACAAAGGCGGTCACTTCGATCTTGGCCATACCAGCCTGCGACAGGCTGTTGACCAGGGCGATCTTGTCGGCGGTCGGCACGAACACCAACTCGGCCTGCAAGCCGTCGCGCGTGCCGACTTCCTGCATGTGGATGCGGCGGCCAGCGCCGTTCCACCGGTTCATGCGACCACTCCCTTGTCGCGCAAGGCGGCGATGTCCGGCTCGCTCAATCCCAGTTCGCGCAGCACGCCATCGGTATCGTCGCCAAGACCAGGGGCGGAAGTGCGGACGCTGCCCGGGGTGCCCAGCAACTTGGGAACGACGCCCGGCACCTCGAGGTCGTAACCGTCGCGCGTGGACTGGGCCAGGATCATGTCGCGCGCCCGGTAATGGGGATCCTCCGCGATGTCTTTTGCCGTATAGACTTTGCCGGCCGGGACGCGGGCGCCGCCCAGCAGGTCGAGGACCTCGGTGATCGGGCGCGTTGCCGTCCAGACGCTGATGGCGGCGTCGATCTCGGCCACGCGCACGACGCGGCCAGCGTTGTCGGCCAGCGCCGGATCGTGCGCCAGGTCGTCGCGCCCGATCACGGTCATCAGGCGCTTGAAGATGCTGTCGCCGTTGCCGGCGATGAGCACGTAGCCATCGTTGCAGCGGTAGGCGTTCGACGGCGCGATGCCGGGCAGCGCGCTGCCGGCGGCTTCGCGCACGGCGCCAAAGGCGCTGTATTCGGGCAGCAGGCTTTCCATGACATTGAACACCGCTTCGTGCAGGGCGACGTCGATCACCTGGCCCATGCCGCCATTGACCTTGCGGTGGTACAGCGCGGTCAGTACGCCAATCGTGCCATGGAGAGCCGCCAGCGTATCGCCGATCGACACGCCGCAGCGCACCGGCACGCGGTCCGGCTCGCCCGTCAGGTGGCGCAAGCCGCCCATCGCTTCGCCGATGGCGCCGAAGCCCGGCAGATCGCGGTACGGCCCGGTCTGGCCATAGCCCGAGATGCGCAGCATGACCAGGCCCGGATTGATGGCCGACAGCGCCTCCCAGCCCATACCCCAGCCTTCCAGGGTGCCGGGGCGGAAGTTCTCGATCAGCACATCGGCTTCGGCAATCAGTTTGCGGGCAATGTCCTGGCCCTCGGCGCTGCGCAGGTCGAGGGCAATGGAGCGCTTGTTCCGCGACTGCACCTGCCACCAGACGGACGTACCTTCCTTGATCATGCGCCAGTTGCGCAGCGGATCGCCGCTGCCGGGTGCCTCGATCTTGATGACATCGGCGCCGAATTCGCCCAATGTTTTGCCAGCGAACGGGCCCGCAATCAGTTGGCCCATTTCGATGACGCGCACGCCACGCAGGGCGCCGTCGGGAATGCTGTTGTTGAGGTTCATGCTGGATCTCGTCGGTTGTTGTGACCTGTCGACCCAGCATAGAGACAACGGGCCCTGCCCGTCCAACCGTTTCTTTTCAACGAGCCTTCGTCAACCGCGAACGCTCTTCGGCGGCCCCGAGATGCGCCAGCAGCGCCCGCGTCACCGGTGACAGGCCTTTTTCTTCCCGCACGACGATGCGCAGCTCGCGCTCGGCCCACGGCTCGTCGATCTCGACGGCCACCAGGCCCAGCGGCTGGCCGATGGCGGTAAACACTTCGTAGGGGATCACGCCCAGGCCCATGCCTACCTGCGCCATGCGGCACACGGCGTCGAAGCCAGGCACGTGGATGCGGGTTTTCAATGGCCGGCCGGAGGCGCGCGAGGCCAGGTGCGTGCGCTTGTTGATCGAGCTGTCTGCGTGCAGGCCCACGTGATCGAAGTCGAGCGTGTCCGCGAACGGCACGCGGTCACGCCCGGCCAGCGCGTGGTCGTGGCGCATGACGAGCACGACGCGATCGCGCCGGTACAACTGGCTGTGCAGGTCGCGGGTATCGGTGTCGCCCGAGCAGATGCCGATCTCGGCAAAGCCGTCTTCAACGCCCTTGACGACATCGCCGCTGGGGCGTTCCTCGAGGTCGAGCCGGATCTGCTCGTGCAGATTCAGGAAGGCGCGCAAGTCTTCCGGCAGGAATTCCACGATGGCCGACAGGTTTGCCACCATGCGCACGTAGCCGCGCAGGCCCTGGGCGTGCTCGGCCAGTTCCTGGCCGATCTTGTCGACGCTGAGCAGGATGCGGCGCGCGTGCGTCAGCAGCGATTCGCCGGCCGGGGTCAGGGTCATGCCGCGCGCGGTGCGCACCATCAGCGCCACGCCCAGCGCCCCCTCCATGTCGGCCAGCCGCTTGCTGGCAGCCGAGACGGCAATGGCTTCGCGCTCGGCGGCGCGGGTGAGTGATCCTTCTTCGTGGATGGCCAGGAAAAGCTGCAGGCTGGTGAGGTCCAGCCTTCTGAGGATATTGTTCAATGCCATCGAAAAAGCTGATACAGCGGGAGACAAAAGTGCCACGACTGTATCAGGTCTTCTCAGGCCAGCAGGTTTCCCACTGTGGGCGCGTCCGCCAGGTTCCAGATGCGCCCGGCCAGCACATGCATCTCGGCCTCGCTTGCGGCCTTGCCGAACAGCGCCAGGCGCAGCGCTTTCTGTTCGAGTTCAGGGCGCGACAGCGTGTTGCCGGGGTCGCCCTTCGGTTCGTCGACCCGGCCAGTGAGGCGCCGCCCATCGGTCGTCTCGACCGTGACCTTGCCGATCCAGCGCGCCGGATAGGCGGTGTCGACTTCGTCGTCGAATTCCATGCCCACCTTGCCACGAAACGCCGCGATCGGCGCGGCATTGAAATGGTCCTCGAACTGGCTCAGGCCGGCCACATCGTAATGCGCGATCAGCGCCAGCACGGTCCCCATCGAGAATTTGGCCTGGTGCACCGTGTGCGGATCGACGACCGCACCCAGCACGTCGATTGCGCCCTGATGCACGTGCGCGACGACGCGCGTGATCTGCCCGGGTTGCAGGCCGTGGGTTCGCATCACCTGCTGCAAGGCGTCGGCAGCCGGATGCGTGTGCCGGCACGACGCGTGAAACTTGAAGGACGTCTCGGCCAGCGCCCAGCGCTCGCCCAGGCGGTCGGTCAATCTGGCCGGATCAGCGTCGCTCGACATGCCCGCCGCCATGCCCTGCGCGCCCTCAAGGATGCGGCGCGCACCGGTAAAGCCGTCCTGCGCCAGGTAGGCCGATGTCAGGCCATTCGCGGCCGCGGCGGCCGTGTGCAACTGCTTCGAGTCGGCGGCATCGCGCAGGAATTCCCACAGGCCCGCCGCCTGCGTGCCGGCCGAACCGAACGCATGCAGCATCTGGTCGGGAGTGAGCTTGAGCAAGTGCCCCGCTGCCGTCGCGGCGGCCAGCGTGCCTGCGGTGCCCGTCGTGTGGAAGATGCGGTAGTGCGAACGACCGAGAAACTCGCCGACGCGGATCCCCACTTCATAGCCGGCCACGACCGCCGTCAGCAGGTCGCGCCCGCTGGCGCCGATCGACTGGGCGACCGCCAGGGCTGCCGGAAACACGACCGCGCCCGGATGGAAGACCGAGCCGTTGTGCACGTCATCCTGTTCGGCGACGTGCGAGGCAGCGGCGTTGACCATCGCCGCGAACATCGGCGTGGTGGTGCGGCGCGAGATCAGCACCTCGCAGGCGCCGCTGCCCGGCCCCATCGTCTGCGCATAGCGATCGATCGTTTGCACGGCGCGCGCCGTGCGGCCGGCCAGCGCGGAACCGATCCAGTCGAGGAACAGGTCTTCAGTGCGCATGCGCACGGCGTCGGGAATCTGCTCGTAGCGCAGCGTGGCGGCGAAGCTGGCGAGCTGCTGGCTCGGGTGATGGTGGTCAGCCATGTGGTCTCCTGGAATCTTCATATCGGTGCATTGGCGCGGTTTGACCATCATAGAGAGCAATACACGTCAAGCTGAAATAGAAAAATCTGATACCAGCATGAGGCTGTTGGCTCAGTGGAGCTCTGCGATTGTCAAGCGCTAATGCTGCCAATCAATAAACATGGTTCGCACTCCCAGTAATGAGATATCATTATCATTAAGAATCGTATCGTGTGGCCTTCCGTCAACCTGCACGCCAATCGGGCATGCCGCAGACATCCGGCCTGACAATTTTCCCTCTCACCCTGCCGTCCTCTCTGGAGTATCGATCTTGCAATCCGCCACCCGTTCCACCCGCCCGTCTGCGATTTCCCACGCCGTCATGCTTATGTGCCTGTCTGGCGGTGCCGCCGTCGCGGCTGATGAGACGCCTGACCTCGCGCGTCTGGCCGCACCCTCGGCGCAGGTCGTCGAAGTCCGGGGCCAACGCGGCGACGAGGAGCGGCTGGCCCCAGGCCTGGGCGCCAGGGCGCTGCCGGGCAGCGTGACCACCGTGACGGCCGAAGACCTGGCCACGCTCGACATCGGGCGCGACATCTCGAACGTGTTCCGGCGCGTGCCGGGCGTGGTCGCCAACAATATCGACCAGGGCGACACCGGCAACGGATTCCGGATGCGCGGCTTCGCCACCCAGGGCACGCACGGCGCCGACACTGCTATTTATATCGATGGCGTGCCGCAGAACATTCCATCCAGCCAGGGCGGCGCGGGCCACGGCCCGGCCTTCCTCGAATGGATGACCGGTGACATGATCGATACCTTCGACGTGATCAAGGGCCCGGTGTCCGCTATGTTCGGTGACCAGAACCGCGCCGGCGCGGTGGCGATCCGCACCCGCGAAGGCGGCGCGGCCACGCCGTCGAGCGCGACGGTGACGGTGGAAAGCTACGGCGGGCGGCGCGGCTCGCTCGTGCTGTCGAATGAGTTCGGCTGCGTCCGATCGCTGCTGGTGGCCGACCGCTACAGCCTCGACGGTTTCCGCCACGGCGCCAGCCTCGACCGCAACAATCTGTTCTGGAAGCTCTCGACCCATATCGGCGACGGCGTCTACAGCCTGCGCGCCACCTATTACAAGTCGGACTATGCCGGCGCCGGCTACCTGTCGCTGCCGGCCATGGAAGCGGGCTTGGTCGATCCGCACGACACCATGTTCAACCTGCCGGGCTTTGGCGACGCGCACCGCAAGACGCTCGTGTTCAACCGCAGTCCGGCAACGGGTGAGGCCGGCTGGTTCGCCACGGCCTATGCCGAGGATTTTGCGCGCAGCCGCGCGATCCAGACCAGCACCACACTGCACACCTACGGCTACGACGAGCGTGACATCTTCGGCGCGCGCGGCGGCACGACCTGGGCCTTCGGCGATGCCGGCATGCTGACGGTCGGCCTTGAGGCGCGCCGGGACAAGGGCGACGCGTTCCGCCAGCAATACCGCAACCGCCAGCCGACCGCCAGCTACGTCAACAACCAGAACCTCGACCTGCTGACCTACGGCGCGTTCCTCCAGGGCCAGTACCGCATCCTGCCCACGCTCAAGCTGCACGGCGGCGCGCGCTATGACCGTTTCGACTACGACCTCGTCAACCGCAAGCTGCCCGCCGCATCGACCGGCTACGAAGCCTCGGTGGTGACGCCGAAATACGGCGCGATCTGGAACGTCCTGCCTGCCGTCGAGCTGTACGCGAACGTCGCCCAAGGCTTCCGTTCCCCTGCCGCCGAGCAGATCAGCACCAGCGGCAGCCTGGGCCCGCTGGGCGCACCGGGCGGTCGCAGCAATCCGGGTATCGATCCGAGCCGGGTGCGCTCGCATGACATCGGCTTCAAGGCGGCGCCGCTGGACGGCCTGAGCGTGTCGGGCGCGTTCTATGCCATCGAGAACGACGACGAGATCATCAACACGGCGCCGGACGTGTTCGTGGCATCCGGCCAGACCACGCGCCGCGGTCTCGAATTTGACCTGCACTACCAGTTCAGCAGCGCGCTGAACACGTACCTGAGCTACGGCCGTATCCTGCGTGCGCAGCTGGACAATCCGGCGCCCGGCGCCGGCCCGCGCCTTTCGGTACCGGAACACACGTGGAAAGCCGGCGTCCAGTACCGCACGGCGATGGGCCCGGGCCGGCTGTCGCTGAGTGGCGACGTGTACGTCACGGCCGGCAATCCCTATTACATGGGCACGCCGCTGTACGAGCGCGACATGCCGACCTATGTGCGCTATGACATGAAGGCGACCTACGATCTGGGCAAGTTCCAGGGCGCGCTGTTCGCGACGCTGCAGCCGCATGCGTTCGCCAGCGACATCGCGTACGGCACGGCCGGTGGCTTGCTGGTGACGACCGTGCCGCAGGCGACAGCCGGGGCGTCGCTGCGTTACTACTTCTGATCGTGGCTTGGTCATCGGGACGGGCGTCCGATTGAATTGATGCAGATCAACGACCGCCCAGTGCTGCAAGGCGTAATTTTGATGCCTGTCACATCAACGCTTCATCACAGCACATGCACCACACCCCATGCTATTTCCCCGCCTGACCTGGCCCGCCAAAGCGCACGGCGGCGCCGGGCACCTCGTCCTGCTGTTTCTTCTCCAGGCTGCCACTGGCTCCGGCGCGCTCGCCAGCGACGCGCTCCCGTGCGCGCCGGAGGCTGTACAAGCCGACCATCTCCCCTCGTCCGCCGTGCCCTGGCTGTCCGGCGCGCATGGGATGGCAACCCACGCACTGCAACTGCTGCGCGCGGCGCCCGAACACGGCCTCGATGGACGGCGCTACCAGGTGGAGCAACTTACGCAGCGGCTGGCCGGGCCGGACGGCCAATCGGCGGCCTTCATGCATGACCTGAACGGCGCCATGGTGCAGTACCTGTGCGATCTGCACAGTGGCCGCGCTGCCTGGGCCAGCCGGGTAGCGGCGGCGCCCGACACCGGCTTCGACCCGCGCCAGCGCCTGGCCACGGTGCACGATGCGCAAGGGCTGGCGCAGGCCATCGATGGCGCCGTGCCGGCCATTCCGTTGTATGGCAGGGTCAAGGCAACACTGGCGCAGTACCGGGCCTTGTCGAAGATGGCACCGGCGTGGCCCGCGCTGCCACCTGTCGCGCGGGGCGGCATCCACGCAGGCGAACCCTATGCGGGTGCGTCCGCTCTCGCGGAAAGACTGCGCTTGCTGGGTGACCTGGACGCCGGGTCGAGCCCGGTCAGCGACGGGATCTACACGCCAGAACTCGCGGGCGCCGTGCGGCGTTTCCAGTCCCGTCACGGGCTGGACGACGACGGCGTGCTGGGCGCCGCAACGGTCACGGCGTTGTCGGTGCCGCTCACGCATCGCATCGCCCAGCTGGCGCTGACGCTCGAACGCCTGCGCTGGTTGCCGCCGCCCCCGGCGCACGGGCGCGTGGTCGCCGTGAACGTGCCCACCTACCGCTTGTGGGCGTTCGATGCGCGGGACAACTTCGCAAACCCCGCGCTGGAAATGCGCGTGATCGTCGGCGCGCGCGGCCGCACGCCCACACCCCTGTTTATCGGCGCCATGCGCTACCTGGAATTTGCGCCCTACTGGAATGTGCCTGCCAGTATCCAGAAGAATGAAATCGTACCGAAGCTAACGCGCAATCCTGCCTATCTGCAGCAGAATGACATGGAGCTGGTGGGGCCGGACGGGCGCGTACTGCAGGCCGGCGCCGGCGCTGCGCTGAGCCAACTGCGGGCCGGCAGCGCCAGGGTCAGGCAGCGGCCTGGCCCACGCAATGTGCTGGGCGACGTCAAGTTCGCGCTGCCCAACCCGATGAATATCTACCTGCACTCCACGTCGGCCCGGGAGCTGTTCAAGCGCACGCACCGGGACCTGAGCCATGGCTGCATCCGCGTCGAACAACCGGCCGAGCTCGCGCAGTTCGTGCTGGCCGATCCGCAGCAGTGGAGCGCTCAACAGGTGGCCGCTGCCATGAGCGGCGGAAAGAACCGGACCGTCACCCTGCCTGCGCCGGTGCCGGTCGTGCTGTTTTATGCGACCGCGCTGGTCGATCGCGAGGGCCGGGCATTGTTCGCACCCGATATCTACGGGCGCGATGATGCGCTCATCGCTGCGTTGCAGCTGGAATGAACGCGCCGCCGTGGCGCGGCCACGGCGTTCCCCTGCGCCATCCCGTTCCACCTGACCACCGTTACACCACGGCGACTGTGTTCTTTACTTGTTTTCCAGCGTCGGTTTCCTGCTTGCCGGATGACGAGGTAGTGGCCACCGGCGTCTTCACTGCAGCACCGTGGACGGCGGCGGCCTGCGCCAGCAACGCATAGAAGATCGTGTTCATGCGGCGCATTTGCTTGGTATTCATGGGGGCTCCCTGGTTGATGGATGAGCGCCATGTCGTATGGCAGTCACGGGATGCAGTGTGCAGAGATGGGGACGCAATTTCAATGATGCACGTCAAACATTGCCGTCACCGTGGCCCTCAGTGAAATAAACCTGCTGCGCCCTACCGCACCAGCACGTACCGGCCCGGCGCATCGTCTGCGTCGGGCGCAGCAACCGCCTTGGCGGCAATCTGCGCGCTTGCATGACGGCGCAGCCAGTGTTCCCAGGCCGGCCACCACGACCCCGGTTGCGACCGCGTGACGGCGCACCAGGTCTCCGGATCCAGATAACGGCCGTCGTGGACGCGTGTGGCGATCTGGTAGCTGTGCGCACCGTTCGTCAGCGGTGGATTGACGACACCGGCGTTGTGCCCGCCGCTGGTCAGGCAGAACGTCAGCTCGGCGTCGGCCAGCAGGTGCAGCTTGTACACGGACAGCCAGGGCGCGACGGTGTCGCGCTGCGTGCCCAGCACGAACATGGGCAAGTGCAGGTCAGAGAGCGCCACGGGGCTGCCGCCCACACGGTAGCGGCCCTGCGCCAGATCGTTGTCGAGATACAGGCTGCGCAGGTATTCGCTTTGCTGGCGGTACGGCATCCGGGTGGCATCTGCGTTCCAGGCCGCCAGGTCGCTGGTGACGCGCCGGCCCTTTCCCATCAGGTAGTTCTGCACCATGCGCGACCAGACCATGTCCTTCGAATTGAGCAGCGCGAAGGCGCCTTCCATCTGCGTGCCGTCGAGATAGCCCTTGCCGGCCATGACGTTGTCGAGAAAGTTCAGCTGGCTCTCGTCGATGAACAGGCCCAGTTCGCCTGGCTCGCTGAAGTCGACCTGCGCGGCCAGCAGCGTCAGGCTGGCCAGGCGCTGGTCGCCGTCGCGCGCCATGGCGGCTGCGGCAATGGCCAGCAGCGTGCCGCCCAGACAGTAGCCGAGCGCCTGGATCGCGTACCCGGGGCGCTGCGCGGTGACCTGGTCGATGGCCGCCATCACGCCCAGCGCCAGGTAATCGTCCATCCCGAGATCGCGATCGGCCGCGTCCGGATTTTTCCATGAAATCATGAAGACGGTGTGGCCCCGGTCGACCAGGTAGCGCACCAGGGAATTGGCCGGCGACAGGTCGAGAATGTAGTACTTCATGATCCATGGCGGCACCATCAGGACCGGCTCGGCGCAAACGGTCGTGGTGGTCGGCTGGTATTGCAGCAGCTCGATGAGGCGGTTGCGGTACACCACCTTGCCCGGTGTCACGGCCACGCCCCGGCCAGGTTCGTACCCCGATGGCGCCGTGGCGGCAGCGCCGCTGGCGTCCTCGATGGCATTGTGCAGACCCTTGACCAGATTCATGCCGCCAGAGCGCCAGGTCTCCCTGAGCACGGCCGGATTCGTCATCAGGAAATTGGATGGCGAAAACATGTCCAGCACCTGGCGCACGGCAAAGGTCCACACTTGCTCATGATGCCGCGTGACCCCGGGCACGCCGGTCGTGGCGTTGTACCACCACTGTTGCTCGAGCAAAAAAGCCTGGTAGATCAGGTTGAACGGCCATGTCTGCCACTCGGGCGCAGCGAAGCGGCGGTCTTGCGGCAAGGGAACGATGCAGGGATCACCTGCCTGACCGGCATGGGTCGCAGCGCTCACGGCCAGGCGCAGCATCTTGCGCTGCGCCTTGCTGACCAGTTCGCGCTGCTTGTCGGGAGAGCCGGCCAGGTGCACCAGCCAGTCCGTGGCGGCCGCAGTCAGCGAGGCCGGGGACAGGCCCTGCGTCCACCAGGCGATCTGGGCGTGCAATGCACGGTCGAGATCGCGCACCGGGGCCAGGTCGGGGATGCCGGCGACAAGGTCACGCGGTTCAGCGCCAGCGGCGACGGCGCAGGCAGGTGTTGCGGGGATGCGAGGCATTGCAGTGTCCGGATGCACGACACCCTCTCAGCGAAACAGCAGGACCGGCAGAGGCGCGTGCTCGGTCACCCGCGCCGTCTGGCTTGCAAGGATATGCTCGCTGGCGCCGTGCCGGCCGTGCGAGCTCATGCAGATAAGGTCGGCGTGATAATCGAGCGCAGCGCGCACGATTGCCTGCCAAGGTTCGGCGCCGCTCAGGACCTTGCATTCGCACGGCACGCCCAGCGTGCGCGCCGTGTCCGCCACCTGCTGCAGGATGCGTTCTGCGTGCGCCTGCGTGGCCAGCGCGGACACGGTATCAGCGCTGTCGGGGAGCGAAATGACGTGCACGGCCACCACAGCCGCGTCAATGCCGGCGGCAAATGCCAGGCAAGTGGCCACCAGCGGCGTCATCGACAGCGAACCGTCGACCGGCAACAGGATGCGCCGGAACATCGGCTTGTGCCCGGGCGCTTCACGGGCCGGCAACGTCGTCATGAGCACGGGATCCGGGGTCGGGCGACGGGGTCGAAACGGGTCATGGAACGGGCCATGGTCATTCTCCGGAAAGAGGGTATCGGCGCCTGCCGTCGACCGATCGTCGGGCATCGGGTTGATCGTATGCGGACCGGCGCAATCACCGATATGACATGCATCAAAAATCGCGGGAACGCGAAGCGTGGCACGCATGCCGCCCTGGCACGCCCGGCAAGTTTGATGCAAGTCAAATTCTTTCAAACGGGTCGGGCCAGGCGCAAAAGTAGCGCTGGACGCACCATAGCGCCGCGCCGTACGCTGGCCAGTCATGGCCATCCGGAGGTACAGCATGTGCTACAAGACCATCGTCGTCCACGTCGACCATTCGCTGCATGCCGAGGGGCGCATGCGGTACGCGGCGCAACTGGCCGCGCGCTGCGGCGCGCACCTCATCGGCAGTGCCTTCTCCGGCATTTCGCGCTATGCCGAGGCCGGCATGACCATGATCCTGACGCAGCAGCATGCACGCCGGGGTGATCACGACAGCGCACTGGCGCGCTTCGACGCCATCGCCGCTGCTGCGGGCGTGGCCAGTCACGAGCGGCGCTATGCCGACGACGAACCTGCCGGCGGACTGGCGCTGCAAGGCCGCTATGCCGACCTGGTCATCGTCAGCCAGACCGACCTCGACGATCCGGCGGCGGCGCACCTGGCCGGCCCAGTGCCGGCACAGGTGATCCAGGGCAGCGCGCGGCCGGTGCTGGTGCTGCCTCATGCACGCCGGCACGAGACGATCGGCGGACGCATCATGCTGGCTTGGGACGGCAGCGTGCAGGCCACGCGCGCTGTCGCCGGCGCCCTGCCCCTGCTGCGCGACGCCGGCCTGGTGGCAATCGTCCTGTTCCAGCCGCCTGATCCGGACGGGCGCGAACCGGGCGCCGATCTCGCGCTGTATCTGGCACGCCAGGGCGTGCGTTGCGAGGTGCACGTCGAGCCGTCGGCGATCGATGACGGCGCCGCCTTGCTGGCCTGCGCGGATTGCCTGGACGCCGACCTGATCGTGATGGGAGCCTACGGGCACACGCGCCTGCGTGAAATGGTGTTGGGTGGCGTCACGGAAACCCTCCTCGACCGGATGACCGTGCCAGTGCTGATGGCGCACTGATGGCCACTGACCCGATCGCCGATGGCTTGAGCGCAGCCGAGGTCACGCACCGTATCACCATGGACGGGCCGAACACGCTGGCCGAAACCGAACGCCGCACCTGGCGCCGCATCCTTGGCGACAGCGCCCGCGAGCCGATGTTCCTGCTGCTGGTAGGCGCAGCCCTGCTGTACCTGGCGCTGGGGCAGCTCGATGAGGGCCTGCTGCTGTGCCTGATGGTCGCCGTCAGCCTCGGCCTGGCCCTGTATCAGGAAGGCAAGACCGAGCGTGCCCTGGCCGCGTTGCGCGACCTGGCCAGTCCGCGTGCGCACGTCCTGCGCGACGGCTGCTGGCACGTCATCGACAGCGCCGGCATCGTGGCCGGTGATGTCGTCGCCGTCCACGAAGGCGACCGCGTGCCGGCCGATGCACACTTACTCAGCAGTGCCGGACTGCAGGCCGACGAGTCGCTGCTGACGGGCGAATCGATGCCGGTCGACAAAGCCGCGACGGCGATGCTGTTTGCCGGTTCCCTGGTGCTGCAGGGTCACGCGATCGCCCGCGTAACGGCCACCGGCGCGCGCAGCGAACTGGGCCGGATTGCCGCGTCCCTGCAGTCGCTGCGCCCCGCGCCGTCTCCGCTGCAGCGCCAGAGCGCCGCGCTGGCGCGCGCGTTTGCCGTGCTGGGCATGGCCTTCAGCGTCGCCCTGGTGCTGGCGTACGGTCTGATCCGCGGCGACTGGCTGCAAGCCGTCCTGGCCGGCATCGCATTGGCCATGTCGATGCTGCCGGAGGAACTCGCGATCGTGATGACCGTGTTTCCCGCGATCGGCGCCTGGCGCCTGTCACGACAGCAGGTTCTGGTGCGGCGGCTGCCGGCGATCGAAACGCTGGGCGCAATTTCGGTCCTGTGCGTCGACAAGACCGGCACGCTGACGGCCAATCGGATGGACGTCGTGGCGCTGTACACGCACGGCGCGCGCCATCCGGTGACGACGCAACCCGTGCCGGCCGCGCTGGCGCCGCTGATTGAAACCGCGGTGCTGGCCAGCACCGCGACGGGACCGGACCCGATCGACCGGGCCGTGCAGCGGCTTGGCGCGGCGCACCTGGCGCCGGCGCAGCACCATCCGGACTGGGCGCTGGTGCACGAATACGGCGTGAGCGCGCAGCAGCGGGCACTGGTGCAGGTGTGGCGGCGGCCCGACGGCGTCCTGATCGCTGCCGCCAAGGGCGCGCCGGAAACCGTGCTGGGATGGTGCAACGTTGCTGCCGAAGCCGGAGCCAGCGCCGGGCTGCTGGCTGCAGCATCGGCCATGGCGCAGGACAGCCTGCGCATGCTGGCTGTGGCGCACGCCACCCTGCCCGGCACCCGCTGGCCGGCCACGCCTGCCGCCATCGCGTTCACGCCGGCGGGCCTGCTGGCCCTGGCCGACCCGCTCCGGCCCGAGATTCCCGCTTGCGTCGCCCGCTGCGCCGCGGCCGGCATCCGGGTGGTGATGATCACGGGGGACCATCCGGACACGGCGCGCGCCATCGCACGACAGGCGGGGCTGGCCGACACGCCGGTGCTCACCGGCGCCGCGCTCGATGCGCTCGACGACGCGGCGCTGGACGCGCGCATCGCTGCGCTCACCATCTGCGCCCGCATCGCCCCGACCCAGAAACTGCGCCTGGTCCAGGCGTTCGCACGCAGCGGCGCCACGGTCGCCATGACGGGTGATGGCGTCAACGATGCACCGGCGCTCAAGGCCGCCCACGTGGGGATCGCGATGGGCGGGCGCGGCACCGACGTGGCGCGCGAGGCGGCGGCGCTGGTGCTGCTGGACGACCGCTTCGCGTCGATCGTCGACGCCATCGGCGCCGGCCGCCGGATCCACGACAACCTGCGCAAGTCGATCCGCTACGTCATTTCGATGCATGCGCCGATCGCCGGCATGGCCATCCTGCCGATCCTCGCCGGCTGGCCACCGCTGCTGTATCCGATGCACATCGTGTTCATGGAGCTGATCATCGATCCTGCCTGCACGCTGGTGTTCGAGAACGAGCCGGCGGCGCCCGGTGCGATGCAGCGCCCGCCGCGCGCTGCGCAGGCGCCGCTGTTTTCGCCCGGCGCCCTCGTCCGCACGCTGGCGATGGGCCTCGGCCCGCTGCTGGCCGTGGCCCTGGCGTATGGCTGGGCGCTGGGCGCACTGGCGCCGGCGCAGGCGCGCGCCTTCGGCTTCACCACGCTGGTGTTTGCCAACCTGTCGCTGATTTTGGTGAACCGCGCAGCCGGCGCCAGCCTGTTCGGTTCGCTGCGCCAGCCCAACCGGATTCTCTGGCTGGTCGTGGCCGCGGCCCTGGGCTTGCTGGCCCTGGCGCTGTACGTGCCGTGGCTGGCGGCCGTGTTCCAGTTTGCGGTGCTGGCGCCAGTGCTGGTCGCTGGCGCGGGCATTATCGGCCTGGCTGGCGCGCTGCTGCCGGCGCTGCTGTTACGCGGCATGGACACTGACCAGCTCGCTACGCGTAAGGATCTGCGTCAATAGCTAGTCAGTATCTTTTTGATGCAAATCAAGAATCGAGAAAAGGTATGACCTGGCCGGCAGCTTGACCTCGACGCCGCACGCCAGCGGCGTTATTGTAAATACATCTACTCCCTCACGTCAGAACGCGATGATGCCCACGCCCCCCACGCAAGCAGCCTGCGCCAGTACTGCAGGGGAGCTGGCGGCATCCGTGTTTCATCACAGCCGCGATGCCATCATGATCACGGCCCTGGATGGTGAAATCCTGGCAGTCAACCGCGCATTCTGCGCCATCACCGGGTACACCGAAGACGAAGTCCGCGGCAAGAATCCGCGCATTCTCAAGTCGGGAGTGCAAGACCACGCATTCTACGCGCGCATGTGGCAAGCGATCACCAGCCAGGGCTACTGGCAGGGCGAAGCCTGGAACCGGCGCAAGGATGGCACCCTGTTCGCCGAGCGCCTGACGATCGTTGCAGTCCCGGACGCCGATGGCAAGCCGCACCATTACCTTGCCATGTTCGCCGATGTGACCAGCGCCAGCATGCAGCGCCGCCGCCTCGAAGAGCGTGCCAACTACGATGTACTGACCGGCCTGCCCAACCGCGTCCTGCTCAGCGAGCGGCTCGAACAGCTGCTGGCCTGTGCGCGTGACGCCGCGTCCAGCGTGGCGCTCGCGTTTATCGATCTCGATGGTTTCAAACAGGTCAATGACAGCATGGGCCATCCGGCCGGCGACCGTCTGCTGGCCAGCATCGCCCAGAACCTGCGCGCTGCCCTGCGCGGGTCGGACACGCTGGCACGCTTTGGCGGCGACGAATTCGTCGCCGCCCTGCCCGGCATGCACGACGACGCGCTGCTGGCCGCATTGCTCGCCCGCGTGGCCGTTGCCGCCCGTGCGCCAATCGTTATCGATGGCAAGGCGATCTGCCTGTCAGCCAGCATCGGTGTTGCCCTGTATCCAAGGGATGGCACCACGCCAGCGCAACTGATTGCCCATGCGGACGCCGCGATGTACGCGGCCAAACGCGCGGCGCGCGGCGGCGCGCGCACCATCCATGTTTCTGCTTCCGGCATGGCAGGCGGAAAGCGTCACCACCATGAGGTATTACCACCATGAATGCTCCGTTACGCGTGCCCCCCGTTCCGGCCCCGCCCGACTTGCTGTCGGTCATGAAAGGCCGGTGCGGCGACTGCAACACGAGTGGCCTGTGCCTGTCCACGGGCCTCGACGCGGGCAGCAAGATGCGTTTCGACCGGCTGGTTGGCCAGCATCGCCGCATCGCGGGCGGCGACACGCTGTATCGCACCGGCCAGCCGCTGCGCAGCCTGTACGCGCTGCGCTGCGGCTTCTTCAAGACCCGCCGGCGGGGGCCTGCAGGCGACCAGATCACCGGCTTCCCGATGGCCGGCGAACTGATGGGGCTGGAAGCGGTGGGCACGGGCATCCACCAGTCCGACGCGATCGCGCTCGAGGACAGCATTGTGTGTGAACTGCCGTTTGCGGCGCTCGAACGCCTGTTCGAAGACATTCCCGGTCTGCATCGCCGCTTCTACCGGCTGATGAGCTGCGAAATCAACCGGCAGCAGCACCTGATGCAGTTGCTTGGTCATATGCGCGCCGAGCAGCGGATGGCCACGTTCCTGGTCGACATCGGGGCGGCGTACGCCATGCGCGGCTATTCTCCCGCGCAATTCCAGCTGCGCATGTCGCGTGAAGACATCGGCAGCTATCTCGGCCTGACCATCGAAAGCATCAGCCGCCTGCTGGCCCGCTTCACCAAGCTGGGACTGATCACGGTCGACAAGCGCGCCATCGTGCTGAACGATCCGGCGCGGATTGCCGAGATGGCAAGCGGCTTCTCGCCCTGCAGTCCGATGGTCTGACCGGCCATGCCGCCAGGGCACGCTGGCGGTTTTGATGCACGTCATGGAAGTTGTGGTCCCTCCCAGTCATCCTCGTGAAAGTCACGCCATCGCGACAGCAAGCACGACGACACCGGAGGTTTTCATGAACATGATGAACGCAGCAGTCTTCACCGGTCCCGGCCGCATCATCCTGGACCGCAAACCCGTCCCGGTCGCCGGTCCCGGCGAGGCCGTCATCAGGATCACGCTGACGACGATCTGCGGCACCGACGTGCACATCCTGAAAGGCGAATACCCCGTCAAGGCCGGGCTGACGATCGGGCACGAGCCGGTGGGCACGATCTATGAACTGGGCCCGGGCGTGACGGGCTACCACATCGGCCAGCGCGTGATCGTGGGCGCCATCACGCCCTGCGGCCAGTGCCATACCTGCCTGGACGGCCACCAGTCGCAGTGCGGTGGCCGCGCCATCGGCGGCTGGCGCTTCGGCAATACGATCGACGGTTGTCAGGCCGAGTACCTGAAGGTGCCGTTCGCGATGGCCAACCTGGCGCCGATTCCCGACGGCCTGACCGATGAGCAGGTACTGATGTGCCCTGACATCATGAGTACCGGCTTCGGCGGCGCCGAACACGGCGGCATCCGCCTGGGCGACACGGTCGCCATTTTCGCCCAGGGCCCCATCGGCCTGTGCGCCACCGCCGGCGCGCGCCTGCGCGGCGCCAGTTGCATCATCGTCGTCGACGCTGTCCCGGAACGCCTGAAGATGGCCCGGCAACTGGGGGCCGATCACGCCATCGATTACCGTGACACCGAGCCGGTCGGGGAAATCATGCGGTTGACAGGCGGCCAGGGCGTCGACGTTGCCATCGAGGCGCTCGGCACCCAGCAGACGTTCGAACACTGCCTGCGCGCCCTCAAGCCGGGCGGCACCCTGTCGAGCCTGGGCGTGTACTCCGGCAAGCTGTCGCTGCCGGTCGATGCCTTCGCGGCCGGACTGGGCGACCAGTCGCTGGTCACCACGCTGTGCCCCGGCGGCAAGGAGCGCATGCGCCGCCTGATGGCCATCGTCGCGTCCGGCCGCCTCGACCTGCAACCGCTGATCACCCACCGCTTCCGGCTCGAGCAGATCGAAGAAGCGTACGACCTGTTTGCCAATCAGCGCGACGGCGTGCTGAAGGTGGCGATCACGCCCTGACGGCTCGCCCGCCCGACCATGTTCGCCACGTAAGCAACCGAGGGGAAATCCATGTCCTACCAATCGATTCTCGTCCACGCCTGCCAGCCGGAACTGGCGCAGGCACGCTACCGGCTGGCAGCAGCCATCGCGCTGGCCGAGAACGCGCGCCTGACCGGCATCGCCCTCTCGGGTGCGATCGAATTCATCGTGCGTTGCAGCGCTGCCGCCGCTGTGGCGCCGATCGGGCCGGACGACTACAACTTCCTGACCGACAATGCGCAGCGCAACCTGACGGACTTCGAACACGCCGTGCGCGCCGCTGGCGTCGTGCCGTTGAAAAGCAAGCTCAGCGATGAATCGGCGATCCGTGCCTTGCCACTGGAAGCGCGCTTTTGTGATCTGCTGCTGATCGGCCAGGTCACGCATCCCGATGCGATCCTGGCCGACGACTATTCGCTGGCGCGCAATATCCTGATCCACGCGCCCTGTCCCGTGATGGTAGTGCCGTCTGCGACCACTGTCACCAGCATGCCCGCCCGGCCCCTGATCGCCTGGGATGGCAGCATGGAAGCAAGCCGGGCCGTACGCGCCGCCCTGCCCCTGCTGCGCCGCGCGGCCAGCGTGACGGCGGTGTGCTTTCATCCTCAGAAATTTGGTGGCGATCAAGGTCTGGCAGGCACGCAGCTCGCAAGCTACCTGGCTTGTCACGGCATCGAAGCCGAGGTGCTGACACCGGCACCGGCGCTGACCGGCAGCATCGGCGATGCACTGCTCGCGCTGGCAGCCACGGGGGCGCACGACCTGATCGTCATGGGCAACTTCGGGCATTCGCGCTTCCGCGAGCTGGTGTTGGGCGGCGTGACCGAAACGGTGCTGGCAGGTACGGTTGTGCCGGTGCTGACAAGCCACTAGGCGCACGGGGGATCTGGCGGCAGCGGTGGCGCCGCGCCGGTTGCGGGCGACTGTTCGCACCCATAGACATTCATTGTGCTTCCACCCGGCCAAGGAGCCATCATGCACAGCCTCACTGCCGACCAAGCAGCGCACGCTCTCGATACTGTCCTTCGGCACACGCACACGCAATTGTGCCGCCAGATCAATGCGCTGGCAGCACAACCCGAAGCCTCCTTCGCCGCCGGCTGGACCGATCTGGTGGCAGGGACCGAAACGGCCTTCCGGGATGAAGAGCGCGTGATGGAGGAGGTCCGGTATGCCGGACTGGCGGAGCACCGGGCCGAGAATGCCTGCATCCTCAGCGCACTGCATCACGTATCGCCGCGCGTCGATGACGGTGACCACGGGATTGGGCGCGAGGTCTTGTCGGCACTGGGGGCCATCATCTCGTCGCACCGGTGCGGCGTCAGGATCCGGCCGCTGGCCGCTGTACAATTGCGTGGGTATCAGCCGCCGCTCTATGGCTGAAGTGCTGAGTTTACCTCGGGTTTCCCATTCTGTGAGAGCCATCTCGGCAACTGCTGTCAAACCTCGTGTTCCGATACCAGCATTGCGGACTGTTCTTGCCGTAGTCCCAATTTGGGACTAGACTTGATACATGCGAGTCCTGTTCCTCCCCACCCTTCGGGCTTTCTACGAACACGCTGAATATGCCGACGCCAAAGAGCCGCTCCTCACTTGGCATGGCCACGCGCTGAAGGCCAACTGGCAAACGCCGGCTGACGTCAAGGCCGACTTCGGGACGGCGAGCATTCTGAAGGATGGACGCGTTGTCTTTAATATCGCTGGCAACAAATACCGGCTGGTCGCATCCATCAACTACCCGTACGGGATCGTTTTCGTGAAGTTCGTCGGCACGCATAGGCAATACGACGCCATCGATGCACAAACTATTGAGGGACATTATGGACATTAAGCCCATCCGTACCGAAGCTGACTACCAGGCAGCGCTCAGTGAAGTCGAGTCACTCATGATTGCCGAGTTCGGCACGCCGGAGGGTGACCGGCTGGACGTGCTTGCGACTCTGGTTGAAGCCTACGAGGCAAAGCACTTCCCCATGGAAGTCGCAGACCCGGTTGAAGCCATCAAATTCCAGATGGACCAGAAGGGCCTCACTGTCAAAGATCTCGAGCCGATGATAGGCCGCTCTAATCGGGTGTACGAAGTGCTCAATCGGATTCGTCCTTTGACCCTTCCGATGATCTGGAGGCTGCATAAAGGGCTTGGCATTCCCGCAGAGGCCCTGATTCAGCCGCCCAAGCGAACAGCTGCTGTTTAATCGCTGTATACGGACGCGAGCGGTCAATTTCTAAAGTACGTTGTCAGCCTTCGCCGGGTCCCGTTTCGCTGACTGGATCTGATTTGCACTAGCTGACCTCGACGAAAGCCGGAACGATTTAGTTGAGCAGTCAGGCTATCCCGGCCCGACTCACACAAACTGGCCTCTACAAAAAGCCGGGGCGATTCAGAAGCGCACAAATCTCGCCAGATCCGCGACTACATGCGCGATCCATGATCAAGGATCAGTGTGTCACTTCGCTTCCGGTGGCAAGTACTGTACTTCCATTTCCGAATCTCCTTAGATTCGGCGAAATGGGCTCGCACTGAACGCCGGGTTTTCTGGTGAAACCGCGACCGAGCCCCGGCCGTTAGGTCAAACGTAACATGTTGACCAGCTGGAAAACTTGTCACTTCTCACGAAGGACCAGACTCGCCCCGAAGCGGACGTTTGAATTGCCAAAAGTTTAGTAGAGCATTGCGAGCCTTAGAATTCTGGCTCTATTGGGGATGCCAAACGAACATCGCCGGCAAGCGCCGGCGATGTTCAGATTGAATCTGGATCAGTGTCCGATTCCGGACATGAGAAATGCTGGAGGCGAGGATCGGAGTCGAACCGACCTAGACGGCTTTGCAGGCCGCTGCATAACCGCTTTGCTACCTCGCCAGAGGATTTGATGCGCTCGTGATGCGGGCGGTTATGCGCCGCATCAACAAGGGAAGAATGGATCTTCCTGGAATTCTGGAGCGGGAGAAGAGGCTCGAACTCTCGACCTCAACCTTGGCAAGGTTGCGCTCTACCAACTGAGCTACTCCCGCTGAGGAGTACTGATTTTACGACGCCATTTGCAAGACACTGGAGCGGGAGAAGAGGCTCGAACTCTCGACCTCAACCTTGGCAAGGTTGCGCTCTACCAACTGAGCTACTCCCGCTTAGAGCCATGCAATTACTGATCACATCTACTGCTTTACTACGCCAATGCTACGTTCTGCAACAACCAGCCGAAACTGGAGCGGGAGAAGAGGCTCGAACTCTCGACCTCAACCTTGGCAAGGTTGCGCTCTACCAACTGAGCTACTCCCGCGTACAGAACAACGATTATGACAGGTTTCAGACGTTTTTCCAAGATCGCGTGCCGACTTTGCAATCTTTGGAGCGGGAGAAGAGGCTCGAACTCTCGACCTCAACCTTGGCAAGGTTGCGCTCTACCAACTGAGCTACTCCCGCTTCGTCTTTCAATCTGTCGCGTTGTTGTCGCAACAGGCAGGCATTATAGAGATTCTATTCCGTACGTCAAGGATGCCCGAAAACTAATTAAATCGGGCCCGCTTTTTCCTTAATCAGGGGCCAGGCGCGGCGCAGGTAGTAGAACATCGACCACACGGTCAGCACGCCCGCGATCCACAGCAGGTACTCGCCCCAGAAGTGGATGTCGATGCCAAACAGGCTGTCATGGAACAGCAGCATCGGGATCGCCGTCATCTGGGCAGCCGTCTTGATCTTGCCGATCGAGCTGACCGCGACCGAGCGCGTGGCCCCGATCTGGGCCATCCATTCACGCAGCGCCGAGATGGTAATTTCGCGCCCGATGATGATGCCGGCAATGATCGCGTCGACGCGGTCGAGCTGGACCAGCACCAGCAGCGCAACGGCCACCATCAGCTTGTCGGCCACCGGATCGAGGAAGGCGCCAAAAGCTGACGTCTCATTCCAGCGGCGGGCCAGGAAACCGTCGAACCAGTCGGTGATCGCAGCGACGATGAAGACGGACGTGGCAGCCAGGTTGCGGTCCTGCAGGCTCATCCAGTCGGAGGGAAGATAGAACAGTCCGACCACCAGCGGAATCAGGGCGACACGTAACCAGGTCAGGAGAATCGGGATATTTAAAGGCATGGGGAGAGCTGATTACCGTGGAAAATGCTTGGCCGTAAGTCTACATGGCTAAGGGGGTTTGGGCCAGTTGACTCGTCGGTAATGTCGACGAACAGCGGACGCTGCAGTGCGTGCAAGCTCAACGGCTTGGGCACGGTGCCGGTTGACACCGGGTAGAGAGATTGGCGGCGCCGCAGGATGCTGTGGGCGCGGCGCCAGTCTTCAGTGCAATTGCCGGTAGATCTCTTCAGCCAGCGCGCTCGAAATACCCTCGACCGTCATCAGGTCTTCGACACTGGCGTCGATGACCCCGCGCAGCCCGCCAAAGCGCGCCAGAAGGCGCTGGCGGCGTTTGGCGCCGATGCCCTCGATCTCTTCCAGGCGCGACGCCTGGCGCGTCTTGGCGCGCTTGGCACGCATGCCGGTGATGGCGAAGCGGTGCGCCTCGTCGCGGATCAGGGCGACCAGCATCAGCGCCGCCGATTCCTTGCCCAGTTCCTGCGCCGGACGCCCATCGGCGAAGATCAGGGTTTCCAGGCCGACGCGGCGCCCTTCCCCCTTGGCCACGCCGACGATCATCGACAGGTCCAGCCCCAGCTCGGTGAATACCTGGCGCGCCATCTCGACCTGGCCCTTGCCACCGTCGACCAGCACGATGTCGGGCATCACGCCGGCGCCGGCCAGCACGTCGGCCGCCACTTTCTCGTAGCGGCGCATCAGCACTTGCCGCATGGCGGCGTAATCGTCGCCCGGCGTAATGCCGTTGATGTTGAAGCGGCGGTATTCGCCGTTCTGCATGGCGTGGTGGTGGAACACGACACACGACGCCTGCGTCGCCTCCCCCGCCGTATGGCTGATGTCGAAGCACTCGATCCGCAGTGCGTCAAGATCGTCGTGTTCCAGCCCCAGCGTGTCGGCCAGCGCGCGCGTGCGCAATTGCTGCGAGCCCTGTTCGGACAGCAGGCGCGCCAGCGCGATCTCGCCGCCCTTCTGCGCCATCTCGAGCCACTGGCGGCGCTGCCCGCCTGGCTGCAGCACGAGGTTGATGCGGTGGCCGCATTGCTCGCTGAGCGCCAGGATCAGCTCGGGCTGGTCGAATTCCACGTTCAGGATCAGCGTGCCCGGAATGAACTGCCCCGCGTAGTGCTGCGCCAGGAACGCGCACAGCACCTCGACGTCGAGCGGACATTCGCCCAGCGACTCGCCGACATGGCTCGGGAAGTAGGCGCGGTCGCCCAGGTGCCGTCCGCCGCGCACCATCGCCAGGTTGACGCAGGCGCGTCCGCCCTGCAGCACGACGGCGATGACGTCGACGTCGGCGTCGCCCACGGTTTCCATGCTTTGCGCGTGCAGCACTTTTGACAGCGCCTGGATCTGGTTGCGCACGCCGGCGGCCTGCTCGAACTTCAGGTCCATCGCATAGGTCTGCATCTTGTTCTGCAGGTCGGCCATGACTTCGCTCTGGCGCCCGCGCAGGAAGCGCGCAGCGTTCTCGACGTCGAGCTTGTACTGCTCCGGCTCGATCAGCTTGACGCACGGCGCGCTGCAGCGACCGATCTGGTGCAGCAGGCACGGCCGCGTGCGGTTGGCGTACACGCTGTCTTCACAGGTGCGCAGCATGAACACGCGCTGCAGCAGCTGGATCGATTCCTTGGCCGCCCAGGCGCTCGGGAACGGGCCGAAGTACTGGTTGCGCTTGTCGAGCGCGCCGCGGTAATACGCCATGCGCGGCGCTTCGCCGCCCGTGATCTTGATGTACGGGTACGATTTATCGTCGCGAAACAGGATGTTGTAGCGCGGCTTGAGCGACTTGATCAGGTTGTTTTCAAGGATCAGCGCTTCCGCTTCGCTGCTCACGATCGTCGTTTCCAGGCGCGCGATCTGCGACACCATCATCGCGATGCGGGGGCTCGACAGGTTCTTCTGGAAATAGCTTGAGACGCGGTTCTTCAGGTTGCGCGCCTTGCCGACATACAGCACGTTCTCGGCCGCATCAAAGTAGCGGTAGACGCCAGGCAGGCCCGGCAGGCGATTGACGGTCGCGAGCACCTGCGCGCGCACGTCCGGCTCGACCTTCGGGCTCAGATTCTTGCCAGCCTCGGCGCGCGACTGCTCACGCGCCTCGGCCAGGCGTTCACGCCCCAGGCGCGCCGTCAGTTCGGGCGTGAGTTCGACACCGCTGTCGGTGGACGTGGTGGGTACGACGGGCTTTGCTTCGGACATGAATCTCTTGAAAAGGGGTCAGGCTGCTGGCGCGGGGGCCTGGGTGACGATGACGAATGCGACGCCGTAATCGGCCTCGTCGCTGATCGACACCTGGGCGCTGAGCCGGTTCTGCTGCATGAATTCTTCGAGCGCGCCACTGCAGACAATCATCGGTTTGCCGCTCGGCGCATTG
Source organism: Telluria sp. ZT3P26 (assembly GCF_059686035.1). Taxonomy (NCBI): domain Bacteria; kingdom Pseudomonadati; phylum Pseudomonadota; class Betaproteobacteria; order Burkholderiales; family Oxalobacteraceae; genus Telluria; species Telluria sp. ZT3P26. The sequence continues at coordinate 1,496,972 of NZ_JCASII010000001.1, read as the reverse complement.
AGCATCTGCATCGAGCGCCAGGTCATCGGCATGCGGATCCCGGTGCCGATGGCTTTCGAGAACGCTTCCTTGGCCGAAAAACGGGTGGCCAGGAAACGCAGCCCGCGCACCGCGTTCTTGGCGCTGCGGGCGTGGTACTTGGCCAGCTCCTGCGGGCCAAGGACTTTTTCGGCAAAGCGCGGGCCGCTGCGCGCGAGCGCCGCTTCCACGCGCGAAATCTGGACGATGTCGGTGCCGATGCCGTAGATCATGCCGGTCCGGTCCCGCCGGTATAGGCCGTGCCCAGGCGCGCCGCGACCATGATCGCCTTCATCTCGCGCACGGCGTTTTCAAAGCCGACAAACAAGGCGTGGCCGACGATCGCGTGGCCGATGTTCAGCTCGTGCAGGTCCTTGATGGCCGCGATCGGCTGGACGTTGGTGTAGTGCAGGCCATGGCCCGCATTCACGCGCAGGCCGCGCTGGACGCCTTCGCGCGCACCAACACGGATGCGTTCGAGCTCATGCGCGACTTCGTCCGGCGTGGCCTCGGCGTAGCGCCCCGTGTGCAGCTCGATCACGGTCGCGCCGACGGCGGCCGCCGCCTCGATCTGGCGCGCGTCGGCATCGATGAACAGCGAGACGCGGATGCCCTCGTCCTTCAGCTGCTTCACGGCCGCCTCGACCTCGTTGTAGTAGCGCACGACATCGAGACCGCCTTCGGTCGTGACTTCTTCGCGTCGCTCGGGCACCAGGCACACGTCCTGCGGCTTGACGCGGCAGGCGAAATCGATCATCTCGCGCGTGACGGCTGCTTCCAGGTTCATGCGGGTGGCCAGCAGCGGGCGCAGCGCGATCACGTCGGCGTCGCGGATATGGCGGCGGTCTTCACGCAGGTGCAACGTGATCAGGTCGGCGCCGGCCTGCTCGGCCAGCAGCGCGCCGCGCAGCGGGTCGGGATAAGTCGTGCCGCGCGCATTGCGCACGGTGGCGATGTGGTCGATGTTCACGCCCAGGTCGATCACCTGGCCAACGGGTTGCAGGAAGCTCATGGTGTTTGGTCTGTTTTACAGTTGCATCAAGTCGATCAGGATCTGGCGCGTGTTGAGCGGATGGCCGCCCAGGTGGTGCGCCAGCAGGAAGCGCATCAATTGCTTGCTCTGCGCCTGCGTGGCCGGGTCAGTATAGTCTTCGCGCTCCATGTCCAGCAGCGTCTTGCCCAGCACCACCGGCCAGACTTCGCCTGCACCGGCTTCACGGGCGCCGCGTTCGGGGTCCACTACATAGTCACCACCCGCCTCCACCCGGCTGCGCGTCGTCGTGCAGCGACTCAGGTCGGCAGCAACCCCTGTCTCCTTAAGTAAGGCCCGTTCGAATTTTCGCAAGACAATTTGCGCAGGTTCGCCGTGCGCTAACTGGTTCAAGGTCGAGACATAGTGGTCGAACAGGGCCGGATGGCGGTCGTCGCGCGCCAGCAGTTTGACCAGGAGTTCGTTGAGGTAGAAGCCGCACAGCAGCGCCGTGCGCTCCAGCGGGAGCATGCCGCCGACCCACTCGGCGTCGATCAACGTGCGCAGCTCGGACTTGCCGCTCCACGACACGGACAGCGGCTGGAAGGTTTGCAGCACACCGCGCAGTTTCGAGAACGGGCGCTTGGCGCCCTTGGCCACGAGTCCAACGCGACCGTGGTCGCGCGTGAACATGTCGATGATCAGGCTGGTTTCTTTGTAGGGATAGCTGTGCAGCACGAAGCCGGGCTGGCCGAGCACACGGCCGTCACGCGAAGAGGTCCTGGCCGGTGCGCTGGCCGACGCGCGGGTCCGCTTGGCGGCCGGTGGCGCCGCCTGCTCGGGCGCGTCGTCGATCAGGTCATCGTGGCTCGGCATGCTGTGTGGGCGCGCTCCGGGAACTTACTCGTAACCGTAGGCGCGCAGGCCCATTTCATTGTCGGCCCAGCCCGATTTGACCTTGACCCAGATTTCCAGGTACACGGGGCCGCCGAACAGCTTTTCCATGTCGAGGCGCGACTGCGTGGAAATTTCTTTCAGGCGTGCACCCTTGTTACCGATGATCATCGATTTATGGGTATCGCGCTCCACCAGGATGGCGGCGAACACACGGCGCAGATTGCCCTCTTGCAGGAACTGCTCGATCAGTACGGTGCTGGTGTACGGCAATTCGTCGCCCGACAGGCGGAAGACTTTTTCACGGACGATCTCGGCCGCGAGGAACTTTTCGCTGCGGTCGGTGATGTCGTCCGGGCCAAACACGGGCGCATTCTGCGGCAGGTGGTTCTTGATCTCGTTTTCCAGCGCATCGGTCTGGAAACGCAGCTTGGCCGAGACCGGCACGACGGCAGCGAATTCGCGCATCGCGGCGATCTTTTGCGCGAACGGCATCAGGACAGCCTTGTCCTTGACGTGGTCGGACTTGTTCAGCACCAGGATCACCGGCACGTTCTTCGGCAACAGCTCCAGCACTTGCTGGTCGGCCGGGCCGAAGGTGCCCGCTTCGAGCAGGTACAGGACGACGTCGGCCGAGATCAGCGTGTTCGAGACGGTCTTGTTGAGCGTCTTGTTCAGCGCATTGGCGTGCCGGGTCTGGAAGCCCGGCGTGTCGACGTAGATGAACTGGGCGTCGTCGCGGGTCTGGATGCCGGTGATGCGGTGGCGGGTGGTCTGCGCCTTACGCGACGTGATCGACACCTTGGCGCCGATCAGGACGTTCATCAGCGTCGACTTGCCGACGTTCGGACGGCCAACGATGGCGATGTAACCGCAACGGAAATTGTCGGGAATGGCGTTCATGCTTTTTTACTTCCTGGTTGTTCTGGCTTTGCCGCAGCCGGCGCCAAGGATGGGTCTGGGGCGCCGCCCTGATTGGTGGCGATGCCGGCCAGCTTGAGCTGGGCCGTGCGCGGCTTGGCCTTGCGGCTCACGGGCGACCTGGCCAGCGCCTTCTGGGCGGCGCCCAGAGCCAGGCTGGCCGCAGCCTGCTCGGCGGCGCGGCGGCTGCCACCGCGCCCGAACACTTGCACACTCAATTTGGGCACCAGGCATTCGACTTCGAATTCCTGGCTGTGCGCGGCGCCATGCGTGGCCACCACATTATACGTCGGCAGCGCAATCCGCTTCGCTTGCAGGAATTCCTGCAGCAGCGTCTTGGCGTCCTTGCCCAGCGTACCCGGGTCGACCGTGTCGAGCAGCGGGATATAGAAGGCGCGGATCACATCGCGCGCGCTGTCGAACCCGGCATCGAGGAAGATCGCGCCCAGCAGGGCTTCGAGCGTATCGGCCAGGATCGACGGACGGCGGAAGCCTCCCGATTTCAGTTCGCCCTCGCCCAGGCGCAGGAACTGCGACAGGTCGAGCTTCTGGGCGATCTCGAACAGCGCCTGCTGCTTGACGAGATTGGCGCGCAGGCGCGACAGGTCACCCTCGTCCAGGCCACGATAGCGTTCGTACAGGATCGAGGCGACGACGCAGTTCAGGATCGAGTCGCCCAGAAATTCGAGGCGCTCGTTATGCAGCGCGCTATGGCTACGGTGGGTCAGGGCTTGCTGAAGCAGCCCGGGATCCCGGAATGTATAGCCCAAGCGCGTCTGCAATAACTGATGATTCATTGTCGGTGTCGTGTGCGTGGCCGGCGCCAGGCGCCCTGCCACGAAGTCCATATGGCGTGAAAGTACGGTTACGGTGCGGCGGTGCTGGCCTCGGCGACGATGCCGCTCGGGTCCGTGGTACCGGAAAAGTCGATCAGGATGCTGACGTTGCCGGCCAGCGGCAGGCGTTTTTCGTAGGCGAAACTGATCTCGAGGTCGCCATTGTCGCGCGTGAAGACCAGGTCGGCGCCGCGGATGGCCTCGACGTCATTGATGCTGGTATTGCGGTCGAATGCGGCCTGCATCGCCCGCACGGTGCCGCCTTCGGCCTTGGTCTTGACGATGGCGGTCTTGATCGCGTTGTACTCGATATAGGCCGGGATCATGCGCATCGCAAAGACCAGCACGAGGCCGATCACGGCGAGGGCCACGATCAGGCCGGTCAAGGTGACGCCCTGCTGTTTGCTCCGGACCATATGCACCTCTTTAATGAATGCCGCCAACGCGCTTGAAGTTGCCAAAGTTCATCCAGACGACGAATGCCTTGCCCACGATATTACGGTCTGGAACAAAACCCCAATAGCGGCTGTCGGCGCTGTTGTCGCGGTTATCGCCCATCATGAAATACTGGCCAGCCGGCACGACGCAGGTGAATTTGTCTTCCGTATAGTCGCAGGCTTCGCGCAGCGGGAACTGCTCGACGCTCGGGAAGTCAAAGTTGCGGCGATCGGCCGTGTTCAGAATGCGGTGCTGCGTGAAGCCGCCCGGGCTCGGCAGTTTTTCTTCGAGCTGCTTGTGGTAGACCGGATGCTGGTCGTCCAGGTAATCGTCCAGCGGCGTGTACTCGACGGCCTTGCCATTGACGGTCAGGCGCTTGTCTTCGTAAGTGATGGTATCACCAGGCACGCCGACGACGCGCTTGATGTAATCCTGGCTCATGTCCTTCGGATACTTGAACACCATCACGTCGCCCCGCTGCGGGTCATTGATCTGGATAATTTTCTTGTTGATGATCGGCAGGCGGATACCGTAGGTGTACTTGTTCACCAGGATGAAGTCGCCCACCAGCAGCGTTGGCACCATCGACGACGACGGAATCTTGAACGGCTCCCACAGGAACGAACGCAGGATGAACACCATCGCAATCACCGGGAAGAAGCTGCCCGAATACTCGACCCAGGTCGGCTGGCGCACGTGCGCCGCTTCGATCGCGGCGCGGTTGCCGTTGTGGTCGACCTTGATGCCCTCGGCCACCAGCTTGGCATTGCGCGCATCGTACTCGCGCAATGCGGCATCGGCGGCACGCCGGCGTTGCTTCGCCAACACAAACCGGTCCAGGCACCAGATGATGCCCGTGATGACCATCAGCACGAACAGGATCAGGGCGAAATTGCTCAACACGGGTTGCAGGTTCATTATTTGTCTTCCACCTGGAGGATCGCCAGGAACGCCTCTTGTGGAATCTCCACCGAACCGACCTGCTTCATGCGTTTCTTGCCTGCCTTCTGTTTCTCGAGCAGTTTCTTTTTACGGGAAATGTCGCCGCCGTAGCACTTGGCCAGCACGTTCTTGCGCAGCGCCTTCACGTTTTCACGCGAAATGATCGTCGCGCCAATGGCTGCCTGGATCGCCACGTCGAACATCTGGCGCGGGATCAGTTCGCGCATCTTCGCAGCGACCTGGCGGCCACGGTACGGTGCATTGGCGCGGTGCACGATGATCGCCAGCGCGTCGACCTTCTCGCTGTTGATCAGCATATCGACCTTGACGACGTCAGCGGCGCGGTTTTCCTTGAACTCGTAATCCATCGACGCGTAACCGCGCGAGGTCGACTTCAGCCGATCGAAGAAGTCCAGCACGATCTCGGCCATCGGGATTTCGTAGTGCAGTTTCACCTGGCGACCGTGATACGCCATGTCCATCTGGATGCCGCGCTTGCCGTTGCACAGCGTCATCACGGCGCCCACGTACTCTTGCGGCATGTACAGATTGACGTCGACGATCGGCTCGCGCACTTCGTTGATTTTTGATGGTTCCGGCATCTTCGACGGGTTGTCGACGCGGATCATGGTGCCGTCGCGCATTTCGACTTCGTACACGACAGTCGGCGCCGTCGTGATCAGGTCCATGTCGAATTCGCGCTCCAGGCGCTCCTGCACGATTTCCATGTGCAGGAGGCCCAGGAAGCCGCAGCGGAAGCCGAAGCCCAGCGCCTGCGAGACTTCCGGCTCGTACATCAGTGCGGCATCGTTCAGCTTGAGCTTTTCCAGCGAATCGCGCAGCGCGTCGTACTGGTTGGCTTCGACCGGGAACAGGCCGGCAAACACCTGCGGCTGGACTTCCTTGAAGCCGGGCAGCGGTTCGGCAGCCGGCTTGCTGGCCAGGGTTACCGTATCACCGACCTTCGCTGCGGTCAGTTCCTTGATGCCGGCGATGATGAAGCCCACCTGGCCGGCCGACAGCGTCGGCAGCGAGACCGAGCGCGGCGTGAACACGCCGATGCTCTCGACCAGGTTCACCGAACCGGTCGCCATCAGGAGAATCTTGTCTTTCGGGCGCAGCGTGCCGTTGATCACGCGCACCAGCATGACGACACCGACGTACGGGTCGTACCACGAGTCGACGATCAGCGCCTGCAGCGGCGCATCGGCGTCGCCCTTCGGTGGCGGCACGCGGGCAATCAGCGTTTCCAGCACGTCTTCGATGCCCAGGCCCGTCTTGGCCGAGCACATGGTCGCGTCGCTGGCGTCGATGCCGATGACGTCTTCGATTTCCTTGCGCGCGTTGTCCGGATCGGCGTGCGGCAAGTCGATCTTGTTCAGGATCGGCACCACTTCGACGCCCAGGTCGAGCGCGGTATAGCAGTTGGCGACCGTCTGGGCTTCCACTCCCTGCGACGCGTCGACCACCAGCAGCGCGCCTTCGCAGGCGGACAGCGAGCGGCTCACTTCGTACGAGAAGTCGACGTGGCCCGGGGTGTCGATCAGGTTCAGGTTATAGACCTGGCCATCGCGCGCCTTGTAATGCAGGGCCGCGGTCTGGGCCTTGATGGTGATGCCGCGCTCGCGTTCCAGGTCCATCGAATCGAGCACCTGGGCATCCATTTCACGGTCCGACAAGCCGCCGCACAGCTGAATGATGCGGTCAGCCAGGGTCGATTTACCGTGGTCGATGTGGGCGATGATGGAGAAGTTACGTATGTTGTTCATTAACAGAGCTCAAAACCAAATAGACCGCGAATGCGGCGGATACGACTGAATCAGGGTGCACGTGCCGCGCGCGGCAAACAGAAAAAGCGCCGCGCCGGGGCCGTGCCGGTCCCCAGGCGAGCGCCATGGCAAAGCAAACAATTCTGGGGAGGGCCGTCTTGAAACACGCCAACCCGGCATTTTACCGGATTTCGGGACGCCCAACGGGATTTCCGGCCTGCCCCTCGAGGTAGGCCAGCACGGCGGCGCGGTCGAGGAAGTAATGGCACAGCTCGGGCTGGTCGAAGGCGCCATACAGCACCGGCACCAGTTCGTCGAAGCGTGCCACCAGCGCGGGATCGGCGTCGACGTCGATTACGCTGATCGCGAACGGCAGCGCCGGGGTTTCCAGGGCCCGCAGCGCTGCCAGCATGTCGTCGCACAGGTGGCAATACCCGCGCGCGTACAGCGTGAACGGCACCGGCGGCGCAGCAGGCACTGCGCGCATCAGGGACGCGGCTTGACGGTCAGGTATTGCGTGGCGCCGTCGCGCTGCACCAGCAGCGCCACCGGCTTTGCCTTGTCGTGCCTGGCCAGCAAACCGGCGAACTGTTCGACACTCGTCAGCAGCGTGTTGTTCCACTGCAGCAGCACGTCGCCTGGCTGGATACCGGCGCTGGCCGCAGCGCCCGTCGCATTCTCGACCAGCACGCCACCGTCCACGCCCAGCTGGCGGCGGTCAGCCTGCGGGATGGCCGACAAGGTCAAGCCCAGCGCATTGGCCGTCGCACCCTGTGCCGGCTTCTTCGCTGCCGGTTTGCCGGGCGTGGATTTGTCGTCCTGCAGCTCGACGATCGTGACCGGCACCTCGACCTGCGCACCGCGGCGCCAGACCGTGACGCTGGCACGGCTGCCGACCTTGGCAGCGCCCACCAGGCGTGGCAGGTCGCGCGTCGTCTCGACCGGCTGCTTGTTGAACGCCAGAATGATGTCGCCAACCTTGATGCCGCCCTTCTCGGCCGGCCCGCCCGCCTCGACCATCGAGACTTCGGCGCCGCGCGCCTTGCCCAGGCCCAGCGATTCGGCCACGTCGCGCGTGACTTCGCTGATCTGCACGCCGATGCGGCCCCGCGTCACCTTGCCGCTGGCCTTGAGCTGCTCGGACACGCGCGTGACTTCATCGATCGGCACCGCAAACGAGATGCCGTTGTAGGCGCCGGACAAGGTGGCGATCTGAGAATTGATGCCGATGACTTCGCCGCGCATATTGATCAACGGGCCACCCGAGTTGCCGGGATTGACGGCCACGTCGCTCTGGATCAGCGGCAGGTATTCGCCCGTGTCGCGCGACTTGGCCGAAATGATGCCGGCCGTCACGGTGTTTTCGAGGCCGAACGGCGAGCCGATCGCCAGCACCCATTCGCCGACGCGGATCTTGCTCGAGTCGCCAGTACGCAGGTAAGGCAGGTTCGTTGCAGTCAGCTTGAGCAGCGCCACATCGGAGCGGCGGTCGGCGCCCAGCACCTTGGCCTTGAATTCGCGCCGGTCGGTCAGCGTGACCGTGACTTCGTCGGCGCCTTCGACGACGTGCGCGTTGGTCAGCACGTAACCATCGCCGGAAATGATGAAGCCGGAGCCGACGCCGCGCTGGACTTCACGCTCTTCGTCGGCTTGCGGCGCGCCGCGCCGGCCGCCACGCGGCGGCATCTGGCCACCGAAGAAGCGGCGCAGGAATTCCTGCATTTCTTCTTCACCAGGCGCGCCGCCGCGCGTGCTGACGCGCTCGGTGGTGCGGATATTGACGACAGCCGGACCGACCTTGTCGATCACATCGGTGAAGTCGGGCAAGCCGGTCACGGTGGGTGCGGACACCGGGGCAGCGCCAGCGGCGTGGGCCGGCGACAGGGTGAGTACGGAGGTGCCGGACACGAGCAGTGCCGACAAAAGCAGACTGGCAGTTTTACTGGTCATGGATTCGCTGTTGAATGGCTAAGATTGACCAAATGGTAAGCCAAAAACGGCGCTTTGTCGCGTCACCCCGCGTCGCGTGCAGCACGCGCCGTTATGCAGCGCCGGGGTTGGCCAGACTGGCCGTCAGGCTGCCCGGCGCGGCGACACCAGTGGCGCTGCCGCTGTCGCCTGTGCCGCCATCGTCCGTACCCGCACCGCCGGACGGCACCTGTGACTGCGACTGCGCCAGACGCGCGGCCAGCCGTTCGGCAAAGCCCGGCGACAGGTCCGGCGCCGGCGTGGCGCGCAAGGCATCCCGGATCAGGTGATACCGGTCCCACGCCTGCTTGCCATCCTTCTCTTGCAGTGCGGCCAGTGCCAGCTCTACATCGGCCTGCGGCAATTCGCCGTCGACCAGCGCCGAGATATGCGCGCGCAGTGTTTCGTTGGTGTCCATCGGAGTGTCCGTCGACGTCGGTGTGTTCACGGTATGTTCAATCTTAATGCTGTGTTCGTACGATCCCGCTACCTACCGTCGTTTGTCAACCGGAAATTCAAGCAAGGGCCGCAATTTGTCGGCGATGACTTCGCGCGCCCGAAAAATACGGCTGCGCACCGTACCGATGGGACAGGCCATGACTTCGGATATTTCTTCGTAGCTGAGTCCTTCTATTTCACGCAAGACAATGGCCGTGCGTAGTTCCAGGGGCAGTGCTTCCATCGCCGCATTCACCGTGTGCGCGATCTGCTTACTGGCCAGCATCGACTCCGGTGTATTGATGTCACGCAGGCTGTCGGCGTCGTCGAAGCCTTCGGCGCCTTCGGCGTCGGTCTCGGTCGAGGTCGGCGCGCGCCGGCCTTGCGTCACCAGGTAATTCTTGGCCGTGTTGATGCCTATCCGGTAAAGCCATGTATAAAAAGCGGAATCACCGCGAAAGTGGCGCAGCGCCCGGTACGCCTTGATGAACGTTTCCTGCACCACGTCCTCGGCCTCGGCCGGATCGTGAACAAGACGCGACACCAGGCGCATCAGGCGACGCTGGTACTTGGAGACGAGCAGGTCGAACGCCTTCTGGTCCCCTGCCTGCACGCGCTCCACCAGCAGCTGATCACTCTCGCGTTCTGTCGTCACGGACCATGCCCCATTGGCGACCCTCTCCTAAGAGTTGATCCCCTGCAATAAGTTCAAAGTATTTTTGTCGCTGTGTCGCGCGTACCCTGCGCCAATGACCGCACGGCCACGGACAGCGCGCGGAAGTCTGCTGGCGAAACGCTGTCGGGCAACAAGGCAAGCGCGACGGTCTTGCCGGCCGCCGTGCGCAGACGCAGCAGCATGCAGACAGGCCAGACCGTGGCGCCAGGCAGCAGCGTCACCGCAACCCCCTCGCCCAGGGGACGGGATGGGTCGGCTGGTGGCGCTGCGCCAGCCGGAGCCACGGCGCCCATCTCTTGTTGTACCGTCAGGCGTAGCTGCCCAAGTCCAGAAATATCAAGGCGGTGCGCCGTTCCAAATCCGTGCAAAAGCGCCTTGGAATGGGTCTGTGGGAAAGCCCCGAAAAGATGGGGGACACGGGCAAAAGGCCGGGCGAGTGCCACCGCGCCGATCAGCGGCGCGACAGCACCCAGCCTGCCGAATGCGAAGCGTTCAGGCGTGCCGAAGCCGACGACCATGGCGGTCGCAACGAGGGCGCCGCCGAACCCGGCGCACAGCCAGAACAGGCAACGCGACGGCCGGACGATGACAGACACCGCACAGTGCATACAACGAGGGGAAACTGGATAGGCTCGCCCGGCGGGCAAGCTGCGGACGTTGCCGCCAGCACCGGAACATCACCGCGGTAGACCAACAAGCGGGCAATGCAACGGGCTGCAGGAAGCGCCCATCCCGTTCGACCGGGATGGGGCTGTCAAGTTCAGATTTTCGCGAAAACGAGGGTACCGTTGGTACCGCCGAAACCGAACGAGTTCTTCACCGCGTAATCGATCTGCATCTCACGCGCCGTGTTGGCGCAGAAGTCCAGGTCGCACTCGGGATCCTGGTTGAAGATGTTGATCGTCGGCGGCGAGATCTGGTTATGGATCGCCAGCACCGTGAACACGGATTCCAGGCCGCCGGCGCCACCAAGCAGGTGACCGGTCATCGACTTGGTCGAATTCACGACAATCTTTTTGGCATGGTCGCCAAACACGCGCTTGATGCCACGCACTTCTGCGGCATCGCCCAATGGCGTCGAGGTGCCGTGCGCATTCACGTACTGCACCTGGTCGGCATTGATGCCCGCGTTATTGAGGGCGTTGACCATGCAACGTGCCGCGCCACTGCCATCCTCGACCGGCGAGGTGATGTGGTTGGCGTCCGCGCTCATGCCGAAGCCGATGACTTCAGCATAAATGCGGGCGCCGCGCGCGACAGCGTGTTCATACTCTTCGACGACCATGACACCGGCGCCCTCGCCCAGCACGAAGCCGTCGCGGTCGCGGTCCCACGGACGCGAGGCCGTGGCCGGATCATCGTTGCGGGTCGACAGCGCGCGTGCCGAGGCGAAACCGCCCAGGCCCAGTGGCGACACGGTCGACTCGGCGCCGCCCGCGATCATCACGTCGGCGTCGCCGTATTCGATCAGGCGCGCTGCCGCGCCGATGCTGTGCAGGCCGGTGGTGCAAGCGGTGACGATGGCCAGGTTCGGGCCACGCAGGCCGAACTTGATCGAGAGATCGCCCGAGATCATGTTGATGATCGAGGCTGGCACGAAGAATGGCGAAATACGGCGCGCGCCGCGGTTCATGTATTCCTCTTTGGTGGCTTCGATCAGCGGCAAGCCGCCGATGCCCGAACCGATCACCACGCCAATGCGGTCCGCATTTTCTTCGGTGACAACCAGACCCGAATCCTGCAGGGCCTGGATACCGGCTGCCATACCGTAATGGATAAAGCTATCCATATGGCGGCCTTCTTTGCCCGGCAGGTAATCCTCGACGACGAAGTTCTTTACTTCACCAGCGAAGTGGGTCGTGAATTGCGACGCATCAAACTTGGTGATGGCGGCAATACCCGACTTGCCAGCCAGCGCTGCATCCCACGCTTCGGTAACGGTGTTACCGATTGGTGAAATGCAGCCCAGGCCAGTGACGACGACACGGCGGTTGCGTGAACGACTCAAGCGATTCTCCCAAAAACTGTAAAGCGACTACTCAGACCCGACTCAGGCTTTGACGTGCGCGGTAGCGTAGTCGATGGCTTGCTTGACGGTGGTGATCTTCTCAGCCTGTTCGTCAGGGATTTCCATTTCGAACTCATCTTCCAGAGCCATCACCAGCTCGACGGTGTCCAGCGAGTCAGCACCGAGGTCGTCAACGAACGAGGATTCGATTTTGATGTCGGCTTCAGCAACACCCAGTTGCTCAGCGACGATTTTTTTAACGCGTTGTTCGATATCCGACATGTTGTAGCTCCATTAAGGTATGTGTTGCGGAAAGTGCGCGCATTTTATCAGGTTTGCGACCTGAAAAACTATTTTCGGCGACTGCGCCTAACTCGCCGGAAAGTCCTGCTAAAAGTAGGGATTGCACTGATATCGTCCTGTTCAAACGGGGCCAATTACCGTGCAAACCTTCCCTTTATTGCTACTGATTTCCTGCTTGATGCTAAATATACTTAATTCATGTACATGCCGCCGTTCACATGCAGCTCGGTGCCCGTGATATAGGCCGCTTGCGGACCGGCCAGGAACGCCACTGCATGCGCGATGTCTTCCGGCTGGCCAAGGCGGCCCAGCGGAATCTGGGTCAGCAATGCAGCGTGCTGGTCGTCGCCCAGCGACTTGGTCATGTCGGTATCGATGAAGCCCGGCGCGACGCAATTGACGGTGATGTTGCGGCTGCCGATCTCGCGCGCCAGCGCGCGGGTCATGCCGGCCACGCCGGCCTTGGCCGCCGCGTAGTTCATCTGCCCAGGGTTGCCCGAGGCGCCCACGACCGACGTGATGTTGATGATGCGGCCAGCCTTGGCCTTCATCATCCCGCGCAGCACCAGGCGCGACAGGCGGCCGACGGCGGTCAGGTTGGTGGCGATCACGCCGTCCCACTCGTCGTCCTTCATGCGCATGGCCAGGTTGTCCTGGGTAATGCCGGCATTGTTGACGAGGATCGACAGGCTGCCGAATTCCTTCTGCACATCCGCCACGACGGCCGCGCAGCGTTCGCTGTCGAGCACGTTCAGGACGACGCCCTTGCCGCCAAACGGCGCCAGGTAGTCCGAGATCGCCTGCGCGCCAGCGTCGCTGGTGGCGGTGCCGACGACTTTCGCGCCCTGGCGGGCCAGTTCGAGAGCGATGGCCTTGCCGATGCCGCGCGATGCGCCGCTGATCAGGGCGACTTGGTTTTCCAGATTCATGGTGGTCCTCTTGTTGGGGTTGTTGGTGCTGCGCCGGCGTTACGCCTTGAACGTGGCCAGCACGCGCTCGAGCGCGGCCTGGTCGGTCAGCGCGTCGCCGACCAGCGCCGGATCGATGCGCTTGGCCATGCCCACGAGCGTCTTGCTCGGTGCGCATTCGATGACCTGCGTGACGCCGTCCTGCGCCATCTTCTGCATCGTCTCGACCCAGCGCACCGGGCCCGCGGCCTGGCGCACCAGCGCATCCTTGATCTGTTCCGGATCGGTCAACACGGCGACATCGACATTGTTGATGACGGGGATCTGTGGCGCGGCAAAGGTCAGCGTGCGCATGTACTCGCGCAGGCGGTCCGATGCGGGCTTCAGCAGCGACGAGTGGAACGGCGCCGAGACCGACAGCTTCATGGCGCGCTTGGCACCCTTCGCCTTGGCGATCTCGCAGGCACGCTCGACCGCCGCCGTGTGGCCGGCGATCACGATCTGGGTCGGCTCGTTGAAGTTGACCGCTTCGACGACCTCGCCCTGCGCGGCTTCGGCACAGACGGCGCGCACGTCGTCGGCCTGCAGGCCGAGGATGACGGCCATGCCGCCCTGCCCGACCGGCACCGCGTCCTGCATCGACTGCGCGCGGAAGCGCACCAGCGGCACGGCGTCGGCAAACGGGATCACGCCGGCGGCGACCAGCGCCGAGTATTCGCCCAGGCTGTGGCCCGCAACGACGGACGGCGCCGGGCCGCCGGCCGCGATCCAGGCGCGGTAGACGGCCACGGCAGCGGTCAGCATGACCGGCTGGGTATTGGTGGTGAGGTCGAGGTCTTCTTTCGGACCGTCGGCGATCAGGCGCTGCAGATCGAAGCCGAGGGCATCGGAAGCTTCTTGCACGGTCTGGTCGACAACCGGGTTGCCGGCGAAACCGTTCAACATGCCCACTGCCTGGGCGCCTTGTCCGGTAAACAGGAATGCGAATTGGCTCATCGTGATATGTCCGTAGTAATTGGTTCTAGGGAGCGCCGCCGGTGACTGCGACGCGGTGCGCGACCGTTACATGCGCGCCAGCACGGCGCCCCAGGTAAAGCCGCCGCCCACGCCTTCCATCAGCACGTTCTGGCCCGGCTTGATGCGGCCATCGCGCACCGCCTGGTCAAGCGCCAGCGGAATCGAGGCGGCCGAGGTATTGCCGTGCTCGTTGACGGTGACGACCATTTTTTCCAGCGGCAGGCCGAGCTTCCTGGCGGTGCCGTTCATGATGCGGATATTGGCCTGGTGCGGCACCAGCCAGTCGATCTGGTCCGGCGTGACGCCGGCGGTATCGAGCACTTCGTGCGCGACCTTTTCGAGCACCGACACAGCCAGCTTGAACACCGCCGGCCCGTCCATGTGCAGGAAACCGCTGCCGGCAACGGCGCCGCCCGCCAGATTGCCCGGGATCGACAGGATGTCGGCATGGCTGCCATCGGCGTGCAGCTTGGTGGCCAGGATGCCCGGCTCATTCGACACTTCCAGCAGCACGGCGCCGGCGCCATCGCCGAACAGCACGCAGGTGCCGCGGTCGTTGAAGTCGACGATGCGCGAGAAAATCTCGGAACCGATCACGAGCACGCGCTTGTGGTTGCCGGCGCGGATGAACGCATCGGCCGTCGACAAGGCGTAGACGAAGCCGCTGCAGACAGCCTGCACGTCAAAAGCGGCGCTGCCATTGGCCATCCCCAGCTTTTGCTGGACGATGCAGGCCGTGCTCGGGAAGCTGCCGTGGAAGTCGGGGGTGGAACTGGCAACGATGACGAGGTCGATGTCGCCCGCCTCGCGACCGGCCATCTCGAGCGCCCGGCGCGCGGCGTGCACGGCCAGGTCGGACGAGAGTTCGTCGGCAGCAGCGAAGTGGCGCGCCTCGATACCGCTGCGGGTGACGATCCACTCGTGCGACGTTTCGACACCTTGCGCAGCCAGCCGCGTGGCCAGCGCTTCGTTGGTGACACGGTTGGCCGGCAGGTAGCTGCCGGTGCCGGTGATTTTGCTGTACAGGGTCATTGCTTCACCATCCGCTCGGTTATTGCGCCTGGCGCTCGATCGTGGACACGGGCTCGAGCACCGGCATGGGCGCTTCGGCAGCGCCCGTTGAATTCGGCATCAGCTCGGTAATTAGTGCCGACAACTGTTCTTGCACATTATTGTGCGCGGCCTCGTAGGCACGCTTGATCGCCCATTCGAACGAATAGGCGTTGGCGCCGCCGTGGCTCTTGAACACCAGGCCCTTCAGGCCCAGCAGACCGGCGCCATTGTAGCGCTCGGGATTGAGTTTCTTCATTGCCTTGCGTGCGAACACGGCGCCGACCATCGACATGATGTCGGACTTGAAGGTCGATTTCATGAAGCGCGACAGGCCTTCGATCGCCTTGAGCATCACGTTGCCGACGAAACCGTCGCAGACGACGACATCGACGGTCCCCTTGAAGATGTCATTGCCTTCGACATTGCCGTAGAAATTGAGCTTGCCGCGGGCAGCATCGTCGCGCAGCAGCACGCCGGTGGCCTTGACCACCTCGTTGCCCTTGATGTCTTCGGTGCCCACGTTCAACAGGCCAATGGTCGGGCGGGGAATGCCTTCGATTGCCGAGCACAGCACCGAGCCCATGATCGCGAACTGGTGCAGGTGATGCGGTTCGCAATCGACGTTCGCGCCCAGGTCGAGGATGTAGGTCGGACCGTTCTTCTGGTTCGGCATGATCGAGCAGATCGCCGGACGGTCGACGCCGGGCATCGTCTTGAGCACGTAGCGCGAGACGGCCATCAGGGCGCCGGTATTGCCGGCCGAGACGCAGGCATTGGCGCTGCCGTCTTTCACCAGCTCGATCGCCACGCGCATCGACGAATCCTTCTTGCGGCGCAGGGCCACCTCGATCGGATCGTCCATCGCGACGACTTCGGTCGCGTTCTTAATGGTCAGACGCGGCAATTTGTCGCCGTGGTGTTTCTTGAGTTCTGCGCGCAGCACCTCTTCGACACCCACGAGCACGAGCTCGGCGTCATCCTGCTTCTTGAGGAACGAGATTGCTGCCGGAATGGTTACTGACGGGCCGTGATCGCCACCCATGCAGTCAATGGAAATTTTTATGGTCATGTATTGGGAATGCCGCGGCTCACACAGGACTGGCGGCCAGATGGGATCAATTCGTCGCCAGGAGGCGCACAGGATCCGCGCTGCTCAACATGACGGGGCGAAACACATGCCCGTGATGCCAACAATGCCTGAGCAGATGCCAAAGAAAAAGCGGCGCCACGCAGATACCATACGTTGCGCCGCTTTCATGGTTCTAAAAGCCAGGACGTCGATTACTCGTCGTTTTTGGTCTTCAGGACCTTGCGACCACGGTAGAAACCGTTCGGGCTGATGTGGTGACGCAGGTGCGTTTCACCGGTGGTTGGCTCGACTGCCAGGTTAGGTGCAACCAGGAAGTCGTGCGAACGGTGCATACCGCGCTTCGATGGGGATTTTTTATTCTGCTGAACAGCCATGATAACTCCTAATACTAAGTTCTAAAATTTTAACACATTCGACGTGCAACGATTTGCGCATCGAGTATCCCAGCAGCAATCTTCAAGGATGTCCCCGGGATTGCCGACACGTTTCCGTCTACTTCTACTACCAATGCCATACTCGAGCGCTGCACGCGTCTGACACATTCTTTTTGCAAATTTTGGGCGACATTCTTTCTACGCTGCCGCCACCGTACTGCGAAACCGATCCTGCTCTTTGTTGGTACTAATTCATTCTGTCTTGAGATTCTTGAGGCCGGCAAATGGCGACGGCTTCTCGTTCTTCAGGCTGTCCAGCAGCTTCGTTTCTGGGCAGACATCGTGCTTTGGCGACTGCGGCAAGGCCAGCAGGGCTTCGTCTTCGAGCAGCTGGCGAATATCGCAGGTGCGGCTGCCGACGATCACATCGATGCTGTCGTCGTCGAGAACGATCTCGATGGCATCGGCTTCTTCGTCATCCTTGCCCAGCACCAGCATGGTCGACGAATCGATGTCGTAATCCATGGGCTGCAGGCAACGCTGGCATTCCAGCTTCACGTGACCGGCGACCTCGAGGGTCAGCGACGGATAACCGTGACGGGTTTGCCCCCCTTGCATCGTCCAGCGGATGTCGCCGCCTTTTTCGGAACTCTCTTCGGCCAGCCGGGTCATCTCGACCAGGGGCGTGCTGCCTTCACGAAAACCATCGCTCTTGCAAAACTCGAAGGCATCAATGATGAAAGCGCTCATTTAGAAAGTCGTCCCGGAAAACCTGCGATAATAGCAGGCTTTTCACCGCAGCGCCATGAAACTGTGGCTTTGCTGCCGATTTATCCCGAGGGCCGCATGCTACCAAGTTCCACCCCGCCCCGCCTGATCCTGGCTTCCAGCTCGGCCTACCGGCGCGAATTGCTGGGCCGGCTCGGCCTGCCGTTCGAGGCGATCGCGCCCGATCTCGATGAAACCCCGCTGCCCGCTGAAACGCCGCCGGCAACCGCGCTGCGGCTCGCGCGTGCCAAGGCCGAAGCCGTGGCGCGCCTGCATCCGGATGCGCTCGTGATCGGTTCCGACCAGGTTGCCACGCTCGACGATCTGCAGATCGGCAAGCCGGGCGACCATGCGCGCGCGCTGGCGCAGCTGCAATTGATGCGGGGCCGTGAAGTCGTGTTCCATACGGCCCTGTGCCTGTGGGACGGGCGCGCTGCCAACCCCGCCGCAGCCGCCCAGATCGACAATGTGCAGGTCCGCGTGCGCTTTCGCGACCTGCCGGATGCCGAGCTCGACGCCTACCTGCGCATCGAACAACCGTACGACTGCGCCGGCAGCGCCAAGAACGAAGGCCTGGGCATCGCCCTGATCGACCACATTCACTCGCTTGATCCGACCGCCCTCACCGGCTTGCCGCTCATCGCCCTGACCGGCATGCTGCGGCGCGCCGGCGTGCGCTTCTTCGGCACCTGATCACTTACCTGAAATGACCATGCCCGGCACCCTGTACCTGATTCCCAATACCCTCGGCCCCCTCGACGCGGCGCCCGGCTGCCTGAACGGCCTGCTACCGACGCAGGTGCAGGCGCTGACCAGCTCGCTCGATTATTTTGTTGCCGAAAACGCAAAAACCGCGCGTGCGTTCCTGAAACTGATCGCCATCGACCATCCGCTGGCCAAGCCGCTGCAGGAAATCGAGATCGCCGAACTGAACGTGAATACGCCGGCTGCGGCGCTGGCGCAATTGCTGGCGCCACTGCTGGCAGGGCGCGATGCGGGCCTGGTGTCGGAAGCGGGCGTGCCAGCCGTGGCCGATCCCGGCGCCGACCTCGTGCGCCTGGCGCATCAGCACGGCATTGCCGTGCGGCCGCTGGTCGGCCCGTCATCGCTGCTGCTGGCCGTCATGGCCAGCGGCCTGAACGGCCAGAGTTTTGCGTTCAACGGTTATCTGCCGACCGATGCGGCGCTGCGCACGAAACGCATCCGCGAGCTGGAAACGCGCTCACGCGGCGAGCGCCAGACGCAACTGTTCATCGAAACACCGTACCGCAATGGCGCGATGCTCGAGGCGCTGGTGGCGGGTTGCCAGCCGGGCACGCTGGTGTGCGTGGCTACCGACCTGTCGCTGCCAAGCGAGTCGGTGCGCACGATGACCGCGGCGAAGTGGAAAGCAGCGCTGGGGGCGAACAAGGGGCCGGACTTCCACAAGAAGCCGACCGTGTTCCTGCTGCTGGGTCAGTAACCAGGCGTTGTTATTCAGCGCACATCGTGGGTCAGTTCACGGACCCAGTCGAAGGCGGCCAGCTCGATCTCGCGCACCTCGGGCACCGTCAGCCCAATCTTCTTGAGCTCGGCACTGAGTTTTTGCCCGCCGACGGCTGCCTCGAGCAGCTCGGCGATGCGCAGCATCGTGCCGAAGTCGCCATCGCGGTCGATCAGTGCGTCGCGCACGTCATGGGCAATCTCGACGTGCACGAGGATCTCGGCCATCCGTACCGAAAACAGGGCTTCGGCCAGCGACATGATGCCGACCGTGAAGGCGCGGTCGGCGCTGGCCGTGTCACCAGGGCGCACGCGCAATGTCATGAGCTCGAGCAGTTTGCCACGCGTGGTTGCCAGTTGCAGCAACGGCGAGTCGAGCGAGACCTGCGCGCCCGCCGCCGTGTACAGCAGGATCTGCAGCCAGCGGCCCAGCTGGCGCCGGCCCAGCACCGCCAGCGCCTGTGACAGCGATTCGATGCGCGGACCCGGCACCGCGCGGCTGTTGACCAGGCGCAGCAGGTTCAGGCTGACCAGCGCGTCGCGCTTGACGGCCGTCTCGATGGTCTGGTTGTCGGCGTTGGAATTGACCAGCTCCAGCAAACGCAGCAGCACGACTTCGGTCGGGGCGATCTTGCGGCCACTGAGGATCACGGGCCGCGCAAAGTAATATCCCTGGAAGTATTCGAAGCCCAGTTCCATGCACAGCTTGAACTCTTCGATCGTCTCGACTTTTTCAGCCAGCAGGCGCTTGCCGGTCTTTTTCAGCGACGCGACCAGTTCACCGAGGGCGTCCGGGGCCACACCCTTGATGTCGACCTTGATGATGTCGATCAGCGAAATCAGCTGATCGAGTTCGCGCGAATGCTCGATGACGTCGTCAACGGCAAACTTGAAGCCGAGGTTTTTGAGTTCGGCCACGCGAGCCAGCAAGGCCGGCGTCGGCTTGACGGTTTCCAGGATTTCGAGGATGACTTTATGCGGCTGCAGGAAGCGCACGAAGTCGCTCATCAGGACGACAGCGTCGACGTTGACGAAGGCCAGCTGCTCGCCGACCACCTGCTCCATGCCCAGCTGGGAGGCATGCGAAATGACGGCGGCCGTCGCGGCGGCGCCGTCCGTCAGCTTGGCATCTTCGTCCTCGCCGGCGGCGCGAAACAGCAGCTCGAATGCCAGCAATTGCTGGTCGCGCCCGAGAATGGGTTGCCGTGCGAGGAAAAAATCGTCAGACGGCACCGAAACCGCTGCCGTTGCATCAGCATGCATTGAAATATTACTCCTGGAAACTATCGCGGCAGATAGCGGCGCGCCAGCGGCGCGCACACACCCACCATTTGCAACCACTATACTACAAAAATGTCAATCTTAGCATTTCGACATCGAATCGAACACTAGCCGCGACCGCCGCCCTGGCGGGTGCGGCCGGTGCGCGGTGCACCCGGTGTTGCCGGGCGATCGCCGCCGGCGCGGGGTGTACGTGGCGCGGCTGCCGCCCCGTCACGCGTCGCGGCAGCACGTGGCGCTGCGCTCCTTGGCGTGGTGGAGCGCGGCGCAGCGCCCGACCGGTCCGCATTCTGTGTCGGACGGCCCGTACCCGATCGTGACGGCTTGACCGGCACTGCCGGCTCGTCGCCTTCGCGCGGCATGACCTGGCCCGGCAGGCGCAGACTGCCCTTGCCCGACAGCGGGCTGGCGCGGCGCGCATTGCCGATCGGCTGACGCGGCATGCCGGCGGCGCCGTCGGTACGGCTGGCGCTGCGACCGAGGGACGTACCCGTGACCTGGGTGCCCTTCTCGATCGTGAAGCGTGCGCCGGCGTCCTTGCCCAACACCCGCACCAGGTACGGCAGCACTTCGCGCAGCATCGGCTCGAGCGTGTACGGCGGGTTCAGGATGAACATGCCGGAGCTGTGCAGGCCGGTGCCGTCCGGGGTCGGGGTCTGGATTGTCAGCGTGACGTTCAGCCATTCCTTGGCCGGCACGCGCTTCAGGCGGTCGGCGAACTGGCGCGATTCCATGCGCTGCAGTACCGGGTACCAGACGGCGTAGATGCCGCTCGGGAAACGCACCAATGCGTCGTCGAGTGCTTCTTTCACGCGCTTGTAGTCATCCTTGACTTCGTACGGCGGGTCGATCAGCACCAGCGCGCGGCGCGACGGTGGCGGCAGCAGGGCCTTCATGCTGTCGAAGCCGTCGCCGCGGTCGATCATCACGCGGCGGCCGCGCGAACGCTCGCCCTGCTCGGCCTTGTGGGCGTCGAGCTTGCGGAAATTATCGGCCAGGATCTTGCAATCGGCCGGGTGCAGCTCGAACAGGCGCAGGCGGTCCTGCTCGCGCGCCATCTGCTCGGCCACATACGGCGAGCCCGGGTAATAGCGCATCTTGCCGCTCGGGTTCATGCCTTTGATCAGATCGAGGTATTCTTTCAACGGTGCCGGGACGTCAGTGAGCGCCCACAGCGGGCCGATGCCGGTATCGAATTCGGCGGTCTTGGTCGACTGGAAGCTGTCGAGTGCGTACACGCCGGCGCCCGAGTGGGTATCGATATAGGTGTAGGCCGCATCCTTCTGGTTCATGTACTGGTGCAGTTGCACCTGGATGAAGTGCTTGAGGACATCGGCGTGGTTACCCGCGTGGAAGGCGTGGCGGTAGCTCAACATAAGCTGGAATTCCTAAAAGTGACGTTGCCGCGCGAAACTGGCGGCGATATTAGGCGCCATTATCCACTACAACCGGGCCCGGCTGGGAATCGGTGCGATCTGCGGTCGACATAAAAAAGGCCGCAACCCTTGTGAGGTTGCGGCCAGCACGCCATCAATGTGCTTGTCAGGCGACTTTCTTTTCTTCGAAGAATTGTTCGTCCTCGGTCGAGCCGTGCAGCGCCGTGGTCGAACTCTGGCCCTGCTGGATGGCCTGGGTCACGGCGTCGAAGTAGCCGGTGCCCACTTCGCGCTGGTGCTTGACGGCCGTGAACCCTTTTTCGGCAGCGGCGAACTCGGCTTCTTGCAGCTCGACGAAGGCCGACATGCCGGTGCGTGCGTAGCCGTGGGCCAGGTTGAACATCCCGTAATTGAGCGAATGGAAGCCGGCCAGCGTGATGAACTGGAATTTGTAGCCCATCGCGCCCAGCTCACGCTGGAACTTGGCGATGGTGGCGTCGTCCAGGTTCTTTTTCCAGTTGAACGACGGCGAGCAGTTATAGGCCAGCATCTTGCCAGGGAACTTGGCGTGGATCGCTTCGGCAAAGCGGCGGGCGAACTCAAGGTCGGGCTTGCCGGTTTCGCACCAGACCAGGTCGGCGAACGGTGCGTAGGCCAGGCCGCGCGAAATCGCTTGCTCGACACCCGGCTGGACGCGGAAGAAACCCTCGACCGTGCGCTCGCCGGTGCAGAATTCCTTGTCGTTGGCATCGACGTCGGACGTCAGCAGGTCAGCTGCTTCGGCGTCGGTGCGGGCGATGACGAGCGTCGTGGTGCCCATCACGTCGGCCGCCAGGCGGGCCGCGTTGAGTTTCTCGATGGCTTCGCGGGTCGGCACCAGCACCTTGCCGCCCATGTGGCCGCATTTCTTAACCGACGCCAATTGATCTTCGAAGTGCACGCCCGATGCGCCGGCTTCGATCATCGACTTCATCAGTTCATAGGCATTGAGCACGCCGCCGAAACCGGCTTCTGCATCGGCCACGATCGGGGCGAAGTAATCGATGTCGTCCTTGCCTTCCGACCATTGGATCTGGTCGGCGCGCTGGAACGTGTTGTTGATGCGGCGCACGACCAGCGGCACCGAGTTGGCCGGATACAGCGACTGGTCCGGATACATTTCACCGGCGGCGTTGGCGTCGCCCGCCACTTGCCAGCCCGACAGGTAGATCGCCTTCAGGCCCGCTTTCACCTGCTGCATGGCCTGGTTGCCGGTCAGCGCGCCCAGGGCGTTCACATACGGCTCGTCATTGACCAGATTCCACAGCTTCTCGGCGCCGCGCTTGGCCAGCGTGTGCTCAATGCGCACGGAGCCACGCAGACGAACGACGTCGGCAGCGGTGTAATTGCGCACAACACCTTTCCAGCGTGGATTGGTATCCCAGTCTTGCTGCAGTTCGGCGATTTGCTGTTCACGGGTAGTCATGGTGTGTTCTCCTGAAGAGTAGTAAGACGTTTGACGAAATATGCGAATCCGTTGAGATCATCATAAAGCCGTTTGTGCGCGGCAGCATCAGTCTTCTATAAGACATACGACTGAAATTTTTATGATTAATATCAATCACTTGGATTCCATATTTCATGATTCGAAATGAAATTTCTCACCGTGGGAATTACAGACCTCGATGGAATGCTGCATATTCCACATTGCACGACGATCATTTCGCATCCTGAAATCTGGCGTCTTATTTCCCGTCAAGAAACGACAAAGGGCGCGGCAATTGCCGCGCCCTTTTCATGTCAACCGAAGCGGCTTACTTCGCCAGTTCGACCGTCTGCTCACCAAAGGTCAGCTCGCCACCCCGCACCCGGACCGGAATCACGTCCTTCGGTCCGAAGCGGCCCGACAGGATCGCTTTCGACAGCGGATTCTCGATCTGTTGCTGGATCGCGCGCTTGAGCGGCCTTGCGCCATACACCGGGTCATATCCTGCTTCGGCAATCTTCTGCAGCGCCTCTTCGTCGATGTCGAGCGTCATGTCCATCCTGGCCAGGCGCGCTTCCAGGATCTGCAGCTGGATGCGGGCAATGGCGCCGATGTTCTTCTCATCCAGTGCATGGAACACGACGATCTCGTCGATACGGTTGATGAACTCGGGGCGGAAGTGCCCGCGCACCTCGGCCATCACCGCCATCTTCACGACGGCCGGCTCATCGCTCTCCATCGCCTGGATCCGGTGCGAACCCAGGTTCGACGTCATCACGATCACCGTGTTCTTGAAGTCGACCGTGCGGCCCTGGCCATCGGTCATGCGGCCATCGTCCAGCACCTGCAGCAGCACATTGAACACGTCCGGGTGCGCCTTCTCGATCTCGTCGAGCAGGATCACGCTGTACGGTTTGCGCCGCACGGCTTCGGTCAGGTAACCGCCCTCTTCGTAACCGACATAGCCCGGCGGCGCGCCGATCAGGCGGGCGACCGAATGCTTCTCCATGAATTCGCTCATGTCGATGCGGATCATCGCATCCTGCGTATCGAACAGGAAGCCGGCCAGCGCCTTGCACAGCTCGGTTTTACCGACACCGGTCGGGCCCAGGAACATGAACGAACCGTACGGACGATCCGGGTCGGACAGGCCGGCGCGCGAACGACGGATCGCGTCCGACACCGCTTCGATGGCTTCATCCTGGCCCACGACGCGCTTGTGCAGCTCGTCCTCGATGTGCAGCAGCTTGTCGCGCTCGCCCTGCAGCATGCGGGTGACCGGGATGCCCGTCGCACGCGAGACCACTTCGGCGATCTCCTCGGCGCCCACCTGCGTGCGCAGCAGCTTGGGCTTCTGGCCGTCGAGTTCAGCGCGCGCGGTGCTGGCTTCCGCGTCACGCAGTTGCGCTTCGAGTTCCGGCAGGCGGCCATACTGCAGCTCGGATGCCTGCTGCCAGTTGCTCTGGCGGCGCGCCTCTTCCATCTGGTAGCGGATGCGCTCGATCTCTTCCTTGATGTGCGTGGTGCCCTGCACCGCGGCCTTCTCGGCTTTCAGGATTTCTTCGAAGTCGTTGTACTCGCGTTCCAGGCGCACGATTTCCTCGCCCAGCAGCTCGAGGCGGCGCTGCGATGCTTCGTCGGTTTCGCGGCGCACGGCTTCGCGCTCGATCTTCAGCTGGATCATGCGGCGCTCGAGGCGGTCCATGACTTCGGGCTTCGAATCGATCTCGATCTTGATCTTGGCCGCCGCTTCGTCGATCAGGTCGATCGCCTTGTCGGGCAGGAAACGGTCGGTGATGTAGCGGTGCGACAGCTCGGCCGCCGCGATGATCGCCGCGTCGGTGATGTCGACCTGGTGGTGCAGCTCGTATTTCTCCTGCAGCCCGCGCAGGATGGCAATCGTCGCTTCGACGCTTGGCTCGTCGACGATGATCTTCTGGAAGCGGCGCTCGAGCGCGGCGTCCTTTTCAACGTACTTGCGGTACTCGTCAAGTGTGGTCGCGCCGACGCAGTGCAGCTCGCCGCGCGCCAGCGCTGGCTTGAGCATATTGCCGGCGTCCATCGCGCCTTCGGCCTTGCCGGCACCGACCATCGTGTGCAGCTCATCGATGAAGACGATCGTCTGGCCTTCGTCCTGCGCCAGCTCTTTCAGCACGCTTTTGAGGCGCTCTTCGAATTCACCGCGGAACTTGGCACCGGCCAGCAGCGACGCCATGTCGAGCGACAGCACGCGCTTGCCCTTGAGCGAATCGGGCACTTCGCCATTGACGATGCGCTGGGCCAGCCCTTCGACAATGGCCGTCTTGCCCACGCCCGGCTCACCGATCAGCACCGGATTGTTCTTGCTGCGGCGCTGCAGCACCTGGATCGCGCGGCGGATTTCATCGTCGCGGCCGATGACCGGGTCGAGCTTGCCGGCGCGGGCGCGCTCGGTCAGGTCGAGGGTGTATTTCTTGAGCGATTCGCGCTGGCCTTCGGCTTCGGGCGAATTGACGCTTTCGCCACCGCGCACGGCCTGGATGGCCGACTCGAGCGACTTCTTGGCCAGGCCGTTTTCACGCGCCAGGCGGCCGGCGTCCGACTTGTCTTCCAGCAGCGCCAGCAGGATCATTTCGGACGAGACGAAGCCGTCGCCGCGCTTCTGCGCTTCGCGATCGGCCAGGTTCAGCAAGCCCATCAGGTCGCGCCCGACCTGGACGTTGCCGCCGGTACCGGTGACCTTCGGCTGGCGCTCGAGCGAGGCCTTCAGCGCATTGGACAGCGCACCGACGTTCACGCCTGCGCGCTGCAGCAGCGAGCGCGCGCTGCCGTCGTCCTGGTTCAACAGCGCCACCAGCAGGTGCACTGTTTCAATGTATTGGTTATCGTTGCCGACCGCCAGGCTCTGGGCATCCGCCAGCGCTTCCTGGAGCTTGGTCGTCAGTTTATCTTGTCGCATGGTGTGACTCCTGAGTTGGTTCTTGGTTGCGATACAAGATTGGGATGACAGGATGCTTTTCAAGCGCGGAGTCGCGCTTTACGTAAGAAAAACACCTACAAGACGAAAAGTACTCAGCTGTCGGACAATTTCGACTCGGGCGCCGGTCCCGCCGCCTGCAGATCGCGCACGTTCTTTTGCACGGCAACCACGGCAAACAGCGACAGCGCAAACGACATCGCATAAAAGCCCTTCTCGCTCAGCGCCAGGGTGGCGTTGACGAGGCCGATGCCCAGCAGCCCGATCGACGCGGCCAGCGAGAACCAGCACAGCGACGAATACAGGCCCGTGACCGCCACGCCCTCCGCGCGGTCGCGGACGGTCTTTTGCAGAGAAATCGCGGCGAACAGTCCGTACAGCAGCAGCACGAGGTAATAACCTTTTTCGTTCAGCTGCATCTGGGCGTTCCAGAGGCCGATCAGATAGGCTGCCATGCCGATGATGAGCGCGCCCCAGGAGGCGCCGACGAAGGCCGCGGTGGGCCGGTAATGGGTATTCATGGTCGAGCTCCTGTGCATTTACTGGACGGAAACTCTAGCATGCTTCAACCGGGCCATTTATGCGTTGTCAGGGAAAACCGCCCTGCCCGCAGCATTTACCCGCGCAGGGTACGCAGCAGGGCAAAACCAGCCATGCAACACAGCAGCGCGCCAATCAGGTGCAAGGCCGTGTGCGCCAGTGCCCAGCCGATCTCGCCACGCTGCAGCAGCGTCATCGATTCGCCGGAAAAACTGGAGAAGGTCGTCAAGCCGCCAAGGAAGCCGGTGACGATGAACAGGCGCCAGTGCGGCGCCAGCCCGGGCTGGTCGGCAAAGAACGCCAGTGCGCAGCCAATGAGGAAGCCACCGATCAGGTTAGCCGCCAGCGTGCCGATCTGGACAAAGCCGTGCAGGCTGCCCAGCCACAGCCCGAGCCCCCAGCGCAGCCAGGCGCCGATGGCGGCGCCAAGCCCGACGGCAAGGAAACTCAGCGGGCTTGCCATCGCGCCCGCGCCGTATCGTCCGTCACGCGCGCATCAACCCAGCGCGCGCCGTCCGGCGTGTCTTCTTTCTTCCAGAACGGCGCTTCGGTCTTCAGATAATCCATGATGAATTCGCAGGCCGCAAACGCGTCACCGCGGTGCGCGGCGGTAACGGCCACCAGCACGATCTGGTCGAGCGGCAGCAGCGGCCCCACGCGGTGGATGACCAGCGTGGCGAACAGCGGCCAGCGCGCGGCGGCCTGGGCCGCGATATCGTCGAGCGCTTTCTCGGTCATCCCGGGATAGTGTTCGAGTTCCATCGCGGCGACCTGCGCGCCATCGTTCAGGTCGCGCACGGTGCCGACGAACGTCACGATGGCGCCAACGCGGGCATCGCCCTCGCGCAGGCGCGCAACTTCGAGGCCAAGGTCGAAGTCGCCGGTTTGCACACGCACGTGGTTCATGACGCCTCCTTCGGCTGACGCAGCATCAGGCATTCAATCCGCGTTTCGGTGCGCACGTCGGCCAGTGCCGGCAGCGCCAGCAGCGCGCGCAGTTCGGCCGTGTTGCCGCCCGGCTTCTGCCCCGACTTGAGGGAGCTTTGCAGCACCTCGACCTGCAGGCGCAGGCGGTCGCGGGCGAACTCGGCGCCGCTGTCGATGCCGGCGGCGATTTCCAGGCGCAGCAGATCATTCAGCAGGCGCGGCTGGTTTTCCTGGAGCAGGCGCGCATACGCGGCGCGATCGCCTTCGAGCGCTGCCAGCGCTGCATCGAACCGCTTCTGCAGGATCGGCTCGTAACCGCCGTCGACCGGCGCCAGTGCGGCCCAGCGCGCACGCCAGTCGTCGCCCTGCATATGGGTGCCACCATTGCTGGCGGGATCGGCCAGTGCGGTTTCGAGCGCCTGGATCAGGCGCAGCTTGTCGCGCACGACGCCGGCCAGGACCGTGTCGGCGGCGCGCCGCACCTGCGCCACCTGGGCCTGCACCTGGGCCACGGCAGCCTGGTAACGCTGCTCGACACGCGCCTCGTGGGCACGCGGCACCGGGCCGATCGCCTGCCACTCGGCCGCGGCTTCGCGCAGCAACCTGGCCACGTTCGACGGCGTCGCATCCGCCGCCGCCGCTTCGAGGCGCGCGCACAGCGCTTCCTTGGCCGCTTCGTGGGTACGGCGTTCACTGTCGGCAGCGTGCGCATGCTCCTTGCGCGCCGCGAACAGCGCATCGCAGGCAGCGCGGAAACGCTGCCACAGCGCCTGCTCGGCCTTGCGCTCGAGCGGCAATGCGCGTGCATGCTCTTGCCAGCGGCTCTGCAACTCGCGCAGCATGTCGACCGCGTGCCGTTCGTTCGGATCGAGCTTGTGGACTTCTTCGATCAGTTGCTCGCGCACGGCCACTTCGACCTTGCGCTGGTTTTCCAGCGGGCGCTGCAGCGTGGTCAGCGCCTCGGAGAACAGGCCATCGAGACGTTTCTTTTCCTTGCGGTCGACCGCGCCCAGATGACTCCACGCCGTACGCAGGCGCTGGACGGTGGCCGACACGTGCTTCCAGTCAGCGTTGTCTCCCTGCAGGCGGGCGATCTCGGCCTGGGCTTCGTCGACCAGCGCCTGGCCGCGCGCGGCATTCGCGTGGCGTTCGTCGGCCAGCTGGCGGAAATGCGCGGCGGCTGG
Organism: Telluria sp. ZT3P26; assembly: GCF_059686035.1. Taxonomy (NCBI): domain Bacteria; kingdom Pseudomonadati; phylum Pseudomonadota; class Betaproteobacteria; order Burkholderiales; family Oxalobacteraceae; genus Telluria; species Telluria sp. ZT3P26. The sequence continues at coordinate 1,468,370 of NZ_JCASII010000001.1, read as the reverse complement.
TGCGTAGGCAGCGCTGCAGGCGGCGTCGAAGCGCTCCCACAGGCTGCGCGGCGCCGGGCCGGACAAGGTGTCGAGCGCCTTCCAGCGCTCGCGCATGCTGCCGACCTTCTTGGCCAGCTCGCCCATCGCCAGGTTCTGCGTGGCCAGCGTCTCGACCGTCTTGATGAGTTCTTCGCGCGACACGTTACCGCCCCAGCGCGCCCAGTCGGACAAGCGCTTCAGGTCGGCGCGCAGATGGTTCAGGTGCTCGAGCTGGGCAGCCGTCAGGCGCACGCCCTTGTCCTTGGCTTCCTTCAGCGATTTGTCGATTTCGGCGGCGGTGCCGAGCGAGCCCTGCTGCAGGGCGGCTTCGAGCGCCTCGAGCTGGTCGAGGAAGGCCTGGTCGGCGCCCTTGTCCCTGGCGGGCGCGCTGCCGGTGTCGGCTGGTGCTGGGGCCTGTACCGCCTTGGGCTTGCGGACCGCTTGCGGGAACGACGCCAGCAACGCGTCGAAACGCGCCTGCAACGCCTCGGCGGCGGCATTGGCAGGCATGGCCGGCAGGCGCTGCCAGTCGCGGCGCAGGGCATCCGGTGTCAATTCCGCCTGCGGCTGCGCTTCCCATGCGGCCAGTGCCGCGTCGCGGGCTTCCAGCGCTGCAGCATCTTTCTCGGCGGTAGCAAGACTGGCCGTCAGGCGCGCCAGTTCATTGCCCACCTCGCCCACCAGCGCGCGCGGCAGCGACGGGTGACCAGGGTCGGCCAGTGCCGCTGCCTGTTCCTGCTGCAGGCGGGCCAGCGCCTCGCCGAGTGCGGCAGCGTCCAGTCCCTGACCGTCGAGCTGGCGCAATGCCGTCAAGCGATCGATCATGGCGCGCTGCAACTGCACCTGCGCTTCGAGACGCGCACCAAGCTGGGCGCGCACGGCCGCGAAGTCGGCAGCGAGTTCCGGCGCGCGGATGACCGACCATTTACGATCGAGTTCGCCAACGTGGTTAGGCGTGAGCAACACATCACCCAGCATGGCGCGCGCCTGCGCCAGCGTGTCTTCACCACGACGCAGTTCGGCTTCGTGGTGGCGGATCGCGTCCAGCCGCCCATGCACGAGCTTGGCAACGCGACGATCGACATTGCGCATCGCGCCGTACACGCGCTCGAGGTGCTCGCGGCCATGGAGCAGCTCGGCGGCGGCCAGGCGCAATTCGGAAAACGGGGATTGCAGGATGAACTCGGCGGCAGCGGCTTCGTCGCTGCCAAGCGCCTTGAGCTGCGCAGCCTGGCGCTCGCGGGCGCTGGCCACGGCGGCGCGCGCCTCGGCGGCCTGCGCTGCAGCCTGGTCTGCCGCCTGTGCGGCAGCGGCGGCGGCTGCCGCCTTGGCCTTGTTACCCGCCCTGGTACCAACCGGCTGGGCAGCGCCCGATTTCGCCGGGACTGGCTTGGCGGCGCCCTGCTGCTCGCCGGACGCGGCCGGCTTGCTGCCCTGCCGCTTGAAGAGAAAATCGAACATAGGAAATTCGCACCGCTAAAACTGCCATCATAGCAAAGAACAGGGTGTCAGCCGGTGCGCACGGCCTGCTGCAGCGGCTAATTCACGATGGGCGCGACGGGCGCCGCGGCGACCGATTTCCTGACTGAAACTTCTGGCACCGCCATGGTCCGCACCACGCCACGCCCCGTGTCCCGGTGTTCGTTCTGCACCGTGTCGTGCGCCAGCATCTGGTTGGCAATCGTGAACCAGTGGTCGCCCGGGATCACCGTGCGCGCCAGCGGCAGCAACTCGCGTTCTTCGCGGTCCAGGCGCTCAAGAAGCAGTTCGCAGCATTGTTCAAGCGCCGCCAGGCAGCCGGGGTCGCCGTCGGACGCGGCGGATTGGGCCGCCATGCACGCCGCGTGTGCACGCCGGCTCAGCGCATCGAGTTCGGCCAGCAGCGTGACCGCATCGACGCCGCGCCGGCGTAGTGCCGGCAGCACGAACTTGTCGAGCTTGCGCCACTGGCACGCCTCGCTGGCCTGGCGCAGCGCCTCGCAAGCCGCTTCGTACTGGTGCGCCGCTGGCGGCTCGCCCCACCAGGCGGCGGGCCGCCAGCGGTCGAGCAGCGTCTGCAGGGCGGTGCGCGCCCGGGCCTGTTCGACGGACAGCGCCACCAGCGTGTAGGTGGAAGTCAGCATGATGTCTCCTCTCAATGCGCCGCCAGCGGGCATGGCGAGGCCAATGCCGGATCGGCTGGGGATGCGGGTATCGGGGTAGCCGGCGATGGATTTTGTAGTAGTAGCCGGCGACAAGAACTAGCTAGTGTAGAGACACGGCCCTGGTCAGGTTTGATGTTCGTCAAATGCGATTTGACAACAAGAGCGGGGTCAGGCACGACGAGTTTCCCCACACAATATGCTTGCGAGATGGTATTGCACCGCACGCCACGACCGGTCGCCGGCTGCGTTATAGTAAGCCCCGATTTCGGCTTTCCCAACGGTAGAACTCCCCATGCGGCTGCTGCACACCTCCGACTGGCATCTTGGCCAGACCCTGCACAATTTCGACCGGATCCACGAACACCAGTGCTTCCTCGACTGGCTGGTCGATACGCTGGACGCTGAGCGCATCGATGTGCTGCTGATCGCGGGCGATATTTTCGATAACGCCAATCCGTCGTCGGCCGCCCACCGCCAGCTCTATCGTTTCCTGCAGCAGGCCCGCAGCCGCGTGCCCCATCTGCAGGTGGTGGTCATCGCGGGCAACCACGATTCCGCCGGCCGGCTGGAAGCGCCCACGCCGCTGCTCGAAGCCTATGGCACGATTGTCGTGGGCAATGTGCTGCGCAGCAGCGACGGCGAGGTCGACCTCGAGCGCCTGCTGGTGCCGCTGCATGACCGCGCCGGAAAGGTGGCGGCGTGGTGCCTGGCCGTGCCGTTCCTGCGCCCCGGCGATGTGCCGCGCCTGCGCGCCGCAGCGGGCGAGGCAGCCAGCGACGAGCCGGGCCTCGATCCGTATCTGCAGGGCACGACCCTGCTGTACCGCCAGGCGTATGCGCTGGCGCACGAACGCGCCACGGACGGCCAGGCCATCATCGCCATGGGCCACTGCCATATGGTCGATGGCCAGGCGTCGCTCGACTCCGAGCGCCGCATCGTCATCGGCGGCACCGAGGCGCTGCCCAGCAGCATGTTCGATCCGGGCATCGCCTACGCGGCGCTGGGTCACCTGCACCTGGCCCAGAAGGTCGGCGGGCGCGAGAATGTGCGTTACAGCGGCAGCCCGCTCCCGCTGTCATTTTCCGAAGTCAATTACCAGCATCAGGTGCTGCGGATCGACCTGGAAGGCGATCGTGCCGTGGAGATCACGCCGCTGTCCGTACCACGCGCGGTGGCCTTGCTGCGCGTGCCGGCCAAGCCTGCGCCGCTTGACGAGGCACTGGCGGCGCTGGAGGCGCTCGAACTCGATCCCGACCTGCCGCAGCACGCGTGGCCCTTTCTTGAAGTCAGGGTGCTGCTCGACGGGCCGGAACCAGGCCTGCGCGCGCGCATCGAGGCGGTACTGGCCGGCAAGCCCGTGCGCCTGGCCAAGATCGAACCGACGCGCAAGCACGTGGCCGTCGACGATACGGCGCTCGCACTGAGCCTGGACCAGCTGGCGCAACTGCAACCGGACGATGTGTTCCGGCGCCTGTGGCTGCAGAAATACGGCGCCGAAGCGCCACCGGAGCAGATCGCGTCGTTTGCCGAACTGTTCCACGCAGCGGAGGGCGAGCCGCGATGAAGATCCTGCGTATCAGCGGCAAGAACCTCGCTTCGCTGGCGGGCGAGTTTGCCATCGATTTCGAATCCGAACCGCTCGCATCCGCCGGCCTGTTTGCCATCAGCGGCCCGACCGGTGCCGGCAAGAGCACCCTGCTCGACGCGCTGTGCCTGGCGCTGTATGGCGACACGCCACGCCTGCTGAAGCGCTCCAGCACGCGCCTGCCGGATGTCGGCGAAGAAACGGTGACCGCACAGGATGCCCGTACGCTGCTGCGTCGTGGCGCCGCCGAAGGCTGGGCCGAGGTCGACTTCGTGGGGAGCGACGACCTGCGCTATCGCGCCCGCTGGGCCGTGCGGCGCTCGCGCAACAAGCCGAGCGGGGCCCTGCAGCCGGTCAAGATTTCGCTGAACCGCCTGCCCGACCTGATCCCCGTGGGCGGCACCAATACCGAAGCTGCGGCAGAGATCGTGCAACGCATCGGCCTGTCGTTCGAACAGTTCACGCGCGCCGTACTGCTGGCCCAGAACGAATTTTCGGCGTTTCTGAAGACCGACGAGAACGAGCGCGGCGAACTGCTCGAAACGCTGACCGGCACCACCGTCTACAGCGACATCTCGCGCCGGGCCTTCGAGCGCTACAAGGCCGAGCAGGTCCGCACCCAGGTCCTGCAATCCAGGCTGGCCAATGCCGCACCACTCTCGCCCGAGGACCGCGCGCTGCTGGAGGACGAGCGCACGAACGCCGACCTGGCACGGCAGGCACTGGACGATCGCCACGCCCTGCTCGAAGGGCAACTGCGCTGGCACCAGGAACTGGACAAGCTCACGCGCGGCGAAGCGCAGGCCGAGCAGGCACTGGCGGCGGCCAGCGCGCAGCGCGCGGAGGCCGGCGAGCGGCGCCAGCGCCTGGCCACGCTCGACGCGGTGCAGGCGGCGCGGCCCCTGACGCTGGAAGTGCAGCGCCTGGAAGCCGAGCGCCGGCAAGCCCATTCGGCCATCGAGACGACGCAAGCCCAGCTGGCGGCGGCGCTCGAAGTACGCCGTACCAGTGTGGCCGACACCGATGCCGCCACTGCGCAGCTGGATGCCGCCGAAGCAGCACTGCGCACCGCCACGCCGCAACTGGATGAGGCAAAGGCGCTCGATGCCGCGCTGGCGGCATTGGCGCCCAACCACGTGCAGGCCCAGTCGGCGCTTGACGCCGCGCGCACGCAGGCGCGCCAGGTCCGCGAGCAGCATCAGGCCAAATCCACTGCACTGGCACGCGCGCAGCAGGCCCGCGATGGCGCTGGCGCCTGGCTGGCGGCCCAATCGCGGCTGGACGCGGTGGCCGGCGCCTGGGGCCAATGGGAACGCCTGCTGCGCCAGGGCGAAGACACGCTCGCCACACTGGCGGCCAACACAGCGGCGGCAGAAGCACTCCAGACTCAGGCACTGGGCGCTGCCGAATGCGAGGCGCAGGCCACGGGCGCGCTGGCGGCCAGCACCGAGCGCCTCGATGCGCTGGAGACGACACGCCGCGCGGCGATGGCGGCGCTGGCCGGCGTCGATGCCGACGCCATCGGCATCGAGCGCCAGCAACTCGATGTGCGCCGCGAGCGCCTGGCGCAGGCCGAGAGAACCTGGTCCGACCTGTCGGCCGCACACGCCACGCTGGCCGGCCTGGCGCGCGACGCTGACCGCGTCGAGACAGCGCGCTCAAGCGCCGAACAAGGCCTGGGCGAAGCGCGCGCCGGCGCGCCGGCGCTGGAAGCAGCCATGACGCAGGCCGAGCGCTCGCTGGCGGCGGCGGAACTCGCATGCGCGGCGGATGTCGAACAGTTACGCGCGAACCTGCAGGACGACGCGCCCTGCCCTGTCTGCGGTGCGCACGAGCACCCGTATGCCCATCAGGCAGCGCCACTGAAGAACATGCTGGCCAGCCTGCGCGCCGAGGTCGACGGCTGCCGCCTGCGCGTGCGCGACAACAACGCGCTGCAGGCGCAGCATGCGGCGGCCGCCGGCGCGGCGCACGAGCGTCTGGCGGCGCTGATGCGAGAGCGCGGCACGCTGGGCGAGCGCGTCACCAGCCTCGAGCAGGCCTGGCACGCCGACCCGCTGGCTGCCGGCGCACCGCCGGACGCTGACGAACGCGCCGCCTGGTTCGGCGCCCAGCGCAATGCGCTGCGCGACGCGGTCGACGCGTTGGCCCGGCAAGAGCAACAGTGGCGCGCCGCCGCTGCCGCCCGCGACGCCGCACAGCGCGATGTCGACGCCGCCCAGTCCGATCTGGCGCGCCTGCGCCAGGCAGCGGATGCCGGGCGCGAAGCGGCGGCCGGGCTGCAGGCCGCGCTCAAGACCCACACGCTGCGCCGGGAAACCGCCGACACACAACTGGCTGCGCTGCTTGCTGAACTCGACGGGCCACTGGCCGATGCGCATGGCGATGGCTGGCAAGCGGCATGGCGGCGCGATCCGGCCAGCTGGCGCGCAGCACGCACGCACGAAGCCGCCGCGTGGCGTGAGCAGACCGATGCACTGGCCCACGCCACTGCCGCGATTGCCACACTGGACGTGGAAACGACGGCGCTGGCCACGCGTATCACCGAGATCGACGCCGCTGGCGCCCACAGTGCACTCGACTTCGAGCGCATCGACGCCGAATTCACCAGGAAACGCACGGCGCGCGCTGCCCTGTGGGCGGGCCGCCCCGCACGCGACGTCGAGCGCGAGCTGAACGCCGCCGTCACCAACGCGCGCGAAGCGCTCGCGGCGCGCCAGCTGGTGGCGCAGCACGCTGCCCAGGGCGAAACGACGGCGCGCACCGCACTGGCCGGCCTGGTCGAGCGCGTGGCGCAGCTCGACAGCGCCGGCGCAGCCGCGGCCACCGCGCTGGCCGACTGGCTGGACGACTACCGCAAGGATGCCGATGGCGTGGACGATATCGCCAATGCCGATGCGCTGGCCCGCCTGCTGCAAGTGGGCGCGGCGTGGCTGGCGCAGGAACGCACGGCGCTGAACGCCATTGACACCGCCGTCGGCCAGGCCACGGCGATCCTGCACGAGCGGTGCGCCCAGCGTCTGGCGCATCTGGCGTCGGCCCCGCCGGATGGCCAGCCGGTCGAGGCCGTCACTGCGGCGTTCGAGGCCATCCAGGCCGAGCGTCACGCAGCGATCGAAGCGTCGACCTCGGCGCGCCTGCGCGTGCTGCAGGACGACGAGCGGCGCGTGGCTGCGGCATCCAGCCTGCGCGAGATCGAGCAGCAACAGGTAGAGGAACAGCGCTGGGGCAAGCTGTCGGAGCTGATCGGTTCGAGCGACGGCAAGAAATTCCGCAACTACGCGCAGCAGTTCACCCTTGACGTGCTGCTTGGCTACGCGAATGCGCACCTGGCGCAGCTGGCCAGGCGCTATCGCCTCGAGCGCGTCAGCTACCAGGGCATGCCGTCGCTGGCGCTGATGGTGCGCGACCAGGACATGGGCGGCGAAGTGCGCTCGGTCAATTCGCTGTCCGGTGGCGAATCGTTCCTGGTGTCGCTCGCGCTGGCGCTGGGCCTGGCCTCGCTGTCATCGAACCGGGTGCGGGTCGAGTCGCTGTTCATCGACGAGGGCTTCGGCAGCCTCGACAGCGAAACGCTGGGCGTGGCGATGGACGCGCTGGACGCGCTGCAATCGCTGGGGCGCAAGGTGGGCGTGATTTCGCACGTGCAGGAGATGACCGAGCGCATCGCAACCAAGGTACTGGTGCGCCCGGCAGGTGGCGGCAGCAGCGCCGTGGTGGTCGAATGAACCGGGTCAGCCAGCATACCCGGGCGGTGTAAAATGCCGCCCTCCTTCCCTTTCCAAGCTCCGTGATCATGAAACCAGCCCGTACCCTGACATTCAAGTGCGCAAAATGCGCCAAACCGGTCACCGTCTACCTGCAAAAAGTTTCTGCCTGCTCGCACATCCAGCCTTATCAGGGCATCTGCGGCTGCGGTGAAGTCAAGCGCCACGCCACCGGCAATGCCGACGCTGTTGCGTCGTACCTCGCCTCGAGCGATGGCAACTGGAACCACCACCATTAATATCACCAATAAGATGGATCAGCCGATGGCACGCATCGAATGGACCGAGGACGGCGTCGAACGCTCGGCCGTCTGGCGCTCGGAGAGCGGCTGGCCCGCCCCGAAAAAAGTGGTGCTGGCCGACGACACGATGAGCGCCGACGCCGCCTACCGGCTGGCGCTGGACGGCACGGCCCTGCTGTGGCGCGGCGACTTCCAGAACGCGCGCCAGCTGGTGCAGGCGCTGGCGCGCCGGATCGACCACAAGGGCGAGCGGCCACGCCGCGCCAAGGCCGGCAAAGCCGCGCCCACACCGGTCGAAGCGTTCCACCGTCATCGCCTGTCCCAGTTGCAGCGGGCCCGCACGCTGGCGATGCTGGTGCTGCCGTTCGAGGCCGATCACAGCATCCCCCTGCGCCGCGCGCCCGATGCGCAGCAGGCCTGCCTGGAAGCGTACGGCCCGGTCGACGCGCCGTATGTCGCCTCGCTGCGCGAGTTGCTGGGCGTGATCGGCGCCCATGAGTGGCGCAGCAAGGGCGTCATGATCCCGGCGCTGAACGACCGCATCCACCCGTGGTACGGCGTGTTCTCGCCCGTGCGCGGCGAATACGTCGAGCTGGTGGCGCAGGCGCCGCTGCCTGCCGGCGCACAGCGCGCGTTCGACATCGGTGCCGGCACCGGCGTGCTGTCGGCCGTGCTGGCGCGGCGGGGCCTGGCGGTGCTGGCCACCGAGGTCGATCCGCGGGCGCTGGGCTGCGCGCGCGAAAACATCGCGCGCATGGGCCTGGCGTCGCAGGTCGAGATCGCGCAGACCGACCTGTTCCCGGAAGGCCGCGCGCCGCTGGTGGTCTGTAATCCACCGTGGCTCCCGGGCAAACCGAGCTCGGCGATCGAGTATGCGATCTACGATCCGGACAGTCGCATGCTGCGCGCGTTCCTGGCGGGCCTCGGCGCGCATCTGGAGGCCGGTGGCGAAGGCTGGCTGATCATGTCGGACTTTGCCGAGCACCTGGGCCTGCGCAGCCGTGACCAGTTGCTGGCATGGATTGCGGCGGGCGGCCTGGAAGTCATCGAGCGCCACGACACGCGGCCCGTGCACCCGCGCGCAACCGATGCCGACGATCCGCTGCACGCGGCGCGCTCGCAGGAAGTCACGTCGCTGTGGCGCCTGCGCAGCAGCGCCATCTGAGGGATTTGCCCCCTCTGCACGTCGCGCATTGCATATTGCTGCGCAGCGCGCTATAATTGCGCTGCGGGGTGGAGCAGTCTGGCAGCTCGTCGGGCTCATAACCCGAAGGTCACAGGTTCAAATCCTGTCCCCGCAACCAATTCAATACAAAAGCCCGACTCACAGAGCCGGGCTTTTGTTTTCTATGGCAACAAAATGCAACCTCGAAGGCAGAGGATGAGAGACAAGAAAGACCACGCAACGTTCGACCTGCCTGGTTTCGAGCCGGCAGCGCCGCTCGATACGGTCAGCGAACCCAAACGCACCGGCCCTCGTCCCCGCCGCAGTTCGCTCAAGCAAGAACAACTCTGCCTGATCGACGAAACCGACAACTCCGGCCTGCCTGTCTGGCGCCGCGACGACAAGCTCGACCTGACCGGCCTGCCGGTCTGGGCGCCCGATCCCCAATAGCGTCGGCCCTGCCGGCTGGAGGCTTCCATGCAATCCGATTCGTTTACCTCGCTGGCCCTCACGCCGCAATTTCTCGCCAACCTGACCACCCTCGGTTACGACCACATGACGCAGGTGCAGGCGGAAACGCTGCCCTCCGTCCTGGCTGGCAGCGACCTGATCGCGCAGGCCAAGACCGGCAGCGGCAAGACCGCAGCATTTGGCATCGGCATCCTGCACAAGCTCAATCCGGCCTGGTTCGCCATCCAGGGCCTGGTGCTGTGTCCGACGCGTGAACTGGCCGACCAGGTCGCCGGCGAGCTGCGCCGGCTGGCGCGCGGCGTGGGCAACGTCAAGATCCTGACACTCACTGGCGGCGTCTCGATGCGCCCGCAGATCGCCTCGCTCGAGCACGGCGCGCACATCGTCGTCGGCACGCCGGGCCGCATCCGCGACCACCTGGGCCGCGCGACGCTCGACCTGGCCAATGTGCAGACGCTGGTGCTGGACGAAGCCGACCGCATGACCGACATGGGCTTTTACGACGAGATCGCGGGCATCGTGTCGGCCACGCCGAAACATCGCCAGACGCTGCTGTTCTCGGCCACCTACCCGGACGATATCCGCTTCGCCACCCAAGGCTTCCTGCGCGATCCGCTGGAAGTGAAGGTCGAGGGCAAGCACAGCTTCGAGCAGATCGACCAGCGTTTTTATGAGATCGGCTTCGAAGGTCGCGAGGATGCCGTTGGCCGCCTGCTGCGCCATCACCGTCCGGTGTCGGCGCTGGCCTTCTGCAACACCAAGGCGCGCTGCCGCGAACTGGCCGACGCACTGCAGGCGCAGGGCTTTTCGGCGCGCGCGCTGTACGGCGAACTCGAACAGAGCGAGCGCGATGAAATCCTGGTGCTGTTCGCCAACCGCAGCTGCTCGGTCCTGGTGGCCACCGACGTCGCCGCGCGCGGCCTGGACATCGCCGACCTGGACACCGTGATCAATGTGGACGTGTCGAAAGACCCTGAGGTCCACGTGCACCGCATCGGCCGCACCGGCCGCGCCGGCGGCAGTGGCATGGCGCACACCCTGTGCGCGCCGAACGAAAAGAAATGGGTTGGCCTGATCGAGCAGTATCAGGACCAGCCGGCCGTCTGGGAAAGCCTGGCTGCGCTGGGCGACGACGCCGAACCGGCCGCCCCGGCGCCGATGGTCACGCTGGTGATCGCGGGCGGCAAGAAGGCCAAGCTGCGTCCGGGTGACCTGCTGGGCGCGCTGACGGGCGACGCCGGCCTGACGAAAGACCAGGTCGGCAAGATCAATATCGGCGAATTCAACAGCTACGTCGCGCTTGAGCGCAGTGTGGCGCAGGCTGCCGTCAAGCGCCTGGGCGAAGGCGATGCGCCGGGACCGGGCTTTGGCGTCATCAAGGGCCGCTGGTTCAAGATGCGTTTTCTGGACGCCTGAATGGTTGCGCGGCAACGCAGTTGCCGCGCACGCTTCAGTTGGGGGTACCGTCTTCCCCACAAATCTGGCATTATTTGCAATAAATAAACATTCGTTCGGCCCGCGCAAGCGGCGACCGGCAAGATGCCATGAACCCCAGCACGCCCCCGCAGCAACTCGATGGCCGCACGGTCCGCGAGATCGTCGAGTACAACCACGAGATGGTCAGCGAGCCCTGGTGCCGCCGCATCATCCGCCAGGTGCTGCAATCGCTCGAAGTCCAGTACGGCATGAACGTGCCGCACCGCCGCATCACGCCCGACAGCCTGCACATCCTTGACGCCGGTGACCCGATGCTGGTGCCGGGCTACAGCGAGCTGCCCGACACCGCCGTGCCCGCCGACTACGAAGCGCGCGACCTGTACGACCTGGCCGCCGTGATGCATTACGCGATTTCGCAGGAGCTGGCACCGGTCACGCAGCTGCGCATGCTGGGCCTGCCTGAATACAGCGAGAGTTTCCTCGCGGCGCTCGACCGCTGCCTGTCGCCCGATCCGGCCGTGCGCCCACAAACCATCGAGCAGATGCGCGGCCTGCTGGGCATTGCCGTCATCGCGCCAAAGCCCCCCATCTCGCTGCCGCCGATCGACGACGAGCCCGTGACGCCAGTGGTGCCGTTGCCAATGGCGACGCCAACCCCTCCACCGGCGCCCGAACCTCTTCGCGCGCCTGAACCAGTGCCGGTGCCAAAGCCGGCGCCGGCAGCAGCGCCCGCCCCCGGCCCGCTCCCGATGCGCGCCGCCGCCAATGCATCGACGCCAATGGCGCCAGCACCAACGCCGGTCGCTGCCCGGCGCAACAAGACACGCTGGCCGCTGATCATCGGCGCCATCGTCCTGATCCTGGCCGCGCTGGCCGCCTTGTTCCTACTCATGCGCCAGGCCGACCTGAGCGGCATGAAAGACATGTCTGCGCTGCCGGCAACGCCCGAGGTGCCGGTCCCGGCAGCCGCCCCGGCCCCACTGGTCACGCTGGCCGAAGAACCGCCACGGCTCGACGCCCCCGTCATCGACGAGACCGCACCGCGCGCGACCACTGCCACCCCGCCGCCGGCCAAACCCGACGTTGCCGTGCCACCGACTGCCGTGCGCCTGGCGCCGCAGGGCACACCGCCTGAAGCGGCTGTCGCTGGCACCACCTATAAACTCCTGATCCAGCCGTGGGGGACGATCGTCGTCGATGGCGTCGAGCGCGGCGCCACGCCGCCGCTCAAGCACATCACGCTGCCGCCGGGCGAGCACACGATCCGCATCGTCAACCCGGGCTTCCCCGAGCACACCGTGACCGTGCAGTCGGTCGAAGGCCAGAGCGGCACGATCGAACTTGACTTCACCGAGGAGACAAAGCCTTGAGTACCTGTTTCATGAAACACCTGTCTGCCGCAGCGCTGATCGCCGTGATGGCGACGGGCTGCGCCGAATTCGGCCCGGCACTGGGCGGCAAGGAAGCCGCGCGCGCCCATCCCCGCGCTGACGATGCGCGCCCGCGTGCCGAACGTGCCCAGCGCGCCGACCGCACGAACCGGCCCGCCGCCGGCACGGTCGACCGCAGCGATGTCGCGCTGCGCGAAGGCATCGCGCTGTACAACGACGGCGATTACAACGGCGCGATCCGGCGCCTGAACAGCGCCGACATGAAAAGCGGCACCCCGCGCGAACGCCTGTCGGCCGCCAAGTACACGGCGTTCAGCTATTGCGTGAGCGGGCGCCAGGCGCTGTGCCGCGAGACCTTCGACAGTGCGTTCCGCCTCGATCCGGCCTTCGACCTGAGCCCGGGCGAACATGGCCACCCGCTGTGGGGCCCGGCGTTCAGCCAGGCCAAGCAGGCGGCGCGCCGCTGATGGCTCAGGCGCTGACGCGCGCCCGGTAGGTGGGCGCGCGGCGGCGCCGGCTGGCCTGCTCGTAGGCATACGCCATCCCGATCAGCGCCGGCTCGCTCCACGCGGTGCCAACAAACGACAACCCGACCGGCAAGCCGTGCACGAAACCGGCGGGCACCGTGATGTGCGGGTAGCCGGCCACCGCTGCCGGCGATGAAAAACTCGCGCCGTAATGGTCGCCGTTGACGGTGTCGGTGAGCCAGGCCGGCCCGCCGGTGGGCGCCACCAGTGCGTCGAGCTTGTAGGCGCGCAGCACCTGGTCGATTCCCTTGTCGCGCGAATAGCGCTGGTTGTTGGCCAGCGCCTTCACGTAGTCACGCGCCTGCAGGCCGCCGGCCGCCTGCGCCGCGATCAGGTGTTCCTGGCCGAAGAACGGCATTTCGCGCGCTGCGTTGCGCAGGTTGAACGCAATGATGTCGGCCATGGTCTTGACCGGCGCATGCGGCGCATACGCCGCCAGCCACGCTTCGAGATCGGGCCGGAATTCGTGCAGCAGCACGGTCAGCTCCGACGCACCGTACTTGTCGGTATTCGGCACCGTGACATCCACCAGCACCGCGCCCTGCGACCTCAGCACGGCCAGCTCTTTTTCGATCAGCGCATTGACGCCATCGTGCCCGCCAAAGAAGTCACGCGCGACGCCGATGCGCTTGCCGCGCAAGCCATCCTTGCGCAGCGCGTTCGCATAATTGATGGCGGGGGCGCGCGCCGTCGCGCCGTCCTGCGGATCCGCACCCGCCAGCGCCGCCAGCAGCAGCGCCGCGTCCGCGACGCTGCGCGTCATCGGCCCGGCCGTATCCTGCGAATGCGCGATCGGAATGATGCCGCTGCGGCTGACCAGACCGAGGGTCGGCTTGATGCCGACGATGCCGCAGGTCGACGCGGGCGAGACGATCGAGCCATCCGTTTCGGTGCCAACGGCCAGCGTGGCCAGGCTGGCGGCCATTGCGGAGGCCGAGCCGGAACTCGAGCCGCTGGTGTTGCGGTCGAGCGCATACGGATTGCGCGTCAGGCCGCCCCGCCCGCTCCAGCCGCTGGTCGAACGCGTCGAGCGCATGTTCGCCCATTCCGACAGATTGGTCTTGCCCAGGATGACGGCGCCGGCACTGCGCAGGCGGGCCACGATGTGGGCGTCGCGCCGGGCCTTGACGCCGTCCAGCGCCAGCGAACCGGCAGTGGTGCTCATCTTGTCGGCGGTGGCGATATTGTCCTTGAGCAGGACAGGAATGCCGTGCAGCGGGCCGCGCAGCTTGCCGGCCTTGCGTTCGCGGTCGCGCTCGCGGGCGATCTCGAGTGCGTCGGGATTGATTTCGATGACCGAGCGCAGGCGCGGGCCGGCGCGGTCGATGGCCGCAATGCGGGCCAGATAGCGCGAGGTCAATTCATGCGCCGTCAGCTTGCCGGCGCGCATGGCCTGCCCCTGAGCGTGGACGCCGGCTTCGAGGATGGCGGCTGGTGCCGTTTTCGATGGTGCGGCCTGCGCCAGCACGCTCGTCCCGGCCACCGAACCAGTTACCGTACCCGCCACGCCCATTCGTACAAAATCCCTGCGCTCCATGCCCCTGTGCTCCGTCAAATGGCCAAGCAATAGCATAGCAGCAACGTGACAGGCAGACTGCCCGGCTGTGATAGGCGAAACGACTCACAGATAAGTCGATCATATATTGGACAAATCCTGCACCAACCGTCACCCTGATCCAATCATTGTTTTTGCATTATTCTGGGAGATTGCCATGCCGACTTACCGTTCACACACCACGACCCAGGGTCGCAATATGGCAGGCGCCCGTGCCCTCTGGCGCGCCACCGGCATGAAAGACGGCGACTTCGACAAGCCGATCATTGCCGTCGTCAACTCGTTCACCCAGTTCGTGCCGGGCCACGTCCACCTGAAAGACCTGGGCCAGCTGGTCGCACGCGAAATCGAAGCGGCTGGCGGCGTGGCCAAGGAATTCAACACCATCGCCGTCGACGACGGCATCGCGATGGGCCACGGCGGCATGCTGTATTCGCTGCCCTCGCGCGACCTGATCGCCGACTCGGTCGAATACATGGTCAACGCGCACTGCGCCGACGCGATGGTCTGCATCTCGAACTGCGACAAGATCACGCCCGGCATGCTGATGGCCGCGATGCGCCTGAACATTCCGACCGTGTTCGTCTCGGGCGGCCCGATGGAAGCCGGCAAGGTCATCAAGGTCGTGAACAACGAACGCAAGGTCATCAAGCTCGACCTGATCGACGCAATGATCAAGGCCGGCGACGCCACCGTGTCGGACGCGGATGTGGCAGAGATCGAGCGCTCGGCCTGTCCGACCTGCGGTTCGTGCTCGGGCATGTTCACGGCCAACTCGATGAATTGCCTGACCGAGGCGCTGGGCCTGGCGCTGCCGGGCAACGGCACGATCGTCGCGACCCACGCCGACCGCAAGGAACTGTTCCTGCGCGCCGGCCGCCTGATCGTCGAAACCGCCAAGCGCCACTACGAGCAAGACGATTACTCGGTGCTGCCGCGCTCGATCGCGACCAAGACCGCATTCGAGAACGCGATGGCGCTCGACGTGTCGATGGGCGGCTCGACCAACACGGTGCTGCACCTGCTGGCCGCCGCGCACGAAGCCGAAGTCGACTTCACGATGGCCGACATCGACCGCATCTCGCGCCTGGTGCCCTGCCTGTGCAAGGTGGCGCCGATGACCGACAAATACCATATCGAAGACGTGCACCGCGCCGGCGGCATCTTCTCGATCCTGGGCGAACTGGCGCGTGCCGGCCTGTTCGACACGTCGCTGCCGACGATCCACAGCCCGACGATGGCTGCCGCCATTGAAAAGTACGACATCGCGGTCAGCACCGACGACGCCGTGCACCAGTGGTTCCGCGCAGCGCCCGGCGGCGTGCCGACCCAGGTGGCATTCTCGCAGGCGGAGCGCTACGAGAAGAACGACCTCGACCGCGCCATGGGTTGCATCCGCGACCGCGAGCACGCATATTCGAAGGATGGCGGGCTGGCGGTCCTGTACGGCAATATCGCCGAAAAAGGTTGTATCGTGAAGACGGCCGGCGTGGACGAGAGCATCCTCAAGTTCTCCGGCAAGGCGCGCGTGTTCGAAAGCCAGGATGCAGCGGTCGAAGCGATCCTGGGCGACAACGTGGTGGCGGGCGATGTCGTGATCATCCGCTACGAAGGCCCGAAAGGCGGACCAGGCATGCAGGAAATGCTGTACCCGACTTCGTACATCAAGTCCAAGGGCCTGGGCAAAGCCTGCGCGCTGTTCACCGATGGCCGCTTCTCGGGCGGTTCGTCGGGGCTGGTGATCGGACATGCGTCGCCGGAGGCGGCCGAAGGCGGCGCAATCGGGCTGGTGCAGGAAGGCGACATGGTCGACATCGACATCCCCGAGCGCACTATCAACCTGCGCGTGACGACCGAGGAACTGGCGCACCGCCGCGCGGCGATGGACGCGCTGGGCGCGGACGCGTGGCTGCCGCTGGGGCGCGAGCGTTACGTGTCGCAGGCGCTGCAGGCGTATGCGGCGCTGACCACGTCGGCCGATCGCGGCGCGGTGCGGGATCTGGCGCAGCTGCGCCGCAGGTAGGGTTGGTTTGTACTGGCTGTAGGGTGGGCGGCTACGCCGTCCACGCGTTCAAACCAAACCGGCGCCGTGTTGAAGCGCATGGTTCGTTGGGCTTGATTGAACGCGTGGACGGCAAAGCCGTCCACCCTACGTCAACGTCACCGCACCATCCGATGTTGCACGATTTGGTTTGCCCCGCCCATAAAAAAACGCTGCCAAGGCAGCGTTTTTTTTTGGAGAAACCCGTGCTTAGTTACGCACGACTTTCTTGTACTCGTTGGTACGGGTGTCGATTTCGATCATGTCGTCGCCGCTGACGAACAACGGCACCATCACGGTGTGCTGCTTGCCTTCGATGGCGTTTTCGATCTTGGCTTCTTTCAGGACGTTGCCCGACGTGTTGCCCTTGACTGCTGGCTCCGAGTACACGATCTGGCGTGCGATCGTGGTTGGCAGTTCGACCGAGATGGCCTTGCCGTCATAGAACACGGCTTCGCATTCCATGCCGTCCTTTAGGTAGAACAGGGCGTCGCCCAGGTTCTCTTCTTCGATTTCGAACTGTTCGTAATCGGCGTCCATGAAGACGTACAGCGGATCAGCGAAGTACGAGTAGGTCACTGGCTTCTTGTCCAGAACGACGACGTCGAACTTGTCATCGCCACGGAACACGTTTTCCAGTGGTGCATTGGTCAGAAGATTTTTCATCTTCCACTTGTAGGTGAAGCCCGTGCGGCTCGAGCCGTTGACGTCGGAACGCAGCACGATGAACGGCTTTTCATCAACCATGATGATGTTGCCAACACGAATTTCTTTTGCGGGTTTCATAGATATTTTACGTAAAAAGATAGTTGCATTAAATCATCGCCGGCTGGTGGGCTGAAGGCCCCGGACCTGCGTTTGATCGTCGGAATCCGTTAGAAACTAACCGGGCATTATACGCTGTTTTCCTGGGCCAACCGCAGATCGCGCACGAAATCGAGCAGTTGCGTGACCAGGTCGCCCTGTGCGAGCACCGTCTGGCACCACGCATCGGCCTGTGCTGCGATGGCGGGCAACGCGGTTTCCAGTGCATTCCAGGCGGCATCGTGGTCGCTCACTGACTGCGCACCATTCCAGCCAAGCATGTACGCCGCCAGTGCCGGCGCCTGCTGCGCATAGAGCGCGAGGAATGCACGCAGCTTCTTGTGATGCAGGTTGTCGTCCTGCGGATAGATGTGCCAGACGAACGGGCGAGCCGCCCATTGGGCCCGCACCCATGAATCTTCGCCCCGCACAAAATTGACCTCACAGGCCCACAGCAGCAGGTCGTACTCGTCCTGGGGCAGGAATGGCAGCACGCGCACGGTCAGCCGGCCATGGGTGGCGCTCGCGCCGGCGAATGGCGCGGCGCCCAGGAAGGCGGCGACCTGCTCCGGCGCCACGCCTTCCGGCACCAGGCACAGCGTGGGTGCGGCGCCGCTGCGCCACGTCTCGAACAGTGCGGTGACCGGCGCACCCGGGTAGCAGAACAGCGACACCTTGCGCCCTTCTGCCTCGGTCGGGGTCACGCCAAAGCGCGCCAAAAACGCGTTCACTGCAGCCGGGTCGTTTTGGAACGCATGACGGCGCGCCTCCAGACCGGCTTCGTGCAGCAACCCGCCCGTGCGCGCATTGAATCCGGGGAAATAGAAATGCTTCGTCAAGCGCAGGCGCGGGTGCATCGACGGCAGGCGATGGCAACCCTCGACCCAGTCCTCGGCCGTCAGGCCCTCGTAGTTCAGCCAGACCGGGCGCGGCGTGCGCGTGGCCATCGCCCGCTGATAGTCCGGCGGCAGCTCGCAGCCGAAGAACTCGATGACGACGTCGGGAATGTCATGCGCGTGAAATTCGCCATCCTGATCCTGCCAGTGGCGCACCAGTACGCCAAGTATGGGTTGCTGCGCAGCCGCCGGATCGACCTCGGGGCAGATGCGCCGGAAACTGGCCAGATCATCAACCCACAGCGTGACTGCCACCCCATGCTCGTGGCACAGCTGGCGCGCCAGGCGCCAGCAAATGCCGATGTCGCCATAGTTATCGATGACCTTGCAGAAAATCGCCAGCGACGGTGTGGAGGAAGACAGGGACATGGAGGCGGGCGGCGCCGTGACGCGCGAATACGGGGTCGTCATTTTACCCCGAATTTGGAGGGTGATTTTTCTCAAGCCCCAGTGCGCATTGCAAAGAAACTTGGGCCTATCTGGCGCGCGTCTGCGCTACCGCAAGGCGCGATTTTAACGTTGTCCACATCGCCATTACGACAAAACTTCACCGCAAGCCACCGGTCGAACGCCTACCTGCAGGAAAAGCAGCCTCGAAAGGCCGCCATCCTGCCCTTCCCTCGCGCCACCGGTCACACCGGGTCGCGAATCATATGAACACGGTCGTGTATGGCGGGCCCTTGCTGTTTCAAGCCGGCGTCAGCGCGATCGAATAACCGGAGGCTCGTACCATGAACGAATTTCAACAACCATTTGCTCAACCACAGTTTGCACCACAGGGTCTGGGCAGCATGTTTGGCGGCGCGCTCGGTGGCGTCGTCGGGCGCGGCATCGGCGGCTGGTTTGGCAACAGCGGCGCGGGCGGTCGCATTGGCGAAGCCGCCGGTAATTTCCTCGGCCACCTGTCGCCATTTGCGGCCGATCCCGCTGGCGGCATGGGCATGCAACAGCAGGTCGATCCGCAGCAGCTGCAGCAACTTCAGCAACTACAGCAGCTGCAGCAGCTGCAACAGCAACAGCAAGTCCAGCAGATGCAGCAGTTGCAACAGCAA
Source organism: Telluria sp. ZT3P26 (assembly GCF_059686035.1). Taxonomy (NCBI): domain Bacteria; kingdom Pseudomonadati; phylum Pseudomonadota; class Betaproteobacteria; order Burkholderiales; family Oxalobacteraceae; genus Telluria; species Telluria sp. ZT3P26. Next base: position 1,449,272 of record NZ_JCASII010000001.1, on the reverse strand, counting down.
GGACAGCTGACCCCGCAAGGTGGTTTCTTCGGTAATCTGATCAGCACGATCGGCAAGCCGGCCGGCACCCTGGTCGGGCACGTCACCGGCAACCGCCAACTCGGCAACATGATCAGCGACTATTCGGGGTATGCCCGGATGCTGCCGCTCGGTGCCGATCCGCAGGCACAGCAGCAGACGCAACCGCAACATCCGCTGGTCCAGCTGCAGCAGCTTCAGGCACAGCAACAGCAATTGCAGCAACTCTTGCAGCAAGTGCAGCAACAGGCCGCGATGTTGCAGGAGACCATCGTGCAGCAAGGCGGTCAACTGGCACCGCAGGGCTGGCTCAGCAATGCTATCACCCAGTATGCACGGCCAGTCGGCAGCTTCCTCGGCGAACAGTTGGGCAACCAGGGCCTGGGCGCCGCGATCGGCGGCGTGGCGGCGCAGCTTGGCCGCTATGTGCCGGCGACGGCTGATCCGTACGGGCAGCAGTTCGGTGGTCAGTTCAGTGGTCAATTCCCCGGTCAGCAAGCGCAGTACGGCCAGGCAGGCCAGTTCGGCCAGCAAACCGTCCACTAACGGCTGATACCCACGACACCATGCCCCACCCGCCAGGTCATTGCCGCCAGACGCCGGCAATGACCTGGCATCGAGGAGTCCCTGCCATGCCGGCTTCCCTGCCCCCCGCCCCGATCGGTCGCTACATCGTGCGCGCTGCGCGCGACGATAACGAACTCGTCCGGTTCCTGGCGACCCTGGGCGACGAACCCGGCGTGCAGGTCGTCGACCTGATCGGCCCATCGTCCGGCCCGCCGCACACGGCGGTCGTGGAAACCGACGCGCCCACGGTCGAGCGGCTGCGGCAACAGACTCTTGACCAGATAACGATCGAACCCGACCAGCCGCTCTCGCTGTCCGATTGAGCGGCGCCGGGCAAAGGACACACTATGGCCAAACACGTAAAAAGCAGCGCTGCCGATCCGCCGCAGACGCCCGCGGCGTCGCATGAAGGCGCACAAGACGCCCGCACCGATGCCACCGGCAGCCGCGCCCCGCCGCAAGGGCGCCTGGTTGCCGAGCGCAGGAAAAAATACCTGGTGGCGCCGCGTTCGGTGCTCAGCGGCTTCGGTATCAGCAGCTGGGTCGCGCCGCTGGGCCTGTCAACAGTCCAGCAGGCGCTCGCCGCGATGCCCGATATCGATGTGGTCGATACCATCACGCCCCGCGCCGGATTGGCCACCGCCGGCTTCGGTCCATCCTCGATGGGTGACGGCGCAGACGGCGTGGTGGTCGCGCGCATGACCGACCAGAAAGCAGGCGAACTGCTGCAGCGCGGCCAGGGCCAGCTGATCGTCGAGCGCGACCAGCATCTCGAGCTGCTCGATCCCATGCTGCGCCGCCCCGACCTCGTCAGCTCGCTGACGCCCTACCAGGGACTGCAGTCCGAGTTGGTGCTGGCCGTGGTGGGCCCCGACGGTGCGCCACTGCCCGAGGTCGAAGTGTCGCTGTTCGGCGGCGTACTGCCCAGCAGCGCCGTCACGGGCGCCGACGGCATGGCGCGCCTGCGCCTGTATGGCGACGACACGCACACGATCAGTGGCCTGTACGTCAAGCCACGCGCCGACTACTGGAGCTTCTACCAGCGCGATCCCGACCTGAGCCTGGCCGAGCCGAATGTCGTCATGCTGCGCGCGCTGGCCGACTGGCCGGCGCTACGCGGCCTGCCGCAGCAACATGCGATGGGCTGGGGCGCGCGTGCCATGCGCCTCGACCAGGTACCACAGCAATATCGTGGCCTCGGCATCAAGGTGGCCGTCATCGATTCCGGTGCCGCGACCACGCATGGCAACCTGAACGCCATCCACGAAGGCTTCGACGTCATCAACAAACGCACCGACCGCAGCACCTGGAATGTCGACACGCTTGGTCATGGCTCGCACTGCACCGGCGTGATTGCCGCTACCGATCCGGCCTGGGGCATCCGCGGCTTCGCGCCCGACGCCGAGATCCACGTCTGCAAGCTGTTCCCCGGCGGCCAGGTCAGCCAGCTGATCGACGCGCTCGAATACTGCATCGAGCAAAACATCGATATCGTCAACATGAGCCTGGGCGGCGCGGCACCGTCCGAAGCACTTGAGCGCCAGATCGTGCGCGCCAAACAGGCGGGGATCGCCTGCATCGCCGCCGCCGGCAACTCGGCCGCTGCCGTGCAATACCCGGCGTCGTCACCGCATGTGCTCGCCGTCGCGGCCATTGGCAAGCTCGGCGAATTCCCGGCTGACAGCTACCATGCCGAAACCATCGGTACCGACATCGACATGTATGGCTATTTCACCGCGCGCTTCAGCTGCTTCGGGCCGCAGGTCGACGTCTGTGCACCCGGGGTGGCCGTCGTGTCGTCAGTGCCACCCAATAATTTCGCTGCGTGGGACGGGACATCGATGGCGGCGCCGCATGTGACGGGCCTGGCCGCCCTCGTGCTGGCACACAGGCCGGAATTCGGGTCGATGATGCAAGCCCGCTCGCCGGAACGGGTCGAGCGGCTGTTCCAGGTTCTACGGATGAGCGCGCGCCCCGTCACGCTGAATGATCCGAATCACATCGGCTATGGTCTGCCCGATGCGCTGGTGGCGCTGGGCCTGCCGGCAGCGCAGCAGACCATGCCATGGCAAAGCACGGCAGCAGCATTGGGTGCGCCGGGTGGTCTGCATGCGCTGTCATCCCAGGACGGTGGCTGGCCTGGGGCGCCCGGCACCGGCATGCAGAACCAGGGCGTGCACTACCAGGGTATGCAGCACCAGGGCGTCCAGCACCAGGGCATGCAACATCAGGGTATGCAACATCAGGGCATCCAGCATCAGGGGCCGGTGCTGCCATATCCGTTCGGCACGATATGGGGGTCGGGTTGGTGAACAGCGGGGCGCTGCGCCACGCTGTCGCAGACGAAAAAAAACCGGAGCCCCACTGTCGTGGCCGGCTCCGGCTTTCTGTCTGGCGTCCCCACGGGGATTCGAACCCCGGTACTCACCGTGAAAGGGTGATGTCCTAGGCCTCTAGACGATGGGGACCTAAAACTGGTGCTGCTTACTACTGAATGTGCCCGACTGTGCTTTAGCGGGTGCGGATGACTGCAACCCGAACCGTCACACACTTCGCACAACGTCACAGCGACGCTGTTGCGACCCTACTTTACTACCAAACCATTGTGCACACAAATGTGTGGCCACAATAGAAAAACCGGAGCACCTCTCCGCGCAAGCGCGTTGGTCTACCCCGGTTTTAAACTGGCGTCCCCACGGGGATTCGAACCCCGGTACTCACCGTGAAAGGGTGATGTCCTAGGCCTCTAGACGATGGGGACCTAAAACTATGTTGCTCTGACGAGCGTACTGCAACTACATGATTCTGATGACTCCGATACGCCACCGCTGGCGCGGCGCATCTGCCAAATTCTTGGCGTCCCCACGGGGATTCGAACCCCGGTACTCACCGTGAAAGGGTGATGTCCTAGGCCTCTAGACGATGGGGACCCTGGACCTGCATAACTACGTTTTCTTTACTGCCGAATGTCGTTTTCTTTTACGTGGTGGAGGTAAGCGGGATCGAACCGCTGACCTCTTGCATGCCATGCAAGCGCTCTCCCAGCTGAGCTATACCCCCCACGGGAAAACAACATTTTACTACACTGCACCTGCTTCGACCAGTAGCGCATGCTGCTCGCATACTGTGTCGGGTCATTCTAACCAGCAAGCTGGCGTCCCCACGGGGATTCGAACCCCGGTACTCACCGTGAAAGGGTGATGTCCTAGGCCTCTAGACGATGGGGACCGTGAACAACCGATTACTACTTGATTACTGCTTTGCTGCTGGCTACACAGCGTCACATCACTACCGCGGCAAAACCACTGCCACACTTCAGAGTTGGTGGAGGTAAGCGGGATCGAACCGCTGACCTCTTGCATGCCATGCAAGCGCTCTCCCAGCTGAGCTATACCCCCGCAGCGCTGAAGTGCGAGCATTATATAGGACACCCTTGCATTTCGCAAACTACGTTTTGCGACATTAAAGCGGGGTGTCCATTGCAGGCTTTTAGAGCCCCTTCCGCACGCGCGCCAGCACGACGTCGCGGCCAAACAACTCGAGCACCACATCAATCGCCGGCGTCTGCAACTGCCCCGTCATCAGCAGGCGCAGCGGCATGGCCAGCTGTGGCATCTTGAGACTGTGCGCCGCCAGCACTTCCTTGATCATGGCCGCCAGCGACGCCTTGTCCCATGCCACCGTCGCGCAGCGCTCGGCAAACAGCGCCAGCGCCCCGCGCACGGCTTCGGTCAGGTGCAGTGCCAGTTGCTCGGCATCCGGTTGCGGATCGCGGTAGAACAGCATGGCGGCAGCGGCCAGCTCATTGATCGTGTTCGCGCGTTCCTTCATCAGGCCCAGCACGACTGGCAGCGCCGGCGCGCCGTCGAAGCGTGCACCGTCGCGCTCGAGCTTCGGCAGTGCCAGTGCGGCCAGGCGTTCGTTGTCGGCCGCCTTGATATAGTGGTTGTTCAGCCAGTTCAGCTTTTCCGGATTGAACTGGGCCGCCGATGCGGTCAGGTGCTCCAGGTTGAACCACTCGGTGAACTGCGCCATCGAGAACACTTCGTCGTCGCCGTGGCTCCAGCCCAGGCGCGCGAGGTAATTGAGCATCGCTTCGGGCAGGTAGCCCTGCTCCGGATAATCCATGACGCTCACGGCGCCATGGCGCTTGGACAGCTTCGCGCCATCGGTCCCGAGGATCATCGGCAGGTGGCCGTACAGCGGCAGCTCGGCGCCAAGCGCGCGCAGGATGTTGATCTGGCGCGGGGTGTTGTTGACGTGATCGTCGCCGCGCAGCACGTGCGTGATCTTCATGTCCCAGTCGTCGACCGCGACACAGAAGTTATAGGTCGGCGTGCCGTCCGGGCGCGCGATGACCAGGTCGTCGAGCTCCTTGTTGCCGATCGTGATCGTGCCCTTGACCACGTCCGTCCAGGTCACGTCGCCATCGAGCGGATTCTTGAAGCGCACCACCGGCTTGACGCCTTCCGGAACCGGCGGCAGCGTCTTGCCGGCTTCCGGACGCCAGGTGCCGTCGTAGCGCGGCTTCTCGCCTGCTGCGCGCATGCGCTCGCGCATCGCTTCCACTTCGTCGGGCGACGAGTAGCACAGGTAGGCCGTACCGGCGTCGAGCATGCCGGCGACCACTTCGCGGTAGCGGTCCATGCGCTGCATCTGGTAGAACGGGCCTTCGTCGTGCTCCAGGCCCAGCCACTTCATGCCGTCGAGGATGGCCTGCACGGCTTCCGGCGTCGAGCGCTCGAGGTCGGTGTCTTCGATGCGCAGGATGAAGGTGCCGCCAAAGTGGCGGGCATAGGCCCACGAATACAGCGCGGTGCGCGCGCCGCCAACGTGGAGGTAGCCGGTCGGGCTGGGAGCAAAACGGGTGCGGACGGTCATGGCAGAAAGCAATCAGGTAAAAGGCGTATTCTACCCCGACGCCCGCCCGGCCAGCATGCATCCCACCGCCCCTCCCCCCATCTGCTCAACAGACACAATGGTCGACCAGCAAGCACGGTATGGCTCTGCAGAATGAACAAAGCCCCTGCGCAACAGCGTCGCGCAGGGGCTTCGTGAAACGAGTCCGGGCGCCAGGCCCGACCCGCTTTGACGTCAGTCGTTCTTGACGACGATGCTCGGGAACCTGCTGCTCATGTCCTTGGCCTTGTCGGCAATCTTGATCGCGACCTTGCGGGCGATCTGCTTGTAGACCGCGGCGACAGCGCCATCCGGATCGGCCACGACGGTCGGACGACCGGCATCGGCCTGCTCGCGGATCGACATCGTCAGCGGCAGCGCGCCGAGGAACTCGATGCCGAAATCGGCGCACATCTTTTCACCACCGCCGTGGCCGAAGATGGCTTCGGTGTGGCCGCAGTTGGTGCAGGTGTGGGTGCTCATGTTCTCGACCACGCCCAGGATCGGGATCCCGACTTTCTCGAACATCTTCAGGCCCTTGCGCGCATCGAGCAAGGCGATGTCCTGCGGCGTGGTGACGATCACGGCGCCCGTGACCGGCACTTTCTGCGACAGCGTCAGCTGGATGTCGCCGGTGCCTGGCGGCATGTCGACGATCAGGTAATCGAGGTCGCGCCAGTTGGTCTGCTCGAGCAGCTGCTGCAGCGCGCCGCTGGCCATCGGGCCACGCCACACCATCGGCTCATCCGGGTCGATCATGAAGCCGACCGACGACACCTGGATGCCGTGGTTTTCCAGCGGCTCCATGCTCTTGCCGTCATTGGTCAGCGGGCGACCGCTGACGCCCAGCATCATCGGCTGCGATGGACCATAGATGTCCGCATCCAGGATGCCGACGCTGGCGCCTTCGGCGTGCAGCGCCAGGGCCAGGTTGACGGCCGTCGTCGATTTGCCGACCCCGCCCTTGCCCGAGGCAACGGCGATGATGTTCTTCACGTTCGGCATGACCTTCATGCCGCGCTGGACCGTGTGCGACACGATCTTGCTGTAGGCGCGGATGGCCACGCCTTCGACGCCCGGCAGGGCCAGCACGGCGCTGGCCGCCATCTGGCGCAGCATCTCGACCTGGCTGGCGGCCGGGTAGCCCAGTTCCAGCTCGAACGTGACCTGGCCGTTGTCGATCTGGATGTTCTTGATCGATTTGGTGGTGATGAAATCCTTGGTGGTATTGGGGTCGATAACGCTCGCCAATGCCGTCTTGATATCGCTTTCAGTGATGCTCATGGTGCTCTCCGGGTGTTCTCCGATTGATATTGGGGCGAAGTGTAGCGCAAAACGGCTGGGCGGCCAGCCTGTTGGTCGTAAACCACGGGCAATACCCCCTGCGCGCACAGGGCCATCCGCTGTTAAAATGCTTCTTTTCATATAACCGAAGCGTTTCAACCATGACCCGCAAGCTGTTCGTCACCACTGCACTGCCTTACGCCAATGCTGCCTTCCATATCGGCCACATGATGGAGTACATTCAGGCCGACATCTGGGTCCGCTTCCAGCGAATGCAGCGCGAAGGCAATGTGCAGGGCGGCCAGAAACGCGAAGTGCATTTCGTCTGCGCCGACGATACCCACGGCACGCCGATCATGATCGCGGCCGAAAAAGAAAACATCACGCCACAGGAATTCGTGGCCAAGATTGCCGCCGGCCGGGCGCAGTACCTCGATGGCTTCCATATCGCCTTCGACAACTGGTACTCCACCGATTCGCCTGAAAACGTCGAACTCTCGCAAGGCATCTACCGCAAGCTGCGCGATGCCGGCCTGATCGTCACCAAGACCGTCGACCGCTTCTACGATCCGGTCAAGGGCATGTTCCTGGCCGACCGCAACATCAAGGGCGAATGCCCGGTGTGCCACGCCAAGGACCAGTACGGCGACAACTGCGAAGTGTGCGGCGCCGCCTACCAGCCGACCGAACTGATCAACCCGTTCTCGGTGTTCACCGGCTCCACGCCCGTCCTGAAGCCGTCGGAGCAGTACTTCTTCAAGCTGTCCGACCCGCGCTGCTTCACGTTCCTCAAAGAATGGCTGAACACGCCCGGCCGCCTGCAGCCGGAAATGGTCAACAAGGTCTCGGAATGGCTGGGCGACGCCGGCGAAAAGCTGGCCGACTGGGACATCTCGCGCGACGCGCCCTACTTCGGCATCCCGATTCCCGATGCGCCGGGCAAGTTCTTCTATGTGTGGCTGGACGCGCCGGTGGGCTACCTGGCCAGCCTGAAGAACTACTTCGACAAGCAGGGCCTGGATGTCGAGGCATTCCTGAACGACCCTGCCGCCGAGCAGCTGCACTTCATCGGCAAAGACATCGTTTCGTTCCACCTGCTGTTCTGGCCAGCGATGCTCAATTTCTCGGGCCACCCGATCATCGACAACCTGAAAGTCGCCGTGCACGGCCACCTGACGGTGAACAATGAAAAGATGTCCAAGTCGCGCGGCACCGGCATCTCGCCGCTGCGCTACCTCGAGCTGGGCATGAACCCGGAGTGGCTGCGCTACTACCTGGCCTACAAGCTCAACGCCAAGGTGGAAGACCTGGACTTCAACGGCGACGACTTCGTGGCCCGCGTCAACAGCGACCTGATCGGCAAGTACGTGAACATCGCCAGCCGCTGCGCCGGCTTCATCGCCAAGCGCTTTGACGGCAAGCTGGCCGACAGCGTTTCGCCGCTGGGCCGCGACTGGATCTGCAAGGCGCTGATGCACGATGGCGCCGAGCGCCAGGCATCGGTGGCCGCCAGCTTCGAGGCACGCGAGTACGGCCGCGCACTGCGCGAGATCATGGAAATCGCCGACGTCATCAACGGCTACGTCGATGAACACAAGCCATGGATCCTGGCCAAGGACGACACCAAAACAGCCGAACTGCACGACGTCTGCACCACCGCGCTGATCCTGTTCCGTCAACTGACGATCATGCTGCAACCGGTGCTGCCGCAAGTGGCCGCGCGCGTCGCCGAATTCCTGGGCGACGCTGAACTGAGCTGGGCCGATACCCATGGCGCCGCCGTCTACGAATCGATGCTCGGCCGCACCATCGGCACCTACACGCACCTGATGCAGCGCGTCGACGCCAAGATGGTCGAGAACCTGTTCGACAAGCCTGCCCCGGCGGCAATTGCTCCTGCGATCGCCGCCCCGGCTGCTGCTGCCCCGGCGGCAGCACAGGCGCCAGATGCCGTGGACAACGAAGGCGACATCGAAGCCCTGGCGCCGACCATCACGATCGACGACTTCGCCAAGATCGACCTGCGCGTGGCAAAGATCGTCAACTGCGAACACGTCGAAGGATCGACCAAACTGCTGCGCCTGACGCTTGACGTCGGCGAAGGCCGTCACCGCAATGTGTTCTCGGGCATCAAGTCGGCGTACCAGCCGGAGGACCTGATCGGCAAACTGACGGTGCTGGTGGCCAACCTGGCCCCGCGCAAGATGAAGTTCGGCATCTCGGAAGGCATGGTCCTCTGTGCATCCAGCGCCGACGAGAAAACCAATCCGGGCCTGTACCTGCTCGACCCGATGCCGGGCGCGACGCCAGGCATGCGCATCCGCTGATGCTTCACACCGGCGCCTGGCCTGGCGTGCTACTCCGGTGGCCGCAGGCCAGTCGCCGGACGGCCCCGGGCACGAATTCCGGGGCTAGTACCGGGTGTACAATGCCATGTTTAAACTATGACAAGACGCCCTACAAACTCTTTTGATAGGTAGCCAAGAACCATGACCGATTTGACTCCCCTGCGCCATATTCCGACCGCCAACGTGTTCCGCAAAGGCGACGTGTTCGTCCTGTTCGGTGAACTGTTCGGCCGCGGCTATGTAAATGGCCTGATCGACGAAGCGCGCGCTGCCGGCATGACGATCGTCGGCATCACCGTCGGCCGCCGTGACGAGACCGGCGCGCTGCGCCCGCTGGACGCTGATGAACTGGCCGAAGCCGAAGAAAAACTGGGCGGCCGCATCATCAATGTGCCGCTGATGGCCGGTTTCGATATGGACGCACCGGAAGGCGAAAAGAACCCGACCGAAATGCTGTCCGGGATCACGCTCAAAACCTGGCAGGAAGAAACGCTGGACTGGGAGCACATCGAGCGTTGCCGCGAAGCCGGCGTGCGCCGCTTCACGACCTCGGCCGCCCAGGTCATGCAGGAGATCGACAAGCTGGTGCCACAGGGTGCGAATGTGTTCTTCGCCCACACGATGGCCGGCGGCATCCCGAAGATCAAGGCCTTCCTGGCTATTGCCAATCGCATCTACAAAGGCCGTGGCGAGCGCTTCATGTCGTCGCGCGCCCTGCTCGACAGCGATCTGGGCAAACTGATCCTGATGAACTTCGACGAAGTCTCAGCCAACACGCTCAAGTACCTGATCGACGCGTCGGCCACGATCCGCGACCGCGTCACGCAGGCCGGCGGCGAAGTGCGCTATACGGCCTATGGCTACCATGGCACCGAGATCCTGATCGGCGGCGAGTACCACTGGCAGACCTACACCAACTACACGCAGGGCTACGCCAAGATGCGCCTGGAGTCGGTGGCCGAAGGGGCGTGGAAGAACGGCATCACGTCCACCGTGTTCAACTGCCCTGAAATCCGCACGAACTCGTCGGACATCTTTGTCGGCGTCGAACTGTCGCTGTTCCCGCTGCTCGTCGCGCTCAAGCGCGAAGGCGGCGGCGCCTGGGCCGACGAGCAATGGCGCATCTGCGAAGAGCTGCTGGGCGAAGGCACGTCGCTGCAGCAGTTGCTCGACACGATCGAGGGCTACAACAACGACGCCACCAGCGCCGAGTTCCGCAACTTCGAAGCCTGGCCGATGGACAACACGCCGGCCCTGGCCGATGTGATGATCGGCACCTCGGAAGCGATCACGGCCCTGCACAAGGACAAGAAAGCGCTGATCACCGATCACCTGTCGAGCCTGGTGCTGGAAGGCGCCGGCCCGTTGATGTTCCATGGCGCGTCCGAAAAGATCGCCCCGGTGCTGTGGCTGAACCACGACATCATCGCGCGCCAGCTGAACGCGCTGCACAAGTAAGCGCAACATCGTCATACTTGACGCGAGCGGCGCGGGGCGCAAGAATCTGCCCCGCCGCCGTTGTCGTCAAGCCGCTGTTCCATTGCACCCACGAAGCCAATCATGATCTTCTCGAAAAAACACGTGAACTACGAATCCGAGCACACCAAGTTCATCTCGGAACTGAAGAAACAGCACCCGGAGATGGATGCGGGCCAGGTGGCCGGTCGCGCGCTGCTGTGGGACAAGTCCCCGGTGTCGCTCGATGAACAGGCACGCACCGAAGAATCGCGCCTGCGCCAGCAAGCCTATCCGTACCAGAACAAGGTCTGAGGACGGTCGCGCGCATGATGCCCGACGGGGCGGCTGACGGACACGACGTGTCCACCCAGCCCGCCAGCGACACACCGCATCCTGCGCCGGTCGACGCCACGCTGGCACGCCTGTACGGCGAACCGCTCACGCGCTTGCCGAACGACCTGTACATCCCGCCCGATGCGCTCGAGATCTTTCTTGACGCCTTTGAAGGCCCGCTCGATCTGCTGCTCTACCTGATCCGCCGGCAAAACTTCAATATTCTCGATATCCCGATGGCGCAGGTCACCCTGCAGTACCTCGTGTATGTCGAGCAGATCCGCAAGAGCAATCTCGAGCTGGCCGCGGAGTACCTCTTGATGGCGGCAATGCTGATCGAGATCAAGTCGCGCATGCTGCTGCCCAAGCGCCAGGACGAACTGATCGAGGATGCGGGCGATCCGCGCGCCGAACTGGTGCGCCGTTTGCTGGACTATGAGCAGATCAAGACCGCCGCCGTCGCATTGGGCAATGTGCCGCAGGAAGGCCGTGATTTTGTCCGGCCCGAGCTGTTCGTGGAGCAGGGCCTGGTCCAGCCGCTGCCCGACGTCGATCCCTGGGACTTGCAGCGCGCCTGGCTCGATGTACTGCGCCGCGCCAAGCTGACCCAGCATCACCGGATCGGGCGCCAGGAACTGTCGGTGCGCGAGCACATGTCGGCCATCCTGCGCACGCTGCAATCGCAGCGCTTCGTCGAATTCGGCGACCTGTTCACGGGCCAGCACACGGTGCCGATTGTCGTCGTCCACTTCGTGGCCATGCTCGAACTTGCCAAAGAAACCTTGATTGAAATTACCCAGGCCGAACCGTTCGCACCGATCTATGTGCGGCTGGCCTATTCACCGGCTTGAAGCCGGCCTTTCCTGAACCGATCCAACATGAAAATCATCTCTTCCATTGACGAGCTGCGCGACCAGCTCAGCGGCCAACTGCGCACGGCGTTCGTGCCGACGATGGGCAATCTGCACGAGGGCCACCTGTCGCTGATGCGCCTGGCGCGCCGTCATGGCGACCCGGTGGTCGCCTCGATCTTCGTCAACCGCCTGCAATTCGGCCCCAACGAAGACTTCGACAAGTACCCGCGCACCTTCCAGGAAGACGTGGCCAAGCTGGAAAAAGAAGGTGTCTACGTGCTGTTCGCGCCGACCGAGAAAGACCTGTACCCGGAGCCGCAAGAGTACCGCGTGCGTCCGCCCGATGGCCTGGGCAGCACGCTGGAAGGCGAATTCCGGCCTGGCTTCTTCGAGGGCGTGTGCACGGTCGTGACCAAGCTGTTCTCGTGCGTGCAACCGCGCGTGGCCGTGTTCGGCAAAAAGGATTACCAGCAGCTGATGATCGTGCGCAATATGGCGCGCCAGTTCGCCATGCCAACCCAGATCATCGGCGCCGAGACCTACCGCGCCGAAGATGGCCTGGCGCTGTCGTCGCGCAACGGTTATCTGTCGGCAGCCGAGCGGGCTGAAGCGCCGGTGCTGTACCAGAACCTGAATGCCGTGGCCGACAGCGTGCGCGCCGGCGAGCGCGATATCGCGCAGGTCGAAGCGCGCGCGATGGCGGCGCTGGCCGAGCGCGGCTGGAAGCCGGACTACATCTCGGTGCGCAAGCGCGGCGACCTGCAGGCGCCGGACGCGACCGACCTGACGAATGGCGCGCCGCTGGTCGTGCTTGCCGCAGCGAAGCTGGGCAACACGCGCCTGATCGATAATCTGGAAATCTGATCGCTTGAGCCGCCCCGCGGGCCTCAGCCCGCCGGGCAGCCCTGGCGCACCAGCGCTGCCCGCAACTCCCGCTTGAACCCGGTGTAATCGACGGCCTTCTGCACGTAGTCGTCGACACCCAGCGCCTCGGCGCGGGCGCGGTCCGCCGCCAGGCCGGAGCCTGACACGATGATGACGGGCATGGCGCCGAGGGCCTCGGCGCGCAGGCGCGCGAGCAGCTCGAACCCGTCAACCTGCGGCATCTTGATGTCGAGCAGCAGCAGATCGAAACGCTGCTCGCGCAGCAACGCGTACGCTTCTGCGCCATCGCCCGCCACGACCAGTTGATGGTCGAACGCGAACTCTTGCAGGGCGAGCTGCGTCAGCATGACGTCGATGCCCAGATCGTCGACCAGGAGAATATTTTTCATCCGGCATGCTAGCAGAGCCGCCAGATGGACGCCGCCACGTATGCACAGGCGCCAGCAGGCCAGATCCCTACCCGTCCAGCCCCACGCTTTGCGCCCACGCCAGCGCCGACAGATGCGCCTCGTTGACGTCGGCCGGGCTCAGGGAAACCGCTGCCGCCAGCGACGCCACCAGGTTCGAATTGAGCTCGCACGCTTCGGCCAGCGCCAGATACGGCCCGTAACTGCCTTCGCGCTTGGTCAGTGCCTTGACGACTTCATCGGGCAACTGGATCGCGTCAAGCACTTCCTGCATCGACAGGCCCAGCAGGCGGTCAAGCAGCGAGAACATGCCGGCCACGAACAGGTGTTCGGCCGCGCCCTTGCCCAGGGCTTTTTGCCCCAGCAGTTCGGCAAGGCGGCCGCGCACGACCGCTGTTTCCATCAGCACCGGCGAATAACCGCTGGCACTGGCCGTGGCCAGCAGCAGCACCAGCCAGCGGTACAGCGGCGCGTAGCCGAGCAGCGAGATGGCCTGGCGCAGCGATTGCACTTCGCGGCCGGCGCCAAAGCCTGCCGTGTTGATGTAGCGCAGCAGTTTGTAGGTGAGTGCCGGATCGCGTTTGAGCACGCTTTCGAGCCTGCCCACATCGTCATTGGCCTGCACCATCTGCATCAGTTGCAGGATGATCTGCTGGCTCGGGTTCATGCCCTTGACGGGATTGCCGGGCCGGGGCGTCAGGTGCAATTTGCCAACGAAGGCATCCAGGCCAAGTGCGGCGCAGGCATCGAAATCGGCCCACGTACCCACCGGCCGCCCGACCATGCGCAGCGACGAATGCTTGGCGCTGGCGTAGGTACGAGCCTGGTCGGCCACGTCACTGCCGGTAAAACGGACTTCGACGTACGATGCGTATGGCGCCAGGTTGCGCCCCAGCAGCGTGAGGTCGCAGCCACGGATGGCAACGCCCACGCCACCGGCGCGCACGGCCTGCACGGCCGAGCGCACGTCGACGTCGGTCAACTGGCGGATATCGAAGGCAAGGACCGTGTGTTCCGGCGGCAGCGCGTGCAGCGCGTCGGTCGACAGCATGGCCGGCACGGCATCCAGGAATAGGATCTTGTCGCGCCGCAGCCAACCCTGGTCGACATGGTTGACGTGCTCGGCAACAAAACCGACCAGACCTTCGAGGTCAAGGCCGGTGGGAATACGGCCGTCGTGCTGTTGCCACGACAGCTCATAGCCGAGAACGCGCTGCCGCGGATCGAGCAGCGGTTCACGGACAATGAAGTTGGTGCGATGCATGGAGGCGCCGTTTCAAATTGCTCGGCGCAAGCTCAAAACCCGAGACTGTCGAGCAGGTCGTCGACCTGCCCCTGGTTTGCCACGACTTCGGTGCCCATGGGCTTGATTTGCGGACCGTTCATCAGGCCGTTGTCCAGTTCGCGCTTGATCTCGCTTGGTGCGAAATCGATCAGGACCTGGACCAGCTGTTTTTCGAGGTTCTGCGCAATGCCCGTGATGCGACCGATGACCTGGCCGGTGAGATCCTGGAAATCCTGGGCCATCATGATGCTCATCAGTTCGCTGCGGGTGGCAACTGCCCCCGCACGCGACTCGTCCAGACCGGCAATCGTGCGCTGCGCCAGCGCGCGCCATTGTGCATCGGTTGCCTCGCCGGCAGGCGCATCGAGCAGTGCCTGCCAACCTGCCTTGAGGTCGTTCGAACGCGTCTCGATGGCATCCTGCAGCGGGCCAGCCGCGTCGGTTGCATCCAGCACCTTCTTGGCAGCCTGTTCGGACAGCTGCGCCACGTAGTCGAGCCGGTCGCGCGCATCGGGGATGTCGCTTGCGGCCTTCTCGATCAGCTTGTCGAGGCCCAGGCCGCGCAGATTTTCGTGCAGTGCGCGGGTCATGTGACCAACCCGGCTCAGCACCTCATCGTGCGAAGACGCGCCAGCAACAGGCGCGGTGTTCTGCTCAACCATTTCAGGCTCCGGCTTTGTCCAGTTTCTCGAAAATCTTGTTCAGCTTTTCGTCCAGCGTCGCAGCCGTGAATGGCTTGACGACGTAGCCGCTGGCGCCTGCCTGCGCTGCCGCGATGATGTTTTCCTTCTTCGCTTCGGCGGTCACCATCAGCACCGGCAGCTTGGCCAGTGCCGGGTCGGCACGAATATTCTGCAGCATGGTCAAGCCGTCCATATTCGGCATGTTCCAGTCCGAGACGACGAAGTCGAACGATTCACTGCGCAGTTTTGCGAGCGCCATGACGCCATCTTCTGCTTCGTCGACGTTGGCATAACCCAGTTCTTTCAACAGATTCCGGACGATGCGGCGCATCGTCGAGAAATCGTCAACAACCAGAAAACGCATCTTTGGATCAGCCATGAATTACTCCGTTTGAATCTACTAATTTGGTTTGTTGGGTAAGCTACTTTTACAGACGCAAGAATAGCATTTTTGTTGCTCTGCGGCGATAAAATAGCCCACAAAGCATGGAAGGATGATGAATTCAGTTCAAACGCGCAACGCCCGGCTGCCTTGGGCGGCCAGATGATCGAGTACAAGGCGGGGTAACGCCTGCAATGGACCGACTTCGTGGGCGGCGCCGATGGCAATCGCTTCACGCGGCATGCCAAACACGACACAGCTCGCTTCGTCCTGCGCGAAGTTGTGGGCGCCGGCTTCGCGCATCTCGAGCATGCCCGCCGCGCCGTCCTTGCCCATGCCGGTCAGGATAACACCAACGGCGTTTTTACCGGCCGCCTGCGCAGCAGAACGGAACAACACATCGACCGATGGCCGGTGACGATTGACGGGCGGACTCTGCTCGATGCGCGTCATGTAGTTTGCACCGGAGCGCACCAGCAACAGGTGCGAGTGACCGGGCGCGATGTACGCGTGGCCGGGCAGTACCCGCTCGTTGCCGGCCGACTCGACCACGCTGATCTTGCACAGCGAATCGAGGCGCTTGGCGAACGACGTGGTAAAGCCTTCGGGCATGTGCTGGGCAATCAGGATGCCCGGGCAATCGGACGGCATCTGCATCAGGAATTCGCGGATCGCTTCGGTGCCGCCGGTCGAGGCCCCGATGATGATCAGTTTTTCGGACGAAATGAGTGGGCTCCTCAGCGCCGACAGCTGCGTGCTGGCCACCTGGGGCGTGCGGCTGCGCGGGGCAATGCGTGCGCGCGCGGCGCCGCGGATCTTGTCGGCGATCATGTCGGTGTACTCGCGCATGCCGCTCTGGATCGAGATCTTGGGTTTGGTGACGAAGTCGACCGCGCCCAGCTCCAGCGCGCGCATCGTGATTTCCGAACCGCGCTCGGTCAGCGACGACACCATCAGCACCGGCATCGGGCGCAGGCGCATCAGCTTTTCGAGAAAGTCGAGGCCATCCATCTTGGGCATCTCGACGTCGAGCGTCAGCACGTCCGGATTGTGTTTCTTGATCAGTTCGCGTGCGACCAGGGGATCTGGCGCCGTGGCTACCACTTCCATATCGGGTTGCGAATTGACGATCTCGCTCATCACGCTGCGGATCAATGCCGAGTCGTCGACGATCAGGACCTTGATTTTCATGGTGTCTCCGTAATTGCTCAGAACAGGTCGATCGCGCCGCCGACCGGTTCGACCTTGAGGCGCTTGGCGTAATCGAGTTCGCGCTTGGCCAGCGTGTCGTTGTGGGTCTGCATCAGCTTCTTGACCAGCACCTTGCCCGTGCGCGGGAAGAAGAACACCTTGCGCGGGTAGATGTCGTTGAGGTCTTCGGCCAGCACCGGGATTCGTTCGGTTTTCAGGAACTGCATCACGAACGCGGCATTGCGCTCGCCGACATTCATCGCGGTAAAGCCGCGCAGCACGGCGCCGCCACCGAACACCTTCGCTTCGAGGTGTTCACGGCGCGCCCCGGCCTTGAGCAGATCGTTGATCAGGATCTCCATCGCGAAGGTGCCGTAGCGCATCGAGGCCGATACCGGATTGTTGGGCTCGGCCGCGCCGTCGGGCAGCATGAAATGGTTCATGCCGCCCAGGCCCGTGATGCGGTCGCGGATGCAGGCCGACACGCACGAGCCGAGCACGGTCGAGATCAGCATGTTCTCTTTGGTGTAGAAGTACTCGCCGGGCAGGATCTTGGCGGCATCGATCGCGAATGTACGATCGTGGTACAGATTGGTTGCGAATTGGCTGTTCATGGTCGCCCTTCGTTCTTACGCCGTGCGCGCGTCGAGTTCGTACACGGTCTTGCCGCGCAGGCGCAGTGAATCGGACACGTACAGGAAGTTCTCCGAGTGGCCGGCAAACAGCAGCCCGTGATTCTTCATCAGCGGCACGAAGCGGCTCAGGATGGTGCGCTGGGTCGGCTTGTCGAAATAGATCATCACGTTACGGCAAAAGATCGCGTCGAACTGCCCGTCCAGCGGCCAGCCATCGGCCAGCAGGTTGAGCGGCTTGAACGTCACGAGCGAACGCAGCTCGGGGCGGATGCGCACCATTCCCTCGTGCGCGCCCTTGCCGCGCAAGAAGAAGCGGCGCAGGCGTTCCGGCGAGACCTTCTCGATGCGTTCCATCGGGTACACGCCATTGGACGCCGTGGCCAGCACATTGGTGTCGATGTCGGTCGCGATGATCTCGACTTTCGGCGTGAGCGTGTTGAACGCTTCGCAGGCCGTCATCGCGATCGAATACGGCTCTTCGCCGGTGGACGCGGCCGAGCACCAGATGCGCAGCGGGCGCGTATCTTTCTTGTGCAGCGCCACCAGATGGTCGAGCAGCAGCGGGAAGTGATGCGCCTCGCGGAAGAACGACGTCAGGTTGGTGGTCAGCGCGTTGGTAAACGACTCCCACTCGCGGTCCATGCGCCCTGCTTCCAGGTCGTCCAGGTAACGCGTGAAGGACTGGATGCCGGTCGCGCGCAGGCGCCGGGCCAGGCGGCTGTAAACCATCTCCTGCTTGCTGTCGGCCAGCGAAATGCCGGCGCGCTGGTGAATCAGCGCGCGCACCCGTTCGAAATCACGCCGTGTGAAATCGAATTCTTTGTTGGTTTCTGTTTTCTGCTGCGGCACTGTGCGTGACTTTCTTGAATACGATGGCGGGCTCAAAAAGCCGGCCGGATTGTTGTGCTTGGTGCCGACGCAGACCGGTGGCTTACGCCGCCAGCTTGTCGATCAGGCCCATTTCGCTCGACGACATCAGCTTGTCGATGTCGACCAGGATCAGCATGCGCTCGTCAACGGTGCCCAGACCGATCATGTAGTCCGAATTGAAGGCACTGCCCATTTCCGGGGCCGGCTTGATCTGGTCTGGCGTGAGCGTGGTGACGTCCGAGACGCTGTCGACGACCATGCCCATGATGCGGCCACCGATGTTCAGGATGATCACGACCGTGAACTGGTCGTACACCGGGGTGCCCAGCTTGAACTTGATGCGCATGTCGACCACCGGAATGATGATGCCGCGCAGGTTGATCACGCCCTTGATGAATTCAGGGGCATTGGCAATGCGGGTCACGGCTTCGTAGCCGCGGATTTCCTGCACCTTCAGGATATCGATGCCGTATTCTTCCGAACCCAGGGTGAAGGCAAGGAATTCGCTGCCGGCGCCGTCGTGCGCGGTGCCGTCGGTCGAGAGGGTGTTTGCCAGGTTGGACATGGTATTCCTTTGTTTGCAGTGAAAATAAAATTTATTGAACGACGGGATCGTCGGCCAGCTGGCGCGACGAGCGCACCAGCGCTGCCACGTCGAGGATCAGGGCGACACCACCGTCGCCCATGATGGTTGCGCCAGATATGCCGGCGACTTTGCGGTAATTCGCTTCCAGGTTCTTGACGACCACCTGCTGCTGTCCGACCAGTTCGTCCACGAACAGCGCGGCCTTCTTGCCCTCGGTTTCGAGGATGACGACGATGCCGTCGGACGGGTCGCGGTGCACCGGTTCGATATCGAACATCTGGTACAGCGGGATCATCGGCAGGTATTCGCCGCGCACTTTCAGCACGCGCCCGCGGCCGGCGATCTCGCGTACGTCCTGCGGCGTCGGCTGCAGCGACTCGACCACGAACGACAGCGGCAGGATGTAGATTTCTTCACCGCTGCGGATCGACATGCCGTCCAGGATCGCCAGCGTCAGCGGCAGCGAAATCGAGATCGTCGTGCCGAAGCCGGCCGCCGAACGGATGTCGACCGTGCCGCCCATCGCGGTGATATTGCGCTTGACGACATCCATGCCCACGCCGCGGCCAGACACATCGGTGACCGTATCGGCGGTCGAGAAGCCTGGCGCGAAGATCAGCTGCCAGACTTCGGCATCCGTCATCGTGTCGGAGACTGCCAGCCCGTTCTGCGCCGCCTTGGCCAGGATTTTCTCGCGGTTCAGGCCGGCGCCGTCATCGGCCACTTCGATGACGATATGGCCACCCTGGTGGCCGGCCGACAGGAACAGGCGCCCTGCTTCACTCTTGCCCGCGGCAATGCGCGCGGCCGGCATTTCGACGCCATGGTCAATCGAGTTGCGCACCAGGTGCGTCAGCGGATCGACGATGCGCTCGATCAGCCCTTTATCCAGTTCAGTGGCCGCGCCATTGGTGATGAAGTCGACCTTCTTGCCGAGCTTGCCGGCGAGGTCGCGCACCATGCGCGGGAAGCGCGAGAACACGAAGTCCATCGGCATCATGCGGATCGACATCACCGCCTCTTGCAGCTCGCGCGTGTTGCGGTCGAGCTGGCTGACCGACGACAGCAGGCGTTCGTGCAGGATCGGATCGAGCACGGCGCTGCGCTGCTCGAGCATCGCATTGGTGATGACGAGTTCTCCGATCAGGTTGATCAGCTGGTCGACCTTCTCGACCGACACGCGGATCGACGACGACTCGTTCTTGTCGTCCTTGCGCGCCGCTTTCTTTTCCAGCGCCAGTTCAGCCAGGTGCTCCACCACGTTCTGGGCCTGCGTGGCAAGTGCGGCCACCGGCTCCGGCGCGCTCTCGACGATGCCGGCGGCTGCGCGGATCTGCTCGATCGGCTGGAAGAAGCCATAACCGAGTTCGTCTTCGGATGGTTCGCCTGCGGCAGGCGCGACATCGTCGTCCGGGCCGAAGAAACCGTAACCCTGGTCGTCTTCGATCCGCTTGCGTTCGGCCGCTTCGATCAGGCGCTGCTCGGGCGTGAGCGCCGGCGCCTCGAAAATCTTCAGGTCATCGGGATTGAGTACGAACGAGCAGATCGCGATGATGTCGTCCAGGCTTTCCAGCGTCGTGATGATGACGGCGGTGCGCCCGCCGTCGAGCGGCGCGACCGAGATCCGGCCCATCAGGCCCAGCTCGTCGACCAGCGCATCGATGTCGCGCTGCGCCACTTGCGGCAGCTCGATCTTGTAGCGGTGCGCGCCTTCGGTGGGCAGCTCGACCCGTGCCGGCGCCGACAGGTACGACGGCGCGACGACCGGCGCCACCGGCACCACGCCTTCGGCCAGGTCATGCAGCGCCATGCGCACGTTGGCGACGACTTCCTGGTCGACGTGCTTGCCGTGGCGATGGCCGTCCAGCTGCATCTTGAGCGCGTCCTTGGCCGCCAGGAACGCATCGACGTGGTTCGACGTCAGCGCCATCTCGCCCTTGCGGATACGGTCGAGCAGCGACTCGAGCACGTGCGTCACGTCGCACATATCGGTCAGGCCAAAGGTCGAGGCGCCACCCTTGACCGAGTGCGCGGTGCGGAAGATCGCGTTCAGGTCCTCGGCGTCGGGCGCTGCCAGATCGACGCCCAGCAGCAGGCGCTCCATTTCGGCGAGCAGCTCTTCTGCTTCGTCAAAAAAGACCTGGTAAAACTGGCTGATGTCGATGCTCATGGGGATGTCCGCTCGTGGTTGCCTAAGCCAAAATTCATGGCTTAACCGATCACTTTTTTGACCACCTCGATCAGGCGCTGCGGATCGAACGGCTTGACCAGCCAGCCATTGGCGCCGGCAGCGCGGCCCTTCGATTTCATTTCATCGGACGACTCGGTGGTCAGCATCAGGATCGGCGTCTTGGCGTAGCCAGGCAGCGTGCGCAGCGACTTGATCAGCGCCAGGCCATCCATCTTCGGCATGTTCTGGTCGGTCAGCACCAGGTCGACAGCCTGCAGCTTCGCCTTGTCGAGGCCATCCTGGCCGTCCACGGCTTCCACCACATGGTAGCCGGCGGCCTTCAGACTGAAAGCCACCATCTGGCGTAGTGAACTGGAATCGTCGACTGCGAGAATCGTTTTTGCCATCTTGTGCTCCTGCTGTTTTACACCGGGCGGACCCGGGTTGAATTGGTTGTTGGGTGAATACGGGCGGCGGCGTGGTCAGAACAGTTCGACGTCGCCGCTTTCCAGGTGTTTCTGTTCGACCGACCTGCGCAGCGTGCTGCGCAACTGGAGCGACTGGATCGCCAGCGCGACGCTCACCTGGCCCAGGCGGTCGACGATTTCGTCGCTGCCGGTGTCCGGCGCGATCCCCGCGCCATGATCGTTCAGCGTGCCCAGGAAGTCACGCAAGCCCGACACGCGGCGCAGCGTGCGTTCGATCAGCTGCGCCGTCAGGTCCTGGAACTGCATGCTGGTGATCGCCGTGTTCACGTGCGCGCTGACGTCAGCCGACATCGAGCCAAGCAACGCGCGATCTTCAGGCGACAGCGTGCCGCCGGCGAGCATGCGGTCGATCGCTTCCTGGCGCGCGCCGACGACGGCATGCAGCGCCACGAAGCTGCCGGTGAGCTTGTCGATGGCTTCTTCGAGCAGCAATTCGGTCTGGAGCAGATCCGCTTCCACTTCGGTCAGGTGGCGCCGGCCATGCACCGACACGCCTGACAGCAGGCGCTTGACATGCGATCCGAGTATCTTTTTTCTTGTCATCGTGTTCTCTCCAAACCTGCCCGCACAGCGTCGGTCATCGCGGTTTCACCGCATTCAACGTCGCCGTCGCTGCCGCCTCGGCGTCCTCGGCCGGCACGTCCAGCGTGGACGCATCTCGCCGCACCGCGTCTTCGGTGCGCTTGTTCATGACGATGATGCTGATGCGCCGGTTGATCGGGCTGAACGGGTCCTTGGCGTCGAGGTGCGCGGCCGAGGCCAGTCCCACCACACGCAGCACCTTGTCGTCCTGCAGGCCGCCCAGCACCATTTCGCGTCGCGACGCGTTGGCGCGGTCGGCCGACAGTTCCCAGTTGCTGTAGCCGGCGTCGCTGTGGTACGGCGTCGAATCGGTGTGGCCCGAGATCCCCAGCTTGTTCGGTACCTCGTTGAGTACCATGCCGATGATGTGCAAAATTTCCTTCGTGTACGGCTGCAGCTCGGCCTTGGCCATCGCGAACATCGGGCGGTTCTTTTCGTCGACGATCTGGATGCGCAAGCCTTCGCTGGTGATGTCGAGCAGCAGCTGGTTCTGGTACTTCTTGAGCATCGGATTGACTTCGATCGCCGCCTCGATGCGCGCCTTCAGGGTTTTCAGGCGCTCGCCTTCTTCGCGCGCCAGCGCCGCCTTGGCCGCCTGCAGGTCATAGCTCTTGCTGACTGGAGCCGAGTCGCCGCGCTTGACCTGGCCGGCGGTGCGCGTCAGGTCTTCGCCGCCGCCCTGGATCACCGACGACGAATCGCCCGAGCCCGAGCCGCCCTGCATTGCCACCTTCAGCGGGGTCTTGAAGTATTCGGAGATGCCGACCAGGTCGCCCTTGGCGGTCGAGCCCAGCAACCACATGAGCAGGAAGAACGCCATCATCGCGGTCACGAAGTCGGCGTACGCGATTTTCCAGGCGCCGCCGTGGTGGCCGCCGGCCACCTTCTTGATGCGCTTGATGACTATGGGACGTGCGTTGTCGTCAGCCACGCTCATTCTCCATGGGGTACGGCAGCGAAAGATCGGATGCGGTCATCGCGGCCTACTTCTTCTTCTTGATGTGTTCTTCGAGCTCGGCGAAGGTCGGGCGCTCGGTCGAGTACAGCACCTTGCGGCCGAATTCGACCGCCAGCGCCGGCGCGTAGCCGTTCAGGCTCGCCAGCAGCGTCACCTTCACGCACTGGAACATCTTGGTCGACTCTTCGAGCTTCTGCTCCAGCACGGTGGCCAGCGGGCTGACGAACGCGTAGGCCAGCAGGATGCCGAGGAAGGTACCGACCAGCGCCTTGGCGATCAGGATGCCCAGTTCGGCCGGCGGCAAGCCAACCGATTCCATCGTGTGGACCACGCCCATCACCGCCGCCACGATACCGAAGGCCGGCAGGCCGTCACCGATCTTGGCGATCACGTGGGCCGGAATGGCGCCTTCGTGGTGGTGGGTTTCGATCTCGTTGTCCATCAGGTTCTCGATCTGCATCGCGTCCATGTTCCCGGACACCATCAGGCGCAGGTAATCGGTCATGAATTCGATGATGTGATGGTCGGACACGACGGCCGGGTACTTGGAAAACAGCGGCGACGCGTCCGGTGCTTCGATATCACCCTCGATCGACATCAGGCCTTCCTTGCGGACCTTGGACAGCACGTCGAATTGCAGCGCCATGAGTTCCATGTACATGTCCTTCGTGTACTTCGAGCCCTTGAAAATGCTGGGAAACGCCTTGAGCGTCGCCTTGATGGCCTTGCCGCTGTTACCGACAAACAAAGCGCCGAACGCGGCGCCGCCGATCATCAACAGCTCGATCGGCTGCCACAGGGACGCCAGGTGACCACCCGCCAGGGCAAAGCCGCCAAACACGCAGGCACAGACGATGATGTAACCAACAATAACTAACAAAGGATTTTGCTCCAGAAAGCCCGTAGCGTGTCGCGACATGACGACTCGGAACCGGCAATTTCAGAAAATGTTTATTCAGGGAATTACTTTAGCTGGAGAAGTGCTGTCCGGCAAGCAAAACCACCCCGGAAACTCACCGTTTGTCTCTTAAAAGTCCCATATATACAATGCGGGCCCATCTGTGTACGGATGCACAACACGCGTCGGGGTTTGTCCGACAACGATGAATTCGTAACTGAAAAGCATCGAACCGGGCCGCATCTCGCGCGCGGCCTTGCGCCACAGCGCGGTCATGGCGGCCGGCGACAGGTAGGCGAACACGGCGTCGTAGTCGCCCAGGTTCAGTTGTTCGTAGTCACCACGGATGAAGGCAGCCGGGCTGCGCGCGAGCCTGGCCCGCACATAGCTGGCCAGCCATGGCAGCGGCGCGAGCTCGATGCCCTCGATGCGCGCGTCTGGCCGGCGGCGCTGCAGCGCCAGCACCAGCCCGCCGATGCCGCTGCCGATGTCGATCACGCGCAGCGCCCTGGCCTGCGGCAGCGCGGCGTCCACCGCTTCCCACACCTTGCGCCCGGACGGGTAATACGGCACCTGCGTGCGGTAGGTCGACCAGTACAGCAGCAGCAGGAACAGAAACACGGCGAGGAACGCCAGCGGCGGAATCGCCAGCGTGCTGGTGGCCAGCAGCGCCAGAGGGAAACCGAACTGGATCGCGCGCCACCAGACCGCCAGGCCGCGCCACCAGGTCAGACCGACGGCAAGCAGGCCCTGGACCAGCGCCACGTGCCAGTACGAAACGACCAGGCCGCCCGTGGCAAGCAGGTAGACGACGGCAAGCGTGAGGGGAAATGCGGCGAGCTGGAGCAGCAGCGCCCGGATCGCGGGCGCGCCCAGCAGGCGCCGGGACGGCGGGGAGGCAGGTGAAGCTGGCAAGTGAGGCTGCCGGCGTGCCGGATCAGGCCGGGTCCAGGCCTTCGGCCTGCTGCCCGGCCCGTTCAGCCTGTTCATCGGCGCGCGCCTGGTCGAGCGCTTCCTTGGCCTTGCGGGTCTTGCCGGCGCGCGAAGGCATGTGGCACAGGCCGCACAGGTAGTCGCTGTTGAGGTCGAGAGCGTTGACGATGAACTTGCCCTGGCACTTGCTGCATGGGGCCAGTTGCAGCATGCCGCCATTGAAGAAGCGCACCAGCGTCCAGGCGCGCGTGAGCGAGAGCAACGGCTCTTCGTTCGGCGCCGGCGGCATTTGTTCGAGATAGAGTTTGTAGGCCTTCATGACGGCCTGGATGCCGGTGGCGCCGGCATGCTCCACCAGGAACTGGTGGATATTGATGAACAACGACGAATGGATATTCGGTTGCCAGGTCAGGAACCAGTCGGTCGAGAACGGCAGCATGCCCTTGGGTGGAGAGACACCCTTGAGCTCCTTGTACAGCTTGAGCAGGCGTTCGCGCGACAGCGAGACTTCGGTCTCGAGCAGTTGCAGGCGTGCGCCAAGGTTGATCAGTTCAATGGCGAGCTGGATTTCCTGCGCCTCGGTGACAACGCTCTTTTTACTCATGGCGATACTGCTCCCGGCTCTGTCGGCCTTACAGCAAGGCCGCTGGCAGCGATTATACGATCTCTTCGACTGGCTGGCCGGCCATCAGGATGGCGGCGTGCGACTGGGCCAGGCTGCGTTCCTTCGTGTGGCTCGTCAGCATCGACAGGATCGCGCTGTCGTCGAAGCGGAAGCGGGCCAGCATCATGTTGCCACCGGCAAGCTTCAGGATCTGCGCATTGCTCATGCCTTCGATCAGGTCGGCGATGTCAGCCGAGACGCCCAGGCGGAAAATGGCGGTGACCTTGTCTGCACGAATCATTTGCTGAGCCAGCATCAGGTAGCTCAGGTTAGCGTCGCGAATTTCAGCCATCATGTCATTCATCGTCATTTTCTCTCTCCGGTCGTTGTCTCGGCTGCCGTTGTGTTGCCGATGAGATAGATTCTGACTGTGGGGAAACTATTCTCAAATTGGAGAAAGTCTGTATTTTCAGTCAGTGAACGACGAGACGGAGCCATAGGAGTTTGTCTGACAAACCCATCTGGCCCCCTATGAAACCCTGGTGAAAACCGGGGCTGTATGGCGCAGGAATGCGCCTTGATGATACGCAGCAACAAATCGCGTTTGTCGCAATTTTGCCACTCGGCAATAGCCGCTTATCTCTTTAACGGCAACTGGCGGAACAACTTTAGGGTCAGTTTGAAGAAATTTTCAAAATTTTTTCGAACACACAATTTGCTTCGAACCCGCCTGCTCTTCCATTTACGGCAGCCTTGCCGCCGACTTTAGGGTGATCCGCAACTTTTTTAAAAAAAGTTTTTGGCGCTTTGCTGCCTATCTGGGACTGTTATCGGACGGCCCTGGCAGAACTTTAGGGTTCGCTGCAAAATAATTTGAACTTTTTTGCGAGGACTCCACCCTGGCCAAAAATCGCGAAAACGATGTTTTGCTTTACTATTAACACAATGCGCACTACCCCTACTCCCCTCAACCAGCCGTTCTCGGTGTACCTCGACCTGGTCCGCTTCCTGGCTGCGCTGGCCGTGGTGCTGATGCATATGCGCATGTTCAGGCTGGTCGATATTCCCGGTTCCCAGCACTGGACGCTGCTGGGCCGCGAAGCCGTCATGGCCTTCTTTGTCCTGTCCGGCTTCGTCATTGCCTACACCACGCAGATGCGCCGCCCCGACGCACTCGACTTTACCGTCGCGCGCGCCGCCCGGATCTATTCGGTTGCCTTGCCCGTGCTGCTGCTGGGCTTCCTGTGCGCCTGGCTGAGCCAGGGGCCGCATGTGCCCGGCATGGATGCGAGCTACCAGGTGGCCAAGCCCTGGTTCTATATTCCGTTTCACCTGCTGTTCATGGGCGACCTGTGGCGCCTGTCGGAGTACCCGCCCTGGCTCGGCCCCTGGTGGTCGCTCAATTACGAGGTCTGGTTCTACGTTTTGTTCGGCGTAGCCTGTTATGTGCGCCGGCCATGGCGCCTGCCGGCAATCGGCTTGCTGCTGGCCGTCATGGGCTACAAGCTGTGGCTGCTGCTGCCGGTCTGGCTGGCCGGCGTCGCGCTGTACCACTGGCAAGCGCGCTACAGCCTGGGCCGCACTGCAGCCCGCGCCGGCTGGGTGCTGAGCATGGTGTTGCTGGTCGCGTACGAGGTGTACGGTGTCGAGGAACTGCTGCGCGCCGCCGGCCGTGCCAGCTGGCTCGGCCAGTATGTCGCACTCGGCAATGCGGACCGCTTCCTGGCCGACTACGCTTTCGGCCTGATCGTCGTCCTCAACTTTGCCTGCGCCCGCTTCGCCGCTTTTACCGGCCTGCTGCGCCTGGCCCGGCCCATCCGGCTGTTCGCCGCCTACACGCTGACGCTCTACCTGTCGCACGCGCTGGTGCTGATCGGCTGGCCCGAGCTGTATCCGCATGATCCGGCCAGCATCGCCGATGTGCTGGCCCTGTCGGCTGCCGTCGCCGTCGCTACCGCACTGCTCGGGATGCTGACCGAGCAGCGCAAGGACGCGTTCAGGCTCCTGTTCGAGCGCGTGCTGCGTCCGCTGCGACGCCCTGCGCTGGCGCCGGCCCCGCTCAACCCCATCAAGGAGAAACAAGATGACGTGTGACGTATTGATCCTGCCTGGCCTGTTCAATTCCGGGCCCCACCACTGGCAATCGCTGTGGCACGAGCGTCAACCGCAATGGCGCCGCGCGGCCCACCGCGACTGGACCAACCCCGACCGTGACGAGTGGGTGGCCGAGATGGAAGAAGCCATTTCCGGCTGCAGCGGCGCGCCGGTACTGGTCGCGCACAGCCTGGCCTGCATGCTGGTGGCGCACTGGGCGCTGTCCGGATCACCCCTGAAAGTGGCAGGCGCCTTTCTGGTGGCGCCCAGCGACGTCGAGCGGCCATCGTTCCCGATCCCTGCCGGCAACTGGGCGCCCGTTCCCCGCACCCCGCTGCCGTTTCCCAGCATGATCGTGGCGAGCACGAATGACCCCTACGCCAGCATCGAGCGCACCCAGTCGTTTGCCGACGCCTGGGGCAGCACACTGGTCGAGATCGGCGACGCCGGCCACGTCACCACCGACTCGGGGTATGGCGACTGGCCCGAAGGCTTGCGTTTGCTGGACGCGTTTTGCGCTGATATCACGGCGCAAAAAGAGACGACGTGACGACCTGCCACGGCAGTTGCCACTGCGGCGCGGTGCGCTACGAGGCCGACATCGACCTGGCAGCCGGCACCGTCAAGTGCAACTGCTCGATCTGCACCAAGCTGCGGTTCTGGGCCTTTGTCATCGCGCCCGAGGCGTTTCGCCTGTTGCAGGGCCACGAGATGCTGCGCGACTACCGCTTTGGTGCGCGCCGTGACGGCCACGCGTTCTGCAGCGTGTGTGGCGTCCATGTCCTCACGACCGTCGCTGCGGGGCCGTTCGTTGCGGTGACTGTCGCAAGCCTGGATGATCTGCCGGTCGATGCGCTGATGGCAGCCCCGGTGCGCTACATCGACGGACGTAACGACAACTGGGATACGGCGCCCGCCGAGGTGCGTCACCTGTAGGTCGATCAGCAGCGCGCAATCAGCGCCCGTAAAAAAGGCGCAGTCAGAGTTATCTGTTGATGACGCTGATAGCAATACTAAGCAATTGTTCTGGCGAAATGATCCGCTCGCCATCCAGCGCCCAGCGCCAGCCCAGATAATTGGGCAGGTAGCGCGACGCCACCCCACGAAAGCCCTGAAGCCATGCCTTGAAGCGCTGGTGGTAGGCATTCACGTTTTGCACATGGATGGCAAGGTTGCCCAGCCGCCTCGCACGCACCCCCGCGCGCACATTGACCGCCTCGTGCGCGATCCTGTGCTTGCGTGCAAAGGCGCGGTACGCCGGATGGCCGTCACCGACCAGCAGGGCCTGCGGATCGAGCCTGGGTAGCAAGTCACCTTCGAGTTGCGCAGCCGTGAGCGCACCGCGACCAGTGACGGCATCGACCGTGCGCCCCTCGCGATCGCGCGCGACCAGGATACAGTCCAATTCGCTGGAGATGCCTCGTTTGGCAGCATGGCCGCCGCGGTAACGTGGTGGTCGATCGAGCGTGCGTGAACCTTTTTGTGATTCGAGCAGAAATGTTTCGTCAGCTTCGACGATGCCATTGAGAGCTGCCGGCCGGTCGAACTTGACCCAATGCAGGAACCGGTGACGCCAGCGAAAGGCCGTGTTGCGGTGTACCCCGACCCGATCCGCGGCCTTGCGTACGGGGAGTGAATCGAGCAGCAACTGCGAATACGCGAGCCATTTGGCCTTCAGTCTGAGCCGCGCCAGTGGCGTGCCGGTCAGGTCGTTAAAGGTGCGGCCGCAGGCACAGCAGCGGTAGCGCTGCAAATCGTTCGCGAAACCGTGCCGGTAGGAACGCTCGTTGCCGCATCTGGGGCAGCGGCGGCTTGGCGCTCTGACCTCGGTGATAAGCGCGACTACCTGATCGAGCCCGACGGCCGGATGCAGGGCATCGAGCACTTGCCGGCGCTGTGGCTGGTTCAGTGAAGGCAGTTTTGCGAACCAGCCCTTGAAACGTGGCGCTTTCATGATTGACTCCTGACGCTCGGGACAGGGGTTGGACCATTGGAGTGCTCGTCAGTTCAAAGCTAGTCTCTATTTAACGTTGACTGCGCCTAAAAAAGCCGCCGCTCCCGATAATGGGAACGGCGGCTTTTACGCTAATAACTCAAGCGTTTACTTGGCGCCAGACAGCAGCATCTCGTTCAGGCGCTTCACGAACGACGCCGGGTCGCTCAGGCTGCCGCCTTCGGCCAGCATCGCCTGATCGAACAGGATGTGCGACCAGTCGGCAAAGCGCGGGCTCGTCGTGTCTTCGTACTTCAGGCGCTGCACCAGCGGGTGATCCGGGTTGATCTCGAGGATCGGCTTGGATTCCGGTGCGTCCTGGCCCGCCGCTTTGAGCATGCGCAGCAGGTTGCCCGACAGCTCGTTGTCGTCAGCCACCAGGCAGGCCGGCGAATCGGTCAGGCGGAACGTCACGCGCACTTCCTTGGCCTTCTCGCCCAGCGCGCCATTCATGCTCTCGACCAGTTCCTTGTAACCGGCTTCGGTCT
The DNA here is from genome assembly GCF_059686035.1 of Telluria sp. ZT3P26. Classification (NCBI taxonomy): domain Bacteria; kingdom Pseudomonadati; phylum Pseudomonadota; class Betaproteobacteria; order Burkholderiales; family Oxalobacteraceae; genus Telluria; species Telluria sp. ZT3P26. The sequence continues at coordinate 1,419,379 of NZ_JCASII010000001.1, read as the reverse complement.
CGGCATGTTCCTTCTTCTCGGCTTCGTCTTCCAGCGCGCCCAAGTCCAGGCCGCCCTTGGCGACCGATACCAGTTCATTGCCTTCGAACTCGGTGAAGAACGACAGCATCCACTCGTCGACGCGGTCGGTCATCAGGATGACTTCGACGCCCTTCTTGCGGAAGATTTCCAGGTGCGGGCTGTTCTTGCCGGCGTTGTAGTTGTCGGCCGTGACGTAATAGATCTTGTCCTGGCCTTCTTTCATGCGGCCGATATAGTCGGCGAACGAAACGGTCTGGGCATCCGAATCATTGGCGGTCGACGCAAAGCGCAGCAGCTTGGCGATGCGGTCCTTGTTGGTCGCATCTTCGCCCACGCCTTCCTTGAGCACCTGGCCGAATTCCTTCCAGAAGGTCGCGTACTTGTCCTTGCCGGCCTGCTCGTCCGAGTTCGCCATTTCTTCCAGCATGCCCAGCACGCGCTTGGTCGAGCCTTCGCGGATCACGCGCACGTCACGCGACTCCTGCAGGATTTCGCGCGAGACGTTCAGTGGCAAATCGCTCGAGTCGATCACACCCTTGATGAAGCGCAGGTAGGTCGGCATCAGCTGCTCGGCGTCGTCCATGATGAAGACGCGCTTGACGTACAGCTTGATACCGCCGCGCTTGTTGCGGTCCCACAGGTCAAACGGTGCGTGCGCCGGCACGTACAGCAGCTGCGTGTATTCGCTGCGGCCCTCGACCCGGTTGTGGGTGTAGGTCAGCGGTTCCTGGAAGTCGTGCGAAACGTGCTTGTAGAACTCGTTGTACTGCTCTTCAGTAATGTCGTTCTTCGAGCGTGCCCACAGCGCGCTGGCCTGGTTCACGGTCTCGACCTCATCCTTCAGGACGGTTTCTTTCTTCTCTTCGTCCCACTCTTCTTTCTGCATCACGATTGGCAGCGAGATGTGGTCCGAGTACTTGCGGATGATCGACTTGAGCTTCCATGCCGACAGCAGTTCTTCTTCGCCGTCGCGCAGGTGCAGGATCACGTCGGTGCCGCGACCAGCCTTCTCGATCTGCTCGATGCTGTAGTCGCCTTCACCGGCCGACTCCCAGCGCACGCCTTCGGATGCATCGGCGCCCGCGCGGCGGGTCTCGACGGTGATTTTCGATGCGACGATGAAGCCGGAATAGAAGCCCACGCCGAACTGGCCGATCAGGGCCGCATCCTGCTGCTGGTCGCCGGAGAGCTTGCTGAAGAATTCCTTGGTACCCGACTTGGCGATGGTACCCAGGTGCGAGATTACTTCGTCACGGTTCATGCCGATACCGTTGTCCGAGATCGTGATCGTCTTGGCGGCGGCGTCGAACGCCACCTTGATTTTCAGTTCGTGGTCGTTGCCGTACAGGGCGTCGTTGTTGATCGCCTCGAAACGCAGCTTGTCGGAGGCATCCGACGCGTTCGAGATCAGTTCGCGCAGGAAGATTTCCTTGTTGGAGTACAAGGAGTGAATCATCAGTTGCAGCAGCTGTTTTACTTCAGCCTGAAATCCAAGGGTTTCTTTTTCGGCGTGTGCCATCTTGTTCCTCGTTAAAGACAAATAGGGGTTGGTCAGACCCGGACGCATATGTGGCCCTGCCGGGGGATTTCAAGAGATATTTTTGATAAGCAATATCGCGCGGCGCCCATGCGCACGACGGTGGACGCTACCAATCTGGTCATTGGGCAGCGCCGCCAGCTCGACGTACAATACCGGATTCATTCACGCACCCTGGAAATTCCATGACCGTCTACGACAAACTCAAAGAACTGAACATCACGCTGGAAGCGCCAGCCACCCCGGCCGCAGCGTACGTTATGTACGTCCAGACCGGCAACCTCGTGTTCATCTCGGGCCACATCGCCAAGAACGCCGACGGTTCGCCGAATGCCGGCATCCTGGGCCGCGACAAGACCACCGCCGACGGCCAGGCCGCTGCGCGCTCGGTCGCCATCGACCTGATCGGCACGCTGCAGGAAGCCGTCGGCGGTGACCTGACCCGCGTCAAGCGCATCGTCAAGCTCATGAGCCTGGTCGCATCGACCCCGGACTACAACGAACAGCACCTGGTCACGAACGGCGCGTCGGAACTGATCGGCGAAGTATTCGGCGACGCCGGCAAGCACGCGCGTTCGGCCTTCGGCGTCGCGTCGCTGCCACGCGGCACGTGCGTCGAGATCGAAATGATCGTCGAAGTGGCATAAAAACAGCGTTTGCGTGGCAATAACCGGCGCACATTCGCCGGTGTTTCCATTACTGTGATTCACGGGTGGCGCTTACCCGGCGCCGTCCGCCGACAAGAGATCGCCTACCCGGCGTGTTCTATAATGGCCCGGCACGACCGTGCCCCTTCCTGCGAGACAAGTATGAAAATCGACAACCCTAATCCTATCCAGTGGCAGTTCTCGGAACGCGCCGCGCAGCTGCAAAGCTCGTTCATCCGCGAAATCCTGAAGATCACCCAGCGTCCGGACATCATTTCGTTCGCCGGCGGCCTGCCGTCGCCCGCGACCTTCCCGGTCGAGCGCATGAAAGCGGCCTACGACAAGGTGCTGAGCGAAGCCGGCAAAGTGGCGCTGCAATACGGCCCGACCGACGGTTACGCGCCACTGCGCGAATGGATTGCCAATTCGTTGTCGACCGAAGGCTCGATCATCCTGCCGGAACAGATCCTGATGACGTCCGGCTCGCAGCAGGCGCTTGACCTGCTCGGCAAGGTGCTGGTCGACGAAGGCAGCCGCGTGCTGGTCGAAACCCCGAGCTACCTGGGCGCGCTGCAGGCGTTCTCGGTCTATCGCCCCGAATTCAAATCGGTCGACACCGACGAGCACGGCCTGGTGCCGTCGTCGATCGACGCCGTCGCCAAGGGCGCGCGCATGCTGTACTCGCTGCCGAACTTCCAGAACCCGACCGGCCGCAGCCTGTCGCTCGAGCGCCGTCGCGAACTGGTGGAAACCTGCGCGCGCCTGGCCATCCCGCTGATCGAGGATGATCCGTACGGTTCGCTGTCGTACCGCGGCGAGCCGATGCCGAAGATGGTCGCGATGAACCCGGACGGCGTCATCTACATGGGCTCGTTCTCGAAGGTGCTCACGCCCGGCATCCGCCTGGGTTACGTGTGCGCCCCGCTGCCGCTGGTGCGCCGCCTCGAGCTGGCCAAGCAGGCCGCCGACCTGCACACCGCGCAGCTCACGCAGATGGTCGTGCACGAAGTCGTCAAGGACGGTTTCCTCGACCAGCACATCCCGACCATCCGCCAGCTGTACAGCGACCAGTGCCAGTGCATGCTGGACGCGATGAAGGAACACTTCCCGGCCAGCGTCAGCTGGACCGAACCGGAAGGCGGCATGTTCATCTGGGTCACGCTGCCACAGCAGATCGACGCGATGAAACTGCTCGAGCAGTCGCTAGCCGCCAAAGTGGCCTTCGTGCCGGGCGCGCCATTCTACGCCAACGATCCGGCATCGAACACGCTGCGCCTGTCGTTCGTGACGGTGCCGCCGGAACGCATCCGCGAAGGCATCGCCATCCTCGGCAAGCTCATCGCCGGCATGCTGTAAGCACCCTCTGGCCCGCGTGCAAGGCGCGGGCCAGCAATCGTTTGGTTGCATTATTGCAACAGCATCATCAGGTGGTGGATTTCTGGCAATATCAGTTGTCTGATCGCTTCCGATTGCGGGTATGATTTCGTCACACTGATGAGGTCTTACTGCAACTGATGATGCATCCTGCTCTAGCGCTTGCAGTTCCCGCGCGCCAATCCGCCATTCTGATCGTTGACGACGCGCCCGACAGCGTGGGCCTGTTGCAGGACATGATGCGCCAGCAGGGTTACCAGACTTTCGTCGCCAGCACCGGCAAACGTGCACTGGACATCGCGCTGCGCGTGCAGCCCGACCTGATCCTGCTCGACGTCCGCATGCCCGATCTCGACGGGCTGGAAATCTGCCGCCGCCTCAAGCGCGCGCCCGATACCGCCCACATTCCCGTCATTTTCATCAGTGACTGCGGCGAAACCGAAGACGTCGTCGCCGGCTTCGACACGGGCGCGGCGGACTACATCGCCAAGCCGGTACGCATGGCCGAAGTCTGCGTGCGCGTGCGCGCCCAGCTGCGCCTGCGCAGCAACAGCGACAGCCAGAAGCAGCAGGCCGAGCGCCTCCAGCTGATCGTCGATGGCATGGACGAAGGCCTGATGCTCGTCGACGCCGATGGCTGCATCGCCTTTGCGAACCCGGCCAGCGAGGGCTTCCTGGCGCAGCCTCGCCGCCTGCTGGCCGGCCGGCCGCTGTGCGACCTGGTCGAGCCGCCGGCGGACCGGGACTACGCCGCCTTCTTCGCCAACCCGTGGGATGAACAGGCCGCAGCGCGCTGCCGCGGCACGCGCGAAGTGCGGCTGCGCCAGCCCGATGGCACGCTGCGCGCGATCGACCTGGGCCTGTCGCCGATGGCCGGCGACGAAGGCCTGTTTGTCATCCTGCTGCACGACATCACGCACCACAAGCAATCCGAAACGGCGCTGCAGCACGCCGCGCTGGTCGACCCGCTCACGCGCATCGCCAACCGCCGCCACTTCGACGCGTTCCTCGAGAAAGAATGGCAGCGCGCGATCAGGAGCAGCCAGCCGCTGTCGCTGATCGTGATCGACGTCGACCACTTCAAGGGCTACAACGACAGCCTGGGCCACGCCGCCGGCGACACCTGCCTGCAGGCCATCGCCGCAGCCCTGCAATCGCATGCGCTGCGCCCGACCGACCTGGCGGCGCGCTATGGCGGTGAAGAGTTCGTCGTGCTGCTGGCCGATACCAGCTGCCCCAGCGCGGCCCGCCTGGGCGAAACGATCCGCGCCCACATCGAGCAGCTGGCCATGCCGAATCCGCGCGCCGATGGCACCGGCGTGGTCACGGCCAGCGTGGGCGTGGCCAGCATCGTGCCGACGCTGTTCGACGATATCCGCTCGCTGTTCATCTCGGCCGACCGGGCGATGTACGAAGCCAAGGCACGCGGGCGCAATCAGGTCGTCATGATGCCGACGGGCGCGCCGCCCGAGCCCGAGCCCGAGCCCAAGCCCGTACGCGACGGGCACAGCGGGCGCTGAACCGGCCCGTCAGCTGGCAGGCGGCACCGCGTGCTGCAGGCGCCAGGCCACGAGATAGCGCCGCTCCTGCGCCTCCCAATGTGCATCATCCCATCCCAGCTCTTTCTGGCAGATCGTGCGCACCCGGCCCATCAGGGCTGCGCCACCGTCGGACAGCTGGATGCCCAGACGCGTGCGGCGCAGCAGCAGGTCGTCGAGCCGGTACACCTGTTCGGCGCGCGCCGCCCAGCGCAGCTCGGCCCACAGCGTGTGCGTGCCCGGGATGCATTCGAGCTCGCCTGCCTGCGCGGCGGACAGGAGCGCCTTGACGTGCACGCCGTAGCGGCCCGTCAGCCGGCGCAGCACGTTCGGCGGCAGGTCGCGCCGCGTTGGCGTGCTGGCCCGCGCAAACACGGCGCCGCGCCCGGCGCGTAGCGGCGCGCCCGGCAACTGGCGCGCCGCCTCGCGCAGCACGTCGCGCGCGGCCAGGCGGAAGGTGGTCAGCGTGCCGCCCGCGACTGACACCAGGCCGGGTTCGGACCACACCAGATGCTCGCGCTTGTCGCTGATCGACAGGCCGTCGCTGCCGCTGTCGAAGACCAGGCGCGCACCGGCAAAGGTGGCCAGCACGTCGGCATCGACCAGTGCCAGCGGTGCGAACTGGGCCTGTACGGCCGCCATCAGGTAATCGAATTCGCGCCGCGTGATGCTCGGCTGGGCATTGACGTCATCGGTCTGGTCGACGTCGGCCGTGCCGACCAGCGTCACGCCCTCCCACGGGAAGGCGAACACGGGTCGGCCATCGGCCGGGTGCAGCAGGCTGACGGCGTCGGTCAATGGCAGGCGGTCGGCCGGCAGCAGCAGGTGGCTGCCGCGCAGCCAGCGCAGGCGCGGTGTTGCGTCGTTGATGCCGGCGCCGGCACGCGCTGGCGGTGCGCCGGTGGCGTCGACCACCAGGCGCGCGCGCACGGCCGTCTCGGCGCCGGTGCGTTCGTCGCGCAGCAAGGCGCCGTGCACCTTGCCGCCATCGCGCACGAGCGACTGCACGGTGACGTAATTGCAGGCCACGGCGCCGTGCGCGCGCGCTTCGGCCAGCACGCGCAGCACGAGGCGTGCATCGTCGGTCTTGGCGTCCGTGTAGCGGATACTGCCGGCGCTGCGCGGATCGGGTGCATCCGGGGCCGGTGTGCGCAGCGCGTCCTGGCGCTGCCACTGCGGTGTGCGCCGACCCGTCAGCAGGTCGACCACGCGCAGCATCGACAGCAAACCGAGGCGGCGCGTGAGGTCGGCGCCATGGTTGGCGAACGCGAACGGCTGCGCATCGACCAGGCCGGGCGCCGCGCGCAGCAGCGCTTCGCGCTCGGCCACCGCGTCGCGCGTGCGGCGCAGGCTGCCGGCGGCCACGTTGCGCAGGCCGCCATGCATCAGCTTGGACGAGCGGCTCGAGGTGCCGCAGCCATAGTCGGCCTGCTCGACCAGCAGCGTCCTGAGGCCACGGCGCGCCGCTTCGAGCAGGATGCCGGCGCCGGTGATGCCGCCACCGATGACGAGCAGGTCCCAGTCGCGTGGTGGCGGGAAGGTCGTCATGGCGCCACCCGCCTGTGCCAGCGCCCGCGGGCGCCCCGCTGATACCGTCGCATGCCGATTGCCTCGTCACCCCAGCCATTACAACGCCGCATCAAACCGCCTTCTTCGTTATACTTGGACACAAGTTGCCCTTTTTGCCAGATTAGTCAGGGCCTTGCCACCTGTATTGCGCATTCATGACACTGCCTTGCTCGATCACGCCACGCCTGCCGGACACCGCCCGCGTGACCGGCCCGTATCTCCAGACCTTGCTCGACACGGCCCGCGAACGGGGCGTGACGCCGGATGCGCTCGCGCACGCTGCAGGTCTGGCGCCAGGTACACTCGACCCGCTTCCCGCGACCCTCCCGACAGCACGCTACCTCGCCCTGCTCGATGCCGGCGCGCGCCTGGCAGACGATCCGTTTTTCGGTCTGCACGTCGGCGAACAGGTGCGGCCCGCCACCTACAGCGCGTATGGCCTGATGCTGCTGGCCAGCAGCAGCTTCGGCCACGCGCTGGCGCTGGCCCAGCGCTATGAATCGCTGGCGCACGACCTGGGGCGCAGCCGGCTCGCCATCGAAGGGCCGCACGCACTGCATGAATGGATCAGTCGCTATCCGGACGCCACGCGCCACCTGGCCGAGAGCGTGTACGCCGGCATTCGCGTGTTCGGCAGCTGGATGGCCGGACGGCCGTTGACGCCGCTGGCGCTGCATTTCCGGCACGCCGATCCCGGCCATGGCCACGACGAATACCTGCGCGTGCTGGGCGTCGCGCCGACTTTCGACGCGCCGTGCCATGGCGCCGCATTCGACGTGGCGCTGCTGGCGATGCCGGTGCCGAACGCCGACACCAGCCTGTTCCCCGTGCTGCAGCAGCATGCCGAGCGGCTGCTGGCGCAGCGCGCCATGGCCGCCGACGACATCGTGGCGCGGGTGACGACGGCGCTCACAGCGCGCCTGCCCGATGGCCAGGCCCGCCTGGGGCCGGTGGCGGCCGAACTGGGATTGTCGGCGCGCACGCTGCAGCGCAAGCTGGCCGACGCCGGATCGAGCTTCCAGCAGGTGCTCGATGCGGTGCGCTTTGCGCTGGCGCAGGATTATCTGCGGCGACGCGAGCTGGGTCTGGCCGATATCGCTTTCCTGCTGGGGTTCCAGGACCAGAGCGCGTTCACGCATGCGTTTCGCGAGTGGAGCGGGATCAATCCGGGAGCGTGGCGCGAACAGGCGGCCTGAGCGGTCAAGCGTCGTGCCCGGCGTGCCGGTCGCGCCGGTCGCGCCCCAGCATGTGCAGCGCGTCGTCGACCACCGGCACGATCCCCAGCACGCACAGGAACGCCGCCAGCGGAATCGTCGACAGATAGCCCAGATGCTTGAAGCCCAGCGCGCCGGTCACGCCGCCGATGCAGAATGCGCCCAGCAGCGCCGCCATCAGGCCCAGCCGCCCCAGGTTGGCCGTGACCTTTGGCTGGCGCAGGCCGCCATCCATATTCCAGTAGGCCAGCTTGCCCAGCTCGATGCCGATGTCGGTCACGATGCCGGTCATGTGGGTGGTGCGGATTTCGGCGTGCGAGACCTTGGTGATGACGGCGTTCTGCAAGCCCATCATGAAGCACAGCAGCATCACGGTCAGCGGAATGAACAGCGCATCGATATCGTTCAGGCGTGCGCCCAGGATGCCGAATATCAGCAGCAGGATCGCCTCGAGTACCAGCGGCAGCGCATAGCCGCTGTAAAGGCCCCGGCGCCGCACGAGATTGACGAGGATCGCGGTGCTGGCCGCGCCCAGCATGAAGCTGAGCAAGGCGCCAACAGCCGCGAGCACCAGGTCGGTCTGCCCAAGCACCAGGTGGTCGGCCGCGCCCGATATGATGCCGGTCATGTGCGACGTGTACTCGCGCACCGCCAGGTAGCCGCCGGCATTGATGGCGCCGGCAACAAAGGCCAGCGCCACGCCCAGATGGCGGTTGGCCCCGGGTGTACGGTCGTGTTTAGTCAGGCTGCGCACGTAGTTGATCGGCACGGCGGATCGGCTTTCGGCGTGAATGGGATGGGTAGGTATTGACGTCAGATGTTACCGCAAATCACTTTAAGCGTCGGCCCCGTGGCAGCGATTCATGGCGCTATAATGAAAAATTAGCCAAAAGCGCACACTGGTATCGCCGTGAACCCCCATCTCGACAGACTCCACCCCTACCCGTTCGAAAAACTGCGCCAGCTGTTTGCCGGCGTGACCCCGAACCCGGACTACGCACCCATCAGTCTTGGCATCGGCGAGCCGAAGCATCCGACGCCCGCGTTCATCGAGAAAGCGCTGATGCATGCGGTCGCGGGCATGGCCAGTTATCCGAGCACGATCGGCAGCGAGCCGCTGCGCACCGCAATCGCCGGCTGGCTCGAGCGGCGCTACGGCTTGCCGGCGCTCGACGCGGCCACGATGGTGCTGCCAGTGAACGGCTCGCGCGAGGCGCTGTTTGCCATCGCGCAGTGCACGATCGACGCGTCGAAGCCCGACGCGCTGGTGGTCTGCCCGAACCCGTTCTACCAGATCTACGAAGGCGCGGCCTACCTGGCCGGCGCCACGCCGTGGTTCGTCAATTCGGAGCCGGCCCGCAATTTCGCGCCCGACTACGCCAGCGTGCCGGATGATGTGTGGCCGCACGTGCAACTGATGTATGTCTGCTCGCCCGGCAACCCGACCGGCGCCACGCTCACGCTGGACGACTGGCGCGAACTGTTCGCACTGTCGGACCGCTGGGGCTTCCTGATCGCGGCAGACGAATGCTATTCCGAGATCTACACGGGCAGCACGCCGCCACTGGGCGCGCTCGAAGCGGCGCATCAGCTGGGCCGCAGCAGCGGCGAGCAGCCCTACCGCAACCTGATCGTGTTCTCGAGCCTGTCGAAGCGCTCGAACGTGCCGGGCATGCGTTCGGGCTTCGTGGCGGGCGATCCGGTGGCCATGAAGCGCTTCCTGCTGTACCGCACCTATTGCGGCGGCGCGATGTCGCCACCGGTGCAGGCGGCGTCGATCGCGGCCTGGAACGACGAGCAGCACGTGCAGGACAACCGCACGCTGTACAAAGAGAAATTCAATCTCATCACGCCGCTGCTGAAACCAGTGATGGACGTCGAACTGCCCGACGCCGGCTTCTATCTGTGGGCCGACGTGCGCCGCACCGGTCTGTCGGATGTCGACTTCGCACGGCGCCTGTACGCCGACTATAATGTCACGGTCCTTCCGGGCAGCTACCTGGCGCGCGATGCGCACGGGCAGAACCCGGGCCAGGACCGCATCCGCATGGCCCTCGTGGCCGGCGTCGACGAAGGACTGGAAGCGGCCAACCGCATCGTCCAGTTCTGCCAGGGCCTCGCCTGACGCCTGCGCACCCTTGAACTCATTCCAACCAAGACCAGCACCATGACCCAACAACTCCAGAACATCATCGACACCGCCTGGGAACAGCGCGCCGACATCAGCCCGAACAGCGCCAGCGCCGAACTGCGTGACGCTGTCGCCCACGTGCTCGCGGGCCTCGACGACGGCAGCCTGCGCGTCGCGCAGAAGGACACCGGCACCTGGGTCGTGAACCAGTGGCTCAAGAAAGCCGTGCTGCTGTCGTTCCGCCTCGAGAACAACGTGCCGGTCGTGTCGGGTGACATCCAGTTCTACGACAAGGTCCCGACCAAGTTCGCCGACTACACGCCAGAAGACTTCGCCCGCGGCGGTTTCCGTGTGGTGCCGCCGGCGGTTGCACGCCGCGGCAGCTTCATCGGCAAGAACGTGGTCCTGATGCCGTCGTACGTCAACATCGGCGCCTACGTCGATGAAGGCACGATGGTCGATACCTGGGCCACGGTCGGTTCGTGCGCGCAGATCGGCAAGAACGTCCACCTGTCAGGTGGCGTGGGCATCGGCGGCGTGCTCGAACCAATGCAGGCCAACCCGACCATCATCGAAGACAACTGCTTCATCGGCGCGCGCTCCGAGATCGTCGAAGGCGTGATCGTCGAAGAAAACTCGGTGATCTCGATGGGCGTGTACATCGGCCAGTCGACCAAGATCTATGACCGCGCCACCGGAGAAGTGTCGTATGGCCGCGTGCCATCGGGTTCGGTCGTCGTGTCGGGCAGCCTGCCGTCTGCTGACGGCAAGTACAGCCTGTACTGCGCAGTCATCGTCAAGCGCGTCGATGCACAGACGCGCTCGAAGACGGCGATCAACGACCTGCTGCGCGGCGACTGATTGCTGCCGCCGGCTGGCGGCGTGGACACTGTGTCTGGTCCACGCCACCGGCCGGCTTTGATTTATCCCGACTTCGGAGACGATGCGATGGCCATGGACCGCCTGTTCCAGCTGATGAAAGAGAAGAACGCGTCCGACATGTTCTTCGCCGTGAACTCGCCGGTGCATATCAAGATCAACGGCGCGCTCATCCCCATCAACCAGCATCGCCTCGAACCCGAGAACATCCTGTCGCTGCTGTCCGAGATCGCGACGCCGGAACAGATCGACGAACTCCAGCGCGACAATGAATTGAACATGGGTGTATCGGTTGCGAACGTGGGCCGGTTCCGCCTGTCGGCGTTCCGCCAGCGCGGCTCGATCTCGGCCGTGTTCCGCTTCATCCCTGCAACTATCCCGCCGCTGGCCGAACTGGGCCTGCCGCCCGTGCTGGCGGAACTGATCATGGAAAAGCGCGGCCTGATGCTGGTCGTGGGCGCCACGGGTTCGGGCAAGTCGACCACCATCGCGTCGATGCTCGACCATCGCAACGACCTGCGCACCGGGCATATCCTGACGCTGGAAGACCCGATCGAGTACCTGTTCAAGAACAAGAAATCGATCGTCAACCAGCGCGAGATCGGCAGCGACACGCACGACTTCGGCATCGCGCTGAAGAACTCGATGCGCCAGGCGCCCGACTGCATCCTGATCGGCGAAATCCGCGACCGCGAAACGATGCAGGCAGCGCTGGCCTACGCGCAGTCCGGCCACCTGGTGCTGGCCACGCTGCACGCCAACAACAGCTACAACGCACTGAACCGCATCATCAGCTTCTACCCGCTGGAAAACCGCAACGCACTGCTGCAGGACCTGGCGTCAAGCGTGAAAGCCATCGTGTCGCAGCGCCTGGTCAAGGCCGCTGCCGGCGGCGCGCGCCGCGCGGCGGTCGAAGTCATGCTCAACACCCGCTACATCGCCGACCTGATCGAACAGGGCGAAATCAGCCAGATCAAGGAAGCGATGGACAAGAGCCTGTCGGCCGGCTCGCAATCGTTCGAAGGCGCCCTGTTCCACCTGATCAGGGAAGGCCACGTGACGCAGGAAGAAGGTCTGGCCAACGCCGACTCGGCCACCAACCTGCTCTGGCTGCTCAACAACGGGCCCGACAGCCAGGTCCAGCAACAGCTGGACGACAAGGCCAGCGAGCCCAAGGGCGGCGCCTCGTTCACCGAGTTTACGCTCAATTCCTGATGTTCCAGGGCGGCGCTGCCGCCCTTTTTCCCCGCATACCCCATGACGATCACCCTCTACGGCATCCCCAATTGCGACACCGTCAAGAAAGCCCGCACCTGGCTGCAGGATCACGGTATCGACTTCACCTTCCACGACTTCAAGAAGCAAGGGCTCACGCCTGAACTGGTGAAGGCCTGGCTGCAGGACCTCGACTGGACCACCCTGGTCAACCGCAAGGGCACCACCTGGCGCAACTTGCCGGACGAACGCAAGGCGGCCATCGTCGACGCCGACAGCGCACTGGCGCTGATGCTCGAGAACCCGTCGGTCATCAAGCGCCCGGTCGTGCAAGGCGCCGGCTTGGTGACGGTCGGTTTTTCGCCGGCCGCATTTGAAGAAAAATTCGGGGCGGCGCCATGAGACCGTCACGCACCCTGCTGCTCACCGAAGAACTGATTGCGCTCGACTCGATCACGCCCCAGGACAAGGGTTGCCAGCAGCGCCTGATCGAGCTGCTGGCGCCGCTCGGCTTCGTGTGCGAAACGATCGTCTCGAATGGCGTGACCAATCTGTGGGCCCGCAAGGGCGAGAACGCGCCGCTGTTCGTGTTTGCCGGTCATACCGACGTGGTCCCGGCCGGTCCGTTGCACCAGTGGACATCCGAACCGTTCATGCCGACGCAGCGCGACGGCAAGCTGTATGGTCGCGGCGCGTCCGACATGAAGACGTCGATCGCGGCGATGGTCGTCGCCTGCGAAGAGTTCATTGCTGCCTATCCGGACCACCGCGGCTCCATTGCTTTTTTGATCACCAGCGACGAGGAAGGCCCGGCGGTGGACGGTACCGCCATCGTCTGCGACCTGCTCGAAGAACGGGGCGTCGCGCCCGACTATTGCCTGGTCGGCGAGCCGACCTCGAACCACGTGCTGGGCGACACGATCAAGAATGGCCGGCGCGGTTCGCTGTCGGGCCACCTGACCGTCAACGGCGTCCAGGGCCACATCGCCTACCCGCAACTGGCGCGCAACCCGATCCACCAGATGGCGCCGGCACTGGCCGAGCTGACGCTCGAAGTCTGGGACGAAGGCAACGAGTACTACGCGCCCACCAGCTGGCAGGTGTCGAACATCGCCGCCGGCACCGGCGCCAACAACGTGATCCCGGGCAGCGTGAGCCTGGACTTCAACTTCCGCTTCTCGACCGCCAGCACGGCCGAGGGCCTGCAGGCGCGCGTGCATGCGATCCTCGACCGCCACGGGCTGGATTACGATCTGGACTGGACCTTGTCGGGCCTGCCGTTCCTGACCGAAAAAGGCACGCTGTCGGACGCCGTCTGCGCCGCGATCGGCGACGAACTGGGCGTGCACGCCGAATTATCGACCACCGGCGGGACCTCGGATGGCCGCTTCATCGCCCGCATCTGCCCTCAGGTGATAGAATTCGGCCCACCGAACGCCAGCATTCATAAAATCGACGAGCACATCGAACTGCGCTACATCGATCCCCTGAAGAATATCTATCGCCGCACGCTCCAGCGCATGCTGGCCGCTTGAAGCATTACAACCCATCATCCAGGCCATGACCACCACCTCATTCTCCACGCCGCGCGACCTGCTGCGCTATGCGATCACCCGCTTCAACGGTGCCAAGCTGTTCTTCGGCCACGGCAGCGTCGAAGCGTTCGACGAAGCCGCCTACCTGATCCTGCACACCCTGAAGTTGCCGCTCGACCGCCTGGAACCGTTCCTCGACGCCAGGCTGCTGGCGGACGAAGTGCTGCAGGTGCTGGCCGTGATCGAGCGCCGCGTGACCGAGCGCGTGCCGGCTGCCTACATCACCAAAGAGGCATGGCTGGGCGAATACCGCTTCTATGTCGACGAACGCGTGCTGGTGCCGCGCTCGTTCATTGCCGAGCTGATTCCGCAGCAGTTCAGCCCTTGGCTGGTGGATCCGGATGGCGTGGAGAACGTGCTCGAGCTGTGCACCGGCAGCGGCTGCCTGGCGATCATGATGGCCGATACGTTTGCCAACGCGGTGGTCGATGCGATCGACATCTCGAAGGACGCGCTGGCCGTGGCCGAAACGAATATCCGCGAATACAAACTCGAGGGGCGCGTGAACCCGATCGAGTCCGACCTGTACGAAAACGTGCCGTTCAAGAAGTATGACCTGATCATCACCAACCCGCCGTACGTGAACGCCGAATCGATGCGCACGCTGCCGCAGGAATACATGGTCGAGCCGCAGATCGCACTGGCCGGTGGCGAAGACGGCATGGACCTGGTGCGCAAGATCATCGCCGGCGCCGCCGAGCGCCTGACGCCGGAAGGCATCCTGGTGGTCGAGATCGGCAACGAGCGCGAGTACGCCGAAGCCGCGTTCGGCCACCTGGGCCTGACCTGGCTGACCACCAGCATCGGCGACGATGCCGTGTTCCTGCTGACGGCCGAGCAGCTGCAAAACCTGCAATAACCCCTCTGCCTCCATTGATCACCGTGTGGGCGGCTATGCCGCCCACACGGTGATCGATAGCAGCAAGCTCATCCGGCACGACACCGGAACCCATCACAATCACCGCGTGGCCGGCACAGCCGGCCACACAACAAGATAGCGACACCATGATCCGTATCCAGAACGTCAGCCTGATGCGCGGCACCAAGCCGCTGCTCGTCGATGCCGACCTGACCCTCAACCCGGGCGACAAGATCGGCCTGATCGGCGCCAACGGCGCCGGCAAATCGAGCCTGTTCGGCATGCTGCGCAACGAGCTGCACCCGGACCAGGGCCAGATCGACTTTCCGGCCAAATGGCGCATGGCGTACGTGGCGCAAGAGACGCCAGCGCTGGACCGCGCGGCACTCGATTACGCCATTGACGGCGACGTCGGCCTGCGCAAGCTCCAGGCCGAACTGGAAGAACTGGAATCGCACCCGGACGTCGACGCCCACGGCATGCGCCTGGGCGAACTGCACGGCATGCTGGCCGACGCCGACGGCTACACGGTACAGTCGCGCGGCGAACAGCTGCTGCTGGGCCTGGGCTTTTCACTGGCGCAGATGAACCAGCCGGTGGCGAGCTTCTCGGGTGGCTGGCGCATGCGCCTGAACCTGGCGCAGGCGCTGATGTGCCCGTCCGATCTGCTGCTGCTCGATGAACCGACCAACCACCTGGATCTGGATGCGATCATCTGGCTCGAAGACTGGCTCAAGCGCTACACCGGCACCCTGATCATCATTTCCCACGATCGCGACTTCCTCGACGAAGTGGTCAACGTGATCGTGCACATCGACGAGCGCAAGCTGAAACGCTACACGGCCAACTATTCGGGCTTCGAGCGCCAGCGCGCCGCCCAGATGATCCTGGCCGCCGGCGCACTCGAGAAGCAGCAGCGCCAGCGCGCGCACCTCGAGTCGTTCGTCAACCGTTTCAAGGCGCAGGCCTCCAAGGCGCGCCAGGCCCAGAGCCGCATGAAGGCCCTGGCCAAGATGGAAGAACTGGCACCGCTGCGCGCTGCAGCCGAATTCTCGTTCGACTTCCGCGAGCCGCTGTCGGCCCCGAACCCGCTGCTGGTGCTCGACAAGGTCGATGCCGGCTACTTCCTGCTCGACGAGCATGGCGACAAGGTCGGCAAGAAGACCATCGTCAACCACATCGACTTTTCGCTGACCATTGGCCAGCGCATTGGCCTCCTGGGTGTGAACGGCGCCGGTAAATCGACGCTGATCAAGACCATCGCCGGCGAGCTGATGCCGCTGACCGGCGAAGCGACCATCGGCAAGGGCCTGTCGATCGGCTACTTCGCCCAGCACCAGGTCGAGATGCTGCGCCATGACGAATCGCCCCTGTGGCACCTGGCCAAGATCGCGCCGACGGTGCGCGAGCAGGAACTGCGCAACTTCCTGGGCAGCTTCAACTTCCCGGGCGATATGGTGACCAGCTCGATCAAGCCGTTCTCGGGCGGCGAAAAGGCGCGCCTGGCGCTGGCCCTGATCGTCTGGCAGCGCCCTAACCTGCTGCTGCTCGATGAACCGACCAACCACCTGGACCTGGAAACGCGCGAAGCGCTGACGATGGCGCTGGCGCAGTTCGAAGGCACGCTGATCGTCGTGTCCCACGATCGCCACCTGCTGCGCGCGACGACCGATGAATTCATCATCGTCGCCGACGGCCGCCTGCAACCGTTCGACGGCGACCTGGACGACTACAAGGACTGGCTGTTCAAGACCAAGCTGGGCAAAGGCACCGACATCCTCCCGCTGGCCAAGGCCGCCGCGCCCGTCGCACCGGTACCAAGCGCCACGCCGGCCGAGCGCAAGGAGCAGAAGCGCCTGGGCGCCGAAGAACGTCAGCGCAACGCCGCGCAGCGCAAGCCGATCGAAAGCAAGGTCAAGCGCCTGGACGAGCAGATGGCCAAGCTGCAGGCAAAGAAGGCCACGATCGATGCCGCCCTGCTCGACCCGACGATCTACGATGCGCAGAACAAGGATCGCCTCAAGACGCTGGTGGCCGACCAGGCGTTCGTGGCGCGGGATCTGGAAACGCTCGAGTTGGAGTGGCTGACGCTGCAGGAACAGCTGGAAGCGCTGGCGTAAGCCAGTGGGATTGGCAGTACGACGCCGTCAGGCGGCCCTGAGCGGCCGCCGCGGCGACAACGACACGAGACCATCGATGTCGATCAATACCACGCACCGCCCGTCGATGCGGGCAATGCCGATCAGGTAACTGGCGCCGGCTTCGCCCGGGACGGCCTGTACGGCTTCCGGGCGCACGTGCACGATGCCTGTCACCCCTTCCACCACCATTCCCACCAGCCCGCTCGACAGGCGCAGGATGATCACGTCGGTATCCGGGTGCACGATGCCGGCCCCCGCGCCGGCGCCCTGGGTGGCAGTAGTGCGCATGTCGATCACCGGCAGGATCACGCCATGCGACAGCGCGACGCCGCCGATGATGTCGCCATCCTCGGCGAAGCGTTCGAGGGACTTGAGCAATTTGAGTTCCTGCACCCGCGCGCAATCGAGTCCGTACTCCAGCCCATCGAGCATGAAGCTGAGGTAATCCGTTGGTGCGCCAGACCGTGGCGCGCGCGATGTGGTGTGCATGGCAGATCCTTGATCAGTCCGACCACCATCGTAAGCCTGCCGATCCCGGCGATCTTGACTGCAATCAATTCGCACCGCCCGCTTCCACGGGTGCGGTGGTTCACCCCAGGGCTGTGGGCGACGTGGAATCCCAGGCCCAGGCGCCGTCGCGCCCGGCGTGCAGCAGCTCGGTGCCCATGGCGTCGCGCAGGCGCAGGCGGATGTCGCGCGGCCCCTGGTCCCAGATACAGCCAAGATCCGGCTCGTACGGCAAGGCGCGCACCTGCACCTCGCCAGCGATGGCCTCGAGCATAATCTGCGCCGCACCGACACGGTCGTAGCGCTGCGCCTCCAGGCGGCCCAGTACCTCCATCCCCGACTGCCGTTCGGCGTCGAGCTTGTTCGCTTCGTCCGACAGGCGGCCGAGCTCCTTGAGCGCCGGCCCCGCGGTATCGGTCATGCGCTGGAACTGGGGCACCTGCTCGGGTTTGAGTACCAGATCGCCGCTGCGGATGCGCGGCGCGATCTTCAGGTACTTGCTCAGGTGCGGCTGCGCCGCGAGCGTGTCGATCGACGCACGGTGACGCGCCGCGAGCTGGCCAAACTGCCCGATCCGCTCGCGCACCTGGGCCATTGCATCGTCGATGCGCGCACAATCGGGCCGCAGCAGGTACACCAGCATCTCGCCCTGCTTCCAGGGCGCGGCGCTGCCGATCTTCACGCGCCGGCCCGCGATGGCGCTGCCTTCCGCGTGCGCGACCTCGACATCGTCGCCCATGATCTCGCAGTTGATCGCCGTTTCGACCCGGATGCGCGCACCGGAAATCACGCAGTTCTCGGCCCGCCCCAGGATCACGTCACCTCTGGCGGCCTGGATCGTGGCACTGGAGGCCACGCCCAGCACGCGCACGCCGCCGTTCAGGTTGCGCGCGCTGCCGCCGACCAGGTTGCACTCCAGCCGGACCGCCCCGCCGCGCGAGAGTACGTGGCCATACACGTCCGCGTGCACGGTGATGCTGTCGCCTTCGATGATGCGCTGCTCCTGCACCTCGCCGAACTCTTCGTAGTCGCCGCTCAGGTGCAGGTTGCCCGTGGTCCGGGCGCTGACGCCGTCGTGGCTGACGATCTTGTCGGAGATGGCGATCCGGCTGCTCTTGGGGTCGACATTCAGGAACCCGTCGCGGCGCGCGATCAGGAACTCGCCGGCAGGCACCACATCGATGCCGGTGCCTTCGGCGGCATACACGGCCAGATCGAGGTCCTTGCCGATCTCGGCCAGGATCGGGATGCCGGTCAGCTCGAAGCCCGGACTGCCTGCCGTACGCGGCACCTTGCGCAACAGGCGCGTGCCGATCTGCACCTGCGGGAAACGGTTCTGGAAGCTCATGAGGTCGAGCTTGCCATTGGCCAGCTGGAGCGGTGCATCGCTGCGGTGCAGTTCGTTCGCGACTTCCTCGACGCGCGCGGCGTCGCCATCGACCGGTGCCAGCCGGCGCGCGACAACGCAGCGCCCCGTCGCCCCCTTGACGATGGCGTCGCGGATGGCGTCGACATCGGCGCCGAAGCGGATCCCCTTGATCCACATGTCGGCGACGAATTCGTCGGCATTGAGCGTGGTAGGCCGCTCACCACCCTCGGGGTCGGGCTCGAACACCGGCTCGAAATAGTATTCGGCCTGGCCGTCCGTGATCTTTACCGAGCGGTACAGCGCCTGCCGCTCAGGGGTGAACGGCATGATGTCATCGGCGATGCGCACCTGCACTTGACCGGCCGCGTCGCGCGGCAGCGCAGGGCCATGGCCGTACAGCGCCTTGACCAGAACGGCGTAATCGAGCCCTGCCAGGTAATGCCCCGAGCGCAGGGTGCTGTCGAGCGCCGCCACCAGTGTCGTGCCGAGCAACGCGGGATCGGCATACACGCCGTCAGCGCGCCGGGCGATGCAGTGTTCCGGGCCGTCAGAGACAAAACGCGCTGCAGAAGGGATGGCGGGGTCGGGCACGTTCACGCTCCATGTTGCTGATATTGTCGGCACAAACCTTACCAACAGTAAGGCGTGCGAGAACATAGCATGTTGCGCAGATTAAATAAACATATAGCAATGAGATTTGCAAAAAAGAAAATTTACAGTGCCTGACCATGGTGTCCTGGTATCGCCCGCGACTGGCCAGCGCGCGCACGTCCAGACGTGACAACGGCGCCATCGGCGCCGTTGTTGACTGCAGCAGCCGCCTGTCAGCGGCGGCGCGAATTGGGATACAGATCCGCACCTTCCTTGATCTGGCGGCGCAGGTCGCGCCGCTCGTCCGGCGACAGACGCCCGCGCGGGCGGTCTTCACGCGCCGCATCCTGCTGGACGTCGGCATTGCGACGGGTCTGCTCACGTATTTCGAATGCTCTCGCGTCGCGCTGCGCCTGCATCTCGTAGCGCTCGCGCGCCTGAATGTCGTCACTGCGACGGTTGCGGTCCTGGTCCTGGGCCAAGGCACCTGCACCGGTTGCGGCCAGGGCGCAGGCGAGAACACCGAGGCGCACAAGCCGGGCGAACCGGCCGCGAGCGGTGCCGGGTGCTGCTGGATTGTCGTTGAGCGCGTGGTTCATGGTGTTCCTCTTCCGTGATGCCTGATAAACGGATAAGCTGTGCTGATCACTTGACGCCAGTGTAGGTTGATACCGGATACGGGGTAAGAGTAATTGGGTAAAGTTTGTAACACATTGTAATGGCTGAGCTGAGTCGTACCTGCGGCATCACCATAAGAAGTTACCATAGCGACATTCATCTGACAATTCTGGACAGTTCCATGACTTCAACGACTCCGAACATTAACGTGGGTACCGGCACGCAGGGCGGCCACTCCGCCAAGATCATGGTCGTGGACGACGACGTGCGCCTGCGCGACCTGCTGCGCCGTTATCTGACCGAACAGGGTTTCCAGGTCGTGACCGCCGAAAGCGCGCCGGCCATGAACAAGCTGTGGCTGCGCGAGCGCTACGACCTGCTCGTGCTTGACCTGATGCTGCCCGGCGAAGACGGCCTGTCGATCTGCCGCCGCCTGCGCGGCGCCGGTGACCAGACCCCCATCATCATGCTGACCGCCAAAGGCGAGGACGTCGACCGCATCGTCGGCCTCGAGATGGGCGCCGACGACTACCTGCCCAAGCCGTTCAACCCGCGTGAGCTGGTGGCGCGCATTGGCGCCGTGCTGCGCCGCAAAGGCCCGGACGAGATCCCGGGTGCACCATCGGAAACCCCGCAAACCTTCGAGTTCGGCGATTTCATCCTCGATCTGGGCACGCGCACGCTGAAGAAGAACGGCGACACGGTGCCACTGACCACCGGCGAATTCTCGGTGCTCAAGGTGTTTGCGCGCCACGCACGCCAGCCGCTGTCGCGCGAAAAGCTGATGGAACTTGCCCGTGGCCGCGAATACGAAGTGTTCGACCGCTCGCTCGACGTCCAGATCTCGCGCCTGCGCAAGCTGATCGAACCTGATCCATCGAGCCCGCTGTACATCCAGACCGTCTGGGGCCTGGGCTATGTGTTCATCCCTGAGGGTCAGCCACGCTAGTGAAGCCACCTGCATTCACGTCGCTCGCGGCGGCGCATCGCGCCGTGCGCTTTGCCTGGTTCAAGAGCGGCCTGTTCTGGCGCACGTTCTTCCTGATGTCGGTGCTTACCGCGGTCTCGATGGGCGCCTGGATCGGCATGATCAACGTCTACCAGCGCGGCCCGCAAGTGCAGCAGACGGCCGAAACGGTCGTGTCGGTGGTGACCATCACCAAGGCCGCGCTGACGCACTCGGCGCCCGACCTGCGACTCGAACTGCTGCTCGAACTGGCCTCGAACGAAGGCATCCGCATCTTCACGCTCGAAGACACGGACGTCATCGATCCGCCACCGCACAATCCCCTGATGCCCGAAATCGCCGCCATCGTGCGCGAGCGCCTTGGCGCCGACACGCGCTTTTCCAGCGGCGTGAACGGCGTGCCCGGTTTTTACATCAGCTTCAATATTGAGGACGACAAGTACTGGCTGATGCTCGAGCGCGAGCGCCTGGCGGGTCTCACGCGCGTGCAGTGGCTGGGCTGGGCAGTGGTCGTTGGCCTGCTGTCAGTGCTGGGCGCAGCGCTGATCTCGAGCCTCGTCAACCGCCCGCTGGCGCGGCTGACGTCCGCCGCGCGCGCCATCGCCAAGGGCGAACGCCCGGCGCCGCTGCCCGAAAAAGGCTCGCAGGAGATCATCGAAGCCAACCGCAGCTTCAACCAGATGGTCGAAGACCTGGCCCAGGTCGAGAAGGACCGCGCCGTGATCCTGGCTGGCATCTCGCACGATCTGCGCACGCCGCTGGCGCGCATGGGCCTCGAAGTGGAAATGGCCAACCTGTCACAGGAAGCGCGCGACGGCATGCAGTCGGACATCGCGCAGATGGACGCCATCATCGGCCAGTTCCTCGACTACGCGAAACCAACCGAGGCCGCCACGTTCGTGCCGGTGAATCTGTCCGAACTGCTGGCGGACATCGGCCGCGACGCGGGCCGCATCCCGAGCCTGCGCATCCGGACCGACCTGATGCCGGACGTGCACGTACAGGGCAACGCGACCGACCTGCGGCGCGTGATCAACAACATCATCGAGAATGCACGCCGCTACGGCGTCACGCCGGGGCAGGACTACACCGAGATCGACATCGTGCTGCGCGTGAAAGCGACGGGCCACGGCCGGCGCGCCGTGATCGAGATCGGCGACCATGGTGTGGGCGTACCGCCGGACCAGATCGCACAGCTGATGAAACCCTTCACGCGGCTGGACAGCGCGCGCGGCCAGGCAAATGGCGCCGGGCTGGGCCTGGCCATCGTCGAGCGGGTGCTCACGCGTCACAACGCAGGGCTGGAGGTCAGCAACCGCGACGGTGGTGGGTTCCTGCTGCAGGTGGCACTGCCGCTGGCGGGCTGACAGGTCGCGCAAGCGCGGCTTGACGCCCTGTCGATCGCCATCCCCCGTCGTTCCCGCGCAGGCGGGAACCCAAGTTCTGCCTCATGCGCCACCGTTACGTGCTTGGGTTCCAGCCTGCGCTGGAACGACGTGTCAACGGATCACGCACCGATCAGGCTCGCGAACCGGGCCAGATCGATATTCCCGCCGCTGACCAGCACCCCGATCCGCTTGCCGCGCAGGCTGTCCTTCATCTTGCGCGCCGCGGCAAAGCCCAAACAGCCTGTCGGCTCCACCACGATCTTCATGCGCTCGGCAAAGAACCGCATGCAGGCCACCAGTTCGTCGTCGCTGACGGTCAGGATATCGTCGACATCGCGCTGGATGATCGGGAACGTCAGCTGCCCCAGGTGCTGCGTCTGCGCGCCGTCGGCGATCGTGCGCGGCGTGTCGATGTGCACGATCTGCCCGGTGCGGAACGACTGCTGGCCATCGTTGCCGGCTTCCGGTTCGACACCGTACAGCAGGCATCCCGGCGACAGCGCGCGCGTGGCCAGCGCCGAGCCCGACAGCAGACCGCCGCCGCCCAGGCAGACGAAGAACGCGTCGAGCGGGCCGACCTCGTCGAACAGTTCCTTGGCCGCCGTGCCCTGCCCCGCAATCACGTCGGCGTGGTCGTATGGCGGGATCAAGGTCAGGCCATCGCGCTCGGCCAGCGCGCGGCCGATCTGCTCGCGGTCTTCGGTATAGCGGTCGTAGGTGACGACAGTGGCGCCATAGCCGCGCGTAGCGGCAACCTTCGCGGCCGGCGCATCCTCCGGCATGATGATCGTGGCGGGAATGTCCAGCAGCCGCGCCGACAGCGCGATCGCCTGCGCGTGGTTCCCCGACGAGAAGGCCACGACACCGGCGCGCCGCTGTTCCGGGCTGAACCTGGCCAGCGCGTTGTAACCACCACGGAACTTGAAGGCGCCCATCCGCTGCATGTTTTCGCACTTGAAGAAGACCTCGGCGCCGAACTCCTCGTTGACGGTACGCGAGGTCAGCACCGGCGTGCGGTGCGCGGCGCCGGCAATGCGTTCGGCGGCCTGGACGACGTCGTCATACGTGGGAAGCTGGAGCATGGTCATGCGGGTAGTCCTTTCAGGAGCAACGGGTAAGGGAGACGTTGGCGCAGTCTATCGGCCACCCGGAGGATCGTCAAACCCGACAGGACCGTTGCTGTGAATAGCGCGCTTCGTGCTCGATCCGCCGCTTGGCGCGCCGAAGGGCGCGCTGCTCAATGTGCAGGCGCCGTGGGATCGGCGCGCCGCGCCAGCATGTCAGGCCCTGTGACTGCGCGGGGCGGCGGTGGGCGAACGGCGAGCAGCGCCCGCTCAATCTGGCGGTTGTGCCTGGCCGTGCCCACGACCATGGCGCAGGCGCCCAGCACCATCAGACCGAACGCCGCCAGGCCGGCCCACGGGCCGCCCAGCACCAGTGCCAACACGGGGATCGGGATAAGGACGAAATAAAAATCGAACAGCAGCCCGATTGCAACGTCCCATGCGCTGCGCTTGAGCCCCACGGTAACCGTCGACAAATCGCGCCAGCCGGCCACCGTCTGCCAGTTGCCAGGTTCGTCCAGGGCAACGGCAAAGGTCGCCCCCATATCGGGCACGATCTTGTGATCGAAGACGACGCCAAACTGGCGTTTGCCGTCCGCTTCAAAGCTGAACGTCCCGGACTGGACGTCGAATACCCGCTCGAAGCGGACCGTCTCGATGTGCATGTGCTCTCCCCAGTGGCTGGCGTGCTCCCTGCACCGTAGCGCAGGCCGGTCGACCTGTCCAGCAGACGGGGCGATTCATGCACCCTGCATCAGCCAGGAATGCGGTTGACGAGCGGTTCGCCGCGTTCGAATGCACTGATGCTGTCGATGGTCGTGCGCATGATCTGGCCGATCGCTTCAACCGTGAAGAAGGCCTGGTGGCCCGTGACGATCACGTTCGGGAACGATACCAGGCGCTGGATCACGTCGTCCAGGATGATGGTCGATGACAGGTCCTGGAAGAACAGGCTGGCTTCCTGTTCGTAGACGTCGATGGCCAGGCCGCCCAGCTGGCCCGTCTTTAGCGCCTGGACCACCGCGTCGGTATCGACCAGCCCACCCCGGCTGGTGTTGATCAGCACACAGCCGCGCTTGACGCGCGCGAGGGCGGCCGCATCGACGATGTGGTGCGTCGTATCGAGCAGCGGGCAATGCAGCGAGACGACGTCGCTGCAGGCCAGCAGCTCGTTCACGCTGGCGTAGCGGCCGCCGAGTGCTTCGAATGCCGGCGTCGGATACAGGTCATGGCCCACGAGCGTGCAGCCGAAACCGGCCATGATGCGGGCAAAGATCAGCCCGATCTTGCCAGTACCGATCACGCCGACGGTCTTGCCGTGCAGGTCAAAGCCCATCAGGCCATCGAGATCGAAATTGCCTTCACGCGTGCGCACGCTGGCGCGCGCAATCTTGCGGTTCACGGCCAGCAGCAGGCCCACCGCGAATTCGGCGACCGAGTTCGGCGAATAGTCGGTGACGCGCACCACCTCGATACCAAGCCGGCGTGCGGCCGCGGCATCGATATGGTTGTAGCCGGTCGAGCGCGTGGCCACCAGGCGCGTGCCCTGCCGCGCAAGGATGTCCAGTACGGCAGCATCGACCGTGTCGTTGACGAACACGCACACGGCGACACAGCCTGCCGCATGGCTCGCCGTCTGGACACTGAGTCGCTCTTCGATGAACAACAACGCATGGCCGACACCATCATTGGCCTGCGCCAGCATGGTCTTGTCATAACGGCGTGCACTGAATACGGCTGTTTTCAAGCGGTTCTCCTGCTGGTTCATGGTCCAGCCGTTATACGCCCTTGCCCGCGATATGCACAGTCTAACCGTCGCACGCTGGCAAATCGACGGCGCGCAGGCCTACAAGCGAATGTGAACTGGCGCACAGAAGCCAAATGATGCAAATAAGACAATAAAATTGTTGAATTTGAAACCGAACCGAGGAGTCGATCATGAAGCGTCACATCTGCCAACTGCTGCTGCTTGCCACCACGACGATGGCAGCGCCAGTCGCATTTTCCGAGACCAGCATCGTCAAGTGTGTCGACGACGCCGGCCGCGTGACCCTGACCGATCGTCCTTGCGAAGCCGGCGTGACGACCGTGCGCATGGCCAGTGAACCCGCCAACGATGGCGTGACGCGTGTCCATGCCCATCCATTGGCTGCCGATGCAAGCGTCCTGCCACCACCCCGCGCTTTTCAACGCATCCATGTCCCCGTTACGCGTGTGGCCTCTAAGCCATTGGCCAGTGACATCGCAACGCTGAAGGCAGCGCGCGCCCAGTTCGTGCTGAGCGACGTACGTTCAACGCCTGCATTGGCCAACCTCGACTGATCTACGCGCCCTGCGATCCGGATCAAAAACTGTCGATACAATTTACACTGATTAATCCACTGTCTTGAGCAACATCAAAATAGGTAGTCAAATCAAGAACCTATTAGGAATCGCAAGCGTGGCATGTTTATTGCATAACTGACAAGCAGATACTTAATGGAGGCTATCTTGTCAGTGCGCTCATTCAAACAATTACTGGTCGGTGTGTCGCTGCTTGCCTGCACTTCTGCGTTCGCCACGCCATTCACCTTTGACATCGCGGGCGCCCGAGGTGTCGGTGAGTTCGGCAACGCGGGTAACGACGTCTATGAAATCAATGTCGGCGCCAATGCGACCATCACCAGCGTCAGCTATAACGTCAACCTGACCGCGTTCCCACCCAGCTTCCTGTCTGAGATGTTTCTGGCGTTCACCAATTCCAGCGCATCGATCGGGGTGGACCTTCAGCCAGGCATTGGCGTTAACGAGGCAGGCACACAGACATTCACGGGCATGGAGGATCTGCTTGCCGACGGCATCAGCTTCAGCGTGGATGCCGACGGCATCCTGCGCCTGGAGTTTTATGAAAGCTTCGATGATGAATCGGTGTCGCCTGACGGCATCTGGAATTTCGGCACCATCACGTTCAATACCGATGCCACCGAAGTCCCTGAGCCGGCAACTGGCGTGCTGATCGGTGCTGGCCTGGCACTGATGGCCTGCACGACCCGCCGCCGTCGCACTGCCGTCAAGATTGCCGCCTGAGCGGCCCTGCATCAACACAACCATGTTGTTTGGGTAAGCGGTCAGCGAACTGCCCGGTGCCTGGCCACAGCAGGCGCTACCGGCTAGTGCAGCCGCGTCACGCTGGCCAGATGCGACGTCGGGGGCTTGTCCCACTCGCCCAGCAGCGCCAGCAAGGCGGCATCCTGGATGAAGCTGGCGCTCGAGCGCCCTTCCAGCAGGCGTTCGGGCGGCATCGAGCGCGCCACGACAAAGCCTTGGACGTAATCGACGCCGATTTCCTGCAAGGTCTGGACCGTCGCCGCATCCTCGGCCCATTCCGCGATCGTCTTCATGCCCAGGTTGACCGCCAGGCTGACAATGGCCTCGACGATCGCCACGTTGGCCGGATGCGCATTGATATTGACGATGAAGTTGCCATCGATCTTGAGCACGTCTGCCGGCAATTCTTTCAGGTACGAGAACGATGTGTAGCCGGCACCGAAGTCGTCCAGTGCCACCTTCACGCCAAAGCCGCGCACCTGGTCGATGAAGCGGCGCGTGTTGTCCAGGTCGTGCAGGGCCACGCTCTCGGTGATTTCCAGGCACAGGCGGCTGGCCACGTGCACGTAGCGGCCCAGGATCTCGAACGTGTCCTGCACGAAGCGCTCGTCGTTGAGCGATGCTCCGGACAGGTTCATGCAGACGAAGCGGGTATTGACCAGCGCATCGTTGTGCTCGGCGATCCAGGCCAGCGTACTGGTGAGCACCCAGCGGTCGATCACGCTCGCGCGCCCGCTTTTTTCAGCCGCGGCAATCACGGCGCCGGCCGGCACGACGCGGCCATCGGGCTCGCGCATGCGCAGCAGCACTTCGAAGTTGAGCGACTCGAACGGCGTGCGCAGCGACATGATCGGCTGCATTTCCAGCAGCAGCCCGTCGGTGGCGCACGGGCCAGACAGGCGCTCGACCAGATCGAGTTCGGCAGCGCGCTGGCGGAATGCATCGGCGCCGCGCTCGTATACGACCAGGCCATCACCCATGCCAGTCTTGGCTTCGCGGCAGGCGCGGTCGGCAGTGGAAACGGCATCTTTCATCGGCATGCCGGGCACCACCTCGATCAGGCCGACTGAGGCGCGCACGTGGAAGGCCTTGTCACCCACGCGGTACGGCGTGCTGCCCAGCCGGTCGACGATGCCGCGAATGATGATCGAGGCCAGCGGGATGGCAGTCTCGGGCATCACGATGACGAATTCGTCGCCGCCCACGCGGCCCAGTTGCTGGCCGCCGGCCAGCATCGCGCCCATCCGTTCACAGACCTGCTTGAGCACTTCGTCGCCGGCGGCATGCCCGAACAGATCGTTGATCAGCTTGAAGCGGTCGAGATCGACATAGGCCAGCGCCATCGGGCGACCGGCAGCCAGGCTTGCAATGGCATTGCTGAACTCGCGCTCGATGCCGCGCCGGTTGAAGACCTTGGTCAGTGGATCGTTGTTGGCCATGAAGCGCAGCTGCTCGGTGGCCTTGTGTTTTTCGGTGGTGTCCTGCAGCACGCCCTCGATGCGGGACCTGGCCAGCGTGGCGCTGACCTGGAAGCGCTGCGTGCCGTCGCGGCTCGTGAGTTCCATCTCGGCTTCGACTTTCGCATGGACCTGCTCGTGCAAGGCGGCCCAGCTCGCTTCGGTGAAGAACTGGCGCCATGCCGTACGGCCTGCCGTGAAATCGGTGATGCCCAGCATTTTTTGCAGCGCCGGGTTCACGCTCAGGAAGTGGCCATAGATATCGAGCGTGAACAGGCCGACAGGCATGGCCTTGTACGCATGCTCGAGTTCTTCCTGGGCTTCCTGGCGCTTCTCGGTTTCCATGCGCATCTGTTCGGCCACGGCCAGCGCCGCCAGCAGGCTTGACGCCAGCGCGGCGGTAACGCTGTTGATCACGCCCAGCAGCTCGCGCATGCCGAACGCGGCGGACGCCACTTCGGCTAGCGAGGCCATGAAGGTGACCGCGAACGATGCCGCGAACCAGCCCGCGACACGGGTGCGCGATTCGACGATGATCTTGAACAGCCCAATGGTCATCAGCGAGAAGCAGCACGCCAGGATGCCCCACATCAGCGGCAGGTACATCCCGTACGGGACCAGGATGGCGGCAGCCAGCATCGGCATGCACAGCCACTGCATGACGCGCATCGGCACCACGTAGCGCATCTCGGCCAGGTGGTCCTTGAGCAGCGCCTGGTACAGCGTCAGCGTGGCGATGCCGTACATCGTGAACGTGACGGCGCGGCTGCGCAGCAGCCAGTCGGACGGCACCGCCTGGCCGAGCCACTGGATGTCCCAGCCGGCCGACAGCGCGCCCACGCGCAGGTTCAGGATCAGCCAGCCGGCGAACATCACGTACACCGGCTCGCGGTTGATCAGCGCCGTGATCAGGATGAACAGCGCCAGCACGATCATGCCGCCGTCGAGCAGGCCCGACTTGCGGTGGTACTGCTTGACCGACAGCGCATACTGCTCGAGCGGCCATTGCACGACCGTCAGGCGCGCCGGGCCCGCGAACGTGCCGCGGCACAGCAGCTGGCGCGGCAACGGCGTGACGTTCAGTGCGAAGCCTGCCTTGTCGGCGCGCATCGCGCCGCCGCTGTCGCTGCGGCTGGCGCTGCCCATGGGCGCCAGCGAAGCCGCGTTCCAGCAGGCGATATCGAGCGCATGACGCGACGGGAATTCGAGGACCTGTTCGCCAGGGCGCGGCATCGGCTCGACAACGAACCAGACCGGCGCTTCGGACAGATGGGTGTCATGAGTGTTGGTGAGTGGCCGCTCGCGCGTCGGCCCGAGTGCGCTGGCCGGATCGAGCGTGCCGGCCGCATCGGCCATGACATGCATCGTGAGTGGCACGTCGCCGCTCGTGCGGTATTCGTCGTGCCAGAAAACGAGCGCAATGAGTGAGACCACCGCGATCCCGATCGGGATGAGGTAATAAGAAAACGTCTTCAGAACCAGTTCGACAGCCGCTTGCAACGCGGCTGGTAACGACGCACGGAACTGATGAGAAAGCTTGGGCATGAGCGGCCTTGGTAATGCGCGTGACCACCGTGCGGACAACGACGGCTCCTAAAGCGCAAGGATACAGCTTTAGCGTAGCGCCGTCATGCCCTTAGTAGTTGAACAAACGTCGATCCCGCGCCGTGAAATCGGTCTCAGGCGACGGCCAGTTCTTCCCGCGCAGACCAGTCCGGTACGGCCGGGCGCACGACCGGGCCGATGTCGATGTCCGGGTGCACCGTGTTGAAGAAGAAGTCGAGCATCGGATGACGCGCTTCGGTCCAGCGCTGCTGGAAGGTCGCGATCTCGAACGCCATCACGCGGTGCGGGATGTTCCCGACATGCCGCAGCGGCACCAGGCCGTCTTCCGGGAACACATCGACGAACAGCATCTGCTCGTACTGGCGGTCGACCGGCGGGCGGCCTGTCGCCACCGAGTAGTCGATGGCGTTGTCCTGGCAATACATGAAACAGGCCTTGACCAGTGCAATTTTTACCATGCGCCCCGTGCGCCCTTCATCGACCGCCAGCCGGGTCGCCTCGACCAGCCGCTTTCCCTGCAACCAGTCGGGCAGCACCACCGATTCTTCGACGCCCAGCGGCCGGTGCAGGTTGGTGCGGATACGCGTACTGCCGATCGCCGTGCCATCGAGTTTGGACTCGGCCAGCAGCACGATGGTGTCGGCGTCGTAGTCAGCCGCTTCCGGCTGGGACAGGGTCCGTGCGAAATCGGGCACGTGGCGCGCATAGGCGGCGTGACGGATCCGCACGGCCTTGAGCAGGTCGGCCTGGGTCTCGACCCGGCGAATCGTGAACGGCAATCGTTCAGTCACGCTGCCGGCGACCGGGGGACGCACGGAACGTGGTCGCGACAGCGTGGCTGGGTTGATGACGGCGGCGGTGAACTGCTCCATGGCGGCACTCCTTAGTTGATTGATTGAAACAGAAATTTACTGGATTCAATTATCAATGGCTGTATGCACAATCTAATTGCTGAGCAGACCTACTTTTCACCTTCAGTTTCAATGAGCGGACAACCGCGTCGATTGGCGATGATGTTGCCCCCATGTGCCGGCATCATCGCCGTGACGGTCAGAGCATCCGCGCGCTGCCAGAGACCCGGACCGGGCCGCCTGTGTCAGGCCCGAATTCGGCAGCAATCAGCGAGCGCATGCCCATGTCTTCACCCTGCACGACGGCGATCCGGCCACCGTGCGGCCAGCGGATATCGCGCAGGTAGCCCGCCAGTGCGGCCGTGGCAGCGCCGGTGGCGGGATCTTCCAGCACGCCGCCCGACGCAAAAGCGTTGCGTGTATGAAACAGCTGATCGTGTTCGGCCCAGGCCAGCACGATCGTCACGAGGCCGTGCGCCTGCATCAGTGCCCTGCCCGCGTCGAGCGCGTAATCCATCCGACCCAACGCGGCGCGGCTGGCCAGCGCCAGCAGGAGATGGTCGGCGCCGGCGTGGATGCATGCAGGCGGCATGCGCGGATCGAGATCGGCGCGCCCGTAGCCGAACAGCGCGAGGGCTGCATCGACCAGCGCGTCCGGCGCGGGGCTGCTGCGGGTGGGTGGAGACTGCAGCGCTGCCTGCATGCGCGCGCCATCATGCCGGCCCTCGACAGAGATCGCGGCGGCGTTGAGGGTCAGCGCAAAGCGGCCGTCGCCCTGCCGGCGCGCCAGCGCGGCGCCGAGGGCGATCGTCGCATGACCGCAGAACGGCACTTCCGAGGCAGGGGAAAAATACCGTACGCGCCAGCCCTCGCCTTCGGGCGCGGCAAACACGGTTTCGGAAAAACCGACGTCGCGCGCGATGGCGGCCATCTCGGTCACCGGCGGCAAGGCCGCGCCGATCCAGACCCCGGCCGGATTGCCGCCCTCGCCGTGGTCGTCGAAGGCGGCGAGACGTTCAATGTCCTGGCGCATGAATGCTTCCTCAGTCGTTGGAAACATCCATCATAGCGCCCGGCCGCTAGCGCCGTGTGTCGATGCGCGGCAGCAGCACGGCCAGGATGCCCAGCAGTGGCAGGAACGAGGCGATCTGGTACACCTGCGCGATGCCATGCACGTCGGCGATGCTGCCCATCGCGGCCGCGCCCACGCCGCTGATGCCGAACATCAGGCCGAAGAAGATGCCCGAGATCAGGCCGACCTTGCCGGGCACCAGCTCCTGCGCGAACACGACGATGGCCGAGAACGCCGACGACATCACCAGCCCGATGATCACCGACAGCACGCCCGTCCAGAACAGGTCGGCGTACGGCAGCGCGATCGTGAATGGCGCCGCGCCCAGGATCGAAAACCAGATCACGCGCTTGCGCCCGATCCTGTCGCCGATCGGTCCGCCCGCGAACGTGCCCAGCGCCACCGATGCCAGGAACAGGAACAGGTACATCTGCGCGGTGCCGACCGGCAGCTTGAATTTTTCGATCAGGAAGAAGGTGTAGTAGGTTTGCAGGCTCGCCATGTAGATGTACTTGGAGAACACCAGCAGCGCCAGCACGGCCAGCGCCTGGATCACCTTCTTGCGCGGCAGCGCCGGCCCGGCATGCAGCGCGGCCTTCTTGACCATGTTCATCAGGTGATGGCTGTACCAGCGGCTCACGCCCACCAGCACCGCCACCGCAACGAGCACCAGCAGCATGAACCAGGCAATCTCGGCCTGCCCGCGCCCGACGACGATCGCCGCCGCCAGCAACGGCCCCAGGGCCGAACCGGCATTGCCGCCGACCTGGAACACCGACTGCGCAAAGCCGAAGCGCCCGCCCGACGCCAGGCGCGCGACACGCGAGGCTTCCGGGTGGAAGGTGGACGAGCCCACGCCGATCATGCCGGCAGCAACCAGCAGCATCGGATAGCTGTTGGCCCACGCGAGCAGGCCCACCCCGAACAGCGTCACGCACATCCCGGCCGGCAGCAGGAACGGGATCGGCCGCTTGTCGGTGTACAGGCCGATCCACGGCTGCAGCAGCGACGCGGTGCACTGGAACGTCAGCGTGATCAGGCCGACCTGGGTGAAGGTCAGGTTGAATTCGTGCTTGAGGAGCGGATAGATCGACGGCAGCACCGCCTGCACGCAATCATTGAGCAGGTGGACAAAGGCAACCGAGAGAAGGATTTGCATGACCGCGCCAGGAACGGCCGGGGTGACTGCGGAGGTGGTGCTGGACGGCGAAGAAGATGTGGACATGGACGACGCTGGTGGACAGAACAGTCCGACAGGATATGCGAAAAATCCTGACAACGTGTGACACATTGGCATACACCACTGCCATATCCACGTCGTTCCCGCGCAGGCGGGAACCCAAGTTTTACACGAACAGCCACCAACTTGGGTGCTGGTGGCCAGGCAAACGACTTGGGTTCCCGCCTCCGCGGGAACGACGGGACGGGGCTTGCCGCGACTGGCGCGGTGCTATCCCGCCGGCACCAGCCGGATCGCCTGCCCGCCGCCCGGCGCCAGCACCATCCTGATGGTGTCAGTGCTCTTCACGGTGCGCTTCTCGATCACCAGGTCGAAGCGGCGCTCGCTGCGGTAGTCGGCCTTGTCGCCATCACGGTAGATTTCTGCCACATACGATTTGCCCGCATCGAGGAACGACAATGGCAGATCCAGCGTTCGCGCATTGCCATCGGTGACCGAGCCGACGTACCAGGCGCTCGAGCTGCGATCCTTGCGCGCGATGGTCGCGTATTCACCCACGGCGCCATGCAGCACGCGCGTATCGTCCCAGTCGGTCGGCACGTCGCGGATGAACTTGAACGCGCCCGGATAGCGATCGTAATGCTCGATCAGGTCGGCCGCCATCACCACCGGCGAATAGATCACCACGAAGTTGGCCAGCTGCTTGGCCTGGGTCGAGTTGAACGGCTTCTTGTCCTTGCCCTCCAGGCTCAGGATGCCCGGCGTGTAATCGAGCGGGCCGCTGAGCATGCGGGTGAACACCAGGTTCGCCTCGTGCTCGACGCTGTTGACCGGATTGCCCCAGGCGTTGTACTCCACGCCGCGCGCACCTTCACGCGAGATCCAGTTCGGATACGTGCGGCGCAGGCCCGTGTCCTTGACCGGCTCGTGCGTGTTGATCGCGATCTTGTAGCGCGCCGCATCCTCGACCACCTTCTGGTAATGGCGCACGCCCTCTTGCGAATCCGTATAGCCGAAATGGACCTTGCCGTTCTTGCCCATGAACTGGGCGGCGCCGCCATCGGTCACGTAGCCGGTCTTGATGCTGTCCACGCCGTTCTTTGCATACAGGCGCAGCGCCGCATCCAGCTGCTTCTCGTAGTGCGCGATATTGCCGCCGGTCTCGTGGTGACCGATCAGGTGCACTCCCTTCTGCTTGCCATACGCTGCCAGTGCCGGCAGGTCGAAGCGCGGAGTGGAACGGGTGAAGTCCATGTCCGCACCGTTGCCGGCCCAGTCGCTGTCCCAACCCGGATTCCAGCCTTCGACCAGCACGCCCCGGAAGCCGTTCTTTGCCGCGAAATCGATGTAGCGCTTCGTGTACTCGGTCGTGGCACCGAGCCGGTCGCCTGCGGCCCAGGTTTTGGTCTCCAGGTGCATGTCCCACCAGACGCCGACATACTTCGATGGCTTGACCCACGAGACGTCGCCCAGTTTGTTCGGCTCGTTCAGGTTCAGCACGAGGTCCGACATGTACAGGCCCGCAGCGTCGCCCGCGATCTGCATCGTGCGCCACGGCGTCGTGAAACTCCCGGTACGCACGACCGGCGCGCCATTGGCGGACGGGGTCAGGTGCGCGCGCAGGCGCTGGCCCTCGACCCGGCGCAGCCACATCGACGCGTAGTCGACCAGCGCTGCTTCGTGGAAGGCGATGTGCGTGCCGTTTTCCATCCTGACCGTCATTGGCGTATTGGCCATGCCCACTTCGCGCAGTGGCGTCTTCTGGATCGGGTATTCGAGTGCCCAGACTTCGCCGGCCTGCTGCCACCAGGCGGTGGCCGGCTGCGCGACCACGAACTCGGTCAGCTCGTCGGCGATGTGCACGGCGCGGTTATTCGCCTGCTTCGGGAATTCGTAGCGGAAGCCCACGCCATCGTCGAACACGCGAAACACGATCGCAAGGCGCCGGCCATCCTTCTTCTGGTGCACGTCCACGCGCAGCTGGCTGTAATGATTGCGCACCGTGCGGCGCTCGCCCCATGGCTGCTCCCAGGTGCTGTCATGCGCGGTGACGAGATGGCGCTCCATTGCAAAGCCGGCATCGAGCGGCTTGTCGCTGGCCAGCACGAACCCCAGGCGCGACGGCGCGATGACCGGCTGGCCATTGCGCTCGACCTGGTACGACAGGCGCCCGTCCGGGGCCACCTGCAGCGACACCTTGAGCACCTTGCCGGGCGACTCGACGCTGGCCATCAGGTCTTCAGCGGCGAACGCGCCGGTGCTGATCACCATGCCCAGCGCCACGAGGCTCATCTTCAATAAACTGGTATGCATCCTTCGTCTCCTGTCTCGTCTTGTTTTCTGTTGCATTTTCAACCTGAAAGCGGTCGCCCCGGATAGTCCGGCATCGGGGATGCGCGGTCAACGCCCGGCTGAAGCGAATCTGAAGATTCGCTGCAGCGCCCGAAGCGCGGCGCACTGATACACTCGCGGCATGAAAATTCTGATGATCGAAGACGACCTGGCGATCGGCCAGGCCCTGTTGTCGGTGTTCCAGGACGAAGGCCACACGGCAGTCTGGCTGCGCCTGGCCCAGGGCGCGGCCGCGCGCATGCGCACCGAATCGTTCGACGCGGTGGTGCTCGACCTGGGGCTGCCCGATGGCGACGGTACCGACGTGCTGCGCGCGCTGCGCGACGAAGGCGTGCGCTTGCCGGTCTTGATCATCAGCGCTCGCGACAGCCTGCAGGACCGCCTGAAGGGATTCGACCTGGGCGCCGACGATTACCTGATCAAGCCCTTCGAGATTCCCGAACTGCTGGTGCGCCTGCGCGCGATCGTGCGCCGCAGCCACGGCGCGCTCGAAGAAAACCTGTGGGTGGCGGGCGACATCGAACTGGACGAAAACCGCATGCTGGTCACGCGCGCCGGCCAGAGCGTCACGCTGTCAAAAACCGAATTTGCGCTGCTGCTCACCTTGATGAAGCAGGCCAACCGCGTGCTCACGCGCGTTGAACTCGAACGGCGCGCCCTGCCCTCCGGCGAAGGCCAGAGCCAGACGCTCGACGTCCACATCTTCAACCTGCGCAAGAAAGTGGGCGAAGGCGTGATCCGCACCGTGCGCGGCGTCGGCTACATGGTGCAGCGTGACGTTTAGACAGTCCTCGCTGTTCCGGCGCCTGATGTTCAGCTTTGCCGGCGTGATCGTCAGCGTCGCGATCATCGGCGTGCTATGGATGTTCTACGAAGCCAAGGTCACGCAGCGCACGCGCACCTTCAGTGAAAACAAGGCGCACACGCTCAACATCCTGTCGCACCTGGTGGACAACGGCGCCCGGCCGGAGCGCATGCTGCCGGCCCTCGCCGCGGTCGAGGTGAACCGCGAGCGCATGTTCAAGGAGCTCGATTACCACTCGCGCGTGCGCGTGCGGGTCTGGCTCGATGGCCGCCTGCTCTACAACTCGATGCCGGCGCTGCCGGACGTGCTGCCCGAAAAGGCCACGCGCGGCGCCTACGGGTGGGTACGCTGGACGGCGCACGACGCGGACAACCGCATCGTCGTCGAGCGCCGCCACGAAGTCGACGACGAATGGATGCTGACCATCTGGGGCGTGAGCTTCCTGCTGTCGTCGACCTTCTTCAGCCTGCCGCTGTTGCTGATCCCGGCGTGGCTGATTGTCGGCATCGGCCTGCGGCCACTGCGCTCGATCGCGTCGAGCATCGCCCAGCGCACGGATGCCGACCTGACGCCGCTGCCCGACTCCAAGTACAAGGAGCTCTCGCCGCTGGTGGTGGCGATCAACGGCCTGATGCATCGCCTCTCTCAGCGCATCGAACACGAACACGAGTTCCTCACCGACGCCGCGCACGAACTCAAGACGCCGCTGGCCGCCATCCAGATCAACGCCCACGTCTTGATGAGCCGCGCTGGCGCCGAGATGGCCGAGCGCTGCGCCGAACCGGCGGCCGGTCTGCGCAGCGGCGTCGCACGCGCCACGCACACGGTGCACCAGTTGCTGGCGCTCGAACGCGCACGGGCCGAACCGCAGGTGGCGCAGGCTTGTCCGCTGACGAACGTGGCCGATTTCGTTCGTGAGCGCGTGGCAACGGCAGCGCACCTGGCGGTGCAACGCAATATCGAGATCGAATTCGACGCTGCCCCGGACGCCGGCGGCGTGCTGCCGCTGCATCTGGAAAGCATGGCGTCGGCGGTCGATAACCTGATCAGCAATGCGATCAAGTATTCACCGCGGGATGGCCGCATCATGGTGCGCCTGACCCGCGCCGCGCAGGGCTACCGGCTGGCGATCTGCGACGGGGGCCCGGGCATTGCGCCCGACCTGCGCGACAAGGTGTTCGAGCGGTTCTACCGGGTGCCGGGGCAGGAGCAGCTGGGTTCCGGCCTGGGGCTGGCGATTGCTGAACGGGGTGCGGCGAGAAATGGCGGCACGATTTCGCTGGAGGCTGGCGAGCATGGGCGCGGCGTGTGCGCGACCATCACGTTTACTGGCGCGGTGGGCTAGCTTTCCGGGCGGTGCCTACAACCAGCCGATGCGCTTCAGGCGCCGGTGCAGCAGCGCGCAACCGGCGACGATCCCGAATAGTACTGCCGGATAACTCCAGCGCCAGGCCAGCTCCGGCATGTGCTGGAAGTTCATGCCGTACAGGCTGAACACCATCGTCGGCACCGCCAGGATCGCGCCCCACCCGGCAAGGCGCTTGACGACGTCATTCTGGCGAATCGTCACCTGCGCCAGCGACACCTGCATGGCGGCATTGATCATCTCGCCGATCCGGTCTGCCGTCTGCGTCACGCGCGCGACATGGTCGAGAATATCCCGGTAATAGATGCGGTTTTCTGCCGGAATGATGTCGCCGTGAAAACGCAGCAACTCGTTGCAGATGTCGATCAACGGCGCAGCCGCCGCATGCACCGACAGCAACTCGTTTTTCAGGTTGTAGAACTCTTCCAGGTTGTCCGACGAGGGATTCGGCAGAAACAACGCCTTTTCCACCTGGCGGAACCGGTCCTGCAGCATGTCCATGCATGGCTGGTAATGGTCGACGATAAAATCGATGATCGTGTAGAGCACGTACCCGGGGCCGGTCGCGAGTTTGGCGGGCACGCTCTCGGCGCGTTCGCGGACCGCGCGATACCCGTTCGACTTGCCATGCCGGATCGTCATCACGAAGCGCGGCCCGACAAACACGTGCGTCTCGCCAAAGTGGATTGTCTGCTCGACGAGCGACACCGTATGCAGCACGACGAACAGGTTCTCGCCATACTCTTCGATCTTGGGCCGCTGGTGCGCCTTGCGCGCGTCTTCCACCGCCAGGTCGTGCAGGTCGAATTCGTCCTGCACCATGTCCATCAATTCCTTGTCCGGCTCGAACAAGCCAAGCCAGACGAAGGTGTCCTCGTCTTCCAGCGCGACGCTGATGTCCTCGATCCGGATCTCTTCCAGCTTTACGCCCTTCCGATACACGGTGCAGTTGATGCGCGCCGCCACTTCATTCACGGATCGGCTCCTTCAATGCGCGCTGGCCAGGATTGCTGCTCCTGGCGATGTCTCGGCGGATAGTCATGCGGTCTCGTCGTGCAAAATTGATCGTGGTCGCGATTCTACGTAGCGCCGCGTAAAAATTTTGTCAAAAATGCGGCGAAACTGTCAGCACGGCTCTGGCGGTGCCGGACGGTGCAGGACCTTCAAGCGTCGCATCTCGGCGGACTGGAGTCCGAGCAACAACGCGGACTAGCTTGTGGCACGCCAAATTGCGCTGCAAGGGAAGAGTTCAAAATTGGCTACCTCCCCATTTCTTGAAAGCTCAACATGGCGATTGACGTCTATTTGCATATCGAGGGGACCGAGGGGATGCTTCTGATTGACCACGTCTCCCTGCAGTTTAGCAAAGTGAAATGGAAAAACTCGCAGCAGAGAATCGACGGCGGCGAAGTTGGCCAAACTGCTGATGGATGGGATCTGTCCTGCAACAAATCGTGCGCTTAGCCGGAGTGATCATGACTGACCCGAAACCTGATCCGCTGCGGCCCACCCAAGATTCGCGCGGGTTCTTCATGCTGCCGCGAGCGGCTCGTGATGTTGGTTATTACACCTACGGCACGATGGATAAAAGACCTGATCGTGGCGGGTACCAATACGCCCACCCAATCATGATGACCGCCATCCTGCGTGTAGCGCACGAATGGCAGAAGATAGATCCGCGCCGCGTTGGTGTTGGCAATATCAGCCGAGCCGACATGCGCGACGATGGCGAGCATGCTACTCATCTGGATGGGCTACAAGTTGACTTACGGCCTATTCGCAAAGACGGCGTCGAATGTCCGGTAAGCTGCTTCTCTCCAGAGTATGACCGAGCAGCAACCACCAAAATTATCGAGTTGTTTCGCGCGTTCACACCAGTCCAAGTGGTCTGGTTCAACGACATGTCGATACCGTTCGTTCGCCCTATGCGGGGCCATCACGACCACTTTCATGTCGGACTAAGGGGATGATATGCGACGCGCTATCTCAGCAATCGCCGTGTGCGGATTGGCCACGCTGTCTGCGCTGGCGTCCGATACGCCAGGCGGGTGGACTCCGATACCCGGGGCAAATTATCGAATATTTTCTGGTGAAACTGTCGCGTACAGTGAGGCCCCTACAGCTAAAGATCGCAAATTGAGCATCCTGATCAGGGGGCAGGCAGCCAAGGAAATTTTTGACTCGCTTGGTACCGACGCACGCGCGCAAGATATGTGCAGCACATCGAACGGCGACCGTGAGCGGGCGAAAGGGGCAGTTCAGTGTACCTTCACAGCGCTCAAGGCTTCTGAGACGGGCATGGGTTATCGGTGCTGGGTCGGTGTTGATCTAATCAGTGGAAAGGGTATTCCCAGCGTGCCCTGTTAGCAAAACGCCGACATAGTCAAAGTTATCTCTCACCTAACCCTGACCCGGACTATGCGGTCTCAGGAGAACAAGTAGGTGCACTTTAGCAGGCCTCTATGTCGTCAGCGCTACCGTCATCGTTGGCGATGAGCTGAGCCACGTCGACCCGGTGCGCGCGGAGCAAGGGGTCGACGGCGGCCTGGCCGGTCAGGTTTCCGCCGACGGATCTACTGGCCAACAAGGCGCTCGCACAGAATCGCATGATAGCTGTGGTTTTTTATTCAAGCAGACACCAAGCGTGTTTTCGCGAATACCATTCGGGATCGCGAAATGCCAGGGCAATCACGCAAGTTTTTCGTGCTCGCCGACAAGCCACTCCGCCTCGCATTCGGGGAGGGTCACTACTGCGCAGATATCGACTGCCTATCTCGATGCTGTCTACCCTCCGGTTCAGCGTTGCGCGAAGAACGGCAGCACGCGTTCAAGCAGCATATCCGGCGCTTCCTCAGCAATGTAATGCCCGCACGGCAGCGCCCCGCCCTGCACATTAGCGGCCACCCGCTGCCACTCCGCGAGCGGATCAAAACAGCGCCCCACCACACCCTGCTCACCCCACAACACCATCAGCGGCAACGCCAGACGGTTCCCGCCATCGCGGTCGACCCGATCGTGCTCCAGGTCGATCGTCGCAGCAGCGCGATAGTCTTCGCAGATGCCGTGTGCGGCGCCTGGCAACGCCAGGCAGCGCTGGTACTCGGCCAGCGCGCGCGGATCGAACGGCGCCAGGCCCGCGCTGCGCTTGCCCATCACATCGCGCACGTAGGCGGCGGGGTCGGCCTCGATCAGCCGCTCGGGCAGCGGCGCCGGCTGGATCAGGAAGAACCAGTGCCAGTAGGCGCGCGCAAACGTGTCCGACGTCTGCTCGTACATCGCCAGCGTGGGCGCGATGTCCAGCAGCGCCATCCGCTCGACGGCCTGCGGATGGTCCAGCGCCAGCCGGTGCGCAACGCGCGCGCCGCGGTCGTGGGCCAGCACGCGGAACGTGGCAAATCCCAGTGACTGCATGACCGCCACCATGTCGGCCGCCATCGCGCGCTTGCTGTAGTTGGCGTGGTCCGGCGCGCCCTGCGGCTTGGACGATTCGCCATAACCACGCAGGTCGCAGGCCACGACCGTGAAGTGTTCGGCCAGGCGCGGTGCGACGCGGTGCCAGATGGCGTGCGTTTGCGGGTGCCCGTGCAGCAGCAGCAGCGGCGGGCCGGAACCACCGACGATGGCGTTGATGGTGATGGTGGGCTCGGTCTCGACCTGCAGGGCGCGAAAATGGGGGAATAGTGCTGTCATCGTCTCTCGTATCCGGTGAGCGGCGTGCTGCCGCAAGATCGACTATACACGGCCACCGTTTGAAAAAAAAAGACCGGTCCGCGCGTGCGCTTTTGTCCTTACACGAACCTGACATTCGGCAACTGTTGTAATTACGTCATTCGCGATTAGCACGAATTGACACCCCGGCGAGCGCTGTCCAGTATGGAATCGAGGTCCCGGCCTCGACCTTCCCAGTGGACTACCGTGTCAGAACAAAAAGGATTAGCACCATGCAGAGAGCAAAGACGGAAAAGACAGCAGTTGCCCTTGCCATTGCCGCGCTGTGCGCAGGCTTTGCCCACGCCCAGGAGGCGCCGCAAGCCGAGACCACCGCAACGTCCGCGACAGTCGTCGTGACCGGCACCCGCGTTGCCAACCGCACCGTGCTCGATACCAGCGCACCCGTCGACGTCATCTCGGCCGAGACCCTGAAGAACTCGGGCAGCACCGAAATGACGCAGGCGCTGTCGATGGCGCTGCCGTCGCTGAATTTCCCGCGCCCGGCGCTGACCGATGGCACCGACACCATTCGCCCTGCCACCCTGCGCGGCATGTCGCCCGACCAGACCCTGGTGCTGGTGAATTCCAAGCGCCGCCATGCGTCGTCGCTGGTGAACGTGAACGGCTCGATTGGCCGCGGTTCGGCGGCGGTCGACCTGAACACCATCCCGACCGCGATCGTCAAATCGGTCGAGGTGCTGCGTGACGGCGCTGCCGCCCAATACGGTTCGGACGCGATTTCCGGCGTCGTCAACATGCGCCTGCGCACCGACCGCACGGGCGGCGAAGCGACCGTCAACTACGGCGCCAACAAGACCGAATACGATCTGTACAACGCGGCGCCGCCGGCCGGCGGCACCTGGACTGCGCCGGCGTCGCGCAAGCGCACCGATGGCCAGACCGCCACGGTCAGCATCTGGAAAGGCCTGGCGCTGGGCGAGACCGGCTACCTGACGATCGCCGGTGAATTTCGCGACCAGAACCGCACCGAGCGTGCCGGCTACGACATGCGCCAGCAGTACGCACTGGTCAACGGCGCGTTCGATCCGCGCGAGAACACGATCAACCGTTTCAACGCGTGGACCGGTGAGCCCGACATGAAGCAGTCCACGCTGTTCGCCAACGCGGGCAACGACATGGGCGGCGGCGTCAAGGTGTATGGCTGGGCGAGCTACCAGGACCGCGATGCCACGTCGGCCGGCTATGCCCGGATCCCGCAGGACGCGCGCAACATCCAGTCGATCTACCCGGATGGCTTCCTGCCATTGATCTCGCCGACCGTGAAAGACTTTTCGGCCACCGGCGGCGTGACCTGGGTTGCCGGCGCGTGGGACATGGACGCCTCGCTCGGCTACGGCAAGAACAAGATGGAGTACACCATCGAGAACACGCTGAACCGCTCCCTTGGCCCGACCAGCAAGACG
Source organism: Telluria sp. ZT3P26 (assembly GCF_059686035.1). Taxonomy (NCBI): domain Bacteria; kingdom Pseudomonadati; phylum Pseudomonadota; class Betaproteobacteria; order Burkholderiales; family Oxalobacteraceae; genus Telluria; species Telluria sp. ZT3P26. The sequence continues at coordinate 1,377,284 of NZ_JCASII010000001.1, read as the reverse complement.
TCGTTCTATGCGGGCGGCTATTCGTACGACCAGGCGGTGCTGAACTTGACCGGCGTGCGCAGCGTCGAGATGGCGTCGTTCTCGTCGCCGCTGAACGTGGCCGTGGGTATCGAAGCGCGCCGCGAAGGTTATGAGCTGTTTGCCGGCGAAGAGCAGTCGTACAGCTTTGGCGGCGCGCTGCTGCCGAACGGTACGCCGACGGCGCCGGGCGCCCAGGTGTTCCCTGGCTTCCGCCCATCGAACGAAGTGGATGCGCACCGCAACGCCATCGGTGCCTTCATCGACCTCGAAGCGAATGTCACGCCCGAGCTGCTGGCATCGGTGGCCGTGCGCGGCGAGCGCTATTCGGACTTCGGCAACAGCCTGGCCGGCAAGCTCGCGCTGCGCTACGACTTCAACCCGAACTTCGCCGTGCGCGGCGCGATCCAGAACGGCTTCCGCGCACCGTCGCCGCAGCAGCAGAACTTCACCGCGACCTCGACCAACTTCATCAACGGCGTGCCGTTCGAGATCACGACCTTCCGCCCGGACGATCCGGTCGCCGTCGCGCTGGGCGCCAAGCCGCTCGACGCCGAGAAATCGATCAACGCGTCACTGGGCGCCGTGATGCGCCTGGGCGCCGTCAGCCTGACGGTCGACGCCTACCGCATTGACATCGACGACCGCATCATCCTGTCCGAGAACCTGACGCAGACGAACGTGCGCAACTACATCGCCAGCCAGGGCTTCATCGGCGTGGGCGGCGGGCGCTTCTTCATCAATGGCGTGGACACCACCACCAAGGGCGTCGACATCGTGCTGAGCATGCCGTACAACGCGGGCGACGCGGGCAAGCTGGACTTCACGCTGGCAGCCAACTTCACCGATACCGAAGTGACCAAGACGCCGACCACGGCGCAGCTCTCCGGCCTGAATCCGGCGCCGGTGCTGTTCGATCGCCTGAACGTGCTGTCGCTTGAAAAAGGCCAGCCGAAGAACAAGATCAGCGCCAACGTGAACTGGAAGCTGGGCCAGTGGGGTGCGACGCTGCGCGCCACGCGTTACGGCGAAGTGCTCTCGCCGGGCACCACGGCGGCGTTCGATTTCGAGATGGGCGCCAGGACCACGGTCGACCTGGAAGGCCGCCTGGCGGTCACGCCGAAGCTGACCCTGGCACTGGGCGCGGACAACGTCTTCGACCAGTATCCGGAAACCCTGCCGCCGTCGCTCAACACCACCGGCAACACGCCGTTCTCGACGTACGCGCCGTTCGGTCGTTCGGGTCGCTATATCTACGGCCGCGCCACCTACGCGTTCTGAGTCAGCGTTCCAGCACCTCGTCCAGCCGGTGGGCGAGAAAGTCCACCAGCGCCGCCACCCGCGGCGCGAGTGCACCCTGCTTGTAGAACACGGCCCACACGGGCTGTGTCCACGGCAGGGTGTGTTCTTCCAGCACCACCACCAGCCGTCCCGCCGCGACATCTTCGCGCGTCAGAAAATCCGACAGCGATACGATCCCCGCACCATGCAGCGCCAGCTGCCGCAGTGTCTCGCCACTCGACGCCACCACCTGCGGCGTGATCGTCCAGCCTTCGCCGCCGTCATGGCGCAACGGCCAGGTATTCAACAGTGCCGGCGCCGTGAAGCCCAGCGTGCGATGCCCAGCCAGCGCCGCCGTATCACGCGGCGCCTCATGGCGTTCGAGATACGCGGGTGAAGCCAGCACGCGCAGCCGCGCCGCGCCCAGCCGGCGCGCATTGAGCGTCGAATCGGGCAGCGCGCCGATGCGGATTGCCAGGTCGGCCCGCTCTTCGATCAGGTCGACATAGGTTTCACCGCTGACCAGCTCCAGCCCGATCAGCGGATACGCATCCAGGAATTCGGCGACCAGTGGCGCGAGCAGATGCCCCAGCGCCGGCGTGGCGGCATTCACGCGCACCAGGCCCGCCGGCTGAGAACGGCGCGCCGCCGCTTCGGCCTCGGTGTTGGCCAGGTCGGCCAGAATCGTTCGCGCCCGTCCCAGCAGCCAGGCGCCCTCCTCGGTCAGCTGCAGGCGCCGCGTGGTGCGCTGGATCAGCGTCATGCCCAGGCTGCCCTCGAGGCGCGAGATCGTGCGCGAGACGCCCGACGGCGTCTGCCCCAGGCGCTCGGCAGCGCGTGAAAACGAGCCGGCATCCATGACTGCGGAAAATACAATCAGCGCATCCACATCAATCATTGATGACTCCGAATCAAAAGTCCATTGTAGCCGAGCGTATTTTTCCAGGCTGGCAAAGGCGGCACACTGCACGCCTGTCATCTCTGAGAAAGTACATCATGCCACTCGCACTCTGGGCGCTCGCATTGAGCGCCTTTGCCATCGGGACGACCGAATTCGTCATCGTTGGCCTGATTCCCACCATCGCCGCCAGCCTGCAGGTGTCGGTGCCCTCCGCAGGCCTCTTGGTGAGCCTGTACGCACTGGGCGTGGCCATCGGCGCACCGCTGCTCACTGCCATGACGGGCCGCGTCCCGCGCAAGCAGCTGCTGCTTGGCCTGATGGTGTTGTTTACGATCGGGAACCTGGTGGCCTGGATGGCCCCGGACTACACGGCGCTGATGGCCGCGCGCGTGCTCACTGGCCTGGCGCACGGCGTGTTCTTCTCGATCGGCTCGACCATCGCCACCAGCCTGGTGCCGAAGGAAAAAGCGGCCAGCGCGATCGCGTTGATGTTCACCGGCCTGACCGTGGCACTGGTCACCGGCGTGCCGCTCGGGACCTTCATCGGCCAGCACTTCGGCTGGCAGGCGACGTTCCTTGCGATGTCGCTGCTGGGCGTGATCGCCGTTATCGGCAGCGCCATCCTGGTGCCGTCCGATATCGCCGGCAGCAAGCCGGCGCCGCTGTTGACGCAACTGGCGGTGCTGAGGAAGCCGCGCCTGCTGCTCGTGTATGCGATCACGACGCTCGGCTACGGCGGCAGCTTCATCGCCTTCACGTACCTGGCGCCGATCCTGCAGCAAGTGTCCGGCTTCGCGGCGTCGACCGTGAGCCTGGTCATGCTGGTGTATGGCGTGTCGGTCGCGGCCGGGAATATCTGGGGCGGCAAGCTGGCCGATCGTCTCGGGCCGGTGCGCGCGCTGCAGATCGTGTTCGCGCTGCTGGCCCTCGTGCTGCTGGTGCTGACCTTCACGGCCCCGAGCAAACCGCTGGTGCTGATCACGGTCCTGGCCTGGGGCGCGGTCGCCTTCGGCAACGTGCCGGGCCTGCAGGTGTATGTGGTGCGGCGCGCCGAACGCGATGCGCCGCAGGCGGTCGATGTGGCGTCGGGCCTGAACATCGCCGCCTTCAATGTCGGCATCGCGCTGGGCGCCTGGGGTGGTGGTCTGATCGTCGCGCACCTCGGCCTGATGGCCACGCCGTGGATCGGCGCGCTGGTGGTCGTGGGCGCCCTGCTGCTCACGACACTGGCCGGCTGGCTCGATCGCCGCGACAGCGTGCCTGTAAAAGGCATGACCGCCGCGCCGGCCGCGCTGCACTGACCTGCTTACGCGTCCAGCTCGGGATAGTGGCGGAAGATGCCATCCTGGTTGAATGGAATACGGCGCGGCGATGCCAGGTAGGCCGCGATCTTCGGCCGCGCCGCCACGCGGTCGCGCAGGGCCGTGAGCTGGGGATGCTCTGCTTCGACCTTCTTCATCGCGTTGGGGAATGCATAGCGCAAGCCCTCGATGACCTGGAACAGCGACAGGTCGGCGTAGCTCACGTGCTCGCCCAGCAGGTAGTCGCGCGGTTCGGGATGGACGAGCAGCCGCGCAAAATAGCCCATGAACTTGGGGATGCGCGTCTTCACGAAATCGGCCGCGCGGCGCTCTGCCTCGGCTTTCTGGTCTTCGTAGTACAGCATCGAGGCGATCGGGTGATGCGTGTCGTGCGTCTCGGTGACCAGGTCGGCGATCGTCAGTTGCAGCTGGTGCACCCAGAGCCGGCCAGGTTCGGTGCGCGGCGCCAGGTCATGCTGTTCGCCCAGGTACAGCAGGATGTTGGCCACCTGGCCGATGGTCTGTTCGCCGGCCTTCAGGAATGGCGGAGCGAAGGCGGGATGGTCGCCGACTTCGAGCGCGGCCATCAATTGATCGACGCCGCCATTACCGCGCGCCACGTCAACATAGTCGACGCCCGCTTCCTCCAGCGCCAGGCGCACGAATTCGCCGCGGCCCTGGATCGACGGCCAGTAAAACAGTTCGTAGGGATGCGCCATGATTGTTTTCCTGTTGATGGAGAAAATTCATGGTAAACCGAACAGCACGGCCGGGAAGCACGGTACGCCGGTCAAGCAGGCGGCCTTCGATATCAGGCAACTGCACACCACCGTTTGGCGATCGTTGGCGGCAGATTGAAATGCTTCGCCGTTTCGGCAATCGATGCCTTGTTTGCTTTCTTCCATGCCGAGACCTGGCTGGCGTTGGGCCGTTGAGGACTGCCCGTGCTGTCCTTGTCCTTGGCCGTCTTGGCGGTCGCAGCGCGCGCCCCCTGGCCGCCGACGCGACTGGAGGCCGTGCGGTGCATGCTGCGGGTCTGCGCCATGTCCGCAGCGGTGCGTGCTGCTGACACGCTGTCGTCGACCGGTTCGTTCCCGGTCACAGGGCCCTGCGCGAGGGCGGCTTCCGGCGGCTGGTTGTGCGTCATGGATGTTCTTTCGTGCTGATAAATAAGTGCCGCCATTATGACCTGCTCCGGATCGCGCCCCCGCATTCGGGGCGATCAATGTGACGCGACAAGCCGGGCGCGCCACAGGCATCGCCCGATTGTCGCTATTGAGCAACATCCCACCGTGGGCCGAACCCTGTCAACAGGGCCACTGGCCCCAATCCTGTTGGTTCCTGACGAATCATTACACTTTCTCCAAGCGCACGTTGGCAATCGGGAACATAATTGCACTTAGGAACTAATTTAATAAAGTTCGCCCGCCACTTTCTGCCCAATGGAGCGCTCGATGATCTTCGCGCGATTGACCCAACGCTGGCACGCCTTGCGCCATTGGCGCGAGCGCCAGTCCCTGAATGCCCACGTCCGCTTCGAGGACACGACCTTCAACCGGGCGTACCGCGATGCGGTGCATGGCGACGCCGGCCTGGTCCTGTGGCAGCAGGATGGCGAACATGGCCACTTCGCGCTGCAGTTGCGCGCGGCGCAGCGTGACGATCCGCAGGGCGGGCTGACCTTGATGCTGCTCGCGAATGGCGCGGTCCTGCACCGCCTGTCCTGGACCTGGACCGACGGCGCGCCGCTGGTGACCCACAACGCCGGCCTGTGGCGCGACGCCGGGCCGGCCTTCGATGCCTTCGAACGCGCGTTCCCGAATAATTCACCCAGCTTCTTCGCGTTCGCCGCCTTGCAGGGCGCGGCGCAGGCGCTGGGCATCGAGCGCGTGCTCGCGCTGCGCGCCACCGCCCACCCGGCGTATCACGCAGACCAGCACGCGGCATTCGAAAGCGGCTATGACGGTTTCTGGCGCATTCTCGGCGGCGCCGAATACGATGCGCGCCACTACCAGATCACGCTGCCGTTCTACCTCAAGCCACTGGCCGACATGCCATCGAAGCACCGCAAGCGCGCCGCCCAACGCCGCGAGCAGTGGCGCGCGATCGGCGAGGCGGCGCGCGGCACGCTGCTGCACTATATGGCGCCGGTCGCCACGACCGCTGCCGCTGCCAGAGCGCCCACCATCGCACAAGCCTGACCCCACCACGACGCTTGCCAGATTCACCACGGCCATCAAGCGTCGTGCTACACTCGCGCCTTCGCTAGGGGTCCTGGAACGTTGTTCCGGGTGAGACATACCCTTCGTACCTGATCTGGATAATGCCAGCGAAGGAAAGCGCAAAGCAGCCCTCCCGTTCGTTTGCCCTTCCCCCACGTTGGCTCCGGCTTGATTTCAAAGCGGCGCGCCTCTGTGGCGCGCAAACACGAGCACACCATGACCTTCACTCTGAAGCACCCCGTTCTTGCCTGCGCCATCCTGCAGGCCTTCGTTGTCACGCCTGCCGCAGTCGCACAGGACACCATCCCCTCGGTCGTCGTCACCAGCAGCAAATGGATCGCGCTCGACCGCGCCAGCGTCGGCGGTTTCGCCGAAACGCAGCTGCTCGACGCGCCAGCATCGATTACCTCGATCGGCCAGGGCCAGATGCAGGACCTGTCGATCCGCAGCGTCACCGATGCGAGCCGCTACGACGCCTCGATCGGCGACGCCTACAACGCCATCGGCTACGCCGAACAGTTCTCGGTGCGCGGCTTCACGCTCGACAACGCGACCAGCTACCGCAAGGACATGATCGCCATTTCGGGCGACACGCAGATCCCGCTCGAGAACAAGGAGCGCATCGAAATCCTGCGCGGCCTGGCCGGTCTGCAAGCCGGCGTTGCAGCACCCGGCGGCATGCTCAACTTCGTCACCAAGCGCCCGACCAATGCGCCGCTGCGTTCGGCCACGGTCGAAGTGCGCGAACGCGGCACCGTGTACGGCGCGGTCGACCTGGGCGGCCGCTTCGCCGACCGCCGTTTCGGCTACCGCATCAATGCTGCCGCCGAAGACCTGAAATCGTACGTGCGCGGCGCCGACGGCAAACGCCAGTTCATCTCGGCCGCTTTCGACTGGCAGATGTCGCCGGATGCGCTGTTCCAGATCGACGTCGACCACCAGCACAAGGAGCAGGTCACCGCCCCCGGCTACCAGTTGCTGCGCAATGAAACCCTGCCCACCGGGATCTCCGCAAAAACGCTGCTCAACGACCAGCCATGGACGCGCCCCGTCGACACGGACAGCAGCAATCTGGGCCTGCGCTTCGAGTACCGCATCAGCGACCGCTGGACCGCAACCGTCAACGCCAACAAGCACTGGTTCAAGCGCGATGACTTCACCGCTTTCCCCTACGGTTGCAGCAATGAGGGCGACGGCTACTATCCGGGCTACTGCTCGAACGGTGACTACGACGTCTACGACTTCCAGAGCACCGGCGAGCGCAAGACGCCATGGGGCGCGCAAGCGATGCTGCAGGGTCGCTTCGACACGGGCGCCGTGCGCCACGCGCTGACGCTCGGCATCGCGTACGCCGAACGCCACGACAGCTTCGGCGAATACGTCTACGACTACGTCGGCTCAAGCAATATCTGGCAAAACCAGATCGTGCCGCCGGTGGACAGCAGCCGCGTCACCGGGCCGGTGATGGAACGCCGCGCAACCGAAGAGCGTTCGCTGTTCGTGCAGGATGTCGTGACCCTGGCGCCAGCCTGGACGCTGCATGCCGGCGTGCGCTATGTCCAGCTCAAGCTTGATGCGCTGGAAGAAATCGATCAGGCGCGCGTGAAGTCAAAAGACTCGTTCGCGCTGCCGAACGTGGCGCTGGTGTACGCGCCGGCACCGGACTGGCGCGTGTACGGCTCGATCAGCCACGGACTGCAATACGGCGGCATCGCACCGATGGAGACGGTCAACCAGAACACGGTGCTTTCGCCAAGCCGCTCGAAGCAGTTCGAGTTCGGCGTCAAGCGCAATGTGAACGAGCAGCTGGCGCTGTCGGGCGCCGTATTCGAAATCACCCAGGGCCTCGAGTACACGAACGCCGCCAACGTCTTCGTGCGCGCCGGCGAGCAGACGCACCGCGGCATCGAACTGTCGGCGCAGGGCCGCGCCCTGCCCGGCCTGAACTACAACCTGTCGCTGATGGCGCTCGATACGGACCAGAAGGACACGGGCGACGCCAGCACCGAAGGCAAGCGCGTGACCAATGTGCCGGAACTGCGCACGGCTGCGTGGGTCGAGTACGCGGTGCCGCAGGTGGCGGGACTCAAGCTGGACGCGCAGTGGCAGTATTCGGGCAACAAGGTGTTCGATCCGGCCAACCGGGTCAAGGTGCCGGGGTACCACGTGGCCGGGTTCGGCGCGTCGTACCTGCTGCGCGCGGGTGGTTTGAACACGATCATCCGGGCGCGGATGGACAATGCGTTCGACAAGTTCTACTGGCGCGATGTGACGCAGTCGCTGGGTGGGTATTTGCTGCCGGGGGCGCCGCGGACGTTCAGGGTGTCGGCGCAGATTGATTTTTGATTGAAGCCGGTAGTGGACTACAGTTGCTGTTGTGACTGTGGTTCCTACCAGTGGCGGACGGGTCGACGCTTAGGCACATCAGGATGCGGTCGCGACGTGGACTCTTGAACTATCCCGGCTTTCTACGCTTATCATTTTGAATAATATGATAAGCGCGTCCATTAGGGTCCTGCTGAGCATATCTTTGTGACTGTCCATGCACGCGAGATACCAAGGTGCCGACTATTGCCCGATCTGTTGGTCAGCCAGAAAAATCAGGAGGGCGTGGGGGTTTCGCGCCTCATATCTGTCCGGTCACGGGACGCAATTCTACCGGGATGTCGCACGGCGTTCTGGTTTGGACGACGAAAGACTCGAACGGGACGCCGCACCCTCCTGCTGCACGCCTGGATGCACTCAGGACTTAATCCGACAACTCCTCCAACTTGCCCAGACACCGCCGCTCAAACCCGTTCAGCCCCTGCATCACGAGCGGATCATCGTCATTGATCACACCAGCATCCAGCAGCAGGCGCAACGTGGCGATCCTGTCACCAAGCGCCAGCGCCCTGGCCGGATTCGAGCCTTCCGGCTCATGTGCATGCGCGATCGCCTTGACGACATCCGGCGGGAAATCCCAGTGGCTGGCGATCACCGCCGACAGCTCGCGGCTGGCGACAAAGAACGCAATGCCAAATTCGCCGGAGCCCGGCACTTTGCCTTCGCAGACGCGGTCGGCGATCTGGAACGCCACCTGCAATCCCAGGTTGTGCATCAGGCCCGCCAGATAGGACTCGAACACGCCGGCGGACAATCCCGGCGCCATGACGCTGGCGGCGAATGCGCAGCGTTCGGCATGCTTCCAGACGACGGGCGCCACCTTGCGCGCAACGCCCTGCGTCGTCACGCGCAGCAGCGGACGAAACGCGATGCGCGCGAGCAGCATGCGCAAGCCGTTCAGGCCGAGCATCGTGACGGCGCCTTCAAGCGTTTCGATGGGCGTCACGGGTCGGTAATAGGCACTGTTCGCTTCGCGGATGACTTCGGCGACCAGCACCAGGTCGCGCCCCACCTGAGCGGACAGCGCGCCCGTCGAGATATTCTCGTCCGATAGCGCGGTCAGGAGCTGCGAAATCAGTTCGGGGATACGTGGCACGAGGCCGGAGGCACAGACAGGATCGGCGGCGAGCGAGCGCACTTCGTCCAGGATCTGGGCCTCCTGTTCGGGTGACGCCGCGCAGCGGCTGCTGGCCGTCAGCCAGCGATAATAGGTGGCGTGGACCTCAGTCGCCATGGCCTGACTGTCTTCGCCCGTCAGCGCTGCGCCGACGGCTGCGGGCGCGACGGTTTCCTTCTCCGCGCCGCCCAGCAAGCGACCAATCCAATTTTTCATCGCGTCCCGCCCCGTGTTCAGAAAGTGGCATATTGTAATGCCACAAAGAAACAAATAGTCGGCCTGGACAAACTATTTACTGCCGATCGGCCTTGTCTCTGGCATATCGGCGCAGTTTAAGTCGTACGCTTGAGGTAGATCAATCGGGCGCCGCAAGCAGCTGTTCTACCTGCACCATGCGCTGCGGCAGCTCGCCTGCCAGTAGGGTGTACGCGATGCCGCGCCTGGCCAGTGTTTCGAGGAGCATCCGGTGCACCATCTGGCGCACCGCTTCCGATTCGCGCTGCAGGCCGTCCGGCTCCCAAGGACCGTCGGGTGCGGTGACCAGCGTGACGGCATAGGCGTGACGCGCGGCGAGCTGAGCCAGTTGGGCATCCACCCGGTCCCAGTACACCTGGCTGTACAACGCCGTCATCAGGGCCGTCGTGTCGCAGAACAGGTAGCGCCGCGCGATGCGGGCCGCCGCATCCTCGCGCGCCAGTTGCGTGCGCGCGATGCCGAACTGGTCTTCCTCGCGCGGCACGCGGGCGTGCACGTCGACGAATTCGCGCAGGTACTCGGGCACCCAGACCGTGTCGTAGCGCCGCGCCAGCGCTTCGGACAGCGTGGACTTGCCTGACGATTCGGCGCCCAGGATCGCAATCCTGGCCACACCGGCAACGGGCATGGTCATGCCCGCTTCTCCACATGCGCGGCCCAGGCGCGCAGGCCGGCCATGGCCAGCAGCACGAACACGCCATACAGCACGGCCGTGAGCATCAGGCCCTTGTAGACATATAGGCCGACATACAGGATGTCGACGGCGATCCAGATGTGCCAGTTCTCGAGCTTCTTGCGCGCCAGGAGCAGTTGTCCCAGCAGGCTGCCGGCGGTCAGGAAGCCATCGGCGTGCGGCACATCGGTGTCGGTGAAATGATCGAGGAAGGTCGAGAGCAGCACGAAGCCGGCGACCCACGCGACGAGCACCCAGGCGCGCGCGCCGGGTTTGAGGCGCGTGACGACCAGCGGCGCATTGCCGGCGCCGCGCAGCCACATGCTCCAGCCCCAGATCGACGCGCCGATGAACACGAACTGCAGCCCCATGTCGCCGTACAGCCGCGCCTCGAAGAACACCACCGCGTAGGTGGCCGACGACGCGATCGAGAACAGCCAGGCCCAGTGCTTCTGGCGGATGTTGAGCACGACCGTGACGACGGCCAGCAGGAACGAAATCAGTTCGAGTGGCGACGTCGTCAGGCCGGCGAGGACAAGGGGTTCGTTCATGCGTGGATGTACCCGTCCTACTTCTTCGGATACTTGATCGTCATTTCCTTGAGCAGGTTGTCGGCATGATCGACCTCTTTCATTACCCACAGCATGTAGCGGATATCCACGTGGATCGCGCGCGTGATGGCGGTGTCGAAGTACCAGTCCTTGGTGATCGATTCATAGGTCGAATCGAAGTTCAGGCCCACCAGCTCGCCCCGCCCGTTCATCACGGCCGAACCCGAATTGCCGCCCGTGGTGTCGGCGCTCGACAGGAAGTTGACCGGCACGGTGCCCAGCGCCTTGTCCTTGAACACGCCGTAGCGCTTGCCCTGGATCGCTTCCTTGAGCGCGGCCGGCACGATGAACGGGTCCTTGTCGGTTTCTTTCTCAAGAATGCCTTCGACGGTCGTGAACGGCCCTTTCAGCAGGCCGTCGCGCGGCGCGTACGGCGATACCGTGCCATAGGTCACGCGCAGCGTCGAGTTGGCGTCCGGGTAGACCGGCTTGCCCTGCGACGTCTTGAATGCGATCACGGCCGCCATGTATTGCGGGATCACGCGTTCCAGGTTGCCGTCGATCTCGTTGCGCCCGTTTTCCAGCGCCATGCCGGCGTCGTGCAGGCGCACGGCCAGTGCGATGAACGGGTCGTTCGAGGCGCGGAACGCCTGCGGATCCTTGCCGATCCAGGCCAGGCGCTTTGCGGTGTCGGCCAGCTCGCTGCTGCGGTACATCGCCGGCAGCGCCGCTTCGGTCGGCAGCAGTGCGTCGAGGCCCTGCGGGCGCACGGCGCCATCAATGCGGGCGTAGCGGGCCAACGCGGCCTTGTAGCGCGCTTCGTCCACCGCTGGCACGAACGATTGCTCGAGCCGCGTCAAACGCGCCTTGATGAACGACAGGTCGCGTTCCTGGTAGCCGCCTTCGCGCTCTGCGTCGGGCTTCTGGCGCTCGAGGGCCAGGCGATACAGCGTGCGCGCGCTCTTGAGCAGGTCGCTGTGGGTCGCTTCGTTCCAGGCGGCTTCCTGGCGTTGCAGCGCCATGTCGCGGGCGATCACGGCGTCCAGTTCGGTCAGCAGGTTCTTGTTGGCGCCGGCGTGGCGTTGCTGCCAGGTGCGGAACTCGGCGTCCTGCACGTCCTTGATGGCGGCGATGTCCTTGCGCGCGAAGCCGTCCATCAGGCCCTGCGTCTTTTTCAGCACGTTGTTCAGGCTCTTGGCCACGCTCGCATAGCGCACGTCCCAGGCCGGATTGCCCTTGGTTGCGGCGGCGATGGTCGCCAGGTCGGCCGTGATCGTGGCTGCCTTGGCCGGGAAATCGACGTCGCGTGCGAAGCGGATCTCGCTTGGCAGCTTGTAGCGGCTGGTGCGGCCCGGATAGCCGGCCAGCAGGATCGGATCGCCGTTCTTCAGGCCTTCGGCCGACACCACCAGGAAGTCCTTCGAGCGGTATGGCACGTTGTCCGGCGACGGGTCGGCCGGGCGGCCGTCCTTGCCGACGTAGGCGCGCAGGAACGAGTAATCGCCCGTCTGGCGCGGCCACTCGTAGTTGTCGATGTCGCCGCCGAAGTTGCCGATGCGGTCGGACGGCGCGTGCACCAGGCGCACGTCGCGGATCATCAGCTGCCTGATGCGGTAGTACTCCAGGCCGCGGTGAAACGCCGGCACCGAGCAGCGCGTCGATTTGTCGGTTTCGCACTCGGCGATCAGGGCCTTCACGCGCGCGGCGACCAGCGCATGGCGCTCGCTGCCCGACAGCGTGGGGCTCAGGCCATCCAGGACGCGCTTGGTGACGTTCTCGACCTTTTCGGTCACGTAGATCAGCGTGCTCGGGCCGCCCGGCAGTTCTTCGGCGCGGGTCCTGGCCAAAAAGCCATTGACGATGTAGTTCTGCTCTGGCGTCGAATTGCGCTGGATCGCACCGTAGGCGCAGTGGTGGTTCGTGACCACCAGGCCATCGGGCGACACGAACGAGGCCGAGCAGCCGCCGAGCGACACCATGGCGCTCATCGGATGCTTGCTCAGGTCGGCCAGCTTCGCGGCCGGCATCGTGATGCCGATGCGCTTGAGTTCGGACGAGAGCTGCGGCAGCTGGTGCGGTTGCCACTGGCCTTCGTCGGCGAAGGCGGCGGTCGCGGCGCCCAGGAGGGCGACAGGCAGGAAAATCGATTTGAACAAGACAACACCCTGGATGAAAAAAGCAATGCGGGAGTATATCGCCGTTGTATCCCGGCCGTGGCGATTTATGGCGAAGCGACCGCCGCACCGGTCGCGTCAACACTGCGTCACATTGCTCTGGCAGGATGTAATATTGTCGTTTTGCAAGACAGGCATCCAGGGAAGGCATGCAAACATGACAAGCGAGGCGCCACTGTACCGACATACTGTTCTGTACCTGTGCCAGAGTTTCTTCATCAAGGACAACCGGGCAGAGTTGCTGCTGCACTCGCACAAATACGATTTCGATATCCGCTTCTTCAGCGAGCTGGCGCAGTATGTCGCGGCCATCGAGGCCGATCGCGGCACCAGCCTGTTTGTGATCGATCTCGACGCCCTGCACAATATGCAGGCCGACCTGCAGGATGCGCGCAAGACGCTGATGCTGGGTGAACTGCTGGCGCGCCTGCCGCCCGGTCACAGTTACGTCTACCTGCAATCGAGCCGCCAGGGCAGCCGCTTCCTGCTGCAGCAGCGGCTGGTCGACAGCCATTGCCTGGCGTATGCCGAAAAGCCGATCGCCAACGATGTGCTGGTCGACAAGCTGTTCAACCTGTTCGTGCAGCGCAAGCGCGGCGACGCCGTCACCCTGGTCACGCTCGGCGTACCGGGCAGCCTGAATGACGCGGCGCTGCGCGACCAGCGCATCGACGTCAGTTATCACGCCGAGCCATCGACGCTGCACCTGCGGGTCAAGGAACTGCAGCCCGACCTGGTCTTGATCCCCGACAGCGACTACCTGCGGGTGGACGCCCTGGCGCGCGTGATGCAAAAGAATATCGAGGCCGATCCGGTGCGCGAAATCGTGTTGCTGCAGCGCCGCCCGGACGACGCGCTGGCCCGGCGCGCACTGGGCGATGGCTTCGATGCAGTCCTGCCCGACACCGGCTCGGGCATGCTCGAAGCGCAACTGGCCAACCGCGCGGCCAAGATCCGGATCAACAAGGATCTGATCGGCAAGGACCGCGCAACGGGGCTGCTCAACAAGGTCGGGCTGCGGCGTAAAACACAGGACCTGATCCGCCAGGCCACGCTGGAAGACAAGCCACTGGCCTTCGGCGTCATCGACATCGACAAGTTCAAGACCATCAACGACACCTGGGGCCACCATTTCGGCGATATCGTCATCAAGCGCTTATGCCTGTGCCTGGCGCCGCAAATGGACGAGCGCGATCTGCTCAGCCGCTTCGGTGGCGAAGAATTCGTGGTGGTGTTCTGGGATTGCACGCCGGCGCAGGCGTGGGCGCGCCTGGACGCGCTGCGCGCATCGTTCGGCGCCATCGCGTTCCAGGTCGCGCCGGGCGACGAGCGGCGCTTTTCGTTCAGCGGCGGGCTGGCGGCGTTTCCCGCGCAGCGCAGCGAAAACGAACTGTTCGTGCAGGCCGATGCAATGCTCTACACGGCCAAGCAAGGTGGACGCAACCGGATCTGTCCGGCGCCCTGAGCTAGCCTTTGGCGTCGGACAGCTTGCCCAGGCAGCGCCGTTCGAAGCTGTTCAGGCCATCGGCAACGAGGTTGTCGTCCTCCGCGACGACGTGGGCATCGATCAGCACGCGCAGCTTGGCGATCTGGTCGCCCCGCTCGAGCGCGCGGGCCAGCGCCGATGCGGCCGGCGTGCCGGCGCTGGCGATGGCGTTCACGACGTCCGGCGGGAACTCCCAGTGCGCCGCAATCGACGCCGACAGACCGCGGCTGACGGCGAACAGCCGTGCACCGAACTCGCTCGAGCCGGGAATCTTGCCCGCTTCGGCCGCGCGCTCGGCCAGGCGGAAGGCCACCAGCAAGCCCAGGTTCTGCATCAGGCCCGCCAGGTACGCTTCGAACACGCCGGCAGCCATGCCCGGCGCCATCAGGCTCGACGCCAGCGCGCACTTTTCGGCCTGATGCCAGACGAGCGGCGCCGCCTGGCGCGCAAAGCCGGTGTCGGCCATGCGCAGCAGCGGGCGGAACGCGATGCGCGCCAGCAACATGCGCAGGCCGTTCTGGCCGAGCATCAACAGTGCGGCATCGAGCGACTTGATCGGCTGCAGCGGGCGGTAATACGCGCTGTTGGCTTCGCGGATCACTTCGGCCACCAGCACCGTGTCGCGTTCGACCGAGCGCGCCAGCGCCCCCTGCGATACGGCGTCGTCGGCCAGGTCGCGCAGCAGTTCCGGGATCAGTTCGGGGATGCGGGGCACCAGACCGCTGGCCGCGCCCGGATCGAGCGCCAGCGTGCGCACCAAATCCAGCAGGTGTTCTTCGACGTCGGGCGTGGCTTCATAGCCGGCCTTGGCGGTCAGCCAGCGGTAATAGGCACCGTCGACCTGCTCGGCCAGGTCGGGCGCAGGCTCACTGGCCGGCGCTTCGCTCGCGGCCACGGCTGGCGTCTTGTCGGCGCCCAGCATACGGTCAATCCATTTTTTCATAAAGTCGGTCGGGCCTCGGATGCGTCATTGTAAGCCCTGACGCGACTCAATTGACAATCGCCGGCGCGTTGTTCACCTCTCCGTCGGTCCAGCCACCGCCCAGCGCCTGGATCAGCGCCACCGCCGTCGTCTGGCGGTCAGCCTGCACCTGCACCAGCTGGCGCCGCGCATTGAGCGCCGTGACCTGCGCCTGCACCACCTCGGTATAGCTCACCTGCCCCGACTTGTAGCGGTTCAGGATCTGCTCTTCGACCAGCCCGGCTGCTTCGGCGGCTTCGACGCGCAACTGCTGCTGCTGCTCGAGCACGCGGGTGGCGGCCAGGCCGTTCTCGACATCGGCAAACGCCGTCAGGACCACCTGGCGGTAGCTGGCCACGGTGGCCTGGTGGCGCGCTTCGGCGCCTTCCACGCTGGCGCGCGTGGCGCCGGCATTGAACAGCGTCTGCGCCGCCGACAGGCCGAACGACCAGGCCGCGTTCGACAGCGAGAACAGGTCGCCCACGCGACTCGTGTTGTTGCCGTACGAAGCCGACAGCCCGAAAGTCGGGAAGTAGGCCGAGCGCGCGATGCCGATGTCGGCATTGGCCACGGCCACATTGCGTTCGGCGGCGGCGATGTCGGGCCGGCGCTGCAGCAGTGTGGACGGCACGCCGACCGGGACGGCCGGCACCACGACCTGCCATGGCGTGCTGGCCAGCGCAAAGCTCGACGGACTCTGGCCGACCAGCACCGCAATCGCATGTTCGAGCTCGGCGCGCGAGCGCGCAAGGCCAAGCGCGTCGCTGCGCGCCGTGGCCAGCTGCGTCTGCGCCTGCAGCACATCCGAGCGCGCCGAGACGCCCGCTGCAAAGCGGTTCGACGTAATCTGCAGCACGCGTTCGTAGCCCTCGATGGTGGACGCGAGCATCCCGATCTGGGCATCCGTCTGGCGCAGCGAGAAATAGTTGATCGCCAGCTCGCCAAGGGCCGCAAGGCGCACGCTGGCCAGGTCGGCGGCGCTGGCCTGGGCGCTGGCTTCGGCCGCACCGACCGCCGTGCGCAGGCGGCCGAACACATCCGGCTCCCAGCTTGCGCCGATCTGCAGGCGGTAGGCGCTGGCGGCGCCGCGGTTGGTGTCGCCGCTGCTGCCGCTACTACCGCCGCCGGCACGGTCACCGCCGGCGCCAAGCGACACCACCGGGAACAGCGATGCGCGCTGCTGCGCGACAATGGCACGCGCCTGCGCGTAGTTGGCCACGGCGACGGCGATGTTCTGGTTGGCGGCTTCCACCTGGCGGCTGAGGCGATCGAGTTCCGGGTCGTTGAACAGCTGCCACCAGGGACCGCGCTCGAGCGCGTCGGCGGGTGCTGCCGGCGCCCAGCCCGGCAAGGGCGCGTTGACGCCCTTGTACGATTCCGGCACCGGGCCGGCTGGCAGCGCCGCAGGCCGTTGGTACGCCGGGCCGACGGCGCAGCCGCCAAGGCCGAGAGCCATGGCGAGGAGGGTCAGGTGCAGGGAGGTAGAGATTTGCATGGGCATCATGGTTTGGCGAGCGATGGGCCGGCACCCGGCGTCGGATCGACGTCGTGCGGGTGGCGGGTCAACGCGTGTTCATCGGGTTTGCGGGTGCGCAGCTTGTCGAGCAGGACATACACGACCGGCGTGGTAAGCAGTGTCAGGAGCTGGCTCGCGACCAGGCCGCCGATGATGGCGATGCCCAGCGGACGGCGCAGTTCGGAGCCTTCGCCGAAGCCGATCGCCAGCGGCAGCGCGCCCAGCGCGGCGGCCAGCGTCGTCATCAGGATCGGGCGGAAGCGCAGCATGCAGGCCTCGCGCACCGCTTCCATTGCGGTGAGACCGCGCGCACGCTCGGCCTCCAGCGCGAAGTCGATGATCAGGATCGCGTTCTTCTTCACGATGCCGATCAAGAGGAACACGCCGATCAGCGCGATGATCGAGAACTCCATCTTGAACATCAATAGCGCCAGCACGGCGCCCACACCGGCCGACGGCAAGGTCGAGAGCACGGTGATCGGATGGATCAGGCTTTCGTACAGGATGCCGAGCACGATATAGATGACAACGATGGCGGCCAGGATCAGCAGCGGCTGCTCCTGGCTCGATGCCTGCGCCGCTGCGGCGGTGCCCTGGAAGCTGCCGCGCACATTGATCGGCATGCCGATGTCGGCTTCGGCCTGTCGCACGGCGGCTTCGCCGTCGGTCAGCGTGAAGCCTTCGTTCAGGTTGTACGACACCGTGGTGGCCAGTTCGCCATCCTGGTGGCTGACCGAGGTGGCGGTCGCGCTTTCGGCGAAGCGGGCGATGGCCGACAACGGCACCATCGTCGCGGCGCTGTCGGCCAGCGCCTGGCCACCGGACGGATCGCGCGCCGCCGTCAGGCTCGCTGTCGCCGATGTCGCCGCGCCCGCAGCGCCGGCGGCAGCTGCCGTACCGGTGCTGGAAGAGACCACGTTCTGGCTCCCGCCAGCGGCCCGCGCCGGCACGTACACGTCTTTCAGCGCCTCGGGTGACTGCGCGTACTTCTGCGCCACGCCCATCACGACGTGGTACTGGTTCAGCTCATCGTAGATGTTCGCCACCTGGCGCTGACCAAAGGCGTTGTACAGCGCATTGGTCACGTCGCGCGTGGTGATGCCCATGCGCGCCGCACTCTCCTTGTCGATCGTGACATAGGTTTCCACGCCGTTTTCGGCCTGGTCGGTGTCGACGTCGACCAGCGCCGGTTGCGCCTTCATCGCCTCGGCCAGTTTGGCCGCCCACTGCTTGAGGTCTTCCGCGTTGTCGCTCTTGAGCGTGTACTGGTAGGTCGAATTGCTCGAACGCCCGCCCATGCGCAAGTCCTGCACCGGGTTGAGGAAGATCGAGATGCCCGTGACCTTGGCCAGTTGCGGACGCAGGCGCGCGATCACGGCCTGCGCCGCGACATCGCGCTCGCTCACGGGTTTCAGGTTGACGAACATGAAGCCGCCACCGGCGCGCCCGCCGCCGGTGAACGCGACGACTGTTTCAACCGCCGGATCCTTGCGGATGATCTCGACCAGCTGGTAAATCTTCTTCTGCATGGCCTGCGACGAGATGCTCTGGTCGGCGCGGATGCCGCCATTCATCTGGCCCGAATCCTGCTGCGGGAAGAAGCCCTTCGGCGCATTGGTGAACAGGTAGATGTTCAGGCCGACCGTAAACAGCAGGATGATCATGACCAGCACCTTGCTGGCCAGCGCCCAGTCGAGCGCATGCTCGTAGACGCGCAGCACGCGGGCGAAGCCGCCTTCGGACCAGCGCGCAAGGCGTCCCGGCTTCTTGTCCTTGTCTTCGGGACGCAGCAGCCAGGCGCACATCATCGGCGTGGTGGTCAGCGAGATCACGAGCGAAATCATGACCGCCGCCGACAGCGTCACGGCAAATTCGCGGAACAGGCGCCCCACCTGCCCGCCCATGAACAGTAGCGGGATGAACACGGCCACCAGCGACAGCGAAATCGACAGCACCGTGAAGCCCACTTCGCGCGCGCCCAGCAATGCCGCGGCCATGCGGTCCATGCCGTTCTCGATATGGCGCGCCGTATTTTCCAGCACCACGATGGCATCGTCGACGACAAAGCCGGCGGCCACCGTCAGCGCCATCAGCGACAGGTTGTTGAGCGAAAAGCCCAGCGCATACATGACGCCGAAGGTGCCCAGCAGCGAGACCACCGTGGCCACCGCGGGAATCACGGTCGCGCGCAGGCTGCGCAGGAACACGCTGACCACCGCTACGACCAGCACGATCGACAGCACAAGCGTGAATTCGATCTCGTGCAGCGAGGCGCGAATTGAATTCGTGCGGTCCGATGCAATCGCCAGCTGGATGTCGCCCGGCAGCTGCGCCTGCAGCGACGGCAGCAGGTCGCGGATGCCGTCGACGGTTTCGATGACGTTCGCGTCAGGCTGGCGCGTGACCAGCACGATGACGGCGGGCCGGCCGTTGAACAGGCCCAGTGTGTAGATGTTTTCCGGGCCGTCGAACACGGTGGCGACGTCGGACAGGCGCACGGCGGCGCCATTGCGCCACGCGACCACGAGATCCTTGTAATCGGCGGCGCTGCGGCCATCGCCGCCGGCCGGCTGCGAATAGATCTGCAGGCGGTTGCCGTTGCCGTCGATCTCGCCCTTGGGGCGGTTCGGATTGGTGGCCTGGATTGCGGCGCGCACGTCCTCGGCCGACACGCCATAGCGGTTCAGCGAATACGGCACCAGCTCGACGCGCACGGCCGGCAGCGAGCCGCCGCCGATTTCGACTTCGCCCACGCCCTTGACCTGCGCCAGGCGCTGCTGCACGAGGTTCGACACCGATTCGAAAATCTCGGCCGGTTCCTTGGTCTTGGAGGTCAGCGCCAGGATCAGCACCGGCGCGTCCGATGGATTGGCCTTGCGATAGGTCGGATTGCTGCGCAGCGTGGCCGGCAGGTCGGCACGCGAGGCGCTGATTGCCGCCTGCACTTCGCGCGCGGCGGAATCGATCTGGCGATTCAGTTCGAACTGCAGGTTGATCCGGGTCGATCCGGTGCCGCTGCTGGACGTCATCTCATTGACGCCGGCAATCGCGCCAAGGCGCCGCTCCAGCGGCGTGGCCACGCTCGAGGCCATCGTATCGGGACTTGCGCCCGGCAGCGACGCCGACACCGAAATGGTCGGGTAGTCAACCTGCGGCAGCGGCGCCACCGGCAGCACGAAGTAGGCGGCGATGCCGGCCAGCGCGATGCCGATGGTCAGCAGGACCGTGGCGATCGGCCGCTCGACGAAGGGGCGCGACAGGTTCATGCGCCCGCCCCCTCGGTCTTGTGCGGTGCCTTGCCGGTCAGGCGGCGCGCGGTACGGTCGAACGCCAGGTAGATGACAGGCGTCGTAAACAACGTCAGCAGCTGGCTCAGGACCAGGCCACCGAACATCGCCAGGCCCAGTGGGCGGCGCAGCTCGGCGCCCTCGCCTGTGCCCAGCATCAGTGGCACGGCGGCGAACAGCGCCGCCAGCGTCGTCATCAGGATCGGGCGGAAGCGCAGCAAGGCTGCCTGGCGGATCGCGTCCAGCGGCGACTTGCCTTCTTCGCGCTCGGCCTCGATCGCGAAGTCGATCATCATGATCGCGTTCTTCTTGACGATGCCGATCAACAGGATCATGCCGATGATGCCGATCACGCCCAGGCCCTGGCCACTGACCCACAGCGCCAGCAGCGCACCCACGCCGGCCGACGGCAGCGTCGACAGGATGGTCAGCGGGTGGATATAACTTTCATACAGCACGCCCAGCACGATGTAGACGCAGACAACGGCCGCCATGATCAGCCACAACTGGTTCGACAGCGACGACTCGTAGGCGCCGGACGCGCCGAGGAACGTCATGCTGACCGACGCCGGCATGCCAAGATCGACGGCAGCGGCGCGGATCGCGGCCACCGCATCGCCCAGCGAGGCACCGGCCGCCGTATCGAAACCGACCGTGGCCGCCGGGTACTGCGCCACGTGGATCACCTGCAGTGGCGCCTGGCGTTCGCTGATCGTGGCCACTGCCGACAACGGCGTCGACTGGCCGGAGCCGGTGCGCAGTTGCAGCCGGCCCAGCGCGGCAATCGACATCGCCTTGTCCTTCTGCGCCTCGAGAATCACGCGGTACTGGTTGGTCTCGGTGAAGATGGTCGAGACGATGCGCTGGCCGTAGGCGCTGTAGAGCGCATCGTCAATCGACGCGGCCGTGATCGACAGGCGCGAGGCCGTGTCGCGGTCGATGTCGATGAAGGCGGCAGCGCCGGTCGCACCGGCATCGGTGACGGCCGTGCGCAGCTCGGGCAAGGTGCCGATTTTCGTGGTGAGCTTGCGCGCCCATTCATTGACCAAATCAGTGTCGGCGCCTTCGACCGAGAAACGGTACTGGGTCGGGCCGCTTTCGGCGTCGATCGTCAGATCCTGGGTCGGCTGCAGGAACAGCTGCAGGCCCGCCACATTCGCCACGCGCTCGCGCAGACGCGCCATGGTCTCGGCCTGGTCGCCACGATCGGCTTTCAGGTTGATCAGCATGGTGCCGGTATGAAGCATCGTGTTGTTGGCCGCGTCGACGCCGACGTACGACGCGACCGACTCGACCGCCTCGTCCTGCATGATGCGGCGCGCCGCTTCCTGCTGCAGCTTGGCCATGTCGGTGTACGAGATCGACTGGCGTGCCTGCACGCGCGCCTGCAGCTGGCCGGTGTCCTGGGTGGGGAACAGGCCTTTCGGAATGATCGTCCACATGACGGCGGTCAGCACCACGGTGGCCAGCGCGACGAGCAGCGTCAGGCCCTGGCGCTTCAGCACCCAGCCCAGCATCACGTCGTAGCGCGCAATCACGCGGTCAAAGAACGCCTGGAACTTGACGGCGAAGCGGCCCGGTTTTTCGTTTTCGTGGCTGCGCAGCCAGCGCCCGGCCATCATCGGCACGAGCGTGAGCGAGACGACGCCCGAGATCAGGATCGTGATGGCCAGCGTGACGGCAAATTCGCGGAACAGACGCCCCACCACGTCGCCCATGAACAGCAGCGGAATCAGCACGGCGATCAGCGAGACGGTCAGCGAAATGATCGTGAAGCCGATCTGCGTGGCGCCCTTGATCGCGGCGGCCATCGGGGCCTCGCCTTTTTCGATATAGCGCGCGATGTTCTCGATCATGACGATCGCATCGTCGACGACAAAGCCGGTGGCAATCGTCAGCGCCATCAGCGACAGGTTGTTCAGGCTGTAGCCAAGCAGGTACATGACGCCGAAGCTGCCGATCAGCGAGATTGGCACGGCCAGGCTGGCAATCACGGTTGCGCGCAGGTCGTGCAGGAACGCGAAGATCACCAGCACGACCATGATCACGGCCAGCACCAGCTCGATCTGCACGTGCTTGACCGAGGCGCGGATGCCGGTGGTGCGGTCGCTCAGCACATCCATGCGCAGCGCGCTGGGCAAGCCGGCCTGCAGTTCCGGCAGGCGTTCCTTGATTGCGTCGACCGTGGCGATGACGTTCGCGCCCGGCTGGCGCTGCACGTTCAGGATGATGGCCGGCTTCATATTGGCCCAGGCGCCCAGGCGCACGTTCTCGGCGCTGTCGACAACCTTGGCCACCTCGAGCAGCTTGACCGGCGCACCGTTGCGGTAGGCGACGATCAGGTTCTGGTAATCGGGCACCGTGACCAGCTGGTCGTTGGCATTGATCGCGTACGAGCGCGTCGGGCCGTCGAAGCTGCCCTTGGCGCTGTTGGCATTGGCGGCGGTGATCGCGGTGCGCAGCGTGTCGAGGCCCAGGCCATACGACGCGAGGGCGGCGGTATCGGCCTGGATGCGCACGGCGGGGCGCTGGCCGCCGGACAGCGACACCTGGCCCACGCCGGAGACCTGGCTGATCTTCAGGGCCAGGCGCGTGTTGACGAGGTTCTGGACTTCGGTCAGCGGCAGCGTGTCGGACGTGATCGCGAGCGTGAGCACCGGCGCGTCGGCCGGGTTGACTTTCGCGTAGACGGGCGGCGCCGGCAGGTCGGTCGGCAGCAGCGAACCGCCGGCATTGATCGCGGCCTGCACTTCCTGCTCGGCCACGTCGAGTGTCTCGCCCAGCGCAAACTGCAGCGTGACCATCGACACGCCGGCGGCGCTGGTGGAACTCATGCGGGTCAGGCCGGCCATCTGGCCGAACTGGCGTTCGAGCGGTGCGGTGACCGTGCGCGCCATGACTTCGGGACTGGCGCCCGGGTACAACGTCTGCACCTGGATGGTCGGGAAGTCGACCTGCGGCAGCGCAGCCAGCGGCAGGAAGCGGTAGCCGACCAGGCCCGAGAGCACGATCGCCAGCATCAGTAATGCGGTGGCGACCGGGCGCTGGATAAAGGGGGTGGAAGGACTCACGCGTTGCTCCCGCTGCCGTCGTGGGCGCGGGCCAGGCGCAGGCTGGCTGCTGGCATACCACCGTCGTTCCCGCGAAGGCGGGAACCCAAGTTCGTGGCGCCGTCGACGCGGCATGCGCTTCTGGCGACGCTGGCACCCTTGGGTTCCCGCCTGCGCGGGAACGACGTGCCTTGGCTGCGGGCCAGGCGCAGGCTGGCGCCGTGCACGAGATTCCCAACCATCATCGCTGCGCTCCCTGCGCCGGCCGGCCTGCGCCTTCGCGCCCGCCCGCCCCCGCGCCACGCCCGCCGCCCGGCTTGTCGCCCGGCAGCACGACGCTGGCGCCATCGCGCAGGCGGTCGGCGCCTTCGGTAATCACCTGCTCGCCGGCTTTCAGGCCGCTGGCGATCTGCACCTTGTCCACGGTCGCCTGGCCGCGCTTGACGATGCGCAGCGACACGGTGCGCTTGGCGGGGTCGAGCACGTAGACGAAGTCGCCGTCGGTACCGTGGCGCAGCGCCGTGACCGGCACCTGCACGGCGTTCTGGATCGTGTTGACCGTCAGGCGCAGGTTGACGAACTGGCTCGGGAACAGCTTGCCATCGGTATTGGTAAAGCGGGCCTTGGCGCGCACGGTGCCGGTCGACGTATCGACCTGGTTGTCCAGCGCGATGAAGCTGCCCGTGGCCAGCGCGTCAGTGCGGGTGCGGTCCAGCGCGGTGGCCGGCAGCTTCGCGCCTTGCGTGATGCGCTGCTGCAGCACCGGCAAGCCATCCTGCGGCACCGCGAATTCGACGTCGATCGGGGCCAGTTGGGTGATCACGGCGATGCCGGCGGTGTCGCCGCTGCCTACCAGGTTGCCCACGTCGACCGTGCGCAGGCCGACGCGTCCGCCGATCGGTGCGCGCACCGTGGCGTAATCGAGATTGAGCTGGGCCGTGCCTTCGGCGGCGCGGTCGATCGTCGCCGTGCCTTCGAGCTGCTTGACCAGCGCGGCCTGCGTATCGACTTCCTGGCGCGCGATCGAATCCTGTTCGAGCAGCGTCTGGAAGCGCTTGAGCGTGACGCGCGCGCTGTCGAGCTGCGCTTCGTCGCGCTGACGCTGGCCCCGCGCCTGCAGCAGCGCCATCTGGAACGGGCGCGGGTCGATCGTCGCGAGCACCTGCCCCGGCTTGACCAGCTCACCCTCGGTAAAGTGGATCTTCTGGACAACGCCCGAGACTTGCGGGCGCACCGTCACGATCGCGGCCGGCACCACGGTGCCCAGCGCTTCGAGCGTGACGGGAATGTCTGCCAGGGTCGCCGTCGCAACGCCAACCGTCGTTGCCGGTCCACCCCGACCACCCCCGGGGCCACGCCCCCCGCCGCCACCACCGCCAGGCCCGCCGGCAGACATGCCAGGGCCGCCCGGCCCGCCCGGGCCGCCCGGCGCCGGGTTGATCAGCGTCCAGGCCAGGTAACCCAGGGCGGCCATCGACAGCACGGCAATCGTGCCGCCAATGAGACGGGTGCGCCGGGTACGCGGCGGGCGGCTGGTGGCGGGAGGGATCGGAGAATGCTGGTCCATGCTTGTCCTTGTCGATTTTTTTTGTCAATGCGCGCTACGCACTACTACTCACGGCGACTGTAGCATGCGAATTTCACATGGAATGTTTCGTAACGTACATAGAATAAGGAGCGAACCGGCCTTGAAACGCCGCCACGCAACCTCACTTAACGCCGATTTACACGGTTAGCCCCAGAATGACGGCAGTAAACGGCAACGGGCGCGACACCAAGGTGTTGCGCCCGTCCCGCCTTTGTCTCAATCAGTTACAAAGTCGCTACATGTGCAGCATGCACGCGCTGCCGTGCGTCACCAGTTGCCACAGAAGCAGTGCGTGACGGCGGCAAACGGTTTGCGCTCGGTCGTCAGTTCCGACAGGAACGCCATGTCGCCAGCGACCTGGTTCACCGGCCCGGCAGGAATCGCGTTTTCGATCAGGCCCAGCTTGACCTGGATCGTCATCGCCTGGACTGCCGAGGCGCCCGCCATCTGCAAGAAACGCTCAACGCGCGTGACTGGCCGCTCGACGTACACGACGCGGTAATCCTTGCCCAGCTTGGCGCGGCCGGCAGCCGAGGCCAGCGCATCGTTGTAGCCGCCCAGGCGATCGACCAGGCCGCGCTCCTTGGCCTGGACACCGGTCCAGACACGCCCCTGCCCCACTTCGTCGATCTTGGCCGGCGTGGTCTTGCGCGCCGCTGCTGCCTTGGTGGTGAAGTCGCTGTAGACGTTGTTGATGCTCGACTGGACCAGCTGCTCGAAGCGCGGATCAAGTGGACGCAGCGGGTTGTACGCGTCGGCCAGCCAGGTGGTGGTCACGCCATCGGTGTGGATGCCCAGCTTGGCGGCGACCTTGTCGGCCGTGGGCAGCAACGCGAACACGCCGATCGAACCGGTGATGGTGGCCGGGTCGGCAATCACTTCGTCGGACGCCATCGAGATCCAGTAGCCGCCGGAGGCCGCCACGCTGCCCATCGACACGACCACCGGCTTGCCGGCGGCGCGCGTCAGTTCCAGCTCGCGCCGGATCAGTTCCGAACCGTAGGCGCTGCCGCCCGGCGAATCGACGCGCAGCACGAGCGCCTTGATATTGTCGTCCTCGCGCGCCTGGCGAATCAGGTTGGCCATGCTGCGCCCGCCGATCACGCCGGGGCCGCCGTCGCCGTCGGTGATCGAGCCGGATGCCACCACCACGCCGACTGCATCGCCGAACTGCTTCTGCGGATGGCGTGACAGGTAGTCATAGAAGCCGATCTGGCGGAACGACTTGATGTCGTCGTCGGCCACGCCGCGCTTGATCATCAGGTCGCGCAGTTCGTCGCGGGTTTTCAGGCCATCGACCAGCTTTGCCTGCAACGCCACCTTTGCAGCGCTGCCGCCGGCATTTTCCATGCGCTCGGGGAGCGATTCGATCATGCCCGCGATTGCGCCATCGGGCAGCTTGCGGTTCTTCTCGACCAGGCCCGTATAGCCGGACCACAGCGCGTTGTACAGATACGCATCGGCTTCGCGCGCGGCATCGGACGGGCCATTGGCGATATACGGTTCGGCGGCGCTCTTGTAGGTGCCGACCTTGATCAGGTTGACCGTGACGCCGACCTTGTCGAGCGCATCGCGGTAATAGTTGCGGCGCCCGCCGAAGCCTTCGATCATGACCATGCCCATCGGATGGACATAGACTTCGCTGGCATGCGAGGCGACCAGGTAACGCTTCTGGTCGTAGCTGCCGCTCCAGGCGACGACCGTCTTGCCGCTCTTCTTGACGCGGTCGACCGCCGCGCCGAACTCGCGCAGCATGGCCATGCCGCCGCCCTGCATCTCGTCGAGCAGCAGCACGACGCTCGAGATGTTCGGATCGCGCGCGGCAGCGTCGAGCACGACGATGACGTCGCGCAGGCGCACCGTGCGCTTGGAATCGCCGCCGACATTGTCGAGCACCGTGTCGCGCAGCGTGGTTTCATACTGCTCGACCAGGTCGCCCCGGATCTCGAGCACCAGCGCCGTCTTGTTCGAGAGCGGCTTGACGCCGCCACTGAAGAACAGCGAGACCACGATGATCACGATCAGCAGGAACAGCAGGTTGACGAAGGTGCGGCGGGTCACGTCGAGCGCGGTCCACAGCATGACGAACCCGCGCCGCAGGGCGCTCAGGGGCTTGAAGGCCATCGAAACTCCATAAAAGATTACTGCAAAGGTTAAGCGGACTGCATGGAAGGACGGCCGCCTGTGCGCAGGGAAATCGCGTACAGCCCCGCGAACACCAGCATGCCGTTGATCATCAAGAGTTCCAGCCCGAGCCGGTACGAGCCGAGCAGATACGCCTGATTGTACTCAAGGATCGCGCACAGGACCGGCGCACCGATCGTGACCAGCGGTACAAGGCGGTTGCGCGGCACGCGCGCCGTAAACATGCCGAACGCGAACAGGCCAAGCAGCGGACCGTAGGTGTACGCCGCGAGCTTGAGGATCACGCCGATCATGCTGGGATTGTCGGCGGCCTTGAAGCCCATCACGAGCAGCAGGAACAGGAACGCATAGCCGAGGTGCACGCGGCGGCGCAGGCCCTCGGCCTGAGTTTGGGTCAAATCCTTCCTGCGTTTGATGCCCAGCAGGTCGATGCAGGTCGACGAGGTCAGCGCCGTGATCGCGCCATCGGCGCTTGGAAACAGCGCCGAGATCAGCGCGATCAGGAAGATGATCTGCAGCGCGGGCGGCAGGTGGCCCATGACCACAGCCGGGAAGATCTTGTCGCCGGTGGCCGTCACGCCCACGGTCGGCGCATACAGGTACAGCAGGCCGCCCAGGAACAGGAACGACAGCAGCACGACCACCAGCACGGCCGTCAGCGCCAGCAGGTTCTTTTGCGAGTCGGCCAGCGTCTTGACCGAGATGGTCTTCTGCATCATTTCCTGGTCCATGCCGGTCATCGTGATGGTGATCAGCGCGCCGGCCACGATCTGCTTGAGCCAGAAATTCGGGCTGTTCAGGTCTGTCGTGAAGACGCTCGCCAGGCCGCTCGAGCGCATCTGCTCCAGGCTGTCCGGCACCGACAGGTTCAGTTCACCCAGCAGGAACCAGGCGCACGCGAACAGGCCGAACAGCATGCCGGTCGTTTGCAGCGTGTCGGTCCAGACGATGGTCTTGACGCCGCCCTGGTAGGTGTAAAGCAGGATCATGCCCAGCACGACCAGTGTGCTGAGCCAGAACGGCACGCCCAGGCTGTCGAGGATGACCGCCTGCAGGATGTTGACCACCAGGTACAGGCGCGCCGTGGCGCCCAGCAGGCGCGAGATGATGAAGAACCCGGCCCCGCTCTGGTAGGCGCGCCGGCCGAGGCGCACGTCGAGGTAGTGGTAGATGGACGTCAGCTGCAGCCGGTAGTACAGCGGCAGCAGCAGCCAGGTGACGACGAGGTAGCCGATCACGTAGCCGATCAGGATCTGCGCATAGCCGAAGCCATCGACCCCGACCGCGCCCGGCACGCTGACGAAGGTCACGCCCGAGAGCGTGGTGCCGACCATGCCGAAGGCGACCAGCACCCAGTTGCTGCTCTTGTTACCGATGAAGAAGCTGTCGTTATTGGCGCCGCGCGAGGTGGCCCAGGCTACGGCCAGCAGCAAGGCGAAGTAGCCGATGAGGATGCAAAACAGGAGTAACGGGGACATGAAAAGCCAGGGATGATCGTTTTGCCCAGCAATATACACTGCCGGGCAAGCGGCGTTCAAACCTCTTCGCTGCGTACGCGCCGGAACGGGCCGATACAGGTCTGCATGGTCTGGTCAGCGCACATCAGGAAAATTGTGCGTGACGGATGGAACTGGATGAAGTTGATGACCTGGGCGCCCGGCTTCATGACGTTGCCCGAACAATCGGGCTTGCCGTTGTCCTTCACGATCCGGTCTTGCAGCCGGTAGAAGCCCTGCTTGTCGGGCTGCGCAGAAATGGTATAGACGCTTTCCGAGATCTCGGCGGCGCTGGTGACGAACGTGGTGCCGTCCGCGCGAAAGCGGTATGTCTCGGCACATTCGGTGCCCGGCACGGTGAGCCGCCAGATACCGAGGATCGGATGACCGGCGGCGACATCCGCCGGCGCAGCGGCCAGCGCAGGCGCGCCGAGGCAGGACAGCAGCAACAGGACGGCAGGTGCGCGCATGGGTGACTCCATCAAGCGACAACGCCTGCCCGAAAACCGGACAGGCGTCGTGATTATGGCATCGCCCGTAGGGGCGCGGCGCGCGATCAGCTGTTGTCGGAACCGGCCTTCGGCTTGGCCGGACGACGGCTGCGTGGCGCGGCCTTGCGCGCCGGACGGCCGCCCTTGGTGCGCGCCGGCGTGGCGTCTTCTGCATCCGCCTCCGCTTCTGGCTCAGGCGCGACCTCGTCCTGCGCCGCAGCAGCAGCCTGTGCTTCGGCTTCAGCTGCCGCAGCGGCTTCAGCTGCAGCCTGCTCCGCCAGCTTCTTGGCCGACGGCTTGCGTGGCGCGCGGCGACGTTCCTTCTCGACCGGCGCCGGCGCTGCTTCCATCTCCACCGGCTCGGCGTCGCTCACGACCAGCGTGGGCTGCGATGCCGGTTCGTCGAAGGTCTCGTCCTGGACTTCCGGCGCGTAGGCGACCGGCTCCAGCAGCGCAGGCACATTCGACGCATCGTTGCGGTTGCCACCCTTGCGTCCGCCAGCGCCGCGGCCGCGACGGCCGTCGGTCCGGGCCGGCTGCGCTGCGGGTTGTGCTGCCGGCTCTTCGTACGCTTCTTCCAGTGGTTCCGCCTCGACAGCGACCGGCTCCGGCAGCACCTGTACGTTTGGCGCGTCGTTGCGGTTACCACCCTTGCGGCCACCGCGGCCACGGCCACGGCGGCCATCGTTCTTGACCGCCTCGTCATTGCCCTCGACCGGCGCTGCCGCATCGAGCATGTCCTGTACCACGGCGTCCGGCGCCTGCGTGCCGTCCTGCTGGGCTTCCTGCCCCGCCGCTACATTGCCCGCATGCGCGCTGCGGAAGACATAGGTGCCGGATTTTTCGTCGCGGCCGAATTCGAACAGGCCGCGCGTCTGCGCTTCTTCGAGCAGGTTGCCGAAAGTGCGGAAGCCGTAATAGGTTTCCGAGAAATCGGGACGGCGGCGCTTGAGCGTGTCCTTCAGCAGCGAGGCCCAGATTTTGCCGGTGTCGCCGCGCTCGGACGTGAGCGCGTCGAACGTCTCGACCACCATGTCGAGCGCCTGCACCTTGCGCGCTTCGAGTTCTTCCTTGCGCTTGTCGTCGCCGACATTCGTGTTGGTGTTGTTGCTGGCGTTCGAGCGGCGCGGTTGCGGCGCGGCCTTGCGCTCGTCGCGCTTGGCGGCGGTGCGGCGTTGTTCGCGCACCAGATCATCGTAAAAGATGAATTCGTCGCAGTTCGCCACCAGCAGGTCGGAGGTCGACTGCTTGACGCCGACGCCGATCACCTGCTTGTTATTTTCACGCAGCTTCGAGACCAGCGGGGAGAAGTCCGAGTCGCCGCTGATGATGACGAAGGTGTTGACGTGCGACTTCGTGTAGCACAGGTCGAGTGCATCGACGACGAGGCGGATGTCGGCCGAATTCTTGCCCGACTGGCGCACGTGCGGGATCTCGATCAGCTCGAAGTTCGCTTCGTGCATCGCCGCCTTGAAGCCCTTGTAGCGGTCCCAGTCGCAGTACGACTTCTTGACCACGATGCTGCCCTTGAGCAGCAGGCGTTCCAGCACCGGCTTGATGTCGAATTTTTCGTAATTGGCGTCGCGAACGCCCAGTGCGACGTTTTCAAAGTCGCAGAACACCGCCATGCTGATGTTGTCGGAAGAAGAGGCCATGAGTTGTTTTTTCTGTAGTGATAGGGCAAACGTATGGCGATTATACGCACGCCCTTCCGTTTCGCGCCGTATGACATTGCCTGGCGGCCAGTTTCAGCGATTGCGTGTGGCGCGTGGGCAGCATCGGCCAAGGTTCTTTATGCTATGCCATCCGATTCACTCCAAGGAGCTCAACACATGACCGCAACCACCAACCGCCGCATCGTTCTCGTCTCGCACCCGAAAGGCAAGCCAACTGCAGAGAACTTCCGCATCGAGGATGCGCCGATCCCGACGCCGGGCGACGGCGAACTGCTGCTTGAAACGCTGTTCCTGTCGCTCGACCCGTACATGCGCACGCGCATGAACGGCACCGCCACCTACGCCGCCGCCCTGGAGCTGGGCGACGTGATGGTCGGCGGGACCGTCGCCCGCGTCAAGCAGTCGAACCACCCGGACTGGAAAGAAGGCGACATCGTCGTGGCCTACTCCGGCTGGCAGTCGTTTGCCATCTCGGATGGCAGCAACCTGCGCCGCGTCGATCCGGACAGCGCGCCTGTGTCCACCGCCGTCGGCGTGCTCGGCATGCCAGGCTTCACGGCGTATGCCGGCCTGCTCGAAATCGGCCAGCCGAAGGCCGGTGAAACCGTCGTCGTGGCAGCCGCCAGCGGCGCTGTCGGCTCGGTCGTCGGCCAGATCGCCCGCATCAAAGGCGCGCGCGCCGTGGGCATCGCTGGCGGGCCCGAGAAATGCGCGTTCATCAAGGACGAGCTGAAATTCGACGCCGTCGTCGACCACCGCGCACTGGACTTCGCCGAGCAGCTGGCCAAGGCCTGCCCGGACGGCATCGACGTGTATTTCGAGAACGTCGGTGGCCAGGTGCTCGAAGCCGTCAAGCCACTGCTGAACAACTTCGCGCGCATTCCCGTGTGCGGCCTGGTGTCGCATTACAACGATGCGGGCGCGGGCGCCTCGATCGACCTGAGCCTCACGCTGTTCAAGAGCCTGACCGTACGCGGCTTCCTGCAGAACGAGTTTGTCGAGCGGCTCGAGCCGACCTTCCTGAAAGAAGCCGCAGGCTGGATCAAGGATGGGTCGCTGCGCTACCGTGAAGACATCATCGAGGGGCTGGACAAGGCGCCCGAAGCGTTCATTGGCCTACTCGATGGCAAGAATTTCGGCAAGCTGGTGGTGCGCGTCGCCGAATAATGACACGCCACGCATGACGCCTGGCACGGCGCAGTCCACGTCCAGCAGGACTGCGCCGCCCGGTTTTAGCCCGTCATCCGTCAAATGTGGCCTATAATTATTTAACCTTTGCAACCGCTAGTCGAACATCGATGCTGCCCAACAACCTGTTCGAGTCTGTCTTCAACCGATCGCCCTTCGGGCATTACCTGCTTTCCCCGACACCGGAAGCAACCATCCTCGCCGTCAACGATGCGTTCCTGAAAGCGTCGGCGCGCACGCGCACAGAATTGGTGGGACTCAGCCTGTTCACGGCATTTCCCGGCAATCCGGCCGACCCCGCGGATTCCGGCGAGGTGCTTCTGCGCGACTCGCTGGCGCGGGTGCGCGCCAGCAGCCGCCCCGACACCCTGCCCGCCATCCGCTATCCGATTCCGGTTCTGCTGCCCAATGGCGAGACGGGCTTCGAAGAACGCTTCTGGACCGCGACCAGCACACCGATCTTCGGCACCGATGGTGAACTGGTCTGCATTTCACACAGCAATATCGACGTCACCGACCAGGTCAACTCCGAAGCCGCCGTGCGCGAAAGCGAGAAACGCTTTCGGGCGCTGACCAATGCAACGGCCGACGTCATCTACCGCATGAGCGCCGACTGGTCCGAGATGCGCCGCCTCGAAGGACGCGGCTTCATGAAGGACACGGACTCCCCCACGGGCAACTGGCTCGACGACTACATTCCGCCTGACGACCATGCGCTGGTCCAGGCCGGGATCGCGCGTGCGATGCAGGGCGGCGCGGTGCTCGAACTGGAGCACCGGGTCTGGCGCAGCGACGGCAGTTGCGGCTGGACGCTGTCGCGCGCCGTGCCGATGTTCGACGCGACTGGTGCACTCTATGAATGGATCGGCGCGGCCAGCGATATCAGCGAGCGCAAGGCGTGGGAAGACAAGCTGCGCGAGGCCGACCGCCGCAAGGACGAATTTCTCGCGATGCTGTCGCACGAGCTGCGCAACCCGCTCGCGCCAATCGGCGCGGCGGCCGAACTGCTGCAGCGCGCGAAGCTCGACGATGGCATGCTCAAGCGCACCAGCCAGATCATCGGGCGCCAGGTAAAACACATGACGGCGCTGATCGACGACCTGCTCGACGTCTCGCGCGTCACGCGCGGCCTGGTGGAACTCGACCAGACCGTGCTGGATGTGGGCGCCGTGCTGCACGAAGCGGTCGAACAGGTCACGCCGCTGATCGAAGCGCGCGGCCATGCGCTGACGCTGACGCTGCCCCCGCCCGGCACGCAGGTGCTGGGCGACCGCAAGCGCCTGGTCCAGGTGGTGGCCAACCTGCTGGGCAACGCCGCCAAGTACACACCCGAAGGCGGTCGCCTCGCCGTGAGCGCTTTCGGGCGCGACGGCCAGCTGTGCATCGATGTCCTCGACAACGGGATCGGCATGGCGCCCGAGCTGGTGGCGCGCGCCTTCGACCTGTTCACGCAGGCCGAGCGCAGTTCGGACCGCTCATCGGGCGGCCTCGGGCTGGGCCTGGCGCTGGTGAAAAGCCTGATCGAGCTGCATGGCGGCGAGGTCGCCTGCGACAGCGCCGGGCCAGGCCAGGGCAGCCGCTTCTCGGTCTGCCTGCCGCTGCTGCATGCGCCTGAAGCGGCGGCGCCGGTACCCGATGCGCAATCGGCCGCCGGTCCGGCGCCACTGCGCGTGCTGGTGGTCGACGACAATGTCGACGCCGCCGTCACGCTGGCGATGCTGCTGGAAGCAAATGGCCACGAGGTGCAGGTCGAACACGATCCGCTCGTCGCGCTGGCCGCCACGCTGGACACGCCCCCGCAGGTCTGCCTGCTCGATATCGGCCTGCCCGGCATCGACGGCCTGGAACTGGCGCGCCGCCTGCGCGCCCGCCCCGGCACCGCCGACGCGCTGCTGATCGCCATCACCGGCTATGGCCAGGACAGCGACCGCCAGAAGATCCTGCAGGCCGGGTTCGACCATCACCTGGTCAAGCCGATCGATATCGCGCAGCTGTACACGTTGCTGGACGGTGTCGGCTAGCGCACTACCGCGATCAGATCGCTTACTAAACATAAGGTGTTCCGCAATCGCATACCGGAGCTTTAGGGTTCATAGCTTGTCACAACACAGTGAGACGCAACATCCACGATCTACCCCTCCGACTGTCCTGTATCGACCCTGACCGGTCTTTACAGCGACGCTATCGGGACGTCGATGTATGGACGAAGTCGAAATCTTGCTTTAACAGGGCGTACACGTGTTGATCGACGAAAACACCGTTGAGATATTCTTCCTGTCGTAAGATTCCCTCATGCATAAATCCTAATTTCTCGGCAACCCGCATGCTGGGCGCGTTTCCTTTAGCACATCGCAATTCGATCCTGTTCAGACTGAGCGGCCCAAAACAGAATCCGAGGACTGTACGCACCGCTGCAGTGACTATGCCTCTGCCAGCAAACCGATGATCGATAAAGTATCCAATCTTCGCCTTGAGATCATTTCTGTCGATGTCTTTGACGCGTATTGATCCGCACAATGCTCCTTCAACGAAAAGGTGCCACTCAAAAATTTCACCCTTAGAGGCGCATTCCACAGCAGAGCAAAGGTGGTCATTGGCAGACTCGACCGAAGATAAATTTGCGACAGCAGGCAGAAAGGCTACCAGGTGCTCGATGTTCGTCCGCACCAACGATGCAAGAGCAACTGCGTGCTCGACTGCAACCGGAATGATGGAAACGCCTGAGGAAGTTTGGAGTGGTTGAGGTTGCACGGCGTCCTTATTTGATAAATTGTGCTGTGGTTCGAACGTCGGCTTTTGGCCGAGTTCGTCAGTTGGCTTCAGCCTGGAAACTTGTCGGACTGGAGAGTCACCGATTGTCTTGAGATGCAGATGTTGCCCTCATAGCTGGTTTATGGGCAGATAAGTGACCAGTATTTACGTTGCCGTTTGAAACTCAGTCGCACCATTGCTGCTCGCAAGGAATGCCATCGCGATCACCGTCCATATCAGGAACGTTGCATTTTTCCTGGTGAAATAGCGCATCGGTACAAGATGCCATTTTCGAACACGAGTTCTTCTCTGGCTTGCACTGAAACTCTGGTTGTGACTTGAGTGCATCCCTCGCCGAAACGATCTTGTATACGCTCGCGGAGATTGTGCTATTCGGATGAGAGAGTCGAACATAGCCTACATAACCAAGCATAAGCAGAAGTGCCAGGCCCGCTATTGCAGATAAAAATGCTTCGGCAGAACTTTGCGTGGATAACCTGGTGCCGACGAGCTCAGCACTAGCGGCCCGGAATCGACCTTTTTCATCTCGCCGGATTTCATAGGTGATCAAGCTCCCCAAAAGTGGACGACTTCCCCCCTTGCGAAATGCAGATATGTGCAAGAACATCCGCGCGCTTTCCCCGTTCTGCACTACGAAACCAAAACCGCGTTCATCATTCCACTCGATGATTCTTCCTTGAAGTCGCATGTGTATAAGCCAAATTGAAGAAATAAGTCCATTCCGATCCCGGTGCCAAACATTATCGTCCAGTGTATGACTTGATCGTTGGGTGCAGGACTTTATTGTTCGTCCGCATCGGCTGAAGGCCGCCGCATGCTGCGGCCTGGAGCCTGCGATAATGCCCCCTTTGAACCACCGATCCGGCACCAACACCATGCAAGCCAAAGCCCACTACCTGCAACTGCGCCCACACGACGCCCTGCCCGACCTGACCCACCTGGCGCCATTCATGGCGATCGTCGTCATCGATGACGACAGCGACGAGATGTGGCGCTGGGACGTGGCGCGCTGGCTGGTCGCATCGGGCTGCCGCAGCATGCTGGCCTGGGGCAAGGAATGCGAAAGCTGGCACGACGCCGTCGAGGATGCCGCGCTCGAAGCGTTCGACTACGACGACATTCCGCCCGAGCAGATCGTGACGGTGTCCCAGCATGCCGACGAAGATCTCGACGAGGTGTTCTGGTTTGCGCGCCACCGTGCCAGCCATCCGGCGCTGCGCCTGAGCACGGCAGTCATCCTGCACGTGGCGCTGCGCGGCCGGCCGGACGAACTGCTGGCGCAGCTGGCCGAGGCCTGAGCGCGCCTGCGGTGCCACTGTTATAGCCGGGCCAGCGTTTCCGGGTCGGCCTGGCCGTCGAAGTATTTGTCGATGCAGGCCTGGAACACGGCTTCGTCGGGCGCCACGTCGGCGAACAGCGTCATCGACGAATGAAATTTCAGTTCGTCCGGATGGCTGAAGATGGCGCCGGCCGAATCGGTGGCGAGTGCGGCGACGATGCCGGCGCACTCGCGCAGGCGTTTTCCCAGCACCGGATGCGCCAGATACGCGGCCGCTTCGTCGCCGGACGCCATCGCATACCGCTGCGCCATGGCGCTCGTGCCCAGGCCGGCGATCTGCGGGAACACGAACCACATCCAGTGCGTGCGCTTGTGGCCGGCGCGCAGCTCGGTCAGCACCGCGGCGTACACCGGATCCTGCGCCTGCACAAAACGGTCGAGATCGAATTGATTGTCCATGGTGGCCTCCCTTGTCTCCGGAATCCTACAACGTCGCCGTTGTTTGCTAAAGTGCCGCACAATGAATGCTGACCATTTAGCCCTCCTGCTGGTTCGAGAAATGCCCTACGGTAAATACAAGGGCCGCAAGATTGCCGATATACCCGGCCACTATCTCGGCTGGCTTGCGCGCGAGGGGTTCCCACGCGGCGAGCTGGGCCAGTTGCTGGCCCTGATGTACGAGCTCGATCACAACGACTTGCGCGGCTTGCTCGATCCGCTGCGGACTCCGTCAAGCCGGCGCGGGTAATTGATACTTTCTGGCAATAAATGTGACATACCGCCGATGCGGATCGGTATAATCGGACATTCATTGACGAGTTCATCATGCCGAACGAACAAGCATCACCGCCACTGGTCCTGGTTGTCGAAGACGATGACCACATCGCGCAGGTATTACGTTTCATGCTCGAGCGCCAGGGCTACCGTGTCACCCACCTGGCCGACGGCCGCGCCGCGAGCGCACACATCGCTGCCGCCGCCGAGGCACCGGCCCTGATCCTGCTTGACGTGATGCTGCCCTACCTGGACGGCTTCGAGCTGGTTGCGCTGGTGCGTGCAAGGCCCGACTGGCATGCGGTGCCGATCCTGATGCTCACGGCAAAAAACACCGAACGCGACACGGTGCGCGCGCTCGACGCCGGCGCCAACGATTTCGTCAGCAAGCCCTTCGAGCCCAACGCCTTGCTGGCGCGCGTGCGGCGCCTGATCCAGGTCCAGGGCGCCTGACCGGACCGAAGCGTACGCACCGATTCGGACGCTTGACTTAAAATCAAGTCATGTCCCGTTCGCTCCCACTCCTGTTTGTTCTTTCGCTGTCGACCACCCCCGCGCTTGCTGCCACCCTGCAGCTGTGTCCGGGCCCGCTGGTCGTCTCCCCTGGCGCCATCACCGCGCAGACCACCGCGCGCGACGGCACGATCCTGCATGCCATCGTCACCGAAGAACCCGGCAAGCAGCAGGCCAATTGCCGCGTGCTGCCGCTGCCGACGGCCGTCATGGGCGTGCAGGCGCTGCACTTCCTGCCGCCGGACGCCAGCCCCGGCAAGACCATCCTGCTGCGCGGGATCGAAGCCGACAAGGGCAAGTCGTTCAGCGTCAGCGAACACACGCTGGTCAGCGACCAGCCCGCGCCGCGGCCCCAGGCCCCGATGCCGTTCGGTGCCAGCCTGCTGGGCGCGATGCAGGCGCGCACCCATGGCGACACGGCGCGCGTCAATGCCGACATCAAGGACGGGCGCCTGTACCTGACCTGCCGCGCCGGCGCCAAACCGGCCGGCGTCACACTGCTCGGCCCGTGGTTCATGCCACGCGCACGCGCCGTGCTGCAGGCGGCGCATTCCGGCGACGGCCGCTTTGCACTGCAAGCGACCAGCGGCGCGCCGGGCAAGCCGGACCAGGCATTCGATCTGGGCAGCCTGGACGCCGGGCAACCCGTGCAGACGGCGCGCTTCGACCTGCCCGAACAACTGGATCGAGCCCATTGGCGCGCGCTGTCGCTGGCCTGCCCGCAAGGCGCCGCGAAACTCACGGTCGCCGCGCTGACGCTCCAGCCTGCCGGTGACACGGATGCGGCTGGCGCGCCACGCGCGACCTGGACCTGGAGCCCGAACGAATGGCGCGAACGTGGCGCCGCGCTGCTGGACTGGGCAGTCCAGCAAAAGATCGGCACGGTCTTCATCACGGTCCCGCTGCGGGACGGCAGTGTCGACGACGCGGCGCAACTGGGCGCATTCCTGCGTCAGGCCGGTAGCCGCGGCATCGCGGTCAGCGCGATGGAAGGCGACCCCGAAATGGTGCTGCCTGCAGCCCAGGGCGCGGCCATCGCACGCCTGCGCGCCTACGCCGCCTACAACGCAGCGGCCGCCGACGGGGCGCGCCTGAAGGGTGTCCAGTATCACATCGAACCGTACCTGGTCCCGGCCCACGTGCTGCCCCAGGCGCAGCGCGACCGGCGTTACCTCGAACTGGCGGCAAAACTGCGCCAGGCGGCCGGTCCGCTGACGCTGGACTTCGTGGTACCCCACTGGTGGGCCGACAAAAAGGCACTGCTGGGCGGACTGGCGAAGTATGCCGATATCCTGACGGTCAAGAGCCCGCGGACCAATCCGGCGCAGATCTATCGCCTGGCGGTGCCGTTCCTGGATTGGGGCGTCGAGCATGGCAAGACCGTGCGCGTGGCGCTCGATGCAGGCCCGATCGGCGCCGGTGTCCAGCGCCGCTATGAACGGCGTCCACCCGGCGCGCGCGGCGACCTGCTCGTGTTCACACTGGGGGGCCAGAAGATCCTGCTGTTGCAGCAGGTGCCGGCGGCGCACGAACAGGCGCAGGCCTACGCACTGGCTGCAAGTCAGGAGATCGATGCCGCCGACGCCAGCTTCCACGCCGACAAGGGCGCGCTGATGCGCTTGCTGCCGCAGCTCGAACGCACGTTCGGGGCCTGGGAAAGTTTCGGCGGCATGGCCTTGCACGACCTGCGCTGAACCAGGGTCAGGCCAGCGGCAACTCCACCGTAAACCGCGTTCCCGCGCCGGTCCGGGTTTCGAATCCGATCGACCCGCCGTGCTCTTCGACGATCGCCTTGCTGATGGAGAGGCCCAGGCCCGAGCCGCTGCGCTGGCGCGAGTCGGCAGCGTCGGCCTGCGCGAAGCGTTCGAACACGCGGCTCTGGAAGGCCGGCGGGATGCCGGGGCCTTCATCGGTCACGCTCAGGCGCGCCCAGCCCGGGCGCTGCGCGAGGCCCAGCGTGATGTCCTTGCCGGCCGGCGTGAACTTGATCGCGTTCGACACCAGGTTGGTCAGCACCTGCACCATGCGGTCGTGGTCGATCTCGGCCTGGACCCACTCGGCGCCCGGCGGCATGTCGAGGCGCAGCGTCACGCCCGCCTGGCGGGCCTGACCTTCCATCGCATCGGCCACGTGATGCATCAGCGGCGCGAGCAGCTGGGCGGTGCGCTGGTACTCCATGTGGCCCGCTTCGATCTTCTGGATGTCGAGCAGGTCGTTCACCATCCGCATCAGGCGATCGCAGCTCTGGCTGGCGATCGCGACCAGCCTGGCGGCGTCG
Organism: Telluria sp. ZT3P26; assembly: GCF_059686035.1. Lineage (NCBI taxonomy): Bacteria > Pseudomonadati > Pseudomonadota > Betaproteobacteria > Burkholderiales > Oxalobacteraceae > Telluria > Telluria sp. ZT3P26. Next base: position 1,337,906 of record NZ_JCASII010000001.1, on the reverse strand, counting down.
GGCGGCAGGTTGCCGGCCATCCCGCCGTCGAGCATCGACAGCGACGCGTGGATCGACGTCAGCGGCGTGCGCAGCTCGTGCGAGACGGTCGAGACGAATTCGTTCTTCATGCGCTCGACCTTCTTGCGCTCGGAAATATCGTGCAGGAAGATCGAGAAGAACGCGTCCTCGCCCCCGCCGGCCAGCGTCACCGTGCTCTCGACCGTGAACTCGAATCCCTGGCGGTTGATCACGGTGCGCTCCATGCGGCGGGCCAGCATGAACTGGCCGTTCTGGCGGAACGACTGCAAGGCCTTGCCGATGCTGTCGCGGTAGCGCTCGGGCAGGATCATTTCTGCCAGCGGCCAGCCCACGGCCTCATGCCTGGTCCAGCCGAACATGCGCTCGGCGGCCGGGTTCCAGTCCACGATCATGCCGCGCAGGTCGACCGCGATGAACGCATCCTGCGCCGCTTCGACGATGGCGATGATGCGGCCCTCGCTGGCGCGCACCGCGACCAGCGCGCGTTCCAGTTCTCGGGTGCGGCGGTCGACCCGCTGCTCCAGCGTGTCGTTCAGGGTCTGCAGGTCGGCGCGGCGCTGCACCAGCGCCGTCACCAGCGCATTGAGCGCGCCCGACAACTGGTGCACTTCGGTGTAGCTGCTGCCGGCCGGCACCAGTTCATGCGTGTCGCCGCGGCGCAGGCCGTCGGCCGAACTGGCCAGCGCCGCCAGCGGGCGCGTAATCCGGCGCGCCAGCAGCCAGCCGCCCAGCGAGAACAGCAGCGCCAGCGCGGCGCCGCTCCACAGGGCGCGTGACCGCAATTGCCGCACCGGCGCGTAGGCATCCTGGATATCCTGGCGCACCAGAACATGCCACCCAAGGCCAGGGTAGTCGCCCACGGCCTTGGTCGACGCGTAACCGACCAGATACTCATGCCCATCCGGCCAGTGCTCAACTGCATACCCGGTGCGCCCTGCGCGCGCCGCGTTCAGGCTGCCCAGCTTCACGGTCGTGTCGAGCAGGTCTTGTGGCCCGAGCAGCACGACGCCTTCGGCGCTGACGATCAGCGCCTGCACCTTGTTGCGGGTCTGGACCGGCGCGATGATCGAGCGCTCGACGTCGCGCGCCCATTCCCACGACAGGTGCGTGCCCATCACGCCGGCCGGCTGGCCGTCGGCACCGAGGAAGGGAAAAGCGACATCGACGAAGCGGCGCGGCTCGCCCTGCTGTACCGGCAGCAGCTTGGCCAGAAGCACCGCCTCGTGCACGTCACCGACATACTTGCCCGCCAGTGCATTGCTGAACCAGGGCCGCTTGGCGACGTTTTTGCCTTCGAGCAGACCGCGCGCCTCGACCAGCACATTACCGTCGAGGTCAGCCAGGCCAATCCATTCGTAGAATCCATAGGTAGACTGCATGTCGGCCAGGATACGGCGGCGTTCGGCCTGGCTGGTCGCCGGCGAAATCAGGTCGTTACGGCGCGCCATCAGGCGTACTTCACGGAACCGTTCGTACAGGCCGCGATCGAGCTTGTCAGCAGTCTGCATTGCCATCTCGCCCAGGCCCGCGCCGATGCTGCTCTTGACCTGCGCGGTCGCCGAGCGTTCGACCACTTCAACCAGCAAGAGCGTGAGAATGCCGCTCATCAACGTAAACGCGAGGGCAAGCCGGGCGCCAAGGCCGCGCGGAGTCAGGCGGTGCCAGAAAGATTGGGTGTTCTGCATGGAAGACATGACTGTGTCGATTCTCCAAGCGTAGCATGCAGCTGATGGCTCAGGGCAATACTACACTTGGTAGACTACCGAGAGTTACACGAAAAACCCGCGTGATTACCCGATCTGCTTAAATGTGTTGTGAGGCCGCCTTGTCAGACTGTAGCCGCAGGTCGCGGTGTTGCAGCGGCGGCCGGGGTGATTCCGCACGGCCACGCCGGATTTCCGATAAACTTGCGCCTTACAAGTCTATCGTCATCGATTGGAAACACCGTCATGCAAGCCGCCGCCATTCCCGCCAACGTCCCGCCCGCCCTGCTCGACTACGCCACCTCGTGTGCGCTGCCGACGCCGTGGGCCGAGTTCACGCTGCATGCCTGGGTCGAACCAGCCACCGGCAAGGAACACCTGGCGATGGCGCTGGGTGACCTGGGCAACGGCGAGCCGGTGCTGGCGCGCGTGCATTCCGAATGCCTCACCGGCGACGTGATGTTCTCGCAGCGCTGCGATTGCGGCGCCCAGCTCGAAGGCGCGCTGCGCCGCATCGCCGATGAAGGCCGCGGCATCGTGCTGTACCTGCGCCAGGAAGGCCGTGGCATTGGCCTGGTCAACAAGATCCGCGCCTACCGCCTGCAGGAAGCCGGCGCCGACACCGTCGAAGCCAATCTGCAGCTGGGCTTTCACGCCGACGCCCGCAACTACGAACTGTGCCGCCCGATGCTGGCGCAGTTCGGCATCAAGGCCGTGCGCCTGATGACCAACAACCCGCGCAAGATCGACGCCCTCACCCGCCTGGGCATCACGGTCACCGAGCGCGTGCCGCTGCTGGTCAACCGCAATGCGCACAACAACAGCTACCTCAATACCAAGCAGGCCAAGCTGGGCCACATGATGGCGCCCATGACGTCCGTCGAGCAGGGCGAGCCAGTGGCGCCGGCTGCGGTCACGCCGTTTGCCTAGCCAATGGCGCGCTAACGCGCGCAAGCCTGGCCGCTGCGATGGCAAGATAGCGGTTTCTTCCTGTCCCCTGGCAACTGCATGAACCGCGCCACCCTCGCACGTTCGTTCACCCTCCTGCTGACTGGCCTGGCGCTCGTGGCAGCGCCCACGATGGTCGCGCCACCGGCAGTCGCGCAGACGGGCGCTGGCGCCGCCGCGCGCGCCGTGCTGGCCGCGCCGGCACCGGCGCCTGGCGCCACGCCGGTGCCGCAGATCGCGGTCGACACGCCCCCGGCCGCCACGCCGACCGAACTGATCCCCGGCGAAGTCGACACGCAGGACGCCCTGCCTCAACCGTCCTCGGCCGCGCAGGACCTGTACGAATCGGCGCGCAGCGACCTGCTGCAGATCCGCATGCTGCTCAAGAACGGGCGCACCCAGTCCACGGTGGGGTCGGGCTTTTTGGTCGGCACCAGCAATCTCGCGCTGACCAATTACCACGTGGTCTCGCAGATGGCGCTCGACCCGGCCATCTACACGGCCGAATACATCGACACCGACGGCAATACCGGCCCGGTCGAACTGCTGGCAGTGGACGTGCTGCACGACCTGGCGGTGGTGCGCATCAACCGCAATGGCAGCGGCTTCTTCAAGGTGCCCGAGCAGAAAGTGAAGCTGCGCCAGGGCCAGCCGCTGTACTCGCTGGGCAATCCGCTCGACCTGGGCTTCGCGATTTCCGAAGGCGCCTACAACGGCGTGCTCACGCGCAGCTTCTACGACCGCCTGATCTTCAGCGGCCCGATCAACTCGGGCATGAGCGGCGGCCCGAGCGTGACGGCCAGCGGCACCGTGGCCGGCATCAACGTCTCGCGCCGGCGCGACGGCGAATCAGTCAGCTTCCTGGTGCCCGTGATGTATGCGCAGGAGCTGCTGCGCAAGGTGGCGCAGCAAGCCGCGCCGCCGCCCGACTTCAATCCGCTGATCGGCAAGCAGCTGCTGGCGCACCAGGCCGGCATGGTCGACCGGCTGCTCGAAGAGCCGCTGACGCTCAAGGGCATGGGGCCGTACCTGGTGCCGGTGCGCGAGTCCGGCCAGGTGCGCTGCTGGGGGCGCTCGAATTCGCGCGGCGCCGCGTACGCGGTCGACGCCATGAGCTGCGTGATGCAGTCGGCGGTGTTCGTGTCCGACGTCCAGCAGACCGGTAATGTCTCGATGACGCACCGCTACATCCGCTCGGGGACGATGGACCCGATGCGCTTTGCCGCGCTGGCCACCGATATTTTCCAGGTCGATAACCTGGGCAGCACGGGCGATCCGCGCCTGACCAAACCATTCTGCACCGAGCGCTTCGTGCACACCCGCACGCTGCCGCTGCGCGCCGTGACCTGCGTGCGCGCCTACCGCAAGTTCGAAGGACTGTACAACTTCACGCTGCTCACGGCCAGCACCGACGCCTCGCAGGCCAGCCTGCAAAGCCGGCTCGATGTCTCGGGCGTGTCGTATGAAAACGGCATGCGCGTCACGCGCGCCTATCTCGGCGCATTCGGGCGCACGGTGCGCAAATGAGCGGCCCCTGGACCATCGAAACGCTGGCGCGCAATGGCGAGGTGCTGCACCGCCATCGCGTGACCACGCTGCCGATCCGCCTCGGCCGCGCCTACGACAACGACTTCATCGTCGACGACGAATACGCCGCGGCGCATCACGCAATGGTCGACCTTGGCCCCGACGGCGCCCTGCTGCTGCGCGACCTCGATACGAAGAACGGCATCAACCACAAGGGCCGGCGCGTCAAGGAACTGACAATGGGCGGCGACACCGTCGTGCGCATGGGGCACACGTCGCTGCGCATCCGCCCGGCCTCGCACCCGGTGCCGCCCGAACTGGTCGACCGCACGATGCACGGCTGGGAAGGCATGCTGCCGGGTGGCGCCGGCATCGTGTTGTGCCTGCTGACCGCGCTGCTGGTGGCCTGGCTGCTCGACGCCGGCGGCGACCCCGAACGCTATGCGCTGTATCCGGCGCTGGCGGTGGGCGCGGGCCTGGCCTGGAGCGGCATGTGGGCGTTTTCCAACCGTCTGTTCGGGCGCCGCGCGCGCCTCGGGCGACACCTGTTCATTGTCGGCTTCGGCCTGGCCGCACTGGTTGGCGTGCGCCTGCTGGCCAGCGTGGTGGCGTATGCGTGGTCGCTCGAATGGCTGACCGGCTACGGCTCGCACGCGGTCGTGGTGACGGTGTCCATGATGATCTACTTCCACCTCGCCACCGTGACGCCGCAGTTCCGGCACCGCCTGCGCCTGTCCTGCGCCGGGATCGCCGTGCTGGTCTCGCTCCTGATCCTGGCCGGGAACATGCAGCGCAATGGCCGCACCGCCGACGAGCTGTACATGCCGGTGCTGCTGCCGCCCGAGCTGCGCGCCAGTCCCGACGTACCGGTGGCCGACTACATGGGCAGCGTCGGCGCGATGAAGCGCGAGATCGACGCCGAGCGCCACGGCAACGCGGGCGAATAAAACAGCGATTCAGTCCAGCGCCGCCAGCAGGCGGCTCACTGTCTCGGCCGCGATCGGTTTGGTGAAGTGCTGGTCGAACCCGGCTTCGCGCGAGCGCGCCTGGTCTTCTTCCGACCCCCAGCCGGTGACGGCGACGATGGTCATGCGCGCCAGCGCCGGCATCGCGCGCAGGCGCGTGGCCAGTTCGAAGCCGGTCATGCCGGGCATCCCGATATCGAGGAACGCGACGTCTGGCACGAACGCTTCGGCCAGCGCCAGCGCATCTCGGCCATTGGTGGCGGTGCGGATCTCGTGTGAATTCAGCTGCAGCAGCAGCGACAGGCTTTCGGCGGCGTCGATATTGTCGTCCACCACGAGGATGCGATAGGTACGGCGCTGCGCCGTGCGGCGGTCCTGCCGCGGGGTGTCGTCGCCCGGCACCGCCATGCGCGCGCCCAGTGGCAGGCGCACGGTGAACGTGCTGCCAAGGCCGGCCCCGGGACTGTCGGCGCTGACGCTGCCGCCATGCAGCGCCACCAGCTGGCGCACCAGCGACAGGCCGATGCCCAGCCCGCCCTGCGCCAGGCCCATGTTGCGGCCGACCTGGTTGAACATCTCGAAGATCGTGTCCTGGTGCCCCGGCGGGATGCCCACGCCGCTGTCGGTCACCGATACCACCGCCTGCCCGCCGCCACTGGCACCGCCGCGCTCCTTGCGCACCGTGAGGCGGATGCTGCCGCCGGGCGGCGTGTACTTGGCCGCGTTGGTCAGCAGGTTGTTGATCACCTGCGCGACGCGGGTCGGGTCGATGTCGAGCAGCAGCGGCTCGCCCCACATGTCGACGTCGAGCACGTGGCGCGCGCCCTGGATCATCGGCGTGCTGGTCTCGACCGCGCTCGCGACCACGCGATTCAGGTCGACCAGCTGCTTGCGGATATCGATCTTGCCACTGGTGACGCGGGCAACGTCGAGCAAATCGTCGATCAGGTGCGTCATCTGGCACGTCTGGCGCTCGAGCATTTCGCGCACGCGCTCGATCGTTTCGGGATTGTCGGCGCGTAGGCGCATGATTTCCAGGCCGGTGCGGATCGGCGCCATCGGGTTGCGCAGTTCGTGCGCCAGCACGGCCAGGAATTCGCTGCGGTGGCGGGTGGCCTCGGCCGACTCGTGCGCCTGGCGCTGCAGCGCCGCTTCGACACGGTGATGCTCGCCGGCGTCGATCTCGAAGGCCGTATGGAAGAACCCGTGCACGGTGCCGGTGGCGTCACGCAGCGGTGAAAAGGCGGCGCTGACGTGGCGCATACCGCTGGCCGGCACCAGCAGCACGTCGTCGAGCCAGGCCGGCGCACCGGCAAGCGCACTGCCAACCAGCGGCGCCAGGCGCGGCCAGGCATCGGGGAGGATGGCGGACAGCGGCTGGCCCAATGCTCGCGGGTACCCTGCCCCCAATAGCCTGGCGTAGGCATCATTGAACAGCACCGGCATGGCCGGCGATGCAGGGGTGCTCCAGCCAACCAGCGCCGGGTGGCGCGCATCGAGCATCAGGTCGACCGCGACCCGCAATTCGGGGGGCCAGCCGGCCGCATCACCCAGCGCGGTGGCTGCCCAATCGTGGTCGCGCACCAGTGCGCGCATGCCTCCATCATCGGAGGAAATGGAAGAAGGTCGGACCGGATCGCTCATGGCGCGATTGTCGCATGAACTCCAATTAACGGTCGGCAATTGAATCCCTGAATGATGCAATTTCGCCGCAGCGGCATTCACCATGCATGCCACTTTGACACGCGTCCGGGAATGCCGGAAGATCGACCGTCTTCCTCCCCGGCCTGCCCCATGCCCTCACGTCGCACCATGCTCGTCGCCGGTATTGCCTGGCTCCTGTTCTGGACGCTGATGGTGCTGGTCGCCGTGGAAGACTACCGGCGCGACGGGGGCGGCGCGCCGTGGCAGCCGGTCTTGTGGGAGACCTCGTCGGCGCTGGTGGCCACCTGTCTGTTCCTGATCCAGCGCCGTTTCAGCGCGCAGCACGACGTGCTGGTCGCCACGCCCTGGCGCTGGTTCGCCCAGCAGGCCCGCTGGCTGCCGCTGTACTGGTTCGGCTTCACGCCGGTCGTGTTCGCGCTGCGCCACGCGGTCTATACATTGGCCGGCACCCATTACGAACACGAGGCCTGGGCCGAGGTGTTCGTCTACGAGGCAATGAAGATCTCGCTGTTTTTCGGGCTGTTCACGACCATCGGCTTCGGCCTGCTGTCGTACCGCGAAATGATGAAGGAGCGCGTGCGCGCCGAGCAGGCCGGCGCCCTGCTGCGCGAAGCCCAGCTCGAACGCCTGACGCGCCAGATGCAGCCGCACTTCCTGTTCAATGCGCTCAACACGATTTCCTCGCTGATGCATACCGATGTGGCGCGTGCCGATGCGATTCTCGTGCGGCTGGCCGACGTACTGCGCGCCACGCTGGCGCTCGGTGAAAAACCGCAGGCGAGTCTGGCTGACGAATTGCGTCTTGCCCAGGGCTACGCCGCCGTGATGCAGGAACGGTTCGACGGACGCGTGACGCTGGCCTGGGACATCGAACCGGCGGCCCTGCCAGTACTGCTGCCCGCCATCAGCCTGCAGCCACTGCTTGAGAACGTGTTCAAGCACACGGTGGCACACCGGCGCGCACCGACGGCGATCCGGGTCACGGCCCGGATCATCGAGGGCGCACTGCGTGTTTCCATCGAGGACGATGGCGGCGTGCTGGCGCCATCGGGTACGCCGGGCATCACGGTGATCAACCTGCGCACCCGCCTGGCCGCGTTGCACGGCGAGCGCGCGGCCCTGACGCTGGATGCGCTGCAGCCGGCCGGCGTGCGCGCCGAACTGAGGGTCCCATGCGCCTCCTGATCGTCGACGACGAACGGCCGGCACGCGAGCGCCTGCGCCGCATGCTCGCGCACGAGCCGGGCGTCACGTCGGTGATGGAAGCAGCCGATGGCGTCGAAGCGCTGGCGCTGGTCGCACGCGATGCGCCCGACGCACTGCTGCTCGATATCGAAATGCCGGAACTGTCAGGCATCGACGTGGCCGCTTCGCTGCCGACGCCAGCGCCACTGGTGGTGTTCGTGACCGCGTACGATGACTACGCACTGCGCGCGTTCGATGCCGAGGCGGTCGACTATCTGCTCAAGCCGTTCGATGGCGCGCGGCTGCGACGCACGCTGGATCGGCTGCAGAGCCGGCTGACCGCAGCGGCACGCGCGCCGGCAAGCACCGGTGCACCTCCGCGCCAGCTGCTGGTGACCGAGCGCGGCACCACCCGCGTCGTGCAGGTCGCCGATATCGAGTGGCTCGAAACGGCCGACAACTACGTCGCGCTGCACACCCACGACGGCGCGCCGCTGCTGCGCCAGTCCCTCGGCACCTTGCTCGACCAGTTGGGCCCGGCGTTCGTGCGCTGCCATCGTTGCGCGGCGGTGCGCGTGGCCGCCGTCAGCCGCATCGTCCCACACAGCAGGGGCGATTGCACGCTGGTGCTGCACAGCGGCGCCGTCGTTCCGTGCAGCCGGCAATACCGGGCGGCCCTGCTCGATCCGCTTCGCCCCGCCTGAAGTCCGGTTCACCCCATGGCGCTGGCGCCGCCACGCAAGGCTGCGCGATGCTGGGGCCTTCAAACGATGAGGACATCCCATGCAGCCATCCGCTCCTGCCACCAGCGACCGCCTGTACTTTCTCGACTGGGTACGCATCCTGGCGTTTTTCGTGCTGATCGCCTATCACGTGGGCATGTATTACGTGAGCTGGGACTGGCACGTGAAGAGCCCGCACGCCAGCGAAGCGGCCGAACCCTTCATGCTGCTGTCGTCGCCGTGGCGCCTGACGCTGCTGTTCTTCGTGGCCGGCGTTGCCTCGCACTTCCTGCTGGCGCGCCTGGGTCCGCGGCTGTTCGTGCGCCGGCGCAGCCTGCGCCTTCTGGTGCCGCTGTTGTTCGGGATGCTCGTGATCGTGCCGCCGCAGCCGTATCTCGAGGTGGTTGAAAAGCTCGGCTACTCGGGCGATTACCTGGCGTTCATGCGGCTGTACCTGATCGGCTACGACGGGTTCTGCCGCGAAGATTGCCTGTCGCTGCCAACCTGGAATCACCTGTGGTTCGTGCTGTACCTGTGGTGCTACACGATGGTGCTAGCCGCCGCCGCGGCGCTACTGGGAGAACTGCGCATTGCCGCGCTTGCGCGCCGGGCCGGCGCCCTGCTGGACGGGTGGCGCCTGATCGTCTTGCCTGTCGTGGTCCTGGGCGTGGTGCGAATCCTGTTGCTCGACCGTTTCCCGCAAGACCATTCGCTGACCAACGACTGGTACAACCATGCCACCTACCTGCCGGTCTTCGTGCTCGGTGCACTGCTGGCGCGCACGCCACGGATCTGGGCCACGATGACGGCGCAGCGCTGGCCTGCGCTATGCCTTGCCCTGGCGGCCTGGGCGGGAATCGTGCTGTGGCTGCTGGGGGCGCACGAGACCATGGCGCCGCACGACATCGAACGCTGGCGCACCGGGATGCGGTTCGTGTACGCGCTGTGCGGCTGGAGCGCCATCATCGCGGCCTGCGGCTTTGCCCGCCGCCACCTGAACCACGACGGGCCGGCCCGGCGCTACCTGACCGACGCGGTGTTCACCGTCTACATCGCGCACCAGACGCTGATCGTCGTGATGGCGCATGCCTTCAAGCCGCTGCAGCTGGCGCCCGGTCTCGAAGCGGTGCTGTTGATGATCCTGACCGCCTGCGGCAGCTTCGCGCTGTACGAGGCGGTGCGGCGCGTGCCGCTGATGCGGCCGCTGTTCGGCCTGGCGCCGCACGCCAGCACGCCCCGGACCACCGACGCCGTGGCCGGTGCGGCGCTGCGGCAGTAAGCAGCAGCCCGCGTTCGAGGTGCACCAAATGAGGACGCGTCGATGCGCGTCAGCCATGCTCCTGGGCTGGCCCGATCCTTGCATATATTCAGGCACACTGAACTGCGGGAGAAGTCGATGTTGACCCAAAACGATGTGCTCGAATACACGGGCATGCATGGCCATAGGATCCGCGTGCTGTGGATCGACCGCGCCCGGGCGCTGGCCTGGACCTACCGGCTGGCCAGCCCGTCGGCGCTGCCCGAACCGACGCCCTTGCACGACCTCGAAGACGAACTGCGCAGCGGCGGAGCGCGCCGGCTGCTTGTCGATCCGTTCGCGGCCGCACCGCCGCAGGAGCCTGTGCCGCAAGGCTACCTGTCCCTGCAAGCCAAGGCATGGTCGGCCGTGCGCGCCCTGCACGCCGACCGCCAGGCGCTGTACCAGCCGCGCGAGCGCGCCATCCTGATGGCCGCTTACGCTGCGGCCCATGGCATCTCGAAGTCCAGCATCATGCGCTACCTGCGCCGTTACTGGGAACGGGGCCAGACGCCGGACGCGCTGCTGCCGGACTACGGCAACTCGGGTGCACCGGGGCGCACGCGAGCCGTCACCGCCGGCGTCAAACGCGGCCGCCCACGCAAGGGCGAGGCCACGGGCACCAATGCCGACGAACGGATGCGCGCGATCTTCCGCGCCGCTGCGGCGCGCTACGCCGCCAGCCACGACGACTTTTCGCGCCGTGCGGCGTACCGCCAGATGCTGGGCGACTTCTTCCAGGGCCAGGATGCAGGTGGTTTGCCGAGTTTCGGCCAGTTCAACTACTGGCTCGAACGCGACGCTGCTGCCCCGCCAGCGGTCACGCTGACACGCCCGTCTGCACCATTGCCGGGCCGCGCTGCACCACGCTTTGCCCACCACGCGGCCATGCCGTAACCCACCAATCCGGTGCGCCGCACGCCAGCGTGGTGCGCACCGGATTGTTTTTTAACGCGGCCGGTGCATCTGGAACAGCTGTTCCGGCCCGACCGAAAAGTAATCCGCCGGCCCACCCGCGCGCAGGATATGGCCGGCGTTGGCGGTGTCGTAGACGCCGTCCTTCAGCGACGCTGCAGCGATATGCACACCCACCACTTCACCCAGCACCAGCCAGGTCGGCACCGTCTCGCCACTGGCCTGCTGCAGCTGGATGATCTGCGTGACCTTGCACTCGAACGCGACCGGGCTTTCGGCCACGCGCGGCGCGGTCACCAGGCGCGATGGCGCCGGCGTCAGCCCGGCCAGCGCGAATTCATCGACCTCAGGGCCGACAGCGGCGCACGAGGCGTTCATGGCCTCGGCCAATGGGCGGGTCGCGAGATTCCACACGAATTCGCCCGTCTCCTGCACATTGCGCAGCGTGTCCTTGGCGCCGATGCTGGCAAATCCGACGATCGGCGGCACGTAGTTGAAGGCGTTGAAGAAGCTGTACGGGGCCAGGTTGCGCACGCCGGATGCACTCAGCGACGAAATCCAGCCGATGGGCCGTGGGCCGACGATGGCATTGAAGGGATCGTGGGGCAGCCCGTGACCTTGACGGGGTTCGTAGAAATGGATCGACATGGGTTGGTTTTTTCGTGAATGGATTGGAATGGTGTGCGTTCAGGGCGCGTTGATCGCGCGGGCCGCATCGGCGCTCAGGCAACTGGCCAGCAACCTGACCGGGGCCGGCAGCGCCAGCGTGCTGCGCAGCGCAAGCAGCAGCGTGCGCTCGGCCCAGTCGTCGGTCAGCGTGATCAGCTTCAGGCCCATCGAGCGCACGTGGGGTTCAGCGGCCAGGCGCGGCAGCACGCCGATGCCCAGGCCGACCATCACCATGCGGCAGACGGCGTCGAAGCTGCGCACCTGGATACTGAGCTTCAGTGGCTTTTCAAGGCGGCTGCATTCAGTGCGCAGCCGCTCGGCCAGCGACGTCGCCTCGGACAGGCTGACGAATTCATAGTCCAGCGCATCGGCCAGCCGTACGCTGTCGTGCGTGGCCAGTGGATGATCGAGCGACACGATCAGCACCAGCCGGTCCTGGCGGTAATCGAAGACGTCGATGTCGCCAACGGCGGTGCGGTCGGCGAACAGGCCGATGTCGGCACGGTTCTCGCGCACCGCCGCCACGACGTCGCCGCTGTTGCGCTCTTCCAGGCTGACGCGGATGCCCGGATGCTCGCGCCGAAAGCGCGTCAGATCGTCCGGCAGGAACTGCGTCACTGCCGAGGTGTTGGCCCAGATGCGCACCTGGCCCCGGCCGCCGGCAGCGAAGTCGGACAGGTCACCGGACATCCGGTCGACATCCTGCAGGATGCCCAGCGCGTGCTGGAAACACGAGCGGCCTGCTTCGGTCAGCGTGACGCCATTGGCGTGGCGGTACAGCAGCCGCGTGCCCAGATGCGCCTCCAGGTCGGAGACACGCTTGCTCGCCGCCGCGACGGCGAGATTGGATTGCTGGGCGCCGCGCGTGATGCTGCCGGTGCGCGCAATCTCGATGAACAGGTTGAGCGTGACCAGATCAAAACGCGCGTAGTTCAACAGCACTCTCCTGGGATGACGACGAGGTGGACAGCGTGCATCTTGCCACAAGCAGGCGGGGTCGTTGCGCGCAGCTTCAGAACACCCAGTCTTCTTCCTTCCTGCGCCATGCCTCGTAGGCCCGGATCTTGTCCGCGTGGCCGATCGTCAGCGCGATATCGTCGAGGCCATGCAGCAGGCGCTCCTTGCGCGCCGGGTCCACCTCGAACCGGCTGACGCGGTCAATGCCTGGCCAGGTGACGATCTGCGCCGGCAGGTCGACCTTCAGCGAAAAACCGGGCGCGGCATCGCACGCCTTGAACAGCGCATCGACCTCGTGGTCCGCCAGCACGATCGGCAGCAAGCCGTTCTTGAAGCAGTTGTTATAAAAAATCTCGGCAAACGACGGCGCGATGAGGACGCGAATGCCGAAGTCGGCCAGCGCCCACGGCGCATGCTCGCGCGAACTGCCGCAGCCAAAATTCTCGCGCGCGAGCAGGATGCTGGCGCCCTGGTAGCGCGGCTGGTTCAGCACGAAGTTTGGGTTCAGCGGCCGGCCGCTGCAGTCCTGGTCGGGTTCGCCGGTATCGAGATAGCGCCACGCATCGAACAGATTCACGCCAAAGCCGGCGCGGCGGATCGACTTGAGAAACTGCTTGGGGACGATGGCATCGGTATCGACATTGCCGCGATCGAGCGGCACGACCAGCCCTTCGTGTACGGTAAAGTGTTCCATCAGCACCACTCCCGGATATCGACGAAATGTCCCATGACGGCCGCGGCCGCGGCCATTTCCGGACTGACGAGGTGCGTGCGGCCACCCGCGCCCTGCCGTCCTTCGAAATTGCGGTTCGAGGTCGAGGCCGCGCGCTGGCCGGGCTGCAGCTGGTCGGCATTCATGCCCAGGCACATCGAGCAGCCCGGCTCGCGCCATTCGAAGCCTGCCTGGCGGAACACGGCGTCCAGACCTTCTTTCTCAGCCTGCTGCTTGACCAGCCCGGAGCCCGGCACCACCATCGCCAGTTGCACGTTGTGCGCGACCTGCTTGCCGCGCACAATGGCAGCTGCAGCGCGCAAATCCTCGATGCGGGAGTTGGTGCACGAGCCGATGAAGACGACGTCGACATGGATGTCGGTGATACGCGTGCCGGGCGCCAGGCCCATGTACGACAACGCGTGCACAATGCCGGCGCGCCGGGTCGGGTCCGGCTCATGCGCCGGATCGGGCACCATGCCATCGACGGTCGTGACCATCTCGGGCGATGTTCCCCACGTTACCTGCGGCTTGAGCGAGGCCACATCGATCGTGATGGTCGCATCGAACACGGCGCCCGGGTCGCTCGCGAGGGTGCGCCAGTACGCGACGGCGCGCTGCCACTGCGCGCCGCGGGGCGCTTCCGGGCGGCCATCCAGATAGGCGATGGTTCTGTCGTCCACCGCGATCATGCCGCAGCGCGCGCCGGCCTCCACGGTCATATTGCACAAGGTCATGCGGCCTTCCATCGACAAGGCGGTGACCGCCGCGCCGGCATATTCGACCGCATAACCGGTCGCGCCCGCGGTGCCGATCTTGCCGATCATGGCCAGCGCCATGTCCTTGGCCGTCACGCCGGGCGGCAGCACGCCGTCGTAGCGCACCAGCAGGTTCTTCGACTTCTTGCCAAGCAGGCACTGGGTCGCCAGCACATGCTCGACCTCGGACGTGCCGATGCCAAATGCCAGGCAGGCAAATGCGCCGTGCGTGCTCGTGTGGCTGTCGCCGCACACGACGGAGAGGCCCGGCAGCGTGACGCCCTGCTCCGGCCCGATGACATGCACGATGCCCTGGCGACGGTCCGTCATGCCGATTTCATCGATCCCGAACTCGCCGCAATTCTTCGTCAGCGTTTCCACCTGCAGGCGCGAGACGGGATCGTCGATGCCGGCCGCGCGGTCGGTGGTGGGAATATTGTGGTCGGCCACGGCCAGGTTCGACGCGATGCGCCAGACCTTGCGCCCGTGCGTGCGCAAGCCTTCGAAGGCCTGCGGGCTCATGACTTCATTGAGCAGGTGGCGGTCGACATACAGCAGCGTCGTGCCGTCATCCTCGACATGCACGGCGTGCCGTGCCCACAGTTTGTCGTACAGCGTGTCGCCTGGCGTGTCTGCCATGATCTGTCGTCTCCATCGCGATCGTTCGATTGCCGGCACTGTCCGCTCTGCGGCGGCGTTGTCGGTGGACCAAGTGTGGCCCGGTTTGCGATGGCCAGGGAATCCCTGAATCGGCAATTCCCGCTTCGCGGATGACGAAGGCTTCGCGGAATGCGAAACCTGCACGACCGATAATACGAATGCCGGACGCGCGAGAAATCAGTACATTGACTTGTACCTTGCTGCACCCAAAGCCCGCCCCAGAGAGCGGGTCATGACGGACACATTCACAGGAGACGTACGATGCTTCGCACCCTTGCCGGCAGCATGCTGCTGCTTGCCTCAGCCGCAACCCTTGCCCAGTCGTTGCCATCCAAGCCGATCACGCTGATCGTTCCCAATCCGCCCGGCGGCGTCGTCGACACGGCCGCGCGCGTGGTCGCGCAACCGCTCGGGCAGCTGCTCAAGCACACGGTCGTCGTCGACAACCGGCCCGGCGGCAGCGGCAATATCGCCTACCAGACGGTGGCACGCTCGGCGCCGGACGGCGCCACGCTGCTGGTGTCGTATTCGGCGTATCACACCGCCAATCCATCCCTGATGACGAAGCTGCCGTGGGCGCCGAAGGATTTCACGCCCGTCGCGCTGCTGGTCACCGCGACCAATGTCGTGGCCGTGCATCCGTCCCTGCCGGTGAACACGCTCGGTGAGCTGGTGGCCTACCTGAAAAAGAACCCGGGCAAATTCAGCTACGCATCGCAGGGCAATGGCTCGCTGTCGCATATCGGGACCGAGCTGTTCAAGCAGCAGACCGGCACCAATATGCTGCACGTTCCCTACAAGGGTTCCGGCCAGGCGATCGCGGACGTGCTGTCGGGACGCGTGCACGTGTTCATCACGACGCCGCCGTCGGTGATGCAGCACGTCCAGTCCGGCAAGCTGAAGGCGCTGGCCATCGCCGGCAAACAGCGTCATCCGATGCTGCCGCAGATCCCGACGACCGCCGAAGCCGGCTATCCCGAGTTCACGCTCGAAGCCTGGGTGGGCCTGTTCGCGCCGGCAGGCACGCCGCTTGCCCTCGTGACGCAACTGACCAATGGCGTGAAGGGCGCGCTGGACACGCCGGAAGCGAAAAAACAGGCCGACGCGCAGGGCGTCGAGATCCACTACCTGAATCCGCCTGCGGTCGCCAGCCTCGTGACGGGCGAGCTCGACTACTGGAACAAGGTCATCAAGAAGGCGAACATCACGCTCGATTGATGCCCTGCCGTCAGGCCTGGTCTGCGGCCAGGCCTGCGCCGCAGTCCTTGCAGAACTGCGCGCCCGGATCGTGGCCCGTGCTGCCGCAGCTCTTGCAGGTACGTAATTCGCCGCGCGGTGCATGGCGCGACAGCTTTTGCGACGTCATCTCGGCGCTGACGATCCCCGTCGGCACCGCCAGGATGCCCCAGCCGAGCAGCATCATGAACGACGCGATGGCCTTGCCCAGATGGGTGTGCGGCGTGATGTCGCCATAGCCGACCGTCGTGATCGTCACCGTGGCCCAGTACATCGCCATCGGGATGCTGGTAAAACCGCTCTCGGGGCCCTCGACCACGTACATGACAGTACCGAGAATCAGGATCAGCATCAGCACGACCGACAGGAACACCATGATCTTGCGCTTGCTGGCCACCAGCGCCTCGCCGAGACGCGTGTACTCGTCGACGTAGCGTGTGAGCTTGAGGATGCGGAAGATGCGCAGCAGGCGCAGGATGCGCACGTCGAGAAAGACCTGGCTGCCCGGGACCAGCAGCGAAATCCAGGTCGGCAGCACCGACACCAGGTCGATCACGCCATAGAAGCTGCGCGCGTAGCGCAGCGGGCGCTGGACGCAGACCAGGCGCGCGATGTACTCGAGCGTGAAGAAGATCGTGAAGGTCCATTCGAGCACCGACATCTGCGCCGCATAGCGCCGGCCGATCGCCGGCACGCTGTCGAGCACCACGGTGAGGATGCTGAGCAGGATGATCGCCACCAGCGCGAGGTCGAAGCGGCGCCCGGCCGGCGTGTCGGTGCCGAAGATGACGTCGAACATGCGCGCGCGCCAGCCGTCCGCCGGGCGGCCCAGCAGGGTTGGCATATCGCGCGGCGCGGTCGGGGCGTGGTCGTGGTCGCTCGCCCGGCTCATCGGGCGTGCTGCGTGACCCAGGCGCCGAAGGCAGCCATGAATTTTTCGAAGAACGCGCGCGTGCTGTCGTCGATCAGCGTGTCGCCTTCGTACTTGGCGGCGACGCCACCGATATACGCTTCCGGCGCAGGCATCGTCGGCATGTTCAGGAACGGCAGCATCTGGCGCAGGTGGTGGTTGGCACCGAACCCACCCAGGACGCCGGGCGAGACACTGACGACGGCGCACGGCTTGTCGGCAAATGCTGCCTTGCCATACGGGCGCGAGCCGACGTCGATGGCGTTCTTGAGCGAACCCGGCACCGAGCGGTTGTATTCGGGCGTGCAGAACAGGATGGCGTCGGCAGCGCCAATCGCCTCGCGGAACACGGTGAATGCGGGCGGCGGCGTGGCGGTCTCGTCGTCCTCGTTGTACAGCGGCAGGTCGCGCAGTTCGACGATCGTCAGCTCAAAGCCGTCCGGTGCCACATCGATGAGGCTGTTGGCAACGCGGCGGGTGAATGATTCCTTGCGCAGGCTGCCGACGAGGACGGCGATTTTCTTGGTGGTCATGGGAATTCCTTGGTTATGCAGGATGTATATTGTCGATCGCTCATGATACCCAGTTTCACCCCGACGCTGGGCCGTTACAGGCGCAGGCGCCGGTACATCTGCAGGAAGCGCTTGCGCCCTGCCTTGCTCAAGACCACGACCGGATCGCCATGCCACGCATACAGGAACGGCGCGCCGCCCTGGCGGTCACTGATGCGTACCGACAGCAGGAACGATGTGCCCAACGGATACTGCGCCAGGTCGAGCAGGCGACGCGAGCACTGCACGCGCATGCCCGTTGAAAACGCCTGGCCAGAAACAGGCGAAATGCACGGCCGGCCACGCCAGTCGAGCCGTGATTCGACGGCCACTTCGCGGTAGGCCCATGCATCGCGCGCCATCGCTATGCCTTCGCCAGCGCCGGCGTACGGACCACGTGCGCCTCGCGGATCGGCAGATTGATGAGCGCTGCGGCAGCGGCCAGAGCCATGTCGGCATACCACATCCAGCTGTAGTCCCCCGTGTGGACGACGGCCAGTCCGCCCAGCCAGGCGCCGAAGAAGCCGCCGATCTGGTGCGACAGCAGCGTCATGCCGAACAGCGTGGCCAGGTAGCGCACGCCGAACAGCTTGCCCACCAGCCCTGCGGTTGGCGGCACCGTGGCCAGCCACGTAAAGCCCAGCGCGCCGGCGAAGATGTAGAACGTCCAGGCCGTCTTGGGCGCCAGCAGATACAGGCCGACGATGACGACGCGGCTCGCGTAGATCCAGAACAGCAGTGACTTCATCCGGTACCGCGACGCCAGCATCCCGGCCGACAGGCTGCCGGCGATGTTGAACAGGCCGATCAGCGCGAGCGCCGTCGCCGACACGGTCGTCGGCAAGCCGCACATGGCGACTTCGCCCGGCAAGTGGGTGACGAGGAAGGCGATGTGAAAGCCGCAGGTGAAGAAGCCCGCATGCAGGCACAGGTAGCTGCGGTCGCGCAGCGCCTGGCGCAGTTGCTGGCCGAGGGCGATGGTGGGTGCTGCCGATGCGGCCGGTGCGGCCGGTGCGGCCGTCGGCAATGCTGGCGCAACGGCAGCGCGCTTGCGGCGCAGCGGCCAGGCCAGCGGAATGGTGAGCAAGGCGGTGGCGGCCAGCGTCAGCATCGCCACGATCCAGCCGGCGCCGGCGATGATGGCGCCCATCAACGGGGCCAGCGCGAACTGCCCGAACGAGCCGCCGGCATTGATGAAACCGGATGCGAATGCGCGGCGTTCGGGCGGCAGGCGCTGGGCCGTGGCGCCGATCAGGATCGAGAAACTGCCCGCCCCTGCCCCGGCCGCCGACAGGAAGCCCATCGTCAGCAACAGCGCCCACTCGGACCCGACGAACGGCGTGGCGGCCGTGCCGACCGCGAGCATCACGCCACCCAGGGCAATCACGCGGCCCGGGCCGTACTTGTCGGCCACGGCCCCAAAGACCGGCTGCGCCACACCCCACATCAACTGCGCCACCGCCATCACGAAACTGATGGTGGCCACGCCCAGGCCGGTGGCCGTGTTGAGCGGTGACAGGAACAGGCCGCTGGTCAGGCGCGTCCCCGTCGTGATCATCATGACGGCGCTGGCAACCAGGATCAGGGTCCAGGCCGCGCGCGGCGACAGGTGGGCGGGGACGTTTGTCATTTGGCAATTATAGGGCCACCGCCCCGCCGCGGGCGACGGTGAGTTGACAGATTAGTCAGCTGGCATGCGAATCAGCAATGCGGTCGATTGCGCGGCCATGCCCTCTTCGCGCCCGAGGTAGCCGAGCTTCTCGTTGGTCTTGGCCTTGATATTGACCTGCTGCGGCGACACGCCCAGGTCTTCGGCGATGCGCGTGACCATCAGCGGGATGTGCGGCGCCATCTTCGGCTGCTGCGCGATGATGGTCGCGTCGATGTTGCCGATCGTGTAGCCGGCCTGCAGCACGCGGTTCGCCACTTCGCGCAGCAGCGTGCGCGAATCGGCGCCGGCAAACATCGGATCGGTGTCCGGGAAGTGCTTGCCGATGTCGCCCAGTGCAGCCGCGCCCAGCAGCGAGTCGATGATCGCGTGCAGCAGCACGTCGGCATCCGAATGGCCTTGCAGGCCCAGGCGGTGCGGGATCGTCACGCCACCGACGATGAGCTTGCGCCCTTCGACGAGCGCGTGGTTGTCATAGCCGGTGCCGATGCGAAACGGTGGAGTGGGATTGTAGGATGCGAGTGCCATGATGATGGGTTGTTGTCTTGGTCAGATGGAGGCGTCGGCGGCCAGGTACATCTCGGCGATGCGGATGTCCGATGGCAGCGTGACTTTGAGGTTGCGCGGGTGCCCTTCGACCAGCCTGGGGGCCAGCCCGAGGGCTTCGACCGCACTGGCGTCGTCGGTGATCGCTTCGGGATCAGTCGCCGCGTCGAGCGCGCGGCACAGCAGTGCGTAAGTGAACATCTGCGGCGTCTGGGCCAGCCACAGGTTGGCGCGGGCCACGGTCGTGATGCCGCCCTCGCCCCTGCGCTTGACGGTGTCGACCACCGGCAGGGCCAGCAGGCCACCGGCCGGATGGTCGCCCGTCTCGGTGATCAGGCGTTCGATCAGCGCCGCGTTCAGGCCGGGGCGCGCGGCGTCGTGCACCAGCACGTGGTCGGTATCGGCCAGCGTGACGCGCACGGCGTGCAAGCCGTTGCGGATCGATTCCATGCGCGTCGCGCCGCCGCAGCGCAAGACCGTCACGCGGCTGGCAGGATCGGTGGCGTCCGGCAGCACGGCGTCGATGAACGGGTCGTCGGGGCTGACCACGACGTAGGTGTGCGCGATCAGCGGGCTGGACAGAAAGGCGTCGACCGTGTGGCGCAGCATGGGCTTGGCGCCGATCGGCAGGTATTGCTTGGGACTGCCGGCAGCCATGCGGGCGCCGACGCCGGCGGCCGGAATCAGGGCCACGTGGCGGGTTACGTCGGGTTGTTCATTCATTGTCATCAACAGCTGGTTGTCATCCATTGCGGCGCGCGGTTCTCAGCAACGACTGTACCTCACCTGCACAAACCTTGCCCAGGCGGGCGTACTCCTGCGGCGTATCGATCGCGGCCTGCAGCACTTCGACCCTGGCCATCTCACCTTTGATATAGGGCATCCAGCTGCGGTCGATCTCTCGCTGCAGCAGCGCCTGCGCCTGGCCGATGGGTGCGTACAGCGGCTTGCCGGCAAAGCGCCCTGCCAGCCGCGCGCGCACGGTCGCCTCGGCCTTCGGCATGAAGGTCTGGTAGGTCGTCAGGTGGCGCATTTCGTGGGCCAGCACTTCGCGGTAGGCGCACGATGCGGGCGGGAATTCGCGGCTGACATACACGACGATGGGCGCGTAATCGAGGCTGACGTCGATGCGCGGCGCCACGCATTCGTAGCCGGTGGCCGGGTCGGCCAGCATGCGCCCGCCGACATTGATGCGCACGCGAGCTTCGGTATGCGTCAGGCCCAGCACCCACGAACCGCGCCGCACGCTGGGCATCAGGCGCGTGAGGTCGTGGTACGAGCGGGTGTTATCGATGCGGTAGCCCTGCTCGCGCGTCGACAGCACCGAGATGCTCTCGCCGATCGTGTCTTCGCAGCGCGCCTGCAGTGGCGTGCGGGTCTGGGCCGACGCTGACGGGATCAATAATGACAGCAGTGCTGCCAACAACAAATACGGCATCTTGCTCAGTCAGGCGTCCAGTCGCCGGCCAGGATTTTCTCGAGCCAGAACGTGCCGATGATCGTCTTGACGTCGGTGATCTCGCCGCGGCGCACGAGGTCCAGCAGTTCGGGGAGCGTGACGCTGAACAGTTCGAGGAATTCGCCCGCATCGAGTTGTTGTTCGCCGTGCGTCAGGTCTTCGGCGAGGAAGATCTCGAGGTGCTCGTCCGAGTAGGCGATGGCATTGTGGATGGTGCAGACGAAGCGCCACTTCGCGGCCGTGTAGCCGGTCTCCTCGACCAGTTCGCGCTTCGCGCAGTCGAGATGGTCTTCGCCCGGGTCGATCTTACCGGCCGGGAATTCGATGAAGACCTTGCCATTTGGGTAGCGGAACTGGCGTTCCAGCAGAATGCGCCCATCCGGCAGCAGTGGCAGGATGACGACGGCGCCGGGGTGGCGGATGAATTCGCGGTGGCTTTCCTTCCCATCCGGCAGGCGGATACGGTCGCGTTCGACCTTCAGGAAGGGTCCATCGTAGACGACGCCGCCATCGAGGCGGGTTTCTTTCAGTTCCGACACTATGTGCTCCTTATCGTTGAGGCTGCGATACGAAGCATCATAAGCGAACCGCCCGATCTCTACCTGCGTGGCTTGTGCAAATACCGCATGACGAAGCCGGGAAATGCGAGCACCAGGAACAGGCACCCGGTCACGGCATGAAATTCCCAGGTCTGAACCGCCACCGAGCCAATGCGCGATTCGAGCAGGCGGGCAATCAAGCCCACCACGAAGTACAGCACGATCAGCTCGAGGAGCCGCACCGGGAACGGCTTGGTGCGGCGCTCCCCGGCCGGCTTGCGGCTGGGGAGCGTCACGAGCCCGAACAGGCGCTCGTTGATGAACGGCAGGTTGGCGGCAGCGAGCGCGAGCAGCACCACCAGCCAGGTGGCCAGGTTCAGATCCACGCCTTACTTGGCCAGCGTGGCCTGCATGGCGCTGTAGCAGACAGCCAGCAGGCTGCCCGGGATCACGCCCATCACGACAATCGCCACACCGTTGAGCGACATGATGATGCGCATGTCCAGCGGGGTCGAGATGGCCGAGGTGTCGGCAGCTTCGTCGAACCAGATGGTCTTGACGATGCGCAGGTAGTAGAACGCACCGATCAGCGAGAACATCACCGCGACGACGGCCAGCCACACCATGCCGGCATTGGCGACGGCCTGCAGGACAGCGTACTTGGCGATGAAGCCCACCATCGGCGGCACGCCGGCCAGCGAGAACATCAGGATGGTCATGACAATCGCGAACCATGGGCTGCGCTTGCCGAGACCCTTGAAGTCGCTGATCAGCTCTGCTTCATGGCCGGCGCGCGCCAGCATCATGATCAGGCCGAAGGTACCGACCGTCGTGAGCACGTAGATGATCGTGTAGTACATGCCGGCGCTGTAGGCAGCGGCGGCATCGGTGGTATCGCTGCCGGTATAGCCCACCACGAGGGCCAGTACGACAAAGCCCATCTGGGCAATGGTCGAGTAGGCCAGCATGCGCTTGATGTTGGTCTGCGCAATCGCGGTGATGTTACCGAAGGCCAGCGAAAGCACGGCCACGACCATCAGCATCTGCTGCCAGTCGGTTGCCATCGATGGCAGTGCTTCGACCAGCAGGCGGATCACGATGGCAAACGTCGCCAGCTTCGGCGCGCCGCCCAGCAGCAGCGTGACAGCCGTCGGTGCACCCTGCACGACGTCGGGCACCCACATGTGGAATGGCACGACGCCGAGCTTGAACGCCAGGCCGGCGACCAGGAACACCAGGCCGAAGACCAGGATCATGCGGTCGGCTTCGCCGGCGCCCGTGACCTGGCTGATCGTCGTGATGTCCAGCGAACCGGTGGCGCCGTAGATCATCGACATGCCGTACAGCAGGAAGCCCGAGGCCAGTGCGCCGAGGACGAAATACTTCATCGCCGCTTCGGTCGAGATCGCGTGATCGCGGCGCAGTGCCACCAGGGCGTACAGCGACAGCGACATCAGTTCGAGGCCGAGGTAGATCGACAGCATGCTGTTACCGGAGATCATGATCATCTGGCCCAGCATCGAGAACAGTGCCAGCACGTAGAACTCGCCGCCCAGGTTGCCCGACATCATGTGACGCTCGCCGACGTACTGGCGCGAATAGATCAGGGTCATGGCCGTGGCCACGTAGGTAAACAGCTTGAGCAGGTTCGACATCGGGTCGGACACATACATACCACTGAAGGTAAACACGGTCGTGCCGGCATTGAAATCGACGAACGAGAACACGGCGCAACCGGCGATTGCCAGCAGCGACAGCGCATACGTCAGGTTGCGCTTGCCGGCCTTCAGGTACATATCGATCAGCAGGATCGCCGATGTCGCGATCAGGAGGAAGATCTCGGCGTACACCGGCACCAGATTGGTGTCGGCTGCCGATAACAGGGTTGGGGTCATCTCATTCATGGCGTTTTATTGAGGCACTTTGCTGACTGCGACATGTTGCAGGAGATCGGTGACCGACACCTGCAGGGTCTCGGCGATCGGCGCAGGGTACAGGCCCATGGCCAGGGTGGCGATGGCCAGCACCGACAGGATGGCGAACTCGCGGCCGTTGAGGTCGACCAGTTCGGCGACATGCTTGTTGGCGACCGGGCCAAAGATGACGCGCTTGACCATCCACAGCGAATAGGCGGCGCCCAGGATCAGCGCGGTGCCCGACGCAAGACCCGTCCAGAAGTTGAACTCGACGGCGCCCAGGATGACCATGAACTCGCCGATGAAGCCCGACGTCGCCGGCAGGCCGGCATTGGCCATCGAGAACAGCACGGCGAAGGCAGCGAACTTCGGCATCGTGTTGACGACACCGCCGTACGCGGCGATTTCACGCGAGTGCACACGGTCGTACAGCACGCCGATACACAGGAACATCGCGCCCGACACGAAGCCGTGCGAGATTGCCTGCATCAGGCCGCCCTGCACGCCCAGGTCGTTGAACATGAAGAAGCCCAGCGTGACGAAGCCCATGTGAGCAATCGACGAGTACGCCACCAGTTTCTTCATGTCCTTCTGGACCAGCGCGACCAGGCCGATGTAGATCACGGCGATCAGCGACAGCACGATGACAACCGGCGCCAGGTACTGGCTTGCGTCCGGGGTGATCGGCAGAGAGAAGCGCAGGAAACCGTACGCGCCCAGCTTCAGCATGATCGCAGCCAGCACGACGGAGCCACCGGTTGGCGCTTCGACGTGGGCATCCGGCAGCCACGTGTGCACCGGCCACATCGGGACCTTGACGGCAAACGCCATGAAGAACGCGCAGAAGATCAGGATCTGCTCTTTCATCGTCAATGGCAGCAGGTGCCAGTCGAGGATGTTGAACGAGCCCGACGCGTTGTACAGGTAGATGATCGCGACCAGCGTCAGCAGCGAACCGAAGAACGTGTACAGGAAGAACTTGAACGCTGCATACACGCGGTTCGGACCGCCGAACACGCCGATGATGATGAACATCGGGATCAGCGTCGCTTCGAAGAAGAAGTAGAACAGCAGGCCATCCAGCGCGCAGAACACGCCGATCATCAGGCCCGACAGGATCAGGAACGAACCCATGTACTGGGCGACACGTTCCTGGATCACTTCCCAGGCCGCCAGCACGACGATGATCGTGATGAAGGCGGTCAGCGGCACGAACCACAGCGACAGGCCATCCACACCGAGGCGGTAGAAAATGTTGAAGCGATCGATCCAGGCCGCTTCTTCAAAGAACTGCATGCCGTGGGCGGCGTTGTCGAAGTTCGTGATCAGGGGAATCGTCGGCAACAGGCTGACGATGGCGCCCACGAGCGAGAGCATGCGTACCATGCCGGCGTTCTTGTCGCGGCCGACGGCCAGGACCAGCACGCCGAACAGGATCGGGAGCCAGATGGCCAGGCTCAGGTACGGTGGAAATGTTGAAATTGTAGACTGCATCATTTTTCGTTATCTCTGCCTGTGATTAACCGCGCCAGAACGGGAAGAAGTACAGCATGGCCGCCAGCACGCCAACGATCATCACGAACGCATAGTGGTAGATGTAACCGGTCTGTGCTTTACGGGTGATGGTCGAGAACCAGCCGACTGCCTTGGCGCTGCCGTTGACGACCAGGCCGTCGATCAGGCCGCGGTCGCCCACTTTCCACAGGCCGCCGCCCAGCAGCAGCGAGCCGCCGGCGAAGACTTTCTGGTTGAACGCATCCATGTAGTACTTGTTGTCCAGCAGGGTGTGCAGTGGCTTGAACTTGGCATAGAACCAGGCCGGCACGCGTGGGTTGATCATGTAGCAGTAGTAGGCGGCAACGACGCCAGCCAGTGCCAGCCAGAACGGTGCGGTCTGCAGGCCGTGCAGGGCCATCGCGGCAGCGCCGTGGAACATTTCGCCCAGTTCGGCCATGGCCGGGTGGTTCGGGTTCACGGTGATGACGCCATCGAAGAACGTGCCATGCAGCATCGGCTGGATCGTGAAGAAACCGATCAGCATCGACGGGATGGCCAGCAGGACCAGTGGCACCGTCACGACCCATGGGGATTCGTGCGGTTTCTGGCCCGGGGCCAGGCCGTGGTGGCCGTGGTCGTCGTGCGCGTCTTCTTCGTGGTGCGAGCCGGAATCGTGCAGTGCGTGCGGATCCGAATGATCGTTGGCAGCCGCCTTGTGATGCGCGTGATCGTCATGATGGTCATGCGCATGGGCTTTGCCGAAACGCTCTTCGCCGTGGAACACGAGGAAGTACATGCGGAACGAGTAGAACGCCGTGACAAACACCCCGGCCAGCACTGCGAAGTTCGCAAAGCCGGTACCTGGCAGGTTACTTGCGTGCACCGCCTCGATGATCGAATCCTTCGAGTAGAAGCCCGAGAAGAACGGCGTACCGATCAGGGCCAGCGAACCGATCAGCGACGTGATCCAGGTGATCGGCATGTACTTGCGCAGGCCGCCCATGTTGCGCATGTCCTGGTCGTGGTGCATGCCCATGATGACCGAGCCGGCGCCGAGGAACAGCAGTGCCTTGAAGAACGCGTGCGTCATCAGGTGGAATGCGGCGACCGAGTAGGCCGACACGCCCAGTGCCACAGTCATGTAGCCCAGCTGCGACAGCGTCGAGTAAGCAACTACGCGCTTGATGTCATTTTGAATGATGCCCAGGAAGCCCATGAACAGCGCGGTGATCGAACCGATGACGATGATGAACGACAGCGCGCCATCGGACAGCTCGAACAGCGGTGACATGCGCGACACCATGAAGATGCCGGCGGTAACCATCGTTGCGGCGTGGATCAGTGCCGAGATCGGGGTCGGGCCTTCCATCGAGTCAGGCAGCCAGACGTGCAGCGGGAACTGCGCCGACTTGCCCATCGCGCCGATGAACAGGCAGATACAGGCGGCGGTCAAGAGCGGCCAGTCGGTGCCCGGCACCGTCATCAGGGCCAGCTGGTCGGCCTGGGCGAACACTTCGGCGTAGTTCATCGTGCCGGCAGCGGCCAGGATCAGGCCGATACCGAGGATGAAGCCGAAGTCGCCGACGCGGTTGACCAGGAACGCCTTCATGTTGGCAAAGATCGCCGTTGGACGCGTGTACCAGAAGCCGATCAGCAGGTACGACACCAGGCCCACTGCTTCCCAGCCGAAGAACAGCTGCAGGAAGTTGTTGGACATGACCAGCATCAGCATCGCGAACGTGAACAGCGAGATGTACGAGAAGAAGCGGTTGTAGCCGTCATCCTCGGCCATGTAGCCGATCGTGTAGATGTGCACCATCAGCGACACCGACGTGACGACGCACATCATCATCGCGGTCAGGGTGTCGATCTGGAAGCCGACGGCCAGCTTGAGCGTGCCGACGGTCATCCAGGTGTACAGGTCCTGGTTGAGCGTGAAGCCGTCGAGCGCGGCCATCAGGGTCATGACCGAAATGACCAGCGCGATCGCCACGCCGAGGATGGTCGCGGTATGCGACACCTTGCGGCCGACGACATTGCCCAGGAACTTGGTACCCAGCAGACCGGCAATTGCCGAGCCTGCGAGCGGTGCCAGTGGCACTGCCAGTAAGAGTGAGGTTGAAATTTGCCCCGCCATGTTGAACCTTATTCGTTATAAGTTATCGAGCGAGACCGATCAGCCCTTGAGGCTGTCGAGGTCTTCCACGTTGATCGTGTCCAGATTGCGGAACAGGACCACCAGGATCGCCAGGCCGATTGCACTTTCGGCGGCCGCGACGGTCAAAATGAAGAACACGAAGATCTGCCCCGCCGCGTCGCCCAGGTAGTGGGAAAACGCGATGAAGTTCAGGTTCACCGCCAGCAGCATCAATTCGATGGCCATCAGCAAGATGATGATGTTCTTCCGGTTCAGGAAGATACCGACCACCGAGATCGCGAACAGGATCGCGCCCAGGATCAGATAGTGTGCGAGGGAGACGGTCATTTGCTTTCCTTCGGTTCGGCAGGTGCGGCGGCAGCAGCAGCGGCAGCGGCCTTGGCCACGTTCGCGGCATCGATGGCCGGCTGGTTCACGGTCGCGACCTTGATGATCTTCAGGCGGTCGTTGCGTTTCACACGCACGGCGTCGGCCGGATCGATGGCCTTGCTGTCCTTGCGGCGGCGCAAAGTCAGGGCAACGGCTGCGATGATCGCCACCAGCAGCACCACGGCGGCAATTTCAAAGCCGTAGATGTAGCGGGTGTAGATCTGCAGGCCCAGTTCCTTGGTGCCGCCGATGTTCAGGGCAGCTGCTTCCGGCGTTTGCTGGAAGTTGCTGTAGCCATGCCACAGCACCGCGCCCATTTCGAGCACGATCAGCGCGCCGACGCCCGAGGCGAGCGGCAGGAAGCCCCAGAAACCTTCGCGCATGCGGTCGATATTAATATCGAGCATCATGACGACGAACAGGAACAGCACCATGACGGCGCCGACATAGACCAGCACCAGCACGATGGCGAGGAATTCGGCCTTCAGCAGCAGCCAGATACCGGCGGCGTTGAAGAAAGCCAGCACCAGGAACAGCGCGGCGTGAACCGGGTTCTTGGCGGTGATGACGCGCAGGCCGGCCAGCACCATCACGGCCGCGAACACGTAGAACAAAATATCAGTAAATGTCATGACTAACCCAGGAGCCTCTTGTAATTAACACTTAGCGGAACTTGGCGTCCGCCTCGCGGGCAGCGGCAATCTCGGTTTCGTAGCGGTCACCCACGGCCAGCAGCATCTCTTTGGTGTAATAGAGGTCGCCGCGTTTTTCGCCGTGGTATTCCAGCACGTGGGTTTCGACGATCGAGTCGACCGGGCACGATTCTTCGCAGAAGCCGCAGAAGATGCACTTGGTCAGGTCGATGTCATAGCGCGAGGTGCGGCGGGTGCCGTCTTCGCGCTGGGTCGACTCGATCGTGATCGCCATGGCCGGGCAGACTGCTTCGCACAGTTTGCAGGCGATGCAGCGCTCTTCCCCGTTGGGGTAGCGACGCAGCGCATGCAGACCGCGGAAGCGGTTCGACATCGGGGTCTTTTCTTCCGGGTACTGGACCGTGATCGAGCGCGACAGAGCGTAGCGGCCGGTCAGGGCCAGGCCCTTGATCAACTCGGTCAGCATCAGGCTGCCGAGGATTTCTTTCATACGTGACATGTGCGTCCCCTTACTTCCAAATATTCCACGACGTCTGCATCCAGGCGGCGATGAACACCAGCCAGATCAGCGTGATCGGAATGAACACTTTCCAGCCCAGACGCATGATCTGGTCGTAGCGGTAACGTGGGAACGTACCGCGCACCCAGATGAAGAACGTGACCAGACAGAACGTTTTCAGGAACAGCCAGAAGAAGCCGATGAAGCCGCCCAGGGTGCCGCCGACTTCGAGGAAGCTGAACGGTGCCGACCAGCCGCCGAGGAAGAACAGCGATGCCAGGCAGGCGATCAGGATCATGTTGCCGTACTCGGCCAGCATGAACATCGCGTACGACATGCCCGAATACTCGACCATGTGACCGGCAACGATCTCGGATTCACCTTCGATCACGTCGAACGGGTGACGACCGCACTCGGCCAGGCCCGACACCAGATAGATGATGAACAGCGGGAACAGCGGCAGCCAGTTCCACGACAGGAAGTTCACGCCCCAGCCGGCGAACGTGCCCATCTGCTGACCGGCAACGATGTCCGACAGGTTCAGGCTGCCCGTGACCATCAGCACGACGACCAGCACGAAGCCCATCGGGATTTCGTACGAGATCATCTGGGCCGATGCGCGCATGGCGCCCATGAACGAGTACTTCGAGTTCGACGCCCAGCCGGCGATGATGATGCCGTAGACCTCGACCGAGGTGATCGCCATCAGCAGCAGCACGCCGGCGTTCACGTTGGCCAGCGCAAACTGCGGACCGAACGGGATGACCGACCACGCGGCCAGCGCCGGCATGATCGTCATGACCGGGCCGATCACGAACAGGCTCTTGCTGGCCTTGGCCGGGATCACGATCTCTTTGATCAGGAGCTTCAGGCCGTCGGCCATCGGCTGCAACAGGCCGCCAGGACCGACGCGGTTCGGGCCGACGCGGATCTGGATCCAGCCGATGAACTTGCGTTCCCACAGCGTGGCGTAGGCGATCGCGATCATCAAAGGTGCCAGCACCGCGATGATCTTGATCAGGGTCCAGACAATCGGCCAGACCGGGCCGAGCAGGTCTGCACCGCCGGCGTTGAATGAATCAATGTAACCGGGCGCGGCCATTACTTGCTCTCCCCTGCTTTTGCAACTTGGATGGAACCGAACATGGCGCCCAGACCTGCCACGGCCGGATGGCCGGCGGCGACCCGCACTGCGTTCGATGGCAGCGTGGCGTCGACATCGGCCACCAGCACGGCCGAACCGGCGCCCTGCGTGACGGTGACGCTGTCGCCGGCCTTGACGCCGATCGATTCAGCCACTGCCTTCGACAGCGTGACCAGCGGCGCGTTCGCGTCGGCGGTGCGCTGCAGCGGCTCGGCGCGGCGTGCCAGCGCATCGGTGAAGTACACCGGCACGTCGGTCACGCGCTCGAGCTGGCCGGCCGGCGCATAGGCGCCAACGGTCGGTGCCAGCGTGGCTTTGTTGTTCAGCTTGCCCGACAGGTCGGTGACACCCTTGCCGAACACCTCGTCGCGGATCGATTCCGACGTGTCGTAGTCGAAGCCTTGCAGGCCCAGGAGGTTACCCAGCACGCGCAGCACTTTCCAGGCTGGACGGGTGTCGCCCAGCGGACGCACGGTGCCGTTGAAGCTCTGTGCGCGGCCTTCGCAATTGACGAACGTGCCCGAGGTTTCCGAGAACGGCGCGATTGGCAGCAGCACGTCGGCGTAGTCCAGGCCATGCTTGAAGGCCGACATGACGACAACCATCTCGGCGCCGGCCAGAGCGGCACTGGCTTGCTGCGGGTTGGCAGCGTCCAGTTGCGGCTCGGCGTTCAGCAGCACGTAGGCTTTTTTCGGCGTGGCGAACGGTGCTTCGTTCTTGCCCGACGTGGCGCCCACCAAGTGGCCGCCGATCGTGTTGGCCGATTCGACCAGATAACCGAACGAGCAACCGGTCTGCTCGGCGATCCACTGCGCTGCGGCGTGGATTTTCGACGCTTGCGGATGTTGCGCAGCAGCGTTGCCCAGCAGGATCGCGCCTGGCAGTTCAACGTCGCCAACGACGACCAGCGACGCGGCGATGGCTTTGGCGATGTCCGATGCTTCGATCTGCTCGAAACCGGCTGGCGCCGCGATGCCCTTGTCGGCAGCGATCGCAACGACGATTTCCGACAGCGCGACGAGCCAGTCGCTCGGCGCGGCGATCAGTTTGTGCGCCACTTTCATCAAGAGTTCGTCGTCCGCGCCGGCCACCAGCGACAGGCGCAGGCCCGACTTGGTGGCGGCGCGCAGACGCGTCGTGACCAGCGGGTGATCCTTGCGCAGGAACGAACCGATGACCAGCGCGCGCTTGAGCGTGCTCAGCTGGGCGATCGGCATGCCGAGCCATGGCGTGACCTGGCCGTCGAGCGAAAAATCGCTCTGGCGCAGGCGGAACTCGACGTTGTCGGAGCCCATGCCACGCACGGCCTTGTTCAGCAGGTGCAGTTCTTCGACGGTCGAGTGCGCAGTCGCGACGGCAGCGATCGCATCGGCGCCGTGCTCGTGACGGATATTGCGCAGGCCGTGGGCGACGTATTCGAGGGCGGTCTGCCACTCGGCTTCCTGCCACATGCCGCCCTGCTTGATCATTGGCTTGGTCAGGCGGTCGGTGTTGTTCAGGGCTTCATACGAGAAACGCTCTTTATCCGACAGCCAGCATTCGTTGACCGCTTCGTTCTCGAGCGGCAGCACGCGCATGACGCGGCCACCCTTGACCTGGACGATCAGGTTCGCGCCCAGCGAATCGTGTGGCGAGACCGACTTGCGGCGCTGCAGTTCCCACGGACGGGCCGAATAACGGAATGGCTTGCTGGTGAGCGCGCCGACCGGGCACAGGTCGATCATGTTGCCCGAGACTTCCGAGTCGACGGTCTTGCCGACAAACGTCGTGATCTCGGAATGCTCGCCGCGGCCCAGCATGCCGAATTCCATGACGCCGGCTACTTCCTGGCCGAAACGCACGCAACGGGTGCACTGGATGCAACGCGACATCTCTTCCATCGAGATCAGCGGGCCCGCTTCTTTCGGGGCCACCACGCGCTTTTCTTCTTCGTAGCGCGAGCCGCTCTTGCCATAGCCCACAGCCAGATCCTGCAACTGGCATTCGCCGCCCTGATCGCAGATCGGGCAGTCGAGCGGGTGGTTAATGAGCAAAAATTCCATCACCGACTTCTGGGCCTGCACGGCCTTGTCGCTGTGGCTGCGCACGATCATGCCAGGCGAGACCGGAGTCGCGCACGCTGGCAAAGGCTTCGGCGCCTTTTCCACTTCGACGAGGCACATGCGGCAGTTCGCAGCGATCGACAATTTCTTGTGATAGCAGAAGTGCGGAATGTACGTTCCGAGCTTGTTTGCGGCGTCCATCACCATCGAACCCGGTGGGACTTCAACTTTCTTGCCGTCTAATTCAATTTCAACCATGGGATCGTTACCTGACCTGGTTTAAAGGTATGAGGGCACGAGGCAGTGCTTGTGCTCAATGTGATATTCAAATTCTTCGCGGAAGTGCTTGATCATGGCCTGCACTGGCATCGCAGCCGCATCGCCGAGCGCGCAAATCGTGCGGCCCTTGATGTTGTCAGCGATGTTGTTCAGCAGATCCATGTCGTCCGGTCGGCCCTGGCCATGCTCGATGCGGTGAACCATGCGGTACATCCAGCCCGTGCCTTCGCGGCATGGCGTGCACTGGCCGCACGATTCTTCGTAATAGAAGTACGACAGGCGCAGCAGCGACTTGACCATGCAGCGCGTCTCGTCCATGACGATCACGGCGCCCGAACCCAGCATCGAGCCGGCCTTGGCGATCGAATCGTAGTCGAGATCGGTTTGCATCATCTGCTCGCCCGGCACCACTGGCGCCGACGAACCGCCTGGAATCACGGCCTTGATCTTCTTGCCACCGCGCATGCCACCGGCCAGTTCCATCAGGGTCGCAAATGGCGTACCCAGCGGAACTTCGTAGTTGCCTGGCCGCTCGACGTCGCCCGAGATCGAGAAGATCTTGGTGCCGCCGTTGTTCGGCTTGCCCAGCACCATGTAGTTCTCGGCGCCGATGTTCAGGATGAACGGGACCGCAGCGAAGGTCTCGGTGTTGTTGATCGTCGTCGGCTTGCCGTACAGGCCGAACGAGGCCGGGAACGGCGGCTTGAAGCGCGGCTGGCCCTTCTTGCCTTCGAGCGACTCGAGCAGCGCGGTTTCTTCGCCGCAGATGTAGGCGCCATAACCGTGGTGCGCGTGCAGCTGGAACGAGAACGTGCTGCCCAGGATGTTGTCGCCCAAAAAGCCCGCGGCGCGCGCTTCTTCCAGCGCTTCTTCAAAGCGCAGGTAGTCTTCGAAGATCTCGCCGTGGATGTAGTTGTAGCCCACGGTGATGCCCATCGCGTAGGCGCCGATGGCCATGCCTTCGATCAGCGCATGCGGGTTGTAGCGAATGATGTCGCGGTCCTTGAACGTGCCCGGCTCGCCTTCGTCGGTATTGCAGACGAGGTATTTCTGGCCCGGGAACTGGCGCGGCATGAAGCTCCACTTCAGGCCGGTCGGGAAACCGGCGCCGCCGCGGCCGCGCAGGCCCGACGCCTTCATGTCGGCGATGATCTGCTCGGGCGTGATCTTTTCTTCGATGATGCGGCGCAGCGCCGAGTAACCACCACGGTTGACGTAGTCGTTCAGGTGCCAGTTGGTGCCGTTCAGATCCTTCAGGATCAGCGGCTTGATGTGACGATCGTGCAGGCTGGTCATTTGTTCAGTTCCTCAAGCAGGGCGTCGATCTTGGCGTCGCTCATGAACGAACACATGCGGTGGTTGTTCACCAGCATGACGGGTGCGTCGCCGCAGGCGCCCATGCACTCGCCTTCCATCAGCGTGAACTTGCCGTCCGCCGTGGTGTCACGGAAGTCGATATTCAGGGCATCCTTGATGCGCTGGGCCGCGCGTTCACCGCCCGACAATGCGCATGGCAGGTTGGTGCACACGGTGATCTTGTGCTGGCCAACCGGCTTGACGTTGAACATATTGTAGAAAGTCGCCACCTCTTGCACGGCAATCGCCGGCATCTCGATGTAGTCGGCGATTTCCTGCATCGTCTCTGGCGACAGCCAGCCCAGTTCGACCTGGGCGTGGGCGAGCGAGGCCATCACGGCCGACTGGCGTTGATCGGCTGGGTACTTGGCCAGCTCCCGATCGATTTTTTGATAGCACTGCGGGGATAACATATTCTTCTCTGCCTTTCGGACTAGCGGTCAATACTGCCGAACACGATGTCTTGCGTACCGATGATGGCGACGGCATCAGCGATCATGTGTCCGCGTGCCATTTCGTCGAGGCTCTGCAGGTGGACATAGTCCGGCGTGCGGATTTTCAGGCGGTATGGCTTGTTGGCGCCGTCGGAGACGATATAGATGCCGAACTCGCCCTTCGGATGCTCGACCGCAGCATAGGCCTCGCCCTCGGGGACGTGGAAGCCTTCGGTGAACAGCTTGAAGTGGTGAATCAGCGATTCCATATTGGACTTCATGTCCATCCGGTTCGGCGGCGCAATCTTGTTATTGTCGATCATGACCGGGCCCGGATTCGCGCGCAGCCACGTGATGCATTGCTTGATGATGCGGTTCGACTGGCGCATCTCTTCCACGCGCACCAGGTAGCGGTCGTACGAGTCGCCATTGGTGCCGACCGGGATGTCGAACTCGACCTTGTCGTAGGCTGCATACGGCTGCGTCTTGCGCAGGTCCCAGGCGATGCCCGAGCCGCGCAGCATGGCGCCCGTGAAGCCCATCGCTTTCGCGTCTTCCGGCGTCACGACACCGATGCCGACGGTACGCTGTTTCCAGATACGGTTGTCGGTCAGCAGGGTTTCGTATTCGTCGACATAGCCGTCGAAGCGCTTCGTGAACGCGTCGAGGAAGTCGAGCACGGAGCCCTGGCGGTGCTCGTTCAGTGCGTCGATGGCCTTGGCGCTGCGGATCGGCGAAGCCTTGTGCTGTGGCATCGTGTCCGGCAGGTCGCGGTACACGCCGCCCGGGCGGTAGTAGGCCGCGTGCATGCGCGCGCCCGACACCGCTTCATAGACGTCGAACAGGTCTTCGCGGTCGCGGAAGCAGTACAGGAACGGGCCCATGGCGCCGATGTCCAGCGCGTGCGCGCCGAGCCACATCAGGTGGTTCAGGATGCGGGTGACTTCGTCGAACATCGTGCGGATGTACTGGGCGCGGATCGGCGCCTGGATACCCAGCAGCTTTTCGATGGCCAGCACGTAGCCGTGTTCGTTGCACATCATCGACACGTAGTCGAGACGGTCCATGTATGGCACCGATTGCAGGTAGGTGCGGGTTTCGGCCAGCTTCTCGGTGCCGCGGTGCAGCAGGCCGATATGCGGGTCGGCGCGCTGGATCACCTCGCCGTCGAGTTCGAGCACGAGGCGCAGCACGCCGTGCGCTGCCGGGTGCTGCGGACCAAAGTTCAGGGTGTAGTTCTTAAGCTCAGCCATTATTTCGTCCCGTAAGTCTCTTCGCGAATCACGCGGGGAATGTTCTCGCGCGGTTCGATCGTGACGGGTTGATAGATCACGCGTTTCTGCTCGGGGTCGTAGCGCATCTCGACATAACCCGAGATCGGGAAGTCCTTGCGGAACGGGTGGCCGATGAAACCGTAGTCGGTCAGGATGCGACGCAGGTCGCCGTGGCCATCGAACAGGATACCGAACAGGTCGAAGGCTTCGCGCTCGAACCAGTTGGCGGCGCGCCAGATCGGCGTGATCGATTCGACCAGCGGCATGTCGTCGTCCGGGCAGAACACCCGCACGCGCACGCGCCAGTTGTGGGTCAGCGACAGCAGGTGCACGACGACCGCAAAGCGCGGTCCTTCGTAGGTGCCTTCGCCATATTCCGAATAGTCGACGCCGCACAGGTCGATCATCTGCTCGAAGGCCAGCGCAGGGGTATCGCGCAGGGCCGTCATCGAGCGGATGTAGTCGGCGGCCTTGACCACCACCGTGACTTCACCCAGCGCGCTGGAAATAGCGGCGCCCTCACCCAATGCAGTCTGCAGGGCGAGTTGAAGGGTTTCGAGTTTTGTCGTCATGGAGTACGCCGTCCGTTTTTAGCGCGCGATGGTATTGGTGCGCTTGATCTTGTTCTGGAGCTGCATGATGCCGTACAGCAGAGCTTCGGCGGTCGGTGGACAGCCTGGCACGTAGACATCGACCGGGACGATGCGATCGCAGCCACGGACGACCGAATACGAATAGTGGTAGTAGCCGCCACCGTTGGCGCAGGAGCCCATCGAGATGACCCAGCGTGGCTCGGCCATCTGGTCGTAGACCTTGCGCAGCGCCGGCGCCATCTTGTTGCACAGCGTGCCGGCAACGATCATGACGTCGGACTGGCGTGGCGACGGGCGGAACACGATACCGAAACGGTCCATGTCATAGCGGGCCGCGCCCACGTGCATCATCTCGACCGCGCAGCAGGCCAGACCGAACGTCATCGGGAACATCGACCCGGTACGTGCCCAGTTGACCAGCTTGTCGGCTGTGGTGGTGATGAAACCTTCGTTTAATACGCCTTCAATAGCCATGGCTTATTCCCAATCAAGGGCACCTTTCTTCCAGATGTACCAGAAGCCCACGACGAATTCGGCGATGAACACCATCATCGTGATGAAACCGGTGAACCCCAGTTCGCGCATCGAGACGCCCCATGGGAAGAAGAATGCCGTTTCAAGATCAAACAAAATAAACAGGATCGCGACCAGGTAATACCGGACGTCGAACTTCATGCGCGCGTCTTCGAAGGCTTCGAAGCCGCATTCATACGGAGACAGTTTGGCATCGTCGGGCTTGTGCGGCCCGAGCAGGCGACCAAGCACCTGCGGGGCAACACCGACACCGATGCCAACCAGGATAAAGAGAAGAACGGGGAGATAACTTTCGAGGTTCACGATGAAGCCTTCTGAACGATCGGTTAATGGAACGCTGCAGAGATGCAGCACCGAATCGTGCGAACCTGGCTTCGAGCCTGCCGCCAGGATCGTACGACAGATCCTCGTAAAAAAGCCAGCTCAGGCATGAGGTAAAGACTCGTGCGCCCTTGCTGGCTTTCTTTCTAAATTTTGGTGCCGACGGCGAGACTCGAACTCGCACAGCTTGCGCCACTACCCCCTCAAGATAGCGTGTCTACCAATTTCACCACGTCGGCTGGAGAACAGTATTTTAACCTGCTTTAGCACTATCTTTCAATGCTCAAATTGCGCAATCACAAAGATATTTGCTATTTATTTGAATCATATCGCCGAACAATCTATTGGACGCTCTTTTACTGACATGAGCATGACAACCTTCGTTGCGACACGACTGTTCATATTGCAAGGCTGCCCGTGGAGGTTGTCCAACCCTGTCACGCGCCGCGGTATTCTACGCCTAAAAACAACAATGCGCCCGATAAAAGGCGCATTGTTTTCGAACCACAACGGCGCGCATGGCGCCGGGACAGCGTGACCTGGTTTTATGCCGGCATCGGTACGGACCTGATCACCGAGCTGGCCACGATGCTGGTTGCTTATTTGGTCGCTGGCGCAGGCACTGCCGGCGCTGGCGCCGGGACTGCCGGCACTGCACTGCCGGCTGGCAGCGTCGGCACGTCGGCTGGCGCCGTCTGCACCGGAGCCGTGACCGGGATACCGGCTGCAGGCGCCTGGGCGCGGCCCATCACGCCGGCGTTGTCGCCACCGCTGCGGTCGTTGCCGATGTAGGCCAGCGTCAGCGTGGTGCCGAAGAACACGGCGGCGGCCACTGCCGTTGCCTTGGACAGGAAATTCGACGAACCGGATGCACCAAACAGGCTGCCCGAGGCGCCGGAGCCGAAGGCCGCGCCCATATCAGCGCCCTTGCCGTGCTGCATCAGGACCAGGCCAATAATGGACAGGGCCGAGATAACCTGCACGACGATAATAAGATTAGACCAGATCATTGCAATTCCATTCCAAGGTTTAACAGCGTTTCAAATTTTTTGTAATTCCAAAATCTTCGCAAAACTAAATGCAGGAGATTATGTCCTTATGCGGCGCGCAGAATGCCGAGGAAATCGGCCGCTTTCAGTGCCGCCCCGCCGATCAGGCCGCCGTCGATGTCCGGTTGCGCCAGCAGCTCGCGTGCATTCTCCGGCTTCATGCTGCCGCCGTAAAGGATTTGTACGGTATCGGCCGCGTCAACGTTGCACTTGCGCACTAATGCGCGCATGTCGGCGTGGACCTGCTGCGCCATTTCAGGCGTCGCGGTCTTGCCGGTGCCGATCGCCCATACCGGCTCGTAAGCCAGCACCAGGCGCGGAACATCCTCGAAGCCCACCAGCTCCAGCACGGCGTGCAACTGGCCGCCGACGACGTCGTTGGTCTCGCCCGCTTCGCGCTGCTCCAGCGTTTCGCCGATGCAGACGATCGGGGTCAGGCCGGCGTCCAGCGCCGCCTTCGCCTTGCGCGCGACCAGCTCGTTCGACTCGCCGTGGTAGCCGCGGCGCTCGGAGTGGCCGACGATCACGTAACGGCAGCCGAAATCCTGCAGCATCGACACGCACACTTCGCCGGTGAAGGCGCCGCACGGCTCGGTCGCGACATCCTGCGCGCCCCAGGCCACGCTGCTGCCAGCCAACAACTGCTCGCACTGGAACAGGTACGGCGCGGGGACGCACACCGCGCACGCTGCCTGAATCTCAGGGCCCAGTCCAGCGAGAATGCCTTGCAGCAGCTCGGCATTGACTGCCCGGCTGCCGTTCATTTTCCAGTTACCTACTACGAGTGTGGGACGCATACTACCCCATGTCAAATAACCCGCTATTCTAGCGGTCGATATTGTGGCGGTCAAACAGTGGCTGACAGCGTCAACCGGCCTGAAACCGCCCGTGGATGCACCGCGCGGGGCCCATGGACCCCGCCGGCGCGCCTGTTGTTTTTATGGTCAGTCGGCCAGCACCTGCAGCACGATCTTGCCCACGTGGGTGCTCGATTCCATCATCGTGTGCGCTGCAGCAGCTTCCGCCAGCGGGAACACGTGATGGATCACCGGCTTGATCTTTTTCTGCGCAAACAGCGGCCAGACCTGCTCGCGCAACTGGCGCGCAATGGCTGCCTTGAATTCGACCGAACGCGGCCGCAGCGTGGACCCGGTGATGGTCAGGCGACGGCGCAGTACCTGGTTCATGTCCAGATTCGCCTGCGCACCACCCAGCAGCGCGATGACGACCAGGCGGCCGTCGTCGGCCAGGCAGTCGATTTCGCGCGCCACGTAGTCGCCCGCGACCATATCCAGAATCACATCGACACCACGGCCGTCCGTAAGTTCCTTGACCACGGCAACGAAATCTTCATCGCGGTAATTGATGCCGCGCTCGGCGCCGAGCGCTTCGACGGCGCGGCATTTGTCGTCGCTGCCGGCCGTGATGAACACGCGGTGCCCCAGCGCGCTGGCAATCTGGGTGGCGGTCACGCCGATGCCCGAGCTGCCGCCCTGCACCAGCAGGCTTTCACCTTCGCTCAGGCGGGCGCGGTCGAACACATTGCTCCAGACCGTGAAATAGGTTTCCGGCAGCGTTGCCGCTTCAAGCGGGCTCAGGCCTTCCGGCACTGGAAGGCATTGCGCGAGCGGCGCGGCGCAGTATTCGGCGTAACCGCCGCCCTGCACCAGTGCGCAGACGAGGTCGCCCTTGGCAAAACCGCTGTCACCCAGGTCGCCGTCGACGATTTCGCCGGCTACTTCGAGGCCCGGCAGATCGGAGGCGCCCGGCGGCACCGGGTATTTGCCCAGGCGCTGGAACACGTCCGGGCGGTTGATACCGGCAGCATGGACCTTGATCAGGACTTCGCCGTTTTTCAGGACCGGCATCGGCCGGTCGCACAGTTGCAGGACGTCGGGCTGACCCGGCTTGGTAATCTCGATGGCGCGCATGGATGGCTCCCGCATTAGCAAAACCGCAATTGTACGGGAGTCGGCGACGGCTTGCCGGTCACCCCGGCGATCGTGCGCGCCACCGGATACAGAGCCGAAAGGCTACGAATAGGTCGTGACCGTCACGCCCTGCTCGACCGCATCGAGCGCCTGGCGCGCCATCGTGCGAATGCCCTCATAGCTGCGCGCGGCGGCGATGAAGCGGCCCGTGTGGCAGAACACGGCATCCGGCACGCCCGTCACGGCAGCCAGGTCCGCTTCGCGCAGG
Organism: Telluria sp. ZT3P26; assembly: GCF_059686035.1. Taxonomy (NCBI): domain Bacteria; kingdom Pseudomonadati; phylum Pseudomonadota; class Betaproteobacteria; order Burkholderiales; family Oxalobacteraceae; genus Telluria; species Telluria sp. ZT3P26. The sequence continues at coordinate 1,297,975 of NZ_JCASII010000001.1, read as the reverse complement.
CCCGCCCAGGTTTCAGGCAGGTCGGCGCGCGCATCGAAGCTTTCCGTGTCGACCGACACCGTGTGCAGGATGTAGCGGTTCTCGGTCAGGCTGTGGCTGATGACGAACAGGATCTTCGGCATTTCCTTGCGCACGATGCTGCTCCACGGCAGCGCGGCGTTCTTCAGGAAGAGCAGCTTGCCGCCCTCGAGTACCTCGGCCTGGCGCACCTGCGTGACGGCCAGCATGGCGCCCACGCGGTAGCGCACGGCATTGCCCATGATATCGATGAGAAACTCCACCGCGCGCATGAACTGGCCCATGCGGTACACGTCGACCGCTTCGCCGTAGCCCAGGCGCTGCTCGTCGAGCCAGCCCGGATTGAAGCCCGAGACCACGGCCGACAAGCCATAGCTGCCCGGCGCATTCTTGGCCACGCCGACATCCGACAAATCCAGGTACTGGACGATATCGACGTCAATGGCGTACGCGATCTGCTGGGCCGTATCGTCCGATAAGGTTTCGCCCGTATGGCGCAGCGCCAGCGCGGCGACGCATTGCGCACCGTGGTCGCGCCAGACGAGGCCGGCGCTGGCATACGGCACGCCGGATGGACGGGTGGCGTTGAATTCCTTCTGGTGGTGGTCGAACCGGCCCGTGGCCGGGTCCCACACCCCGCCGACATCGATCGCGAAGTCGGCGGCATCGATTTTGGCCTGCTCGCGCGTACGGATGACGTCAGCGTCGGGGAACAGCACCTTCAGGACGGCGACTGCCCACGCATCATCTGCGTGGAATTTGCCGCCGTGAGTGGCAATCAACATACAAGCTCCAAATTGCCGCTACGCCACGATTGTGTCGGGCGCGCGAGTGAGTCAAAGCCGAAGCCTACCATGCAAGCACGCATTTCAGCCGATCTCAGCGCGCCCGGCCAGCCTGGCGGCGGTCGCCGGCGCCCTGTTGGCCGGTCGCCGCGCGCTCGCCCAGTGCCAGCGCCAGCTTCTTGTGGCGGTGTGCGAAAAACAGCTTGACGAGGTAGCGCACGACGGGCGTGGCCAGGCGTGGCGTAAAGGCCAGGTGGTCCGTAATCTGCGCGCCCCGGCCATCGGCCGACGGCGTGATCACACGTTCATGGCGCCACGAGCGCATCGACAGCAGGTCGGATTCTTCGACGAAGCGGTGGCCCGGCTCCATCTCGGTAAAGCGCAGCTTGGACATATCGATCGGAAACAGACCGAACAGCAAAAACTGGCAGCGGCCCAGAACGGTGTTGAGCGCGGTATCGGGGCCGATATGCGTCATCGCCCTGGGAAAGACCACCTTGAGCAGCGGGCGCATTTCGGTACGCACCCCTTCGAGCGATGTCGACCAGGCCCAGGCTTCGCCGGTCGAGACCGGCACGATGGTCGTCATCGTCAGTGTTACCTTCGCCATTGCGACTCCTTGACAGTGTGTTCACACCATCATGGCCTGCCTTGCACGCCGGTTCGGTTCGCCAACCCGCATAACCGGACGATTGCCGGACTGCTGCGCAGAGCGCGCTGGCGCACTAGGCGTCGCCGCCCGTCTTCGACGTCGTCGGCAGCGGCGTGCCCGGCTTCCAGGTACGCGACAGCGCCTGCGCTTCTTCGATCTGCTCCTGCGTCATGCGCCTGGCGATGGCAGCGCGCTGGTCGACGGCATTGCGGTTGCCGCCGGCCGCAGCCAGGTTGTAGAGCATGTACGCCAGCACGACATCCTGCGGCACGCCGGCCACGTGGTAGCGGTACATCAGTCCGAGGGCGTTCTGCGCCTCGGCATGGCCCTGCTCGGCCGCCTTGCGGAACCAGGTCACGGCGTGCTTCTGGTCTTGCGGCACTGAGTTACCCGTGTAATACATGGCGCCGACCACGTACTGCGCATCGGCCTTGCCCTGGAGCGCGGCCTTCTGGTGCCAGGCGAACGCCTGCTTGTAGTCGCGCGCGACGCCCCGTCCCATGTAATACATGAGCCCCAGCAGATGCTGCGCTTCGGCATGGCCGGCCCTGGCCAGCGGCGTGACTTCCTTCAGCGCGAGCGCATAGTTGCGGGCGTTGTAGGCACTGGCGCCTTCGGGAAAACCGGCATGGGCGCTGCCCTGCAGACCGAACTGCAGGCACAGCGCCAGGAGAATTGCAAAGAGTGGTGTCGTCATGGTTCGTACACAGAGTCCAGGTCGTTGCCGATGCCGCCGGGATACCTCCGCCCGGTGTGGTGGTCGCGCGTCCGTCATTTCCAGTTGACCTTGCCCAGCCCGTCGAGCGCCACCTTGCGATTGACCGGCTTGCCCAGTACCGTCACCGACCCCATCCCCGACAGCGACACATTGATACTCTGGCGCACGTTGACGGTGGCATTGCCGAGCCCCGACAGATCGAGCGCCACCGAGTCGACGCTGCAGCCCTGTGCATCGAGCCCGCCCAGGCCGCCCAGCTCGGCCTTCAGGCGCTTGCTGCGGCCGGTCAGGGTCACGAAGCCGGCGCCGCCCAGGTTCAGGTCGATGCCCTCGCTGTCGATCCCGTGGATCTTCAGGTTGCCCACGCCGCCCAGGTTGGCGGTGATGAAGCGGTAATTAGATGATGATACCGACATTGACCCCGCGCCATCGAGATTGATGTCGAGTGACTGGCCGGCAAAGCCGCTGACCGTGGTGGCGCCGATACTTTCGGACGAGACCGCGCGCAGGTTCGGCAGCACGAGTTCGGCCTGGATGCCGGACGAGCGGCCGAAGTTGAAGCCCCCGCGGCGGCTTTCGGTCTCGATATTGAGCGTGTCGCCGCGCTGCGTGGTGGTGGTGCGCGACAGCAGGCGCGCGTCGCCCGTCAGCACCAGCGTGGCCGGTGTGCCCTGGCGGATCACCAGATCCCCCACCCCTTCGAGCGTCACGCGCACGACCTGCGCATCGACCGGCCGCGTCTCGCTGACCGTGTCCGGCGCGGCGCGCACGAGGCCCGCCGTGGCGCCCAACAGGGCGGCAACGGCGCCCAGCTTGAAAAGGTGATTCATCGCGGTTCTCCGGTATGTTGCGGCCCGGGCGGGTGCCGGGACTTGTCATGATGAAACTATATCCCGAAACGCCGACGCCCCTGCCGTGTGTGCGATGAACTGCAAAAAACGGCGTCCGAACTGCGCGGCGGTGGCAGTTTGCGGCAGCACGACACGGGCCCATGCAGCACGCATGGCCGCGCGTCACCCTGCGCCAGCGCAACAAAAACATTCTTTTAAAGCATGCCATTGCGCTAAGATGTTTCGCCGGCGGCGCACCCTGCCCCGGTCACATTCATTTCATTGCGATCCATTTCGAGGTCCCCATGCGCATGCGCCACTACCCCGCCCTGCTGGCCGGGTTCACCCTGTCGATGTCGGCATTTGCCGCACCGGCCGACGGGTGGACCTTGCCGGTCACCATGAAAAAACTCGACAACGGCCTGACCGTGATCGTGTCGGAAGACCGCACCTCGCCCACCGTCGGCGTCTCGGTCGTCTACCACGTCGGCATGCGCCTCGAGCCGAAGAACCGCACGGGCTTCGCGCACCTGTTCGAACACCTGATGTTCCAGGGCACACCGAATGCGCCGAAGGGCGTGTTCGATACGACGATCACGGGCGGCGGCGGCTGGAACAACGGCTCGACCCGCCCCGACTTCACCAACTACATCGAGACCGTGCCAAGCTCGGCGCTCGAGCCGATCCTGTGGCTGGAAGCAGACCGCATGAAGACGCTCGACTTCAGCCCCGCCACGCTGAAGAACCAGCAGGACGTCGTCAAGGAAGAAATCCGCGTTAACGTGAAGAACCAGCCGTATGGCGGCTTCATGTGGATCGACATCAGCCAGCACGCGTTCCAGAAATGGGAAAACAACCACGACGGCTACGGCAGCTTCGAAGACCTGGAAAACGCCAGCCTAGACGACGTGCGCGCATTCCACCGCGACTACTACGGCCCAAACAACGCGGTGCTGGCGATTGCCGGCGACATCACGCCGCAGCAGGGCTTCGCGCTGGCCCAGAAATACTTTGGCGCCATTCCCGCGCGGCCGGTACCGAATGGCACGGATTTCAGCGAACCCCTGAACACGGCCGAAAAGCGCCTGCAGCAAAGTGACGCACTGGCCCAGGTGCCGGCAATTGCCGCAGCCTGGAAGGTGCCCGAGCGCGGCAGCCGCGACCAGGCGCCGGTCGCCGTGCTGGCCGAGCTGCTGGGCGGCGGCGATGCGTCGCTGTTCTACCAGGGCCTGGTCAAGGGCCGCGAGATCGCGCTGAACGTCGACATCCTGTTCGGCCTGACCAGCCCGTGGGAATACAACGGCCCCACCCTGATGACCGTGCATGCGCTGTACAAGCCCGACAGCAGCGCGGACGCGATCCTCAAGGCCATGGACGAAGAGATCGCCAAGGTTGCCAGGGACGGTGTCGACGACGCGACCCTGAAGCGGGTCAAGACGCGCATGCTGGCCGACTGGAACAACAAACTGGAAAGCTTCGTCAACCGCGCCGACACGATGGCCAAGCTGCAGGTGCTGTGGGGCGACGCGAATGTCGTCAACAAGATTCCGGGCTGGATCGATGGCGTGACCTCGAGCGACATCCAGCGCGTCGTCAAGACCTATCTGGTACCGACCAACCGCACCGTCATCGACCGCAAGCCGGCCGCCATGATCGAGGCCGCCAGGACGGCTGCGGCCCCTGCCACCACTGCGCCTGCCGGCGTCACCAAATAAGGAGCGCCTCATGAACAAATTGATGCTCGCGCTTGCCGTCTCGCTGGCGTTCGCGCCAACGCTGCATGCACAAACCAAGGCCCCGAACGGCATGCCTGCCTACGGCCAGGAAAAATCGATTCCCGCACCGAAGATCAGCAAGCAGACGCTGGCCAACGGCCTGACCGTCTGGGTCGTGCCGCGCCAGGGCTTGCCGCGCGTGGACTTCGTGCTGGCGCTGCGCGGCGCCGGCTTTGCGGCCGACGCCCCGACACAAGGGGGCTTTGCGGCAATGCTCGCCGGGATGCTCAACGAAGGCACGGCCAAGCGCGATTCACGCGCCATTGCCGAAGCGGCGCAAGGCATGGGCGGTGAAGTCGCGGCCAGCCCGGCCGCCGACGGCATCATCCTTTCGGCCAATGCCGTCGCCTCGCAGGCGGGCGGGATGCTGGACCTGATGGCCGAGATCGCGCGCCAGCCGTCGTTCCCAGAGAACGAGGTGGCGCTGGCCAAGGCCAATGCGCTGCAGGCGCTGCGCGTGGCCGAGACCCAACCTGGGTTCCGCGCCGAGCGCGCGATCAAGAAAGCCGTCTACGTCGATCACCCGTACAGCCGCACCGATCCGACTGCCGAGTCGATCAATGCCGTGAACGCGGCGCTGCTGCGCACCGAACACGCCAGGCGCTTCCGCCCTGACCGCGCCCTGCTGGTCATCACCGGCCGCATCACCGAAGCAGACGCGATGAAGCTGGCGCAGACCGCGTTTGGCGACTGGAAGGCCAGCGGCGCCGCATTGCCGGATACGCCCGCCGTCGCCACGAACGTGAAGCCGGCGCGCATCGTGCTCAAGCGTGATGGCAGCGTGCAGTCGACGCTGCGCGTGGGCAGCCCCGGCATCGCCGCCAGCGCCGCCGACCAGATTCCGCTGCGCCTGACCAGCACCATCATCGGCGGCGGCTTCTCGAGCCGGATCAACACCAATCTGCGTGAAGAAAAGGGCTACACCTATGGCGCCTCGGCAGGTGCGCGCATGAGCCGCGCGGGTGGCATGATGGTCGGCGGCGCGGACGTGCGCAACGAAGTCACGGGCGCAGCGCTGGCCGAATACTTCAAGGAATACAAGCGCCTGGGCAGCGAGCTGGTGCCGGCCGCCGAAATGGAGATGAACAAGCGCTACGTCGCGGGCGGCTACCTGCTCAGCAACCAGCTGCAGCGTTCGGTCGCCAATACGCTGGCCGCGAACTGGCTGGTGGGCCTGCCGCCCGAATTCCTGGGCGACTACGTGCCGATGATCCGCAAGGTCACGCCGCAGCAGGTGCGCACGGTGGCGCAGAAATACTTTGCGCCCGAAAAGCAGTCGATCGTGATCGTCGGCGACCCGTCCAAGCTTGACGCGCAGCTGGCGCCGTATGGCGAATTCACGGTGACGGACAAGTAATCCATTCACCGCTGTCGCGATGCCTGCCCCGTGTAGTTTGCGGGGCATTTTTTTCGTCTCAACCTTTTCGTCTTGACCTTTATTTATCAACAAGTATGCAGCGGGAATAAGCGTGCATATTTAGCACGATGAAACGCTCCATGCCAGCGTCACAATTCATCAGATCAATTATTTCAACACGATTGCAACAAGAAAGTATTTACTTGCTTTCAATATCAACGCAGCAATAATATCGATGCGCCCGCATTGCATTTCTTGCATCGTGAAGTTCGGTGTGCAACGCATCGCTGGCAACAGGAAGGCCGCTCCGGAAGACCCATCACCGCTTACCACAACGACACACTTCTACCAGTCGCGAAAGGACTACGCATGAGAACGAAGCCTTTGCGCTTGCCGTACCACGGCAAGCCACGCCAGCCGCACGCTGCTCCGCTGAAGAAAGGATCGCTCGCGCTGTGCATCGCGCTGGCGCTGGTTGCCGGCACCCCATCCGTGCTGGCGGCGCAGGTCGGTCCGGTCCAGGTGCAGAACCAGCGCGCAGCCGCATTCTGGCAAGACGTGACGGTGCCGGCTGCCACGACGACCGCGCGTACCGGCGGCGCCAGAACCCCGGCCCTGCAACTGCGCCGGGTGCGCGCCGCTAGTCTCGACCTGGCCGGTATCCGTGGCGTTGCCCGCGAAGCGCCGATGGCGCGCAGCGGCGACCTGTCGGCGAGCAGCCTGACCATTTCGCTGCCCCATCCGGACGGCGGCTACCAGCGCTTCACGCTCGAAGAGTCCCCGATCATGGAACCGGGCCTGGCGGCCAGGCACCCCGACATCAAGACCTACCGCGGCAAGGGCGTCGACGATCCAGGCGCCACGCTGCGCATGGACATCACCCAGCTCGGCCTGCATGCGTCGGTCCGTTCGCCGGGCGGCAGCTGGTATGTCGATCCCTACTATCGGAATGACACCAGCGTCTACGCCAGCTACACGCGCGCCGACCTGATCAACCCGCGTGGTCCGCTGATCGAGGGCACCATCGAGCCGCAGCTGAGCCTGTCACGCTCGTTCTACCAGGAAGGCGACAGCGTCGTGGTCACCGGCGCCGGCTTTACGCCGGGCGCGAGCGTCAGCCTGAACATCGCGGCCGACGGCGATGGCGTGGCGCTGCAGAGCGTCACGGCCACTGCCGACAAGTCCGGCGCGATCAGCGTCACGCTGCCGGCCGCTGCCACGCGCCAGGGCGCCTTCGACATTACCGCCAACGACGGCCGCAACAGCACCAGCGCACCCTACCGCGTGGTCGACGCCGGCATGGCGGCCAATGCCGTCGTCGGCAGCGCGCTGCGCACCTACCGCCTGGCGCTGGTGACCGACCCGAGCTACGCGAACTACTTCGGTGCCGCCAACGTCACGGCCGCGAAGGTCACGCTGATCAACCGCGTGACCCAGGTCTACGAAGACGAGACCTCGATCAGCCTGGTGCTGATCGACGCAACCGATGCGCTCAACCTGAATACGTCGGCCGAGATGACCACCACCAACGGCCCCTGCGGCGGCGCAGCCTGCTTCACGCCGACCCAGGCAAGCGGCTGTTCGGGCAGCACCCTGACCCGTAACCGGATCGTCACGGGCCTGCTGGCGGGCGCGAGCAACTTTGACGTCGGCCACATCGCCTTCGGACTGGACGGCGGCGGCGTCGCCAGCCTGGGCGTCGTGGGTGGCAGTGGCAAGGCGCAGGGTTGCACCGGCATCCCCACGCCGACGGGCGACTTCTTCGCCGTCGACTACGTCGCGCACGAGCTGGGTCACCAGTTCTCGGGCAACCACACATTCAACGGCACGGTAGGCAGCTGCAGTGGCGGCAACCGCAACGGCGGCACCTCGGTCGAGCCGGGCAGTGGCTCGTCGATCATGGCGTACGCCGGCATCTGCGGCACCGATAACCTGCAGCCGCACAGCGACCCGTACTGGTCGCAGCGCAGCTTCGACGAGATCGTGGCTTACACGTCGGGCGCTGATTTCGCGATCAACGAAGTGCAGGTCGGCGCCCTGACCGGCTTTACCGACGACGGCCAGCAGTTCCGGCTGAGCTTTAACGGCAACCTGTCGGCCCCGATCGTGCGCGGCACCAACTTCACCACCACCGGCATCAAGGCGGCCATCGAAGGCATCACCGGCTGGCCAGCCGGCGGCACCGTGACGGTCAGCGCGCTGAGCGATACGGGATTCACCGTTACCTTCGGCGGCGCGCTCGCCGGCACCGACGTGCCGTCACTGGCGGTGAGCAACGTCCTCGGTGGCGGAAACGGCTTCATCGGTGAAGTCGCGCGCGGCGGGCTGACCAACCGCGGCGGCAGCGTGGCGGGCACGACCAATTCGGCGCCGAGCGTCACCGTGGCCCCGACCTTCACGATCCCGGTACGCACGCCATTCGCCCTGACCGGCAGCGCTGTCGATGGCGACGACGATACCGTGACGTATATGTGGGAGCAGAATGACCGGGGCGGCAGCGCCGGCACCTCGCTGATCGATAACGTCAAGCTCAACGGCCCGCTGTTCCGCCAGTTCAGCACGCGCGCCATCGTGACCGCTGCCGGTACGCTCGAGTACGGATCGCCAGGCCAGAACCAGGTGACCACCGATCCGACCCGCGTGTTCCCGGACATGCCGCAAATCCTGGCCAACAACACCAACGCCGTCACCGGCGCCTGCCCGACGGCCAGTACACCGCTGACGGCTGCGCAGATCGACTGCTACTCGGAGTTCCTGCCAACCGCCGCCTATGTGGGCCTGGCCGGGACCAATGCCGCGCCGCCGTCGCTGAACTTCAAGCTGACAGCGCGTGACGGCCGTGGCGGCGTCAACAGCGCCACCACGACGCTGGTGCTGGCGCCGGCGGCCGGCCCGTTCCTGGTCACGTCGCCCAACACGGCGGCTACCATCAACGCCGGCCCGCAGACCGTGACCTGGAGCGTGGCCAACACCAATGCAGCGCCGGTGAACACTGCCAACGTGAAGATCACGCTGTCGACTGACGGCGGCGCGACCTGGCCACACCTGCTGGCGGCCAGCGTGCCGAACACAGGCAGCGCCAACGTCACGTTCCCGGCACTGCCGACAATGCAGGGCCGCATCAAGGTCGAGGGGGTGGGCAATGTGTTCTTCGACGTCTCGGACGCCAACTTCACGCTGGCGAACGCGCCGGTCGTGGGTGACGTGACCGGTGACGGCGTGGTCGATTGCGCCGACGTGGCGGTGGTGCGTGCTGCGCTGAACAAGCGCACCGGTCAGGCCGGTTTTGATCCGCGCGCCGACGTGAACAGCGACGGCATCGTCAATATCCGCGACCTGAACGTCGTCACGCAGCGCGTGCCCGCCGGCACGGTCTGCACCTGATCCGAACGGCGGGCCGGCTCACCGTAGCCGGCCTGCCAGCACCATTGATTGCATTCTCAACTTTAGGATCACACCATGAGCAAATGGAAGCACTTCCTCGCCGCCGTCCTGCTGGGCGCCAGCACCCAGGCCTGGGCCGCCCCCATCCTGTCGTTCTCCACCGGTCCGGCCGCGCAGGTCGGCACGACCGTTACCTATAACATCGCGATCAACGATATCGCTGACCTGTACGCGTACCAGTTCTCGATCAACTACGATGCGCGCTACCTGCGCGCACTGAACGTGACCGAAGGCGCCTTCCTGGGCACGGCGGGCAGCACGGTCAGCGGCGTTCTGGGCATGGAACCGGGCTTCATCGACTTCGTCTACGGCAGCCTGCTCGGCCCGATCCCGGGCGCCTCGGGCAGCGGCCTGCTGGCCAGCATCACCTTTGAAGCGATTGCTGCGGGAACGTCCGCGCTGTCGTTTGCCGACGTGATCTTCCTCGACCGGGCTGGCAATGACATTGCCGGCTTGAGCGCACTGGCGGGTGAAGGCGTCGTGCTCGCGGAACCGGGCGGACCGGTCGATGTGCCGGAACCGGCCAGCGTCCTGCTGTTCGGCGCCGGCCTGGCGGGTGCTGCCGCGCTGCGTCGCCGCCGCCCGGGCGCTCGCGCGTAATCAGCAACGAGCAACGAGCAACGGGCACAAGCAAACAGGCCTGCACCGCGGTCACGCGGTGCAGGCCTGTTTTCATCGACATCTCTGTCGTTACGCCAATGCTTCCTTGGCCGCCTCTTCAGGCGTGAGCGAATCGTAGAACTGGTCGGTGAACCATTCGATTTCTTCCTCGATATGGTCCTGCGCCTGCCGTACGGTAGCGCCGCCCGCGACTAAAAACCCCTCGACCTCGATACACCAGTTGACGAACGCCAGCGTTTCTTCGTCGAGTTCTTCTTCCTTCTTGGCCATGGCAAATCCCCGTATCACGTTACCGCCGGTCGGCGCGACCGGCGTTGGCGTGATTCTACCGTAGCCGGTCAGCGCTCGGTGGCCACTTCCGGCATCAGGCGATTCATGACGCTGTAGTTGATTGCCGTCCACCACTCCGAGCCTTCGCCGGTCAGCGCCGCTTCGGACTGTGCAATCGCCTCGTGGTCATTGCTGACCAGATAATCCTCGACATCGTTCAGTGACGCAAACGACAGGATCGACACGGCGTCAATCTTGCTGCCTTCCGGGTCCTTCTGGGTCGAGCCGATATTGAGCAGCACCGCGTAGCGCTTCACAAACTCGGTCGTCGCCGACTGGGCCATGACCAGTGGCGCGTGCTCGTCCAGCAGGCGGCGCTGGAATTCTTCGCGTGACAGGTCCGGGTTGCGCATGTGGATCTTGACAAGGCTGACCGGGTCACGGTGACGCGCGCTCGGGATCAGGATGTATTCGCGCGTGATTTCACGCGTGACCATCCGAAACGCGACCTGCTCGTCGGCGATGATCCGCTCGGCAAACTTCTCCTGGCCCAGCACGCGTTCGATATCGTCCTGCTCGGCATACGTGATGTAAGCCAGACCATCCCAGCGCGGGCGCCCGTACGGCGGCACGCACTTCTCGGGTTCCGCCGGCAGCTTGCCGTCGTCGCCGATCATCGCGCGGTACGGTGGCGGGAAGAACGACGACGGGCCCGATGCAATACGGTGCACCTGGTCGTAGCGCAACACATGCTCGGACGAACTGCCCGGCTCATCCCACGCAAATTTCGGGCCGTGCACCTTGCGCCAGTATTCGTCCCAGTGCTCGAAGGCCAGGTTTTCATTGCCTTCCAGCGCCAGTGCGCCGGGACGCCAGTTCGGCAGATGCACCTCGTTGCCGTGCTTGCTTTTGGCCGAGCCTGCATCTTGCGGACGCTCGCTGCGCGGCGTGCTGTCGACGCGGCTGACAAAGGTCGCCGTGACGATCAATGGATGCGAAATCGGCTCGCGGGTCTGGCCCATCGGTGGGCGCTGCAGGTTGTCGCTACGGTCGAAATCTATGGTCATGACATTCCTTTTTCTTGATCGTGCGTTAAAAGACAATGGTAAAAATCAGTCCGCGTGAAACAGCGGCAGCACATGCTCCGCCAGTTCGGCCAGCGCATCCTGCGCGGGCCGGCGCAGCGGCTTCAGGTTCAGTGCCACATGGCTCACGCCTTGTTCCTGCTGATGGTAGAACAGCTCGATGAGTGCATGGCGGCCGGTACGAATGCCGTTGCGCACGAAGCGCATGGGTTCATGCGGGTCTTCGGCCAGGTCGAACATCGTGCCGTAACCGTACGGGCGTACCCACTGCCCCGGCTCGTGGCTGGCGCGCCATGCTTCGATCAGTTGCGGCAGGCGGGCGAAGTCGCTCAGGTGCCAGATCCAGCCGTCACTGTGGCGGGCGATCCACGCCATCTCCTGGCGCGCACGGCCAACGACAATCATCGGCAGGCGCGACGCCGCCGGCTTGGGCACCAGATCAATGCCGCCATCGAGGTTGCCGTAGTGGGCCGTGCGCGCGTGCGGAAAGTCCTGTTCGGTGACGGTCTTGATCAGGCCGAACGCTTCGCGAAAACGCTCGCCGCGGTTATCGAAATCCAGGCCAAACGCCGGATATTCCACGGGCCGGTCGCCCGTCGACAGGCCCAGCACCAGGCGCCCGCCCAGCAACTGGTCGACTGACACGGCTTGCTTGGCCACGATCAACGGCTCGCGCAGTGTCGCCACGATGCCAGCGGTGCCCAGGGCGATGCGGCTCGTGTGCGCTGCCAGAAAGCCCATGTACACCATCGGATCAAGCACCTGGCCGGTGTCGCCGAAGTTCGGGTCGTAGAACGGCACGTCGCGCAGCCACAGGGTGGAAAAGCCGGCCTCGTCGGCCACGCGCGCCATCGCCTGGTGATTGGCCAGCGTCGGGAACGGTGAATCCGGATAGCCTTCGAGCGGCATGATGAAGCCGAAGGTCAGCTTGCCTGGCTTGAAGATGCGCTGGTAGCCGGCGTGGGTTGCCAGTGCGGCCGGCAACGGGCCAATGGGTGCGAGTGTCATGGTCGTTACGCCTTGGCCGCTGGCGTCATACGCGCGACCAGGCCAGTGGCCAGTGCAGCCAGCACGGCAATGCCCGCCGCCACATATCCGACATTGCCCGCGCCCCAGTTGGCCACTGCAACGCCACCGATCACGGCGCCCAGCGCAATGCCGCCATTGGCCGCCGAGACATTGATGGTGCCAGCCAGCGCCTGGGCGCCGGTTGCCGCCTTCATCACGCGGATCTGGCAAATCGGATACAGCGCCGTATTGGCAATGCCCCACACGCCCAGTGCGATGGCAAACCCGATGCTCAGGCCCGCAAACAGCATCGACGCCGCCATGCCGCCTGCCAGCACGAGGCTGAAGATGGCGGTGGTGGCCAGCGGTTTCTGGTCGACCCACAGGCCACCCAGCCAGTTACCGATCAGGCCAACCGCGCCAAAGCCCATCAGCCACCAGCCCACCTGCGCGGGGGCGACGCCAGCGGATTTTTCCAGCGTCTCGGCCAGATAGGTGTAGCCCGTGAACATGGCGGTGAACACCAGGATCGACAGCGCGACGTTGGCCATGAAGAACGGACTTTTCAGAATCTTGGCCTGTTCACGCATGGCGACCGGCTGCGATGCGCGCACCGTCGGCATGCTGAAGAACATGAGCACGGCAACCAGCAGCGACAGCGCAGCCAGCAGGCCGAACGCACCGCGCCAGCCGATCGCATCGGCTGCCAGTGTCCCGAGCGGAATACCAAACAGCATCGCGGCCGATATGCCGAGATACACGGTCGAGACAGCGCGGCCGGCTTTTTCCGGCCCGGCAATCTGGGCTGCGGTATCGCTCGCCGTACCCCAGAACACGGGCAGCGCCAGCGCCGGCAGCAGGCGCGCCAGCGCCAGCACCCAGATGTTTTGTGCGACCGCCGCCAGCGCATTGGTTGCCGCGAACAGCACCAGCACGGCGATGAACAATTTCTTGCGGTCGACGTTGGCCAGCCACGCCGTCAGGAACGGGCCGCACACCATGACGACCACGGCAAACAGCGTGACCAGCTGGCCGGCAGTCGCCACAGTGATGGACAGGTCGCGCGCCAGGGCCGGCAGCAGGCCGACAATCAGGAATTCGGTGGTCACGATGACGAACGCCGCGATGGCAAGAATCGTGATGGACAGCGCGCCCCCGGTGGCCTGGGGCTTGTCTGTCATCGTATCGACGGTAGTAGCAGATAGATTGGGCATTGCGTGGAACTCCAGTAAATAGTTGACGATCATGATATAAAAGATAAAAATTCCTGTGTTGGATAAGAATTCGCGCATCATGTGGAATAAATTTCCAGGAATAAGCCAATGACCCCTGCAGAACGCCTGAAAGGCCTCGAAACCTTCGTCGCCGTCGCCGATGCCGGCAGTTTTACGGCAGCCGCTGACCGGCTCAACCTGACCAATTCGGCCGTCGGCAAGGCGATCGCCCGGCTCGAAGGACGACTGGGGCGGCCACTGTTCGACCGCACCACGCGCAAGCTCGAAATGACGGACGCCGGCAACGTCTTCTACAAAGTCTGCGTGCGCGTGCTGGACGAGCTCGAAGCGGCCGAGCGGCTGCTGGCGCACGACCATATCGCCCCGTCGGGCCGCTTGCGCGTGGACATGCCAGCCACCTTCGGCCGCCTGCACGCCGTGCGGTCGCTGCTGGCGTTTGCCGAGCAATACCCGCAGGTGCAGCCGCATGTGTCGTTCACCGACCGCTTCGTCGATCCGGTCGAGGATGGCCTGGACGTGGTCGTGCGCATCGGCGGCTCGGACACCTGGCCGGCGGCGCTGTGCTACCGGCATCTGGGTGACGAAGAACTTGTCTTCTGCGCGTCGCCCGCCTACCTGGCGCGGCACGGCGCACCGACGACGCTGGACGGGTTACTGCAGCACGACGCCGTGCTGTACGGCCGCGCCGACGGCAGCACGAGTCCGTGGCTGATCAAGGATGGCGCCCTGCCGCTGGCGCGCCAGCACGTGAAGGGGCGCATCGTGCTGGGACAGGCCGAGGCCGAGGTCACGGCCGTGGAGATGGGATTGGGGATCGCGCAGCTGGCAACCTGGCTCGTCGAGCAGCAGCTGCGCGATGGCAGCCTGGTGAAAATCCTGCCGGAGCTGGCCACATCCGGCCTGCCGCTGTATCTGGTGTGGCAGCGCAGCCGCCAGCATGCGCCCAAGGTGACGGCCCTGATCGCCCACTTCGCGCAGACGCTGACCATCCGGCCTGCAGCGGCCGGCGCAGCGGACGCGCTAGCGCCGCAGCCGGTCGCGCCAGCCTGACGGGGTCACGCCGACACAGCCCTTGAAGCGCCGGGTCAGGTGACTCTGGTCGGCAAAGCCGCACTCCAGCGCCACCGCCGCCAGCGGCATCCCGCCCCGGATCAGCGTGCAGGCGTGGGCCATGCGCACCGAATTGAGGTACACGTGCGGCGGCGTGTGGTACGCCGCGCTGAACGCGCGCGTGAGATGCGTGCGCGACATGCCGGCCACGACCGCGAGGTCGGCCACCGTGATATCGCGCTGGAAGTACGTGCGGATGTAGTCCCTGACCTGCGCCATGCGCGCATCGGCGACAAATGCGCCGCTGCGCACGGCGGACGCCCCGGGACGCTCGCCATGGCGCGCCAGCATCGTGCCCAGAAACGCACGCAGCATCGTTTCCGCCCGCAGTGACTCGGCCGGTGTCGCCAGCAGGCTGCCGGACAGCCGCGCAAACGCCGCAGCCATCCGGTGGTCGGTCACGCAGGGTGTGGTGAAATAGCGGCCGGTGGCGCGCTCGCCCTCGGGCGCGATGCAGCTCGCAACGAAATCGTCGGGCACATACCAGATCGCATAGCGAAAGCCGTCGGCGGTGCCGGCGCTGCCATCGTGGTCTTCATCCGGATTGAACAGGACGAAGTCGCCCACCTGGCTGTCGTACTGCGCGCCCTTGCAGCGAAACCTCTGCACCCCGGAGGTGGTCATGCCGATGGCGAAACCATCGTGGCTGTGGCGCTCGAACGCGTGATCGGTGAAGATTGCCCGCATCAGCGTGACGCCATTGGCCAGCGCCGAAAAGGTGGCGTCGTTGACGGGCCGGGCGGGTGCGGGGTGCATGCGACAATTGTACAAGACCCCACGACTCCCGCAGGCGCACCATACCGTTTTCATTCACGGAGAACGCATGAGCGCCGCAATCGACCTGGCCAGCAAACTGGCCACTTTTACCGAAGCCTGGCAACCGCGGACGGTCAGCCGGTTCAACGGTCACGACGTCATGGTCGCCAAGTTGCGTGGTGAATACCACTGGCACGTGCACGACGATTCGGACGATTTTTTCCTGGTGCTCGCCGGCAGTCTGGAGATCGATCTCGACGACGGCACGACCGTGACGCTGGCACCGGGCCAGCTGTATGTGGTGCCGCAAGGCGTGCGGCACCGGCCCCGCGCGCCCCTCGAAGCGCACATCGTGCTGATCGAGCGCACCGGCATTCCCAACAGCGGCGACCTCGCCACGGCGGCCCCGCGCCGCGTGATCTAGCGTCCATACAGAACAGGCCGGATTTCCATTTTGTGTTAAAAATAAGGCAACTGAATCAATCTTGTATTCGGTTGAACAACGTATCGAACAACACAACTTGCTTAGGACTTACCATGAAATCTACCAGCCTGCTTTCTTCCGCCCTGATTGGCGCCGTCGCCAGCGCCCGCTCGATGACCCCGATGGCCACCCTTGCCGCCGCACGCCTGGCCGGCCGCCAGACGTCGGGCAACCTGGTCCTGCTGGACCGCCCGTTGTTCAAGTACGGCGCCCTGGCCATGGGCGCGGGTGAACTGTACGGCGACAAGATGAAGTCGGCGCCGGACCGCACCGTGTTCCTGGGCCTGCTGGCACGCGTTGCGAGCGCCGGCATCGCCGGTGCCGCGCTGGCACCGGAAGGTCGTGAAAAGGCAGGCGCTGCTGTTGCTGTCGCGACCGCCGTACCGCTGGCGTATGCCACGCTGGCCGCCCGCAAGCAGGCAATGGCCAAGATGGGCCAGACCCGCAGCGGCCTGATCGAAGACGCGCTGATCGTCGCGGCAGGTGTTGCCGTGGTGGCGCTGGCAACGCGCGCCGCACGCGATTACTGATGTGTTCGGGCCGGCGTCAGCCGCCGGCCCGCTTTGCCCGATGGCCGAGTTTGGCCAGCGCCTGCAGGACAGTATCGCAATGGTCGCCCTGTACTTCGATCACACCGTCCTTGACGGTGCCGCCTGCGCCGCAGGCAGTGCGTAATTGTTTGCCGAGCACGGCCAGTGCCATGGGGTCGAGCGCCACACCCTTGACGAGCGTGACGCTCTTGCCGCCCCGCCCCTTGCTCTGCAACGACACGCGCACATTGCCATCGCCGACCGGCGCGGCATTGGCCGCTGTCTTGCACGTGCACTGCGCGGCAGGCTGGCGACAGGTCGGGCACATGCGGCCCGTTTCCGTGGAATAGACGAGACCGCCGTTCGAACTGCGCATCGTGATCAGTCCAGGCGCTTGAGGCGCTGCCCCATGATGCCCCAACGGCAATCGACGCCGTCGACCCGGCCGACCAGCGCCCAGCCAGTGCCGATCTTTTCGACGGTGACGGGGCTCTCGATTTCCTTCGCAAGCTTTTCGGCCCAGCCACTGGCGGCGCCCTGCCCCTTGAAGAGTTCCTTGCCGTCGTAAATCACGGTTGCATCGAAGACGGACATGGCGAATATGGTCATTGCTTCCTCTGGACTTCTGAACGAAAGCAGCATCCTACCATCGGTCACCGTGGCGGGCCGAGCTTGCGCAGCAGGTAGTCCGGCATGGCGTGAGCCACCACGGCGGGCTGCCCAATGCCCTGGTGAAGGTATTAAGCTCGAGTCCGTGTCCAAATGTCAGACCTGACCCCGGCTGTTCTGGCGACTGACGAGCGCCCACACGGGCGCGTCAGCGCAGCACGGCCAATTTGGCTTTCTTGCCTTTGCGGAAGGTGTAGATCGTCATTGCGGCGTCGCGCAAATCGCCTTTCTGATCAAAGGCGATGCTGCCAGTAACACCCTCGTGTTTGATAGCGGCGAGCGTTGGGAGGAACCTGGCCGGATCGCTTGAATTTGCGGTCTGCATTGCTTTCGCAAATACCATCACTGCATCGTAAGCATAGGGCGCGTACGTCTGCACGGGGAGCTTGTAGCGCTGCTGGTAACGCTGCGTGAACGCATTCAGGCCCGCTTCCTGCGCAGCGCCAACGCCGCCCGCCACGACGCAGTACACCTTGTCGTCGACCAGTGCGTCACCGGCCAGCAGTGGCATTTTTTCCGAGCAGACGCCGTCGCCCGAAATGAGCTTGGCGCGCAAGCCGAGCGCCTTCATCTGTTTCAGCATCGGCCCGGCCACCGCATCCATGCCGCCATAAAAAATCACATCCGGATCGCGCGCGCGGATCTGGGTCAGGATGGCGCTGAAATCGGTTGCCTTGTCGGTCGTGAACTGGCGGCTCACGACGCTCCCGCCTGCCCCCGCCTTCTTGACGCCCTTGACGAATTCGTCCGCCAGGCCCTGGCCGAAGGCAGTGCGGTCGTCGATCACGGCAATCTTCTTTGCTTTCAGGGTGCCGACCGTATAGGTGGCCAGCGTGCGGCCGATCAGGTTGTCGTTGGCGACGACGCGAAACGCCGTCTTGAAGCCCTGGTTGGTATAGACGGGCGTCGTGGCCGCTGGCGAGATCTGTGGAATGCCGGCGTTGGCGTAGATTTTCGAGGCCGGTACTGTCGTGCCCGAATTCAGGTGCCCCACGACAGCCGCCACCTTCGCATCGACCAGCTTTTGCGCGACCGCGGTGCCGGTCCGTGGATCGCCGCCGTCGTCCTCGGGTTGCAAGACCCATTGGACCTTGCTGCCACCCAGCACGATGCCCTTCGCGTTGAGTTCATCAATCGCCATGCGCGCGCCGTTTTCGATGTCCTTCCCCGAATGGGCGGTGGGACCGGAGAGCGGCGATACGGTACCGATTTTGACTTGCAACACCTTGCCTGCAGGCTGGGCCTGGGCGAGCGGTACGGCGGCAAGGACGAGGGAGGACGCGGCGGCGAAGACAAGAATATGCATGACGGACCTTATGCTGGTGCGCCTAGCGCTGTGGCGCCATCAGGTCGAGCAGGATCGCAGTCTCGGCCTTGATGGTATTGGTGAGTGTCGGCTTCAGGTCCGGCGCCCATTGTGGCGAATGGGTACCCGGCAACGGCTTGCCGGCTTTCTTCGCTGCCTCGAGGCGGCCGGCATCGACCGCCCCCACGTGCAGCAGCAGTGCCTTGACGCCAGGCTGCTGGCCATACATGGCGAAATCCTCCGACGTCATCTTGGCCGGCATCTCCTTGACGAAGTCCGGGCCGACGGCCTTCTCGACCGCCTTGACGGCGCGTGCCACGAGTTGCGGATCGTTGACCACCGAATCGGTGCCCGTCTTGACTTCCACCAGTGGCTCTTTCGGCGCGCCGGCGGCAAGCGCCTCGCCCTTGGCTTCACGCGCAATGCTGGCCAGCACGCGCTGGCGCACTTCGGGCCGGAAGGTACGCACCGTGAGCGCGAGCTTGACCTGGTCCGGCACGATATTGGCCTGCGTGCCGCCCTGGATGCTGCCCACCGTGATGACCACCGGGTCGAGCGGATTGTTCTCGCGCGAGATCAGGGTCTGCAGCGCCATCACCAGCCGCGCCGCCATCACCACCGGGTCGCGCGTTTCGTGCGGCACGGCGCCATGGCCGCCCTGCCCGAACATCGTGATGGTGACAGTGTCGGCCGACGCGCGGAATGGCCCGGCGTGCCACATCACCGTGCCCGATGCCATCGACGCATCGTCATGCATCGACAGCGCGTAATCCGGTTTCGGGAAGCGCGTGAACAAGCCGTCCTTGAGCATGGCGGCCGCTCCCGTCAACGCTTCTTCGGACGGCTGGCCGATCAGCATCAAGGTGCCACTCCAGGCCTTGCGGTTCTCCGCCATCAGCTTTGCCGTGCCATACCAGGCGGCCATGTGCAGGTCGTGGCCACAGGCGTGCGCCACCGGCACGGTGTCGCCGGCAGCATTCTTCGTCGTGACCTTGCTGGCAAACGGCAGGCCGGTCTTTTCCAGCACCGGCAGTGCATCCATCTCGGTGCGCAGCATCACGGTCGGCCCCGGACCATTCTTGAGGATCGCCACCACGCCGGTGCCACCGACGCCGGTGGTCACCTCAAAGCCGAGCGCCTTGGCCCGTTCGGCCAGCTTGGCGGCGGTCTTGTGCTCCGCGAATCCGAGTTCGGGATTGGCGTGCAGGTCACGGTAGAAGGCTTCGAGCTTGGGAAAGTCGGCGGCCAGTTGGGTATCGAACGGCGCCGGAAGCGACGCGGCCTGCGCGGCGACCTGGGACAGGCCAGCCAGCAGGCTGGCGGCGAGGACAGTACGACGGAATGTACTGCCGAAGGTGCGTGAAAATGACATCGTGACTCGCTTCAAGAGTTGGGAAGAGGCAGTTCCAAATTCATTCTGACTGCGCGCTGGCGCGCACGAGGATGGCGGCGCGCCATCGAACTCAGGCTTGTTCCTGCTGGAACTGGGTGCGCTGGGTGCCGATTTCCTGCATGTAGCCCTCGAACTCGGCAGAGGTCTCGACGCGTCGCACGACCTGCTCATTGCTGTCGTTCACCGTGAACACGCCGCCACGTTCCAGCACGCCCAGAATGGCGGCACGAACGTTTTCAAGGGATACGTCACTGCCCGTCGTGGCCAATGCGGTCCAGGTATCCTGGTCGATCGAGACGTCGTGTTCAAGAAATTGCAGGTTGAAGACCATGGTATGTTCTATCTCTGAGGGAATGGGATTCCAACATAGCATGAACGCCGCCGCGACGCGTTTCGCCTGCAATAACAAGCTTAACAAGCGGGGTCAGGTCTGACATTCAGACACGAGCTCAACAAAAAGTCTGTTTATGGATGCCCGAATGAAGGTGGCCGGATATCACTGCCATGTCAGAACACAGTGCATTTTTTCGTGTCCGTCCTGGTGAGCCAGCAATTGCCATGACAAGGTGTGGGACCGTCGCAAACAAAGCCAAGTAGCCTGAGCAACGCTCAAGAAAAAAATATACCGTAAATCAAGAGAATCAAAAACACAGCGACTATCGACCACAACGCGGTCCGTACGACTGGATACCGTTTCGCACCGATTGGAACGAAGATATTCAAGATCAGGTCGGCCAACATACTTTTCCTTTGGTTTCTTCAGCAGCATGCTCGCAAACGTTTGCCGATCCGAAACTGATGACCGCCACGTTATTGCCAATTTTTTGACGGAAACGCGAATATGAGGATCACCCGGCCTAGCGCTGAAAAAAGGCGGTTAAGGGTGAGAAAACACATGAGGGAGACCACCCCCTGAGCGAATCCGGTGACAGGCCACGTGCCAGCGGCAATCAGCAACGGAATTGAAGTAAGCGCAGTGACAAAAGAGACCATGCCAATGAACCACCACGTCTTTTCAATAGTCAAATTCATACTCCATGAAGCCAAGTTCTCCACATCAGGCTGACAGTATCAAAAAATCCCTGACGCCCCAAAACGGCCCGAACCGACCCCAGCGCGACGAGAAAGGCAATCCCGAGGCCGGAAACGGTCATGAAAATAGCCGCCATTGCTACGAGCATATCAGGTTACCGAACTGGAAAAGTCACAGACTATTTCCACAGCCGGCGACCGTTCCAGACAGCAGAACGTCGTAGATCCTGAGGAGCTGTCCTCGCCGTGGCGATATGCCATGGATCAGCAGCGAGCCTCCCAGGCCCGCCGCCGCCCTCAATCAGTTGTGAATATACTTGGTATACACGTCGCTGAAATCGCGCTTGGTATAAGTGTCGAGCATCGCCGTATTCAACGCCGTCAGCAATTCATCGAACTGGCTGACCAACCCGCCTGCGCCGGGCGCGATATTGAGCTTGTGCACCGATGCCGTGGCGTCCAGCGTGCGCAGCGCGTTATTGCGGCACACCGCATCACGCTGCTGCTGCTTGCCGATTGAGATCAGGGCTTTGTAAATGTCCTTGAGCTGCTCGATGAACGCTTTCTTGACATCGATCGAGAACCTGGTGTCGTCCAGATTGAATTTGAGCTCGATATCCATATCGAGCGTGCCGGCCGTTTCAATGGTCACAGCGCTAATCTGGTGCGACGCGTAATCGTAGCGCTTGATCGAACGCTTCGACGAGATGGCCGAGTCGCCATCCACATGGACCAGTCCAAGATTGGTGAAGCAGTATTCGTCCTTCTTGCTTTTGATGAGAAAGAAGATCTGCTCGCCGTCTTCGGTAAACAGGTAGTCATCCGCATCGACATTACCGTAGTCAGCCGGGCTGACAATAACGCCGATATCGCTGATGCCGAGTGCTTCTGCCGCCATACGCTTGAACATGATCGCCTTTCAGTGGTGGGGAAAAAAGATACATTACCACCGTTTATTCGGGCACCCCAAGAATGACGCTGGACGCCTTGAACACGGCGGTTGCAGCTAGCCCCTCCGCCAGCGCCAGCGTATCGACACTCTCGTTGGTCACGGTGGCCGCGACCGTGCCCCCACCACCAAGCGCGATCACGACTTCGGCATTGACCGCGCCGCGCGTCAGGCGTGCGACCGTACCGGCCAGCTGATTGCGCGCCGACAGCCGCACGCCCTCGCCCGCCGTCATGACGATCACCGACGACGATTTGATCAGCGCAAACACTTGCCGGCCCGGCGCCAGCGCCAGGTGTTCGGCGCTCTCGCGCGTGACGATCGCGACGATCTTCTGTCCGCCCGCAATCGCGAGTTCGACCTCGTCATTGACCGCGCCCGGCAAGACGCGCGTCACGGTGCCGAAGAACTGGTTGCGTGCGCTCGTTCGCATCTTGAACCTCGTGAATAATGCGGCATCGTCGGCCGCGCCACCCGCCTGCCGATTGAGCCGTTCCAGAAAATCATGATGGAGTTGCTCGATCATGGCGAAGTTCTCGACCAACTGCGCGCCGCGCGCCGTCAGGCGCGTGCCGCCGCCGCCCTTGCCGCCGGTCGAGCGTTGCACGAGTGGTTCGCCGGCCAGGTTGTTCATCGTGTCGATCGCATCCCATGCCGCCTTGTAGCTCAAGCCGACCTGTTTCGCAGCCGCGGTGATCGAACCGCACCGTGCCAGCGCCGCCAGCAGCCCGACCCGGTCGGTGCCGCCCAGCTGCGCGCCGCCAACCGTCATCCAGACGGTGCCTTCGAGAGCGATCTGCCTGTCATCCATGTGCGCTCCACATTCCGTTATATACTTGCGACTATAACGCTTTTCACGATCCGGAGACGAGATGAACTACCTTGCCAGTGTGCTTGCCGTAATGACCTGCGTGGGCACCGTCCATGCCGGCGAAGTGCAGGTGGCGGTGGCCGCCAATTTCGCCGGCCCGATGGAAAAGCTGGCCGGGCAGTTTCAGAAGGACACGGGCCACAAGGCGATCTTGGCCAGCGGCGCCACCGGCAAATTCTACGCACAGATCCGCAACGGCGCGCCATTCGAGGTATTGCTGTCGGCCGACGACGAAACGCCTGCCAGGCTGGAAGCCGAAGGCCAGGTGGTCGCCAAAAGCCGCTTCACCTACGCGGTCGGCCGCCTCGTGCTGTGGTCGGCCAAAGCCAACTATGTCGATGCCAACGGCGCCGTGCTCAAGACCGGCGACTTCAAGCACCTGGCCATCGCCAATCCGAAGACGGCCCCGTATGGAGCGGCGGCAACCGCCGTCATCGACAAGCTGGGCTTGAGCGCGCGCCTGCAGCCACGCCTGGTCCAGGGTGAAAACATCGCGCAAACCTTCCAGTTCGCCAGCACCGGCAACGCCGAACTCGGCTTCGTGGCGCAGGCGCAGGTCTGGCGCGACGGCGCATTCACCACCGGATCGGGCTGGATCGTTCCTGCGACCATGCACGCGCCGATCCGCCAGGACGCCGCGCTGCTGACCAAAGGCGCCAGGAACCCGGCCGCGCAGGCGCTGCTGGACTATCTGCGCACCGACAAGGCCAAAGCGCTGATCCGCGCCTACGGCTACGAAGTCTAGGCACATGCTCGACGCGTCCGACTTCGCCGCGATCTGGCTGACGCTCAAGCTCGCGACCCTCGTCACGCTGCTGCTGCTGCTGTTCGGCACACCGCTGGCGTGGTGGCTCGCGCGCACCCGCTCGCGCGCCAGGCGCGTCGTCGGCGCGCTCGTCGCCCTGCCCCTCGTGCTGCCGCCGACCGTGATCGGCTTTTACCTGCTGCTGGCGATGGGGCCCAACGGCCCGCTCGGGCAGCTGACCGGCGCGCTGGGCCTCGGTACGCTTGCCTTCACCTTCACAGGCCTCGTGATCGCCTCGGTGTTCTATTCGCTGCCGTTTGTCGTGCAGCCCTTGCAGAATGCCTTCGAGGCCATCGGTGAGCGCCCGCTCGAAGTGGCCGCCACGCTGCGCGCCGGGCCGTGGGACACCTTCTGGTCAGTGGTCGTGCCGCTGGCGCGCCCGGGCTTCGTGACCGGCGCGATCCTGGGCTTTGCGCACACGATCGGCGAATTCGGCGTCGTGCTCATGATCGGCGGGAATATCCCGGACAAGACGCGCGTCGTCTCCACGCAGATCTACGACCATGTCGAAGCGATGGAATACGCGCAGGCGCACTGGCTGGCCGGCGGCATGCTGGTGTTCAGTTTTGTCGTTCTGCTCACCTTGTACACGCTGTATCCGCAGTCGATGCGAGGGACGCAGCGATGACGCCCATCTCGCTGGCATGCCGGATCGACCGCGGCGCGTTCAATCTCGATGTCGATCTGGCCCTGCCCGGACGCGGCGTGACGGCGCTGTTCGGCCATTCCGGCTCTGGCAAGACCACGCTGCTGCGCGTGCTGGCGGGACTCGAGCGCGTGGCCGGGGCCCGTGTCACGCTTGGAGACGAAGTATGGCAGGACGATGCGCGCAAAGTGTTCGTGCCGACCCACGAACGCGGTATCGGCTACGTGTTCCAGGAAGCGAGCCTGTTCCCGCACCTCTCTGTGCGTGCCAATCTCGAATTCGGACGCAAGCGCCTCAAACCGGCCGAGCGTCGCTTCGACCTGCTGGCAGTGGCCGAACTGCTCGGCATCGAACGCCTGCTCGATGCCAGCCCCGCCACGTTGTCGGGCGGCGAGCGCCAGCGCGCTGCAATTGCGCGCACGCTGCTCGCGTCACCGCGCCTGCTGTTGATGGACGAGCCGCTCGCCGCGCTCGACCTGCGGCGCAAACTCGAGATCCTGCCCTACCTGGAACGCCTGCACGACGAACTGGCGCTGCCGGTCGTGTATGTCAGTCACGCGGCCGACGAAGTGGCGCGCCTGGCCGATCATCTGGTGGTGCTGGAAGAAGGCCGCGTGCTGGCCAGTGGCCCATTGGCCGCAACGCTCGCGCGCCTGGACCTGGCGGCAAATTTTCAGGACGACGCCGGTGTGATGATCGAAACGCGATTGCAAGCGCACGACGCCGATGGCCTGTCGCACCTGGCGTTTACCGGTGGCGTGCTGCTGGTGGGCCAGCGTGACGTCGCGATCGGCACCCGCGTGCGTTGCCGCATCCATGCGCGCGATGTCAGCCTGGCGCTGGAACGACCGCGTGGCAGCAGCATCACGAACATCCTGCCGGCGCAGGTCGATGCGGTGGGGCCGAGCGGCACGCCCGGGCAGGTGCTGGTGCGGCTGCTGGTCGGTGACACGGTGCTGCTGGCGCGGATCACCGAGCGGTCGCGGCGCGAACTGGCGATCGCGCCGGGCTGCGCGGTATGGGCACAGGTAAAGGCCGTGGCCTTGCTGGCCTGAGCCTGGATTACCCGCGCAACGCCGCTTCCAGATCGGACAACTCGGCCGGCTTGACCAGGTGCGCATCGAACCCGGCCTCCTGCGCGCGGCGCCGGTCTTCCGGCGAGCCGTAGCCGGTATGCGCCACCAGCCGGATGTGCGCCATTTGTGGATTGCTCTTGATGCGGCGCGCCACCTGGTAGCCATCCACTCCCGGCAAGCCGATATCGAGCACGATCACCTGCGGATCGTGGCGCGCGGCCAACTCTTCGATCTCGTTGGCGTCGGCCGTGGTGTGCGCCTCGTAGCCCATCTCGGCCAGCAGGAAACCCATCATCTCCATCGCATCGACGTTATCGTCCACCAGCAGCACGCGCATGCCACCGCTCTGCGCTTCGGTAGCTGCCTGCGGTGCGGCCACATCGCTCTCGCCGGCGCCGACATGCAGCAGCGGCAGGTCGACCATGAACGTGCTGCCAAGGCCGATGCCATCGCTGGTGGCCGACAGGTGCCCGCCGTGCAGTTCGAGCAGGTGCGACACCAGCGACAGGCCAATGCCCAGGCCTTCCGGCGCGCGGTCGGGCGGCACCTCGACCTGGGTGAACATGCCGAAGATGCGCGGCAGGTTGTCCCTGGCGATGCCGATGCCGTTGTCGCGCACCGCAATGCACACGCGCGCACTGTCGGTCACGTGCACGGCCAGGTGGATTTTGCCGCCGGTCGGCGTGAACTTGGCGGCGTTGTGCAGCAGGTTGCCGACCGACTGGGCCAGGCGCACCGGGTCGCCCGAGACCCAGATCTGGTGATCCGGCTGTTCGACGCTCAGGCTGTGCCCGCGGGCGTTGATCAGCGGCGCCGCGGTCTCGATGGCTTGCGCGATCACGCCATTGATGTCGACTTCTTCATTGCGCAGCACGATCTTGCCCTCGGAGATGCGGGCCACGTCCAGCAGGTCGTCCACCAGGTGCGCCAGGTGATCGACCTGGCGCGTGATCACGTCGCGCGCATGCGCCTGGCGCTCGGCCGACCCTTCGCCGATGGCGCCCAGCAGCGCGGCCGCGTTGCGGATCGGGCTCAGGGGATTGCGCAATTCATGCGCCAGCGTCGCCAGGAACTGGTTCTTGTTGCTGTCGGCGGCGCGCAGCAGCGCTTCCATTTCGCGCCGGCCCGTGATGTCGCTGGTCACGCGCGCCACCCGCACCACCTGGCCGCGCGCATCGCGCACCGGAAACACGCGGTCGCGCACCCAGCGCACCTGGCCGTCGGCGCCGGCGATGCGGAACTCGTCGTCGTAGTGCGCTTCGAACGCCACGCGTTCCCAGCGCGCCGCCATGCGCGCGCGGTCGTCCTGGTGCACGGCGGCCAGCCAGTCGTCCGGCTGCTGGCCCAGCGCCTCGGCGCTGCGGCCCCACACGGTGGCGTAGGCCGGGCTGACATACACCACCTCGCGCGCCGGCACCGAGAACATCCAGAACACGTCGTCGATATTGTCGGTCAGCTGGCGGAAGCGTTCTTCGCTGTCGCGCAGGTCGACCTGGATCTGGCGCATGCGCAGCAGCGCGTTGACGTTGGCGATCAGTTCATCGGCCTCGATCGGCGCGGCCAGGTAGTTGTCGGCGCCGCCTTCCAGGCCACGGATCTTGTCGGCGCGGCCGGTCAGCGCGGCCGACGTCTGCAGCACCAGCACCGTGCTGCTGTCCGATTCGGCCTTGATGCGGCGGCAGACTTCGATGCCGTTGATGTCGGGCAGCTTCACGTCGAGCAGCACCAGCGCCGGCAACGTGTTGCGCACGATCTCCAGCGCGTCGGTGCCGTTGGCCGCTTCCAGCACCTCGAAGCCGGCGCTTTGCAGGATGCGGGTCTTGGCGTAGCGCGCGCCGTCGTTGTCGTCAACGTTGAGAATCTGGGTCGGATGGGAGTTCATGATCCTGTGGGGTCAAATGCTGGTGACGTCGGCGCCAGGCTGCGCGGAAGGGTCAGGGTGAAGGTCGAACCGACACCGACGGTACTGGCCACATCGACCCGCCCGCCGAGCAGTTCGGCCAGCTTGCGGCACAGGGGCAGGCCGAGCCCGGTGCCCTTGCTGCGCCGTTGCAGCGGATGTTCGATCTGGCTGAATTCTTCGAAGATGAGTTGCAGGTTCTCGTGGCTGATGCCGATGCCGGTATCGGCCACGGCAAACGCGATCGTGTCCGCCTCGGGATCGTGCGCGGCAAACACCAGCACCGACCCCTGCTCGGTGAATTTCAGCGCGTTCGAAATGAAGTTGCGCAGGATCTGCGAAATCTTGCCTTCATCCGAATACAGGGGCTCGTGCACGCCGGACGGCTCGAACACCAGCTCGACGCGGCCCTCGTCCACCAGCGGGCGCAACATGCCCTTGAGCGCGCGGAACAGGTTCTCGACCACCACCGGCTCGACCTGTACCTGCACCCGTCCCGCCTCGATCTTGGCCAGGTCGAGCAGGTCATTCACCAGTTCCGACAGGTCGTTGGCGGCGGTGGCAATGAAGCTCACCTGGCGCTCCTGTTCTTCGGTCAGGTCGCCATCCATCCGGTTGAGCAGCAACTGGGCCAGCGCGCGGATCGACGACAGTGGCGTACGCAATTCGTGGCTCGTGTTGGACAGGAAGCGCGATTTCATCTCGTCGGCGCGGCGCAGGCGTTCGGCCTTGTCCTCGATCTCGGCGTACAGCGCCACGATGCCGCGGTTGGTGTCTTCCAGTTCGCGCGTGAGCGAGATCAGGTCTTCCTGGCGCTCGCGCAGCTCGGCCAGTGTCGAGAGCAGCTCCTGGTTCTGCAACTGCAGTTCGTGCACCGGATTGGCGTCCGGGCTGTCGGCCAGGCGCGCACCGATTTCAGCCAGGCGCGGCGCCGTGATGCGCTCGTGCGCCGGCAGCGCCTTGCGCACCGTGACCCTGGTCGCGCCGGTTTCGCCCGGATCGACTTCGCACGCGTCCATCAGGCGATGGGCGGTGATGATCGCCAGTTCGCGCAGCGACTCGGGCCCCATCTGGCGGCCCGCCGGGTCGATGCCATCGCTGCTGCGGGGCTGCCCGGCGCTGATCAGGATTTCGAGATGCTGGCGCCCGTCGCGTTCGCACAGCTGGAATACGGCGCGCCCGCCGGGACCCTGGTAGCTGGCGCCGCGCGCCACTTCGGATACCGCCGTGCCGACCCGCACCTGGTCCTGCTGCGAGAGTCCCAGCAGGGCCGAGATCTGGCGCGCACGCTGGCGCACCAGCACCACATCCTGCTCGCTGTCCAGGCCAACGCTGAGGATGCGCCGGGATGTCATGCGAGGATCGCCGCCCGGCGCACGACGACGACCATCGCGTCGTCGCGCCCGCGAATGAAGTCGCGCATCAGCACCGCCGCGATCAGCGCCGGTGCGCGGCCGTGCAGACCCGGATACTTGTGCAGGTCCCACTGGGTCTGGATGCCGTCCGAGCACAGGATGCACAGCGCGCCGGCCGGAAACGGCACCGAAAACTCCTGCACCTTGCGCATATTGGCGCCGACGATGCCGTTGTGCGAGACCAGTGCGCGCCGGTCGTCGTCGATCACCACGCCGGCGATATTGCCCACACCGGCAAACGTCAGTTCGTCGTTGTAGAAATCAATGCGCGCCGCCGCCAGCGCTGCGCCGCGCGTGCCGCGCAGCGCCTCGTGCGCCGCGTGCACCATCTCTCCGGCGCCGACCGGGCCGCGCTCGGCCAGCGCATCGATCGCGGCGTTCGTGGCCGCTGCGGCATTCGGGCCGTGGCCCAGGCCATCGCAGGCCAGGATCGTGGCGCCGTCGTCGCCGCACGAGACGGCCCAGCCGTCGCCGCATTCGTCTTCGCCGGCGATCGGCGCCCACAGCGCGCCCACTTCGACACCGCGCGGGTGCGGGGCCGGTTCGTCGCGCCACAGGCGCATGAAGAACGCGGCGCCCTCGCCGCGCTTCGTGTACACATCGAATTCATCGGACAGGCGCAGCAGCGCGCCCAGGCCCGTGCCGGCGGTGCCGGCGCTCGAGACGCCATCGAGCAGGCAGTTGTCGATGTCAGCGATGCCGGGGCCCTTGTCGAGCGCCAGGACATCCACGCCGATGCCGGCCGGCGACTGCGCCGGACCGACATGCATGGCGCCGTCGCCGGCGTGCTTGAGGATATTGGTGGCCGCTTCGGTGATAATCAGGGCCAGCTGGCCGGCCTTGACTTCATTGAAGCCCAGCGAGTCGGCCACCTTCTGGCCGGCGCGGCGCACGGCCGCGACATCGCTGGCATGGGTGAGGTTGAAAACGAAGTGCGACGACTGAGAACTGATCAGCGTTTCCATTTGATAATCAGCACCGCAGTGCCCTCCTTCGGACGGCTGTCGATGTCGAATTCGTCGACCAGCCGCTTGGAGCCGCCCAGGCCGAGGCCCAGGCCGCCGCCGGTGGTGAAACCGTCACGCAGTGCGCTCTCGATGTTCGGGATGCCCTGGCCGGCGTCGACGAACAACAGGCCGATGCCAGGGCGCGCGCCGTCGTCGAAGGCATCGAGATGCACCTCGCCGCCGCCGCCGTATTTGATGGTATTGCGTGCCAGTTCACTGGCCGCCGTCACCAGCTTGGTCTGGTCGACCAGCGAGAGACCGATCGCCACCGCGCGTTCGCGCACCTGCTTGCGCACGCCCACCACGTCTTCGTCCGAGCGCAGGCGCAAGGTCACGCGGCCGGTGCGCTGCGCGCGGCGATGCTCCAGCAACGGCGTCTCGAACAGCACCGTCTCGGTTTGCGCGTCGACCATTATCGATAGCTCTTTCCGAGAAGCGCCATGCCCTTCTCGACATTGAGCGCCGTCTGCACGCCATGCAGGGTCAAGCCAAGCTCCACCAGCGTGATCGCGACCGCCGGCTGCATGCCCACCACCACGGTGCGCGCATCGAGCACGCGCGCCATGGCGGCGGTGTTGCTGATCATGCGGCCGATGAACGAGTCGACCAGGTCGAGCGCCGAGATGTCGATCAGGACGCCCTTGGCGCTGTCGCTCACGATGCGCTGGGTCAGGTCGTCCTGCAGCTGCATCGCCAGGCGATCGTGCATGTCGACCTGGATCGTCACGAGCAGCAGGTCACCCATGCGCAGGATCGGGATACGTTCCATAGCAATCGCCTCAGGCTGCGTTCTTGATCATGATCGACGCGCCGGTGCGCTCGAGCGCGACCAGGAACGCATCGGCCAACGTGGCCTTGGTGATCACGTCTTCCAGGTTCACGCCCAGGTGCACGATAGTTTGCGCGATCTGCGGGCGGATGCCGCTGATGATGCAGTCGGCGCCCATCAGGCGCGCCGCAGCGATCGTTTTCATCAGGTGCTGGGCGACCAGCGTGTCGACCGTCGGCACGCCGGTGATGTCGATGATGGCGATCATGGCGCCCGTATCGACGATCTTTTGCAGGATGTTTTCCATCACCACCTGGGTACGGGCCGAATCGAGCGTGCCGATCAGCGGCAGCGCCAGGATGCCGTTCCACAGCTTGACCACGGGCGTGGACAGCTCGAGCAGCTCCTGCTGCTGGCGCACGATGATCTGGTCCTTCGTTTTCTGGAACACTTCAATCGTAAACAAGCCCAGCTTGTCGATCAGCGTGTTGACGGTCCAGGATGCCGTCGCCAGGCCATCGGCATCGGTCTCGAACGCGTCGCGCAGGCGCGCGAACAGCGGCTGCTTGAGCGAGAACACGAGCGTGGCCGTCTCGGCCGGGGTGGAGCCGGCCTTGGCGCGGGTAGCCGAGATTTCGCTGAGCAGGTCGCGCACTTCGTCCCACGAGCGGTGCTCGATGTTTTCGAGTTCACCGCTGCGGGTCGCGACAGCGAACGCCTTCAGCAGCTGCTGGCAATGCGCGCGCAACTGCTCGCGCGCCGCGCCGCTGCTGCGCACCGTGATCGATTCCAGCTGGGCAAGCCATTCTGCGCCAATCCCTGATTCTTCTGCAAGAATCGCCTGGCTGATCCGGTCCGCATAATCGTTCATGCTCATCTGTCGTGTCCTCAAATAGTAGGTGGCTCAGCACATTGTTTCGTCAAGCTTGGACTGATTTGGCAAAGGTGCTGTCAAGTATCCAACTATACCATTTTCAATCTAGACAATTGGCATTGTTCTGTTGACTAGAGGATATTTTTGCGCACCCCGCGCACACCTGCGCGATGGGCCCATTCATACAGCACCGGCAGCAGCAACAGGGTCAGCACGGTCGACGACAGGACCCCGCCGATGACCACCGTGGCGAGCGGTCGCTGGACCTCGGCGCCGGTGCCCGTCGCCAGCGCCATCGGCACGAAGCCGAGCGAAGCGACCAGCGCCGTCATCAGCACCGGGCGCAGGCGCGCCAGCGCGCCATCGCGTACCGCCTCCGGCAGTGCCATCCCCTCCTCGCGCAGGCTGCGGATGAACGCAATCAGCACCAGGCCATTGAGCACCGCCACACCGGACAACGCGATGAAACCCACCGCCGCCGACATCGACAACGGAATGCCGCGCGCCCACAGCGCCGCGACGCCGCCGGCCAGCGCGAACGGGATCCCGGTGAACACGAGCAGGCCGTCGCGCAGGTTGTTGAAAACGAGGTACAGCAGCACGAACACGAGCAGCAGCGAGGCCGGCACGATCAGGCGCAGGCGCTCGGCGGCCGTCGTCAGGTGCTCGAACTGGCCGCCCCAGGCTGTCCAGTAGCCGGGCGCGATGCGGACATCCTGCGCGATGCGCGCCTGCGCTGCCGCGACGAACGAGCCGATGTCGCGCCCGCGCACGTTGGCGGTGATGACCACGCGGCGCTTGCCTTCTTCGCGACTGAGCTGGTTCGGGCCGGGCGCGACGTCGAAGGTGGCGATTTCGCCCAGCGTGATGAAGCTGTGCCCGCCCTCCTTCGTGCCGGGCAAGGCCACCGGCAACCGGCGCAGCGCGTCGATATCGGAACGCCTGTCTTCCGGCAGGCGCACGACGATGTCGAAGCGGCGGTCGCCCTCGAACAGCGTGCCGGCCACGCGCCCGGCAGTGGCCGTGGCGATCATTTCCTGCACGTCGCCGATGTTCAGGCCCATGCGCGCGGCGCGCTCGCGGTCGACCCGGATCTGCAGGATCGGCAGGCCGGACGTGGCCTCGACCTGGACCTCGGCCGCGCCGGCGACCGTGCGCAGGCTGGCGGCGATCTGGCCCGCAGTCGCTTCCAGCACCGCCAGGTCGTCGCCAAACAGCTTGACGGCGACGTCGCTGCGCACGCCCGAAATCAGTTCGTTCACGCGCAGCTGGATCGGCTGGCTGAACTCATAGCTGTTGCCGGGCAGGCGTTCGAGCGCCGTGCGGATCGCCTCCTGCACGGCGGCGCGCGAGCGCTTCGGTTTTGGCCACGTGGATTCGGGCTTGAAGATGATGTAGCTGTCGGCCACGCTGGGCGGCATCGGGTCGGACGCGATTTCGGCCGTGCCGATGCGGGCGAACACGCGCGCGATCTCGGGCACCTCGCGCATCAGGGTCGTCTCGATCTGCTGCTGCATCCTGACCGACTGGGTCAGGCTGGTGCCCGGCACGCGCACCGTCAGCACGGCCATGTCGCCTTCGTCGAGATTCGGTGCGAACTCCAGGCCCAGGCGCGTGGCCATCAGCACCGCCAGAGCGATCACCAGGCCGGCAAACACCATCACCACCGCGCGGTTGGCCAGCGCATAGTCGAGCGCCGGCGCATACCAGCGGCGCGCGGCCAGCATGACGCGGCTGTCCTTTTCGGCGACCTTGCGGCCGATGAACAGCGCCACGGCGGCCGGCACGAATGTCACCGACAGGATCATTGCACCCAGCAGCGCGAACACCACCGTGAACGCCATCGGGTGGAACATCTTGCCCTCGATGCCGGTCAGCGCAAAGATCGGCAGATACACGATCATGATGATCAACTGCCCGTAGATCAGGGGCCGCCTGGCTTCGCGCGCAGCGGCGAAGACTTCGGCAAAGCGCTCTTCGCGGCTCAGGAGGCGCCCGAGCCGGTGCTGGGCGCCGGCCAGCCGGCGCACGCAGTTTTCGACAATGACGACGGCGCCGTCGACGATGATGCCAAAGTCCAGCGCGCCCAGGCTGAGCAGGTTGGCGCTGACGCCGCCGGCCACCATGCCGGAGAACGTAAACAGCATCGCCAGCGGAATCACCAGCGCGGTCAAGAGCGCCGCGCGCAGGTTCCCGAGGAAGAAAAACAGCACGGCGATGACGAGGATCGCACCTTCGATGAGGTTCTTGCGCACGGTGGCAATCGCCTTTTCGACCAGCACCGTGCGGTCGTACACGGTGACCGCCTTGACGCCCTTGGGCAGGCTGCGGTTGATCTCGAGCATGCGCGCATCGACCGCCTGCGCCACCTTGCGGCTGTTCTCGCCGATGAGCATGACGACGGTGCCCAGCACCACCTCGACGCCGTTCTCCGTGGCCGCGCCGGTGCGCAATTCACGCCCGATGCCCACTTCGGCGACGTCACGCACCCGCACCGGAATGCCATTGACGCTGGTGACGACGATATTGCCGATGTCGTCGATCGACGCGGCCTGGCCCGGCGCGCGCACCAGGTACTGCTCGCCTTCGCGCTCGATGTAGCCGGCGCCGACATTGCTGTTGTTGCGCTCGAGCGCGCGCACGATGTCGATCAGTTCCAGCCCGTACGACGACAGCGTCGCCGTATTCGGGGCCACCAGGTATTCCTTGTCGAAGCCGCCGATGGAGTTGATGTCGGTGACGCCCGGCACCGTGCGCAGTTGCGGCTTGATGATCCAGTCCTGGATCTCGCGCAGGTCGGTCGGCGTGTAGGGCGTGCCATCGGGCTTCTTCGCCCCCGGCTCGCTCTCGACGGTCCACTGGTAGATTTCACTCAGGCCCGTGGCGATCGGCCCCAGTGCCGGCACCACGCCGGCCGGCAGGTTCTCGCGCGCGTCCTGCAGGCGCTGGCTCACGAGCTGGCGCGCGAAGTGGATGTCGGTGCCCTCGTCGAACACCACCGTCACCTGCGACAGGCCATAGCGCGACAGCGAGCGGTAGGTTTCCAGGTGCGGCAGGCCGGCCAGCACCGCTTCGACCGGGTAGGTGATGCGCTGCTCGACCTCGAGCGGCGAGTAGCCCGGCGCGGCCGTGTTGATCTGCACCTGGACGTTGGTCACGTCGGGGACGGCATCGATCGGCAGGCGGCCATAATTGTAGATGCCGATGGCGGCCATCGCCAGCACGGCCAGCAGCACGAGCCAGCGCCGCTCGATACTGAGCGTGATGAGGCGGTCGAACCAGGTGGTGGGGTGCAGGTCAGTGTTCATGGCTGGCCTCGCCCTTGCCCTGTTCGGCCTTGATCGTGAAGCTGCCGCTGGCAGCGTAGGTGTCGCCCGGATTCAGGCCGGCCGTGATCTCGATGAAGCGTGCATCCGCGCGGCCGGTGCTGACCGGCTGCGCAATGAAGCCTTCCTTGACGCGCTTGTAGACCACCTGCCGTGTATCGACAGTCTGGATCGCTTCGCGCGCCACGGCCACCGGCACGTCGCTCGAACCGGTCACGATGTCGACATTCACGGCCAGGCCAGGCCGCCAGGCGGCGCCCGGGTTGGCCAGCACCACGCGTGCCTTGGCCGAGCGTGACGCCTCGCCCACCAGCGAACTGACGAAACTCACCTTGCCGGGCGCCGTCGTATCCGAGGCAATCGACCGGATCACCGCGGTCGTGCCGACGCGCACGATGTCCAGGTCGCGCGCCGGCACCACCACGTCGGCCCACACGGTCGACAGGTCGGTCAGCGTGAACACGCGCGTATCGGCGCCCACCACCTCGCCCAGCGTGATGTGCTTTTCGACGATGATGCCGTCGAACGGCGCGCGGATGGCGAGCAGGTTCGAGCCGCCGCTACCGCCTGCGCCCAGCGCCTGCAACTGCTGGCGCACGGTGTCGCGCGCGACTTCGGCCTCGGTCAGTTCCTGCTCGGCTTTCAGCAGATCCTGGCGCGCCGTGATCTTTTCTTCCCACAGCGTGCGCTCGGTCGCCACATTCCTGCGCGCATAGTCGACGCGTTTCTGCGCCGCCGTCAGCGCACCGCGCTGGCCGGCGATGTCGGCGCTGGCAATGCTGGCAAGGATCTGATCCTTGCGTACCTGCTGGCCCAGGTCGGCGCTGACGTCGCGCACCGAGCCGGCTGCGCGCGGCGTGACGTGGGCGGTGCGGTCTTCGTTCAGCGCGATCTGGCCCGGCATGCGGATGAAGGTGTCCAGGTGCTTCGGACCGGCCGCCGCGAGCGTGATGGCGGCCACCGTGATCTGGTTCGGTGTGAAGTGGATGACCCCGTCGTCGGCGTGCGCGGTTTCTTTTTCTTCGGCCTGTTCGGCGTGGTCATCATGCCCGTCGCCTGCCGGCTGCGCGCGGTCGCGCAGCATGACAAAGGCGGCAAGTGCCAGCGCGATGGCCAGCATGATGACGATGATGCGGGTTTGCTGCTTGTTCATGGGTTCTCCTGCACGGCTGCTTGTCCAAGCAGGCGTGCGATATCGGCCTGCGCGCGATGGCTCTCGGCGACGGCATTGAGGTATTGGTAGGTGGACTGCGCCAGCACGCGCTGGGCATCGAGCACGTCGATCAGGCCAAACTTGCCGAGCTCGAAACCGCGGCTGGCGGCACGCTGCGCATCCTGCGCGCCGGGCAGGATCTCGCCGGCGATGAGCGCGCATTCGGCCAGCGCTGTCGCCAGGCGCGCATGGGCCTGACCCAGTTCGGCGCGCAGGCGCGCGCCTTGCGCTGCCTGTTCGTCCTGCGCCTTGTCGACACGGCGCAGCGCATCGAGGACGGCGCCGTCGTTGCGATTGAACAGCGGCAGCGGCACCGACAGGCCCAGCACAGTCCTGTTGCGGGCATCTTGCCCTTCGCGCTGGGCACCGACGATCACGCTGACATCTGGCGTGCGGCGCGCCTGTTCGAGCCGGGCCAGCGCCTGCCTGTGCTCGAGGTTCGCCCTGGCCTGGCGCATGCCGGGCGCGGCGTCCAGTTGCGCCAGCAACCGGTCCAGTGGCGGCAGCGCCGGCAGCGTGACGGTGGCCGGTTCGACGACCTCGAGCCCGCGCGCGTCGCCGGCCCACAGCGCCGCGAGCTGGATCCGCGCCGTGTCCAGCACGCGCCCGGCCTGCAGCGCCTCGATGCGGGCGCTGCCCTGCGCCACGCGGGCGCGGGTCTGCTCGACGGGCGACAAGGTGCCGGCATCGACCCGCTTGCCGGCAGCATCCAGTGCCCGCCCCGCGAGGCTGACCAGTTCCTGCGCCATGCGTTCGCGCGCCAGGGCGGCCACGACATCGTGGAACGCGGCAATCACGTCGGCGCGCACGCGCGCCTGCTCGGCGTTCAGCGCCAGTGCCGCCAGCTGGCCTTCCTGGCGCGCTGCATCGATGCGCGCAGCGCGCTTGCCGCCCAGCTCCACCGGAATGGTCAGGAGCGCCGTGAGCGTGCGGTTGTCACTGCGCTCGCCTTCACGCAGCAGCTCGAGTTCGGGATTGGGCCGCGCCCCGGCCTGGGCCTGTGCGCCTTGTTGCGCGGCGACTTCCTGGCCGGCCGCGCGCAGCGTCGGGTTCAAACGCAGGGCCAGCGCGATGGCGGCGTCGAGCGTCAAGGGCTGCAGGGGGGCGGCCACGGCGGCGGCCATGGGCGCAGCGTGGGCGGCAAGCGGCAGGCCAGAAGATGCCAGCGCGCACGCAACAGCGAACGCCGCCAGCGGCGGTGTCAAACGGTATTTCATGATGGTGCTCCGAACGGGTGAATGTCCGGCGAAGGCAATCGGGCGGCCGCGCGTGGCGGGCCGGCGATGGAGGTTCGCCGCGCTAGATGCGCAGCAGGCGGTCGGGTGGCGGGATCAGATCGGGCACGTGCGAGACGTAGCGCCGTGTTTCGCCGCGCAGGTGCGGCGCCCCCTTGGGCAGGGGCAGATTGGGTTGCGACGACAGGACTGCGCTGGCCGACAGGTGGTGGCAGGCGTCGCAGTCGTTGCAGGGGTCGGCCGGGCTGGCGTCGTCCTGGCTTGCGGCCGTGGACGACGATGCGGTCGACGATGCATGCTTGTGGGTGTGGTGGCCCGGGTGCATGGTCTTTTCATTGTGCGTGCAATAGGCAGCACCCGCCGCCCAGGCGGCCTGGAAAGGCATGGCGAACAGCAGCAGGATGAGGAAAAGACGGCGCATTGGTGTATTAAATACCCTGTAGCCGCTGGAGGGTCAAGCACTATCGACAGCCCGGCGGCCGGCGTCCCGTTTTTGGCCCGCTTCGGGCCGGAATACTTCCTGCAGCACGTCGATGAAGGCGCGCAGTGCGGCAGGCACGTGGCGGTGTCCGGGATAGTACAACGCCAGCTCGCTCGACGGTGCACACCAGTCTTGCAGCAGGGGCACCAGACGGCCGGCCGCCAGATGGTCGCGCGCGCTGGTGTCGGGTACATAGGCGATGCCCTGCCCGGCCAGCGCCGCGTCGACCATCAGGCCGACCTGGTTCAGGATCAGCGTGCCCGGCACGTCGAGCGCCATCGCCTGGCCGTGGCGCGTGAACTCCCAGCGGTAGATCTTCCCGCTTTGCATGCGCATGCGGATGCAATGTTGGCCCAGCAGGTCGTCCGGGACGGCCGGCATGCCATGCACCTTCAGGTAGGCGGGCGAGGCCATCGGCATGAATCGCACTGGCGCACCGAAGCGCGCCATGTGCATATCTTGCGGCACCGCCTCGGCCAGGCGCACGCCGGCATCGAAGCCGCCGGCGACGATGTCCACCAGGCCGTTGTCGACGAACAGGTCGAGTGCAACGGCCGGGTAGCGCGCCTGGAACACGGGCACTGCATGTTGCAGCAGCCAGTGCGCGGTCGGCTCGGCCGTGTTGATGCGCAGAAGGCCGCCCGGCTGCTGGCCGACACCGTTCACGTCTTCGCAGGCCGCGCCCAGTTCGCGCAGGACCGGCTCGATGCGGCGCAGGAACCCCTCGCCCGCCTCGGTCGGTGCGACGCTGCGCGTGGTGCGGTTGAGCAGGCGCACGCCAAGCTTTTCTTCCATCACGCGCATCATGTGGCTCAGCGTCGACGGCGATACGCCCAGTTCATCAGCCGCCTTGCGAAAGCTGCGGCGGTTGGCAATGGCGACAAACGCGCGCAGATCACCGAGGTCGGGCTGGGACATTGCTGGCAATCCTTCACGAATGCATGCGAGATTCATCCGATGATAGCAGCAGATTAGTTCGCTATCGTGGTGGCTCCATTGACCCCGACAGGAGAACAACATGCAACGCACCTGGTTCATCACCGGCACGTCCAGCGGCTTTGGCCGCATCATGACCGAACAACTGCTGGCGCGCGGCGACCGCGTCGCGGCCACGCTGCGTACGCCGTCGGCACTGGCCGACCTGCAGGTGCGCTATCCGCAGCAGTTATGGGTGGCCCGGCTGGACGTCACTGACGATGCGGCGATCGATGCCGTGCTGGCCCGCGCCTTCACCGAGCTGGGGCGGATCGACGTCATCGTCAGCAATGCCGCGTATGGTCTGTTCGGCGCGGCCGAAGAACTCACTGGCGCACAGGTGCGGCGCCAGCTCGACACCAACCTGCTGGGCGCGATCCAGCTCATCCGCAGCGCCCTGCCCTGGCTGCGCAAGCAGGGCGGCGGCCGCGTGATCCAGGTGTCATCCGAGGGCGGGCAGATCGCTTACCCGAACTTCAGCGTGTATCACGCGACCAAGTGGGGGATTGAAGGCTTTGTCGAAGCGGTTGCGCAAGAGGTAGCGCCGTTCAGCATCGAATTCACGCTGGCCGAGCCGGGGCCCACGCCCACCAATTTTGCCGCCGGCCTGGATACGGCGCCGGCCATGGCCGCGTACGACGCAACGCCATCGGGCGCGGTGCGGCGCGCGCTGGCCGACGGCAGTTTCAAATTGAGTGGCGATCCGGTGCAGATGGTGCGGTCCATGATCGATTCGGCCGACCAGTCGCCGGCGCCGCGCCGCATTGCACTGGGTTCGACCGCCTACCGGTCGATCCATGCTGCGCTGACGGACCGGTTGGCCAGACTCGAGGCGCAACAGGCCATCGCGGTCAACGCGGACCTGGAAACGTGAAGAACGCTTTGGCGGATTAATCCACCAGCACGCCTGCACGCGGCTGGGTTGCCGCCTGCGCTTCATGAGCGCTGCTGCGCGCAGGCACCGGCACATCGAACTGATAATCGGCCGCCGCATGCACTTCCCAGCCGCCGTCGCCCGTCAGCCACAACACATGGGTATGGTGACGCAGCACGCCGGCGCGGTGCGCGACGCTGACCAGCGTCGTGCCCTTGTCGCGCAGGCGCTTGTACAGCGACGATTCGTTGGCACTATCGAGCGCGCTGGTAGCTTCGTCCAGGATCACGATGGCCGGCTCGTGCACCAGCACACGGCCGAACGCCAGGCGCTGCTGCTCGCCGATCGACAGCAGCTTTTCCCAGTCCAGTACGGCGTCCAGGCCCCCGACGCGCCCGGCCAGGTACGGCAGGTGGACCTGTTCGAGAATGTCGGTCAGCTGCTCGTCGCTCAGCGACGTGCGGGTGCTTGGATAAATGAGCTGGCTGCGCAGCGTACCCGGCTGCAGATATGGCTGCTGTGGCAGGAAGAAGAAATCCTCGCGTGGCGGATGATGGATCACCCCGCTGCCCTTGTGCCACAGCCCGGCAATGGCGCGCAGCAGCGAGCTCTTGCCGCAGCCGCTGTCGCCGTTGATCAGCAACGCGTCGCCGGGTTCCAATGACAACGTCAGGTCCTTGATCAGCACGCGGTCGGACTGCGGCGGGCACACGGTCAGCGACTCGAGTGCCAGGTGGTCGCCAGGCGTACGTGTGATGCGGGCCTGCGTGTCGCACGGATTGGCGCTTGGCGGCTCGGGCATCACATGCATCGATAAGGTCTGCAGGCGGCCAATGCCGGCAACGAAACGGCTGAGGCTTTCGAAGTTGTCGACGATGACGCCCACCGCCGCCAGCACTGCCGTGAACGCGCCGGCTGCCTGCACGGCGCGTCCCACCTCAAGCTCGCCCGACAGGACCGCATCGGCCAGGATCACGAACGGCAGCACCAGCGTGAGCTGGCTGAAGGTGCGCTGAAACAGGTTCAGTGCGCGCTGCTTCTTGATCAGGCGCGAAAAATTATGGATGACCTTGTTGAACTTGCTGTCGATGTGCGCGCGCTCCTGCGCTTCGCCGCCATAGAAGGCAATCGACTCGGCATTCTCGCGCAACCGGATCAGGCTGAAACGGAAATCCGCTTCGCGCCGCAACTGCCAGAAGTTCAGGTGGATCAGCGGATTGCCAAACACGACCAGTGCGATGATCGTGCCCAGCAGCGCATAACCCACCAGGACGGCCACCAGCACGTGCGAGATCGACCACAGCACGGCGCTGAAGGCCACCAGCTGCATCAGCGAGCCCAGGAAGATCAGCATGAAGTGGACCGAGCGGCCGGTGAACGTGTTGACATCCTCGCAGATGCGCTGGTCGGGGTTGTCGATTTCCTGGTTCGAGCCCAGCTCGTAGTATTTGCGCCCGCCCACGTACCCATCGAGAAAGCGCCGCGTCAGCCAGCGGCGCCACTTGTTCGCGAACAGGTCGCGCATGTAGTAATAGAACGCGTAGATCGGCACGGCGAACGCCAGCACGATCAGGCAAGCCTGGACCGCGCCCCAGAAGCGGTTGCGGTCCTTGCCGGCCAGCGCCGAGGTCAGCTCGCCGGCCTGGTCATTGAGCATCACGGCGAGCTTGGTTTCCACCAGCATCAGCACGATCAGCAGTGCCAGTAGCAGCCAGGCCCGCTTGCGCTCATCGCCCAGCCAGTACGGCTTGGCGACGCTGACGAACTGTTTCCATGCCGCCACCGACAAGGGCGGGCCTCTGCGCTTTTTCTTCGTGTTGCCAGGAATGTCGCGCGGCGTTCCCTCGTTAAGCGTCTGTGTATGGTCCGTCATGATTCTGCAATGCCTGTTCCCGGCGCGTCCGACCACGAAAACGCGTCCGGTGGTACGTTGATTCGTGCTGGCATCGGCAGCGATGGGCTGCGATGTCGGCAAACCTGCGAACTGTATTTACCCAGCTCACGTACGCAGCATACGGTCGCGTCTGCAAGTAATCCGTGCGGAAACAGACATAACGACACTATCTTGATGGAATCCTTAGTCGAAGCAACATCAAAGGGGGCCAGCCAGTTGAAGGGCATGCCGTCAATGCACTTTCAGCAGGGTCAGGTCAGGAAACTGCCTCACACGGTAGCGGATCGGGTAGGTGTCGGGCTCCGGCGTCATCAGGTGCCCCGCCACCGCGCTCACCGTGTCCCAGTCATACATGCCGGCACGCTGCGCCTCTCCCTGCTCATTGAAGCGTACCAGGGCGATCCTGTCTGATTTGGGCAGAAGCGCATCGACACCCTCTGACCAGGTACAGAGGCTGAATTCCTCGCGCGCATGGTTGTCTTGTACCAGCATGAAGCTCGCGACAATGAAGTCGATGTCATGTTTGTCATGCAGATCGTCCAGCAGTGTTTTCTGGTCCGCATAGTCTTCGGCCAGATAGCGCTGGCGCAATTGGGCCAGGCCGCGTGCCACCTCCTCGTCGTCAGGCGTATAGGGTTGTGCGCTGCGGTTCCGGAAATGGTACATCGCTGCCGATACCGTACGGCCCTGCTCTTTCCTGGCAGTGTCGGCCATGGCAAGCATGGCCAGTAACGCACGGCGATCCCCGGCCGGGGCCAGCAAGATGCTGTCGCGCGTGGGAATCATCGCGACCGGGTCGCCGATGCCGGCGCGGTGGACCACGTCCGGCAGCAGCAGGCGCGACGAGTCATAGGCATCATTCCAGTCGCCGACCATCACGCCATCGGGGCCGCGCGCGAACCCGCCACCCGGGATGGCACGCAGATTATCGAGCGCCGCGTCCAATGCCTCGTCGAACGACACTCCCCATGTATCGAGCTGCGCTGCCGTCACGATGCTCATCGAATCGGCGTCATCGACGGCAATCACGGTCACGACATCGTCGCCAAGTGCTGCCGCGGACGTGCCGGGCAATGCCGTTCCCGCAAGACGCGCCGACAGACGGACCGACTCGGCGTACGAGCGCGCCCGAACAGCCGGCAGCAGTTTGGCCCTGACCTCCTCGAAGGTCTGCGGAAGCGAGGTGTCGCGCAAGATGGCCATGCACATCTCGAGAACGCGCGGCCGGTCAGCGCGCGCAGCATCACGGTATTGTTTGTAGAGGTTGGCGAGATTGACGATCTGGTCACCGTTTGCACCGGTGAGGATGCGGGCCCGGTCCGCGTCAAAGTGCATCGGATGGGCAAAGCTGTTGCGCTGCGCATGCGCCATCAGCGCCTGGGCGAACTTTTTCAGGGATGGCTTGAACTGGAAGAGTGTCAGCATGGCGCGCCTTGATCGTGGTGATCCACGAATGTAGCGTACCCGATTGCCGGCGTCGAATCGCCTTGCATAGGGTATCGATCCGATGCGTCACGAAGCGGCTACGCCCGCTTTTTTTCATGCACACCGGCGTAAAAAAACCGCCAGGCTCACGCACTGGCGGTTTTTTCACATTGCAGGGTGATTACACCGCTGCGCCTTCGACCGGATCAGCTGCCTTCATCGACAGCTTCAGACGACCACGCTCGTCGGTCTCGAGGACCTTGACGCGCACTTGCTGGCCTTCTTTCAGGTAGTCGGCAACAGCGTTGACACGCTCGTTGGCGATCTGCGAGATGTGCAGCAGGCCATCCTTGCCTGGCATGACTTGCACGATCGCACCGAAGTCCAGCAGTTTCAGCACGGTGCCGTCGTAGGTCTTGCCCACTTCGACCGATGCGGTCAGCTCTTCGATGCGGCGCTTGGCTTCCTGGCCGGCGGCAGCGTCGACCGACGCGATCGTGACCACGCCTTCGTCGCTGATGTCGATCTGGGTGCCGGTCTCTTCGGTCAGCGCGCGGATGACAGCGCCGCCCTTGCCGATGACGTCACGGATCTTTTCTGGGTTGATGCGGATGGTGATCAGGCGTGGCGCGAAGTCCGACAGCTCGGTCTTCACGGTTGGCATGGCCTTCTGCATTTCGCCCAGGATGTGGTGACGGCCTTCTTTGGCTTGCGCCAGTGCCACCTGCATGATTTCCTTGGTGATGCCCTGGATCTTGATGTCCATCTGCAGCGCGGTGATGCCTGCTGCGGTACCGGCCACCTTGAAGTCCATGTCGCCCAGGTGATCTTCATCACCCAGAATGTCCGACAGCACGGCGAACTTGCCGCCTTCCTTGATCAGGCCCATGGCGATACCGGCCACGTGCGATTTCATCGGCACGCCGGCGTCCATCAGTGCCAGGCAGCCGCCGCAGACCGACGCCATCGACGACGAACCGTTCGACTCGGTGATTTCCGAGACCAGGCGCACCGAGTAGCTGAAGTCTTCCGGATCCGGCAGCGCAGCGATCAGCGCGCGCTTGGCCAGACGGCCGTGGCCGACTTCGCGGCGCTTTGGCGTACCGACGCGGCCGGTTTCGCCGGTGGCGAACGGAGGCATGTTGTAGTGCATCATGAACGAATCGGTGTACTCGCCCATCAGCGCATCGATCTTCTGGCTGTCGCGGGCGGTGCCCAGCGTGGCAACGACCAGCGCCTGCGTTTCACCGCGGGTGAACAGGGCCGAGCCGTGGGTGCGTGGCAGCACGCTCGAACGGATCGAGATCGGACGCACGGTGCGGGTGTCGCGGCCGTCGATGCGTGGCTCGCCTTCGAGGATCTGCGAACGCACGACCTTGGCTTCCATGTCGAACAGGATGTTGCCGACGTCGCCAGCATCTGCCGTCACGCCAGCGGCGTTCAGGTCAGCCATCACTTCGGACGACAGCGACTTCAGCTTTTGCTGACGCGCCGATTTTTCGCGGGTCTGGTACGCATCGCGCACTTTCGCGCCGGCCAGTTCGCCGATACGGGCGATCAGCTCTTCGTTCTTTGGCGCCGGCGCCCATTCGACTTCCGGCTTGCCGCCTTCGGCGACCAGGTCGTGGATCGCATCGATCACGACTTTCATCTGGTCATGGCCGAACACGACGGCGCCCAGCATGATTTCTTCGGACAGTTGCTTGGCTTCCGACTCGACCATCAGGACGGCGGTTTCGGTACCGGCCACGACCAGATCCATCTGCGAAGTCTTCAGCTCGGTGGTGGTCGGGTTCAGGATGTACTGGCCATTCGCGTAGCCGACGCGCGCGGCGCCGATCGGGCCGCTGAACGGGATACCGGCGATGCACAGGGCGGCCGAAGCGCCGATCATCGCAGGGATGTCCGGATCGATTTCAGGGTTGACCGACAGCACGTGGATGATGACCTGGACTTCGTTCAGGTAGCCTTCCGGGAACAGCGGACGGATTGGACGGTCGATCAGGCGCGAGGTGAGCGTTTCTTTTTCGGAAGGACGGCCTTCGCGCTTGAAGAAACCGCCCGGGATTTTACCCGCAGCATACGTTTTCTCGAGGTAGTCGACGGTCAGCGGGAAGAAGTCCTGGCCCGGCTTGGCATCCTTGCGTGCGACCACGGTT
Source organism: Telluria sp. ZT3P26 (assembly GCF_059686035.1). NCBI lineage: Bacteria > Pseudomonadati > Pseudomonadota > Betaproteobacteria > Burkholderiales > Oxalobacteraceae > Telluria > Telluria sp. ZT3P26. Next base: position 1,253,003 of record NZ_JCASII010000001.1, on the reverse strand, counting down.
GCCAGCACGACGGTATCTTCGACCGACACCACGACGGCGCCGCTTGCCTGGCGCGCGATTTCACCCGTCTCCAGGGTGACAGTGTGTTGACCGTACTGGAAGGTTTTCGTAACTTTGTTAAACATGGGGTATCCCTTTCATTTTGCCGACAGATTTTCAGGTGCTGTCGTTCACCTCTCACCACGGGCCGCTCAGGAGCGGAGCAGCCTTGCAACAACAAACAAACCGCGCAAAAACGAAAAATGCCCGCGACAGAGAACTGGCGCAGGCATCTTCAGACTTAAACCGTCTGGCGCAAACGAATTACTTACGCAGGCCCAGTTTGGCGATCAGGTCGCGGTAACGGTTCAGATCCTTGTTCTTCAGGTACGACAGCAGGCTCTTACGACGGTTGACCATCATGATCAGACCACGACGCGAGTGGTGATCTTTCTGGTGGGCCTTGAAGTGGCCGTTCAGGTCGTTGATGCGTGCGGTCAGCAGTGCAACTTGCACTTCTGGCGAACCGGTGTCTTTTTCGCCGCGTGCGTTGTCCGCGATAATCGCGGCTTTGTTCAGAGTTTCTACGGTCATGATGTTACCTTTCACATGCGGTGCAAGAGTCGCAACCCAGCGCACCGTGATTGATTGAATGCCTGCCCGGATTCGGACAGACCGGCAAGTATAGTGCAAATCGCGGGTGCCCACCAGCGTTTGCCCGCCTTGCCGCCAAGTAAAGGACAAAATAATGCACCCAATGATGAAAATAACAACGCTGGCCGCCGCGCTGCTGCTGGCGGCATGCGCCACGCGCCCTGCCCCGCTGCCGGGCGAAACGGCCGATGCGGTCCAGGCCAAGCTCGGCAAGCCGACGTCCATCTATGTCGATCCGGATGGCGCGGCGCGCTCGCTCGAGTACGCGACGGGGCCGATGGGCCAGTACACGTGGATGGCACGCCTGGGGCCCGATGGCCGGCTGACGGCCTACGAGCAGGTGCTGACCGGTGAAACCTTCGCCACGCTCAAGGTGGACCAGGCCACCAAGGAGCAGGTGTTGCGCACGATTGGCCGTCCTGCCGAACGCTCGCGCGTGGCGATGCAGAACTACGAGGTCTGGTCGTACCGCTACAAGGAGGCGGGCGTCTGGAACTCGATGATGCACGTCCACTTCGACGAGCAAGGTGTCGTGCGCCAGATGATGAACGGGCCGGACCCGATGTACGAGCCAAGGGAGCGCAGCCCCTGGTAGGGGCTGCCGTGTGAAGCGGCTAGCGCGCGGGCGGCAGCTTGCGCCCGCCGTCGCTGTGCACGAAGTCTTCGATCGCGTCGAGCGACGGCGCCAGGCGGCGCAGCGAGCTCGACAGCGTTGCGAGCAGCGTGACGTGGTTCACGCCGGTGAAGCTGACCTCGCGCACCGGCACGCCCGTCGCGCGCATCCGGTCGGCCAGCGCGCCCGTGTTGCGCTCCGGGTCGACCGTCGAATCGTTGCGCGCCGCGATCAGGAGCGCGGGCGGCGCATTGACCGTCACGTGGTTGATCGGTTGCGAATCGCGCGGCGTATTCGGGTACAGGAACACCGGGCGCGTCGTTTCATTTTCCACGGGCAGGAAGTTGTACGGGCCGGCCATGCCGATCCAGCCACGCAGGATGCTCGGCGCCGTGCCCTGCGCGCGCAGCCAGCGGGGATCGAGCGCCAGCATCGCGGCATTGTAGGCGCCGGCGCTGTGGCCCATCGCATAGATGCGCTTCGGATCGCCGCCATAGGCCTTGATGCGGCGCGACGTCCAGGCCAGCGCTTCGGCGCTGTCGGTCAGGAAGTCCGGATAGCGCACCTGCGGATACAGTCGATAGTCGGGAATGACCACGACGAAACCACGCGCCGCCAGCGCACGGCCGACGAATGCATAGTCGCCCCGCTCTCCGTTGACCCAGTTGCCGCCGTAGTAGAACACGATGACGGGCGCGGGGCCGGTCCAGTTTTCGGGCCGGTAGATGTCGAGTACGTGACGTGGATTGGTGCCGTAGGCGGCCGAGGCCACCGTGCGCGTGGCGCCGCTCGGCGAGACCGCGTTGACCAGCGACAGCGGCGAGCAGGCGGCAAGCAGACCTGACAGGACCAGAACAGCAGCGGCGCAGGCCGCGAAATAAGGAGTTCTCATGGTTGCGGGCGGCCGTTGGTCAGCGGTGGAGATCGTCGTCGGCGTCGTCAAGCGGGATGATGCTGACCCGCTTGCCCTTGGCACGCTGCCATACGTACACGGCGTAACCCGACAGGCCGTAGATCACGAAGATCGGCCACAGCACTTTGGGCGGATCGATTGCCAGCAGTGCCAGCACCAGTGCAATCAGGAACACCGCGATGAACGGCACCGACTTGCGGAAGTTGATGTCCTTGAAGCTGTAGAACGGCACGTTCGAGACCATCGTCAGGCCGGCGAAGACCGTGATGCACCACGACACCCACTCGACCTTGCGCGGGATGACGCTGATATCGGGATCGATCATCATCATGATGAAGCCGATCACGAGCGCAGCTGCAGCCGGGCTGGGCAAGCCCTGGAAGAAGCGCTTGTCGACGACTTCGATATTGGTATTGAAGCGCGCCAGGCGCAAAGCGGCGCAAGCGCAGTAGATGAAGGCCGCGACCCAGCCGAGCTTGCCAAGGCCGTTGAGAGACCATTCGTACATCACCAGCGCCGGCGCAGCGCCGAACGAGACCATGTCGGCCAGGCTGTCGTACTGGGCGCCGAATTCGGACTGGGTATTGGTCAGGCGCGCGATGCGTCCGTCCAGGCCGTCGAGGATCATCGCGATGAACACGGCCCAGCACGCCTGGTCGAAACGCTGGTTCATCGCCATGACAATGGCGTAGAAGCCGCAGAACAGCGCCGCCGTGGTGAAGGCATTCGGCAGCAGGTAGATGCCGCGGCTCCGCTCACCGGCCGCCCGTGCTTGCGTACGGGGCGCGAAACGCTTTTTCAGGCGGGAGAATCGTGGACCGTTGGGCTGGGTCCCTGGCTTTCTTCTTCGTGGAAAAGTTGGCATAAGCAATCGTATTCAAGTGAGCCGCCGAGCGACCGTTCGCAGCCATTATAGAGGCGCGACCCGTGTTAGCGAAACACTACGCTAACCCAGCTGGCAATTGCATGGCGCCTACTTGAAGGCGCAGTCAACGTTAAATAGAGCCGAGCCATGAACTGATGAGCGGTTTCGTGGTCCAACGCCTGTCCGCAGCGTCAGGAGTGACTCATGAAAGCGCCTCGTTTCAAGAACTGGTTTGCCAAGTTGTCAGCGCTGAATCAGCCACAGCGCCGGCAAGTGCTCGACGCCCTGCATCCCGCAGCGGGCCTTGACCAGGTGGTCGCACTCATTGCGCAGGCCAGAGCGCCAGCGCGCTGCTGCCCCAGCTGTGGCAACCAACACTGCAATCGACACGGATTCGCCAACGACCTGCAGCGCTTTCGCTGCTGCGCCTGTGGCCGCACGTTCAACGACCTGAGCGGTACGCCACTGGCACGGCTCAGACACAAGGCCAAATGGCTCGCTTACTCGCAGGTGCTGCTCGATTCACTGTCCGTGCGCAAGGGGGCAGACCGGGTCGGCGTGCACCGCAATACCGCCTTCCGGTGGCGCCACCGATTTCTCGATTGGGTCAAGCTCGACCGGCCGACAACGCTCAACGGCATCGTGGAGGCCGATGAGACATTCCTGCTCGAATCGCAAAAAGGATCACGCACGCTCGACCGCCCGCCACGCCGACGGGGCGGCCGCGCCCCCAAACGTGGCATTTCCCGCCATCTCGATTGCATCCTGGTGGCGCGCGACCGCAATGGCCGCACCATCGATGCCGTCACTGGCCGTGGCGCACTGATCGCCGCGCAGCTCGAACGCGATTTGCTGCCCAGACTCGATCCGCAGGCGCTCCTGGTCAGCGACAGCCACGCTGCGTACCGGGCCTTTGCACGCAAGCATCGGATTGCGCACGAAACGGTCAATCTGCGTGCAGGCGTGCGCGTCAGGCATTCGGATAGCCGCGCCATTCACGTACAGAACGTGAACGCGTACCACGGGCGCTTCAAGGCCTGGCTACTGGGCTTTCGCGGGGTGGCATCGCGCTACCTGCCCAACTACCTGGGATGGCGCTGGGCCCTGGATGGCGGGCGGGTCAGTTCCGCAGAACAATTGTTTTGCATCGCAATCGGCGTCATCAATAGACAACGCTGACTGCGCCTGCTTGAACACGACCGTGCCGGATGGCGCGATTACTTGAACTTGACCTTGCCCACCAGGCGCATTTGCAGCGTGGTTTCGCCTGGCTCGAAGCTTGGTTCGGCGACGCCGTCATCCATCTCGCGCTTGGCGCTCGAGCGCATCATCATGGCCGGCGCACCCTGGGCATCGCCCGCGTAATTGCCCGAACCTTCGAAATCGACCGTATCAAGCACGGCGTCACCTGGCTGGCGGCCCATCGCCTTGGCGATCGACACAATGCGCTCATTCAGGTTCTGGTACGTGGCAGCGATGCGCTGGTCGTCCAGGCGCTTCTCGGTCGCCGGGGTCAGGCCAAAGTTGATGTTATTGATCTGCAGGACCTTCTGCGCGGCGGCGGCCGTTTTCGGCAGCGCGGCCAGGTTCGTGGTCTTGACTTCCAGGTACTGGCCGACGCGCCAGGCGATTGGCACCGGCTTGACCGGCGCGACCACGCGGCCGACCGGCTGTGGCTGGACTTCAGGATAGACAGGATAGGTGTAATAGCCCTGCGTTTTCAGTTCGGCTTTCGGATCGGCGCGGCGCACGATCTCGGTGCCCTCTTTCATCTTGCGGTTGACGCGGTCGGCGGCGGCGTTCTTGTCCTTGTCGTGCTCTTCGACAGCGAAGGTGATCGTCGCTTCGTCATTGGCGTGCTTGACTTCGCCGAAGGCAGGGACCACGACCATGGTGCCGGTGGTTGCAGCGGACGACGCGGTCTGCGCCTGGGCAGCGCTGAAGGCCAGCACGAGCGCAGCGGCGACGAGGGATTTGGTGAATGCCATTCTTGTTCTCCTGTGGGTTGCGACGTATGTCCGGCGTAGTTATACGATACCGTGCACAGGGAAAACATCGGTAATTTGTAATGGACAGTTGCAAATGAGTAGCTTTTGACGTGGTTTGTAACAACCGGCGCCCCATGAAAAACGGCGCCCGAAGGCGCCGTTCCTGTCCCCTACTGCGACATTAATTCTTCGACTGATCCACCAGCTTGTTCTTCGCAATCCACGGCATCATCGCGCGCAGCTTCGCGCCGACTTCCTCGATCGGATGCTCGGCCGTCAGGCGACGACGCGAGATCAGGGTCGGTGCACCGGCCTTGTTTTCCAGGATGAAGCTCTTGGCATACTCCCCGGTCTGGATGTCCTTCAGGCACTGGCGCATCGCGTTCTTGGTGTCTTCGGTCACGACGCGCGGGCCGGTGACGTATTCGCCGTATTCCGCGTTGTTCGAGATCGAGTAGTTCATGTTGGCGATGCCGCCTTCATAGATCAGGTCGACGATCAGCTTGAGTTCGTGCAGGCACTCGAAGTACGCCATCTCCGGCGCGTAACCGGCTTCGGTCAGCGTCTCGAAGCCCGCCTTGATCAGTTCGACCGCGCCGCCGCACAGCACGGCCTGCTCGCCGAACAGGTCGGTCTCGGTTTCTTCGCGGAAGTTGGTTTCGATGATGCCGGCGCGGCCGCCGCCGTTCGCCATCGCGTACGACATGGCGATATCACGGGCAGCGCCCGATTTGTCCTGGTACACGGCGATCAGGTGCGGCACGCCGCCACCTTGCGTGTAGGTGCCGCGCACCGTGTGGCCCGGCGCTTTCGGCGCGACCATGATCACGTCGAGGTCGGCGCGTGGGACGACCTGGCCGTAGTGCACGTTGAAGCCGTGAGCAAAAGCCAGCACAGCGCCCTGCTTCGCGTTCGGCTCGATGTTCTGCTTGTAGACTTCGGCGATGTTTTCGTCCGGCAGCAGGATCATGATGACGTCGGCGTTCTTCACTGCTTCATCGACTTCCGCCACTTTCAGGCCGGCTTGCTCGACCTTGCCCCACGAGGCGCCGCCGCGGCGCAGGCCGACGGTGACATTGACGCCCGATTCGCTCAGGTTCTGTGCGTGCGCATGGCCTTGCGAGCCGTAACCGATGATGGCAACGTTCTTGCCCTTGATGAGGGAGAGGTCGCAGTCCTTGTCGTAGAAAACGTTCATTTTTTTATCCTGTTATTGAATTTGAATTGTGTAATGTTGAGCGTTGCTCAAACTTTCAGAATGCGTTCGCCGCGGCCGATGCCCGAGCCGCCGGTGCGCACCGTCTCGAGGATCGAGGCGCGGTCGATGGCGTCGATGAAGGCGTCCAGTTTCGATTTGGCGCCGGTCAGCTCGATCGTGTAGGTCTTTTCGGTGACGTCGATGACGCGGCCACGGAAGATATCGGCAGTGCGCTTCATTTCTTCGCGCTCCTTGCCGACCGCCCGCACCTTGATCAGCATGAGCTCACGCTCGATGTGCTGGCCTTCGGTCAGGTCGACCACCTTGACGACCTCGATCAGGCGATTCAGGTGCTTGGTGATCTGCTCGATGATGTCATCCGAGCCGGACGTGACGATCGTCATGCGCGACAGCGTCGCGTCTTCGGTCGGCGCCACGGTCAGCGTTTCGATGTTGTAGCCGCGCGCCGAGAACAGGCCGACCACGCGCGAGAGCGCACCGGCTTCGTTCTCCAGCAGGACAGAAATAATATGGCGCATTTACAGGTCCTCCGAGCCGAGCAGCATTTCGTTCAGGCCGCGGCCCGCCTTGACCATCGGCCACACGTTTTCACTCTGGTCGGTGATGAAGTTCATGAATACCAGGCGGTCTTTCATGGCAAATGCGTCGCGCAGCGCGCCGTCGACATCGCCCGGCTTTTCGATCTTCATGCCGACGTGGCCATAGGCCTCGGCCAGCTTTTCGAAGTCAGGCAGCGAATCCATGTACGACTCGGAATAGCGCGAGCCGTAATCGATCTGCTGCCACTGGCGGACCATGCCCAGGAAGCGGTTGTTGAGCAGGATGATCTTCGGCGTCAGGTGGTATTGCTTGCAGGTGGCAAGCTCCTGGATGCACATCTGGATCGAGCCTTCGCCGGTGACACAGGCCACGGTGGCATCCGGATTGGCCATCTGCACGCCCATCGCGAACGGCAGGCCCACGCCCATCGTGCCCAGGCCACCGGAATTGATCCAGCGGCGCGGCTTGTCGAACGGGTAGTACTGCGCGGCCCACATCTGGTGCTGGCCGACGTCGGACGTGATGAACGCGTCACCACCGGTGACCTTGTGCAGCTGCTGGATCACGGACTGCGGCTTGATCAGCGTGTCGGAGCTCGCATACGCCAGGCAATCGCGGCCACGCCATTCGGCGATCTGCTTCCACCAGCTTTGCAGCGCCGGCGCATTCGTGTGGCCAGTGCCCGCCTCGAGCTGCGCGAGCAGTTCGATCAGCACGTCCTTGACGTTGCCGACGATCGGGATATCCACTTTCACACGCTTGGAAATCGACGACGGATCGATGTCGATATGGATGATCTTGCGCGGATGCGAGGCGAAGTGCTTCGGGTTGCCGATCACACGGTCGTCGAAGCGGGCGCCGATGGCGATCAACACGTCGCAGTGCTGCATCGCCATGTTCGCTTCATAGGTGCCGTGCATGCCCGGCATGCCGACGAAATGCGGATCGGACGAGCGCGATCCGCCCAGGCCCATCAGCGTATTCGTGATCGGGAAACCGGTGGTCTCGACCATGCGGTTGAGCTCATTCGAGGCATTGGCCAGGATGACGCCGCCGCCCGCATAGATCATCGGCCGCTCGGCATTCTGCAGCAGCGCGACCGCTTTGCGGATCTGGCCGGCATGGCCCTTGTCGACCGGACGGTACGAGCGCATGTCGACTTCGCGCGGGTACTCGAACAGGCATTTGTTGACCGTGATGTCCTTCGGGATATCAACCAGCACGGGGCCGGGCCGGCCGGTACGGGCGATGAAGAAGGCTTTCTTGATGGTCGAGGCCAGGTCGCGCACGTCCTTGACCAGGAAGTTGTGCTTGACCACCGGGCGGGTGATGCCGACCGTGTCGCATTCCTGGAACGCATCCTGGCCGATCGCGTGACTTGGCACCTGGCCCGAAATCACGACCATCGGCACCGAATCCATATAGGCGGTCGACAGGCCGGTGACGGCATTGGTGACGCCCGGACCGGACGTGACGAGGGCGACGCCCACGGTGTTCGAGCTGCGCGAATAGGCATCGGCAGCGTGCACCGCGGCTTGTTCGTGGCGAACGAGAACGTGCTGGAATTTATCTTGCTGGAAGATCGCGTCGTAGATATACAGAACCGCGCCGCCCGGATAACCGAAAACGTGCTTGACGCCCTCTTCTGCCAGACAACGGACAACGATTTCAGCGCCCGTGATGGGGACTGTTGGATCGAAACTCATAACCATTCCTTTCAAAACCCATAGGGTTGATTGATCGGATGCTCGTTCCTGGCGATATGCGTGCTGCGCTTACAACCCTCAGGCTCCACTTCTTTCTGCGTGCACGTCGATGGTTCGGGTCGCCGTAGGGACCGTACGCATTGACGCTGGGCGCAACTCGTTAGGCTTGAGTGTTTGTAGCGGTTGGACGCATCTCTCGCGCTTGTGGCACGGGTCGGAGCAAACTGCCTACAAATGAAAGCGTGCCATGGCGGACGGGGCGTTGTGGGCGACTCCCGCATGACGTTGATGCTTTGAGGGTGCAAAGCGTGAGGAACACCATACCGCGCCGCACCATTCTGGTCAAGCTTTGTTCTTCGACAAGGTGTTGCTGAAACCGCCTGCCAGCCCGGCAGAGCACCTGGCGGCATGCGCATACCTGCCCTGCCCACCCTTGCCGGTGCAGCCCGATGGCCCCGCGCGCACGGTTTCGGTGCGCAGCAACAGGTGTGTCGCCGACGCCGCATGAGACAAAAAAAAATCGATGCCCGGAGACGAAAATAAAGATTTCCACAAATAAACTGATTAAAATGATTTCCAACAACACTTGATGGATATCCAGACGAGTTCCGCCATGCAAGCCCACAACGATACCTTGCAAGAAATAGCCCTTGCCACCATGCGTGCGATCGACCGTGCCCAGGCCGTGATCGAGTTCGATCTCGACGGCGCGATCTTGCACGCCAACGGTAACTTCCTGAGCACCTTCGGCTATGAGCGCGACCAGGTCGTGGGGCATCACCATACGATGTTCTGCGAACCGGACTGGCTGCATTCCGCCGACTACCGGCGGTTCTGGCACAGCCTGGCACAGGGCGAGTCCCACACCGGCGAATTCCGGCGCATCCGCAGCGACGGCGGACGGGTCTGGATCCATGCCACCTACAGCCCCGTCCTGGATGCGGCCGGCAAGCCGGTGAAGGTGATGAAGTTCGCCACCGACATCACGCAGCGCAAGCTGCTGGCTGCCGAATCGCGCGGCAAGCTCGATGCGCTCGGGCGCTCGCAGGCGGTCATCGAGTTCGACATGCGTGGCACTGTCCTGTCGGCGAACGCCAACTTCCTGCGCACGATGGGCTATACCGAAGAAGAAATCGTCGGCCACCATCACAGCATGTTTTGCACGCCGGACATGGCCAGGAGCGCCGACTACCGCCACTTCTGGGCCGACCTGGCCGAAGGCAGGTTCCAGGCCGGGCGCTTCCGGCGCCGTGGCAAGCACGATGCCGACATCTGGATCCAGGCCACCTACAACCCGATCCTCGATGCGGCCGGCAAACCGTACAAGGTGATCAAGTTCGCGATGGACGTCACGGCGCAGGTGCACCGCGAAGAACTGGTGAGCGCAAAGATCGATGCGATCAGCACGGCCCTGACCATCCTGAGCCGATCCATCACCGGGATCGCCGATGGCGCACAGGAGTCGGCCGTGCTGGCCGCGCGCACCCGTGACGGCGCGGCCAATGGCAGCCGCCTGCTGGAGCGTTCCAAGAGCGCGATGCAGGCCATCCAGACGTCCTCCGGCGACGTGCACGAGATCATCGACACCATCACCAGCATCGCTGGCCAGACGCACCTGCTGGCCTTCAATGCCGCGATCGAGGCGGCGCGTGCCGGCGAGCACGGCCAGGGCTTTTCCGTGGTCGCCAACGAAGTGCGCAAACTGGCCGAAAAATCCGCACTGGCAGCGCGCGAAATTTCCAAGCTCATCAACGAAACGGTCGGCCGCGTCGACGAAGGCACCCGCCTGGCCGGCGAGGTGGAGCACGCATTCGAACGCATCGTCGAGTCCGTCGCAGACACGAGCGCCTCGATCGCGGGCATTGGCGGGGCCACGCAACAGCAGGCCGACGCCACCCGCGACGCTTCGCGCCTGCTGGCAGAGCTCGAAGCGGTGGCGCGGGAGCGCTAGGCGATGCGCGAACCCGGCCGCGCTGCGCTGCAACTGGCGCGCATCCGCATCGGCGCCGTTCCGGTCGGCGTACCGATCGGGGCCGTGATTCAGGCCCTGCCGTTGCAGGAAACCCTCGGTCGGCTGCCGCTGCGCACCCATGCGCTGCTCGGCATGGTCGAGCACCAAGGCATGGCCGTGCCGGTGGTCGACCTGGCGCGCTGGCTGGACGTCGGCGCGCCACCGGCCGACAGCGTTGCGCAACTGCTGCTGCTGCGCGATGGCGACCGCAGGGTTGGCCTGCGTGTCGATGCGCTCGACGAGCTGGTCGAGGTCGACGCAGCAGCGCTGCAGCGCCTGCATCACGGCGACGATCCGGACGATGTGTTCCACAGCGCCGTGCCAATCGGGAACGGCATGCTTCTGAGCCTGCTGGAAGTGGCCCGGCTGGCCGATCTGGCGCTGTGCTGGAGCACGGCGCCGACGGCTGCCGCGCCCGCAGCGCTGCCTGTGGCCGACACGCTGCAACGCACCTGCTACGCACTGCTCGACACCGGCCACGGCCTGATCGGCGTGCCGCCGGCCGCGCTGGCCGAAGTGCTTGCCATGCCGGCGCTCACGCATATCGGCAGCAATGCCTGGTGCCACTGGCACGGCAGCCAGCTGGCGCTGATTGCCAGCGCGGCGCTGTTCCACGCGCCTGGCGTCGACTCCGGCGTCGCATCTGCGCCCCTGCTCGCCGTGCTGCAGCTCACCGGCCTGGCGCTGGGCGTGCCGGTGCAGGCCGTGCTGCGGCTCGAGGACTTCTGTCCCGGCGTCCCCAGCACGGCCGGGATTGGCGAGAACGTCATCGACGCCAGCGGCGCCACGGTGCTGCTGGTCGACGTCGCGCGCCTGATGGCGCGGCATCCCGAGGCGGCCCTGGCGCGCGGCGACAGCGGTACGCCCACCACGACCGCCAGCGCCAGCGCCAGCAATGCCGAAGCCTATGTCGTGTTCGATGCGGCCGGCCTGCAGGCGCTGCCGCTTGCCGCAATTGAACAGATCGTGCCGCTAGCCGTGCCACCCGGCCAGACCATGGCCTGGCATGGCGCGGCCATCCCGCTGGTCGACCTGCGCGGCGAGGCACCCGGCACGGATGGCGCAGTGCTGGTGGCGCACAATGCGCAGGGCCTCGCCGGCCACATCGTGCGCCGCGTGCAGTCGCTGATCCCGCCCGGGGCCGGCCGCATGTTCCGGATGGGCGCCAACCGCGCCGAGTTCATCATGACGGACGATGGCGGCCAACAAGCGACGTACCGCATTGCGACACTGGGCATGCCACAAGCGGCGAGCTGAGCCTGGCCGCCTTGGCTTCAGCGTTGCATGCCCCAGCGCCGCACCGTGACATGCTCCAGCGTCTGGAAGGCGAAACGCTCGATCGCCAGGCCAATCAGGATCACCGTGGCCAGGCCCGCGAACACTTTATCGGTGAACAGCTCATTCCGGTTCTGGAAGATGTACCAGCCCAGGCCACCCTGCCCCGACGTGCTGCCAAAGACCAGCTCCGCCGCGATCAGCGTGCGCCAGGCGAAGGCCCAGCCGATCTTCAGGCCCGACAGGATCGATGGCAGCGCTGCCGGCACCAGGATCTGCAGCACCATGCGCAAGCCGCCCAGGCCATAGTTGCGCCCAGCCATGCGCAGCGTGTCGGGCACCGCGCGAAAGCCCGCACTGGCATTGAGCGTCAGCGGCCACACGACCGAATGGACCAGCACCATCAGTAGGCTGCCCTTGCCCAGGCCGAACCACAGCAGCGCCAGCGGCAGCAGCGCAATGGCCGGCAGCGGATTGAACATCGACGTCAGCGTGTCGATCAGCGCGCGACCGAAGCGGTTCGACACGGCCAGCCAGGTCAGCAGGAACGCAATCGCCACGCCCAACAGGAAGCCCTGCACGAGGATGGCCAGTGATACCGTCACATAACCAATCAGCTCGCCCGACGCGACGCCATCGATGAACGCGCGCGCCGTCTGCAGCGCGCCCGGTAGCAGCAGGTCGTTGTCGACCCAGCGTGCCAGCAACTCCCACACGATCACCAGCGCCAGCAGGATCGCGGGTTTGCCCAGCCAGTCCAGGCGGTCGACCCGCCCGGGTTGCGGCGCGGCGCTGGCCACGCGCTGCGGCGCAACGTACTCCGGCCGGACCGGCGGTTCATGCACGGCGCTCATGGTTGCACCTGCGCCGGCTGTGGTTGCGCGGCCGGTGCATCGGCATCCGCGCCGAACAGCAGCGCGTGGATACGCTGCGTGGCGGCCTGGAACTCGTGGCTGCCCGCACTAGCCAGGCTGAACTGATGACTATTGAGCTCGGCCCGCACGCGGCCCGGGTGCGGCGACAGTAGCAGGATGCGGTTACCCACCACCAGCGCCTCTTCAATCGAGTGCGTCACGAACAGCATCGTGAAGCCGATCTCGTCCCACAGTGCCTGCAGCTCTTCCTGCATGCTGCGCCGGGTCAGCGCATCGAGCGCGGCAAACGGCTCATCCATCAGCAGCACCGCCGGCTGCATCGCCAGCGCGCGGGCAATCGCCACCCGCGCTTTCATGCCGCCCGACAGCGTGTGCGGATAGGCATCGGCAAACCGCGCCAGCCCGACCTTGCCGAGCCAGTGGCGGGCGCGCACCTCGGCCTCGGCCCGCGCGACACCACCCGCCAGCATCGGAAACAGGACATTCTGCTTCACCGTCTTCCACGGCGGCAGCTGGTCGAATTCCTGGAACACGACGATGCGGTCCGGGCCCGGGCCTGTGACGGGCTTGCCGCCCAGGTGCAGGCTGCCGGCGCGCGGCGCGATGAAGCCGCCGATGGCTTTGAGCAGCGTCGACTTGCCGCAGCCCGATGGTCCCAGCAGCACGAAGCGGTCGCCCCGGTAGACGTCAAAGCTGACGTCGTCGGTCGCGCGCACAATGCCGCGCTCGCTCGCATATTCCAGCGTGACATGCTCGGAGCGCAGCAACGGTTCTGGCTTCACCAGATTGAAGGGGGCAGTGGCGCGCATATCAGCTTCCGTTGGCAATGGCCGGATGCGCGAAGAAGTAATCGCGCCACGACGCCGGCTTGTTCTTGATGGCGCCGACCTGGTGCAGGAACTGCGCCAGGCCCAGCGTATTTTGCGGCGCCACACTGAACTGCGTCTTCGGATCCTTGATGACCTTGAGCAGCAGTGCCCGGTCGACGTTGCCCTTGTTCACGCGCAGGTAGGCATCGGCCGCGCCTTCCGGATTGGCGGCAATATACTGCGCCGCTTCGGCCAGCGCATCGATGAAGGCGCGGTACGTCTTCGGGTTGTCCTTCACGTACTTCTCGGTGGCATACAGCACCGTGGCCGACGACGGCCCGCCCAGCACCTGGTACGAGTCGAGCACGACGTGCGCAGCAGGATTGCCGGTCAGCTCGAGTTGCTGGAACGGCGGCGCGGCGAAGTGCGCGTTCAGCTCGGTCTTGCCGGCGATGAGGGCGGCGGCTGCATCCGGATGCGGCACCGTCTGCGTGAGGGGATCGATCTTCTTGAACCCGGCAAGGCCCCACTGTTTTGCTGCCGCCATCTGCAGGATGCGCGCCTGCACCGACACCGTCACGGCCGGCAACGCAATCCGGTCCTTCGCGCTGAAGTCGGCAATCGTCTTCACGGCCGGGTTGGTGCTGACGAGGTAATACGGAAAACTGCCCAGCGAGGCGATGCCGCGCACGTTCTGGCGGCCCCTGGTGCGATCCCAGATCGTCATCAACGGACCGACGCCGGCGCCGGCCACGTCGATGGAACCCGACAGCAACGCATCGTTGACGACCGCGCCGCCCGACAGCTTGACCCAGTCGACGTCGACATCGATCCCCTGCTTCTTGCCATGCTTTTCGATGAGCTTCTGGTCTTGCGCCACATTCAGCAGCAGATACACGACACCGAACTGCTCGGCCACGCGGATATTGCCTTCGGCCTGCCCCGTTGACGGCAGCGCCAACGTCAGCGCTGCGGCCAGTGCCAACAATTTTGTAGTGAGATTCATGGATATCCTGGAATGAGGTCAGAAAGGCACGTCGCCTTCGATCGTCGTGCGGTACAGCTTGCGGCGCAGGTGGTCCGGGCAGCCGGCGGCCAGGTGCATCAGCGAGCGGTTGTCCCAGAACACCATGTCGTGCGGCTGCCATTGATGGCGGTAGACATGCTCGGCGCGGGTGCCGTAATCGAACAGCAGGTCGAGCAGTTCGCGGCTGCGCTGTTCGGACACGCCCAGGATGCGGGTGGTGAAATGCTCGCTGACGAACAGCGCGCGCCGGCCCGTCTCGGGATGCGTGCGCACGACCGGATGGCTGACCGGCCGGACTTCGTCGATCTGCGCCTGGGTCAGCTGCGGCCGATACGGGTTGCGCTGGCGCAGTTCGTCATAGCGCGCCAGGTACCAGTGCTCGGCCTGCAATCCTTCGACCTCGCGCTTGAGGTCATCGGGCAAGGCGTCCCACGCCGCGTGCTGGTTGGCAAACAGCGTGTCGCCGCCCTCGGCCGGCAACTCCTGCGCATGGAGCATCGAGCCCAGGCTCGGCGTCTCTTTGTACGACAGGTCGGAATGCCAGAAGTGACCGGCGTCGCCCAGCCCGACCGGCTTGCCGTCCTGCTGGATATTCGAAATCACCAGCACCTCGGGCTGCCCGGGCAACTGGAAATTGCGCAGCACGTGGATCTGCAGCGCGCCGAAGTGGCGGCTGAAGTCCACCTGCTGCGCGGGCGTGATGTGCTGGTCGCGAAACACCAGCACGTGATAATCGAGGTGCGCGCGGTGCAGACGCGCGATATCGGCCGTGCCCAGCGGCAGCGACAGGTCGAGGCCGACGACCTCGGCGCCCAGCGGCGCGCCGGTGAACGGATGAATGGCAAAGGACTGGCGAACAGAATCGAGTGGCATGGCGATGGCGTGGCTGAATGATCGTGTTGTTACGATAGCCACGCCAGGTGGCCCCAACAACGAATCATTTCAGCTATCGTCATGCGGTTTTCGCCCGCCATGCACCAGGCATGGCGGGAGCCCACCCTGAGCGATTCCGATGCAGGCCGGGTGGTTTTTTGCTAGGATGCGACAGTTTTCCCTAAAGCACGACCCACTCGCGCGCCTCCCCCTGAACCTGCATGGCCACAGACAAAGAACTTAACGACTTTCTGCAGAATGTCGAACGGCGCGCGTTCAAGCAGGCGGTCTATGCGGTTCGCAAGGACGAATCGGCGCTGGACATCGTGCAGGACGCGATGATCAAGCTTGCCGAGAAATACGGCGACAAGCCGGCAGCCGAGCTGCCGATGCTGTTCCAGCGCATCCTCCAGACGACGATCCTCGACTACTTCCGCCGCGAAAAGGTGCGCAATACCTGGGTCAGCCTGTTCTCGGGCTTCGGGCGGGGCGAGGGAAACGACGATGATGACTTTGATATACTCGCCTCACTCGAGGCCGAGCAGGGTTCGGCGGCCGCAGAGTCGAGCGCGGACCAGGTCGAGCGCACCCAGACCTTGCGCCTGATCGATGACGAAGTACAAAAACTCCCGACACGTCAACGGGAAGCCTTCCTCATGCGTTACTGGCAAGATATGGACGTCGCCGAGACGGCGGCAGCAATGGGATGTTCCGAGGGCAGCGTCAAAACGCATTGCTCACGCGCCACCCACGCCCTCGCGGCAGCGCTCCAGGCCAAGGGAATCACACTATGAATACCGACGACATCAATCTGGCGTACAAGATACGCCACGCGCTGGATGAACAGCTCGACCACCTGCCGGCTTCCACCGTCGACCGGCTGGCCGCCGCACGCGCTGCCGCCATGGCGCGCAGGAAGCCCGATGCCCGGGCCGGCTTCAGCTGGCACGGGGTTGGCGCATGGTTTGCCGGGCCGGCCGTGTCGCGCCTGGCCATTGCCGTGCCGCTCCTGGCGCTGGTGATTGGCATGGGTGGCTTTTACCAGCACGAGCAACAGCAGCAACTGGCCGCACTGGCCGACATCGACGCCGCCGTGCTGGCTGACGAATTGCCGCTGACCGCCTACCTCGACCCGGGTTTCAACGCCTATCTGGAGTCGCAGCAGCGCCAGCAATGACCAAGAAGAACGTCTCGACATCGCGCTTTCCCGTGCTGAAAACAGTCATCGGCGTCGTTGCCGCTGCTGCGCTGGCCTGGGTGATCGTCGATCGCTTCGAGAAGCCGTCGATCCTGCCTGCGGCGACCGAGACTATCGCCAGCGTGCGGCCGTTGCGCAAGGCCCTCGACAAGCCCCTGTGGCGCGACCTGAGCAACGCACAACGCCTGGCGCTGGCACCGCTCGAGTCCGAATGGGACCGCATGGAAGGCCCGCGCAAACGCCGCTGGATCGAGGTATCGGCCCGCTTCGGCTCGCTGGACCCAGCCGAGCAGCAACGCGTGCACGAGCGCATGCGCCAGTGGATGAAACTCACGCCGAAGCAGCGTGACCTGGCGCGCGAAAACTTCAGCAAGACGAACAAGCTGGCGCAGGGCGACAAAGCCGCCAACTGGGAAAACTACAAGCAGCTGTCGGCCGAGCAAAAGCGCAAGCTGGCCAGCAAGCCGCCCGGCGTCCTCAACAGCGCGCCGGTTGCGTTGCCGGAAGCCCCGCTGCTGGTCGTGCCGATGCCATGTGCATCAAACACCACGCGCCGTGGCGCCGAGTGCGTGCTGATCGGCACGCCCGATGCGGCAGCGCCATCGGCGATTGCCGGGACGCCAGCGCCAGCGCCTGCTGGCGTGACGCCGTCAGTTGTACCCACCCCTGCCCCGGTGGCGCCCGGCAATGGTGGTGCAGTCGTCACGCCCGGCACCCAGTCAGGCACCGCCCAGGCCGCAAATGCAGGCAACTGAGCCGCCTGTGCTGGTGGCCGAGGCGGCGTCGCCGCTGCCTGGCACGCCCTCGATCAGGCGGCGCCTGGCCGTCATGGTCTACGAATTCTTCCTGCTGTTCGCGGTCGAGATGCTGGCCGTCCTGCTGTATCTGTTCGTCACCGGCAACCGCCAGGACGCGCCATTCCAGCACGGGCTGAAGGTGTACCTGTTCGTGATCACGGGCCTGTACTTCACCTGGTGCTGGCGCGACAGCGGCCACACGCTGGCGATGAAGACCTGGCGCATCCGGCTCGTGATGCCGGGCCACGCCCGCCTTCCCTGGCGCGTCGCCATCCTGCGCTACCTGGCCGCATGGGGCTGGTTCGCGCCCGCATTGATCGTCTGCGCCGTCTTCGGGCTGCATGCCAAAGCGGGCATTGCCGGCGCGCTGGCGCTCGGCATTGCCGTCTGGGCTGGGACCGCCTGGTTCGACCGTGACCGCCAGTTCCTGCATGACCGCCTGGCCGGCACGCGCCAGATCAGCCTGCCCAAAACCGTGCGGCGCGGGGGCAAGCAGGCCTGACGCAGGCCGGCCGGCGCTGTCCGGCATGATGCATTTTGCATGACCAGCGTGGTCTTCACGCAGCAGCACGATGATCGTTGCATCAAGGCGGCCTGGCTGTGACATCATGCGGGTCGCAAAGTCATCATCAGCGCGATCACGTTCCAACATCAGAATCAGAATCAACCAGCATGCCGGACACCCGTTTCCAGGCCCTGTTCGAACAGGCGCCAATCAGCATCCAGATCCTCGCGCCATCGGGCCACACCACACGTGTCAACAAGGCATGGGAAAACCTGTGGCAGATCCACGAAGGCACGCCGCTCATGGCATACGTGCTCAGCGACTACAACGTGCTGCACGACCCGCAACTGGCCGACAACGGTATCGCCGCGCTGCTGGCGCGGGCATTGCAGGGGGAGCGGATTGAATTGCCGGCAGCGCTGTACGACGTCAGCGCGCTCGATGGTCATGGCCCCAAGCGCTGGGTCACCGCGCGGGCGCGGCCGATCAAGGACAAGGAAGGCAACACCCTCGAGGTGATGCTCATGCACGAGGACATCACCGAACGCATGGCCACCGACAGTGCGCTGCGGCTGCGCGAGCAGCGCTTTCGCTCGCTCGTGATGGCCACGTCGCAGATCGTCTGGTCGAATACCCCGGATGGCCGCGTGCTGGAAGACTCGCCGTCGTGGCGCGCCTTTACCGGCCAGACCTATGACGAGTGGAAGGAATTCGGCTGGGTCGACGCCTTGCACCCGGAAGACCGCGCACCGGCCCGGGAGTTGTGGCTGGCCTGCGTGGCCGCGCGCTCGGTGTTCGAGACGAAATACCGGCTGCGCAGGGCGGACGGCAACTACCGCTGGACCGCGGTCAAGGGCATCCCGATCCTGGCCGAGGACGGCACGATCCGCGAGTGGATCGGCGCCAACACCGACATCCACGACACGATCTCGACCGAGCTCGAGCTGGCCCAGCGGCTGGAGCGTGAAAAACGCAACAGCGCCCTGCTGGCCAAGGTCGCGCAGGCCAGCCGTACGCTGCACACGGTGCTGGCAGCGGACGACATCGCGCAGGCGCTGGTGACCGCGGTGCGCGACATCCTGCAGACGCACCAGGCGGTCGTCTCGCTGACCGAGGCGGGCGGCTGGACCCAGGCGATCAATGCTGTCTCGCTGTCGGACAAGTACGCCGCCTACCGCGGCTACGATGCCAGGACGGACGGCTCCGGCATCTATGCGCAGGTATGCCGCGACAACCGCGTGATGCGCCTGACCCAGGCGCAGCTCGAGGCGCATCCGGCCTGGCGCGGCTTTGGCGAGCATGCCGGTGCGCACCCGGTGCTGCGCGGCTGGCTCGCGGTGCCGCTGATCGACCGCATGGGCCGCAACATCGGCCTGATCCAGGCATCGGACCGCTTCGAAGGCGACTTCACGGACGAGGACGAAGCCATTCTCGTGCAACTGGCGTCGATCGCCGCCACCGGTTTCGAGAATGCACGCCTGTACGGCTCGCTGCAGGAACAGGATCGCCGCAAGGACGAGTTCCTGGCGATGCTGGCGCACGAACTGCGCAACCCGCTGGCGCCGATCGCGGCGGCAGCAGAAGTGCTGAAGTTCGGCACCGCGAACGAAGAGCGGGTGCGGCGTTCCAGCGAAGTGATCAGTCGCCAGGTGCGTCACATGACGTCGCTGGTCGACGACCTGCTCGACGTGTCGCGCGTGACCCGCGGCCTGATCAAGCTGGACCGCGCCCTGCTCGACCCGATGCAGCTCGTTGCCAACGCCGTCGAGCAGTCACAGCCGTTGATCACGGCGCGCCGCCATGCCTTGAACTTGACGGGCGACGTGGGTGGCGCGCGCATCGCCGGCGACGCGCACCGCCTGGTCCAGGTGCTGGCCAACCTGCTCAACAACGCGGCCAAGTACACGCCCCATGGCGGCTGCATCGATGTCACGGTGGCGCGCCAGGGCGACACGGTCACCATCACTGTGCGCGACAATGGTGTCGGCGTCGACGCGCTGCTGTTGCCGCGCATGTTCGACCTGTTCACCCAGGCCGAACGCTCGCCGGACCGCGCCCAGGGCGGCCTGGGCATCGGGCTGGCGCTGGTACGGACCATCATCGACCTGCATGGCGGCGACGTCATCGCCGCCAGCGACGGCCCCGGGTGCGGCAGCACCTTCACGGTCAGCCTCGGCGTTGCCGATGCAGTCGCCGGGAGCGAACCCGTCCTGCAGCCGGAATAACTTGTCACGCGGAATTCGAAATACGTCGTCGCGGGAATACCCCAATAATTGAACAGTCTGTGAACTCGTCAATTATTGAATAAGGGTACGCCATGCACCAATCCCATCTTCGCGTCGTCATCATGGGCGGCTCCAGCGGCATCGGCGCCGCCACCGCCATCGCCTTTGCCCGCCAGGGCGCCCACCTCGTGCTCGGCGCCCGTGGCAAGGAAGGTCTCGACGACATCGCCCGGCGCTGCCGCCAGGCCGGCGGCCATGCCGACGTGCTGGTTGTCGATGCCACCGATGCCGACGCCGTCGCTGCGTTCGCACAGGATGCGCGCGCGCTCCTGGGCCAGATCGACCTGTGGTTCAGCAATGTAGGCAGTGGCGTGGTTGGCAAGTTCACCGATGTGCCGATCGCCCACCACCGCCAGGTGATCGAGACCAACCTGATCACGCACATGAACGATGCGCACGCCGTGATGCCGATCTTCCTGGAGCAGAACTACGGCATCTGGGTCAACATGATTTCGTCGGGCGGTTTCGTGGCGATGCCGTATGCGTCGGCCTACGGCGCCAGCAAGTTCGGGCTGCGCGGCTTCAGCGAGGCGCTGCGCGCCGAGCTTGGCAAGCAGCGCGACATCCACGTGTGCG
Source organism: Telluria sp. ZT3P26 (assembly GCF_059686035.1). Taxonomy (NCBI): domain Bacteria; kingdom Pseudomonadati; phylum Pseudomonadota; class Betaproteobacteria; order Burkholderiales; family Oxalobacteraceae; genus Telluria; species Telluria sp. ZT3P26. Next base: position 1,232,295 of record NZ_JCASII010000001.1, on the reverse strand, counting down.
ACATCTATCCGACCTTCGTCGACACGCCGGGCTTCCATCACGTGGCCAACTACACCGGCGCAAAGCTATCGTATCCGCCGGGCGTGCTGGCCCCCGAGAAGGTGGCCGATGCCGTCGTTGCGCTGGTGCGCAAGCCGCGGCCCGTCACCGTGCTGGGCGCACCCGATGTGACCAAGAAGCTGACGCAACTGGCGCCGGACCTGATCGCGTCCGGCATGAACCGCTTCATGGAAACGTGGGCCAGGCGTGCCGACCCGACGGGCAACACGGTGGGGGCGCTGTACGAGCCGCAGCATGGCGCCAGCGGCGTACACAGCGGTATGGTGAAGCGCCCTTCCCGGCCGCGGCGCGACGTTCAGGCTGGTGCGCCGTCGAATGACCGCACGCTTGCCGTGGGCGCCGTGCTGATCGCCGCCGCGATCGGTGTCAGCCTGCTGGGCAAGCGCACTGACAATTAATACGTCGGATTGATCTGCATGACGGCAGTCGTTCCGCTGACCTCGTTACCAACGATCAGCAACGGCTTGCCGTTGGGCGACTTGTGCGCCGGGATGAAGGTCAGCCCCTCCGGTCCCAGGTCGCCCTTGTCGCCATCACGCGTGTTCAGGTAAGTCACGAACGATGCCGACGCCGGTTTCGTGATGTCGTAGACCATCACGCCGCCGATGCGCTCCAGGCCGACAAACGCATACTGCTTGTCGCCGAACTTGCCGACCACGACGCCTTCCGGCTCCGGGCCTTTGGAGGCGCTGCGGTCTTCCAGATTGTTGTTGTCGTTGCTGGCATTGAAGCGCGCATTCGGCAGCGTGCTGGTGCGGCGCTCGAATTCGTCGCCCGAATCGTAGACGCGCTTGATGTCGGTGTCCCAGATCGAGAACGAACGGCCACCAAACGTGTACAGCTCGGTGCATTGGCCGGCAGCGTTCTTGCCGGTCATGCCACCGCCATTCGGCGTGGTCGTTACACGCAGCCGGCCCAGGTTCGAGTCGAACGTCGCGCTGCCGGCGTTCGGGAACACGCTCGGGTCCAGGCCTGCCGTGCAATGCGCGCGGATACGCGTCTCTTCATTGAAGCCCGGCCAGTCAGCGCGGGCATCGCCCTCGTTTGCGGTCACCAGATAGTGCTTGCCATCGACCGTGAAGCCGGCAATCGCGTCCGGCAGGTACATGCCCTTGACCGGCTGCGGGCCGATCTTCGTGGCCGGCGTGCCGCTGTTGGTATTGGTGCCGCCATCTTCATCCGATGCGTCCATACCGAAGCCAGCAATGTTGTGGTCCTTGAAGCCGAGCGGCTTGATCGATGTGACCTTCGCACTCGCGACGTCAACGATGGCAATGGCATTGTTTTCCTGCAGCGTGACCCAGGCCGTCTTGCCGTCTTCGCTGACAGTGATGTATTCAGGCTCGAAGTCCTGCGCCGCCGTGGCGTTGGGCCCGAAGATGCGGATGCCCTGCGCACGCAGCGCCGTTTCCTGGCCATTGAAGCTGCGGAAGTCGGCGGTGGCGACAGTTGGTGCGCCACCGCGATTCACGGTGATGATGCTGACCGCGCCTTCCGGATCGCTGGTGCCGGGCACGCCGTAGCCGCTTGGCTCGCCTTCGTTCGCAACAAGCACTTTGGTGCCGTCCGGCGTGAACACCAGCATGTCGGGCAGCGCGCCGACCTTCACGCTGTTAATCAATTTGAGGTCGGCCGCATTGTAGAACGCCACGGTGCCCGGATCGGTCTTGACCGCTGACTCGATCGCCAGCGCGACCAGGCCGTCATGCACGGCGACGCTGTTGACGGCCTTGCCGATGCCGGCAACGCTGATCGTGCCCAGCAGCTTGGGCGCATTCGGCGCGCTCAGGTCCAGCACGTCGACGGTGCCATTGGCGCCGTTGACGACGAACAGGCGCTTGCTGGCCGCATCGTAGGCGGTGATCTCGGCCGCGCCGACGGCGCCGCCGTTGTAGCTGCCGATTTTTTCCAGCGTCAGCGTGGTGGGCGTCGGTTCGTCGTCATGGTCGCCGCCGCAGGCAGCGAGCGTGCAGGCCAGCGCAATCATGGTAATCATCGGGAGGTAGCGGAAAGTAGCAGGGGCGCGGCGTAGCATGATGGTCGGTTTTCCAGGGATGAAAAACCGCCAGCATAGGATGCGGCGATGACAGCAGCATGACATGTCATCAACACGCCCCCTGTATCAGAACTGGTCGGTGTCGCGCAGGAAGCGCCAGCCGCCGGCCGGCATCGGGCCCATCGAGATGCGGCCAATGCGCAGGCGGCGCAGCGCCGTCACGCGCAGACCCACGTCGCCGCACAGGCGCTCGATCTGGCCGCGCTGGATATTCTTGCCGGCGATGCGCAGGCGCTGCTCGCTTTGCCAGCTGGCCTTGAACATGCGCCCAAGCTTGGCCATGCCATTGTCGGCGATCTGGCCGTCGACCTCGACGACGTACTCGGACTCGTTGCGCGATGCATCGTGGACCAGCTTGCGGATCACGCGGAAATCCTGGCTGAACACGATCAGGCCCGAAGCCATGGTTTCCAGCGGCGTGGCGGCCGTGGTCTTGAACAGGTGCCGGCGCAGGAACGGCTTGCCGCGCCCGTGTTCCAGTACCTGGGTGTCCGCATTGATCGTCGCGAGCGCCGCATCGACCTCGATACCGGCCGGCTTGTGCATCAGGATCGTCACCGGGTCCGGTTCGACGGGCGTCGCGCCGGGCAGCAGTTCGACCTTTTGTTCCGGCGTGACGCGGGTGGCAGGATCTTCGGCCACGGCGCCGTCGACGCTGACCCAGCCGCCGGCGATATAACGCTCGGCATCGGCGCGCGAGCACCCTGCCACGTCGGCCACGCGCTTGGCCAGGCGGATTGCTTCTTCAGTTGTCATGCACGCCAATCAGTAAAAAATGTGGTGAAGACGTCGACCGTGCGCTGGACATCGCGCGCGGAGACATCGAGGTGCGTCACGAGACGCATTCTGGGACCGACCGTGGCGCGGATCTGCGCCCGTTCGAGCGCCGCGCGCAGCGGTGCGCAGGCGGCAGCCGGCACGTCGATCCAGAAGATATTCGTTTGCGGGGTGCTGACAGTGAGCGCCGGGATCAGGGCCAGGCCGCGCGCCAGTTCGGCGGCGTTGTCATGATCCTGCGCCAGCAGCGCGACATTGTGTTCGAGCGCGTAATGCGCAGCAGCAGCGATCACACCAGCCTGGCGCATGCCACCGCCCAGCATCTTGCGCCAGCGCTTGCCCTGTTCGATGAAGGCCTTCGGGCCAAGCAGTACGGAGCCGACCGGTGCGCCCAGGCCCTTCGACAGGCAGACCGAGACGGTGTCGAAGCCCTTGACGGCGTCCGCCAGGCTGATGCCCTGCTTGACCGCGGCATTGCAGATGCGCGCGCCGTCCAGGTGCGTGGCAAGGCCCTTGTCGTGGGCCAGCGTCGTGGCTGCAGCCACATACTCCTGGCTCAGCACACGGCCGCCGATCGTGTTTTCCAGCGCCAGCAGGCGCGTGCGCGCGAAGTGCATGTCGTCGGGCTTGATGTAGGCCTCGATGTCGGCGAGCAGGATCGAGCCGTCCGGCTGGTTCGCGATCGGCTGCGGCTGGATACTGCCCAGCACTGCGGCGCCGCCGCCTTCGTACTTGTAGGTGTGCGCTTCCTGGCCCACCAGGTATTCGTCGCCGCGGCCGCAGTGCGTCATCAGGGCGATCAGGTTGGTCTGCGTGCCGCTCGGGGCGAACATGCCGGCCTCGAAGCCGAACAGCTCCGCCGCGTAATCCTGCAGGCGGTTGACGGTGGGGTCGTCGCCATACACATCGTCGCCAACCGGCGCAGCCACCATCGTGGCGCGCATCGCGGCGCTGGGCTGCGTGACGGTATCGCTGCGCAGGTCGATCCAGCCTTGCGTGTTCTCGCTCATGCTTGTGTCACTCCGTGGTGGCGGCTTGCGGGGAATAGAAACGTTGCGTCATTTCGCTCAGGCCCAGTTCACCCAGCACCTCGTGCAGGCGTTCGGTCGGGCGGCGGCGCGGCAGGTTCTTGTAGGTGGCGATGATCAGTTCGTTCTTCATCGAGTGCTCCCAGCCCACCAGCTCGGTCACGGTGACCTGGTAGCCATGCGCCTCGAGCTGCAGGCAGCGCAGCACATTGGTGATCTGGCTGCCGAATTCGCGCGTGTGGATCGGGTGGCGCCAGATTTCGGTCAGTGCGCTGCGCTTCACGTCCTTGCCCTTGTTCTTGCGCAGGACAGTAGCGACTTCGGCCTGACAGCACGGCACCAGCACCATGTGCTTCGCGTTCTTCTTCAGTGCGAAATCGATGGCGTCGTCGGTGGCGGTGTTACACGCGTGCAGCGCGGTGACCATGTCGATCGATTCCGGCAGCGCGCTCGACGTGGTCGACTCGGCCACCGACAGCGGCAGGAACGACATGCCCTTGAAACCCAGGCGCGCGGCCAGCTCGGTCGATTTGGCAACCAGTTCTTCGCGCGTCTCGATGCCGTAGATGTGCGAACCTTCGCCTTGGGCTTTGACGAACAGGTCGTACAGGATGAAGCCGAGGTAGGATTTGCCGGCGCCATGGTCGACCAGCGACACGCTGCCCTTCTCCGCCTGCACATCGCGCAGCAGCGGCTCGATGAAGTTGTACAGGTGGTAGACCTGCTTGAGCTTGCGGCGGCTGTCCTGGTTCAACTTGCCGTCGCGGGTCAGGATGTGCAGCTCTTTGAGCAGCTCGATCGACTGGCCCGGGCGCACCTCTGGCGGCAGCTCGGGCACGGCGGGGGCTTTCTTGACGTTCTCGACACGCTTCATGAAGATCAGTGGTTCTTTTCGGCGGCGTGGTTGATCGTGTACTTCGGAATCTCGACGACCAGGTCTTCGTCGGCGATGATCGCCTGGCACGACAGGCGCGAATTGGGCTCCAGGCCCCAGGCCTTGTCGAGCATGTCTTCTTCCTGCTCTTGCTGTTCGTTGAGCGAATTGAAACCTTCGCGCACGATCACGTGGCAGGTCGTGCAGGCGCAGACGCGGTCGCAGGCGTGTTCGATGTCGATGTCGTTCTCGAGCAGGACGTCGCAGACCGATTTGCCGCTTGGCGCGTCAAGCACGGCGCCTTCCGGGCACAGCACTGGGTGGGGGAGGATGACGATTTGTGGCACTTGGGTTACCTCGGTTGATTGTTGTAATGGTGCGCTTTCACGACGTCGTTCCCGCGAAGGCGGGAACCCAAGCCAGTTGGCAGCGCGCCTGCGTTTGATAATCAAGGCAACGCTGGCAAACTTGGGTTCCCGCCTGCGCGGGAACGACGGTTCGGGTTGCGTCTTAAATCTCGTCCAGCGACTTGCCCGACAATGCCTTGCGCACGCTCTTGTCCATGCGGCGCGCTGCGAATTCTTCGGTGCCGTGCGCCAGCGCCTGGACCGCATCGTGCACCGCGTTCTGGCGCACGCCAGCCTCGAGCGCCGTATCGTTCGACATCGCCACCGCATCGCGCACCAGTTGCAATTGCGCGGCAATGGTGGCCTGCTCGTCGGGCGACAGCAGATCGGTGTCGCTGTCCAGCGCCGACTGCGTCGCCAGCAGGATGCGCTCGGCCTCGACCTGCTCTTCGCGCAGTGCGCGCATCTGCATGTCGCTCGAGGCCGACGTGTACGAATCCTGCAGCATGCGCGCCACCTGGTCGTCCGCCAGGCCGTACGACGGCTTGACCGTGATCGACGCTTCGACGCCCGAACGCATTTCGCGCGCGGCCACGGCCAGCAAGCCATCGGCGTCGACCTGGTAGGTCACGCGGATGCGCGCTGCACCGGCCGCCATCGGCGGGATGCCGCGCAGCTCGAAGCGCGCCAGCGAGCGGCAGTCCGAGACCAGCTCGCGTTCGCCCTGCACCACGTGTACCGCCAGCGCCGTCTGGCCATCCTTGAAGGTCGTGAATTCCTGCGCGCGCGCGACCGGAATCGTCGAATTGCGCGGAATGATCTTCTCGACCAGGCCGCCCATCGTCTCGATGCCGAGGGACAGCGGCGTCACGTCCAGTAGCAGCCAGTCTTCGCCATCGGCGCGGTTGCCGGCCAGCAGATTGGCCTGGATCGCCGCGCCCAGCGCCACGACGCGGTCCGGGTCGATATTGGCGTGCGGGATGGTCTGGAAGAATTCCGATACCGCCCGGCGCACATGCGGCATGCGCGTTGCGCCGCCGACCATGACAACGCCGTCGACGTCCTCGACGCTCGCGTCGGCATCGCGCATCGCCTTGCGGATCGCATTCATCGTCTTGCCGACCAGGTGCTTCGTGATCTCGACGAACTCGCTGGCCGTGATCGTGACCTGCACCAGCTCGCCGGATTTGAGGATCGCCTCGATCGTCGTTTCTTCGTTCGTCGACAGCAGTTCCTTGGCCTGACGGGCCTTGACCATCAGCGTCGCGGTGTCCTGGTCCGATAATGGCGCCAGGCGCGCTTTTTCCGTGATCCAGCAGAACAGGCGATGATCGAAATCGTCGCCGCCCAGCGCCGAATCGCCGCCGGTAGCCAGCACTTCGAACACGCCTTTCGACAGCTTGAGGATCGAGATGTCGAACGTGCCGCCACCCAGGTCGTAGACGGCGTAGATGCCTTCCTTGCCCTGGTCGAGGCCATACGCGATGGCGGCGGCAGTCGGCTCGGACAGCAGGCGCAGCACGTTCAGGCCGGCCAGCTGGGCCGCATCCTTGGTCGCCTGGCGCTGCGCATCGTCGAAGTATGCCGGCACCGTGATCACGGCGCCGACCAGGTCGTCGCCCAGCGAATCTTCGGCGCGCTGGCGCAGCGTGGCCAGGATCTGGGCCGAGATCTCGACGGGGCTTTTCACGCCCGCGACGGTATTCAGCTGGACCATGCCCTCGCCATCGACGAAGTCGTACGGCAGGTTTTCCGCATGCGCGATGTCTTTAAGGCCACGGCCCATGAAGCGCTTGACCGAGACGATCGTGTTCTTCGGATCGGTGGTCTGGTGCGTGCGCGCCTTGTGGCCTATGTGGGCGTGGCCGTTTTCCAGGTAGCGCACGATCGACGGCAGCAGCGAGCGGCCCTCCTCGTCGCTGAGCACTTCGGGGCTGCCGCTGCGAACGGTGGCAACGAGCGAATTGGTGGTGCCCAGGTCGATGCCCACGGCCAGGCGGTGCTGGTGCGGGGCGGTGGACATGCCGGGTTCGGCGATTTGGAGGAGTGCCATAGTCGTGATACCAGTGTTATTTTTGCGTGCCGGGACGGTGCGGACGCTATTTTACGCGTACGGCCGGAATAGCGTGGCGTGGACGACGTTGCCGCCCACGATGAAGAGCAGGAAGGTTACGCCTCGATCGCTTCGAAGGCGTACTGCACTTCGTCGCCGAACTTGTCGAGGAACATCAGCGAACGCACGCCCTGTGCGGCAGCGGCGTAGTCGCCCGCATCGAGCTGCTGGCCAACGGTGACCAGCATCTGCTTGCGTTCGGCGCGCACCTGCGCATCGAGCGCATCGAGTGCAGCGGCATCCTTGCCGGCGCGCGCGTCACCGAGTTCTTCGCGCCACTCCATCTGCTGCATCAAAAACGCAGCAGGCATCGCAGTATTCGATTCGGTCTGCAGGTCGATGCCGTTCAGCTCGCACAGATACTGCGCGCGCTTCTGCGGATTGCGCAGGGTCTGATAGGCGTCGTTGGCGCGCGTCGCCCATTGCATGGCGACGCGTTTTTCGCCATCGCTGCTGCCGACGAACCGGTCAGGATGGACGCGGCCCTGGATTTCGCGGTAGGCGGCGTCCAGGGCGTGCTGGTCGACCTCGAAACGGGCCGGCAGTTGAAACAGTTCGAAGTGATTCTGCATGCGCGATCAGATGCGGAAGCTCTCGCCGCAGCCGCAATTGTCCTTGACGTTCGGATTATTGAAGCGGAAACCCTCGTTGAGGCCTTCGCGGGCGAAATCGAGCTCGGTGCCATCGATGTACGGCAGGCTTTTCGGGTCAACGAACACCTGCACGCCATGCGATTCGAAGACGCTGTCTTCGTTGGCGCTTTCATCGACGTACTCGAGCTTGTAGGCCAGGCCGGAGCAGCCGGTGGTGCGCACACCGAAACGCAAGCCAATGCCCTTGCCCCGGCGTTCGAGGTAACGGTTGACGTGCTTTGCAGCTTTTTCGGTCAGGGTGATTGCCATGTTGTGCTTCTCCAGCTGTGTTCTATTACCAGGGATTACGCTGCTGCCAGGGATTACGCTGCTGCCTTATCGGCGTGCTTTGCCTTGTAGTCGGCCACGGCAGCCTTGATCGCGTCTTCTGCCAGGATCGAGCAGTGGATCTTGACCGGCGGCAGTGCCAGCTCTTCGGCGATCTGCGTGTTCTTGATCGCCAGTGCTTCGTCCAGGCTCTTGCCCTTGACCCACTCGGTGATCAGCGAGCTCGATGCGATGGCCGAACCGCAGCCATACGTCTTGAACTTTGCGTCTTCGATCAGGCCCTGGTCGTTGACCTTGATCTGCAGCTTCATGACGTCGCCGCAGGCCGGCGCGCCGACCATGCCGGTGCCGATGTCATCGTCGCCCTTGTCGAACGCGCCGACGTTGCGTGGGTTTTCGTAGTGGTCCAGTACTTTGTCCGAATATGCCATGGTGATGCTCCAGTATGTGTAGTAACGCGTGCTCGTTATGAGCAGATCAGTGTGCTGCCCATTGGATCGAGCTGATGTCGATCCCGTCCTTGAACATGTCCCACAGCGGCGACAGTTCACGCAGCTTGCCAACTTTGCTCTTGAGCAGGTTGACGGCGAAATCAATTTCTTCTTCAGTCGTGAAACGGCCAATCGAGAAGCGGATCGAGCTGTGTGCCAGCTCGTCGCTGCGACCCAGGGCGCGCAACACGTACGATGGTTCCAGGCTGGCCGAGGTGCAGGCCGAACCGGACGACACGGCCAGGTCCTTGATCGCCATGATCAGGGACTCGCCTTCGACATAATTGAACGAGACGTTCAGGTTATGCGGCACGCGGTGGTCCATGTCACCGTTGATATAGACTTCTTCGATCTCCATGAGGCCACGGGCCAGGCGATCGCGCAGGGCGCGCACGCGTTCCAGCTCGCTGTCCATCTCGACCTTGGCCAGGCGGAATGCTTCGCCCATGCCGACGATCTGGTGCGTCGGCAGCGTGCCCGAACGCATACCGCGCTCGTGGCCACCACCGTGCATCTGCGCTTCGAGGCGCACGCGCGGCTTGCGACGCACGTACAGCGCGCCGATGCCTTTCGGGCCATAGGCCTTGTGCGCGGTGAAGGTCATCAGGTCGACCTTCAGGACGTCGAGGTTGATCTCGACCTTGCCGACGGCCTGGGCCGCGTCGCAGTGGAAGATGATGCCCTTCGAGCGCAGCAGTTCGCCGATTTCGGCGATCGGCTGCACGACGCCGATTTCGTTATTCACGAACATGACCGACACCAGGATCGTGTCAGGGCGGATTGCCGCTGCCAGCTGCTCGACGGTGATCAGGCCGTTGGCTTGCGGCTCGAGGTAGGTCGCTTCGAAGCCGACGCGCTCGAGTTCACGCACGGTATCCAGCACAGCCTTGTGCTCGGTCTTGACCGTGATGATGTGCTTGCCCTTGGTCTTGTAGAACTGGGCCGCGCCCTTGATCGCCAGGTTGTTGCTTTCGGTCGCGCCGGAGGTCCAGACGATTTCACGCGGATCGGCACCGATCATCGCGGCGACGTGGCCGCGCGCTTCTTCGACGGCCGCTTCGGCGTTCCAGCCGTAGGCATGGCTGCGCGACGCAGGATTACCGAACTGCTCGCGCAGGAACGGGATCATCTTGTCGGCGACGCGTGGATCGACCGGCGTCGTGGCCGAGTAATCCATGTAGATCGGGAAATGTGGAGCTGGCGCGAAGCTCTGCTCGGTGGTCTTGTCCATTGGCGCGTTCATCTGATTTACTCCGGTAACTTTAGTTATGTCCGACTGCGGCGGGGGCGCCGCGGTGCACGTGCACGACGTTCTGTTCTTTCTGGCGCTGCTGGTCGACCAGGTCTTGCAGCGAGACCGAATCGAGGTAGTCGACCATTTTTTCGTTCAGCGTGGTCCACAGTTCATGGGTCATGCAGCGGGCGCCGTCGGTATGGGCGCCATGGCAGTTCTCTTTACCGCCGCACTGGGTTGCATCGAGCGGCTCGTCGACGGCGATGATGATGTCCGCCACCGTCACCTTGCCCGCCGCGCGCGCCAGGCTGTAGCCACCGCCCGGACCGCGGATCGATTCGACGATCTCGTGGCGGCGCAGCTTGCCGAACAGCTGCTCCAGGTACGACAGCGAAATGGCCTGCCGCTGGCTGATGCCCGACAGCGTGACCGGACCGTTGCCTTGACGCATGGCAAGGTCGATCATCGCAGTGACAGCAAAACGGCCTTTGGTGGTCAGACGCATTTCAACCCCGGTGAATGATAAAATATTTCTCTTGCCCAAGTACCAAGTCTGCGCCGCAGTGTGCGGTGTATTTCCCTGTGAAGCGGGGGAAAGACCTGATTAGTTGAACGATTTAGTCAAGTATAGCAAATCGCAATGATCTTGTCTTGGACCACCCCAAAAACGGCGGGTCATGTTCGGCGCGAATATCCCATCCCCGCGCCTCGTCAACGGGCCCGCAACAACGCCATCGGCCCGAACAGCGCCTGCATGCCCGGATGCCCGATGAAGCTCAGATTGTAGGGATGCTCGGCCACCGCCTGCGGGAAGGCAGCCGTCTCCGGCAACTTCTGCAATTGTTCAGCGATCTTGCCCCATAGAACCAGCGTCGGCACCTGCGGCTGGGCGGCCAGCGCCGCCAGCACCGTCTGCAGAAACGGCAACCAGGCGCGCGCATCGATGACCGGCTTGACATGCTTGCGAAACACCAGCGCGGCATTGAGCAGCAAGAAGCCCTCGTGCACCAGATTGTCCTGCAGTTGCGCCAGGGTCTGGATCGATCCGTCAACCCGCGCGGCCCGGGCAACCGGCGCCAGCGCCTCCCCGCTGGTCGCATCGGGCTGCAACTGGCCGCTTGCCACCAGCAGCATCTTCATGAAGTTGCGCAATGACGTGGCCCGGTTGACCGGTTTTGACAGGCCGGCATCGCTCCACAGGTCACCAACAGCGCCATCCATGAAGCTCACGCCGGTGGCGCTCGCAGCGCGCGGGTACGGCCCCTCCCCCACCAGCACGTAGCGCACCTTGTCCAGTGGCTGGGCAAAGGCGGCGAACATGCGGTGTTCCGTGGGAACGTACTCATCCTGCGCCAGCGCCGGCAGGTAGCCGGGGTTGGCATGGGCTACCGCCTGCAGGCCCGCTTCGAGGATCGGACGCCACGAGGCATTGGCCAGGTCGAGGGCCTGCAGGATCGGTGCAGGGATGGCGATGGGACTGGAGGCAGGCGCGGCGGTGGCGGTCATGGCGAAATGGCAATGGAAGGAGGCGGCGATTGTAGCGCGCCGCCGTCCTTTGCAGCCACCCGCGCGCTATTCGGCGTCCGGCTGGCGCGACGGGTGCGCCGCCTGAAACGCCGGCAACGCGATGCACAGCGCGTTGATGCGCTCGATATTCGGATAAGCCGACACATCGATATTGAAACGCTGCGCATTGAATACCTGCGGCGCCAGGTAGCAGTCGGCAATGGTCGGATGGGCGCCGTGGCAGAACGGCCCCGCGCCCGGATCGCGCGCCAGGTGGGCTTCGAGCGATTGCAGCCCTTCGATCACCCAGTGGCGGTACCACTCGGTCTTGGCCTGGTCGGGCACGCCGATCTCGCGCGCCAGGTAATTGAGTACACGCAGATTGGTGATCGGATGGATGTCGCAGCCGATGATCTGGGCCAGCTCGCGCACGCGCGCCCGGCCCGGCGCATCCTTGGGCAGCAGCGGCACGTCCGGATACACTTCTTCGAGATACTCGATGATCGCCAGCGACTGCGACAGCGTGATGCGGTCATCCTGGAACGATGGCACCAGGCCGCTCGGGTTGATCTGGCGATAGTCGTCCTGCAGGTGCTGGCCGCCATCCTTGAGCAGGTGCACGGGCACCGCGTCGTAGGCCAGCCCTTTCAGGTTCAGCGCGATGCGCACCCGGTAGGCGGCCGAGCTGCGGAAGTAGGTATACAGTTTCATGGTTGCCTCTCGTGGTAACGGACGACTTCCTGATCGATGGCGCCAAAGATGCTGGCCCCGCTCGCATCAAACATCTCGATGCGCACCGTGTCGCCGAAGGACAGGTACGGCGTCTTCGGGGCGCCGCCTTCGATGGTTTCATACATGCGCACTTCGGCCAGGCAGCAATAGCCCACGCCGCCGTGCTCGACGCTCGAGCCATACAGCCCGCCCTGCTTGTTCGACACGGTGCCCGAGCCGATGATGCTGCCCGCACATAGCTCGCGCGTGGTCGCCGCGTGCGCGACCAGCTGGGCGAAGCTGAAGGTCATGTCTTCGCCGGCATTGGGCTTGCCGAACGCGGCGCCATTGAGCGTGACCAGGATCGGCAGGTGCAGCTTGTTGCCCTGCCACGCGTCGCCCAGTTCGTCCGGCGTGACTGCCACCGGCGAGAACGCGCTGGCCGGCTTGGACTGGTAGAAACCGAAACCCTTGGCCAGCTCGTTCGGGATCAGGTTGCGCAGCGACACGTCGTTGACCAGCATGACGAGGCGGATGGCGCTGGCGGCCTCGGCCGCGTCAGCGCCCATCGGCACGTCGCCCGTGACCACGGCCACCTCGGCTTCGAGATCGATGCCCCAGTCTTCGGACAGGGCCGCAATCGGGTCGGTCGGGCCGACGAACGAATCCCCGCCGCCCTGGTACATCAGCGGATCGGTGTAGAACGACGCCGGCACCTCGGCGCCACGCGCCTTGCGCACCAGCTCGACGTGGTTGATGTAGGCCGAGCCGTCGGCCCACTGGTACGCGCGCGGCAGCGGCGAGTGGCAGGCGGCCTCGATGAACGACTCGGCACTGTCGGCATTGCCGTCGTTGAGCTGGGCGTACACGTCTTCGAGCTGCGGCTTGCACGCATCCCAGTTGTCGAGCGCGGCCTGCAGCGTGCGCGCGATGTTCGGGACTTGCTGGCACGTGACCAGGTCGCGGCTGACGACGACCAGGGTGCCGTCGCGGCCGCCGGCTTTGAGGGTGGCGAGTTTCATGGGGCTGTCCTTTGTTATTGCAGAGTAGTCGCCATTACAAGGTAAAACGCACTATCATACAAACGATATTTTTCAGCTCGATATATCAGCTTATCTAATCAATCCATCCGATGAATCCAACCCTGCGACAAATGCGCGCCTTCGTTGCGCTGGCCAGGACTGGCACGTTCACGCTGGCCGCACAGACCTTGCACGTGACCCAGTCTGCGCTCTCCGGCCTGATCAAGGAACTCGAGCAGACGCTGGACGCCCGGGTCGTCGACCGCAGCACGCGCCGGATTGGCCTGACCGAGATCGGCCGCGAACTGCTGCCCTTATTTAGCCAGATCATTGACGACCTGGACGGTGCGCTGGCTAACGTGGCCGACCACACGCGCCTGAAGAAAGGCGTCGTGCGCATCGCCGCGCCACAGTTGATGGCGTGCACCCTGCTGCCGCCCAGCATCGCCGCCTACCGCGCGCAACACCCGGAGATCGTGATTCGCCTGGCCGATACCGAAGTTGAAGGTGTCATCACGCGCGTGTTGTCAGGCGAAGCCGATGTGGGCATCGGCCCGGAACGCACGCCTGCCCCGCCGCTGCTGGCGCAAGAACTGTTCACCATGCCGTTCGCGCTGGTGTTTCCGCAGCAGCACCCGCTGGCCGCGCTCGAGCGCGTGACGTGGCAGGATGCGGCGGCCTATCCGTTCATCTCGCTGCAGGGTCAGTTCACCGACTTGCTGCTCGACGCCGTGCAGGATGCGCGTACGGGCATCGCGCTCACGCCGGCCCACGAGGTGACCTTCATGACGACGGCGCTGGCCATGGTCAGCGCGGGCCTGGGGGTAACGGTGTGCCTGCCCTACGCCGAGCCGCTGGCCACGCTGTACGGGCTGACGATGCGCCCGCTCGATGCGCCGACCGTGCAGCGGCGCTTTTTCGTCTACACGCGGCCCGGGCGGTCACTGTCGCCGGCCGTCGAGAGTTATCTGGAATTCCTGTTTGCATATGTAAAACGGTCGCAAGGGGAAGGCTGATTCTCACCAAAAGGCACGCTACAATGAACCGTGTCTTTTTTTATCGGACCCCCGATGTCCCTCGATACGATCGCGATCAACCGCCAGATGAACAAGTTCGATGGCCATGCCAGCGTCTGGCTGTTTGGCTACGGCTCCCTGATCTTCAAACCCGATTTCCCGTTTCTTGAGCAGCGCGCCGCGTCGATCAGCGGCTGGACGCGCCGTTTCTGGCAAGGCTCGCACGACCACCGCGGCACCGAGACGGCGCCGGGGCGCGTGGTGACGCTGGTGCCGGACCCGGACGCCGTCTGCCACGGCATGGCGTTTCTCGTCACGCCCGAAGAATTCGCGCATCTCGACCATCGCGAAAAGAACGGCTACCTGCGCCTGGCGACGCAAATGCAGTTTGACGACGGCAGCAGCGACGAAGGCATCGTCTATATCGCCACGCACGACAACGCGGCGTATCTTGGCCCGGCCGACGAGCACGCGATTGCGCGCCAGATCGCCACGGCGCGCGGCCCGAGCGGCCCGAACAGCGAGTACCTGCTGGGCCTGGCCCGGTCATTGCGCGCGCTGGGCAAACCGGATGCGCACGTGTTCGAGATCGAGCGGCACCTGGCGGCGCTGGGGGTTACGCAGCAGTACGCTTGACGGGGTCAGCGTATGAGTCGGCCTGCTGCGCGATGGCTGCAAGCGTGGTCAGCACGCGCGCCGCACGCTGTTCGAGCGAACCCGTCAGGATCGTATAAGCGATGCCGCGCCGGTCCAGGTCCTCCAGGACCAGCTGCTGGATCTGCGTGCGCCACGCCACGTTTTCGCGCACGCCCGGTTCTTCTTCATACGGGATGTCGTCAGCGCACACGAAATGGTGCAGGTAGCGCGTGCGGCATTCCAGCGCGTAGCGCAGCAAGGCCGGTGGCACGGGCTCGGTGACCTGGCCAAAACGCAGGCCAAGCAGCAGCGTGGTCAGTGCATTGGTGTCGACGAAGATGTAGTCGCCGCCCGCGATGGCAACAGCGGCGTCTTCGGCAGCGCGGTGCCGCTCCGCGATCTCGACATAATCGGCGGCCACCAGCTGGCCCTGCTTTTCTTCCCAGACGAAGCGGTCGATCTCGGGCACGAACTGCGCGCCCTGCTCGCGCGCCAGCATGCTGGCCAATGTCGATTTCCCCGTCGACTCGGCGCCGACAAACACCACCAGCCGACTGCCCGTCCCTTGCTCACCCATGCCTGCATCCTGTAACGATCGATGCGACATCCTAGCCGAGCCGCCGTGACAACTCAACGGCTCAGTCGAGTGCGCGCTGGCGCGACTCGGTGTCCACGCACAGGATGGCGATCGCGCCCATGAGCAAAAAGCCAGAGAGCATGATCAGCGCCAGCGTGAAATGCGTCGCCATCACCGGCGCGATGATCGCTGGCGCGAACAGGCCGCCGAAGCGGGCAACTGCCCCCGCCATGCCCATGCCGCTGGCGCGCAGGCGGGTCGGGTAGACCTCGGGCGTGAACGCATACAGCGCGCCCCACGTGCCCAGCAGCGCAAAGCTCATCAAGAGCGTCGAACCGACGACCAGCACGGTCGAGCTGCCCAGGCTGTAGCCGAGGCAGCCGACGCTACTGAGCAGAAGGAACCCCACCAGCGTCGGCTTGCGGCCCCAGCGTTCGACGCCATACGCGGCCAGCGCAAAGCCGGGCAACTGGACCAGCGCCAGCACGATCAGGAATTCCTGGCCGCGCATGAAGCCGAAGCCTTCCGCGCTCAGGCGGATCGGCAGGTAGACGAACACGCCGTAATAGGCAATCGAGATCAGGCCCCAGGCGACAAACAGTGCGAGGCTGCGCCGAAGCAGTCCATCCGAGAACAGCGACAGCAGTGTCGTCCTGACGTGCGCTTCGGGCAGCAACGGCGGCATCGTCAGCGTGCGACCATTGGTCCTGGCCACGCGTTCCAGCACCGCGCGCGCCTGCTCCGGCTTGCCGCTGCGATGCAGGTACATGGGCGACTCGGGGATATACCAGCGCAGCACGATGCCGATCAGCGCCGGAATCCCGGTGACAAAAAAGATCACGCGCCACGCATCGTCGCCCCACCCCACCGCCCACAAGGCCAGCACGGCCAGGGCAATCGTGCCCAGCGCCCAGAATGATTCGAGCAGCACCAGCCAGCGCCCGCGCCGGTCGCTGGGAAGGAACTCGGCCATCATCGTGTAATCGACCGGCAGCGTCGCGCCCACGCCGATGCCCGTCATCAGGCGCAGCGCCAGCAGCCACGTGAAATCGGGCGCAAACGCGGATGCCACGCCGAAGCAGGCGTCGATCACCACCGCCATCAGCAGCACGGGCCGGCGACCGATGCGGTCCGCAAGGCGCCCGAAGACAAAGGCGCCAATCAGCATGCCGACGAAGAACACGGTCCCCGTCTGCAAGGCCTGCGGCATCGACAGCCCGAAGGTTTTCGCGATCGACGGCGCAGAAAAGCCGATCGACAGCACCTGCATCGCGTCGGCCAGCCAGACCAGGCCGAAGATCAGGAAGATCCGGTACTGGAACCGGCCAACGCCGGCAGCCTGCAAGCCCTGCTCCATCGTCATGGCGGCAGCGCCAGCCTCGTTCGGGCCGCTGGCGGGAAGGCCGGTCTGTCCTGGTGTCACTGGTGTGGTCATGAATTCTTATCGAGGCGACTGGGACGGCGCGCGGATCGGCGCGCCTGTCAATGCCGCATCTTAGAATAAAACGAGCTCTTCAGTGACGTTTTACCCATTGTCGGCGCCCGATCAGCCGCCGAAGTTCAGCGAGGCTCCGCCCGGCCCACCCGGCCCCTGACCGGCACCGGGGCCACGCCCGTTGCCAGTCCCGCCGCGTCGGTTCTGCTCGTCACGCGGTCCAGACGGTGCGCCACTGCGCTGGCTACCGCCAGGCACCACGCGCAGCAACTGCTCACCCAGCCGGCCGGCGACCTGGCGGCGCTGGTTGTCGTCGAGGCCATCGTTCACGTCGAGCCACAGCGCGCGCAGTTGCCGGTCCTCGCCGTTCGCGGTTGCGCTTTCGGCGTCGGTGGCGGCGTCAAGCTTGCGCAGGTCGGCGTCCGGGCTGGCCAGCAAGGTTCTGGCCCATTCCTGCAGTGCGGCGCGGCGCCGGGTGCGATCGCGCAGGATCGTGCGCGACGCTGCCTCGGTCTTGTTCCACAGGGTTTGCTGGTTGGTGCTCAGGTTGAGCGACTGCTTCAGGTCGCCCGCCATCGGCAGCAGGTCTTCGGCGCGCAGATCGGTCAGTGGTACAGCGTGCGCCGTGCCGGCGCCAGCCATGGCCAGAGTCAGTGACAGCAGGCAGGTGCGCAGCCAGCAAGGCAAGCGCGAGAACGTGGTTTGAATTGGCATACGACACCCATGGTCAGGAAAGGACGATCACGAATATAGGCGCACGCCAGTTGGCTGTCGTGCTGCTTTACCGAAACTTACCCGGCGCGTCACCATCGTTTCAGTGCTGCGCCAAGTTGCTTCAGGCTTGGGGACAGTGCGCCGAGCACGCTGCCAGCACGGGACGTCTGCCCCGGCCCAAGCAAGCTAACGGCAGCCGCCAGCGCCTTGTCGTCGCGCGTGCCGAACATGCGCGTGCTTTCCACGCCGGCGCGTGTCGCGGGCGGCGCATCATCGTGTGCAGGCAGGATTGCGCTGAGATGCTGCGCCAGGTCTTCTTCGCGCAGTGCCAGTCCAGTCGCACCAGCCTCCGTGCGATCCTGTGCCACGATCACATCCGGCGTGATCCCGCGCGCCTGGATTTCGTGGCCGTTGGGCGTGAAGTAGCGCGCCACCGTGAGCTTGACGGCACTGTCCCCGGTCAGCGGAAAGATACTCTGGATCGAGCCCTTGCCGAACGTGCGCGAGCCAAGCACGGTGGCGCGGCGGTGGTCCTGCAATGCCCCGGCCAGCAATTCGGCGGACGAGGCCGACGCGCAGTTGACCAGCACCGCCAGCGGGACTGTTTGCGCCCATGCGGGCAGGTCGGCCAGCACGTCCGGCTCGCCTGGCCGCCGGTAGAAACGCGGATCGACGGTGACCGTGGCATCGGCCGCATCAGTGGCAGTGGCACGCCCGCGCGCCGAAAACAATGGCGTGCCTGGCGGCAGGAATGCCCCTGCCACCCCGACCGCGGCCGACACCAGGCCGCCCGGGTCGTTGCGCACATCAAGCACGATGCCGCGCGGCGCCCCGCTTGCGTCGAGCGTTTTCAATGCCGCAACCAGGTCCTGCGCGGTGCGCCCTTCGAACGCTGTCACGTGGATCCACGCGATCCCGTTTGCCAGCGAGCGCACCCGGACGGTCTGCGCCAGCAATGCAGCCCGGTGCAGACCGATCGTGCGGACGGCGCCGCTGCCGCTGCGCCGAAACCCGATCTCCAGTGCGCTGCCGGGCACGCCGCGCATGCGCCGCGCGATGTCGGGCAAGCGCATGCCGACGATCGTCGTACCGTCGATCGACGCGATGGTGTCGCCCGGCTCGATGCCGGCAACGTCGGCCGGCGAGTCGGCGGTGACTGCCGTCACCACCATGTCGGCGGCGGAGAAATCGACGCTGATGCCGATACCGGTGTATTCGCCGGCATCGTCCTTCCGGACTTCATCGAGCTCGTCCTTGTCGAGGAAGCTTGAGTGGGGGTCGAGCGAGGCGAGCATGCCGGCGATCGCCCCTTCAAGCAGCTTCTTGTCGTCCGGCGCCTCGACGTACCGGGTTTTTACCAGCGCATAGGCCGACAGCAAGGCCTGGAATTCGGCAGCGGGAACCACGACGGGCTCGCCTGCCCGGCAGGTGCTTGCGGCGACAAGGGGAAAGAGAAGGCAGAGAATGGTGGCGCGCAGTCGCTTCATGAGTCGGTGTCCTTGATGATCGACCGATTCTCTGCTGATCGCGTGTTGTGTGCGGTTAAGCGCTTGTAAGCAGGTGTAAGCAGGCGCTGTGCAGATCTGCGTTCAGCGCTGGCGCATCCGCTGCATTCTCAGAACAGGTCCAGCTGCCCTGCCCCCTGCGCACTGCCGCGCCGTGTCGTCGCAGGCACGACCACCGGTCGCCGGAATTGCGAGCGATCGAGCCGCCCGAAGCGCCCGCGCAATGACTTGAAGCCAAGGCGTTCGACGGCTTTTTCAAAGCGTTGCCGGATCAGGTCGGCCCACACGCCGTCACCATGCATGCGCTGTGCAAAGTCAGCATCGTAATCCTTGCCACCACGCATTTCGCGGATACGGTTCATCACCCGCTGCGCGCGATCCGGGAAATGCGCCTGCAACCATTCCTGGAACAGCGGATTGACTTCGTGCGGCAGGCGCAGCACCGTGTAGTGGGCGCCGACCGCGCCAGCGTCGCGCGCCGCTTCGAGGATGCGTTCGATCTCGGGCTCGGTTACGAACGGAATGATCGGCGCGACGCTCACGCTGACGGGAATGCCGGCGTCGGTTAGCGTGCGGATCGTGCGCAGGCGCCGCATCGGCGCGGCCGCGCGTGGCTCGAGCGTGCGCGAAATCTGTGCATCGAGCGTCGTGAGCGTCACCGCCGCGCACGCCAGATTGTTGGCCGCCATCGGCGCCAGCAGGTCGATGTCGCGCTCGATCAGCGACGACTTGGTGATCAGGCCGAGCGGGTGGTGGCATTCGGACAATACCTCCAATACCTGGCGCATGATCTGACGCTCACGCTCACAAGGCTGGTAGGCGTCGGTATTCACGCCAATGGCGATGTGTTCGGGGACGTAGCCGCGCCTGGCAAGTTCGCGCCGCAGCAGTTCGGGAGCATTTACCTTGGCGAAGAGTCGGGATTCAAAATCAAGGCCCGGCGACAGGCCGAGATAGCTGTGCGTGGGCCGCGCGAAGCAATAAATGCAGCCGTGCTCGCAACCGCGGTAGGGATTGAGCGATACGCTGAACGGAATATCGGGCGACGTGTTGCGCGACAGGATAGTCTTAGCGAACTCGTCGGTGACTACCGTCTTGAACGCCGCCGCCTCACCGTCCGACCCGGCAGCCGCTTCGGAATCGGCATCGAACCAGCCGTCGTCAAAGCGCTCGCGACCGTTGACCTCATAGCGTCCTTGCATATTCGACACCGCACCACGCCCCTTGCGTGCAAGGCGCGGCGGCGCCAGCATGATGTGTTCTTCTACCCGCTCGCGGCGGATGGGCTCATCGGTGTCGATCATGGCCGCTGCTCCATACTGTATATTTATACAGTATCTTACGCCGCTACCCCGTCAAATTCAAGCGCGCACGTCAGCCGCTAGTTGTGCGGACGGCCAAAGGTCGCCAGATAGTTCACGCTCGTATCGCTGCACCATGAGGCCCGATGCAACACCGGCAGGTAACGCATGCCGCGCAGGTCGATCCGCTGCAGCCCGGCACCGGTGGCGGCGGCTGACAGCTCGGCGGGTGTGACGAAGCGGCGCCACTGGTGCGTGCCACGCGGCAGCACGCGCAACACGTACTCCGCTGCCACGATGGCCAACAGGTAGCTCTTCCAGCTGCGGTCGATCGTCGACGCCAGCAGCAGACCACCGGGCGCCACGCGCCGGGCTGCCTCTTCGATGAAGGCACGGGGGTCGGCCACATGCTCGGCTACCTCCAGCGCCAAGACGACGTGGAAGCGTTCATCGGGCCGCAGGACGGTTTCCAGTTCGCCCAGGCGATAATCGACTGCCGCTCCGCTGGCGTCGGCGTGGCGTTGCGCCGCCGCCAGGTTGCCGGGCGAGGCGTCGATGCCGACCACGTGCGCGCCGCGCAGCGCCAGCGGTTCGGACAGCAGTCCGCCGCCGCAGCCGACGTCGAGGATGCGCAGATCCTCCAGCGACGTATCGGCGCGACCGAAATGCGACGCCATGCACGCCAGCAGATAGGCCTGGCGCAGCGCGTTCGTGACGTGCAGCGGCCGCATCGGGCCGTTCGGGTCCCACCAGGTGGCGCCGAGTCGGTCGAAGCGGGCGATTTCGTCTGCAAGCGCGCTCATGCCCGGTCCCCGCCCGCAGCAGCGGTCACCAGCGCGGCCAGTGCGCGGCCGGAACGCCAGGCCCCTTCCACACCGCCGCCGGCAAGGGCATCGCCGCACACGCCAAGCCCGATGCCTGCATCCCACCAGGCACCAGCGCCCTGCTCGTCGCCGGGTGTCGCTGCCAGCGTTGCATACAACCAGCGATGCACGGCCGCGAAACGCCAGGCCAGAGCGCCGCCGACGCAATCGGCAAGCGCCGCCTGCAGCATCGCCTGAACCTGATCGGGCGGCGTGTCCAGATGTGCGCCGGTCCAGTCGGGCGTTGCGTGCACCACCCACTGGGCCTGCCCCGCCAGCACGGTGCGCGCCGGCTTCGCATCGTTGCGCACCACCAGCGCCAGCGGGCCGGATGCGGGCAGCGCCAGGTCCCAGTCACCGCCCGTTGCTGGCGCATCGGTCATGCCCATCAAGACCCAGACGGGCAACATCGGCACTGCCTGCGCGCGCGTGGCCCAATCCGGGCGATGCACGCCCAGCAGCGCCGCCGCCTGTTGCGGCGGGATCGCCAGGGCCACGGCATCGAAGCCATCGGCCAGGGTCACACCGCCGCTCTCCAGCGACCACGTTGCACCGCTGCGACGCACGCCATCGACCGTGCACAGGGTATGCAGCGGCAGGTCCTTCAACAAGGCGCGGCACAGGGCCGGCATGTCGGGCGTGGCAACCCACATCGCGCCGCCAAGCAGCGCTGCTCCCTGTGGGGCCAGGCGCGGCGTCCAGCGCGCCAGCAGCCCGGCCCGCTGCCCGTGCTCGACGAAACCGAGGAAGTCGGCGCCCGTGGCAGCAAAGGCCGGCGTTCCGTGGTCCAGGCCCAGCATGGCGTCGGTGCCAGCGATCGGCGTTACCCGCCTGGTGGACATGCGCCCGCCAGCGCCGCGCGACTTGTCAAACACCTGCACCGCATGCCCGGCATCGGCCAGTGCGCGCGCGCAGGCTGCCCCGGCAATGCCCGCCCCGACGACGGCGACCCGCATACTCGTGCCACTCATCGCTTGCCTCCGCGGCCGCGCCACAGTGGCCTCATGACCAGGAACAGGCGGTAGGCCGGCTCCAGCAACGCCAGCGCGATCCTGGAGCCCAGCAGCCGTCCAAGCCAGGCCCAGCGCGGCAGGGATCGCCACAGCAGGGTGAATGCCTCCGCACCACTGGCCAGGCTGCCATCGGGACGGCGCATGTGCAGGCGCGCCATGGCGGCCTCGCGGTTCAGTCCGGGGCCAAGCGCTTCAGGCGCGCAATGGGCGACGTCGACCCAGCACACCTGGTCGGCCCCATCCTGGCGCTGATAGAGGGCGATCTCGCGGGTGCATACCGGGCAGCCGCCGTCGTAGTACACCGTAGGGGGGAGTGAGGATGGTTGTTGCATGATTTGATCATACAGGAAGCAGGCACGAATGCGGTTCATGAACCGAATCTTTCCGTTTCGATTGCCTTCTGAACGGTTCAGCTCCTGTTCAACTCATGGGGCTAATCCAGCAGCCTTGATGGGTGCGGCAGCTCAAGCGCGCACGTAGGCCGCTTGTTGTGCGACAAACCCGTCAAAGGCGTCGAGCAGCGGACCGAAGTGTCCAAACGCGCCTTCCAACTGGCCCAGCGCCAGCGCGGCCGCTTCCAGGCTCGACAGCTGATGCGGCGCGTGTGCCTTGCGGATGCGGTAGTTCGACGGTGCCACGTCCGTCAGGCCCAAGCGCGGCAAGCGTTGCAGCGCGGGGTTCAGGTACAGCATCTTGCGGCTCTTGCGCCAGGTAGCGTCGAGCAGCACCAGCCGCACGGCTTCCGCAGGCAGCGCCGGCATTGGCGGCGGCACGGGCAAACCCGCGTCGCCGGGTGTGGCCGGATACAGCAGCACGGGCGTGCGCCCATCCGCATGCAACAGGCTATCGAGCACCCCGGTCTCGAAGGCTTCGCCGGTCGCCATCACGCTGCCGGTCACGCACAGGTGCAGCAGGCGCGCGCTGTTCTTGGCATTACCCACTTCCAGCGGATGCTGCAGGATCAGCAGGTGCGCCTGCGCCTGTAGCGGCGTGATCCAGCGGCAGATGCAGCCCGACTGTGCCCGCAGGCACCTCTCGCAGACAGCGCGTTTCAAGCCAGCTGCACCCGTCACGGCGCCGGCGTCCAGCCGCCACCCAGCGCCCGGTACAGGTCAACATGCGCCGCCAATAAACTCGTGCGCAGTTGCAGCGCCGCCAGATCGGCACTGAACGCGGTACGCTGCGCGTCGAGCTCTTCCAGGTACGACGCATAGCCATTCGTGTAGCGGTTGTGGGCCACGCGCAGCACTTCGCCGGCCGCCGCGCGCCGCGCCTCCGCTTCCACCAGTTGCCGCTGCAAGCCATCGATCGACGCCAGCGCATTCTCGGTCTCGGCAAACGCCGTGCGCACCACGGTCTCGTAACCATAGATGGCGCGATCACGCACCGTACCGGCGATCTCGGCCTGGGCACGCAGGCGGCCCGCATCGAACAACGGTGCAAGCACGCTGCCGCCAATGCTCCACAGTTCGGTTGGCGAGCGCAGCAATTGCGAGATGCCGCCCGCCCCTGCCCCGAGCGACGCCGTCAAGCGGATTGACGGCAGCAGCGCATCGCGCGCCACGGCCAGGCTGGCGTCGGCTGCCGCAATGGCTTGCTCGCCCTGGGCGATGTCGGGCCGGCGCCGCAGCAGTTCGGACGGCAAGCCGGCGCCCGGGGTCGGCTCACGCAGCGACAGCAGATCGGTACCGCGTGCGATCGGGCCCGGACTCGCGCCCAGCAGCAGATTGAGCGCCTGCTCCTGCTGCGCCACCTGCCGCTCCAGCTGCGGGACGGCGCCGGCGGTCGCGTGCAATTCGGCCTCGGCCTGCGACATTTCCAGGCGCG
This sequence comes from Telluria sp. ZT3P26, assembly GCF_059686035.1. Taxonomy (NCBI): domain Bacteria; kingdom Pseudomonadati; phylum Pseudomonadota; class Betaproteobacteria; order Burkholderiales; family Oxalobacteraceae; genus Telluria; species Telluria sp. ZT3P26. The sequence continues at coordinate 1,208,269 of NZ_JCASII010000001.1, read as the reverse complement.
AGCTGTAGCCCACTTCGAACTGGTGCCGCGCCAGATTGTACGAGCGCTCGCGCGACGCCAGCGTGGCCTTGGCCAGGGCCAGCTGCGCATCCAGTCCCAGCAGGTTCAGGTAGCCCGACGCGGTATTGGCCGCCACCGCCAGCGCCGCTGCTTCCAGCGCCGCCTCCTGCGACTGCGCCTCGAACCGCGCCGCCTCGACGGTGTTCGCCACGCGGCCAAACAGGTCCAGCTCGTAACTGGCCTGTACCGCCCCCACGATCGAGGTCGATTCAACCGGCGTGCCTTGCGGGCCGATGGCGCGCGCACGGGTCGGCGCCAGAGACAGGTTCAGTGCCGGCAGGCGCGCGCTGTCGGCCACGCGAATGCGCGCCTGGTATTCCTGCAGCCGCGCGCGGGCAACCTTGAGGTCGCCGTTGTTCGCCTGCGCCTGTCGCACCAGCGCGTCCAGCGCCGGATCGCCGAATGCCCGCCACCAGTCTCGCTCGACGCTGGCATTCGCGCCGGGCAAGGTCGTGCGCCATGCCACCGGGACCGTCACCGAGGACGGCGGCGCCGGCTGCGGCGCCATCGCGCAGGCGGCCAGCAGCAACGGCGCCGCCAGAACCACGAAGCGCCGCTTCATCGCTGCCCCGCGTTCGCCGTCGTGGCAGCCGCCGTATCGATCGTCGTCACCACCGACATCCCGGGCCGCAGGCGCTGGGCCAGCGGCTGGTTCGGGTCGATGCTGATGCGCACGGGAATGCGCTGGGCGATCTTCACGTAGTTGCCGGTGGCGTTGTCCGGCGCGATCACCGAAAACTCCGAGCCGGTGGCCGGCGCGATGCGCTCGACGTGGCCGCGCAGTTTCGCGCCGCCCAGCGCATCGACACTGAAGCTGACCGGCTGGCCGACGGCCACACCCGCCATCTGCGTTTCCTTCAGGTTGGCGATGATCCACATCTGGTTCGGCACCAGCGCGGTCAGCTGCGCGCCGGCATTGACGAAGGCGCCCTGGCGCACGGTGACTTGCCCCAGCTGGCCGTCGCGCGGCGCGATGATGTTGGTGTTGGCCAGGTCGATCTCGGCCAGCTTCACGGCCGCTTCGGCACTGGCGACCGCCGCTTCGAGGGCAGCGCGGTTAACGCCGACGGACGCCAGGTTCTGGCGGGCGATCTCGACAGAGGCGCGGGCCTGGTCGCGGCTGGCCGCGGACTGGGCGCGGGTGGCGCGCGCGGCGTCGAGTTCGCGCGCGGACAGCGAACCGTCGGCCGCCAGTTCTTCCACGCGGCGCAGGTCGGCGCTGCTGCGCCGGGCCTGGGCTTCGTTCGAGGCCAGCAGCGCTTGGTTCTGGGCGATGGTGGCGCGGGCGCTGGCGTTGGTCTGCGCGAAATTGGCCAGCGCCGCCTTGCGGTTGGCGAGTTCGGCGCGTGCCTGCGCCAGGCGCTGGATCGGGATCCGGTCATCGATGCGCAGCAACAGCTCGCCCTTCCTGACGGTCTGGAAATCCTGCACGCGGACCTCGGTCACGTAACCGCTCAGTTGCGGACTGATGATCGTCACCTGGCCGCGCACCAGCGCGTTTTCGGTCGCCTGCAACGCACTGCGAAACGGCGGCAGGTTCCAGGCATACAGCACGATCAGGATGCCGGCGAGCGCGATGGCGGCAAAGGCCAGCGCACTGAGGATGATCTTGCGCTTCGGGCGCGCGGGAGTAGTAACGGGTTCTGACATATCAATCGGTAACGGTAATGGGTGCGGGAGTGTTATTGACAGGGGCTGCGGGTGCTGGCGCCGATTCCGGAGCGGTAGCCGGGAGGTTGTAATGCATCCAGACGGCGTGCAGGAAGATCCAGGTCGCGCTCACGGCAGCAATCAGGGCGATCATCAAAAACACGTCGTTGTAAGCCAGGATGTTGGCTTCGCGCGTGGCACTGGCGGCCAGCGACGCCAGACTCTGGCGCGTGCGCGCGGCCGGGTCGGCCAGCAGTTGCCCCGCCGCTGCTGCCCCGGACTGAATACGGCTGGCCACCAGCGGATCGAGCAAACTCAGGCCCTCGACAATCGTCGACGAATGGAATTTCTCGCGCGCGATCTGGAACGTGCCGACCAGCGCCGAGCCGATCAGACCGCCCAGGTTCTGCGTCAGGCCGAACAGCACCGAGAAACTGATCAGCGCGCCGGGATTGCCGATCACAGTGACGATCATCGAAATCAGCGACGGCCCGATGAACAGCGTGCCGCCGAACGCGAGCAGGCTCTGGCTCAGGTACATCTGCTCGGCGCGGGTCTGGTTATTGGCATGCGCATCCATCCAGGCGCCCAGCGCCATCAGCACCAGCGCGATGACCTGCGGCGCCATCAGATGCTTCACGTCGACTGTCAGGGCCGACACGACGATCCCCGCGACGGTGGCTGCCAGCACGCACAGGAACAGCGACTGCATCTGGTTGTTGTCCAGCCCCACGGCGCGCAGGAAGCCGACCGCGCCCACGCTCTGCTCGGACAGCACGATGCGCACCAGCAGCAGCGACAGCGCCACGCGCAGGATCTTGCGGTTGGTCAGCCAGCGCAGGTTCAGCAGCGGATTGGCCCGGTTGTGCTCGACGCACATGGCGGCGGCAAGCAGGAAGATCGACACGGCCAGCGCCACGCCGATCCACGCCTGTTCGGTCCACCAGAAGATGCGCCCGAACGTGAGCACCATGCACAGCAGCGCCATGCCCGGCGCGAACAGCGAGAACGTGACGAAGTCGGTGGGCCGGAACGCCTTGATCCGGTCGCCCGGCGGCAATTTGAGCAGCAGCACGGCGCCCAGCGACACCAGCGCCAGGCCCAGTTCGAACATGTACAGGCCGCGCCATTCGGCGATGCGCAGCAGGTCGCCCGAGAAAATATACGCCAGCGGCAGCGCCAGCTGGGCCGTACCGAGCGAAATGGCAATGCCTTTCAGGCGCCACTCTTTCTTGAACCCCTGCAGCGTGTAATACAGGCCGAGCGGACTGACGGCGGCGGCCAGCATGCCGTGGGCGGCGCGCACCGCGATGGCCGAGCCGAGGTCATTGACGAACAGGTGGGCCAGCGTGACCAGCGCGTACAGAACCAGGAAGCATTCGGTGAACAGGCGCAGGCCGAATTGTTGCCGGAATTTCACCAAGAGCAGGTTCATCGACGCGTTGGCCATCACGTACGCGGCCGGCAGCCAGGCCGTTTCGGTCTGGTACGCGCCCAGCACGCCCTGCAGATTGATCAGGTTGACGGCGACCAGCGCATTGCCCAGGCCGCCCGTGATCGTGACGAGGATGCCGACCGCCAGGTAGGCCAGTCGCAGCTTTGTCGTGTGCGCTGGCGTGGACGGCGAGCCGGGCAGCATCGGCTTTTCGTCGGGTGCCCATTCGCGTGGCGCGTACTTGCTCATCCTGCTGTTTCACCATAATTGTCAGGCTCGCTATCTTACGCCTTTGCTCGACATCACGTCGGATGGCACTTTCGCCACACCCAAAAATTTAATCCGAAAGTTGGCCAACCAGATATTGCCCTACGGATTTATTGACTCTAGACTCAAGTTGTTCCGTACGGAAATTTTTTCGCACGGCAGCATGTCCAGAGTCAGCCATGTCGAACATCCACGCCATCCGCACCCTGATCTCCGCTTCGCTCGCCGCGCTGGCCATGCTGCCCGCGTCCGGCTTCTCACAGACGCTGCCGGCAACACAGCCCGTCGCCAGCACGCTTGATTACCGGATGAACGAGCACGTCATCCAGGTGCCGGCCGGGCCTGACGATGTGCTGCTCGAGACCACGGTATTCCAGCCCGATGGCCCCGGCCCATTCCCGCTGATCGTCATCAACCACGGCAAGGACCCGGGCCGCCCGAGCCTGCAGTCGCGCGACCGCTTCTATCATATGGCGTCCGTGTTCGTGAAGCGCGGCTACGCGGTGATGGTGCCGATGCGCCAGGGATTTTCGAAGTCGGGCGGACGCTACCGTGATCGCGGCTGCGACATGACGGCCAATGGCTATACACAGGCCGAAGACATCCGCGCCACCCTCGCCTACGCGCGCCAGCAGCCGTGGATCGACGGCGCGCGCATGATCGTGGCCGGCCAGTCGTACGGCGGGCTGGCGGCCATCGCGCTGGGCACCGAGGCGCTGCCGGGCGTGCGCGGCGTGATCAATGTCGCGGGTGGCTTGCGCGACGACAGCAACCGCTGCGCCTGGCGCTCGCAACTGGTGGCCGCGTTTGCCGACTACGGCGCCAAAGCCACAGTCCCGAGCCTGTGGCTGTATGGCCAGAACGATTCGCTGTTCGGTCCGGAGCTGGCCGGGCGCATGCACGCCGCCTATGTCGGAGCCGGGGGCCGTGGCCGCCTGGTCGAGTTCCCCGCATTCAAGCGCGATGCCCACGGCATGCTGGCCAGCCGCGACGGCGAGAAAGTGTGGTTGCAAGATACTGAACAGTTCCTGCGCGAGATCGGCATGCCGACCGCCATCGTGGTCGACGTCCCTGCCCCGCCCAGCCCGGCGCGCACCGATTATGCGCAGGTCGACGATATCGACGCGGTGCCATTCCTGTCCGAGTCGGGCCGCCGTGCTTACCGGGAGTACCTGACCAAGCTGACGCCGCGTGCGTTTGCCGTGTCGGCCAGCGGCGGCTGGACCTGGGCCGAGGAAGGCGAAGATCCGGACGGGCGCGCACTGGCGACCTGCTCTGCAAAAAGCAGGGAGCCGTGCCGGCTGTACTCGGTTGATGACTATGTGGTCTGGCATGACGAACGCATCGACGGGGCCGGGAAAGCAGCGGCGACGGCGTCGGTCATGGCGGCGCCAAACCCGCTTGCCGAATCCGATCCGACGACGTCGGTGGGCAGTACGACCGCGCGCTGATCGCGCAGGCTTGTCAAGCGGCCTGCGCAGTTCTTGGTGCACGAGTTCGCTTTATCGCGCATCGGGTCGATCCAGCGCAAACCGTCGCCTGGGGATACGCCTGACAATGCGGCTGTCGCATTGTCAGGAGCATATCGATGGTCCGTCTCGCCCACGTCTGCGCTGCTGCGTTGATCCTCCTCGGCCTGATCGCCGCCCCCGTCGCACCTGCTGCAAACAACGATCCCGTCGTGCTGGTACACGGCGTTCTGGGCTTTGGCCCCGACGAGTTCCAGCAGAGCGGCTTCAACTACTGGGGCGGTTATGGCGACATCGCAGCGCACATGCAGGTCTACCGCGGCCCGCACGCGGTGGTTGCCGCCGCCGTCAGCCCGATCGCGTCCAACTGGGACCGCGCCGCCGAACTGTATGCGCAGATCAAGGGCGGCTGCGTCGACTATGGCAAGGCGCACGTCGCCACCCAGGGCGTGCCTGGCCAGGTACAACAGCCAGCTGGCAAATGCTGGGCCGCCGATCCGCGCGACAACCCGCACGCCTATCCGCCGGCGCTGTACCCGCAATGGGGCCGTGCGCATCCGATCCACATGATTGGCCACAGCCAGGGCGGCACGACCATCCGCGCACTGATCCAGCTGCTGGAACACGGCTCGCTGGCGGACGAAGGCGACAGCGCGCTGTTCAAGGGCGGCAAGACCGGCTGGATCCGCAGTGCGACGACGATCTCGGCCCCGCACAATGGCACCACGCTGACCGACGCGGTCTTCAATATCCTGCCCAACGTGCCCATCGTGCTGCGCGACATCCTGCGGCACCGGGCAGCCAGCTGGGAGCTCGCGCCGGACGGCGCGCGCGAATTCAATCGGTGGGCGCTGACCTCGCCCAATGTCTACTATTTTTCAGTGGGCACGCTCGCCACCGCCAGCGGCAGCTGGTGCTGCAACGGCACCGACCGCGCGATCGCGCCGATCCAGACAACGGCGTTCCAGTACGCGCGCGCCGACATGATGCCTTACTTCAAATCGTTCGCCGGCGAGTGGATCGTGCCGTCGGCAGCGCAGCGCGGCATGGGCAGCTACACCGTCAATGTGCCGACACGGGTGCGCGTCGACAGCGACTGGTTCCCGAACGATGGCGTCGTCAACACGGTCAGCATGCGCGCACCCGGCGGGCACCCGGCGCGCAACTACAACGGCACGGCGCTCCGGGGAACGTGGAATTTCCTGGGCAATTACCTGGGGTATGACCACTTCGACATCCTGAACTGGCCCAACCAGGGACCGCCGGCCAATCCGCTCTACGACCGGATCAGTGACATCATCTTCGCGCTGTAGCTCACGGTGACAACACCTCGGCAGGCCGGTGAATGCGCACGATCTGCAAGCCGTCGGGCTGGTCCACCAGCATGCACAACTTGCCGGTGCGCTTGCAATGGTCCTGCACACGCCAGTAGTCGCCATGGCTCATGCAACCGGTCTGGCAGATCACCAGGTCCGCGGCCTGCAGGCTCGCTTCCAGGTCGGCCGCCAAGGTGGCTGGCATGCGCTGCGGATCACCCGCGCTGCCCGCCTGCGCGGCCAGCTCACGGCGCTGTAACGTGCGCGTCAAGTCATGCACACGCGCCTGCAACGCGGCCACCTGGCGCCCCAGCGCAACGCGCCGACCGAGGCCCGGCAGCGCCGCGTCGAGGGCGGCGCGGTCTTCGCGTTCCCAGGCCAGCGTCGTCGTCGCGCGCATCGTCGCGGCGCGCGCGCGGATCAGCTGGGCTTCCATGGCGGCGATGCGCGTGGCCTGGGCCTGCAGCAGTGTGCTGCAGCGTTCCTGCGCCTGCGCATGCGCCCTTAGCAATGTCACGTGCTCGCCAGCCAGGCCATCGGCTTCCCTGTATGCGGCCATCTGCACCTCCTGTTCCTGAACCAGAACTCATCTTAGATGAGAACGATTCTCATTTCAAGGGCGCGTCGAAGCAGGGACAAATCGACACATCGTGACGTGAAAACAAACTTTCACGATACAATATGGCCCTGCTCACCTGTGCGTTAACCCGACGGCCCATGACCCAGGCATCTCCCGACCAACTCGACATTTCCAGCTGCGCCAGCGAGCCCATCCGCACGCCTGGCGGCATCCAGCCGCACGGCTTCATGCTGACGCTCTCGCCTGCACTCGACGTGTTGCAGGCCAGCGCCAACCTGCTCCCGCTGGCCGGCCTGGCGGCAGAAGCGGCGATCGGCCTGCCCTTGGCAGCCGTCATCGGCAAGGCATGTGGCGAGCGCATGGCGCGCGAACTCGCCACCGACACGCTTGGCCAGCGCCCCATGTATCTGGGCACCGTCACGCTTGGCAACGGCCGCCATTTCGATGTTATCGGTCACGTCTGGGATGGCCTCGTGATCGCCGAGTTCGAAGCCGTCGATCGCGCCGAGCCGGCTGATTTTCGGCATCTGTATCCGCTCATTACCGACTTCCTCGCCAAAGTCGGCGAGCACGCATCCATCCCTGCGCTGACCGACCTGGCTGCCCGCCATATCCGTTCCGTCACTGGCTATGGCCGCGTGATGGTGTACCGGTTCGACCCCGATGGCCACGGCCGCGTGGTGGCCGAAGCCAAAGCGCCCGACTACGACTCGTATCTGAACCAGTCTTTTCCGGCCAGCGACATTCCATCCCAGGCGCGCGAGCTGTACCTGAGTTCGCCGATCCGCGTCATCCAGAATGCCGACTACGATGCCTCACCGCTGGTACCTGAGGTCAATCCGGCCACGGGCGCCCGTAACGACCTGACGTACGCGGCGCTGCGCAGCGTCTCGCCCGTGCACCTGCAATACATGCGCAATATGGGCACGCAGGCCTCGATGTCGGTCTCGCTGATCGTCAAGGGCAAGCTGTGGGGCCTGATCGGGTGCCACAACGCCGTCCCGTGCGCGGTATCGGTCGAAAAACGCACGGCCTGCGAACAGCTCGGCCAGATCCTCGCGCTGTGCGTCGAGAGCCGCGAAGACAGCGCCGAGCTGCAGTTCCGCCTGGACGTGCGCCGCATCATGGTCGAAATCCTTGGCCGCCTGACCAAAAGCGCCGACTTCATCGACAATCTGCGCGGCGTGTCGGGCGAGCTGCTGCGCTTTGCCCGCGCCGGCGGCGTGGCCATCGTGGCCGACGACCGTATCTTCACTTACGGCGATACGCCGGACGACGCCGCCATTCGCGACCTGTCGACCTGGCTCGCCGTGCATGGCCACACCGAGGTGTTCCACACCGACCAGCTGGCCGCCGTGTACCCGCCGGCCAGCGCGTTTCTCCACAATGCCAGCGGCTTGCTGGCGCTGCCCATCTCGCGCATCCACCAGCATTATCTGCTGTGGTTCCGCCCCGAAATGATCCAGACCGTGGAATGGGCCGGCAATCCGTACGAGAAGGAAGCCGCCCCCGGTGCGCCGAGCCGGCTGTCGCCGCGCCAGAGTTTTGCCACCTGGCGCGAAACCATCCACGGCCACAGCCTGCCATGGCACGCCGCCGAAATCGAGATGACCACCGAGTTCCGCACGGCGCTGCTGGGCATCGCGCTCGAGCGCGCCGAGCAGATGGCCGAACTGGCCGAAGAACTGGGCCGCGCCAACAAGGAACTCGAAGCGTTTTCGTATTCGGTCTCGCACGACCTGCGCGCGCCGCTGCGCCACATCGCCGGCTTTTCCGACCTGCTGCTCGAATCGGCAGGCAGCGAAGACGTGGCGCTGCGCCAGCGCTTTTTAAAGAACATCAAGGAGTCGGCGCGCCTGGCCGGCAAGCTGGTCGACGATCTGCTGTCGTTCTCGCAGATGGGCCGCGCCGCACTGCGCCCCACCAGCATCGACATGACCGACCTGGTATCGGGCTGCATCGACAAGCTGGGCATCGAGATCGGCCAGCGCCGTGTCGACTGGCACATCGACCGCATGCCCGTCGTCCAGGGCGACCCGAGCTTCCTGCACCTGGCGATGTTCAACCTGCTGTCCAACGCCGTCAAGTTCACGGGCGGGCGCGACCCGGCCGTGATCCGGATCTGGGCCGAGGACGACGGCGACGACTACGCATTCCACGTGGCCGACAACGGCGCCGGCTTCAACCGCGACTACGTGCACAAGCTGTTCGGCGTATTCCAGCGCCTGCACCGCATGGAAGATTTCCAGGGCACCGGCATCGGCCTGGCCAATGTACGGCGCATCATCGAACGCCACAACGGCCGTGTCTGGGCCGACTCGATCCAGGGCGAAGGCGCGACGTTCTCCTTCACCCTCCCCAAACAAGCCATCACAGAACAAGGCACGCATGCTTAAGCCCATCCTCCTGGTAGAAGACAATCCCCACGACCTGGAGCTCACCCTCATCGCCCTGTCGAAGAGCCAGCTGGCCAACGAAGTCGTCGTCGCGCGCGACGGCGCCGAAGCGCTCGACTATCTGCACCGGCGCGGCGAATTCGAAGGCCGCCAGCTCGGCAACCCGGCCGTGATCCTGCTCGACCTCAAATTACCGAAGGTCGACGGTCTGGAAGTGCTCAAGGAAATCCGCACCACCGCCGAACTGCGGTCGGTGCCGGTGGTGATGCTGACGTCGTCCAAGGAAGAACAGGACGTGATCCGCAGCTATGAGCTGGGTGTGAATGCGTATGTGGTCAAGCCGGTTGACTTCAATGAGTTCGTGCGCGCGATTGCCGACCTGGGCATTTTCTGGGCGGTGCTCAACGAGCCGCCGCCAGGTTCGCACCGTTACATCAAGCCGAAGTGACTGGCCGTTTGCGGCTTGCCTGAGGCGCGCCGCGAACGACGCAGCAGATGACGGATGCGCGCACTGAGCGCGTCCGGATGGTAGGGTTTTTGCAGCAGGTGGACTGAGGCGTCCAGCTTGCCTTCATGGGTCAGCACGCCTTCGGCATACCCCGACGTATACAGCACTTCGCATTCCGGCAGGTGGCGCCGCACGATTTCGCCCAGCTGCAGGCTCGACAGCGGCCCCGGCATGATCACGTCGGTAAACACGAGGTCGATGTGCCGGCCTTCTTCGACCAGCGCCGCAGCGCTGGCCGCATCGCTTGCTTCCAGCACGTCATAACCCAGCGCCGACAGGATGCCGCACGTCGACGAGCGCACGTCGTCTTCGTCTTCGACCACGAGAATGGTTTCCAGGCCGCCCGTCAGCGACGGGTGCACGGCTGCCTCGGCTTGCTCGGCCGGAATCGCGCTGCTGCGTGGCAGATAGATGCGCACGCTGCTGCCCTCGCCCGGCTCGCTGCGCAGCACGATCTCGCCGCCTGACTGCTTGACGAAACCATACGCCATCGACAGCCCCAGGCCCGTGCCCTGGCCGGTCGGCTTGGTGGTAAAGAATGGCTCGAACGCCCGGCGCAGTACATCGGGCGGCATTCCCTTGCCGGTATCGGCGATCTCGAGCATCACGTAATCGTTGTGCGGCACGTCGGGTGGCAGATCGTCGTCGGCGGCAGCGTTGACGGCGCGGATGGTCAGCGTGCCGCCATCGGGCATCGCGTCGCGCGCATTGATGACGAGATTCAGCAGCACGTTGTTGAGCTGGTTGGGGTCGACCATGGTGCTGCCCAGTTCGGGCGCGACCTCGGTCACGACACGGGTGCCGGCGCCAAGGACACGGCGGGCCATGTCGTCGAGTTCGCGCACGAGGTGCGTCGGATCGATGACGACCGACTGCAGCGGCTGACGACGCGCGAAGGCCAGCAGGTGCGCGGCCAGCTTGGCGCCGCGCTCGACGCCCGACAGCGCCATCTCGACGCGCGTGCGCGCAGCATCATTGAGGTTACCGACCATCTTCAGCAATTGCAGATTGCCGCCGATGATTTGCAGGACGTTGTTGAAATCGTGGGCCACGCCGCCGGTGAGCTGGCCGATCGCTTCCATTTTTTGCGCCTGGTGCAGCGCCAGCTGGCTCGCCGCCAGTTGCTCCTGGCTCAGGCGCAGCGATGCAAAGGCTTCGTCGCGTTCGCGCCGCGCGATGCAGGCCCCGCTGTGATACCGCACGCGCGCCACGAGCTCGCGCGGATCGGGCCACTTGACCATGTAATCGTTGGCGCCGACGGCAAAGGCCTTGGCCTTGGTATCGGGATCGTCCTCGGAAGACAGCAGGATGACCGGCACGTCATGCGTGTCCGGATGCGCACGCAGCATGGCGATCACGTCAAAACCATCCACACCGCCAGGCATGCGCAAATCGACGATCACCACCGTCGCATCGACATCGCGCGCAACCTCGACGGCACGCGCGGGGCTGGATTCGTACCGGAGCTGGTGACCGACACAGCTTTTGAGGCCATGGGCGATGATGTCCTGGGCAAACGACTCATCGTCGATCAACAGCACGGAACAAACGGTGGAGTTGTCTTCGATCATTGCAAACTGCGTCGCTTTCAAGGCTGGAGGGATAACGTGCTGCGTGATAATTCAGGGTTAATTCTACACTAATACCATTTAACAAGGGTTCGTCCCGCTTGGTATCATTCCAGCAAACACGGGTCAAGACTTGTGCGATAAAAAATCGCCCTGCATATGGCGCGCATGCCACATCACCACGCCATCACCACCACGCCCGAGGACCCCTGCCCGCTGTGCGGACGGCCGCTGGGAACGGAGCACGTCGACCGCCATCATTTGATCCCGAAGACGTTCAAGGGGCGCGACCAGTACCCGATCCACAAGATTTGCCATCGCAAGATCCACTCGGCATTCACCGAGCGCGAACTGCTGCAGACGTATCACACGTGGGAAGCGCTGCGCGGGCACGCGGATATCGCGGCGTTCATCCTGTGGGTGGCAAAGAAACCGGCGGGGTTTTATACGCGCACCTACACCGCGAACAAGAAGAAGGGGCGCTGACGGAATGACCGGCGCCGGAAATGCAAAAAGGGCCGCATTCGCATGCGGCCCTTCTCTTGTTCTGGCTCCCCGACCTGGACTCGAACCAGGGACCTGCGGATTAACAGTCCGTCGCTCTACCAACTGAGCTATCAGGGAATTGAGGCAATATTATAGCCGGGCATTTGCGGTTTGACCAGAGCAGTGTGTGAATCGGCTGTCCGGCCGCTGCCAAAGGACCCTTTTGATATAGTCGTAGCTCCCATTACCCTCTTTGATCCCCGAACGACATGACCACTTCCCGCACCCTCGGCACCCCACTTTCTCCTTCCGCAACCCGCGTCATGCTGCTCGGCTCGGGCGAACTGGGCAAGGAAGTGATCATCTCGCTGCAACGCCTGGGCGTCGAGGTGATCGCAGTCGACCGCTACCCGAACGCCCCGGGTCACCAGGTCGCGCACCGCGCGCACGTGATCGACATGACCGACGGCGCAGCGCTCGAAGCGCTGATCGCGCAGGAACGCCCTCACCTCGTGGTGCCGGAAATCGAAGCGATCGCCACCGACAAGCTGGCCGAACTGGAAGCGGCCGGCCGCATCACCTGCATCCCGACCGCGCGCGCGGCGCAACTGACGATGAACCGCGAAGGCATCCGCCGCCTGGCCGCCGAGGAACTGGGCCTGGCCACGTCGCCCTACCAGTTCGCCAGCAGCCTGACGGAATTGCAGGCTGCCTGCGCTGCCGTGGGGTTCCCGTGCGTGGTCAAGCCGGTCATGTCGTCGTCGGGCAAGGGCCAGTCGAAGCTCGATGGTGCGGACGACGTGGCCGCGGCCTGGGCCTACGCTGCCAGCGGCGGGCGTGTCGATGCCGGACGCGTGATTGCCGAAGGCTTCATCGACTTCGATTACGAAATCACGCTGCTGACGGTGCGCTCGCTGGGCGCTGACGGCCAGGTCGAGACGAGCTTCTGCGATCCGATCGGGCACAAGCAGGTTCAGGGCGACTACGTCGAATCGTGGCAGCCGCACCCGATGCAGCCGCTGGCACTGGAACGTTCGCGCGAGATCGCTGCCAAGGTCACGGGCAATCTGGGCGGGCTGGGCGTGTTCGGCGTCGAACTGTTCGTCCAGGGCGATATGGTGTGGTTCTCGGAAGTGAGCCCCCGCCCGCACGATACGGGCATGGTGACGATGGCCAGCCAGGTGCAGAGCGAGTTCGAACTGCATGCGAAGGCGATTCTCGGCTTGCCGGTGAATGTGGCCCTGCGCGCACCGGGCGCGTCGGCCGTGATCTACGGCCGGCTCGACGAGGCCGGGATCGCGTTCGAGGGCGTGGCCGAGGCGCTGCAGGTGCCGGGCGCCGATGTGCGCCTGTTCGGCAAGCCGGAGTCGTTTGCACGCCGGCGCATGGGCGTGGCACTGGCGACGGCGGACGATATCGCCACGGCGCGTGAACGTGCGCTTGAGGCGGCGGCGAAGGTCAAGCCGGTGTCGGGCACAAACTAATGGGAATGGGCAGGCAAGCACTGCTGGAGCCTGCCTGCTCAACCCGTCAAGCGTTTGCAGAACTGTGAAATTTCGGCTCGAAGCCATGCGCAAACGCTTGCACCACCGAGCGCGGTGTCAATACCGCCACGGTCGCGGCAGTGTCCATATCAGCCCTCCCGCCATAACCGCTGAATGACCACGGCAGGAAGCCATGTGGAGTGACCAGGTAAGCAGTATCCTGGTGCTCGAACATGGCGCCGACAGGAAGGCTGCAAAGCGCCGCATCGAACGTCACTTTTGCGCCATCTTTTCTTGCGCGCTCCGCATGAAGCAGTCGGTCGACGTCAGCTATTAAGATCGGCGCACCTGTTTTTTCAGCCTCGTTCGCACGCACCCAAGCTTCCTTGAACTTGAGATGGCGCTCGCGCTGACAATAAGCGCAGGGCCGGTGGCCGGCTGCAAACGCAGTCGCCTCGTCAATAAAAAACAGTTCCGAATAATTCCCTTGCGAGAACGGTTTCGCTCGCTTGATGCTTTTGAATTCAAGTAAACACGTCACCCAAGCTTTGTGCGCCCATGGTCTAACGATCCTGTTTTCGTCATCATGCAAAATTCCGCGGTTGCCCATCAGCGCGCCCCGGTTCGCATCAGCGCACAGCCGCCCCCAAGGGTCGACCCGATTTTGTAGCGTACCAAACGTCATTCATCTGCTTTCGATCGCGTGTTGGGTGACGGGGCAACGTACATTTGGCGTTGCCAGAGCGGCTTACGATTCATTGGTAGCCTGAGGTGTCGAAGTTACCGACGCACCAGGCTGAATACTGACCATGAAGCGCTCAAGGATTGCAGAAGATGGAAAGGACAACGCCGTTACTTCACGTACGACGTCCAGAGCTTGAGCCCATCCCCTTAATACCTCCAAATCCCCATCAATTTTTTGGTAGCAGCTATCCAGATAGGCTGACGCAGCAAGGCAGTCTTTGACGTTCGAGATATCAAAACGCTCGATAAAATGGTGTACCAGATGATTTCGCATTTCGAGCAACTCGGCCAAGCCACGTCTAACGTGAGCCTCCTGCTCAGATGACATGCCGATTGAATAGCGAGAGCTCACCCATGGCGTATCGACAGGTTTTTGAGAAACACAGTCATTTTCTTCGAACCGGGATTCGGAGTTGAGGTAACCAGTGAACTTGCCGACCAGTACGCCCAAGCACTGTTTGCTCATCGCATGAACTTGCTTCGCCCGGACCTCTTCCAGCCCTGCCATCGAACCTTCGAGCGCCATGCCTGCGACCATTGCTTTAAGCAGGCGCTCGTATTGCTGCAGCCGCAACATGCAGCGCCCAAGCTTGCGCTGAACTTCGCGCTGCGCGTCTTCTACCTTGATATTGTCAGCAGCGTCCAATGTGTCGAGCCCCCATCAATTTCACTTGGAGCAAGTCTACGCACAGAAGATTTTCCTGTCCACCGGGAACTAGTCAGCCTTTCAGGCCCACAAAGCAAAAAGCCCAACCGGTAAGGGCTGGGCTTTTGCGTTGCGTATTCTGGCTCCCCGACCTGGACTCGAACCAGGGACCTGCGGATTAACAGTCCGTCGCTCTACCAACTGAGCTATCAGGGAATTGAGGCCGCATTATACCTGCTGGTGTCGATTTCGCAAATTTTTCGACAAGAAAATCTAGCGAGGGATCCGCGCCAGCAGGCGTTTGAGCGTATCAATCACCAGTTCCGGCTCGGACAACTGCGGAAAATGCGCGCTGCGCTCGGCCACGACCCGCTCACCCAATGGCGACAAGGCGGCCAGCGCCAGCTGCGAACGTTCGCGCTCACGCACCAGCGCCGTTGGCACCAGCCAGCGCGGCAGGCGCTTCGTGCCCGACAGCACCGTCACTGGCACGAGCGGGAACGCGGGCGCTTCGATAATATCCCTGACGGTCTCACGCTCGTTGCGGATTTCGTCAAACGCATCGCGCGGCGACACACGGTCGAGCAGCTTGACGAAGCCCCGCTGCAGCGCCGACTGGTACTGCTTGAGGTTGTCGACGTCCTGTGGCGCCGTCGCCTCGATGAACAGGACGCCCGCCACCTCATCGGCAAACTCGCGCGCGAACAGGTTGGCGTGCAGGCCGCCGAACGAATGCGCCACCAGCACGAACGGTGGCGGCACCTTGGCGAACTGCAGCAACAGGCGCAGCTGCGCGACGACGGTCTCGCCATACTGCGCTTCGGTCGGCTTCGGACTGCCGCCCGTGCCTGGCCGGTCGTAGCTGAACACGGTGCCCAGCGCCTCGATCTCGGGATAGAGCTTGAACCAGCCATCGAGCGGGCCGCCGGCGCCGCCGATCAGCACGATCGAGGGACTGCCCTGCCCGGCTCGCGCGAAGCGGAACATCTGCCCTTCGATAAGGGTGGCGTGGCTCTTGAGTGGTTGCTTCACGCGATACCTCCAAAAAGACGACATGACGCCGCATAACGAAAAAGGCCGCATCCTTCGATGCGGCCTTCTTGTATTCTGGCTCCCCGACCTGGACTCGAACCAGGGACCTGCGGATTAACAGTCCGTCGCTCTACCAACTGAGCTATCAGGGAATTGAAGCTGGCATTATATGATTCACGAAACGTTTCTGTCAAATCAGACCAGGCGTTGCGCTTTTCATCTGCCGCTCTCTTGAACGCACACAGCGATCAAGAGAGCCGCGATTTTAGAGAACTTTGGCGATGGCGTCAACGACGCGATCGATGTTCGTGGAATTGAGCGCCGCCACGCAGATGCGGCCCGTGTCCACGGCGTAGATCGATTCGTCGCGCAGCTTGCCCACCTGCTCTTTGGTCAGGCCCGAGTACGAGAACATGCCGACCTGCTCGCGCACGAATTCGAAGTCGTGATCCGGCGCCTTGGCCTTCAGCTTTTCGACCATCGCGCTACGCATTTCGCGGATGCGCACGCGCATGCCGGCCAGTTCTTCTTCCCACAGCTTGCGCAGCTCAGGCGTTGCCAGCACGGTGGCGACAACCTTGCCGCCATGCGTTGGCGGGTTCGAGTAGTTGGTGCGAACGACGCGCTTGAGTTGCGACAGCACGCGCGTGGCTTCTTCGCTCGTGGTGGCCACGATCGACAGCGCGCCCACGCGCTCGCCGTACAGCGAGAACGATTTGGAGAACGAGTTCGACACCAGCATCGCCATGCCGGTCGCAGCGAAGCGACGCACGACGGCGCCGTCTTCATCGATGCCGTTGGCAAAGCCCTGGTACGCCATGTCGAGGAATGGCACCAGATTGCCAGCCTGGACGGCAGCAATCACCTGGTCCCACTGGTCTTGCGTCAGGTCGGCGCCCGTCGGGTTGTGGCAGCACGCATGCAGCACGACGATGGAACCTGCCGGCATCGACGTCAAAGCGGCGAGCATGCCATCGAAGTTCACGCCGCGGGTAGCCGCGTCGTAATACGCGTAGTTGTGCACCGTGAAACCGGCGCTTTCGAACAGCGCGCGGTGGTTTTCCCAGCTCGGGTCGCTGATGTAGACGTCGGACGACGGCAGGAAGCGCTTGAGGAAGTCGGCGCCGATCTTGAGGGCACCGGTGCCGCCGATGGCTTGCACGGTCAGCGCGCGTTTCTCTTGAATTACCGGGCTGTCGGCACCAAATACCAGCTCTTGCACCGCTTTGTCATACGCTGCCAGACCTTCGATCGGCAGGTAGGTTCGCGGCGTTGGCTGCTCCATCAGTTTCGCTTCCGCTTTCTGTACGCACTCGAGCAGCGGCACTTTGCCCTTGTCGTCATAATAGACACCCACGCCGAGGTTGATTTTCGCGGTGTTCGTGTCGGCGTTGAAGGCTTCGGTGATGCCCAGGATCGGGTCGCGTGGGGCCATTTCAATGGCACTGAACAAGCTGGCGGAGGCAGTGGAAGTCATCTGATAAACTCGGTTTTGTTGGCTGGATTGACAGCGGCGGGGTTTGCAATTGTATAGACAGCGGCCCCTGAACCTGCAGGGCCGCGAGCGGATTCTCATTCTAACAAAGGTCTGTAAGCATGGCTGAATTATCCATCGCAACTTCTCCCGAACCGACCGTCATCACGTTTCCGGATTCGCCGTTCAAACTGCACCAGCCGTTCGAGCCGGCGGGCGACCAGCCCACCGCGATCAAGGGGCTGATGGAAGGCATCGACGACGGCCTGATGTACCAGACGCTGCTGGGCGTGACGGGCTCCGGCAAGACCTACACGATGGCCAACGTGATCGCGCAGGCCGGCCGGCCCGCGATCATCTTTGCGCCGAACAAAACGCTGGCGGCCCAGCTGTATTCGGAGTTCCGCGAATTCTTCCCGCAAAACGCGGTCGAGTATTTCGTCTCGTACTACGATTACTACCAGCCCGAAGCCTACGTGCCGCAGCGCGACCTGTTCATCGAAAAAGACTCGTCGATCAACGAGCACATCGAGCAGATGCGCCTGTCGTGCACCAAGTCGCTGATGGAGCGGCGCGACGTGGTCATCGTTGCCACCGTCTCGGCCATCTACGGTATCGGTAATCCGAACGAATACCACAAGATGATTCTGACGCTGCGCCACAAGGACAAAGTGGCCCAGCGCGACATCATCGCGCGCCTGATCCAGATGCAGTACACGCGCAACGAGATGGATTTCTCGCGCGGCTCGTTCCGCGTGCGTGGCGACACGATTGACATCTTCCCGGCCGAGCACGCCGAGCTGGCGATCCGCGTCGAGATGTTCGACGACGAGATCGAATCGCTGCAACTGTTCGATCCACTGACGGGCCGCGTGCGCCAGAAGATCCCGCGCTTTACCGTATATCCGGGTTCGCACTACGTCACGCCGCGCTCGACGGTGCTGCGCGCAGTCGAATCGATCAAGGCCGAGCTGCGCGACCGCCTCGAAGAATTCCGCCAGCAGAACAAACTGATCGAAGAGCAGCGCCTCGAACAGCGCACCCGTTTCGACCTCGAAATGATGGCCGAGATCGGTTTTACGAAGGGCATCGAGAACTATTCGCGCCACCTGTCGGGCGCAATGCCAGGCGAGCCGCCGCCGACGTTGATCGACTATCTGCCAAAAGACGCGCTGATGTTCATGGACGAGTCGCACGTGATGATCGGCCAGCTCAACGCGATGTACAACGGCGACCGTTCGCGCAAGGAAAATCTGGTCGAGTATGGCTTTCGCCTGCCATCGGCGCTGGACAACCGGCCGCTGAAATTCATCGAGTTCGAAGGCAAGATGCGCCAGACGATTTTCGTCTCGGCCACGCCGGCCGAGTATGAACAGGGCCGCGCCGACAACGTCGTTGAACAAGTGGTGCGCCCGACAGGCCTGGTCGATCCGATGATCATCGTGCGCCCTGCCCTGTCGCAGGTCGACGACCTGATGGGCGAGATCAACGACCGCATCGCCAAGGACGAGCGCGTGCTGGTGACGACGCTGACCAAGCGCATGTCCGAGCAGCTCACCGAATACCTGGGCGACCACGGCATCAAGGTGCGCTACCTGCACAGCGATATCGACACGGTCGAGCGCGTGGAAATCCTGCGCGACCTGCGCCTGGGCACGTTTGATGTGCTGGTCGGCATCAACCTGCTGCGCGAGGGCCTCGATTTGCCGGAGGTATCGCTGGTGGCCGTGCTTGACGCCGACAAGGAAGGTTTCCTGCGCTCCGAGCGTTCGCTGATCCAGACGATCGGCCGCGCGGCGCGTAACCTGAACGGCGTGGCGATCCTGTACGCGGACCGCGTCACCGATTCGATGCGGCGTGCCATCGACGAAACCGAACGCCGCCGCGCCAAGCAGATCGCGTTCAACCTCGAGAACGGCATCGTACCGAAAGGCGTGCACAAGAAGATCAAGGAAATGATCGACGGCGTGTACAGCCCGAACGCGGCGCGCGAAGTGCTGGAAGACGCCAAGGAAACGGCGAAGATCGAATCGATGAGCGAGAAGCAGATCAGCAAGGAGATCAAGCGTCTCGAAAAACTCATGGTCGATCACGCCAAGAACCTGGAGTTCGAGAAAGCCGCGCAGGTGCGCGACCAGTTGCACGTGCTCAAGCAGCAGGCGTTCGGCGCGCCAGGGGCCGACAACGTTGTTTCGATGCTGGGCAAGTAAGGCCAGCGCGGCGTTGCCGGCCTAGCGCTTTATGCTGGCCAGTAACGTCAGCAACCTATCCAGATCGGCCGGCTTGACCATGTGATGGTCAAAGCCGGCCTCACGTGCACGCTGCTGGTCTTCGGCCTGGCCGTACCCGGTCAGCGCCACCAGCACCGCCCCTGCCGTCGCGGGCTGCGCGCGCAGCCTGCGCGCCAGTTCGTGGCCATCCATATCGGGCAAGCCAATATCCAGCAGCGCCACGGTGGGCGGCTCGCGCAATGCCGCAGCCAGTGCACTGGCGCCGTCGAACTCGACCTGGACGGCATACCCATTCATTTCCAGCAGCGTGGCCAGCATCTCGGCGGCATCGACGTTGTCGTCGACCACCAGCACGCGCAAGCCCGACGCTTCCGTTGCAGGCACGGCCGACTCGGCAGCGGCTACAGGCACGGCCGGCTCCAGCAGCGGCAGATACACGACAAATTCGCTGCCCTCGTCCAGCCCGTCGCTGAGCGCATCCACCCGGCCACCATGCAGCTGGACCAGGCTCTTGACGAGTGCCAGCCCGAGGCCCAGCCCGCCTTGTGAACGGTCCGGCGTGCGCTCGGCCTGGGTGAACAGGTCGAAGATGTACGGCAGCATCGGGGGTTCGATGCCCTGGCCATTGTCACGCACGGCAATGCGCACATCGCCACCTTCCATGCGCACGCTCAGCACAATGCGGCCTCTGGCAGGCGTGTACTTGGCGGCATTGTTCAGGATATTGGACAGCACCTGGATCAGGCGCGTGCGGTCGCCCAGCACATACAGGCCCGGTGCGATGTCGACGAACAGTTCATGGTGGCAGCTGTCGATCATCGGCCGCACCTGCTCCACCGCTTCCTGCACGAGCGGCTCGACCGCCACGGCTTCCTGCGCCATCGTGACCTGCCCGCGCGTCACGCGCGAGACGTCCAGCAAGTCGTTGACGAGCGCCGTCATGTGCCCGGCCTGACGCGCGATGATTGCACTGGCGCGCGCAATGCCCGGCGTGTCCATCTCGCCGCGCTGCAGCAACTGGGCGGCGGTGGTGATCGGCGCGAGCGGATTGCGCAGCTCGTGCGCGAGCATCGCCAGGAAGTCATCCTTCTGGCGGTTGGCTTCGCGCAGCTCATCCTCGATGCGCTTGCGCACGGTGACGTCGCTGCCTTCCACGAAAATACCCGTCACCCTGCCCTGCTGGTCGCGGATCGGCTGGTAGACAAAATCGAGAAAGCATTCTTCGAGCGGCCCATCCGGCTCGCGTTGCACGCGTAGCGGCACGGCATGGCCGACAAATGACTGCCCGCTGCGATACACCTCGTCGAGCAGCTCGAAGTAGCCCTGCCCCTGGACTTCGGGCAACGCGTCGCGCACCGGTTTGCCGATCAGGTCGCGGTGACCGACCAGCGCCAGGTAGGAACGGTTGGTCAGCTCGAAGACATGGTCCGGGCCACGCAGCACGGCAATGATGCCGGGCGCTTCCTCGAACAGGTTGACCAGGCGCGTGTTTTCTTCGTCGCGATAGCGCTGCGCCAGCACTTCATCGGTAATCTCGACACAGGCGCAGAACATGCCGGCCACGAGGCCATCATCGCCTCGCACAGGCGAGTACGAAAAACGGAACCACGTTTCTTCGTCGTACCCATGGCGGCGCATGGTCAGCGGAAAGCGATCGAGGTAGATGGACTCGCCACCCATCGTGCGCGCGACCAGTGGCGCGACATCGTCCCAGATATCCGGCCACACATCGCGAAAGCGCAGGCCGAGCGAGGCCGGATGCCTGGCGCCCAGAATCACGCTGTAGGCATCGTTGTACAGGAAGCCCAGTTCATCGCCCCAGGCGACGAACATGGGAAACTTGGAGTCAAGCATCAGCGCGACGGTCGTGCGCAAGGGCTGTGGCCAGTCGCGCGGATGCCCGAGTGGCGAGGCAGCCCAGTCGTGGTCGCGCATCAGCGCGCGCATCGTGCCGCCACCGCTGAGGAATAACAGCGGTTCGTGCCGCACGCCCGCCGACATCTCCATTCCCTGATTCATACCCATGATGCTTCGTGTTGATCCGCGCACATCGCGCAAGGCCAGTGTGCCAGAATTACGACACGGCTCACGCACGGCTGAGTGCAGTGAACGTTACAGTGTCCGGACAAACTCGCGGATACCGCCCAGCAGCATCTCGACCGCCATGGCCGTCAGGATCAGGCCCATCAAACGCTCGAAGGCCGTCATGACTTGCGGCCCCAGCTTTTGCTGCAGCTTTTCGGCGCTGAGGAACACGGCCAGCCAGACAATGCCCACCGCCGCCAGTGCGGCCACGTGGACCATCGTTTCGGTAAAGCTGGTGGCCGACAGCAGCAGCACGGTGGCCAGCGCCGATGGCCCGGCCAGCGCAGGAATCGCCAGCGGCACGATGAACGGCTCGCCACCCTCGCTCTTGCCCAGCACGCCATCCGGGTGCGGGAAGATCATGCGGATCGCGATCATCAACAGGATCACCGCGCCGCCGATGCGCAGCGCGATCGGGCTCAGGTGCAACGCTTCGAGGAAGTGCTTGCCGAAGAACATGAACACCAGCAGCAGCACGAAGGCAATCGCGCACTCGCGGATCACGATGCGGTTGCGGCGCTCGATTGGCGTGTCTCTCAGGGCGGCGGCGAACAGCGGCACGTTACCGAACGGGTCGGTCACAAGGATGAGCAGGATGAAGGTCGAGAAGAAGCTTTGGGTCATGGCTTGTTATTGTTGGGTTTACCGACGATGGAACAACTGCAATCTTACCAGAGGGCATGGTTGCATAGACAGCTTCTCGGCGTCCGACTGTGGCATAAAAAAGCGGGGACAGGCTGCTGCCTGTCCCCGCTGCGACCCGTCGATGATGACCGGGTTATTTCTCGAACGATTATTTCTCGAACGATTATTTCTCGAATTTCTTCAGCCAGGCCGCCAGCTGATGCGGACGCAGGCCGTCGTACTCTTCGAACGGCTGGTGAATCCACGGGTTGTGCGGCAGGTCGTCCAGGAAATAATCCGGACGAATCGACGACGTGCCCTTGACCCAGATGACCGCCGATTTGACTTCAGTGACCTGCGGGTAGTTCTCGGTCAGGTGCTGGCTGACTTTGCGCAGCGTGACACCCGAGTCGGCCAGATCGTCGACCAGCAGCACGCGGCCAGCCAGCGGACCTTTGGTCATCGTCATGTACTTCGAGATGTCCAGGTCGCCTTGCTTGGTGCCGGCTTCTTCGCGGTACGAGCTGGTCGACAGGATCGCCAGCGGCACATCGAAGATGCGCGAGAACACGTCGCCCGGACGCACACCGCCGCGCGCCAGGCACAGCACCTGGTCGAACTTCCAGCCTGATTCATACACTTGCAGCGCCAGGCGCTCGATCAGGCGGTGGTATTCGTCCCACGAGACCCACAGGTCTTTTTCCGTCGATACAGGGGAATTCATCTTTTTTAACTCCAGATTTTGTCGTTAGGCCGCGAACGGGTGGCGCAGCACGATCGTTTCTTCGCGGTCAGGACCGGTCGAGACCATGTCGATCGGCACGCCGACCAGTTCTTCGATGCGCTGGATGTAGGCGCGGGCGTTGGCCGGCAGCTCTTCCATCGACTTGGCGCCGACGGTGCTTTCGGTCCAGCCTGGCATCTCTTCGTACACTGGCTCGCAGCGGGCTGCGTCTTCAGCGCCGACCGGGAAGATGTCGACGGCGCGGCCGTCGATCTTGTAGCCGGTGCACAGCTTGAGCGACTCGATGCCGTCCAGCACGTCGAGCTTGGTCAGGCACATGCCCGACACACCGTTGATCTGGACCGAGCGGCGCAGGAGCGCGGCATCGAACCAGCCGCAGCGACGGGCGCGACCCGTGACGGTGCCGAACTCGTGGCCCACGCGCGACAGGTGCTCGCCGACGCCAGCGTCGGTTGGCAGTTCGGCCGGGAACGGGCCCGAACCGACGCGGGTGGTGTAGGCCTTGGTGATGCCCAGGATGTAGTGCAGCATGTTCGGACCGACGCCGGCGCCGGCGGCGGCATTGCCGGCCACGCAGTTCGACGAGGTGACGAACGGATAGGTGCCGTGGTCGACGTCCAGCAGCGAGCCCTGCGCGCCTTCGAACAGCAGCTTGCCGCCGGCCTTGTGCGCCGCGTACAGCGCGGACGAGACGTCGCCGACCATCGGACGCAGGCGTGGCACGAGGGCCATCGCGTCGTCGAACGTGGTCTGGAAGTCGATCGCTTCAGCGCCCAGGTAGTTCACCAGCACGTGGTTGTGGTAGTCGAGGTTCTCTTTGAGCTTCTCGGCAAAGCGCTCTGCATTGAGCAGGTCGGCGATGCGGATGGCGCGGCGGGCGACCTTGTCTTCGTAGGCCGGGCCGATGCCCTTGCCCGTGGTGCCGATCTTGTTCTCGCCACGCTTGAGTTCGCGTGCCTTGTCGATGGCGACGTGGTACGGCAGGATGATCGGGCAGGCTTCCGAGATCATCAGGCGCGAGACGACTTCGACGCCGGCCGCGGCCAGCTTGTCGATTTCGCGCATGACGTCCGGCACCGAGACCACGACACCGTTACCGATGTAGCAGGCCACGCCTTCGCGCATGATGCCCGACGGGATCAGCTGCAGCGCGGTTTTCTGGCCCTTGATCACCAGGGTATGACCAGCGTTATGGCCGCCCTGGAAACGCACCACGCCAGCGGCGTGGTCGGTGAGCCAGTCGACGATCTTGCCCTTGCCTTCATCGCCCCACTGGGTGCCGATGACAACGACGTTCTTTGCCACGTTAGTATTTGACATCACTTAACCTAAGTTTTTGAGAATCCAATTTCCACTTTCGAGGACGAGTACGCGGTCGCACTCGAACTCGTCCTGAACATTGTCGTGACCCGGCATGCTCTGGATCACGACTTCGCCTGCCTTGCGCAGGTCAGCGATTTTTTCCTTCAGCTCGGGGGCATTGCCCCACGGCGCGCGAATGGAATGCTTGCGCTCGGCCATCGGCAACAGCCGGGCCAGTTCGCGCAGGTCGAGCGAGAAGCCCGTCGCGGGCCGCGCACGGCCGAAGGCTTCGCCCACGTGGTCGTAGCGACCACCGCGCGCAACGGCATTCGGCAAGCCCGTTACATACAGCGCAAACATGGCGCCGCTTTCGTACTGGTAGCCACGCAGGTCGGCCAGATCGATGGCGATCTCGGCGCGGCCCAGCGCACCGGCGGCCAGCGCTGCCAGCTCGGCCAGCGCGCGCTGCACGCCCGGCAGCGCCGGAAGTGCGTCGCGGGCTTCGGCCAGCACATCGATATTGCCGTACAAGCGCGGCAAGGCCAGCAGCGCCTTGCGGGTCTGCGGGTAGTAATTCTGCGAGATCGCGTCCAGGCCCGGCGCATCCTTGGCGCGCAGCAGGCTGTAGAGCTGGTTCTCGTCGCGCTTGGCGGCCGGGTCGTCGTCGAGCAGTGCGCGCAGCACGCCGACGTGGGCCAGGTCCAGGCGCACGTTCGTGAAACCGGCCAGGGCCAGCGAACCAAGCGCCAGTTCCTGGATCTCGGCATCGGCTTCGAGGCCCGCGTGGCCGTAGATCTCGGCGCCGATCTGCATCGGCTCGCGCGTCGCATGCAGGCCCGACGGACGGGTATGCAGCACGCTGCCGGCGTAGCACAGGCGGGTGATCGAGTCGCGGTTGAGCAAGTGCGCGTCGATGCGCGCCACCTGCGTGGTCATGTCGGCGCGCAGGCCGAGCAGGCGGCCAGACAGCGGGTCGACGACCTTGAAGGTTTTCAGATCGGTGTCCGCACCGGCGCCGGCCAGCAGCGAGTCGAGATACTCGAGCAGCGGCGGCATGACCAGTTCGTAACCGTAGAGCCGGAAGTTGTCGAGCATCAGTCGGCGCAACTCTTCGATCTTGCGCGCTTCGGACGGCAAGACGTCGGCGATATTTTCAGGCAATAGCCAGTTCGGCATGGGCAACGACGTAATGGGTTTGGGATAGTCAATGGCAAGCGTCGTACGACAGGCGTGCCAGCGCACGACGCGAACGCCGAATCGGTGATTTTAACCGAAAACAGTCTGACTGCGGCAGCGAAAGCGGGACTGGCGGGGGTCAAGGTTGATAATCTGCCACGATCTGCGGCAGCGCCGGCAATGCATGCCGCAAACGAAACTGGGGGAGCAAGGCCGATGGCCCTGCTCCCCCAGTTTGGTCAACCGCGCCCGTCAGCAGGCGGGAACGGTGTTACTTGCCGCTGCCGGCCGGTGCCTTGAAGTACTTGAAGAACTCCGAGCTCGGATCGACGACGATGACATCGCTGCGGTCCTTGAAGCTCGCACGGTAGGCTTCCAGCGAACGGTAGTAACGCGCGAATTCCGGGTTCTTGCCGAAGGCTTCGGCGTAGATCGCCGATGCTTTCGCATCGCCGTCACCCTTGACTTTTTCAGCGTCGCGGAACGCTTCGGCGATGATCACGGTGCGCTGGCGATCGGCGTCGGCGCGGATCTGCTCGGATTCGGCAGCACCGGTCGAACGCGATTCGTTGGCCACGCGGACACGCTCGGCGCGCATCCGTTCGTACACCGAATTGATGTTCTGCTCGGTGTACTCGACGCGTTTGAGGCGCACGTCGACGATGCCTATGCCGACTTCCTTGGCTTCGGCGACGAGCTTGGCCTGCACCGCTGCCATCACGGCTGCACGCTGGCCCGAAATCACTTCACGCACGGTGCGCTTGGTGATCTCGTCGCTCAGTGCTGCCTTGATGATCTGCGACAGCCGGTTCTGCGCGCGCGTTTCATCGCCCGCAAAACTGACGTAGTACAGGCGCGGATCGCTGATGCGCCACTTGATGAACGAATCGACCAACACGTTGCTCTTCTCGGACGTGATGAAGCGGTTCACGTCAGGCGTGTCGAGCGTCAGGATACGCTTGTCCATGTAGACCACGTTCTGGAACGGTGGCGGCAATTTGAAGTGCAGGCCCGGCGTGTCGATCACTTCCTTGACCTGGCCGAGCGCAAACACGATCGCATAGCGGCGCTGGTCGACGACGAAGATGGTGGACGACAGCAGCATCAGTGCGATGAAGCCGGCCACGAAGATGGTAACGAGGCGGTTCATTAACGGGTCTCCCGATCACGTGAGGAATCACGGCTGCGCTCATCACGCTGGCGCACCGCTTCCAGGGCCTGGGTCACTTCGGCCGGCTGGGCAGTGCTTGGCACCTGCACCGGACCCGACTTGCTGCCGACCTGGGCATCGTTGGCCGCAACCTGCTGCATCAGCTTGTCGAGCGGCAGGTACAGCATGTTGTTGTTGGCACGCGAGTCGATCATCACCTTGGTGGTGCTGGAGAAGATCTGCTGCATCGTGTCGACATACATGCGGTCACGGGTCACGCCCGGCGCCTTGGCGTAGGCAGCGACGACCTGATCGAAGCGCGACGCATTACCGGTCGCGTTTTCAACCACCATCGAGCGATACGCTTCGGCGTCCTGCTGCAGGCGGAACGCCTGGCCGCGCGCGGCCGGGATCACCTGGTTGGCATACGCTTCGCCTTCGTTGCGGGCACGGGCACGGTCCTGGCTGGCGCGTACGGCGTCATCGAACGCGTTCTGCACCTGCTCCGGCGGTTGCACGCCCTGCATCGTCACGTTGCTGATCAGCGCGCCCAGCTTGTAGCGGTCGGTGATCGTCTGGATCAGCGCCTGGACGTCGGCCGCGACTTTTTCGCGGCCTTCGTACAGGACGAAGTCCATCTTGCTGCGACCGACCACTTCGCGGATCGCCGTCTCGGCAGCCTGGCGCACGGTGTCGTCCTGGTCGCGGTTGTTGAACACCCAGGCGACCGGGTCTTTCAGCGTGTACTGAACGGCAAACTGGATGTCGACGATGTTTTCATCGTCGGTCAGCATCAGCGACTCCTGCGATTGCTTGTTGGTCGCGGTGCCGCGGTAGCCGATCTCGGCGGTACGGATCGTCGACACGTCGACGATCTCGTGCGCCTGGATCGGGTACGGCCAGCGCCAGTTGAAGCCTGGCGTGGTCGTGTGGCTCAACTGGCCGAACGTCGTGACCACGGCCGTCTTACCCTCTTGCACGATGAACGCACCGGAGGCCAGCCAGATGAAGCCGACGATGATGGCAATGACGCCGGCACCGATGCCCGCGCCGCGCATTTCGTGATTCGGACCACCGCTGTCACCGCCGCCGTTGTTGTTGCCACGGTTGCCGAACATCTTGTTGAGACGCGCATTGAAATCGCGCCACATCTGGTCGAGGTCGGGAGGACCATCGCCCGGACGGCGACCGTCCTGGGCCTTGCGGTCATCTTCTGGGTTGCGGCCCCAGCGTGGGTCGTTCAGCGACAATTTGACGCCGAATCTTTTTAGTATGGAAACAAACATAGGCTTAGCGTGGCCCGACAAGGGTGGAAGTTGGCAGATGGTCGGCAGGACCTTCGGGTAGCGCGCCGGAGAGGGCGTCCACCGACGCGTCGTCCCCGGCGAGCTCGAAAGCGTCGTCCTGTTCTTCGTTTTCCGGGGCGTTCCGGTAGCTTTGGCCAGGCGCGGACCGGGCCGTTTCGGCGATCGCCGAACGCAGCAGATCCAGGCCGGCACCGCTATGGGCACTGATGAACACCCGGTTGATCTTATCATACTCATCACGCTCGACTTCGGGCTCCAGGCCCGCTGCATCGATCTTGTTCCAGACCAGGATTTGGGGAACATGATCGGCGCCGATCTCGCGCAATACCTCGTTGACCTGCTCCACCTGCTCCATGCGCGTCGGCGACGCACTGTCGACCACGTGCAGCAGCAGATCGGCGTGGATCGTCTCTTCGAGCGTGGCGCGGAATGCCGCCACCAGCTGGTGCGGCAAGTCGCGCACGAAGCCGACGGTGTCAGAGATCACGACACTGCCGACGTCGTCGCCCAGGTACATGCGGCGACTGGTCGTGTCCAGCGTGGCGAACAGCTGGTTCGCCACATACACGCCGGCCTTGGTCAGCGCATTGAACAGCGTCGACTTGCCGGCGTTGGTGTAGCCCACCAGCGAGACGGAGAACGTGTTGTTGCGGCCGCGCTGGCGGCGCTGCGTTTCGTGCTGCTTGCGCAGCTTGGTCAGGCGCGCGCGCAATGCCTTGACCCGCTCGCCGATCAGCCGGCGGTCGGTCTCGAGCTGGGTTTCACCCGGGCCGCGCAGGCCGATACCACCCTTTTGCCGTTCGAGGTGGGTCCAGCCGCGAATCAGGCGCGTGGCAAGGTGCTGCAACTGCGCCAGCTCGACCTGCAGCTTGCCCTCGTGGCTCTTGGCGCGCTGCGCAAAGATGTCGAGGATCAGGCTGGTACGGTCGACGACGCGTAATTCGAGACGACGCTCGAGGTTACGCTGCTGGGCAGGCGAGAGTGCGTGATTGAAGATGACGATGTCGACGCCGAGTGCCTTGGCGTCGAGGGCGATTTCATCGGCTTTGCCGCTGCCGATGAAGAGTGCGGGATCGGGGCTCGAGCGCTTGGCCGTGATCGTGGTGATCGGGTCGGCGCCAGCGGAGCGTGCAAGCAGGGACAACTCTTCGAGACTGGCGTTGAAGTCGCCAGTCCCGAAGTCGATGCCGACCAGGGCTGCGCGCATGAGCGGCGTGCCAGGGGCGTCAGCCATCGGCCTTACTCGGCTTCGCTGGAGTCAAGATTGAGGTTGACGGCGCGGGCCGGCACGACGGTGGAGATGGCGTGTTTATAGACCATCTGGGTCACGGTGTTGCGAAGCAAAACGACGTATTGGTCGAAGGATTCGATATGACCCTGCAGCTTGATACCGTTGACCAGGTAGATCGAGACAGGGACGTGTTCCTTGCGCAAGGCGTTGAGGAATGGGTCTTGTAACAGTTGCCCTTTGTTGCTCATAACAGCTCCGTGATGTTGTTGTAGTTAAAAGTTTGAGGCGATTTGCCGATTTTCAAGTAGTCATGCCACATGGGTGAGGCCATATTCTGCCAAAGCGAATGCGGCCCTGAACTACTGTAACCTGTTTCGCCACTTTTTGTCGTACTGCTACGGCTTCGCGAACGGGTTTTTGCCACTGCGCAGCTCGATCCGCAGCGGGGTGCCGACCAGGCTGAACGTCTCGCGGAAATGCTTCTCGAGATAGCGCTTGTACGGCTCGCTGATCCCGTCCAGGGCATTGCCGTGGATGACGATGATCGGCGGGTTCTGGCCACCCTGGTGGGCGTAGCGCATCTTGGGACGGCCCGAGCCCTTGCGTTTCGGCTCCTGCTTCTCGACGGCCTCTTGCAGCGCGCGCGTCAGGCGCGGCGTCGACAGGTTGGCGGTGGCAGCAGCGTAGGCCGACTCGACCGATTTCATCAGTTGCGTGATGCCCGTGCCGCGCAGTGCCGAGACGAAGTGCGTGTTGGCGAAGCTGAGGAAATCGAGTTTGCGGTCGAGGTCGATCTTGACTTCGTCGCGCTCGTCGGTCTTGAGACCATCCCATTTGTTGACGGCCACGACCAGCGCCCTGCCCGACTCCAGGATAAAGCCGGCGATGTGCGCGTCTTGTTCCGAGATGTCTTGCTGGGCGTCGAGCAGCAGCACGACGACGTTGGCGTCGGCGATCGACTGCATCGTCTTGACGACCGAGAATTTCTCGATGGCTTCAAAAATCTTGCCGCGACGGCGGATACCCGCGGTGTCGATCAGCGTGAACTTCTTGCCGTCGCGTTCGAACGGCACTTCGATCGAGTCGCGCGTGGTGCCCGGCATGTCGAAGGCGATCACGCGCTGCTCGCCGACCAGCGTGTTGATCAGGGTCGACTTGCCCACGTTCGGGCGGCCGACGATGGCGATCTTGATGCCATGGTCGACGTGCTCGAGTTCGGCCGGTTCGTCCGGCCGCGCGGCGAACGCGGCGTCGAGCGCCTCGACCACGAGGTCGGTCACGCCGTCGCCGTGGGCGGCCGAAATGACGTACGGGTCGCCCATGCCGAGTTCATAGAAGTCGGCGGTGACGGCCGTGTACTTCATGCCTTCGGATTTATTCACGACGAGCATGACCTTGCGGCCGCTCTTGCGCAGGAAATCGGTGATGGTCTTGTCGTGCGGGGTCAGGCCCTGACGACCGTCGACGATGAACACGACCACGTCGGCTTCGGCGACGGCCTGGCGCGTTTGCAGCGCCATTTCATGCATGATGCCTTCTTTGGCGACCGGCTCGAAACCGCCCGTGTCAATGACCAGGAATGGTCGTTCGCCAATGCGGCCTTCGCCGTAGTGGCGGTCGCGCGTCAGGCCTGGCATGTCGGCCACCAACGCGTCGCGCGAACGGGTCATGCGGTTAAATAAGGTCGATTTCCCGACGTTGGGTCGACCTACGAGTGCGATTACCGGCTTCATGTTTTCTTATTCGACCGCGATGGCGGTCACAGTTCCGTTTTGTGTTTGAAAAATCAGGTTTGTGCCGGCCACCAGCGGCGTGCCCACGATCGGGCTCCCGTCGGTTGCGGCGCGCGCCAGGAAAGAGCCATCTTCGCGCGACAGGAAGTGCACGTAGCCTTCGTAATCGCCAACCGCGACGGCGCGGCCATACGACAGCGGGGTCGACAGGCGGCGGAACGACAGTTTGTCGTTCTTCCAGCTGCTGGCGCCCGTGTCGCGGGTGAATGCATTGAGTGCTCCCTTGTCGTCCGGTGCGAACACGAACAATTGGTCGACGGCGACGCCGACGCTGGAAGACAGGTCGCGCGTCCAGCGCGCCGAACCGGTCACCAGGTCAAAGCAGCCTACGCGTCCCTGATAGGATGCGGCGCACACCTCGTTCTCGAACAGCACCGGGGCGCCGCCGATATCGGTAACGCGCTCCAGTTCGGTCGCGCCGCGCGAGATGCCGACCTCGACGTCCCAGCGCGGTGCGCCGGTCGCCATGATCAGCGCGGACAGCTTGCCGCCTGGCTGGGCGACGATGACGTCGGTGCCGGCCACGATCATGCCCGGTGCGTTGCGCAGCGTCAGCGGCGGCGCGACCTTCTGCACGGTCCATTTCTTGCTGCCATCGGTCGCATCGACACCGACGATGCGGTTGTCGATCGAACGGGCAACGACGATGCCTTGCGACACGACCGGTGCCGACAGGATCTCGCTCGACAGCTGCGTTTTCCAGAGCAGCTTGCCGTCCATGTTGTAGCCCATCAGGATGCCCTTCTCGCCACCGACGACGATCAGGTTGCCATCCGTGCCCACGCCTGCCGACAGGTCACTGTCGGCCTTGACGCGCCACAGCTGCTTGCCGGTGGCGGCATCGACGCGCGCGATGGCGCCATCGGCTGCGGCCACGACGAGCGTGTCGCCGGTCAGCGCAGGCGAGAACTGGTAGCCCTTGGCCTTGCCGATGTCGAGTTTCCATGCAGTGCGCACGGCCATGCTGCCCTTGAGTTCGACGAGCTTGGCGGGTTGATCGCCCTTCTTGTCGGATGCAAATGGATTGAGCGAATTGAGGGTCGAGCAACCCGTCATCAGGGCCAGTACGCCGACGCCAACAAGCTTGCTGCTAATACGCATTATGTTCTACCTTGTTCCTGGACTATAAAGGACGCAAAGCCCGCGGCCGCTCGAAGGCGGACGCGGGCCATCTCATGCGAAAAATTTACGCAGCCGCTTTCTGGTCTGCGGCTGACGTCGTTGCCGTGTTCTTGTCTGCCGGCACGGTACCGCCAATGGCTTCGAGCTTGACCTGCACCAGTTGACGAGCCGGGCTGGCAGCATCCATCGCGGCCAGGGCGGCGACGTACGCAGCGCGTGCTTCGTTCAGCTTGTTCTGGCCAACCAGTACATCGCCCTTGCGGTCGTTCACTTCGGCCGTGAACTGCGGCAGGAAGGTACTGTTCAGGACTTTCAATGCCTCGTCGAACGCTTTTTCATCGAGCAGCACACCCGCCAGGCGCAGCTTGGCGATCGACTTGTATTCATCGTTCCCGTTGTCGGCCGCCCATTGCAGCTGGGCCTTGGCAGTCTTGAGGTCGTTTGCTTCGAACGCCGTCTTGGCCGCGGCCAGCGCTGCCATCTGCGTGTACGGCGAGCTTTCGTACTTGGTGCGGATGTCGCCGGCGATCCGCTGGACCTTGGCGTTGTCATTGGCCAGCAGCGACGTCTGCAGTTCGTCGTACAGCGCCGAAGCTTCGATCGACTTGTTGGCCTGGTGGGTCTTCCAGAAATTCCAGCCGGCGAACGAGCCGAGCGCCAGGATCAGGACCCAGACAATGATGTTGCCGTATTTCGACCAGAACGCCTTGAAGGAATCAAGCTGTTCCTGCTCTTGGTGATCGTATGCCATGTGCGTGTTCTTGTAGTGGTTGAATGGTTTGCGGGGTACGACGGGTGTTAATGCTTGTGCGCGTGGTCGTGATCGTGCCCGCAGTGTTCGTCATGCACGTGCGCGCCGGTGATCTGGTCGACCAGGTAGTCGACCACTTCCAGGAACGGCACGGTGCTCTGCTGCTGCTCGCCGATCTCGCCGCGCATCGTCTTGACGGCAGCGGTTTCGTTGGCCACTTCGTGGTCGCCGATGATCACGGCAAACGCCGCGCCGGACCCGTCCGCCTTCTTCATCTGGCTCTTGAAGCTGCCGGCGCCCGACGGCGTTGCGCAATGTAACACAACATCCAGCCCGGCATCCCGAATGCGCTCGGCCAGGATGAAGGCTTGCAGCTGCGCCTTCTCGCCCTGATGGACCATGTAGACGTCACATTGGTTCGGCTCGGCCGGCTCGCCCATCGCCTTCATCAGCTCGATGATACGCTCCATGCCCATCGCGAAACCGACGGCCGGCGTGGCCTTGCCGCCGAACGTTTCGACCAGCGGATCGTAGCGCCCGCCGGCGCAGATCGTGCCCTGCGAGCCGAGCGCATCGGTGACCCACTCGAACACGGTGCGGTTGTAATAGTCCAGGCCGCGCACCAGGCGCGGGTTCACGGTGTACTGCACCGCGTTCTGGTCCAGCAGGAATTTGACGCCGTTGAAGTGCGCCAGCGATTCTTCGCCCAGGTAGTCCAGCAGGCGCGGGGCCGCGTTGACCATCTCTTGCATCGCCGGGTTCTTGGTGTCGAGGATGCGCAGCGGATTGCTGTGCAGGCGGCGCTTGGCTTCGGCGTCCAGGATGCTGTCGTGCTGCTCGAGGTAGGCGATCAGGTCGGCGCGGTGACGCTGGCGCTCTTCGGCATTGCCGATCGAATTCAGTTCGAGGCGAACGTTTTCGATGCCCAGGTCATCCCACAGGCGGCGGCACATCATGATCAGCTCGGCGTCGATGTCCGGGCCCGAAAAACCGATGGCTTCGGCACCGAACTGGAAGAACTGGCGATAGCGGCCACGCTGCGGACGCTCGTGACGGAACATCGGGCCCTTGTACCACAGACGGCGCGGGCCGTCGTAGACCAGATTGTGCTCGAGCACGGCACGCACGACGCTGGCGGTGCCTTCCGGACGCAGCGTGAGCTGGTCGCCGTTCATCGAATCTTCGAACGAGTACATTTCTTTTTCGACGATATCGGTCACGGCGCCGATGGCGCGCGAGAACAGGCTTGTCTGCTCGACGATCGGCGTGACGATCTTCTGATAGCCGTAGCTTTTCAGGATCGTTTCAGTGGTGTTCTCGAACAATTCCCACAGCGGTGCATCGCTGGGCAGGATGTCGTTCATGCCTTTGATGGCGACGATTTTTTCTGGTTTGGACATTTCTGTTAACTCTTTTTTGCGTTCAAACGTTGCGATACTGCCTGAACCAATTCTTCGGGTAGGGTGGACGGCTATGCCGTCCACGCGTTCCAGCAGCGCATGCACCGGTTGAACGCGTGGACGGCCAAGCCGTCCACCCTACGTATCATTCAGTCACCGACTCGCGGCTGTAATTCTTCTTCACGTAATCGAGCACGATCGTCTGGAACTCTTCGACGATCCGCTCGCCGCGCAGCG
Organism: Telluria sp. ZT3P26; assembly: GCF_059686035.1. Classification (NCBI taxonomy): domain Bacteria; kingdom Pseudomonadati; phylum Pseudomonadota; class Betaproteobacteria; order Burkholderiales; family Oxalobacteraceae; genus Telluria; species Telluria sp. ZT3P26. The sequence continues at coordinate 1,174,000 of NZ_JCASII010000001.1, read as the reverse complement.
TGGCAAACTTCTGGCCGTCGACAAACACCGGCGCCGCCGTCGATTCGCCCGTGCCCGGCAGGCTGATGCCGATGTTCGCGTGCTTCGATTCGCCCGGACCGTTGACGATGCAACCCATCACGGCCACGTTCATGCCTTCCACGCCCGGGTAGGTCTTTTTCCATTCCGGCATCTGGTCGCGCAGGAAGGTCTGGATATTGTCTGCCAGCTCCTGGAACACGGTCGACGTCGTGCGGCCGCAACCCGGGCACGCAATGACCATCGGCGTGAACTTGCGCAGGCCCATCGTCTGCAGGATTTCCTGGCCGACGATGACTTCGCGCGTGCGGTCGCCGCCCGGCTCGGGGGTGAGCGAAATGCGGATCGTGTCGCCGATGCCCTCTTGCAGCAGCACCGACAGCGCGGCGGTCGAGGCGACAATGCCCTTGCTGCCCATGCCAGCCTCGGTCAGGCCCAGGTGCAGCGGGTAGTCGCAGCGGCGGGCCAGTTCGCGGTAGACGGCGATCAGGTCCTGCACGCCCGAGACCTTGCACGACAGGATGATCTTGTCGCGCGCCAGGCCCACTTCTTCGGCGCGGATGGCGTTTTCGATGGCCGACGTGATCAACGCTTCATACATGACGGCCTGCGCCGACCATGGATTGGCGCGCAAGGCGTTCTCGTCCATGATGCGCGCCAGCAGCGACTGGTCCAGACTGCCCCAGTTCACGCCGATGCGTACCGGCTTGTCGTACTTGGCGGCGATCTCGATCATCTGGGCGAACTGGGTGTCGCGCTTGGCGCCCTGCCCCACATTGCCCGGATTGATGCGGTATTTCGACAGCGCCTGCGCGCACTCGGGATAATCGCGCAGCAGCAGGTGGCCGTTGTAGTGGAAGTCGCCGACCAGCGGCACATCGACTTCCATACGGTCGAGCTGGGCGCGGATCGCCGGCACGGCAGCCGCAGCTTCCGGCGTGTTCACGGTGATGCGCACGATCTCGGAGCCGGCACGTGCCAGCTCCTTGATCTGGATCGCAGTGCCGATCGCATCGGCGGTATCGGTATTGGTCATCGACTGGATGACGACGGGCGCGTCGCCGCCGACCCACACCTGGCGCGCACCGTGCGCGACCAGGACCTTGCGGCTGGCGCGGCGGGCCATCGGGCCCGACGGAATGGCGGCGGCCGATGCAAACTCGGGGACAGGGGTTTCGTTCAAGGAATTCATGTTGGTTCCAGCGAGATTCAGCTTATTTCAGGGCCACGCGTGCGATGGTCTTGCCCGGCTGCTGTGGCAGCGGGACGTCGGCGCCGCGCAGCGTCGCGGTCACGGCGCCCGGCACGCCGACGACCAGGTTGACGGGACCAGCGACCTCAACCGTTTCGGTGCTGCCGGCCTTGACCAGGCGCGAGATCAGCGGACGACCGCCGCCGCTCGGGCGCACTTCGATCCACGAATCGGCGCGCACGTTCAGCACCAGGGTATTGGCGCCGGCGGTGGCCGGTGCTGCGGCAGCGGGCGCTGCAGCGACTGGTGCCGGCGTGGCGGTAGCCGGCGCAGTGACCGGCGCCGCGGCAGGCGCCGCAGCCGGTGCGGCCGGCGTGGTTGGTGTCGTCGTCGTTGGCGCACCGGCCGGGGCCGTACCCTGGCTCGATGGCGACGGCACCGAAATGAGCGGCACCGATGGATTGATCAGGCCTTGCTGGACTGGCGCAGCAGTGCCCGGCGCCACGACGCCGGCAGCCGGATTCTCGAGCACCATCGTATCGCCCGATTCGACATCACGGTTCAGGCTTGGTATCAGGTTGAACTGCCATGCAGCAACAGCCGCGCCGGCCACGATGACCACGGCGGCGATCCAGCCCAGCGGCAGGCTGCGACGCTTGCCGTTGATCGGGAACCGGGTTTCCGAGAACGCAGCCGGCTTCTGTTCGCGGCGCGACGCTGCCATCGCCGACTGGGCGCCGGCGCGGGCTTCCGGCGGCATGTTCAGTTCGATCATCGACACCAGTGGCGCTGCGTCGATGCGCAGCAGCTTCGCGTAGGCGCGCACGAAACCGCGCGTGACGGCCGGGCTGGGCAGCGAGGCGTAATCGCCCGCTTCCAGCGCCAGCACCTGGCGCGGTGCCAGCTTGAGCTGGTCGGCAACCTGCTCGACGCTCCAGCCCATCGTCTCGCGCTGGGATTGCAGGGTCTTGCCAGGGATGCCGGACGCGTTGCCCGGTGCGGCTGGCTGGTCTGCTTGCTCGTTCATTGTCCTTGTCCTTGTCCTTGTTCTTCTTTACTCATCAAACGCCCCGCGCTCGAACGCTGCGTATTCGGGCGAACCGGGGAAGCGGCGCCGCAGCTGGGCCGCCAGCGACGCTTCATGAGTCCGGTCACCCGCCTTGCGACCGATGCGCATGGCAAGCCACAGCGCATCGGCCGACAGCGTCTCGAGCTTTGCTGTCTCGAGCAGGCGGTTGATGAAAAAACCGGCGCGCTCAAGGTCGCGCCGCTCGTAGTACACCCGCGCCAATCCGGTATTGACCGTCGGCAGGCCGGGGTTCAGACGCAAGGCTTCGAGCAGATAGCGCTCGGCCGCATCGTTGTTCCGGTTCTTGATGCTGCACACGCCCGCATTCACCAGCGCACTGAGCGGCGTCTGGTACGTGGGATTCTTCAGTGCAGCATCGAAATAACGCATTGCCTCGGCCGGACGGTTGACCGACTGGCAGAGGAACGAACCGAAGTTGTTTGAAAACTCGGGGTCATTCGGGCGCAGGCGCAGCGCCTGCTGGTAATTCTCTTCGGCCAGCGGATACTGGCCCATCGACGTGTAGACCAGCGCGCGCAAACCGTACGCATCGGCATAGGCCGCATCGGCCGCCAGCGCCTTCTTGATTTCGTCGAGCGCGATCTCGTACTTGCCCTGCTGGTAATAACCGACCGCCAGTTGAATGCGGATCGACGCACGCTTCTCGCCCGCCGTCTGGTCCGACGCCGTCTTGAGCTCGCCGGTGGTGCCGGAGCCGCTGCCCGCGTTGCTGGCGCATCCGGCCAGCAGGGTCAGGGTCGAGGCGAGTGCAAGCGCGGCGGCGGCAAGCTTCATCAGGTCGGGATCTCCACGATGCGCCCGAAGTCGGCGCCGAACTTTTTCTGGTACTCGGCCATTTTCTCCATGCGCTCGACTACCCGGGTGCGGTCCTTGACCTCACCGGCCAGCTGGCCGCAGGCGGCGTCGATATCGTCGCCGCGCGTCTTGCGCACGGTGGTGACGATGCCGGCATCCATCAGCACCTGGGCAAATGCCTTGATGCGGGGATTCTTGGAGCGGAACAGGCCGGACTCGGGGAACGGATTGAACGGAATCAGGTTGAACTTGCAGTTCACGCCGACGACGGGGTCGTTGACCAGTGCGATCAGTTCGCGAGCGTGCTCGTCGCTGTCGTTGAAACCGTCGAGCATGCAGTATTCAAAAGTGATGAAGTCGCGTGGCGCAAACTCGAGATAGCGCTTGCAGGCGGCCATCAGTTCGCGCAGCGGGTATTTTTTGTTCAGTGGCACCAGGATATCGCGCAGCGCATCGTTCGACGCGTGCAGCGACACGGCCATGGCCACCGGCACGTCCTGCGACAGTTTGTCGATGTTCGGCACCACGCCCGAGGTCGACAGGGTAACGCGGCGGCGCGACAGGCCGTAGGCGTTATCGTCGAGCATCAGCTTGAGCGCGGTAACAGTGGGTTCGTAGTTCAGCAGCGGCTCGCCCATGCCCATCATCACCACATTCGTGATCTGGCGTTCGCCCTTTGGGCCTGGCTCGATGCCTTTGGTGCGACGCAACTCGAACTCTGCCATCCACAGCTGGCCGATAATTTCGGCAACTGTGAGGTTACGGTTGAAGCCCTGCTTACCCGTCGAGCAGAAGCGGCAGTTGACGGCGCAGCCGGCTTGCGTGGAGATGCACAGCGTGCCGCGGTTTTCTTCCGGGATGAACACGGTTTCGACCGCATTGCCATTGCCGACGTCGACCAGCCACTTGCGCGTGCCGTCGGTGGACGTGTTGTCGCTGACGATGGCTGGCGCGCGCACTTCGGCGCGCGTGCGCAACTTTTCACGCAGCGATTTGGCCAGGTCGGTCATGCTGTCGAAGTCCGCGGCGCCAAACTGGTGAATCCAGCGTTGGAGTTGCTTGGCGCGGAACGGCTTCTCACCCAAGTCGGCGCAATAAGCGACGAGTTGCGCGGGATCGAGGTCCAGCAGGTTGGTGAGCGTCGTCATGGCAAAAATTCCTCAGTTTCAGCACCCGCTCGCGTCAGCCCTTGGCCGCAGGCGAGCGGGTTACTCATTGCATTAGTCCGGGGAGAATGCTCCGGGGCGCGCCCGGACTGCGCTCCCCCTTACTAATTAACGCGAGTAGACGTTCAGTGCAGGGAAGTAGTAAGCGATTTCCACAGCAGCGGTTTCGGCAGCGTCCGAACCGTGAACAGCGTTGGCATCGATCGAGTCAGCGAAGTCAGCGCGGATGGTGCCGGCGTCAGCTTTCTTTGGATCGGTTGCACCCATCAGGTCGCGGTTTTTCAGGATCGCGCCTTCGCCTTCGAGGGCGGTGACCATGACTGGACCCGAGATCATGAAGTCGACCAGGTCCTTGAAGAATGGACGAGCAGCGTGCACAGCGTAGAAGCCTTCGGCTTCAGCGCGCGACAGTTGCACCATGCGTGCAGCGACGATCTTCAGGCCAGCTTCTTCGAAACGGCTGTAGATTTTGCCGATCACGTTTTTTGCAACTGCGTCAGGCTTGATGATGGACAGGGTGCGTTCGATTGCCATGAGAAAACTCCAATAAAATGAAAGGTTTAGAACTGAGCGATGTAAACAAACTTTGGGACTCAATTAACCTTCAATTTTACCATATCCGACCCGAAAAGCTCATATTGCGGTGGCGGTCGGCAAGGTGGTACAGTGGCGGCAAACTTACGTCCAGCTTCTTTGTCAACCTTCATGCTCGTTTAAGCTGCGTGTTATAGGATGATCAGTAGTTGCTGTACAGTACCTGCAGTTATTCATTTCTCCGGAGGCACTATGTATCCTAGTACCCAAAGTACCATCGACCTGACCAAAGGTGGCCAGGCCTCGCGTAACCGCGTGCTACGCAATACTTACTGGTTGCTGGCGCTGTCGATGATCCCGACCGTGGCAGGCGCCTTCCTTGGCGTGTCCATGGGTGTGGCGCTGTTCAGCGGCATCCTCGGCTTCGTGATCTTTATGGCCGTGGCGTTCGGCTTCATGTGGGCGATTGAAAAGAACAAGGACTCGGGCCTGGGCGTTGCCCTGCTGCTGGGCTTCACGTTCTTCATGGGCCTGATGCTGGCCCCGCTGCTGACGCACACGCTGAACTATTCGAACGGTGGCAGCCTGATCATGACCGCCTTCGGTGGTACCGCGATCGTGTTCGCCGTGATGGCCAGCATCGCCACCACCACCAAGCGCGATTTCTCGGGCATGGGCAGCTGGCTGATGGCCGGCGTCGTCGTGCTGCTGCTGGCAGTCGTCGCCAACATCTTCCTGCAGATGTCGGTGCTGTCGATCGTGATCTCGATCCTGGCGATCGGTATCTTCTCGGCCTTCATCCTGTATGACGTGCAGCGCATCGTCAACGGCGGCGAAACCAACTACGTCACCGCCACGCTGTCGATCTACCTGAACGTCTTCAACATCTTCTCCAGCCTGCTGCGCCTGCTGGGCATCGTGGGCGGCGACGACTGATCGTCCTTCGCACGAAAAAAACCGGCCACTGGCCGGTTTTTTTTCACCCACTTCTTTACCAAAAGCCGGGGTCAGGTCTGACATTCGGACACGACCTCAGCCTTGACCACCTCCACAGCCGGGGTCAGGTCTGACATTCAGACACGACCTCAGCCTTAGCAATCTCCAACGGTGTCTCGCTCATAATCAGCATGGCCCGATGCCGGCTAGCCTCCACCGCCCACTGTCGAGCTCGTGTCCAAATGTCAGACCTGACCCCGGCTTTGCATCCGAGCTCGTGTCCAAATGTCAGACCTGACCCCGGCTTTTCAGGTCCACTCTTCTGCCGGGGTTGGCTTTTCGCCCAGTTCGAATACGCCGATCGATTCTACGTGCGAGGTGTGCGGGAACATGTTCACGACGCCTGCTTTGGTCATCACATAGCCTGCTTCGTGGACCAGGATGCCGGCGTCGCGCGCCAGTGTCGACGGGCTGCACGAGACGTACACGATCCGCTGCGGCATCAGGTGCTCGTGGGTCGTGCGCAGCTCGGCCAGCGCTTGCGCCAGTGCCATGGCGCCATCGCGTGGCGGGTCGATCAGCATGCGGTCGAAGCGGCCCAGCGCCACCAGGTCTTCTTTCGTGATGTCGAACAGGTTGCGGGTCGAGAACGACGTTTTCGCGGCCAGGCCGTTGGCGCGGGCATTGTCCAGTGCGCGCTCGGTCAGCGCCGTGCTGCCCTCGATGCCGACGACCTCGCGCGCCTGGGTTGCCAGTGGCAGCGTGAAGTTGCCCAGGCCGCAGAACAGGTCGGCCACGCGGTCGGTCGGTTGCACCTCCAGCAGGCGCAGCGCCTTCGAGACCAGCACGCGGTTGATCTGGTGGTTGACCTGGGTGAAGTCGGTTGGCTTGAAGGGCATGCGGATGCCGAACTCGGGCAGCGTGTAGTACAGGTCGGTGCCCAGCGGATAGTACGGATGCGCTGAATCGGGGCCCTTCGGCTGCAGCCACCAGTGGATCTTCCAGGTGTCGGCAAACGCCTTGAGCAGCGTTTCGTCCTGGCGGCTCAGCGGCGCCATGATGCGCAGCACCAGCACCGTCGATTCTTCGCCGATCGCCAGCTCGATCTGCGGCACGTGGTCGATCACGGACAGCGCCGCGATCAGTTCGCGCAGCGGCACGATCAGGCGCGCGACGTGGTCGGGCAGGATTTCGCAGGTGACGATGTCGGCCACCAGCGCCGAGGATTTCTCGTGGAAGCCCACCATCACCGTGTTTTTCTTCGGCACGTTACGCACCGACAGGCGCGCGCGGTAGCGATAATCCCAGGTCGGCCCGTACATCGGCCGCAGGATGGTGTCGGCCCTCACCTTGGCGATGTGCTTGAGGTTATCTTCGAGCACGCGCTGTTTCATCGCCACCTGCGCGCCCGGCTCCAGGTGCTGCATCGAGCAGCCGCCGCAGTCACCGAAGTGGATGCATTTCGGCTCCACCCGCATCGAGGATGCGCGCTGCAGAGCAACCATGCGGCCCGCTTCCCAGTTCTTCTTTTTCTTCAGCAGTTCATAGCTGACGCGTTCGCCCAGCAGCGCGCCTTCGACGAAGACCACTTTACCGGGCGAACCGTCGGCGTTCTCGAGGTGGCCAACGCCGCGCCCGTCCATGTCGAGGGATTTGATGTCGATGAAAATGTCGTGCATGGGCGATCAGAAAGGAGTGAACGTCGGGAGGAGGATGCGCTGGCAGCGCGGCCGTACAGGCGGCGCATGATAGCAAGGAAACGGATGAGGCGCTACCAGCAGCCCCAGCCCCGCTACAGCAGCGAATCGCGGTGAACGCCGCGCGCCGCCATCGCCCGCTTGAGCTTGACGAGCGCTTCCTGCTGGATCTGGCGCACCCGCTCGCGCGTGACGCCCAGCTCGTCGGCCAGCGTCTCGAGCGTGGCCGGCTCGTCATTGTCCAGGCCAAAGCGGCGCGTGACGACCAGCCGCTGCTTGTCCGGCAGTCGCGCCAGCCAGTCGCGCACCAGCACTGCGGCCTCCTGCTGCTCGGCGTGGGCGTCGGGGCTGCTCTCGCCATCGTCGGGCAGCACGTCCATCAGGCTCGATTGCGGATCGTTATCCAGTGGCGCGTCGAGCGAGGTGGGATGCTCGGACAGCATCAGGATATCCTGCACCTCTTCGACCGGGCGGCCGATCAGGCTGGCGATGTCCTCGCTCGAGGCGTCCTTGCCGTTGCGGGTTTGCGCCTCGAGGTGGTACTTGGCCCGCAGCACGCCATTGAGTTCACGCACCATGTGCACCGGCAGGCGCACCGTGCGCGCCTGGTTCATGATCGCGCGCTCGATGCTCTGGCGAATCCACCAGGTCGCGTAGGTCGAGAACCGGAAGCCGCGCTCCGGCTCGAACTTGTCGATCGCGCGCATCAGGCCGATATTGCCTTCCTCGATCAGGTCGAGCAGCACCACGCCGCGGTTGATGTAGTGCTTGGCGATCGAGACGACCAGACGCAGATTGTGCTCGATCATCGTCTGGCGTGCGCCGAAATCCCCGGCCTTGGCCAGCGTGGAGAAATGGACTTCTTCGGCGTGCGTGAGCAGCGCGCGGGTGCCGATCTGGTTCAGGTAGTGCTGGGTGGTGTCGGTCGCAAGCTCGGCCTGCAAGACCTTGCGCAGCTCATCGACCGTGTCGACGACCGCCGCAACCGCCGCCGGTTCGCCGTCATCCGCAGCAGGCACCGCCTCGCTTTCCGGATCATCCGGAAACTCTTCGGTGTCCTGCGAATCGAGCGAGTGCGGCGGCTGCGTCATACCATCCTATCGAACGGGCAGGAACCTCGTCGGGTCGACCGGCTTGCCCTGCTGGCGGATCTCGAAGTGAAGCTTGACCAGATCGGCGTCGGAATCGCCCATTTCGGCGATCAGCTGGCCCTTGGTCACATTGTCGCCTTCCTTCACGACGATCTTGCGATTGTGCGCGTAGGCCGACAACAGGCTGTTGCTATGCTTGACGATGACGAGGTTACCATAACCGCGAATCCCGCTGCCCGCGTACATGACCTTGCCGGAACCGGCGGCGACCACGGGCTGGCCGGCCTTGCCGGCGATGTCCAGGCCCTTGTTGCGACCGTCGTCGAAGGTGGCGATCACGCGCCCTTCCGATGGCCACATCCAGCTCAGGCGTGCTTCGTCGCTGGCAGCGGCAGCCGGGGCGGCGGGCGCGGCCGGCACGACCGGCGTGACGGCAGGAACGCTCGGGCGCGTGTCGGCCACGGCGCCCTCGGTGAAGGGCTTCTTGTCGACGCGCGGTTCGGTCTTGCGCGGCGCGGCGGCGGCCGGCGGCATCGGAATCGGCTGGGTCTGGACGTTGGCCGTGCGTTCGCCACCGGGCGCGCTCACGCGCAGTACCTGGCCGACCTTGATGTCGTCCGGATTGGCCAGTTTGTTCCACTCGACCAGGTCGCGGTAGTTCTGGCCGAAGTCGAAGGCGATGCGCAGCAGCGTGTCGCCCTTGCGCACGGTGTACATGCCGCGCTCGTCATGCTTGGGGCTGTCGTCGACGCGCACCGGGGCCGGACGGGTCTGGACAGGAGGGGTACCGCGTTCGACGACGGGCGCCTGGCGGGAGGTGGTGGAACAGCCGGCCACGAGGCCGATGAAAATCGTCAGGAGAGCGAAACGCGGTGCTTGTGTCATTGGCATTCTTTAGTCTTGTCGGCGTGCTGCGGGCCTGGCGGCCCGGATTGAAATTAGATGGTGCCCGGACGCAGTGGCACGAAGTGGCACGCTTCCAGCGTTTCGCTGGTCCACTCGGCCTTGCCGGTGCGGGTTATGCGGTGCAGGTGCTGCACCTCGGCGCCAATGGGCGCCACGAGATGCGCTCCAATGGCCAGCTGCTCGAGCAGCGCGCGCGGCACTTCGAGGCCGGCGGCCGCGAGAATGATACCGTCGAACGGCGCCACCTGCGGCAAGCCTAACATACCATCGCCATACTGCAAACGCAGGTTCGATATGCGCATCGGGCGCAGATTGGTTTTGGCGAGCTCATGCAGGGGCTTGATGCGCTCGATCGAGTACACGTCTTTCGCGACAAACGACAGCACCGCGGCCTGGTAGCCGCAGCCCGTGCCGATCTCGAGCACGCGATCGAGCTTGCGGCCCGCGCACAGGATATCGATCATGCGCGCCACGATGTACGGCTGCGAGATCGTCTGCTGGTGGCCGATCGGCAGCGATGCGTCGACATACGCCTGGCCCGACATGGCGGGCTCCAGGAACAGATGGCGCGGCACGATTTCCATGGCGCGCAGCACTTGCGGGTCATTCACGCCCTGGCGCGCGATGCGGGTCACCATCGCGCGGCGCACCGCTTCGGTGGCAGCCAGGTCGGAACGCTGGGCGGTCGGCGCGCCGGTAGCGGCCGGCACATAGCCAGGGGCGCGTGCGCCTGGTCCGGGCGCCGGTGGCGCCATGCTGCCGCTGGCGGCGTTGCGGGTGGCGGTCTGCGGCGTGAACACGGGCGACGGAGCCCCGGGTTTACGCGCGGCGCCCGTCGTCGACGACAGGGGCAACGGGAAGTTCGGACGCGCGTCCTTCATGGCAAGGCTCCAGCCAGCAGATCGAGCTGGGTCTTGTGGGTGAGGTCGATCTGCAGCGGTGTGATCGACACGCGCCCCTGCGACGTCGCATGGAAATCGGTGCCCTCGCCCGCATCGAGGCAGGCGCCGGGCGCGCCGATCCAGAAGATTTCGCGCCCGCGCGGATCCTGCGCGCGGATTACGGGTTCGGCCTGGTGACGCCGGCCGAGGCGGGCTGGCGTCAACGGGCCGATCTGGTCGTACGGCAGGTTCGGAATATTCACGTTGAGCAGGAACGGCGACGGCAACGCGGCAAAACCGCCGGCCGCGAAGCGCTCGACGATGTCGCGCGCCACGCGGGCCGCGTCGTCCACATGGGCCCAACCGCTGTTGACCTGGGAGAACGCGATGGCAGGCACGCCGAACAGATACGCTTCGGTGGCCGCGGCCACGGTGCCGGAATACAGCGTGTCGTCGCCCATGTTCTGGCCATTGTTGATACCGGACACCACGAGGTCGGGCAGCGCGTCGGACATCCCGGTCAGCGCAATGTGCACGCAGTCGGTCGGCGTGCCGTTGGCGAAGTAAAAGCCGTTGACCGCCTTGTGCACCGACAGCGGGCGGTCGAGCGTCAGCGAGTTGGACGCGCCCGAGCGGTTGCTGTCCGGCGCGACCACGACGATCTCGGCGATCGGCGCGAGCGCGTCCGCCAGCGCCTGAATGCCGGGCGCGAGATAGCCATCGTCGTTGCTAATCAGTATCCGCATGCAGGCGATTTTACCTGAAGCAACGCTTGTATCGACACTTGGTCGCGGAAAAATGCGCCGGGATTTCATGATCCGGAACGTTGAATGCTGGTTTGACAAGCCAAGCAAGCGGATGTCTTGCCGAATCGACAAGCAGCGTGGCAAGAGCGGCAACGGCCAGAAAACCACGCCCGGGGCATGGCGGCGGCAGCGCAGCGTCAGGCATAATGCGCCGCGTCGCTACCGATGAAAGACGCCATGAAAGCCATCCGCTGTACCGCCTGGGGCCCGCCCGGCAACTTGACCCTCGCCGACCTGCCCGACCTGGTGCCGGGCCCGGGCGAGGTGGTGGTCGATGTCCGCGCTGCCGGCGTGAATTTTCCGGATGTGCTGACGGTCCAGGGCAAGTACCAGTTCCGCCCGCCCCTGCCCTTCACACCCGGCAACGAGTTTGCCGGCGTCGTGCGCGGGGTCGGCCCTGGCGTGACCGCGTTCACGCCGGGCCAGCACGTGATCGGTTTTACGCGCACCGGCGCCTTCGCCGAGCAGGCGCTGGCGCCCGTGGGCGCGCTGCTGCCGATGCCGGCCACGATGGATTTCGATGTGGCCGCCGCGCTGACGCTCACCTACGGCACCGCGTACCACGCACTGGCCGACCGGGGCGCCGTACAACCGGGCGAGACGATCCTGGTGCTGGGTGCGTCGGGTGGCGTCGGGCTTGCCGCAATCGAGGTCGGCAAGGCGCTGGGCGCGCGCGTGATCGCGGCCGCCTCGACCGACGACAAGCTGGCGCTGTGCGCAGCGCATGGCGCAGACGCGCTGATCAATTATGAACGGGACGACTTCCGCGACGCGATCCGCGCCGCCACCGACGGGCGCGGGCCGGACGTGATCGTCGATCCCGTCGGCGACAAGTACAGCGAACCGGCGCTGCGCTCGATCGCCTGGCGCGGCCGCCACCTGGTGATCGGCTTCGCCGCGGGCAGCATTCCGCAACTGCCGTGGAACCTGATGCTGCTGAAAGGCGCGTCGGTGGTGGGTGTGTTCTGGGGCGATTTCACGCGCAAGGAAATCGACGCCCACCATGCCGCGATGGCGCAACTGGCCGCCTGGCATGGCGAGGGCAAGCTGCGCCCGCTCGTGTCGAAGCGCTACGCGCTGGCCGACACCGTGCAGGCCCTGGAGGACATGGCGGCGCGCAAGGTGACCGGCAAGGTCGTGATCACGCCGTAAGCGCGTTCAAACCGCGCCAGTGTCGGCGTCATCGGCCGGCGCCGGATCGAAGAAGCGCAGCACGTCTTCCTGCACCCGCGTGCGCTTGAACGACGGCAGGCTCTGCCAGATGCGGCGCCCGTACGGCTTGGTGATGATGCGCGGATCGCAAATCATCAGCACGCCACGGTCGTCGACGTCGCGGATCAGGCGCCCGGCGCCCTGCTTGAGCGTGATGATCGCCTCGGGGAGCTGGTGGTGCATGAAGCCGTTGAGGCCCTGCTTTTCCATGACCTCGATGCGCGCGGCCAGCACCGGATCGTCCGGCGGTGCAAATGGCAGCTTGTCGATGATCACGAGCGACAGTGCATCGCCGCGCACGTCGACACCTTCCCAGAAGCTCTGGCTGCCCACCAGCACGGCATTGCCGGCCGTACGGAACGAGTCGAGCAATTCGGTGCGGCCCCGCTCGCCCTGCACGAACAGCGGGAAATCCCAGCCGCGCTCGGCAAATTCAACCCGCAGGCGTTCCGCCACCTTGTTCACAGCGCGAATCGTCGTGCACAGGAAGAATGTGCGCCCGCCGGCGGCCTTGATGACCGGCAGCGCCGCGTCGACGACGGCGTCAGTGTAGACGGCCGCCTGTGGCTCCGGCAAACCGGTCGGCACGTACAGCAGGCCCTGGTTCACGTAGTCGAACGGGCTTGGCCAGGTCTTGGCCGGCTCGCCCGTCAGGCCCAGCTGGTCGGAGAAATGCTTGAAGTCGTTTTTGACCGCCAGCGTTGCCGACGTGAAGATCCAGCTGCGCGGCGTGCCTTCGCGCTGGTTGGAAAAGATCGGCGCGATCGACAGCGGCGTCTTGTGCAGCTGCAGCGACGAGGCGAACGCCTCGGCCCACAGCACCGCCTGCTCGGCGGCCGGTGCCTTGGCATCCGGTTTCCAGCCCTCGATCGCGGCGGCCAGGTCGTGCGCCCGCACGCGGCAGGCTTCGATCGTTTCAGCGCGCGCCGCGTTTTCTTCGAGCGTCGTGATCATCCCGGCCAGCTCGGCCTTGAGCTTGTCGAGCGCCGGGAAGAATTGCGACGTCGGCATGATCTGCGGCAGCGACAGGCGCAGATTGCCTTCGCCGAACGCCAGGCGCAGGTCACGCGCCGCTTTCTCGACGACGGTGACGACCTTGGCCCAGTCCGGCCCGCCCCGTGCATGGGCCAGGCCCTCGGCCAGCACATCGCGGCACAGTTCGAGCACTTGCGAGGTCGATACCGACTGGCCGAAGAACAGCGTCGCCGTGTCAGGCAGCTGGTGCGCCTCGTCGAAGATGATGGTGTTGGCCGATGGCAGCAGCTCGGCCACGCCGGTGTCCTTCAGCGCCACGTCGGCAAAGAACAGGTGGTGGTTGACGACGACGATGTCGGCCTGCTGCGCTTCGCGCCGGGCCTTCATGACGAAACAGTCCTGGTAGTACTGGCACTCGGCGCCCATGCACGTGTCGCGCGTGGACGTGACCAGGTTCCAGACCGTGGCGGTTTCCGGCACCTTGGCCAGCTCGGCCTTGTCGCCCGAGTTCGTCATTTTGATGAAGCGCGAGATTTCGCGCAGGTGGCCAACGTCGTCGCGCGACGTCAGGCGGCCATTCTGCAGCGTGCGCTCCAGGTGGAAATGGCAGACGTAGTTCGAGCGGCCCTTGAGCAGCGCCACCGAGACCGGCGCGCGCAGCGCGGCGCGGATGGTCGGGATATCGCGCATGAACAGCTGGTCCTGCAGGTTCTTGGTGCCGGTCGAGACGATCGTCTTGCCGCCCCACAGCAGCGCCGGGACCAAGTAGGCGAAGGTCTTGCCGGTACCCGTACCAGCCTCGGCCATGAGCACTTGCTGGTTGTCGATGGCGTGGGCGACGGCCTTGGCCATCTCGGTCTGGGCCTGGCGTGGCTTGAAGGTGCCGACGGCGGGCGCGAGCGGGCCGCCCGCACCGAACAGGCGGTCGAGGTCAGCGTCGTACTTGCCGGCGGGGACAACGGGGTCGGTCGACGCGGTGGAGAGTGCTTCCACGGCGCCAGTGGCCGACCCAGCCGTCCCGACCGGCTCTGCGGCAGGGCCGGGAACAGGGAGATGGTCGGTCAATGTATGTGTCGTAACTTTGCTTGTAAGACGTGGCCTGAGGCAATGGCTCAGGCCGGGATATCGGGGACCAGCTGCATCTTCAGCAGCGTAATATGATCTTTGAGCTGCAGTTTACGCTTTTTGAGGCGGCGCAGTTGTAACCCGTCCGCGTGACCGTCCGCCGTCAACAGGGCAATGACGGCATCGAGGTCGCGGTGTTCCACATCGAGTTCAATAATACGGCGCTGGATGTCCTGGACATCGATCATGATGGTCTGTTCCAAACAGTGTTTACAGATGGGATTGCGGGAATGGGAGCCGGTCGGCGCTGGCGCAGCGGGCCTTCCAGTATTGCTGTAAGCAAATCTTCTTGCTTGTTGCTTGGTTCTCGGTGCATAGTTTAATCCACGCGGTCATTGCCGCCAACAAAGATTGGCGTTAGGCTAAAGAAAACAAGCATTTATGACTTCCTACAGGATTGAAGCGGGCACCGCGCAACACATCGGTAACCGCCCCCAACAGAACGATCGCGCCGCCCTGTTCACGGGCGCGCGCGCGCCCGGCTACGTGCTCGCGGTGCTGTCCGACGGCATCGCCAGCCCTGCCGGGGCCGAACAGGTACTGCACACGGCGCGCCAGGTGTTCGACGAATTCAAGCCGGGCGACCACCCGGACATCGAGCGCCTCGCCCAACTGCTGCACGAGATCATCAGCGAAACGCACACGGTGATCAAGATGAACGCCATCGCCGGCAAGACCGAACTGCACGCCAGCTTCGTCGGCCTGGTCATCAGTCCGCATGGCGAAGCAGTTTGGGCCCATGTGGGCGACTCGCGCCTGTACCGCTTCGAGCACGACAAGTGCGCAATGCGCACCAGCGACGTCGCCTATGTCGAACATCTGATCTCGAGCGACCGCCTGCCAGCCGATGCGGCGCGCAACCACCGCCGCTCCAAGCTGTTGCTCAATGTACTGGGCAACAGTCGCAAGGAACCGTTCGTCACGACCGGCAGCCACACGGGCCTGGTCGCCGGCGACAGCTTCCTGCTGGGTTCCGATGGGCTGTGGCACTTCTTCACCGACGCCGAACTGGCCGCCGTGACCGCCAAGTCCACGCCGCGCCAGGCGGCCGAAAAGCTGATCAGCAAAGCCGCCGAACGCTCTCAGGGCAAGGGCGGCAACTGCACGATGGCGATCGTCAAGCTGGCCAAACCGGCCAGCGCCTAGTTGCTCGCTGCCGGCGACTGGCCGGCTTTCTTCGCAGCCTCGTCAGCGGCGCGCTTGGCGGCCTTCGCCTCGCGTTCGGCGACGCGGCGCGCAACCTGCTTCTGGCGTTCGATCGATTCCACACGCCGCGCTTCGGCCGCTGCCACATTCTGCGCTGCCCGTGCCTGGGCGCTCTGGGTGCGGGCGGCATTTTCCTGCAGGCGCCTGGTGCGGGCTGCGCGCGACTCCGACGGCGTCGTGCGCGCAGCCGGCAAGGCGGTGTTCGGCGGCGCCTTGACGGCCGGTGGATTGGCCGCCAGTTCGGCTTCTTCTTTCTGGAAAGCGGCTTCGGACACGGCCAGGGCGCGATCGCGCTCGTCGACCTTGGCCTGGCGCAGGTAGCGCGACGCTTCGATCTCGATGGCGCGCTGCTCCAGCAGCGCGACGCGTTGCTGTTCGCGTGCATCGTCGAGGCAACTGGTGACGAAGAATTTCTCGTAGCAGATGACTTCGCGTTCGGCGTAGCGGGTTTCGATGGCGCGGCGCTCGGCGGCCACGGCTGCCAGCCGCTGTTGGGCCTGGTCGGTCGAAGTGGATGCCGGCGGCGGCACGTCCGGCGCGGCTGGCCCGGTGGTCGAGCAGGCGGCCAGCAGGCTGGCGAAGGCCAGGAGCGCACCCGCGCGCAGCATGGAATGTGGTGTCATGGTGATCCTTGTTGTCGTGCTTGATCGCATCAGGCGATCTTGTCGGCCGCGCCGCGCCGCTCGGAGAGCATGTATTCGCGCGACTGCATCTCGATGATACGCGATACGGTCCGGTGGAATTCATTGGCCAGCTGGCCCTGCGTGTAGAGCTCTTCCGGCTCGACAGCTGCGGACATGATCAGCTTGACCTTGTGGTCATAGAACACGTCGATCAGCCAGGTGAAGCGGCGCGCTTCGGACGACTGCGAGGCCGACATTGCCGGAATACCGGACAGCACCACCGTGTGGAACTGGCTGGCCAGTTCCAGGTAATCGTTTTGCGAGCGCGGGCCGCCGCACAGCGTGGCGAAGTCGAACCAGATCACGCCACCGGCACGGCGCAGCGCGCGGATCTCGCGGTTCTCGATGTGCACGATCGGCGCTTCATCGGCAATGTCGGCCACCTTGGCGTAGGCGTCGCGCAAGGCACGGTCGGACGCGGCATTCAGTGGCGTGTAATACGCCTCGACTTGCTCCAGCGCGCGTTTGCGGTAATCGTTGCCGGCGTCGACGTTCAGCACGTCCAGTTTCGCCTGCAGCAGCGCGATGGTGGGCAGCATGCGGTCGCGGTGCAGGCCGTCCGGGTACAGCGTCGATGGCTCGTAGTTCGACGTCATCACGAAGCTCACGCCATTGTCGAACAGCGCCTTGAGCAGGTTGTACAGGATCATCGCGTCGGCGATGTCCGAGACGTGGAATTCATCGAAGCAGATCAGCCGGTACTTTTTGGCGATGCGCTTGGCGACTTCGTCGAGCGGATCGGCCACGCCTTTCAGCTCATCCAGTTGCCCGTGGACGGCGCGCATGAATTCGTGGAAGTGCAGGCGCGTCTTGCGCACGACCGGCACCACCGAATAGAACGAGTCCATCAGGAACGATTTGCCGCGCCCTACCCCGCCCCACATGTAGACGCCCTTGGGCACCGTGGGACGGTTGATCAGGCGCTTGAAAGCGGACGACCGCTGGGCCTTGTAGGCGACCCAGTCGTCGTACGCCTGCTGCAGGCGGTCCACCGCCATTTGCTGCGCGGGGTCGGACGTGAAACCACGCGCGTTAAGCTCGTGCACATAATATTCTTGAACGTTCATGGGATACCGATAAAAACATGGGGTGGACGGCGACGCCGTCCACCCCATGGAATTCACGCGCCGGCACGCATGCCGGCGAAGTTTCTGCTGCTTAGAAGTTCAGCGAACGCTTGTCCACCGCCAGAGCGGCTTCTTTGGTGGCTTCCGACAGCGACGGGTGCGCGTGGCAGATGCGGGCGATGTCTTCGCTTGATGCCTTGAACTCCATCGCGACAACGGCTTCCGAAATCAGCTCGGACGCCATCGGGCCCACGATGTGCACGCCCAGGATTTCGTCGGTCGTGGCATCGGCCAGGAACTTGACCATGCCCGACGTGTCGCCCAGTGCGCGTGCACGGCCGTTGGCCATGAACGGGAAGGTACCGGCCTTGTAGGCAATGCCTTCGGCCTTGAGCTGCTGCTCGGTCTTGCCGACCCACGAGATCTCTGGCGACGTGTAGATGACCCAAGGAATCGTGTTGAAGTTGACGTGACCATGCTGGCCGGCGATACGCTCGGCCACGGCAACGCCTTCTTCTTCGGCCTTGTGCGCCAGCATCGGGCCGCGCACGACGTCGCCCACTGCCCACACGCCTGGCAGATTGGTACGGCACTCGTCGTCGACCACGACAAAGCCGCGCTCGTCGAGCTGCACGCCCACGGCTTCGGCGTTCAGGCCGATCGTGTTCGGCACGCGGCCGATCGAGATGATCAGGCGGTCGAACGTGACGCTCTGCTCGGCACCGGTGCTGTCGGCGTAGGCGACGGTAACGTTGTTCTCGCCCTTGGTGATCGCGCCGATCTTGCAACCGAGGTTGATTTTGAGGCCCTGCTTGACGAACAGCTTGTGCGCTTCTTTGGCGATCTGCTCATCGACGGCGCCCAGGAAGGTCGGCAGACCTTCGAGCACGGTGACGTCAGCGCCGACACGGCGCCAGACGCTGCCCATTTCGAGGCCGATGACGCCTGCGCCGATCACGCCCAGCTTGCCCGGGACTGCGTCGATCGCCAGTGCACCGGCGTTCGACAGGATCAGTTTCTCGTCGAATTCGGCGCCTGGCAGCTGGCGTGCGTTCGAACCGGTCGCGATGACCACGTTCTTGGCGGTCAGCGTGTCGGTGGTCGGGCCACTGACGTTGATGGTGTAACCGCCTTCGGCAGTGCCGGCAAACGCGCCGCGGCCGTGGAAGAAGCTGACCTTGTTTTTCTTGAACAGGAACAGGATGCCGTCGTTGTTCTGCTTGACGATCGTGTCCTTGCGACCCAGCATCTTGCCCAGGTCGAGCTCGAGGCCGGAGACGTTGATGCCGTGGTCGGCAAACGCGTGACCGGCGTGCTCGAAGTGCTCGGACGACTGCAGCAGCGCTTTCGACGGGATGCAGCCGACGTTGGTGCAGGTGCCGCCCGGGGCAGGCTTGCCGGCGGCGTTGCTCCATTCGTCGATACAGGCAACCTTGAAGCCCAGCTGGGCTGCGCGGATGGCGGCAATGTAACCGCCAGGACCGCCGCCGATGACGACGACGTCAAATTGTTTATCGCTCATTACATGATTCCTTGTTGGTTGGAAGCGCATTCATCAGCACGTCGTCCCGGCGCAGGCCGGGACCCAAGTGTGCCCGCGTGGTCGCTGCGTTCGATCGAGCGGCAACCCGGCGGACCTGGGTTCCCGCCTTCGCGGGAACGACGTGCCGGGACTGGTAGCCAGCGCACGCTTCAACATGGTTATTCTTCGGGTACAAACACCCACAGCAGTAAGTAAATCAGGATGCCGAAGCCGAACGTGAGGACGAACAGCACGAAGATCAGGCGCCAGACCCATGACTCGAGGCCATAGGTGCGCGCCAGGCCGCCACACACACCGCCGAGCCAGCGATCGACCCGCGTGCGTCGCAGGCCGCTGAGCAGGTCGTCGCGGTGCGCGTCGAACGATGAGCCGCTCTTGAACGCGCTCTCCTTCGTCAGGCTGACGGTGGAGGCACCAGAGAGGATGCGCGCCTTGGCCTGCTCGAATTCGGCGTCGGACAGCGCGCCGGCCTGGTGCAGCTCGTGCAGCCGCTTGATTTCGTCTGACAGCATGTCGTTCTCCGGCAAACTATGGCCGGCGCCATGCGGCGCCGGCCAGGTTGAGACTTACAGGTCCAGCAGCAGGCGGGCCGGATCTTCCAGCGCATCCTTCATCGCGACCAGGCCCAGGACGGCTTCGCGGCCGTCGATGATGCGGTGGTCGTACGACATGGCCAGGTAGTTCATCGGACGGATCACGATCTGACCGTTTTCGACGACTGCGCGGTCCTTGGTCGCGTGCACGCCCAGGATGGCCGACTGTGGTGGGTTGATGATCGGGGTCGACATCATCGAACCGAACACGCCGCCGTTCGAGATCGAGAACGTACCGCCGTTCAGATCGTCCAGGGTCAGCTTGCCTTCCTTGGCTTTCTGGCCGAATTCACCGATTTTCTTTTCGATATCGGCGATCGACATCTGGTCGGCGTTGCGCAGGATCGGCACCACCAGGCCACGTGGCGAACCGACAGCGATACCGATGTCGAAGTAGCCGTGGTAGACGATGTCGTTGCCGTCGACCGACGCGTTCAGCACCGGGTACTTCTTCAGTGCGGCAACGGCAGCCTTGACGAAGAACGACATGAAGCCCAGCTTGACGCCGTGTTCTTTCTCGAACTTGTCCTTGTACTTGTTACGCAGTTCCATGACTGGCGCCATGTTCACTTCGTTGAACGTGGTCAGGATGGCGTTGGTCGACTGCGATTGCAGCAGGCGCTCGGCGATACGGGCGCGCAGGCGGCTCATCGGCACGCGCTCTTCCGGACGGTCGCCCTGGCTGGCAGGGGCCGCGGCAGCGACTTGCTGCAGTGGCGCCTTGGCTGGTGCGGCGGCTGGTGCAGGTGCTGCAGCAGCGGCTGGCTTGTTGGCGACAGCGGCCAGGGCGTCGCCCTTGGTCACGCGACCGTCACGGCCCGAACCGTCAACGCCGGTGGCGCTCATATTGTTGTCAGCCAGGATCTTGGCAGCGGCAGGCATTGCCACGCCGGCTTTCGACTGGTTCGATGCAGCTTCCGGGGCTGCTTGCGATGGCGCGGCAGCGATCGGTGCGTTTGGCGCGGCCGACGGGATGGCTTTCACTGGCAGCGGGCTGGTCTGCGCCGATGCTTCGGTGTCGATGACGGCAATGACTTCACCGGCGACGACGGTTGCGCCGTCGGCCTTGAGCAGTTGCACGATCACGCCGGCGCTAGGCGCTGGCAGTTCCAGGACCACCTTGTCGGTCTCGATGTCGATCATGTTCTCGTCGCGCTCGACGGACTCGCCGACTTTCTTGTGCCAGGACAGCAGGGTCGCTTCAGCAACCGATTCCGACAATACAGGGACCTTGACTTCGATTTGTGCCATTTAAAACTCCAGTAATTATTCTTTGCAAGAAACCCCGACGCACTGCGCCGGGGTCGTGGTCTTACTTATTGGTGATCACTTCGTCAGGATGAAGCCCTTGAGCTTCGAGAACGCCGTCTCCAGCAGTTCTTTCTGCTGCGCGATGTGCTTGTCGGCATAACCGACCGCAGGCGACGCCGAGGCGGCGCGGCCAGCGTATGCCAGGCGCTGGCCATCTTCCATGCCTTCGAAGATGTTGTGCTGGATCTGGAACCACGGACCCTGGTTTTGCGGCTCGTCCTGCACCCACACCACTTCAGCCGCGTTCGGGAACTTTTTGAGTTCGGCGCCGAACGACTTGTGCGGGAACGGGTACATCTGTTCCATGCGGATGATCGCAGTGTCGGTGACAGCGCGCGCCTTGCGTGCATTGACCAGGTCGAAGTAGACCTTGCCCGAGCAGACCAGCACGCGCTTGACCTTCGATGCGTCGATCTTGTCGTCGCATTCGCCGATCACGGTCTGGAAACCGCCCTTGGCCAGGTCGGTCAGCGGCGAACCGGCATCCTTGTTACGCAGCAGCGACTTCGGCGTGAAGATGACCAAAGGCTTGCGGAACTGACGCACCATCTGGCGACGCAGCAGGTGGAAGATCTGTGCGGCGGTCGTTGGCTGGACCACTTGCATATTGTTGTCTGCGCACAGTTGCAGGAAACGCTCGATACGTGCCGACGAGTGCTCAGGACCCTGGCCTTCGTAGCCGTGCGGCAGCATCATGACCAGGCCCGACGCGCGGCCCCACTTCACTTCGCCCGAAGCGATGAACTGGTCGATCACGACTTGCGCGCCGTTGACGAAGTCGCCGAACTGGGCTTCCCAGATCGTCAGCGTGTTCGGTTCGGCGGTCGAGAAACCATACTCGAAGGCGAGCACGGCTTCTTCGGACAGCACCGAGTCGATCACGGTGAAGTTGGCCTGGTTCTCGGACACATTGGCCAGTGGCAGGTAAATGCCCTGGTCCCAACGTTCACGGTTCTGGTCGTGCAGCACGGCGTGACGGTGCACGAACGTGCCGCGGCCCGCATCCTGGCCCGACAGGCGGATGGCGTAACCCGACGACAACAGCGACGCGTAGGCCAGGTGTTCGCCCATGCCCCAGTCGAGGTTGACTTCGCCGCGGCCCATATTGGCGCGGTCGGCCAGCACCTTGTCGACCAGCGAGTGCGGCTTGAAGTTCTCCGGCGTCGTGGTGATGCGTTGTGCCAGGCGCTTCAGTTCGGTCAGTGGCACGGCGGTATCGGCAGCGTCGGTCCACTTCTTGTTCAGGAACGGCGCCCAGTCGACAGCGTACTTGTTCTTGAAGTTGGTCAGCACCGGATCGACCGTGTGCTTGCCGGCGTCCATCGCATCGCGGAACGCAGCGACGAGCTTGTCGCCGCCGTCGGCTTCGATGGTGCCCTGCGCTGCCAGCTTTTCGGCGTACAGCTTGCGGGTGCCCGGGTGCTTGGCGATCTTCTTGTACATCAGCGGCTGGGTCAGCGCTGGCGTATCCTGCTCGTTGTGGCCGAGCTTGCGGTAGCAGATGATGTCGACGACGACATCCTTGCCGAATTCGGCGCGGTAGTCGAGTGCGATCTGGCTGGCCAGCACGACGGCTTCAGGATCGTCGGCGTTCACGTGCAGCACCGGTGCTTCGATCATCTTGACGACGTCCGAGCAGTACAGCGTCGAGCGCGCATCGCGCGGATCCGACGTCGTGAAACCGATCTGGTTGTTGATGACGATGTGGACCGTACCGCCCGTACCGTAGCCGCGGGTCTGCGCCAGGTTCAGGGTCTCCATGACCACGCCCTGGCCGGCGAATGCAGCATCGCCGTGCACGAGGATCGGCAAGACTTCTTTGCCCTTGCGGTCGCCACGGCGTTCCATGCGCGCCTTGACCGAACCTTCGACGACCGGGTTGACGATCTCGAGGTGGGACGGATTGAAGGCGAGTGACAGGTGAACCGGACCGCCCGGCGTGGTGATGTCGCTCGAGAAGCCCTGGTGGTACTTGACGTCACCGGCTGGCAGGTCGTCGGCGTGCTTGCCTTCGAATTCTTCGAACAGGTCGGCCGGGCTCTTGCCCAGGGTGTTGACCAGGACGTTCAGGCGACCGCGGTGGGCCATGCCGATCACGATTTCCTGGACACCCTTTTCACCGGCGCGCTGGATGACTTCGTCCATCGACGCGATGAACGATTCGCCACCTTCGAGCGAGAAGCGCTTGGCGCCGACGTACTTGGTGTGCAGGTAGCGCTCGAGGCCTTCGGCCGCGGTCAGGCGCTCGAGGATGTGCTTTTTCTTTTCGGCCGAGAAGGTCGGGGTCGAACGGATCGATTCCAGACGCTCTTGCAGCCAGCGCTTTTCGGTCGGGTCGCTGATGTACATGAACTCGGCACCGATCGAGCGGGTGTACGTGTCACGCAGCATGTTCAGGATATCGCGCAGGGGCGCGGTCTCTTGACCGAAATACGTATTGGTGATGTTGAAGACCGTGTCCATGTCGGACTCGGTGAAGCCGTAGAACGCAGGATCGAGTTCTGGCAGCAGTGGACGTTCCTGGCGCTGCAGCGGATCCAGGTTGGCCCAGCGCGAACCGAGGTAACGGTAGGCGGCGGTGATCTGGGTCACGGCGACGCGCTTGCGTCCCAGTTCGGAGTCAGCCGAGGCGACCACGGTGCGGATCGGGCCCTGCTTGGCGCGTTCGGCGAACGACGCAATGACCGATGAATGGACGACGTCAGGACGGTTCGAGCCATCGACGGCCGGCACGTGCTGCATCTGGTCGAAGTAGGCGCGCCAGTTTTCTGGCACCGACGTCGGATTGTCCAGATAGGCCTCGTACAACTCTTCCACGTACGGGGCATTGCCGCCGAACAGGTATGAGTTGGCGTTTTGTTGTTGCATCATTCTTGCTCACCTTTCTTTTCGCGCTTCGCGAGGGTTGGGCGGGTTATTTAACCTTCCGCGACACGGCCTGACCGTTTAGCGGATTGCACTTCAAGACATCAAGTTGTGGGGGAAGGACTGTTTCGGTACCAATACATGTGCAAAATCCTGCCTGTTTGCGCTCATGATTGTAACGCATGATCTCCCGCAGGGCAGATTACATTCCCAGAATAATTTATTTCCAAATGTGTTTTTGAACACTCACTACCGGGCAGCAAATGTGCGCTTGTCGTCAATACCACATTGACCATGTAAATGATAATCGTTATCATTTATGGCATGTCCACCTCCACCCCGTCCCCTGATGTTGCCCAGCCAGCGTTACCGGCATCGGCCAAAGCACCCGGTACCTCTGCCCCAGTCGCTTGCGGCATGCCCCAGCGCCTTCCGGGCGCTGGCCGCGCCATGTTTCTCAAGCAGTTGCACCAGTGGCACTGGATCAGCTCGGCGATCTGCCTGATGGCGATGCTGCTCTTCAGTTTCACGGGGCTGACGCTGAACAACGCGGCGCTGATCAAGGCCACGCCCGAAGTCACGCGCCTGAAAGCCACGCTGCCCGCGCCGCTGCGTCCTGAATTCCAGCAATGGGCCGAAGAACACGCGGACGCCAAGGTGCCGCTGCCAAGCAGCATCGCCGACTGGACCAACAGCGCATTCCCCGTCGATGTGCGCGGCCAGCGCGCCGAATGGACCGAGGAAGACGCCTACATCGCCCTGCCCCGCCCCGGTGGCGACGCCTGGCTGCGCATCGCCGTCGACGGCAGCGCCGAATTCGAGCGCACCGACCGCGGCTGGATCTCGTGGCTCAACGACATGCACAAGGGCCGCAACACGGGCGCCGTCTGGAGCTGGTTCATCGACATTTTTTCGGTCGCCTGCATCGTGTTCTGCATCACGGGCTTCTTGATCATGAAATACCACGCGGCCAACCGGCCGTCGACCTGGCCGGTGATCGGCTTCGGCATCGTGTTGCCGGCCGTGCTGGCGTTGTTGTTTGTCCACTGAAGTTTGCTAACTGATCGTTCTACCGATTTCCAACCTGAGAGAAGACCAAGCATGAAACTGTCCCACTCGCTCGTCCTGACGCTGCCGCTCGTTTCCGGCTGGGCCATGGCTGCCGACCTGTCGGTCAAGTTCGACCTGCCGCAACTGAACGTGGCCGAATACCACAAACCGTATGTGGCGATCTGGCTCGAGCGCGCCGACCAGAGCGTCGCGGCCAATCTCGCCGTGCTGTACGACCTGAAGAAGGACGCCGCCGGCGACAAATGGGTCAAGGACCTGCGTACGTGGTGGCGCAAGGCCGGGCGTGATGCCAAATTCCCGCTCGATGGCGTCAGCGGCGCCACCCGCCCTGCAGGCAGCCAGACGATGAAATTCGCCGGCGCCAAGCATGGCCTCGACAAACTGCCAGCCGGCGACTACAAGCTGGTCGTCGAAGCATCGCGCGAAGCGGGTGGGCGTGAACTGGTCAAGGTGCCGTTTACGTGGACCGGCAAGGGCAAGGTGGCAGCGAATGCCGCCGGCAAGGAAGAACTGGGCGCCGTCGCCCTCGAGCTCCAATAACAACAATCAAGAGAGAATCCCATGCACAACCGTATCCTCAAGGGCGCCCTGCTCGGCCTGGCCCTGGCCGGCATGTCGATGAGCGCGCAGGCGCACCGTGGCTGGCTGTTGCCCAGCACGGCCATGGTCGAAGCGAAGGAACCGTGGGTCACGCTCGACGGCGCGATCTCGGAAGGCCTGTTTGAATTCCACCACGTGCCGCTGCGCCTGGACAACCTGACGATCACCGGGCCCGATGGCGTGACGACCAAGGCCGAAGGCGCCGTGCTCGGCAAATTCCGCAGCACGATCGACATCCGCCTGCCGAAAGACGGCACCTACCGCCTGGCCATCGTCAGCAACAACGTGATGGGCAGCTACAAGCTGGGCGGCGAGGTCAAGCGCTTCCGCGGCGTTGAAGGCACACCGGGCGCGCAAGTGCCGGCTGGCGCGACCGACGTGACCACCAGCACCACGCACTCGCGCCTGGAAACCTTCGTCTCCGCCAATGACATGAACGATACGGCCCTCAAGCCAAGTGGCGTCGGCCTTGAAATGGTGCCGGTCACCAACCCGTCCGACCTGCGCGCGGGCGAGCCGATCACGTTCCGCTTCCAGCTCGACGGCAAGCCGCTGCCGAACTTCCCGTTCAGCATGGTGCCGGGCGCCGTCAAGTACCGCGGCACGCTGGGCGAACTGCGCTTCACCACCGATGCCAAGGGCGAGGTCAAGTTCACGGTCCCGGAAGCGAATATGTACTGGCTCTCGGCCAAGTTCCCGCTCGAGACGCCAAAGGGGCCGCCAACGCCGGGCGCGAAGCGCTACAGCTACACGGCCACGCTCGACGTCCTGCCGCAGTAAGGGCGTACGGGCTCGATGCGTACCATTCTCGTTCCGTTGGCCGTCGACGCGGCCATGCCGCCCGGCGGCAGCACGCTGTTCACCACATCCGGCACGTCGATGGGCACGACCTGGTCGGCGCGGCTGATGCTGCCGCCGGGCGCCGATGGCGCCGTGCTCACCGCCGCGCTACAAGGCGAGCTGGACGAGATTGTTGCGCAGATGAGCCATTGGGATGCCGATTCCCTGTTGTCGCGCTACAACCGCGCGCCTGCCGGCAGCTGGCACGCGCTGCCGCCGCAGTTTTTTGCCGTCGCCGAGTATGCGCTGCAGGTGGCGGCAGATAGCGGCGGCGCCTACGATCCGGCCGCCGGCGCGCTTGTCGACCTGTGGGGCTTCGGCGCCCACGGGCGCTACGATCAGCCGGGGTTCCAGGCGCCGCAGATTGAGCTGGTTGCCGATGTTCTCGCGCGCCGGGTTGAGCGCCAGCCGGTGCTCGACCATGCCGGGCGACGCCTGCTGCAACCGGGCGGCGCGATCCTGGATTTCTCGTCGGTCGCCAAGGGGTATGCGGTCGATCGCATGGCTGCCTGCCTGGTGGATCGCAGCGTGCGCCATTTCGTTGTCGAAGCGGGCGGTGAATTGCGCGGCGCCGGGGTCAAGCCGGATGGCCAGCCATGGTGGGTCGAGGTCGAGGGCGTGCCGGATTGCGAGGCTGTCGGGCAGACGATCGTTGCCCTGCACGGGCTGGCGATCGCCACCTCGGGTGACTACCGGCGCAGCTTTCAATATGGCATGCGGCGCATGGCGCACACGCTCGATCCGCGCAGCGGCTATCCGGTCGATCACGACCTGGCCTCGGTCACGGTGCTGGCGCCGACCTGCATGGCGGCTGATGCGCTGTCCACTGCACTGACGGTGCTGGGGCCTGATGACGGGCTGGCGTTTGCGGAGCAACGGGGGATTGCGGCGCGCTTTCTTGTGCGTGGCACGGTCGGCCTGAAAGAAACCACGACGCGCGACTGGCGCTCAATGCTCCAATGATGCTCCAATGATGATGCAATGATGTTGACAATTGAACCGCTGCGCTGGGGCAGTGCATTGGCGCTGTGCGGCGCTTATTTGATCCTGTGCGTGGGACTGTGGCGCATGCATCTGGCCAAAGCGCGCCCCAGCGGTGTGGCTGCCGACTGGCTCGTGGTCTACGCGAGCCAGACCGGTAGCGCACAATTTCTCGCCGAACGGACGGCCGCAACGCTGGCGCTTGGGGGCCTGGACGCGCGCGCGGCCTGCATCTCGACACTCGACCTGCCAACCTTGTCCGGCGCGAGCCGCATCCTGTTCGTCTGCAGCACCTACGGCGAAGGCGACGCACCCGATCCCGCCGCGCGCTTTGCCACGCAGACGATGGGCACGGCGCCGGACCTGTCACAGCTGCACTTCGGCATGCTGGCCCTGGGCGACATCACCTATACCAACTACTGCGGCTTCGGCCGCGCGCTCGATGCCTGGCTGCGCGAGCGCGGCGCAACGAGCCTGTTCGAGCGGATCGACGTCGACCGCGGCGCACCGGACGCACTGGCCGCATGGCAGCACCACCTGAGCCACCTGGCCGGCACGAGCGACGCTCCGGACTGGGAAGCGCCCGCCTACGGCGCATGGCGCATCGCCGAACGCACGCTGCTCAATCCCGGCAGCGCCGGCGCACCGCTGTACCGCCTCGCATTGGTGCCGCAGGATGGCGCACTGCCGGCGTGGGAAGCAGGCGACCTGGCGCAGGTGAGCGCGCCGGCCGACCCGGCGCATCCGCGCGAGTATTCGATTGCCTCGGTACCGGCAGAAGGCCAGCTCACGTTGCTGGTGCGATTGCAGCAGCGTGCCGACGGGACGCCGGGCGCGGCGTCGGGCTGGTTGTGCACGGACGCGCTTGCGACAGACACGATCCGGCTGCGGGTGCGCGCGCATGCGCGCTTCCGGCTGGGCGAGAATGCGCTGCGGCCCCTGATCGCGATCGGTAACGGCAGCGGGCTGGCGGGCCTGCGCGCGCTGCTCAAGGCACGCATCGACGCTGGCACCCACGACAACTGGCTGTTGTTTGGCGAACGCAATGCCGCCCATGATTTCCTGTGCCGGGGCGAACTGGAGGAATGGCGCGACAGCGGCGCCCTTGCGCGGCTCGATCTGGCGTTTTCGCGCGACGGGAGCACGGCGCGCTATGTGCAGCATCTGGTTGCCGCGCAGGCTGACCTCTTGCGCCAGTGGGTGCGGGATGGCGCGGCGATCTACGTCTGCGGCAGCCTGCAGGGAATGGCTGGCGGCGTGCATGATGCACTGATCGACGTGCTGGGCGCGGCCACGGTTGAGGCCATGATGGGCGATGGGCGCTATCGGCGGGACGTGTACTGATGCCCTGATCAAGTTCAATTTTCTTGTCAGTACACTTCTTTTCAGTTATCACTGACTGAGCATACAGTGACTGAGCATGAGTATGGACGGACAAAAAAGTCACACACAAAGCCATAAAGTTCGATCCAAAAAAATTATATTTGACACAAGAGACTGACGGGAAAGTGCTATTAGGAACTTCCGCTTTCGGCCAGAAGCGGTCATTGAAGGTTGAGAAGTCAACGAGGATTCTATGTCTCCACACCGTGCCAATATCGTCAATCTGTTGAACTTGATCGCTTCTAAAAGCGATCAACTTGACTACCAAAAGCGGGCGCCGGTCAACGTGGCAAACGAATTGGTGAATCAATGGTTTGGCGACTTCTACCACCCAACAGACGAACTTTTCAAGAGCGAGTTCTCCAACGAGGAATTGGCGTCCCTACGAGATTTCGATGCGTACTACGAAGTTCGGCACGCCATGCTGCCAAACTCTTTAGATGAGATGTTGAAAACTAAAGAATGGCAAGAAATGATGCATTTTGCTAGGGAAGTACTTGACGCGCATGGCTGGCGTGGTATCGAAGCGCGTTACGACGTCAGTGACTAGAACGCGACCGTCCGCTTCGGGTCGGAACCAGCCGGTCGTGACAATCCGAGGAATTTTCCGCCCAGCAAGCTGCTATCGCGCTCCCACAGGCCGGATTCGGCCAATAGCGGACATATCCTAACGTCGAAGGCATGCGTGGTTTGATGAAAAAATTCACCCTTGGAGCTTCAATATTGCTCGGTATGTTGATCAGCAGCGGCGTGTCTGCATCGCGTATTCCGACCTGTGATCGAACGAGCAGCCAGCCAAATTTGGGTGCTTGCTCTTACGACGATCTTGTCGCTGCGGAAAATGAGATGGAATCTGTCTATCGGAGTGTTGTTGCAAAATACGCAAGCAATTCGCTGTTCTTAGAACGGCTTGCCCACGCTCAAAACTCCTGGTTGACTTTTAGAGAGGACGATTGGAAAGCACAGTTTGCATGCCCCGAGTTCAACACGCAGCTGTGCTGGGGGGCGAAAGCGTTCATCTACGTAAATGAACGTAGAACGAAGCTGACGAAGGAGCGAGAGCAGAGTCTGCGAAGTCTGCTGGAGAATGGTCCAGGCCGCTAAGCTAGTTGCTATCGCCGATAAGACAGTCTGCCTCCGGCCAAAAGCGGACTTCTCGAGAAGGCGTAAGCGTTGATATATCGTTTCCTGTCTGTTGTGGTGAGAATCCGAGCATTTCCTCCTAGCTGTCGTCTGGTAATCTCGCGCATCTTCAACAAAAACAACGCGCAGATTCACATGATCGGCTCTTTGAATAACTGGCAACGTCGTGGACTTGGCGTCCTGTCCATCGGTGGCGGGGCACTTGGATTTGGCTCAAGCATGACCGCAGTTCTGCAAGGTCAGGAGCTAGTCCCAACAAATATCGTTCCCTTCGCACTCGGCATGGGTTTTTTTCTATGGGGTATATGGTGTGGCGTGCAAATTCTTGAAGGCACTCGGAACGCCCTATACCGCAATGTGATTTTCTGGTTTGTGCAGACGCCTCTGCTACAGACACCCTTTCTCGGCTACACAGTGTTTTGCGGTGCGCAACTTCAGGTCTTCGCCAAGCTGTCACCATTTCAAGTCGGATTTTTCGGTTCGGGATTTGGTGCGCAATTCAGTATCAACTTGGGACAACCGGGTGCGCGTGTCGCCATCGGAATAAACCTTGTCGCATTGTGCATTTCACTCTGGCTCATGCATAAATGCGAATTCGATCATCCAGCGTTATCTTCGGTCCCAACGAAGTGAGTCTGGCAGCGGATTAGATATAGCGCAAAAGGTCGCCATCTCCGCGCCGGGTCGGTAGCGGCCTGCCGTGACAGTCAGTGCTGTTTCAAGCCGTACAAACTGCTAAGCTGATGTGAACGGCCGGGTTCGGCCAAAAGCCATCATTCGGAGGCTACGTTTGTGACAAAGTGCGCGTCTTCGTGGCTCTACCGCTTGTAGAATTAGAGGGGTACAAAGATTCAATAATTATTGTCAGAAGATTCAATGAAGAGCACACGCAAAAGCGAATGGAAAGAACTTAGGGTAGCTGGTTGTTCAGCCTGGGTCAGCAAACGAGGTATTCTCGGGTTTGGCGTGCCTATGGGTTTATTTTTTGCTAGTCAGGCTTGGATTCAAAATGGATTCATGCAGGCGTTGATTGTATTTGCTCTAACAACCATCATTGGCGGTGCCCTTTTTGGATTGGGTACGTGGCATTTATCGGAATGGCTATACCGAAGAGATAGCAGAAATCAATAGATTCGTCGGGGTTTGCCGCAACTGCTGTAAAGGGCCGCTTTGGGTCGGTTGCACCCTTTCGTGACAATCCGCGACTTTTCCGCTTTGGCGACTTGATATGTTCAGTTGGACGGCTGGCTTCGGCCAAAACCGGACCTACCCACCGTTGATAACCATACATTCACGACCTATGCTCGACCTTCCAGCGCCCAATAAACTGAAACGCATCATGCAATCTCTTGCAATGCTCGATGCAATATTGGAAGAGGACTGGGAGTACCGGTACTTTTCTTTCGATGCCCGCTGGTCTCCCGCTACACAGATGGGTTCAATGCGAAATGGCCAAGGCGACGACCTGTTTGCTGTTTTTGATCCAGCCGGGTGTTTTATTCGAGGGTTCGATCACGAGTCGCCAATGTCGCCGTGGACTTCGCATCCTGCGAAAATCTGGCCGGGTGTCCTTGAGCACGTCCCGCCCCAGTTCTCGTCCTCATTGATGGAGCCGGCGTTTCATATGGACGATACGACCTTCTGCATCTGGTTCCCAGCAGGTGCTCAGGCTTGGTGTAAGGGCAAGATCGAATATCCTTCGGCGACTGATCCGGATGGCTCGTCATGGCTGCTCTCCTACTACAAGGGTGAACCTGAAGCTTATCTTGACTTTGCCCAGCATTACTACGGGATCGATATTCCCGTTGAGGCCATTGCACGGGTCTACAAGCACGAGCCCCTTTCTTCGGCCTTGGTCGAAAGGCTGAAGTCACTGCGCCACTTCGATCAGCTCGTCGTCGAAGCTGCTGCAATTGGCTATCCGACTTTGTGACCCATGCTCATCTTGTGTCCGCTTCGGGTCGGTACCGGCCTGTCGTAACAGTCAGTGCTTTTTCAAGCCAGGCAACCTGCTAAGCTGA
Source organism: Telluria sp. ZT3P26 (assembly GCF_059686035.1). NCBI lineage: Bacteria > Pseudomonadati > Pseudomonadota > Betaproteobacteria > Burkholderiales > Oxalobacteraceae > Telluria > Telluria sp. ZT3P26. Next base: position 1,142,269 of record NZ_JCASII010000001.1, on the reverse strand, counting down.
CGTGAACGGCCGGGTTCGGCCACAAGCAGACATTGCCCGGCACAACGAAGACAGGTGAGCCTGCTAATGTGGTACCGATAGGGTACAGAATATTTTGGAGATAGATTTGCAACTAAAGTTTTTGATAGCCGCCACCGCACTTTTGCCACATGCAGCCGCGCAGGGCGCCAATGAAATGCTCCCTGAAATGGTCTATTGCGCTAAGGCGGCCGTTTTTGCTGAGGTCTTTACGCAAAGCAAGCTTGCAAACAAGACTAATAATGAAAGTGTAGAGGCGGCAGTGACAGCTCTCAATGGAATGTACGCCGACAAGGTGAATGAGCAGGATCGTAAATTATTGATTCCTTGGGCGGTGATGGTAGACAAGCTCCGTGGATATCGGCCGAGCACAGGTGGTGCCTTGGTAGCGAATAGCTGCTTTAATTTTTTGAAGAACGGGAAGTATCTGCAAATGGGTTCGCCGTCCGTCATCGCCTCTGTCCGAACAATGCTTGATTCTTGCGATAGCGAACCTACTGCGGATTCGGTTAGTCAGTGCATCAAAAAGAACTATGGCGCGCTTCCCTTGGAGGATGAAAAGTAAGGGTTTCATTCAGTCGAGACGTCATTGTGGCCGTCCGCTTCGGGTCAGTTCCGGCCGGTCGCGGCCACCGCTCGATATCCGACCTGACGACCTGCTATGCTGCCCTGAATAGTTGGGTTCGGCCAGAAGCGGTCATCCAGCGTTAATTCGAAAAGCTGCCCCCCCCATCGGAAGCGCAGAACCGCGTAGAAAATGTCGGGCTCATGTATCTGCAAAAGCGCGTGCGCCGCGAGTTCTGGCCAATGGCCAATTTCATGCGACTTCGCGGATCGCTGAGGTTTTGGCAGGAGGTCGGGATTCTTGCAAAAACCGGAGCCGAAGGCGTAGGCGTCAAAGCTCGCTGGATGCTACTTGCACGAGACAACGCTCCTATTCGTCGTTGGATTAGTCGTGAGGTTTCTCGGTCAAGGTATGAACCAGGATACGTCCCACGTCGCAATTTTTTGTTCGACTAGTGATTCCCGCGAAGATCGGCTTTGGGTCGGCTCCCGCCCTTCGTGACAGTCCGCGACTTTTCAGGCTTGGTGAACTGATATGCTCAGCTGAAAGATTGTCAAGCTCCAGCCTGGTTCGGTCCTTAATGTCCACAATGGGTCGGTTCCGGTCTGTCGCGGGCAACGCTGAATTTTAGATCTGGCAACCTTCTATGCTTCCTCAACCGGCCGGATTCGGCCAGAAGCGAACGTCAGCAGTTCCCACATCTTCAGAAACCGACTAGGGAACGCAAGCAAAATGCCTAGCAAGAAAGACATTGTTCTACTAGCCACGTATAACGCTTCCATGAATGAAAAGCTGTATGTCGCGGCGGCCACTTTGTCGCAGCAAGCGCTGATTGCGGATCGTGGAGCGTTTTTCGGCTCCATTCTAGGCACCTTGAATCATATTGTGGCTGGCGACACCATCTGGCTTCGCAGGTTTGTGGCACATCCTTCCAGTCTGTCGTCGTTAAAAGTCATGGAAGCAATTCCGGCGCCTACTAGTCTTGCTGATCGGTATAGCGATGATCTTCAAGTACTGTCGGAGCATCGTAGGCGACTCGATGCAATCATTGAGGCCTTGGCAACAGAGCTCTCGGATAGTGACCTGGAAGCGCCGCTCCTATACAAGAATTCGCGTGGCGAATTTCGCAAGAGCTTCGGGAGCTTATTGCTACACCTGTTCAATCATCAGACGCATCATCGAGGTCAGGTAAGCACCCTGCTGTCGCAATCGGGCGTTGATATTGGCGTCACTGACCTTGTTGAGTGGATACCTTGCCACAAGTAGAGCTGTCAGCGACTTCTGCTTTGGGTCAGTGGCCCGTCGCGGCCACCGCTGGATTTTCAACTTGGCAACCCGATATTCAAATCATCACCAAACCGGAGCTTTATGCGCCTCATTTACCTCGCCCTCTTTTCATTGATCTTGGCCAGCCCCGTCCATGCCGATAGCCTCGACGACGCTGTGATGAAGGAAATGAAACGGCGTCACGTACCCGGCCTGAGTGTCTTGGTGCTCAAGGATGGCAAAGTCATCAAGGAAAAGGGCTACGGCACGGCGAACCTCGAACACAACGTTCCGGTCACGCCGCAAACGGTGTTCCAGTCTGGCTCGATCGGCAAGACCTTCACTGCGGCGCTGATCCTGTTGCTCGAACAAGATGGCAAGCTGAAGCTCGACGACCCGATCTCACGCCACCTGCCCGATACGCCGGCGGCCTGGGCGCCAATCACGATCCGTCACCTGCTCAGTCACACCTCCGGGCTGGGCGACCCGTACGAGATCATCGACTTCCGCAAGGACTACACCGACGAGGAACTGATCGCGCTCGAAGCGACCGTGCCGGTGCGCTTCGCCCCCGGAGAGAAGTGGGCTTACAGCAACATGGGCTACCATCTGCTCGGCTTCATCGCCAACCGGGCCGGCGGCAAGTTCTACGGTGACCAGTTACGCGAACGTATTTTTGCGCCTCTCGGCATGAGCACGCGCGTAATCAGCGAAGCCGACATCGTTCCGCACCGCGCTGCCGGCTATGAATGGAAAAAAGACGCTTACAAAAACCAGTCCTGGGTGGCGCCAAGGCTCAATACAACGGCGGATGGCAGTCTCTACCTGACCGCGCGCGACCTGGCCACCTGGGACCAGGCCCTGTACGGCGACAAGATCCTGGATGCGCGCTTGCGTACGGCCAGCTTCACGCCGGTCAAGCTGAACGATGGCGCCGACGCACCTTATGGGCTGGGCTGGTTCGTCGATACGGTCAAAGGGCGCCGGCACATCGCCCATGGTGGCGCCTGGCAAGGCTTTCGCACACAGCTGTGTCGCTATGTCGATGACAAGCTGACGGTGGTCGTGCTGGCCAATTCGACGACTGCCCTCCCCGCCAGGTTTGCCGACATGATCGCGGCGCACTACGTGCCCGCATTGTTCGACGCCCCGCCAAAAGCCATTGCGGACCCGAACCCTGGTCTGACGGCGCAAGTGCGCGCCTTGATGGCGAGTCTTGCAGCAGGCAAGCCGCCTGCCAGGCTGACCCCTGACCTGGGCGCGCGGTTCACGCCTGCCCACCTGGCCTACCTGAAGGAGCGATCCGATGATAAGGGGCCGCTTCAAACGGTCGAACTCTTGTCCAGCGAAACGAAGGAAGGGGGCCGCAGTCTGCGCTACCGCTTCACGCACGCCAACGAGACCATGCTGGTATCGGTGCTTGTCGACCAGGCCGGGCTGTTCAGCCAACTGGGTTCGTGGCCCGAGTAAGCGGTACGTGGCCGGCAGGTGCGCCACGTAGGCGCCAAATCTTGTGCGGGACGCTGATGGCTTACCATGCACCATCACCACTTCCTTGCCCGCCCCGTGAAAATCGCCATCGGCCACCGCCTGTTTGCCTCCGTGCTCCTTGCCATGCTGACGGTGGCCGCCGCCGCCGTGCTGCTGCTGCGCCAGAATGTGCTGGGCAGCTTCGGCGACTATGCGGTGGCGATTGAACTCGATCGCCTCGATGAACTCTCGGGCTCAGTCGCGCGCCAGTACAGCCAGCATGGTGACTGGACCTTCCTGCCGCCTGGTGACGAGCGGCGCGACTGGATCGGCGGCGAGCTGAGGCGCCTGCAGTCCGTGCGCGGGAAGCCGGTGCCGCCAGTCAGGCCAGTGGACCCTGTCGCCCCTGTGGCACCTGCCGCGCCGGCGTCGCCCGCCGCTCCTCTGCACAAGCGAGCAGGCCCGCCGATGCCGCCGCTACCACCGCCCCCACCCGCCCCACCCGGCGTCATCGCGGATCTGCACACACGCATTACCCTGCTCGATGCGAATGGCGGCTATCTCGCCGGCCGCCCGCCGGGCAACCTGCCACTGGCCCGGCGCGCGATCACCGTGGATGGCCGCACGATCGGCTATCTTGGCGTTGCGCGCAGTGCGCGCCCCAGCGACGCGATGGCGTACGCATTCCTCGACCAGTTGCAGCGCAGCCTGTGGCTGATCGGTGGGCTGGCCCTGGTGCTCAGCGCACTGGCCGCGATCGGCCTGGCGCGCCACTTCCGGCGCCCGATCGACCGCCTCGCACGCGGCGCCGGCGCACTGGCCGCAGGCGACTACGCCGTGCGTCTGCCGGTCCAGCGCAGCGACGAACTGGGCGACCTGGCACGCCACTTCAATGCGCTGGCCGAGCGGCTCGATCAGGCCGAGGCGGCGCGCCGTCAATGGGTGGCCGATACGTCGCACGAACTGCGCACGCCGCTGGCCGTGCTGCGCGCGCAGCTCGAAGCAATCCAGGACGGCGTGCGCCAGGCCACACCAGCCACCGTCGATGCGATGGTGCTGCAGGTGCATGCGCTGACGAAGCTGATCGACGAACTGTATGCGCTGGCACGGGCCGACGTCGGCGAACTGGCGTGCCAGCGCGTGCCGCTCGACCTGTGGCAGCTGGCGGTCAATGAATCTCAAGCATTCAGCGCGCGCTTCCAGGCGGCCGGCCTGGCGTTCGAGACCGGCGGGGCGCCAGCATACTCACAGGTGCTGGGCGACCCGGACCGCCTGCGGCAGGTACTGGCCAACCTGTTCGAGAACAGCCTGCGCTACACGACGCCCGGCGGCGCGGTGCGGCTAAGCGCGCAGGTGCACGACGGCCAGTTGCTCCTGACGCTCGACGACAGCGCGCCCGGCGTGCCGGATGCCGCGCTGGCGCGGCTGGCCGAGCGCTTCTACCGCGTCGATGCATCGCGCAGCCGCGCGCATGGCGGCGCCGGTCTGGGTCTGGCCTTGAGCCGGCGCCTGCTTGCCGCGCAGGGCGGCGCGCTGACGTTCGCCCATTCACCAATGGGCGGCCTGCGCGTGACCGTCTCGCTGCCGCTTCTTGAAAAGGAGACGCCATGAGCAGCACGATCATGATCGTCGAGGACGAGCCCGAACTGGCCGCCGTGGTTGCCGACTACGCACGCGCAGCCGGTTATGTCCCGACCGTGCATGGCGACGGCGCGCAAGCCCTGGCCGCGATCCGCACGGCGACACCGGATCTGATCGTGCTCGACCTGATGCTGCCTGGCCTGGATGGCCTGGCGCTGTGCCGCGCGGTGCGCGCGTTCTCGGAGGTGCCGATCGTGATGGTGACGGCGCGCGTCGAAGAGATCGACCGCTTGCTGGGACTGGAGCTGGGCGCCGACGATTACCTGTGCAAGCCGTTCAGCCCGCGCGAACTGATGGCGCGCATCAAGGCGATCCTGCGCCGCGCCGGAAGTAGCGACGTCGCGCCGGCGGCCCTGCTGCTCGACGAAGGCGCGCGCAGCGTCAGGATCCACGGCCACGCGCTCGACCTGACGCCAAGCGAATACGCGATCCTGGCCGCGCTGGCGCGCCGGCCGGGCCAGGTGCTGTCGCGCGCCCAGTTGCTCGACGCGGCCCGCGCCGACAATCTCGACGCCACCGACCGCGCGATCGACAGCCACGTCAAGAACCTGCGGCGCAAGATCGACGGGGCGGCGCCGGGGCTGGAGCCGATCCGCTCGATCTACGGCCTGGGTTACCGCTACGACGCGTGAAGCTTACCTCGGCGCGTACATCGACGCGTAACGGGCGCCGAAATACAGGATGAATGCATAGCATGCGGCCGGCAGCAAGAACGAGATCTGCACGCCCAGGCTATCAGCCAGCGCGCCCTGCGCGAACGGCACCAGCGCACCGCCGACGATGGCCATGCACAGGATGCCGGAACCCTGGCCCGTGTGCTTGCCCAGGCCGTGCAGCGCCATGCTGAAGATCGTCGGGAACATGATCGAGTTGCACAGACCGACCGCCAGGATCGCCCACATCGCGATATCGCCCTGCGCGAACGTGCCAACCAGCACCAGCACGATTGCCGCCACCGAATTGAATGCCAGCGTCTTGCCGGGGCTGACCACGCGCATCACGGCAAAGCCGATGAAGCGCCCCACCATCGCGCCGCCCCAGTAGATGCTGACGTAATGGGCAGCGTCCGCGTGCGCCAGGCCAGCGATCTGCGGCTCGCCGATGAAGTTGATCAGGAAGCTGCCGATGCTCACTTCGGCGCCCACGTACAGGAAAATACCAATCGCACCGAGCACCAGATGGCGGTGCGCCAGCACCGAGCCACCCGCCGCCACTGGCGCGCCATCGTCATCGGCCGCGACGATCGTTGGCAGCTTCGCCGCCAGGAACAGCACGGCCAGCACCACCAGCAGGCCGGCCAGCATCAGGTACGGCCCGCGCACGCTGGCCGCTTCCGCCGCTGCATCGGTGCCCGCCACGGCCGCAGCGCCCGCTGCCGACAGGATCAGCACCCCGCCCACGGCCGGCCCGATCGTCGTGCCCAGCGAATTGAACGCCTGCGTCAGCGTCAGGCGGCTCGACGCCGTACGCGCCGGTCCCAGTACCGCCACGTAGGGATTGGCCGCAACCTGCAGCACCGTGATGCCCGATGCCAGCACGAACAGCGCCAGCAGGAACATGCCGTAGCCACCGGAAGCGGCCGGATAGAACAGCGTGCAGCCGCCGGCGGCCACCAGCAGGCCCGTCACGGCGCCCTTCTGGTAACCGATGCGGCGAATCAGCACGCCGGCCGGCAGCGACACGATCGCATACGCGCCGAAGAAGCAGAACTGCACCAGCATCGCCTGCACATACGTCAGTGTGTACACCGCCTTCAGGTGCGGGATCAGGACGTCGTTGAGCGACGTGATCAGGCCCCACATGAAGAACAGGATGGTGACGATGACGAGCGCCCCCGTGTTACTGCCTTGTTGCGTCCCGGGGGGACCGTCCTGCCGCGCGACTGGTGCCGCGCCCGTTGCCATATTGGCCATGCTGTCTCCTGATGATTGTTATTGTGGTCGGGGTGCTTAGCGGGCCATGCCGGCGGGCGGCCGTGGCAGGTCGCGGGCACGGGTGCCCCAGCCCTGCGCATCCGGCTGCGGCGCCAGCTGGTACTTCAGCGCGCCGCCCGACTGCAGTTGCTCCCAGTCGAGCCAGACGCGTTCCACCGCGCGGCCACCGTAATTGACCGACTTGACGAAGCCGCGCTGGCCCGGCTTGGCGCCCGCAGCGTCGATGCGCAGCGTGCGGCCCTGGGCCAGGTCGATCTCGGCGCCGGCAAAGCGCGGCGCGTGCAGCAGGAAGCGGCCGCTGCCCGGCATGTCCGGATAGATGCCCAGTGCGCTGAACAGGTACCAGGCCGACATCGTGCCCAGGTCGTCGTTACCCGTCACGCCGCCCGGCCCATTCGTAAACAGCGTTTCGGCAGCGCGCAGCACGGTCGTCGTCTTCCACGGCTGGCCCATCAGCGTGTACATCCACGGTGCGTGCAGGTCCGGCTCGTTGTTCGGGTTGTAGCGGAACTGCGCGTAGTAGCTGTACGGCCCCACCACCCACGACTTGCGCACGGCGTTCGGATCGGCCAGCACGGCCGGGTAGTCGAAGAACTGGTCGAGGCGACCGAGGGCCGACGCCTGCCCGCCCATCGCTGCCGCCAGGCCCGGCACGTCCTGCGGCGCCAGCCACTGGTATTGCCACGCCGTGCCTTCATGGAAGCCATGGTCGCCGCGCGGGTCGAACCCGCTGCCGACATCGGCGAACCAGCTGCCGTCGATCAGGCGTGGGCGCGGGAAGCCGCGCTGGCCGGTCGGTTCGTCGACCGCATTCGCGTCCCAGACGGTTTTCCAGTTCAGCGCGCGTTGCGCCAGCACACGGGCATCGTCCTCGTGGCCCAGCGCCTTGGCCATCTCGGCCAGCGCGCCATCGGCCAGCGCGTATTCGAGCGTCGCCGAAGCACCGTGGTGCGGGTCGGTGTCCATTCCTTTCGACACAAAACTACGGTCGTACTGCACGAAGCCCTGCTTCATGTAGTTCGGATTGCCAGAGCGGCCTTGCGGACGGATGCCGTGGGCCGGCACGCCGAATGCATTCTCGCGCAGCGCCGTGTAGGCCTGCGCTTCGCGGCCCTTGAGCGCGCCGAAGCGCCACAGATCGACCAGGAACGGCGTGACCGGATCGCCCGTCATGATATTGGTCTCGAAGTTGGCGTAACCCCAGCGCGGCAGCCAGCCGCCCTGGTCGCGGATCGCCAGCACCGAGGTCGCGATATCGCGCGCGCGCTCGGGCCGGATCAGCGCCAGCAGCTGGTTCTGTGCGCGGTAGGTGTCCCACAGCGAGAAGAATTCGTAGTAGGTCCAGTCCTTCGCGGTATGGACCGCATCGTCGTAGCCGCGATAGCGGCCATCGGCGTCATTGCCCGTCAGCGGCTGCAGCAGCGCGTGGTACAGCGCCGTGTAGAACACTGTGCGGTCATCCTTGCTGCCGCCCTTGATGCGCACGCTCTTGAGTTCACGCTGCCAGTTGGCCTGCGCCTTGGTCTTCATGGCGTCGAAGCTCAAGGGGTTGTCGCCCGTCTTGCCGTCGGCGGCGAGGTTGATGCGTGCGCCTTCCGCGTCGACATGCGAGATCGCGCTGACGGCCGTCACGGCCTGGCCATTTTTCAGATCAAAAGTCAGCCACACGCCATGCGGCTTGGCCTCGCCCTGCTGGCTCGGACCGGCGGCGCCGGGCCAGCCGCCACGGTCGTCCCAGACGCCCTTGGCGGCGATCGGCTGGTCGAACTCCATGCGGAACCAGGTCGTGTACTTGGCGCCGCCGCAGAAACTGCGGGTGACGATCTTGCCCTCGACGGCGCGCTCGCCGACGACCTGTACTTCGCTGCCGATGACGCCATGGCGCTCGTTGGCCTGGGCGACGTTGAGCAGCACGTGGCCGGTCTTGGTGCCGGGCGCGTAGGTATAGCGTTCGGCGGCGGCGCGGGTCAGCGCGGTCGCTTCGGCCGTGATGCCGCCGTAGCTGGTCAGCTTGACCTTGTAGTAGCCGGCCTGGCCGACTTCGCCGTCATGCGTGTAATCGGCGGCATAGCGCTTGTGGTCGAACGTGCCTTTCTTGGCGGTGTCGAAATCCCCGCCCGGGCCGATGGTGCCCGTGACCGGCAGCACCGACAGCTGCCCGCCCTGCTCCCAGCAACCGGCGCCGGACAGGAACGAGTGGCCAAAACCCCGGATCCGCTTGTCGCTGTAACGGTAGCCGGCGTAGTGGTCGGCGATCGGGCTGACCTGGATCATGCCGAACGGCGCGGAGGCGCCGGGGAAGGTATTGCCTTCATCCTGGGTGCCGATGAAGGTGTTGACCGGCATGCTGTCGGCCGCCAGCGCGACCTGTGCGCCCAGGGGCAGCAGGCAGGCCAGCACCAGCGTGGGGACACTGAAACGGGTACGGAAATGCGGCATCACGATGCTTCTCCTTCGAGCAGTTCGAACAGTTGGTGCATGGCCGCCGGTGGCGGTGGGGTAGCGCCGGCCTGCAGGCAGGCGGCGGAGCCGGCCGCCAGTGCGGCGTGCAGGTGCGCCTGCAAGGCGCGCTGCGGATGGCGTGCAAGGCTGTGCAAGAGGCCAGCGGCGCTGGCGTCGCCCGCGCCCACCGTGTCCACGACCGCCACTTTCGGCGCCAGCGCGTGGCAGCGCTCATCGCCATGGAACAGGCTCGCGCCCTGGCCGCCGCGCGTGAGCAGGCAGTAGGCCCCCGGGTTGAACGCGCGCAGGCGCGCCAGGGCATCGTCCAGACCCAGGCCGGGGAACAGGCCGCGCAGGTCGTCGTCCGATACCTTGATCAGGTCAGCCAGGGTGGCCATCGCTTCGAGCGTCGGCGTGTAGCGCGCATCCATCAGGTTGCGGTAGTTCGGATCAAAACTGATCGACACGCCGCGCGCCTTCAACGTGCGCGCCAGCGCCACCAGCGTGGCGGCCAGTGGCTCGCGCGCCAGGCTGATGCCGCCGAAGTGGGCCCAGCGCAGGCCGTCGAAGGCGCCGGCCGGCAGCGCCGACGGATCGAAATGCAGGTCGGCGCTGTCGTCGCCGATGAAGAAGTAGCGCGGCGGCTCGCCGCCCTCGACCACGGCCAGCAGCGGCGAACGGTCCACGCGCTGCAGCAGGCGCAGGTCCAGGCCGGCCGCTTCGCTGGCCGCCCACAGGGCGTCGCCAAAACGATCGCGGCTGATCGCGCCGGCAAATGCCGTCGGCTCGCCCAGCACGGCCAGCGCGCGCGCCACGTTCCAGGTCGAGCCGCCCACGCGGCTGACCCAGCGTTCGTCGCCCTGGTGGATCATGTCGGTCAGCGCTTCGCCGGCGCACAGCATGAACGGCGCATCAACCATGGCGGCCTCCCTTCATCGCGGCGACGATGTCGTACACCGCGCCCATCGTGTGGTAATCGACCTTGCCGGCCGGGCTTTTCTCGTCACTGAGCTTGCCGTTTTCGCGGTCGAGGATGCGGTACCAGGCGCCGTGCTCGTGGTCGACGAAGTGGCTCCAGCTGTACTGCCACAGTCGTTCGTACCAGGTCCAGTAGGCGTCGTTGCCGGTCCGCGTGGCCAGGAGCGCCGCTGCGGCGGCACTTTCGGCCTGCACCCAGAAGTACTTGTGGCTGTCGCAGACGGTCAGGTCGGGCGCGAGCGAATAGGCCACGCCGCCGAACTCGTTGTCCCAGCCCTTCTCCACCGCCACCTTGAACAGGCGCTCGGCGGTTGGCAGCAGCCAGCTCAGATCATCAAGCAGGACACCCGGGGCGCGCGCTTCGAGCTGCACCAGCAGCTTGGCCCATTCGGTGAAGTGGCCGGGCTGGAAGCCCCACGGGCGGAACAGGTTTTCCGGATCGTCGATGTTGAATTTCCAGTCAGGCTGCCAGTCCTGGTCGTAGTGTTCCCAGACCAGGCCACCGCAGCGCGCGGCCTGGCGCTGCGTGATGTTGCGGGCCACCAGATACGCGCGCTCGAGGTAGCGCGCTTCGCCCGTGGCCTGGTGCGCTGCCAGCAGCGCTTCAACCGCGTGCATGTTCGCGTTCTGGCCGCGGTACGTCGACAGCGTGCTCCAGTCCTGGCTCGCCTCGTCGGCGTACAGGCCATCGGCCGCGTTCCAGAAGCGCGCTTCCATCAGGTCGAACGTCTCGCCGATCCAGGCACGCGTCTCGTCCAGCCCCGCCATCGCCGCATGCGAATACGCCAGCAGCACGAAGGCCTGGCCGTAGGCATGCTGGGTGCCGTCTTCGACGTCGCGCCCATCGAGCATCCAGGCGTAGCCGCTGCCGTCCGGCGCGCGGTGCGCGTCGCGCAGGAAGCGTACCGCGTGCTGCAGGCCGTCCAGGTAGGCCGGATCACCGAACTGGCGGTACGCCATCGCGTAGGTGAACACGAAGCGCGTGCTGCTCACCAGGTGCCGGTGGCGCGGGTCGTAGACGGCGCCGTCATCCTTGAAATAATGGAACATGCCGCCGGCGGGATCGATCGCGCGCGGATGGTAGAAGCGCATCGTGTGGCGTGCGTGGTCGAGCAGCAGGTCCGGGCTGCGAAAGTTCGGGAACGTGGTCATGGTGGGTGTTGGTGGTTGTTCGCTAGTCGTCGTAGCTGCTCTCGCGCACGATCATCTCGACTGGCAGGGTTATCTGGGTGGCGTCCACGTCGCTCTGCTGGAGGCCGGGCTGTTGCAGGTTGGTTTGTTGGAGCTCGGGTTTGGCGAGCAGCGCATCGACGCCGGCGCGGCCCAGCGCTTCCTTGTCCACGCGCACGGTGCTCAGTGGCGGGATGGCGGCAGCCGCGGCGGCGATGTCGTCGAAGCCGACGATGGCCAGGTCGTAGGGAATCTTGAGCCCCTCGCCCAGGCAGTACTTCATCGCGACCAGCGCCGTGCTGTCGTTGTAGCAGAACAGCGCGTCGGGCCGCTTCGGCAGCGCCAGCAGGCTGCGCATCGCTTCGATCACGCCGTCGTCGCCCTCGCCCATGGTGGGCACGCTCACTTCAAGGTTCGGATCGGCATGCATCTTCGCGTCGAACAGCGCCTGGCGGAAACCGCGGTTGCGCTGCCCGATGCTGTAGTGGGCCAGGGACCCCGACAGCATCGCGATGCGCTTGCGCCCGACGCGCAGCAGGTGCTGCGTGGCGAGGTAGCCGCCGCTGATATTGTCCGGGTTGATCGACGTGAAACCGCGCCGGTGCATGTCGACCAGTACCATCGGCTTGCCGGTCTGCTGCAGGGCCGTGAGGATTTCCGGCTCAAAAAAGCCGGCGCACAGGATCGCGTCCGGCTGGTGCAGCCGGATCTGTTCGAGCACCGGTTCGGCCGGTCCGACGACGATCAGCGACAGCGCGATGCCCTCGCGCCGGCACGCTTCTTCGGCCCCATGCAGCACGGGCGTGAAGAAGGGGCTGGACGTGAGGGTGTTGTGCTGGCTGTGCAGCAGGAAGGCGATGCGGCGGATGCGGCCTTTCTTGAGCAGCGAAAAGTCGTAACCCAGCCGCAGCGCCGCGTCACGCACGGCCGTGCGGGTGGCCTCCGTCATGCCGCCCTGGTTTTTCAGCGCGCGCGAGACGGTGCCAATCGACAGCCCGGTCGCGCTGGCGATGTGGCGCAGCGTGACCTGGCTCACGGCCGCACCGCCGGCATGCCGGGCATCGTGATCATGGACATGATCGGTCTCCAATCGTTGGTTTAATAAACGCCTCTGTGGGCGTTTTTTGCGTCGTTCGGATGGCATCCGGCGCGCGTTGTTCCAGTGCGTTTTATAACAGCCGCGCCTCTGGAGCGTCAACGCGGGCAGACTAAACTGCCCGTGTTTTAGCGCGTTTTAGTAAACAAGCCGTACCCCAGAGTGCCGCGTGTTTACCGCGCTTCGAGCAGCTCCACTTCGGCCAGCTCGAACGCCGCGCCTTGCGCAAAGCGCAAGCGGTACACCTTGTACACGCCGGGCTTGACGATGCCGAATGGGCGCAGCTGACGCTCCCAGGCAAAGACTTCGTTCTCGCGCGTGTCGAGCGCAACCCAGCCACCCTTGGCGTCGCGACCTTCCAGCGTCCACGACACCTTGCCCAGCGGCGCCATGCCGCCGGTGAGCGTGTAGTGGCTGATGCGCGCGCTCTTGCCAAGGGTGATACCGATGTTGGCAGCCGCCGGTACTTCCACGGCTGTCGCCGCATCGTCGTCGGTCAGCATTGCGGAGGCGCGCTTGCCGTCCAGCGTGAGCGTGGCGCCCTTGCTGCGGTCGATCAGGCCTGCAGGCCGTTTGCCCGTTGGCGTCAGCGATGCCGGCAAGGCGCCGGCGCCGGTGCCCCAGGTCGATGGCGTGCTGCCCATCGTGAATTCCAGCGTCGCGCCGCCAGCGATGTCGTCGTGGCGGATCCATGGTTTGGTCCACGGCTTGCCATTGACCTTCAGCGACTGCACGTAGACGTTCTCAGTGCTGTTGTCATGCGCGATCACGGTCAGCGTGCGGCCGTTTTCCAGGCGCACGTCGGTGCGCGCGAAGGCCGGCGAGCCGATCACGTATTCCGGTGACCCCATCCGCAGCGGATACAGGCCCATCATCGCGAACGTGTACCAGGCCGACATCTCGCCATTGTCTTCGTCGCCCGCATAGCCTTGCCCGATTTCGCTGCCCAGGTACAGGCGTGCCAGGATGTCGCGCGTGATCTTCTGCGTCTTGGCCGGCTGGCCGGCGGCCGCGTACATCCATGGGATGTGGTGCGACGGCTGGTTGCTGTGGGCGTACATCCCCATGCGCACGTCGCGCGCTTCGGTCATTTCGTGGATTACCTGGCGGTAGCTGCCCGAGAACGCCGCCTGCGCCGTTTCGGGCGTGGCGAAGAACGTGTCGAGGCGCTTGCCCAGCGCCGCGCGCCCGCCCATCAGGCTGGCCAGCCCTTCGGCGTCGTGCGGCACGGTGAACGCGAAGTTCCAGGCATTGGCTTCCGTGTAGTCGCCGCCCCAGCGGCGCGGGTCGAATGCCTTGGCCGGTTCGCGCCACGCACCCTTGGCGTCGCGGCCGCGGAAGAAGCCCGTGGCCGGGTCGTACAGGTGGACGTAGTCGGTGGCGCGCGCGCCGAAGTACGCGGCTTCTTCGCGGTAGCGACGCCCGCGCGCGGTGTCCCCTTCCCCGCCGGCCAGCGCGGTCGCCATCTGCGCCAGGCCGAAGTCGTTCAGCGCACCTTCGAGCGTCCACGACATGCCTTCATGGACCGACGCATCGGCATAGCCGCGGTACATCGACTTGCCCAGACCCTTGCGCCCGACGTTCGACACGGGCGGCACGACGGTCGCGTTTTTCAGCGCTGCCTCATAGGCCTGATGCGCATCGAAGCCGCGCACGCCCTTTAGCCAGGCATCGGCGAAAGCGACGTCGGAACTGGTGCCGACCATCAGGTCAGCGTAGCCGGGCGACGACCAGCGCGCCACCCAGCCGCCATCGCGGTACTGCTGCAAGAAGCCGTCGACCATCTCGCCGGCGCGGGTCGGCGCCAGCAGCGCGTAGGCCGGCCACGTCGTGCGGAACGTGTCCCAGAAGCCGTTGTTGACATACACCTTGCCGGCGACGACCGGTGCGGAGGTCTTGTCGGCGTCGCCGCCGGTGTTGGCCTGCGACCAGCCGCTCTGGTCGGCATGACGCCAGTCGGGCTGCTGCGCGCTGCCGACGTTTTCATGGCCGACGTTCGGGTACAGGAACAGGCGGTACAGGTTCGAGTAGACCGTCGTCAGCTGGTCGTCGCTGGCGCCGTCCACCTTTACCCGCCCCAGCTCCTTGTCCCACGCGGCCTGCGCGCGCTCGCGCACGGTGTCGAAACCGGCGTCGCCGATTTCCAGCGCGAGGTTTTTCTGCGCCTGCTCGACCGAGATCAGCGACGTGGCGATGCGCATGCGCACTTCGCCGCCGTCGGCGTTGAACTTGATGTACCCGGTCGGGCGGCCTGTTTCGAGGGGGCCGCTGGCCTGCCAGCGCTGGTCGAAGCGGGCGAACACGAACATGCGCGTGGCACCGTTCGACAGGCCGCTGCGCGTGTCGGTGTAGCCGCGCAGCGTCTGCGTGGCCGCGTCCAGGCGCAGGCCGCCGCGTGCGTCGACGTTATCGAACAGCAGGTTGGCGTCGCCCCCTTGCGGGAAGCGGAAGCGGAAGATCGCCGCCCGTTCACTCGGCGCGATCTCGGCGCGGATGCCGTTGTCGAAGTCCACGCGGTACGTGTGCGCACGCGCCACTTCGTTCTCGTGCGAGAACGACAGCGCGCGGCGCTTGCGGTCGGCATCGGGCTGGCCGCTCGCGTTCGACGGCATGATCTGGAAGGTCTGGCGGTCGCCCATCCAGGGGCTCGGCTGGTGGCTCAGCGACAGCGCCTGCAGGCGCGGGCGGTTGTTTTCGTCGTTCTGTTCGTTCCAGCGATACAGCCAGCTTAGGGTGCTGGCGTCGGTGGCGGGCGTCCAGAAGTTGAAGCCGTGCGGCATCGCCGTGGCCGGGATATTGTTCCCGCGCGAGAAGGTGCCGTTGGCCTGGGTGCCGCGCGTGGTCAGCACGTGGTCGGTCAATCGCTTGACGCCTGCCTGGGTCTGTTCACCGATGACGATGTCATCGAGCCAGCCGCTGGCGCCGGCAGCGGCAGTGGGCTGCAGCGCCAGCTCGATCGCCTTGATGCGGCGCCCCGCCAGGCTGCCCAGGCGCACCGACTTGTGCGCCCACTGCTGCGGATACAGGGTGTTCGACCTGGCCTGCGCCGCCGCGTCGATGCGCACGCCGTGGTTGTCGCGCAGGTCCAGGCTCGAGATCCGGCGACCGTCGTCCAGCACAAGGTCCAGCGCCACGCCGGTGGAGGTGGCGATGTCGCCATCGACGATTTCGGGCAGCACCTTCCACGACAGGACCGTGTCGGCCTTGATCGCCAGGTCGACCGCGAACAGCGGCAAACGTCCGCCCTTGCCGTCCGCGCGATACTGCAGCGCGCGCAGGCCCGTGTACCCGGCCTTCGCCTTGGCCGCGTAGGGTTTATCAGGGCCGCTGCCCGGCGTGACCCGCATGCCCTCGCCCGCGGCGGTGGCAGGAACGGGTTCGTTCGCTTCGAACGAGGTGGCAAAACCGTTCGCAGTGCGGGGTTCGGCGGCATTGGCCATGCCAGCCAGCAGCATGGCCACGGCGGCGCCGATGGTGTGGGTCTTGTTCATGGGGTGATCTTCCAGGAAGTTGGGTTGGTCGCGCGCATGGCATCACGCAGCGAACGGACATGAAGGGCGGCGCGCAGCACGCTGTCGCTGGCGGTAGAGGTCACGTGCACGGTGACGGGTTCGCCCGGCAGCACGGTCAACGCATTGTCGTGGAACTGCGCATCGACGTCGCCGGCATCGAGCCAGACGCCGCGCGCCAGTGTCGCTGCCGTGAGCTCGATGCGGTAGCCATCGCCATCGCGGTGCACGGTCGTGTGCAGGCCGGGATCGCGCCAGGCGACGTCTTTTGCCGGCACGAAGTAGACGACGCCGGTCGATGCCGGCTCGCCATCCACCTGCAGCGTGAACACGGCGACGGTCGATGCAGGATCGGCGCCAGCGAGCAAGTCGGCGTCAGCATACGCGCCCGCGTCGACCGCCGACAGCGGCGCGATGGTCATGGCCTCGCGCGTATCGCGCAGCACGGCGCCATCGAGCGACATCACGCGCGTTCGCAGTGTCCCCTGCACGGTGTGCGTGCGGTCGTTGAGCAGGCTGACGCGCGTGGCGCCCCGGGCGTCGCGCAATGCCGCGACGGCGACCGGCGCAAAGAAGCGGCGCGCATGAAACTGCAGCGCCTTCGGGCGGCCGAACCAGTCGATGCTCGACCACGACGCGCCCGGCCACACATCATTCAGTTGCCAGTATAGCGAACCCATTGTGTGCGGGCGGCTGCGCCGATGGTGCAGCGCGGCCAGCTCGATGCCGTCGGCCTGCATCACCTGGCTCAGATAGGCAAACGCGGGAAAATCAACCGGTTCGCCGAATTGCGCCTGCACGTATTTCATCAGGCGCTCATTGCCCTTGCCGGCCATGAATTTCTGGTGCGCTTCGATGACCGGCGTGGCCACGCCCTGCTCGGCGCGCGTGGCAAACGCATCGATCGTGCGCTGGACCGGCCACGCTTGCAGCCCATACTCGGACATGAAGCGCGGCGTGATGTCGAGGTAGTTGGAGACCGGATGCGCCGGATTGCCCCACACTTCCCAGTAATGCATGTCGCCACTGCCGGGCGTGTTGGCCGCCTCCTGCAAATCGTTGCCGGGCGAGCTTGACCAGTAGCCGATGCCGCCGCCTTCTTCAGCCACCACGCGGCGCAGGTCGACGCCGAACAGCGCAACATAGCCGTCCCAGACCTGGCTGGCGAACACCGGATCGGCGCGCTCGAGCGTCTTGCGGTGGCCCCAGTTTTTCCAGGCGATCTCCTGTTCGTTATTGCCGCACCAGAGCACGACGCTCGGGCGGTTGCGCAGTCGCCGCACCTGGTCGCGTGCCTCGTGGACGACATTCGCGCGAAACGCCGGATCGTACGCCGGCTGCATCCCGCCGCCGAACATGAAATCCTGCCAGACCATCAGGCCCAGTTCATCGGCCATGTCGTAGAAATCCTCGTCCTCGTAATAGCCACCGCCCCAGCTGCGCAGCATGTTCATATTGGCGTCGGCGGCCGATTGCAGCACGCGCCGTAGCTGCTCGCGGCGCACGCGCGGCTGGAACATGTCGAACGGGATCGTGTTGGCGCCCTTGGCAAACACGGGGATCCCGTTGATGACGAAATAGAAGCCCTGGCCGGCGGCGTCGCGGTCGCGCCGCAGTTCGACGCTGCGCAGGCCCGTGCGGGCAGCGTGCGTCGCAAGTGTGCGGTTACCATGGTCGACTTCGAGCTGGTAGCGGTACAGCGGCTGCTTGCCGTAGCCGTTCGGGAACCAGCGCTGTGGATCGTCGATCCGTACCGGTAATTCAATGCGGTTGGCGCCGGCGCGCAGGTCGATGCGCTGCGTCGCCGCGAGCGTACGCTCGCCGCCGGGCGCCGTCTGCCATAGGCGCAGCGTGAAGCGCCCGGCGCGCACCACGTCGAGCGACGCGATGGCGGCGACATCCGCGCGCGCGGCGTCGACGCGGTCCTGGCGCAGCTGCAGGTCGTCGATGCGCACCGCATCCCAGCTGTGCAGCACGACGGGCTTGCCGATGCCGGCTGTGACGTAGCGCGGGCCCCAGTCCCAGCCATAGTGATAGCCGGGTTTGCGCACGAAGTTCGCGCTCAATACGTCTTTCGGTTCATCGCCGTAGGGCGACGCGTAATTGCCGGCGATCTTGTGCGGCATCGCGGCGACCTGCGGCAGCATCGTGTTGATTGGTGAACGGAAGACGATGCGCAGGATGTTGCCGTGTTCACGCAGGCGGCCCCCCACCGGCACGCGCCAGGTGCGAAACGCATTGTTCGCATCGAGCAGCTTGACGCCGTTGAGCCAGACTTCGGCAAAGGTGTCGAGCCCGGCGAAGACCAGCTCGCTGCGCGCGCGCTGCAGCACGGCGCGCGGGACGTCGAACGCGGTGCGGTATTCCCAGTCGGCCAGGCCGATCCACTGCAGGTTTGCTTCGGGCGCGCCGACGTACGGATCGGGAATCAGGCCGTGGGCCAGCAGGTCGGTGTGCACGGTGCCCGGCACGGTGGCGGCGCGCCATGGCATGAGGTCGGGGTGCGCTGCTTCGCGCGCGTCGCCCGGCAACAGGTGGAAGCGCCAGCCGCCGTCGATGACGAGCTTGTCGGATGGGTTGGCCAGGGCGAGGCCCGCGCAAAAGAAAAGAAGCAGGCCGGCGCACAGCGCGCGCCAGCCGCCGCCGGCCGTCGAGATCGTGTTGATCCGGTCGTTCATGGCGTGATCCTGGAAAAGAGACACTGTCCTGCGTTTAAACCAACCTGATTTTGTGACGAACCCGGGGGTCGTTGGACGCGTGGACGGGGAACCCGTCCACCCTACGTGTGTGGCAAACCCCGGGGTCATTGGACGCCAGTGGCAAACCCCGGGTTCGTTGGACGCGTGTGGCAAACCCGAGGTTTGTCGGACGCGTGTCCTGCGGGCGTAGGGTGGACGGCTACGCCGTCCACGCGTTCAACCCAACGTGATTGTGTGGCAAACCCGGGCTGGTTGAACGCGTGACCGCGGCGATGGTTGCTGCAGACTCAGAACTTGTAGTTCAGGCCCATATACGCCACACGGCCGGCGTAGTTGTTGCTGTAGAAGCGCGACTTGGTGTCGTTGCCCAGGTAGGAGTGCGACTCTTCCTCGGTGGCGTTCAGGACCGATGCGGTCAGGCTCAGCTGCGGCGTGAAGTTGTACGACGCGTTCAGATCGACCTGGCTGTACGGCGCCTCATACACGTTCAAGCCGTTCATCAGGCCGTTGACCACCAGCCCGCGGCGGTTGTACGACGCGCGCAGCATGAGCCGGTCCGTCGAGTAGAACACCGTCACGTTGGCCTGGTTCTTGGCGCTGCCCACCAGTGGCGAGGTGCCGATCTCGGTGCCGTCGGCCAGCGTGATGGCAGCCTGGTTGGTCTTGTTGTACGTGTAGTTGAGCTGGAAGCCGATGCCATTGTCGAACGTGTGCTGGGCGTACAACTCGATGCCTTTCGACACCGCGTCGCGCCCGCCGGCACTGGTCGAGTAATTCTGCACCGCGATCGCCTCGCCACCCAGGTTCAGGTTGACGTCACGCACCACCGGCACCGCGAAGTTCTTGACGTTCTTGCGGAAGATGCCGGCGCCGAGCACCGAGCCGCGGTGGAAGTACCACTCCAGGCCCAGGTCGTACTGCGTGGCCTGGTACGGCTCAAGATCCTTGTTGCTGCCCGAACCGAACCAGCCCTGGCGGTCACCGCCACCGATCAGGCGGCGATCGTTGACGTATTCCTGGCTGTAGTTGCTCAGGGAACCCGGCGCGCCGATATCGTTGTAGCTCGGGCGTGCCACGACCTTCGAAGCGGCGCCGCGCAGCAGCAGCGTGTCGGTCAGGTCGTAGGCGACGTTCAGGCTTGGCAGCACGTCCGTGTAGGTGCGGTCGAGCGCGCTGACGACGTAGGTCGACACGTGGCCCGTGGCCGGATTGGTTTCGCTGTCCGGCACGACCGTGAAGCCGCTCGTGCAACCCGAGCCGGCAGGCGCACCGGCGGCTGGCAGGCCACCGGCCAGGCATGGTGCCGGCGTACCGTCGGGACCGTCGAAGAAGTAGTCGTTGTAGTAGTCGACCTTGTCCGTCGAATCGGCATGCTGGCGGGTGCGCACGACGCGCACGCCCAGGTTACCGCGCAGGCGGTCAGTCTTGAAATTGCCCTGCAAATACATCGACGTGATCTTTTCATCCACGTTGTAGATGAAGTTGTCTTCGTTGCGGGTCTGCATCTCGCCATACGTCTGGTTCAGGTACGAGATATACGCCGGGTAATTGATGCCCGGGAAAGCGCTGGCCTTCAGGCCGCCCGTCAGGTTGCCCAGCGATTCGTCGTACAGGAACTCGGGACGGAACTGGTTGGCCGACGAATCGCAGCCGTTCTGGTAGCGGCTGTCGTAGTCGCCTGGATTGGCGCCCTTGCAGACCCAGTAGTTGTTGCCGGTGCTGCGGCTGGTGCCGCCGTCGCGGTACTTGGCGCCGAACTGGACCGAGTCGAGCCAGCTGCTATCGGCGTGCCAGGTCAGGTCGGCCTGCGCGTAGTTCTGTTCGGTGCTGTTGCGGGTCCAGGACGACGAGGTGGAACCCAGGTCGATCTCGCCGATGCCGTTCTTCAGGTTCTGCATCAGTTCCGGCGCGAAGGTCATCGTCGGCGTGCCGCTCACGTCCCACGACGTGGCCGTGTTACCGAGCGACCAGCTGCCGTCGGCATTCTGCCGGCGCGGCTTGATCGGCATGCCGAATTGCAGTTCCGGGCCGCCCTTGGCCCAGGTGCGGCCAGCCTTGACGGTGGCGTCGACGGACTCGCCCTTCCATTCGACTTCGAAGTCGGCCGTCTGCGACAGCGCCTTCTCGCGGCTGTAGCTGCCGGCGATCTGCGGGGTCGGGATCGTGCAGTCGTCCGGACCGAAGCCACCGGTATTGGTCAGCCCGCCGGCGCCGGCCTGCGCGCTGTTGCAGTAGTACGCTTTGCCCGGGCGCGCGCTGTACTGCGCGCCGGTGACGATGGTGCCGCTCGGGTCGAACGTGAGGCCATCGAGCAGGCGCCCGCCCGGCCAGTTGCCGTCGCCGTCGTAGCGCGCGATATTCCACTCAGGGACCTTCAGCTGGTTGAGCTGCGAATTCTGCTGCAGGTCGAAGCGGAAGTAGTTGGCCGTCATGTTCAGGTTGCGCAGCGGCTTGAACTGCAGCGTGACCTGCCCGCCCTTGCGCTCGCGCTCGGTGGTGCGCACGTCCAGCGCGACGGCGGTCGGCATCGCGAACTTGGTGTAGTACTTGCCCGACTGGTCGTAGAAGCCCGACTGGCCCCACCAGAACGAGTTCAGCTTGGATGGCTGGCCATCCGCGCCCACCGGCGGCTGCGCCTTGTAGTCGTCGGCATACCATTGCCAGTTCTCGGTACTCGCGCCCATCGTGCGCGTGGTGCGCTTTTGCTGGGTGTAGCCAACCAGCACGCCGAAGCGGTTGCTCTCATCGTGCCACGCGTACTGGCCGGAGAACTGCGGATCGGTCTTCTTGGTGGTATCTGCCCAGGTGCCTTCGGCATTGACGAAGCCCGTACCCGACTTGACGTCGAGTGGCCGGCGCGTGCGCAGGATCACCGTGCCGCCGATGCCGCCTTCGTCGAAGCGCGCTTCGGACGTCTTGTAGAGCTCGGCGCTGGCCAGCATGTTCGACGGCATCAGCATGTAGTTGAACGAGCGCGACGGATCGCCATTCGATTCGGCGGTGGCGACGTAGTTGCCATTCAGCTGGGTCAGGGTCAGGTCGGACGACAGGCCGCGCACGCTGACGTTCTTGCCTTCGCCGCCACTGCGGGTGACGACCACGCCCGGCACGCGCTGCAGCGCATCGGCCACGTTCTTGTCCGGGAATTTGCCGACGTCTTCGGCGGTCACCACCTCGACGATCGAATTGGCCTCACGCTTCTGGTCGAGGCTTTTCTCGATGGAGTAGCGGAACCCCGTCACCACCACCGTCGTCGGGCTGGCGCCAGCGGGCTGGTCAGCGGACGGCGCATCGGTGGCTGCGGCTGCGGCCGGGAACGTCTGCGCTGCGCCAGGCTGTGCGGCCGGCGGCTGGGCTGCTCCGTCAACCGGCACGGTCTGGGCGTGGACGGTGGACAGCGACAGCAACGCGAGGCTGACGGCCATGGCGATGGGCGTGACGCTGCAGCGCTGCCGTGAAGCGCGGTGGATGTGTGAATGCATGTGTGTCTCCTGGTCGTGCCCTGTATGGGCTATCTTTTATGGCGGCAGCTGGTTTGGCGTTGGTCAACCGGCAGCCTTTGCGCACCGCAACGTGAAGCGTCCCGATGGTCAAACCGGCGTGACACGTTCTCACGGTGTCGCAGGCCGGCCTGTCGCAGATTTACTAAACGGCGTGCATCTCTCCTGCATATCGCAGGGTGCTGCAAACCGGTACCGCAAATTTATACAAGTAATGTGTGAGGCCTCAACAAACTTTGGCAGTTTGCGTGAAGTTTAGTGCCGTTTAGTAAACGACGATTGCAAAATTTGCCCTCAGGAATGTTTCGCGTTGAATTGACGAGATCGGGTGTCTCCACGATTTCTCCACATTGTTGGCGCACGATGTGTTTCATGCCCACCAAGGAGAACATCATGAACCGTATCATCCGATCCAGCCTCGCCCTCGGCCTGGCCATCAGCCTGCCACTGTCAGCCAGCCTGGCGCACGCTGCCGGGCAACCCGACTGCCGTGGCACCACCAGCAAGTGCGCACCACCACCAGTCCCACCAGTCCCACCAGCACCGCCAGCTGGTGAACTGGCGCCACCAGCACCGCCGGCACCACCAGTCGGCGCGCCACCGCCACCGCCACCACGGGGTGGTCACGCACTGAAAGACAGGCCAGCGCCGCCGGCGCCACCGGCACCACCAGCGAACGGCAAGCGGGCTGCGCCACCGCCGCCACCACCGCCAGTCGCGGGGACGTCTGACGCGCCAGCGCCAGCGCCCGCAACGGTTGATGGGCCGGCCGTCAAGCCGCCAGCAAGGTAATCGGGGACGCACCGCAGCAGCATGCGACTTGACTGAAGTTATGTTGCGGTGCAAAATAATGGGCTATGACCGTCATGTTCCTCCCCGCCACCCAGCTCCCCCGCGCCCAATGTGCTCACAGCACGCGTCGCGCCGTGATGCGGCTGGCTGCGGCATCCTTCCCTGGATGCGGACTGCCACGCGGTTATTTCTGCTCAGTAACACCCCCGTAATACCCCTTCCCCATTGCACGTCCATGCACCGCCGTCATCACGACGCCGGTGCGTTGTCGTTCGTCTTGCTGCGCCCTGCTTCGTGCATGGCGCGTCCATTTCTTGCACTCGGCTGTTACAGCCCGGGAAGGTATTCTCATGGTATTCCAACACATCCGTCAGGACTGGTTCTCCAACGTCCGCGGTGACCTGCTTGCAGGCATCGTCGTCGCTCTCGCCCTCATCCCCGAGGCCATTGCGTTTTCCATCATTGCCGGCGTCGATCCGAAGGTCGGCCTGTACGCGTCGTTCTCGATCGCGACGCTGATCGCGTTTTTCGGCGGGCGCCCGGGCATGATTTCCGCTGCCACCGGCGCCATGGCGCTGATCATGGTCTCGCTCGTGAAGGAGCACGGCCTTGACTACCTGCTGGCCGCCACCATCCTGACCGGCGTGCTGCAGATCGTCGCCGGCTGGATCAAGCTTGGCCGGCTGATGCGGTTCGTTTCGCGTTCGGTGGTCACGGGCTTCGTCAATGCACTGGCGATCCTGATTTTCCTCGCGCAGTTACCCGAACTGACGGACGTCACGTGGCACGTATACGCCGTCACGGCGGCCGCGCTGGTCATCATCTACGGCCTGCCGTACCTGACGCGCGCCGTGCCGTCGCCACTGGTCGCGATCGTCGTGATGACCGGCACATCCATTGCGCTGGGCCTGGACATCCGCACCGTCGGCGACATGGGCCAGCTGCCCGACAGCCTGCCGTCGTTCCTGATCCCGAACGTGCCGTTCAGTCTCGAAACCCTGCAGATCATCTTGCCGTACTCGGCCACGCTGATGCTGGTGGGCCTGCTCGAATCGCTGATGACCGCCACGATCGTCGACGACCTGACCGATACCCGCAGCGACAAGAACCGTGAATGCGTCGGCCAGGGCATCGCCAACGTCGCCACCGGCTTCATCGGCGGCATGGCCGGCTGCGCGATGATCGGCCAGTCGGTGATCAACATCAAGTCTGGTGGACGCACCCGCCTGTCGACGCTGACCGCCGGCATCGTGCTGCTGTTCATGGTCGTGTTCCTGGGCGACTGGGTGCGCCAGATTCCGATGGCGGCGCTGGTCGCCGTGATGATCATGGTGGCGATCGGCACGTTCAGCTGGGGCTCGATCAGCAACCTGCGCGCGCATCCAACCAGCTCGAGCATCGTCATGCTCGCCACCGTCATCGTCACCGTGGCCACGCACGACCTGGCCAAGGGCGTG
The DNA here is from genome assembly GCF_059686035.1 of Telluria sp. ZT3P26. Taxonomy (NCBI): domain Bacteria; kingdom Pseudomonadati; phylum Pseudomonadota; class Betaproteobacteria; order Burkholderiales; family Oxalobacteraceae; genus Telluria; species Telluria sp. ZT3P26. The sequence goes on along the minus strand of NZ_JCASII010000001.1, from coordinate 1,117,732 downwards.
CTGGCGGGCGTGCTGCTGTCTGGCGTGTTCTTTGCGCAGAAAGTCAGCCGGATGCTGGGCGTGACCTCGCGCGTCGAGGCGAACAAGGACGGCAGCGAAGTCCGCCACTATCTGGTCAGCGGCCACGTGTTCTTCGTGTCGTCCGACCAGCTCGTCCATGCGTTCGACTACAGCCCGACGCGCGCTACCGTGCATATCGACCTGAGCGACGCGCACTTCTGGGACATCACCGCCATCGGTGCACTCGACAAGGTGGTGCTGAAGTTGCGCCGGGCCGGTGCGCAGGTGGTCGTGCATGGGCTGAATGAAGCCAGCGCTACCTTGATGAACCGGTTCGCCATTCACGACAAGGACGGCGCTGAAGACATGCTGGCCGGTCACTGATCGGGCATGGCGCAGACGGGCGTCATGATGTTGGCAGATTGATTACAATCAGCGCCTATTTCATGCCCCTGGAGGCGCCATGTTCGACTTCGATCTTCCCTGGTGGGAGCTGATCGCGCGCGGCGCGATCGTCTACTGCGCCCTGCTCGCGATGATGCGCATTTCAGGGCGCCGCACGGTGGGGCAATTCAAGCCATTCGACCTGCTGGTGGTGATGCTGTTGTCCGAATCCGTGTCCAATTCGATGACGGGTGGCGACGAGTCGCTGCTCGGTGGGCTGGTCATCGCTGCGACGCTGGTGGCGCTGACGGTGCTGGTCGCCTTCCTGACATCGCGCAGCCGTAAGTTCGAGTCGATCATCGAGGGCAGCCCCGTGCTGATCGGGCGCGATGGCGTGTTCTTCAAGGATGTGATGAAGCGCTGCCGTCTGTCGCAGGACGATGTCGAAGAAGCGCTGCGCGGCGCCGACTGCCCGCGCCTGAAGATGAAATGCGCGTTCCTCGAAGTGAACGGCTCCATCAGCATCATGCAGAATCCGCAGTAAATCAGATCGCTGCGGCGCGTTCTGCCAGCAGGCGGCCCCAGGCGGGAATAGCGACGCGCCAGAATCCCTCGATGGAATCTGGCGCTGGTCCGTCGAGTGCAAGCCCCAGAAACGCTGCGGTCTCCATCAGCACGCCGATTGCAGCAGGCGCGTCGCCTGCCGTGACGGCAAGCGCGCCCGTCTGCTTCGACAACTTCTCCCCATTGCTGTTGCGAACCACCGGCACGTGCAGGTAGCGCGGCGTCGGTGCTCCCAGCAGCCGCTGCAGATAAATCTGGCGCGGCGTCGAGTCGAGCAGATCTGCGCCGCGCACGATGTCGGTCACGCCCTGCTCGATGTCGTCCACCACGACCGCCAGTTGATAGGCCCAGAATCCGTCGGCGCGTTTGAGCACGAAGTCGCCGGCATCGCGCGCCAGGTGTTGCGTGACGGGTCCGGCAAAGCGGTCGACGAAGGTGATGGCATCCTCGCCCGCCGCCGGCACGCGCACGCGCAGGCTGCGCATCGTGCGGCCCGGGCCCAGGCCATGGCGGCAGGTGCCGGGATAGATGGCGCTGCCGTCGGGCGCCACGCCGATCCGTGAATCGGCGATCTCGCGCCGGTTGCAGCCGCATGGATAGGTATCCTGCGCGATGTGCGCGGCAGCGGCTTCATACAAATGCTTGCGCCGGCTTTGCCAGACGATCTCACCGTCGTGCGCCATCCCCAGCGCGGCGAGCAATTGCAGGATGCCTTCGGCCGCGCCGGGCACGCTGCGGCCTTCGTCGATGTCTTCGATGCGGATCAGCCAGGTGCCGCCATGCCAGCGGGCATCGAGGTAGCTGGCCATGGCCGCGACCAGCGAGCCGGCGTGCAGCGGCCCGGAAGGCGATGGCGCAAAGCGGCCGATGTAATGCGCGTTCACTGCAGGCGGCTTATTTCTTTGGTTGCTTTTCGTGATCGGCGATGATGCCGACGACCTGGTCGTTGACGGCATTGGGCACCGCCAGCGAGAGCTGGTAGTGGACGATCTCGAAGCCCGTTTTCGTCTTGCGCAGCACGCCGCTGGCCATGGCCGGCCCCATGTTCTTCGTATCGAGCAGCTCGTCGAACCAGATCAGCGACTTGTCGGCGGACGCGTAGACATTGCGGCGCGTCGCCTTGAAGGTCCAGGCGGACTTGGCGTCGAAGTACTTCTTCGACCAGGCCTTGAATTCGTCGCGCGTCCACAGCTCGGTGCGGTCGGTGCCGATATACACACCATCCCTGGCGATCTTGTCGAAGTACGCCATGCGCGTGTTGGCGGCGTCATCGTGCCAGCCATCGACGAAGGCATTGACCTCGCGCGTGAGGGTCGCATCGGTGGCAGCGTGCGCGGCGCCGCTCAGGCCCAGCGACAAGGAAAGGCACAGACAGCAGGCGGCGAAAAGGCGTTGCATGGTGGATCCCTCGATGACAGTCATGAGCGAAGCATTCTACACATGCACGCAACAGGCCGGGGCGCTACCGCTTGGCCGGTTCGGGTTGATACTCGATGCCGAGCACCGTGGCCTCGTGCGGCCCATCGGGCTGCCGCCACGCCATCCGCCCGCCGACACGCGCGCCCAGCAGCGCCATGCCGGCCGGCGTGAGCACCGACAGGCGCTCCGCAGTGTCCTGCATATCGTTCGGGTAACTCAGCGTCATCGTTTCTTCTTCGCTGGCGCCAGCCACGCGAAAGCGCACGCGCGAATTCATGGTCACGACATCTGGCGGCATCTCCCACGGCTCGACCAGTTGCGCATGTTCGAGTTCGCTCAGCAGCGCGTCGCGCGCCCTGGCCTGCGCTGGCGAAAGCCGGTCGAGCACACGCTCGAGGCGCTCGAGGTCCAGCCACGATACAACCATTGAATCACTCATGTCAGTCTCCACGGTCAGCTTGGAAAGAGCCGGCTTGCCGCTGCGATGGCGGCGCCTGGCTGCGGCGCTACACACTGATACCGTGCGCCGCTCGGCCATGGGCTGCACGGAGTAAGCCCAGCCGCGCCAGCGTGCGTGCGCCAATGGGTTCGCCTGATCGGGAAGACATGGAATATTTCATATCGGCAATTAATACTGATGAGCTCAGTATAGACCTCTTCAGCGCCAATGAAAGGGGTCGGCCAATGAAATAATGTCGCTGCATGCGCCCATGAAAAAAGCGGGCCGCAGCCCGCTTTTTTAGCGATCGAACGGGCGAATTAACGCTTGTCGATTTCCGGCACGTCACGCGCCGGCGAGCCGACGAACAGCTGACGTGGACGGCCAATCTTCTGCTCTGGATCGGCGATCATTTCGTTCCACTGCGCGATCCAGCCGATGGTACGGGCCATCGCGAAGATGCCGGTGAACATGGTGACCGGGATACCCAGTGCCGATTGCACGATGCCCGAGTAGAAGTCGACGTTCGGGTAGAGTTTACGCGACACGAAGTATTCGTCTTCGAGGGCGATGCGTTCCAGTTCCATTGCCAGCTTGAACAGCGGGTCGTCCTGCAGACCCAGCTCGGCCAAGACTTCGTGGCAGGTTTCGCGCATCAGCTTGGCGCGCGGGTCGAAGTTCTTGTACACGCGGTGACCGAAGCCCATCAGCTTGACGCCCGAGTTCTTGTCCTTGACCTTCTCGATGAAGGCCGGGATGTTCTCGACGCTGCCGATTTCCTTCAGCATGTTCAGCGCTGCTTCGTTCGCGCCGCCGTGGGCAGGGCCCCACAGGCAGGCGATGCCGGCTGCGATACAGGCGAACGGGTTGGCGCCCGACGAACCGGCCAGACGGACGGTCGAGGTCGATGCATTCTGCTCGTGGTCTGCGTGCAGGATCAGGATGCGGTCCAGGGCGCGCACCAGCACGTCGTTGACCTTGTACTCTTCGCACGGGTTGGCGAACATCATGTACATGAAGTTGGCGCTGTACGACAGGTCGTTGCGTGGGTACACGAACGGCTGGCCGACGTTGTACTTGTAGGCCATCGCGACCAGGGTCGGCAGCTTGGCGATCAGGCGGATTGCCGAGATTTCGCGCTGCTTGGCATCGTTGATGTCCAGCGAGTCATGGTAGAACGACGCCAGCGCGCCGACCGTACCGACCAGTACCGACATCGGGTGCGCGTCACGGCGGAAGCCACGGAAGAAGAAGTTCATCTGCTCGTGGATCATCGTGTGCTTGGTCACGGTGTCGGTGAACACTTCTTTTTGCTCTGCGTTTGGCAGTTCGCCATTCAGCAGCAGGTAGCAGGTTTCCAGGAAGTCGCAGTTGACGGCCAGTTGCTCGATCGGGTAACCGCGGTACAGCAGCTCGCCCTTGTCACCGTCGATGTAGGTGATGCTCGAGTTACAGGCGGCGGTCGACATGAAGCCAGGATCGTACGTGAACTTGCCGGTCGCGCCGTACAGCTTGCGGATGTCGACGACGTCCGGGCCGATGGTGCCTTTGTAGATCGGCATGTCGATCGACGGGCTGCCGTCCGAGAACGACAGGGTGGCTTTGGTATCAGAGATGTTCATGGCACTTCCTTCTTGTGGGAGTGGGTCTACAAAATAAAACGAAACCGGGGGGCGCCGCAACGTGCCGCGTTGGCGAATCGGATGCCCATAGTTCGCTTACGCTAGCCGCAGTTTCGCCAGCAAGGCGTGCACGTGCGGCAGGTCGAGCTCGCCGGAGGGCTCTTTGCGCCCCAGCAGCAGGTCCAGCAACGGGTTGTCAGCCAGATCAAGCAGGCGCGTCAGCGCATCGACCTCGTCGTCGGTCAGGTCCTGTTCATGCGCGTCGAGAAAGCGCGTCAGGATCAGATCGTTCTCGAGCAGGCCACGACGTGCACGCCAGCGCAGGCGCGAACGGTTGGCAGGATCGGCTTGATGTGTAATCACATTAAAATCCGTTGTTGGTTCGACATCATACTCCGGCTGCCGTGATTCGGCAGTACGGTACTTTTACGGTAATGCACACATTCGTCGAGCGCAATGCTCGACGCACGTCTGGACACCGGAACGCGTGCGACGCCGTTTGCGGCGCCACACGCATACATCGCTTAAATCGCGCGACGCACCAGCAGTTCCTTGATCTTGCCAATCGCCTTGTTCGGATTGAGGCCTTTCGGGCACACGTCCGTGCAATTCATGATCGAGTGGCAGCGGAACAGGCGGTACGGATCTTCCAGGTTGTCCAGGCGATCGTTGGTCGCTTCGTCGCGCGAGTCGGCGATGAAGCGGTACGCCTGCAACAGGCCGGCCGGACCGACGAACTTGTCCGGGTTCCACCAGAACGACGGGCACGAGGTCGAGCAGCAGGCGCACAGGATGCACTCGTACAGACCGTCGAGCTCTTCGCGCTCTTCAGGCGACTGCAGACGCTCTTTTTCAGGGCGGATCGACTCGTTGATCAGGTATGGCTTGACCGAGTGATACTGCTTGAAGAAGTTGGTCATGTCGACGATCAGGTCGCGCACCACCGGCAGGCCTGGCAGAGGACGCAGCACGATCGGCTGGGTCAGCTCGTTCAGGTTGGTCGTGCAGGCCAGGCCGTTCTTGCCGTTGATGTTCATTGCGTCCGAACCGCACACGCCTTCACGGCACGAGCGGCGCAGCGCCAGCGAGTCATCGACATCCGCCTTGATGCGCTGCAGGACGTCCAGCAGCATCTTGTCGGTGTCTTGCAGCTCGACCGAAACGTCTTGCATGTAAGGCTTCGAATCCTTGTCCGGATCGTAGCGGTAAATTTTCAGTTGGACAGTGCGTGCCATGTTTTACCTATCTCATCACGGCCACCGGGCGACAATCGCCAGGCAGCCACAAAATGTTTAGAAAGTGCGTGCTTTTGGCTTGAAGGTCTCGACCGTCAGCGGCTTTTGCACAACGCCCTTGTACTCGAGGCGGTTGCCCTCGGAGAAGAACAGCGTGTGCTTCATCCAGTTCGCGTCGTCACGGGTTTCGTAATCGCTGTGGGCGTGGGCGCCGCGCGATTCCTTGCGGGCCTGAGCCGACACGATGGTCGCTTTCGCGGTCTCGATCAGGTTATCCAGTTCGAGTGCTTCGACGCGGGCCGTGTTGAACACCTTCGACTTGTCCTTGAACGACACGTTCTTGCGACGCTCGTCGAGCACCATGATCTCTTTGACGCCCTGCGTGAGCAGCTGGTCGGTGCGGAACACGCCGCAGTACTTCTGCATCGTGGCGCGGATATCGTTGGCGACGTGCTGCACTTTTTCGGTGCCGGTCGACGTTTCGAGGCGGTTCAGGCGATCCAGCGCGAAGTCGGCAGCGTCAGCCGGCATCGGCTTGGCAACTTTCTTCTTCAGATCGGACGCGACGACGTGGTTGCCGGCCGCGCGGCCGAACACGATCAGGTCGAGCAGCGAGTTCGTGCCCAGGCGGTTCGCGCCGTGGACCGAGACGCAGGCGCATTCGCCGATCGCGTACAGACCATTGACGATCTTCTGGCCGCCCGCGCCGTCCGGTGCCACAACCTGACCATGGATATTGGTCGGGATGCCGCCCATCTGGTAGTGAATCGTCGGCACGACAGGAATCGGTTCCTTGGTCGCATCGACGTTGGCGAACTTGTGGCCGATTTCCAGGATCGAAGGCAGACGCTTCTTGATGGTGTCGGCGCCGATGTGACGCAGGTCCAGCAGCACGTGGTCCTTGTTCGGACCGCAGCCGCGGCCTTCCTTGATCTCCTGGTCCATCGAGCGCGACACGAAGTCGCGCGGCGCCAGATCCTTCAGCGTCGGCGCGTAGCGCTCCATGAAGCGTTCGCCGTTGCTGTTGATCAGGATACCGCCCTCACCGCGCACGCCTTCGGTGATCAGGACGCCAGCGCCCGCCACACCGGTCGGGTGGAACTGCCAGAACTCCATGTCCTGCAGCGGCAGGCCGGCACGCGCCGCCATGCCCATGCCGTCACCGGTGTTGATGAAGGCATTGGTCGATGCAGCGAAGATACGGCCTGCGCCGCCGGTGGCGAAGATGGTGGTCTTCGCTTCCAGGATCATCACGTCGCCGGTTTCCATTTCCAGGGCCATCACGCCGACCACATCACCTTCGGCGTCGCGGATGACGTCCAGCGCCATCCATTCGACGAAGAAGTGGGTGCGGGCACGGACGTTACGCTGGTACAGCGTGTGCAGCAGCGCGTGACCGGTACGGTCGGCCGCCGCGCAGGCGCGCTGGACCGGCTTTTCGCCGAAGTTGGCCGTGTGGCCGCCGAACGGGCGCTGATAAATCGTGCCGTCCGGGTTACGGTCGAACGGCATGCCGAAGTGCTCCAGCTCGTACACGACCTTCGGTGCTTCGCGGCACATGAATTCGATCGCATCCTGGTCGCCCAGGTAGTCGCCACCCTTGACGGTGTCGAACATGTGCCAGTACCAGTCATCCTCGCTCATATTACCGAGCGAGGCGCCGATGCCGCCCTGCGCCGCCACGGTGTGCGAGCGGGTCGGGAAGACTTTCGACAGGACAGCAACGTTCAGGCCGGCTTCGGCCAGTTGCAGGGATGCGCGCATGCCGGAGCCGCCCGCGCCAACGATGACCGCGTCAAAACGACGGGTAGGAATTGCAGTTTTGATAGCTGCCACGATTACACACTCCAGAGAATTTGCACGGTCCAGGCGGCGCAAGCGAGCAGCCAGAAGATCGTTGCCAGCATCAGGAACAGACGCAGGCCTGCCGATTTAACATAGTCCATCCAGATGTCGCGGATGCCGACCCAGGCGTGGTAGTACAACGCGAGGAAGGTCACCAACGAGAACAGCTTGAACCATTGGCGGGAGAACAAGCCTGCCCAGCCTTCGTACGAGAAGTCCTGGGCGGTCAGGAAAGCGACCAGCAGGATGACCGTGTAGACCGCCATGACGATGGCGGTGACGCGCTGCGCCAGCCAGTCCTTGACGCCGTAGTGTGCGCCGACGACAAGGCGGCGCGGGCCAATATTATTCTTGGTTGCCATGATTTAGAACACTCCGAACAGTTTCAGGCCGACCAACGCGGTCAGCGCCAGGCTGATGACCAGGACCCAGCGCGCGGTCGACTGGGCTGCATCCTTGTCCAGGGCAATGTGATTGTCCATGAACAGGTGACGGATGCCGGCGGTAAAGTGGTGCAGGTAAGCCCACGACAGGCCCAGCAGGACCAGTTTGGCCAGCGGATGCGAAACGATGCTGGCGAAGTAGCCGAACGACGATTCCGACAGCAGGCTTTGCTGGAACAGGTACAACAGGAACGGCAGTGCCAGGAACATGCCGGCGCCGCTGATACGATGCAAAATCGACACAATGGCCGATGGCGGCATGCGATATTTGCCAGTGATATCAGTGATGCCGATATTGCGGAACTCCGGCCGCCCCTTCTGCTTTGCTTCTCTCACGGCTTCGGACATGATGGTACACCTCCCTTATGACAACAATTTTTATATGAACCCTATGGATTTTCGCTGATTTCCCTGTCCTGGTCCGTTCTCGCGACGCCAGGTGGGCGGGACAGCGAGCGTAGGACCGGGTCATGTCCGCCGCACACCCAAAACCAAACTATTTTAGTCGCTCTTGCCGACTTTCGCTGCGGTCGATATTGACCGCAGCAAAGTATTTCCGTACTGCTGAGCTACTCGTCAGGACAGCTCGTTCTGATAGTGATGTTGTTCCGTCAAGTACATCCCGCGGCGCAGCTCGACTGCCTTGTCGCCATACGTGAACGAAACGCGCTCGCCGCACAGCAGCGGCGTGCCTTCCGGCACCTTCAGGTAGTCCGCCGTGGCGGCATCGGCCGCCACCGCGCGGATCTTTTCGGTCGCGCGGATCATGCGGGTGCCGAATTCGGTTTCGAACAGGCCGTACATCGGGCCCTTGTATTCCACCAGGCGCTCGGCGCTCAGGCCCTTGAACAACTGGCCCGGCAGCCACAGCTCTTCCAGGATGGTCGGCTTGCCCTCGAACGACTGCACGCGCTTGATGTAGACGACCGCGTCGCCCGCTTTCAGGTCGAGCAGGCGCGCCACCTCGGCCGGCGCCCGGATGCGCCTGACTTCGAGGAAGCGGTTTTCGGGATGGTGCGGCAGGCCTTCGTCGGGGCGCAGGCGCAGGAAGCGAAAATGCGCGCGCTCTTCGGCGTGGCTGGCGACAAACGTGCCCTTGCCCTGCCGGCGCACGACCAGGTTCTCGGCCGCGAGTTCATCGATGGCCTTGCGCACCGTGCCCTGGCTGACCTTGAAACGCCCGGCCAGCTCGACTTCGCTCGGCATCATTTCGCCCGGTTTCCACTCGCCGGCCTGCAGGCTTTTGGTGATCAGGGCCTTGATCTGCTGGTACAGCGGCCGGAAGGACGGCGAGCCGCTGGCGGCAGGGTCGGCAGCCGGATTGGACGAGGTGGAATTCATAGACCGGGATTTCACCACAAAAGTGACATACCGTCCAGCTTTTGAGGCATTCAGATATCTGTCTTATATAAGACATAAGATATGAATTGACAGCCTTCATGGGGCAGGCATACACTCATGCCCGACCGGGAGTCGGTGGCACTCTTACCAGAGTACGCGCGCGACACCCGCGATTGACTTTTGAATAGCCCGGCCAACGCTTTTTGTTATCATTGCAGTCTGATTAAAGTCTGATTGCAGCTGAGCCCTACAAGCGTATGCTCGGCGTCGACCTCGGTGCAAACCGTTTTCATTCCCACTTTTGGAGATTCATCATGGCTAAAACCCCAATGCGCGTCGCTGTGACCGGCGCTGCCGGCCAGATCGGCTATTCCCTGCTGTTCCGCATCGCCAACGGCGACATGCTCGGCAAGGACCAGCCGGTCATCCTTCAGCTGCTCGAAATCGACAACGAAAAAGCACAGAAGGCGCTCAAGGGCGTCATGATGGAAATCGATGACTGCGCGTTCCCGCTGCTCGAAGGCATGACCGCGCACTCGGATCCAATGACCGCGTTCAAGGATGTCGACGTCGCCCTGCTGGTCGGCGCCCGTCCACGTGGCCCGGGCATGGAACGCAAGGACCTGCTCGAAGCCAATGCCCAGATCTTCACCGTGCAGGGCAAGGCACTCGACGCCGTCGCGTCGCGCAACGTCAAGGTCCTGGTGGTCGGCAATCCAGCCAACACCAACGCCTACATCGCGATGAAATCGGCACCGAACCTGCCAGCGAAAAACTTCACCGCGATGCTGCGCCTGGACCACAACCGCGCGCTGTCGCAAGTGGCCGCCAAGACCGGCAAGGCCGTCAAGGACATCGAAAAAATGGTCGTCTGGGGCAACCACTCGCCAACGATGTACGCCGACTACCGCTTCGCCACCGCTGGCAGCGAGCAGGTCAAGGACCTGATCAACGACCAGGAATGGAACGCCAACACCTTCCTGCCAACCGTCGGCAAGCGCGGCGCTGCGATCATCGAAGCGCGCGGCCTGTCGTCGGCAGCTTCGGCCGCCAACGCAGCGATCGACCACGTGCGTGACTGGGTCCTGGGCACCAACGGCAAGTGGACCACGATGGGTATCCCGTCGGACGGTTCGTACGGCATCCCTGAAGGCACCATGTTCGGCTTCCCGGTCACGACCGAGAACGGCGAATACACGATCGTGCAAGGTCTGGACATCGATTCGTTCTCGCAAGAGCGCATCAACCTGACCCTGAAAGAGCTGGAAGAAGAAAAAGCCGGCGTCGCACACCTGCTGGGCTAATCAGTACAAGGCGCATGGCAATTGCCATGCGCCAACCACGCCGTGCCAGTCAACCGGCACGGCGGTGTTTTATGCAACCAAGCGTTGTCAAGAAATCTATGCATCCTTCCGAGGTTTTATTCCAGGGCAAACGCCAGCCGCTGCTTCTCCCTGCCTGCGATCACTACGCCGGCTCAGAGAAACTGATGCGCAAATCGCTGACCCTGCAACAAGAGCTTGGTCCCTTGTTTGACATCACCTTCGACTGCGAAGACGGCGCCCAGGCCGGCGTCGAGCACGAGCATGCCGTCCTGGTGGCGAGCCTGCTCAATAGCGAAGAAAACCGCTTCAACCGTGTCGGCGCGCGCCTGCACGAGCCGGCCAGCATCCACTTTGCCAACGACGTCGCCCTCATTGTCGGCGGCGCCGCGGCGCGCCTGGCGTATGTCGTGCTGCCGAAAGTCGACGGTGTCGAAGAGGTGCGCGGCGCAATCGAGCTGATCAATAAATATGCGCTGGCTGCCGGCCGCGCCGACCTGCCCGTTCACGTGCTGATCGAAACCCATGGCGCGCTGCGCGACGCCTACGCGATCGCGGCGCTGCCACAGGTCGAGTGCCTGTCGTTCGGCATCATGGATTTTGTCTCGGCCCACTACGGCGCGATTCCCGCCAGCGCCATGCGCACGCCCGGCCAGTTCACGCACCCGCTGGTGGTGCGCGCGAAGCTCGAAATGGTGGCGGCCTGCCATGCCCACGGCAAGGTGGCTTCGCACAATGTGACGACCGACATCAAGGACAGCGCGACGGTGGCGAACGATGCCCAGCGCGCCGGCGCCGAGTTCGGCTTTACCCGCATGTGGAGCATCCACCCGGATCAGATCAAGCCGATCCTGAAGGCGTTCACGCCGCGTTTGTCCGAAGTCAATGAAGCAACGAATATCCTGACCGAAGCCATGGCGGCGGGCTGGGGACCGATTGCGCAACACGGGCGCTTGCATGACCGTGCGAGCTACCGATACTATTGGTCGGTGTTGCAGCGGGCCAAGCTGGCCGGCCTCGCACTGCCCGAGGCAGCTGCAGCCATCGTCAACCTCTCCGACTCCCGATAATCCCGACCATGGCCACCCTCCTCTCCCCAGTCATCGCTGCCTGCGCCCTTGCGCTTGCGGCTGCCGTCGCCTGTGCGCCGGCCAATGCTGCCACGCCGGTAGCACACCCCAAAGCCTCCGCCGTGCTCGCCGCTGACGCGGCGAAAAAGCCGGCGAAGAAGCCTGGCAAGAAAGCCAAAGCCGCTGCCGCCGTTACCGCTGCTGCCGTCGTCGCTGCCAACCCGCTCGAAGTCGACGAGCCGGACATCACCGACAACAAGACCACCGATTACGACTGCGAGCTGGGCAACAAGATCACGATCTACACGAACGACAACGATGCGGCCCACATCGCGCTGCGCTGGAAGAACCGGCTGCACCGCCTGGCCCGCATCGGCACCACCACCGGCGCTTTGCGCTTCGAAAATCCGCACTATGGCCTGATCTGGATCGGCATTCCGTCCAAGGGCATCCTGCTTGATTCGAAGCTCAACCGCCAGCTGGCCAATGAATGCAAGAACGCCACCCAGTCCGCGATCGTGGCGACCGCGGAGCCGGAGGCGAGCAAGACTTGAGCCGCGGCCTGGGTTTCCCGGATCCAGACCGTCCTGTCGCCTGATGTTATTTGATGCTGTTGAAATAACAACGTTGTTGATAACAATATTCCACTGAAGGAGAGATTATGTCTCGCAACACCCTGAACACACTGAAGGAATTCCCGATCGGCGCAGGCCAGAGCGGCCAGTTTCACTCGCTGCCAGCGCTGGCGGAAACCCTTGGTGTGAACCTGTCGCGCCTGCCGGTGTCGATTCGTATCGTCCTGGAATCCGTGCTGCGTAACTGCGACGGCAAGAAGGTCACCGAAGAACACGTCAAGCAGGTCGCCGGCTGGAAAGCCACCGCCGAGCGCACCGACGAGATCCCGTTCGTCGTGGCCCGCGTCGTGCTGCAAGACTTCACCGGCGTGCCACTGCTGGCCGACCTGGCCGCCATGCGCAACGTCGCCGCCAAGATGGGCGCCGATCCGAAGAAGATCGAGCCATTGGTGCCGGTCGACCTGGTCGTCGACCACTCGGTCACGATCGACCACTTCCGCGAGCCAAACGCACTCGACCTGAACATGAAGCTGGAATTCTCGCGCAACAACGAGCGCTACCAGTTCATGAAATGGGGCATGCAAGCCTTCGACACCTTCGGCGTCGTGCCACCGGGCTTCGGCATCGTCCACCAGGTCAACCTGGAATACCTGGCGCGCGGCGTCATGAAGCAGGGCGACGTGTACTACCCTGACACGCTGGTCGGCACCGACTCGCACACCACCATGATCAACGGCGTTGGCGTCGTCGGCTGGGGCGTGGGCGGCATCGAAGCCGAAGCCGGCATGCTGGGCCAGCCGGTGTACTTCCTGACCCCGGACGTCATCGGCGTCAACCTGAAAGGCAAGCTGCGCGAAGGCTGCACCGCGACCGACCTGGTGCTGACCGTCACCGAACTGCTGCGCAAAGAGAAAGTCGTCGGCAAGTTCGTCGAGTTCTTCGGCGCCGGCACCCGCTCGCTGTCGACCACCGACCGCGCAACCATCGGCAACATGGCGCCTGAATACGGCGCGACGATGGGCTTCTTCCCTGTCGACGAAGCCACCGTCGACTACTTCCGCGGCACCGGCCGCACCGAAGAAGAACTGGCTGCGTTCGAAGGCTACTACCGCGCCCAGGGCATGTTCGGCATCCCGCAGGAAGGCGAAATCGACTTCACGCGCGTCGTCGAACTCGACCTGTCGACCGTCACGCCTTCGCTGGCAGGCCCGAAGCGTCCGCAAGACCGTATCGAACTGGGCAACGTGAAGAACAACTTCACGGAACTGTTCAGCAAGCCAACGACGCAGAACGGCTTCAACAAGAATCCGGAAGACCTGAACAAGCAATACACGACGACCAACGGCGTGAACGTGAAGAACGGCGACATCCTGATCGCCGCCATCACGTCGTGCACCAACACGTCGAACCCGAGCGTGCTGCTGGCCGCCGGCCTGCTGGCCAAGAAAGCCGTCGAGCGCGGCCTGACCGTGGCGCCGCACATCAAGTCGTCGCTGGCCCCTGGCTCGCGCGTCGTCACCGAGTACCTGACCGCTGCCGGCCTGCTGCCGTACCTGGAAAAGCTGGGCTTCGGCGTGACCGCCTACGGCTGCACGACCTGCATCGGCAATGCCGGTGACCTGACCCCGGAACTGAACGCCGCGATCACCCAGAACGACATCGTCGCCTCGGCGATCCTGTCGGGCAACCGTAACTTCGAAGCGCGGATCCACCCGAACATCCGTTCGAACTTCCTGGCGTCGCCACCGCTGGTCGTCGCCTACGCGATCGCCGGCAACATGACGCGTGACCTGATGACCGAGCCAGTCGGACAGGACAGCAATGGCGTGGACGTGTACCTGGGCGACATCTGGCCGACCTCGCAGGAGATCGGTGAGCTGATGCGCTTTGCGATGAATTCGGAAGTGTTCAAGTCGAACTACGCCGACGTCAAGGGCAACCCGGGCGAGCTGTGGGAACGCGTCACGACGACCGAAGGTCAGGTCTACAACTGGCCTGAGTCGACCTACATCGCCGAGCCACCGTTCTTCGCTGATTTCGAGATGACCCCGAAAGCGGTCGCCACCGGCATCACCGGCGCACGCGCACTGGGCGTGTTCGGCGACTCGATCACCACCGACCACATCTCCCCGGCCGGTTCGATCAAGGAAGACGGCCCAGCGGGCAAGTGGCTCAAGGAACACAACGTCCTGAAAGCCGACTTCAACTCGTACGGCTCGCGTCGCGGTAACCACGAAATCATGATGCGCGGCACCTTCGCCAACGTGCGTATCAAGAACCGCATGATCCCGGTCGGTCCGGACGGTTCGGCGATCGAAGGCGGCATCACGCAGTTCCAGCCAACCGGCGAACAGATGTCGATCTATGACGCCGCCATGAAGTACGTGGCTGACGGCACCCCGACCATGATCTTCGGCGGCGAAGAGTACGGCACCGGCTCGTCGCGTGACTGGGCCGCCAAGGGCACCCAGCTGCTGGGCGTGAAGGCCGTGATCGTGCGTTCGTTCGAACGCATCCACCGCTCGAACCTGGTGGGCATGGGCGTGCTGCCACTGCAATTCATCGGCAACGACAGCGTCGACAGCCTGGGCATCACGGGTAAAGAAACGTATGACCTGAAGGGCCTGGAAGGCGAGATCAAGCCACAACAGCTGGCCACCCTCGTGATCCACCGTGAAAACGGCGAGTCGCAGGAAGTGCGCGTCCTGCTGCGTATCGATACGCCGATCGAAGTCGACTACTACAAGCACGGCGGTATTCTGCCGTTCGTGCTGCGTCAGCTGCTGGCGTAAGCTGTTGGCAAGGCCCGCGCAAGCGGGCTGCTTCCAACGGAAAAGGGCTGGAATCCTCGCGGGTTCCAGCCCTTTTTACATCGTCATCCACGGTTGCATCGACGTAGGGTGGACGGCTCTGCCGTCCACGCGTTCAAGGATCACACTTCCGCCCACATCCTGAGCAGGTTGTGATAATGCGCCGTCAGCCCGACCGTGGTGGCCGAATCACCGTGTTCGCCGCGCAGCGCCTGAATATGCGTGTCCAGGTCGAACAGCATCGCCCGCTTGCCATCCTCCCTGACCATGCTCTGCGTCCACAGGAACGACGCCACCCGCTCGCCACGCGTTACCGGCCGCACCTGGTGCACGCTGCCGGACGGATACACGATCGCATCGCCTGCCGCCAGCTTGACCTCGTGCGTGCCATACAGGTCCACCACTTCCAGCTCGCCGCCGTCGTATTCGTCGGGCTCGCTCAGGAACACGGTCGTCGACACGTCGGCCCGCACCGCCGGCAAGCCGCCGCGCTGGGCCCGGATCGCACCATCCACATGCAGCCCGTAATGCTCGCCGCCCGCGTACGCATTGAAGTACGGCGCCAGCACCCGCAGCGGCAGCACGGCAGCGAAGAACAGCGGGTTGGCCATCAGGGCACCGCTGACGACCTGACCGAGCTCGAGCGCCAGCGGCGTGCCTTCGCCCAGCTGACGGTTGCGCTTGACCTGCGCGCCCTGCGCGCCGACGCTCTCGCGTCCGTCGATCCACTCCGGCGCGCGGTCGAGCCGGGCGCGGATTGCCGAGACCTGTTCTGGCGTCAGCACGCCGGGGATATGCAGCATCATGATGAAATTGGGTGGGTACGGCCAACAAAAAAATCCCCCCTGGCAAGCCAGGAGGGGCGAATCCGGTCTCCCGGCGGGGGTGGTACTCCGTGAAGAGCATCTGCCAGCGCTTTCCCGGTCGCCGGCAGGGTCGAACATTCCTTCCTTCTTCTCATTGATGTTTGAATGAGAATTGTTCTCATTATGGTAGGTGTGGGCGAACTTGGCAAGCGTCTTCCTGCAATCGGTACCTACCGGACGCGCCCGCCCCCCATTGTTCATGGCATGTGGCCGAATCAACTACAATACCGGGGATCAGGGATTATCATCATTATCCGGCTCCGGCCCGCTCCACTGACATTCGATCCACTAACTGACAAGAGACTCACTCGCCCCATGCGTCGTCCTTCCAAAGATTCAACACCCAAACTTTCCGCAGAAAGCCAGCGCCTCGTCAGCCTCTCGCAAGCCCTCATGCAAGCTGCCAGCCGTGCCGAAGAACGGGCATGGGAACGCCAGCTCGACACGCAACTGCAAAAACTGCTCAAGACCAACCACCAAGACAGCATCGACAGCGCGCTGAACGCGTTGTTCAAGAGCGATCTGGCCTCGTACGATGTCCTGATGGACACCGTCGAAGCGGTCAGCGAATCGGCCGTGATGGTCGAGCAGAAGGATGGCGTCGACGTCACCTGGCAGGCGCTCCTGATCGCCGCACCGATCCTGGCCTGGACCCGGTTTTCGATTGCCACCGGGACCATCCCGGCCGACCTGCTGTCCACGCTCGGCGCGCACTTCTCGGCGCACCTGCTGGCGGGCGGCACGAAAATGGCCATCGCCCCCACCCTGTATTCGATCGACCAGTTGCCGCGCACCCACGCCGAAACCTACGCGCTGACGCACAAGCTGGCCGCCGCCGCGCACAAGGGCAGCACGATCAAGCCGGCGCCGCAGCTGGAGGAAACCGCCCCCTTCCTGGCCGACACACGCTACATGCTGATCACGATCGTCGCGCCGGCGGGCGACCCGCTGTTCCGCTGGCAAGAGCCACAGCATCAGCTGCACGTCGTGCAAGAGCGCGAGCGCAGCCTGGAACAATGGCGCACGCAAGCCACCGCCAACATCGCCCGTCTGATGCCTGGTTGCGGCATCGAGCTGCTGCTGCCGGAAGCGTATTACGTCGCCTGCCGCGAAGCCGATAAGCTGATCCGTCCGATCTCGATCCGCGCCGCCGTGCACTACCTGACGAACACGCTGGGCGTCGAACCATCCGACCTGCGCGCGGTCGTTGCCGGCTTTGGCGAAGAGGCACCGGACATCCAGATCGACGAGTACCGCGTGTCGTTCACGATGCGCCAGAGCGCCGATGTCGTGTACGGCATCGTCTGGCCGCTGTACGGGCAGGAAGACGAGTCCGGCACGCCAGTAGAAGGCCCGCTGGCCATCACGCACGACGCCCTCAGCCCGCTCAACGAAATCGTCGCGCACCTGAACGAAGCCGGCATCGCCCACATCAAGCGCATCAACGAACGCTACGTGGCCGAATACTGCGACGACTGCGGCTCCCCCCTCTTCGCCGACCCAACCGGCGAACTGGTACACGCCGAAATGCCGGACGACACCCCGACCGGCAGCGAGCACTTCCACTGATATCCCACAGCCGGGGTCAGGTCTGACATTCGGACACGACCTCGGCTTTAGCGACTTCAAAAGCCGGGGTCAGGTCTGACATTCGGACACGACCTCGGCTTTAGCGACTTCCCATGCTTTCGTGTCCATTGCGAGCATCGCCCGATGCCCGCGGTTTCCGACCAACCTAGTGTCGAGACCGTGTCCGATTGTCAGACCTGACCCCGGCTTTACTGTCGAGCTCGTGTCCGAATGTCAGACCTGACCCCGGCTTTTTACAGATGCAAAAAAGGCCGGCACGTTGATCGTGGCCGGCCTTTTTTTTACGACTGCGTTAGCGCATTACGCCATCGGGTCGATGGTGAATGCCGGCATGCGGGCGTTGGTGCGGGCGCTTTCCAGGAACTTGTCGGATGTGGCCAGTGCTTCGGCGATCGTGACGTCCATGTCCAGGTAGCGGTAGGTGCCGAGGCGGCCGACGAAAGTGACGTTCGGCTCGTTCTGCGCCTTGTTCACGTACAGCTCGAGCATGGCCTTTTCGCGGTTCTGGCGGATCGGGTAGTACGGGATATCCTTTTCTTCGCACTGGCGGCTGTACTCGGCATAGCAGATCGTCTTTTCGTGCTTTTCCCACGGCGAGAAGTGCTTGTGCTCGGTGATGCGGGTGTATTTCTTGTCGTTGTCGCAGTAATTGATGACCGCGTTACCCTGGAAGTCGCCGTCCGCGCGGAAGACTTCGAAGTCCAGCGTGCGGTAAGGCAGGCGGCCTTCGGTGTGCTTGAACCAGGCGTCGATCGGGCCGCTGTAGAACACGTGCTCGTATTCGCCCTTGGTTGCCGGATCGAACGTGGTGTTCAGGTGCACCGTCACGCCCGGCGTGTCGATGATGTTCTGCACCAGTTGCGTGTAGCCCTCGGCCGGCATGCCCTGGTATTTGTGGTTGAAGTAGTTGTCGTCGTAATTGAAGCGCACCGGCAGGCGCTTGAGGATGCTGGCCGGCAGTTCGCTCGGCTCCAGGCCCCACTGCTTGATCGTGTACGTCTTGAAGAATGCTTCGTACAGGTCGCGCCCCACGAAGCGCAGTGCCTGCTCTTCGAAGGTAGTCGGGTTTTCGATGGTCTTGTCGCCCAGGTTTGCCAGGAACTCCTGCGCTTCGGCCGGGCCCATCGTCTTGTTGAAGAACTGGTTGATGGTCAACAGGTTGATCGGCAAGGTGAAGACTTTGCCGTCGGTAATGGCCTTGACGCGATTGACGTACGGCTTGAACTCGGCGAAGCGGTTGACGAATTCCCACGCGCGCTCATTGTCGGTGTGGAAGATGTGCGGGCCGTACACGTGGACCATGACACCGGTCTCGGCATCGCGCTCGGAATAGCAATTGCCGGCCACGTGCGGGCGCGACTCGAAGACGTCGACCGTGTAGCCAGCCTGTGCCAGTTGGTTGGCGATCACTGCCCCGGAGAATCCTGCACCAACAATGGCGATGTTTTTTTTCATTCTTGTGTCCTGGTGATATTGGCAATGCAGGAAGGAGGCTTGCGCCCGACCCTGTCAAGGCCGTGGCACGTGTCGCCGCATCGCGAGTGTATTTAGTGGCAAAAGAATATCACCCAAACCCCCTTTTGCCCCGCACAATTGGACAACGCGGTTTGTATGAAAAGGGGGTTGCATCCGCGCGGCTGAATGCAGCCCGGATACGGTCTGAATGAGGTCGGACCAGGGTCCGATGGTCTGCGAAATACCGGACTATTTGCGGATCGCGCCCACCACGCGCGTGGCGAATTCAGCGGCGTTACCCGCGTGCCAGCGCCAGACGATCACCAAGTCGTGCTCGGGCGAGACGACGATATCATTGCTGCCCGCGCCCAGCGCGGCAAACGTCGTGGCCGGCATGCCTGGCAGGTTCTTGCCCTTGGTATTGAGCCACCACAGGTAGCCATAATCCGGGCCGTTCGCACTTGGCGTCAGCGCCGCCGTCACATAGGCGGGCGGCAGGATCTGCTTGCCCGCCCAGTTGCCCTGGCGCAGCCACAGGTAGCCGAAGCGCGCCATGTCCCAGCTGTCGATCC
Organism: Telluria sp. ZT3P26; assembly: GCF_059686035.1. NCBI lineage: Bacteria > Pseudomonadati > Pseudomonadota > Betaproteobacteria > Burkholderiales > Oxalobacteraceae > Telluria > Telluria sp. ZT3P26. The sequence continues at coordinate 1,098,180 of NZ_JCASII010000001.1, read as the reverse complement.
ACATGCCGCCACCCCAGCGCGTACCGCCGCTGACCGAAGCAACCTGCTTGCCGTTCAGTTCGACGTAGCTGTTATGGTACGGGACCCATTTCCAGCTCGACGAAGCGCCGATCGGATCCATCACCTGCTGCTGGAACACGTCCGGCACCGACTGGCCGAACACGCGCAGCAGCGACAGCGCCAGGCGGTTCACGCGCGTGTCGTTGTATTCGTAAAAAGTGCCCGGCGTCTTGATCGTGCGCGACTTCTTCTCGCCCTTGCCGAAGGCGGCCTTGCCGATGAAGTTGCTGTGCTTGCCCCAGAGCTCGCCTTCCCACTCGGACTCTTGCTGCAGATGCTGTTTCCACGTCACGGCCGCGTTGTGCGGCGTTGTGTAGCCGCCGTCGGTGACGCGCTGCGCCACCGGCTCATCGACCTGCAGGCGCCCGTCGCGCACGGCCACGCCTGCCACGGTGGCCAGCATGCTCTTGGCCACCGAGTAGGTCGGATCCACAAAGCGTGTGTCGCCGAACTCGGCCACCACATAACCCTTGTAGATGACTACGCCATTGGTCGCGGCACGCCGGGTCGGCATCGAGCCCAGGCGCGTACCGAAAATGGCTTCCTGGTCGGACAGGTCGAGCGGCCGCTCGGTCTCGCGCGATTGTGCAAACGCGATGGCGGCGGCAAGCGCCACCGGATCCATCCCGAGCGCGGCCGGGTCCTTGCGCGCCCACTCCCCGGCGGGCGGGAAGTAAGCAGCACCGACTGGTGCGGCCGAGGCGCTGGTCAACGCCAGACCCAATGCGCTAACGAGGACTACCTGGATGAGGCTACGGCGCGCGTGATGGGTCATGTGGGAGTATCGGTCCAGGTGGAATATGGCGCCCTGATCAGGCTGGAATTGTAATAACGCTTGTCGCCAGTGACTTCCTGGCCGATCCAGTCGGGCTTGTCGAACACGGCGTCCTCTGACGGCAGTTCGATCTCGGCCACGACCAGGCCCGCGTTCTCGCCCAGGAATTCATCGACTTCCCAGGTGAATCCGGCGTGCTCGATGCGGCGCCGGGTCTTTTCGACCAGCGGCCGCTCGCACAGGCGCTCGAGCAGTTCGGCGGCCTCCGCCAGCGGGATCGGATACTCCCACTCGCCGCGCGAAGCACCTTCGCTCTTGCTCTTGATGGTCAACACGCCCTGCCCGCCCTCGATACGCACGCGCACCGTGCGCGTCGGGTCGGCGCACAGATAGCCCTGGCGCAGCAGCGTGGCCGTGCCCAGCGTGCGCCAGCCATCGCCCGCCAGCAGGAACTTGCGTTCGATCTCGATGCCCATCGGTTCAGCCCAGCCCTTGCAGGATCGGCTGCAGCATGGCCGCGCCCAGACCTGCGCTGCGTGCGCCGTTCCAGCCGGTGTGCGCGTCGGGCAGGTTGGCGTTGTCCTTGAACGGCATTTCCAGCGTCAGGGACAGGCATTTGTAGTGGTGCCCGACATACTTCGACGCCAGCGTGAGCAGTTCGTCGTTGTACTTGCTGGCGGCGTAGCCGAACTCTTTCTGGAAGTCCGGGCTGCAGGCGATGTAGCGGTCGATGAAGGCGGTCTGCTCCATTGCGCGCTCGGCCGTGAAGTCGGCCAGCATCTCGCAGCCGGCCACGAAGTTGTAAGGCAGCGCTTCGTCGCCATGGATGTCGAAGAACATGTCGATGCCGACTTCTTCGATCTTCTGCTTCACGCACAGTACTTCGGGACTGCGCTCGGGCGACGGGTTCATCCATTCGCGGTTCAGGTTGGCGCCGGCGGCATTCGTGCGCAGGTTGCCGCGCACCGAGCCGTCCGGGTTCATGTTCGGCACGATGTAGAACACGGCGCGCTGCAGCAGCGTGCGCGCGACCGGGTTGGCGCTGTCCAGCAGCGCGTCCATCATGCCTTCGACGAACCACTCGGCCATCGATTCACCCGGGTGCTGGCGCGCGATGACCCAGATCTTTTTCTCGGCCTGCGGGTTGCCGATCACGACCAGATTCATGTCGCGGCCTTCGACCGTGCTGCCGATGTCGAGCACGCGCGCGATCGGGTTCTCGGCCACTTCACCCAGCAGGCGCAGGTGGCGTTCCCAGCTGTATGGTTCGAAGTAGGCGTAATACACGCTGTCCGTTTCCGGCGTGTGCTCGATCGTCATCACCTGGCCATCGAACGTGGTCGGGACGCGGAACCAGTTGTCGAGGTCATAACTGGCCACCGCCTGGTAATCCTCGAAGCCCTTCGGATACGTGGCCTGGCCGGCGTTCAAAAAACGCATCGTGACGGCCTGGTCGCGCGCGCCCTGCAGGCGAAAATGGAACCACTGGTGGATGTCGGCGTGCGAGTCGGCGCGCAGGTTCAGGTCGATGCGGGATGGGTGCTCGGCGTTGACGACATCGATCGATCCGGCGTCGAACATCGTGCTGATCTTGATGGACATGGTGATCCTTTCATGGCCCGCCGTGGAAGGCGGCGCGGGGTGACGAAGCGCCGGGCACCAGCCCGGCGAGAGGCGAGGACGAACCGTGTTTACTGCGCGTCGAGGTCGATCAGGTCCTTGGTGTACATCGCCATGATCTGGCGCATCAGCTCGACATTGCCGCGATCGAGCACGACCGTCAGGTCGGGCTTGGTCTCGAGGGCAAACGTCATGCGGATCATGCCTGGCAACTCTTTGCAATTGACGTACTGAACGCGTGGCGTGGCAGGGTTTTCCCAGTCGGCCTCGCCGATCACGGGACCGGCCGGTGGCGCCTTGAGCTGCGGGTCCTGATTGACCGGCAGGTGCTTGAGGAGCCAGAACACGACATTGGCCGGGATGTGGACGGCGACATCGCTCGCACCGATGGTGGAGAACTTGGTCAGCAACAGGTTACCAACCCGGTCGCAGGACATGGACAGGCTCTTGACTTGACGAATGACCGCTGGTTTCACGACGTTGATCCTTGGGGGAAAGGTTGAAAAAGGCGCTGCGATTCTACCGCATCCCCCCGCCCTTTTGGGCAGTTTGCACCACCGGACAGCAAAACGGGGAGCATGACGCTCCCCGTGAATGGCCATGCCGGTGCGCCGCCGGCGGCAGGCCGGTTATTCCTTGGCGCCACCGCTGCGGCTGCCACTTGAGGCGCTCTGACGGTTGCCGCTCTTGACCGTGCTGCGCGCCATGTCAGCGGCGCTCGCAGACTGGCGATTTCCGTGGCTCAGGCTACCTGCGAGACGGGCTTCTTCGGACGTGAATTCATGCGCCGTTCCCTTCGCATGGGCAGCCTTGCCGCCTTGGCTGGCGATTTCGCGCTGGCGTGCAGGGTCCATCGATGCGAAGCCGCGGTTGCGGGTACCGCCAGCGCTTTGACTGTTGCCGGGCGCACCCGATTGCTTGTTGCCCTGGTTGGTTGAGGCCATGATGAGGTTTCTCCCATATACACGATTGGAAACCGCCGCGTCCTGCGGCAGGCTTGAGGCCTGCCGACGCCCGAGTGGCGGCGACGATGAGCCCAAATCCATAGTAGGCACGGGTTTCGGTTGCTGCTATAGGAGTAGTCCAGATGACTTTGTAGGACAACACGCGAGAATTTGTGCCATCAGAAAACTAAAGTTCCATCACTCAATACCCAGCTCAGGAGCAGTCCTACAGACACCCCCTACGTCATCCTATTCTGTGCGCCGCCGGGTGCGCGCATGATGGGTGCATGCGGCAGGCACCGACCTGCCAGTTCACCAATGCACAGGAGACCGACATGGATGCGAACCAGCGTAGCGAAGTGAATAACCAGACCAACAATGGTGCCAACGAAAAGTGGAACCCGGACGCCAAGGGCACGACGCGCGACGGCGCCAGCGAACAACGCGCGCCGTCCGGTACCGGCATGGCGCAGACCGATCGTCCGGGCGCAGCGCACGGCCAGCTCGCCACCACCGGCGCGCAGCAAGGCACGACCGACAGCCATCAGCGCGCCATGGAAGCGCATTCCGGCGAGTGGGGTCAATTGAATGAGCCCGTGGGCAATCGCCAGGGCGAGACACGCACTGCCGACAACCCGAATGCCCCGGCGTCGGTCCAGCCGGCGCATGCCGGCGGCACCACGATTGGCACCGGCGTTGATACCGGTATCGTGCCGGGCACCGAAGAGCGCGACGCACGCGGCACGGAAGCCGGCGTGCCGGGCGTCCAGCATGGCGACATCTATGGCAACCGCCAGAGTGTGGACAACGCCAACGGCGAAAATCGCGCCGATACCCAGGATGCCAGTTCCAGCAAGATCCAGGAAAGCACCGACCGCAATGGAACGCAGACAGGCGAGACCCCGCGCGAAGTGCCGGCCGACCGCTTCCACCAATCCAACGATCTGGCCGGCGGACTGCCACGCAGCGGCGGCAACAGCGGCCCGCGCACCGAGGGCGACGGTTACCAGACTGGCGGCAGCATGAACGCCGAACCGAACCCGGTGCATGAATCGAACGATGCGGCAGGCGGCTATCCGCGCAGTCCGGGCGGCGCCAACAAGCTGGCCGGCGACAGCAAGATGGACGACGACACGGGCTTTTCCCGCAAGTGATGGCATAGGTTTTTCGCGGTAACACATTCCGGGGCGCCATTGGCGCCCCGGTTCGCATGCTACGGCGCTTGATCCAGCGCCAAGCTGCCCACCCCCGCTGGAACCAGTGCACGCCCATGCAGTCGAACCGCTCGCCATCGCCACCCATGCGCGCTGGCGCGCAACCAGCGGAGACTTGCCATGCCAGCGCTGCACGACCCACCCTGCCCTGCCGCCGCGCCGCCTCTCGGCGCACATCTGCCGGAACGCGGCCTGGCGCGACGACGCCTGGCCATTAGCCCAGCATGCTTCGTCGTGCTTGCCAGCCACCTGCATGCCGGTCGCCTTGCGCCAGGCGCTGGCATCGACACCGCAATCCTGGGCGTTGCCAGGCTGGGCCAGCGGCATGGTGTCGATGCGATGCTGCTGGTTGCTCTGGGCACCACTGCTGATGCAGATGCCGACGCAGAACTGGCGCGACTGCGTGAACTGGTCCGCGCGCTGGCCATGACAGCGCATGTGCGTTTTCTGGTTGCCGCGTCGCTGAACAGCTTGCGCGACTGTCAAGCGGCAGCCGATGTACTGGTCAGTACGCCGTGGCGTATGGCAGATGCCAGCAGCCTCACAGGCGCCGGGCGCGATGTGGCGTACGGGCAGGCTGCCGCCGTCATCCGCTCGCCGCGCGATGCCGAAGCGCTGGCCGCCGATCTGGCCAGGCTGCAGCGCCGGCGCGCCCCGGTGCAGGTGACGGGCGCCGCCAGTCGCGCGGCCATGACCGCATCGCGAAAGGCGCCCGCATGAAAGCCATTTTCCTGGACAACGACGGCACGCTGGTCGACGACATGCCCTTCGCTGCCGAGCCCCGCCGCATTCGCCTGGTCAGCGGCGCCGGGCCCGCGCTGCGGCTGCTCTCTGGCCTGGACTACCGCTTCTTCGTCGTCGCCAACCAGTCAGGCATTGCGCACGGCTGCTTCGGTGAAGACGCGATGACGCCGATGTCCGACCGCCTGCGCGACCTGCTGTTTCGCGAGCAGCTCACGCTCGACGGCTTTTACTATTGCCCGCACCATCCGCTGGGCACCGTCAGCAACTATGCCCATGCCTGCACCTGCCGCAAGCCGTCACCGGGCATGTTGCTGCGCGCCGCGCACGAGCATGACATCGACCTGCGCGCATCGTGGATGATCGGCGACATCCTGCACGACGTCGAAGCCGGCAACCGCGCCGGCTGCCGCACGCTGCTGATCGACAATGGCAATGAAACCGAGTGGCGCCTGGGGCCACGCCGGCTGCCCACCCGCATCGCGCCCGACCTTTACCACGCGGCCATGCTGATCGCCGGGCACGGCGACCCGCGCTAACGGGCCGGCATGCGCGCGAGCGTCCCTTGCTGCAATTCGCCCCGCGCCTGCCGGATGATGTCGCGCGCCGCATGCAGGCCGAGCAGCGCCATGATCGATGCCACCACGATATCGGGCCAGCCGGCCCCGGTGCCAAAGACACCCAGCGCGGCGAGCATGACAGCCACGTTGCCGATCATGTCGTTGCGTGTGCACAGCCACACCGAACGCATGTTCGCGTCGCCGTTCCTGAATGCATACAGCAACGCCGCCACCGCGCCATTGGCCGCAAATGCCAGCACGCTGACCACGCCCATGGTCTGGGCCTGTGGCACGTGGCCACCCGTGCCGAGCCACACGGCTCGCCCCAGCACCAGCAGGCCGAAGGCGCCCATCACGAGGCCCTTGGCGTAGGCTGCGCGCGAGCGCCACACGACCGCCAGGCCCAGCACGAACAGCGAGACGCCGTAATTGGCCGCGTCGCCCAGAAAATCGACCGAGTCGGCCAGCAGCGCCACTGAGCCGGCGGCCAGGCTGCTGACGATCTCGACGCCAAACATGGCGAAATTGATGACAAGGGCCGCCCACAGCACTTTGCGGTAGCGCCCGTCGGGCGGCGGTGTGGCAGAACTGCACGGTCCGGAACAGCATGACGACATGGGCACCTCCAATGACAATGGATGCATTAGAATCCCTGTAGTTACTACAAGGTCAAGGTGAATGTCGATGCGAATTGGAGAACTGGCGAAGCTGACTGGCTGCCAGGCCGAAACGGTGCGATTCTATGAACTGAAGGGCCTGTTGCCGCCGCCCGTGCGTTCGCAGGCGAACTACCGGGTCTACGATGCGAGCCACGCCGAACGATTGCACTTCATCCGGCGTTGCCGGGCGCTGGGGATGTCGCTGGCGGAAATCGCCACGCTGCTGGGCTACCAGGACCAGCCGGAGCGCTCATGCAGCGGCGTCAATGCGCTGGTCGACCACCAGCTGTCCGAGATCGATCGGCAGATCGCCGAACTGCAGCAATTGCGCACTGCGCTGTCGAGCGTGCGCGCGCGCTGCGACTCGGTGCAGACGGCGGGCCAGTGCGCGATCCTGCGTGAGCTGACCGAACCTGCCTGAGGCTACGCCGGCGGTCCGTTGCCGGCCACGGGCAATTACATGCGGGGATCCTCGATCAGAACCTGATCGTCCATGCGCACGAGTTCGCCCATCAGCACACGGTGGATCACGGCGCCATGCACGCCATGCTGCTTGAGAAATTCGACGGCGCTGAGTGTGCCCTGGCTGGCCTGGATCTGCATACCCTGGCGCACGACGTGGGTGGCGTCCGCGTACGGATTCGACTGCATGTACGGCAGGCCGACGTAGCGGCGATCAATCTGTGATGCTTGCATCTGATTTCTTTCGTGGGGCGCGAACACAAAAAATCCGTCGACATTGCCGCCGACGGAATAACGCGAAATCCGTCAGGGATTGCGCGAGAGAGAGACACAGCACCGATCTTAGCGGCCCCACATTTCAGCTTGATGACATCGCACGACTGCGCCGACATACGGTCCGATCCTGCACATGGCGCACGTGGATGGCTCTACAATTGCCCATCATTGATTCAACCAGGACGGGACATGGCGGCATCCGGCGCGGTATCCAGCTTTAACTACGGCTCCGACAATTCGGGCCTGGTGTGGGGTTTCCTGATCGATCCCGAAGCTGCCGGCGTGCCCACGGCGGTACCCATCGGCGTGGCCGACGCCGTGCGCTGGATGGCGGCGCCGCAGCCCAACCAGTTCATCTGGCTGCACTTCAACCTGTCGAACACGGCCAGCGAACGCTGGCTGCGCCAGCATTCCGGCCTGGCCGACGAGTTCTACGCCACGCTGCACCAGGGCTCGCGCTCGACCCGCATCGAAATCGCCGATGACGCCCTGATCGCCGTCATCAACGATGTGCTACACGGCTTTTCGCTCGACAGCGCCGAGATCTCGACCCTGTGGGCCCACGTCACGCCGCACGCGGTCATCAGCGCGCGCCGCAAGCCGCTGGCGTCGATCGAGCGCCTGCGCCAAGATGTGCTGCAGGGCGCGCCGCTGCGCTCGTCGAGCGAGCTGCTGGTGCACTTGCTGCGCGACCAGGCCGACGTGCTGGTCAACATCGTGCGCGATGCGGTGGCGCGCGTCGACACCATCGAAGACCGCCTGCTGGCCGGACGCCTGACGCGCCAGCGTGAAGAACTGGGCGCCCTGCGCCGCGTGCTGGTGCGGCTGCAACGCCTGCTGGCGCCGGAGCCGGCTGCGCTGTTCCGGCTGTTGCAGCGTCCGCCGGTCTGGGTGCATGCCGACGACCGCCAGGACCTGCGCCAGGCCACGGAGGAATTCACCGTGGTGCTGAGCGACCTGGCCGCGCTGCAGGAACGTATCAAGCTGCTGCAGGAAGAAATCGCCGCGCGCGTCAACGAGGACAATGCGCGCAGCCTGTACCTGCTCACGATCGTGACGGTCATGGCATTGCCGATCAACCTGATTGCGGGCTTGCTCGGCATGAACGTGGGCGGGGTGCCGCTGGCGGACAACGGCCACGGGTTCTGGATCGTCTGCGGCCTGATTGCGACCTTCACCACGGTGGCGGGCTGGTTGCTGCTGCGCCTGCAACGCAACACATGATTGGGCGCAGTCAACGTTAAATAGAGGCGAGCTTTGAACTGATGCGCAGCCCGGTGGTCGAACGCCTGTCCCCAAAGCCAGGAGTCGACCATGAAAGCGCCACGTTTCAAGAGCTGGTTCGCCAGACTGCCGTCGCTGAATCAGCCGCAACGCCGGCAAGTGCTCGATGCCCTGCACCCTGCGGCCGGCCTTGACCAGGTAGTGGCGCTGATCGCGCAAGCCAGAGCGCCTGGCCGTTGCTGCCCCAGTTGTGGCAACGGGCGCTGCCACCGACATGGATTCGCCAACGATCTGCAGCGCTTTCGCTGCTGCGCTTGCGGGCGCACATTCAACGACCTGAGCGGCACACCGCTGGCACGGCTCAGGCTCAAGGCCAAGTGGATCGCGTATTCCCAGGTGCTGCTTGACTTACTGTCCGTGCGCATGGGCGCAGATCGGGTTGGCGTGCACCGCAATACCGCCTTCCGGTGGCGCCACCGCTTCCTCGATTGGGTCAAGTTCGACCGGCCAGCATCCCTGAATGGCATCGTCGAGGCTGACGAAACGTTCCTGCTCGAATCACAAAAAGGATCGCGCACGCTCGATCGTCCGCCACGCCGGCGCGGTGGACACGCCGCCAATCGCGGCATCTCAACGCAGTTCGATTGCATCCTGGTGGCGCGCGACCGCAACGGCCGTACGGTCGATGCCGTCACCGGCCGCGGCGCACTCACCGCTGCCCAACTCGAGCGCCATTTGCTGCCCAGGCTCGATCCGCAGGCGTTGCTGGTCAGCGACAGCCATGCCGCCTATCGCGCCTTTGCTCGCAAGCACCGGATCGCGCACGAGGCTGTCAACCTGCGCGCCGGCGTGAGAGTCAGGCACGCCGGCAGCCGCGCCATCCACGTACAGAACGTGAATGCGTATCACCAGCGCTTCAAGGACTGGCTATCGGGCTTTCGTGGCGTTGCGTCACGCTATCTGCCCAATTATCTGGGTTGGCGCTGGGCACTGGACGGCGAGCGTATTAGTTCCGCAGAACAATTGCTAAGCATTGCGATCAGTGTCATCAACAGGTAACGTTGAAAGCGCCCATGATTGCCGCACGCCATTGGCATTGCGCATTGCGCAGCCAGCCCGTATCTTGAACGTTCGACCATCCCACCATCGAACCCCTTGAATTCACCTTTCAGTTTTATGGCCGGCGGCGGCGAGATGGGCGCCCTCATGCGCGCGCACGACTGGCAAGCCACCCCGCTGGGGCTGCCGGACACCTGGCCCATGGCGCTCAAGACCATGGTCCGGGTCGTATTGTCGAGCAATCACCCGATGTTCATCTGGTGGGGCGACGAACTGATCCAGTTCTACAATGACCGCTACCGCCAGACCCTCGGTCCGGAACGCCATCCGTCCGCGCTCGGCCAGCCAGGCCGGGACTGCTGGGCGGAAGCCTGGGACCTGATCGGGCCCGAGATCGAGTGCATCATGGCGGGCGGCCCCGCCGCCTGGCACGATGACCGGCTGATCCCGCTCACGCGCCACGGCCGGCGCGAAGACATCTGGTGGACCTACGGCTACAGCCCGATCGAGGATGACGGCGGCGTGCGCGGCGTGCTTGCCATCGTCAACGACGTCACGCACAGCCATTTGCTGCGCCAGCGCCTCGAGCAGACCCACCACGCGCTGTTCGACACCATGGACGAAGGCTTCGGCATGATCGAGATGATCGACGATGCCGACGGCAAGGCGATCGATTACCTGTTCGTCGAAGCCAACCCCGCCTTTGCCCGCCACACGGGCCTGGTCGACAGCGTCGGCAGAACCGCGCGCGCGCTGGTGCCCGGCATCGAGCAGAGCTGGATCGACACCTATGACGACATCGCCCGCAGCGGCGTGGCGCGCCGCTTCGAAGAGGGTTCGGAGGCGATGGGCCGCTGGTTCACCGTGTACGCCAGCCGCATCGCGCACCCGACCAGGCGCCGCGTGGCGCTGCTGTTTACCGATATCAGCAGCCAGAAGAACGCCGAGCGTGCGCTGCAGGCAAGCGAAGCAGCCGCGCGCGCCGCCCTCGCCCAGGCCGAGGCCGACCGGCGGCGGCTCGACGCGCTGCTCAGTTCGGCGCCTGTGGGGATCGTCTACGCCGACGCCCAGGGCGCGCTCTCGTCGGCCAACCCGATGATGCACGTGCTGTGGGGCGCGCATCCGATGACCACCAGCACCGAAGGCTACGCTGACTGGCGCGGCTGGTGGGCCGACGGTTCGCAGCGCCACGGCGAGCGGGTCCGGGCAGCCGACTGGTCGCTGGTGCGCGCGCTGCGTGGCGAGCAGGTCGACGCCGACTTCGTGGAGATCGAACCGTTCGGCCGGCCGCACGAGCGGCACACGCTGCTCACCCGGGCCGCACCGATCCGCGATGACGCCGGCAACATCACCGGCGCCGTGGCCGCGTCGATGGACCTGACGGCGCAGGTGCAGGTCCAGCGGGCGTTGCGCGAGAGCGAAGGCAAGTTCCGCACGATGACCGAGGCGATGCCGCAGATGGTGTGGTCAGGCCTGCCCGATGGCACCAACGATTACGCGAACCGGCGCTGGTGCGAATTCACGGGAATGTCGGGTCAGGCGCTGGCCGGCAGCGGCTGGACCCGGACCATCCACGCCGACGACTTGCCGGCGCTGCGGACGCAGTGGACGGCCAGCCTGGCCAGCGGCGTCCTGTTCGAGATCGAGCACCGGCTGCGCCACCACAGCGGCGAGTATCGCTGGGTGCTCAACCGCGCCCTGCCGGTGCACGACGAGACCGGCGCCATCATCCGCTGGATGGGCACGGTCACCGACATGCACGACCAGCGGCTGGCCGCCGAAGAACTCAAGGCGGCCAATGTCCGCAAGGACGAATTCCTGGCGATGCTGGCGCATGAACTGCGCAATCCGCTGGCGCCGATCAGCACCGCTGCCCAGATGCTCAAGCTCCCGGGCGTCGATCCGAAGCGTACTGCGCATGCGGCCGAGGTCATCGGCCGCCAGGTGCGCCACATGGTCGAGCTGGTGGACGATCTGCTCGACGTCTCGCGCGTCACGCGCGGCCTGGTCGAACTCGAGCGCCTGCCGGTCGACCTCAGGACCGTGATCCAGAGCGCCATCGAACAGGCGCGCCCGCTGATCGAGAAAAAGGGCCACACGCTCGCAACCCGCCTGGGCGCGGCCCATGTCACCGTCACGGGCGACCGCAAGCGGCTTGTGCAGGTCATGACCAACCTGCTGGGCAACGCGGCCAAGTACACGCCGGACGGCGGCGAGATCACGGTGTTTGCCGACGCCGCCGCCGATGCGGCCAGCGTGACCCTGTCGGTCAGGGACAACGGGATCGGCATCGACGCCGGCCTGCTGCCCGACATCTTCGAGCTGTTCACGCAAGCCAGGCGCCCGCCGGACCGGACGCAGGGCGGGCTTGGCCTCGGCCTGGCCCTGGTGCGCAGCATGGTGACGCTGCACGGCGGCAAGGTCGAGGCCTACAGCGACGGCCCTGGCCGGGGTAGCTGCTTTGCCGTCACGCTGCCGCTGGACGCCGATGCGGCCGATCCTGCCGCCACACCCCCGCAAGACAGCGCGCTGGCCGCGCACACGGCGCTGCGCATCCTGATCGTCGACGACAACCGCGACGCCGCCGAATCGCTGGGCATTGTGCTGGCGGCCATGGGCCACACGGTGCAGGTTGAGGCGTCGCCACATGGCGCCCTGCTGCAGGCCGAAACCCAGGCGTTCGATGTTTGCCTGCTCGATATCGGCCTGCCAGGCATGGACGGCTACCAGCTCGCACGCCGGCTGCGGGTCACGCCACGCGTGGCTGGCGCGGTCATGCTGGCGCTCAGCGGCTACGGGCAGCCACAGGACGTGGCTGCGTCGCAGGCCGCCGGCTTTGCGCAGCATCTGGTCAAGCCGGTGGACATTCCTTATCTGCTGGCGCTGCTGGATGTACTGGCGCCGGGCCCGGGGCGTATGCCCGCCTGACCACAATCGTACGGCACGCGCCCGTGGCACGGCGTAAGATGGCCGCTCGTCAATACGATACCAGCCATCGAAGGGATACCCTCCTGTGAGTTTCGCCAGCGACCAGCAAACTGCCTCCCAACCACTGTCGGCCAATGCGCAGCGGATGCTGGGCCTGCGCGAGGCCGTCTTCGCGACCTGGGAAGCACGCGTGCGCGAACGCGTGACCCAGGCACGTCACGTGCAGCATCCGATCCTGATCGATACGCTGCCCGTGTTCTACGACAATATCGTCCAGAGCATCAGTCCCGACTACCCCCGCGCGTCCGCGGTCGACGGCACCACCGTGGCAGCCGAGCATGGCGGCGAACGTGCCCGCATCACCTCGTATGACCACAGTGCACTGATCGAGGAATACCAGATCTTCCGCTGGGCCATCTTCGAGGTGCTGCACCGCGAACAGGTCGCCCTCGATCATCGCGAAGTCCACGCCATTCACGCATCGATCGATTCCGGCATCCAGGAATCCGTCGAGGCGTTCTCGCTGGTACACAGCGGTTTTCGCGAACGCTTCGCCGCCGCACTCACGCACGACATGCGCGGTCCGCTGGGCGCCACGGTCACGGCGCTGGAACTCATCCTGCGCAGCAATGACCCTGACCAGATCAGGACGGTGGCTGGCAAGGCGCTGGCCAATGCCCGGCGCATGAGCGGCATGGTCGACGAACTGCTCGATACGATGGCGTTTCACAGTGGCGAGAACATTCCCTTGCACATCACGGGCATTGCGATGGGCGAGCTGGTGGCCGAGGTGCTGGCCGACGCGCGCACCGCGCATGGGCCGCGTTTCGAGCTCGATGCACAGCCCGTCAATGGCTGGTGGGATCGCCCTGCGCTCACGCGGGCGATCGAGAATCTGGTGTCCAATGCGGTGAAATACGGGGCGCTGGGGACACCGATCAGCGTCAAGGTGGAGCAGCTTCACGAACGCCTCGTCTTGTCAGTGCACAACGATGGCCCGCCGATTCCACCACACGAGCAGGAATGCATCTTCCAGATGTACCGCCGCGCCGAACTGGCGCAGCACGGCGACCCGCAAGGCTGGGGCATCGGCCTGCCCTACGTGCGCGCGGTGGCTGAAAGCCATGGCGGCAGCATCGGCCTGGACAGCAGCCACGAGCGCGGAACGACCTTCTTCATCCACATTCCGATCGATGGGCGCGCGCATGCCGGCAAGCCCACGCTGGTCGACGGCGCGCCGACAGGGAGCCCGGAATGACGCACGACGTCTCGCTACGCACGCTCTCGCAACACGAGGCACTGGCCTGCAGCGAACAACTGGCCGATGTCCTGATCGATTGCGTCGAAGGCGGCGCGTCGGTCAGCTTCATGCTGCCGCTCGCGCGCACGACGGCGCTGCAGTTCTGGCACGACGTTGCCGCCGGCGTGGGGCGTGCAGAACGAACGCTGATCGTGGCCGAAGACAGCGCCGGTATTCTCGGCACCGTCCAGTTGATCACCGCAATGCCGGAGAACCAGCACCATCGGGCCGACGTCGCCATGCTGCTGGTGCGGCGCCGGGCGCGCGGTGCAGGCGTCGGCCGGCGCCTGATGGAAGCGGTCGAGCAGGCAGCGCGTGCCCAGGAGCGTAGCGTGCTCGTGCTCGACACGGCGGACGCGGTCGCCGGGCGCCTGTACGAACGGTCGGGATGGCAGCGTGCCGGCGTGATACCGGATTTCGCCCATCTTCCCGATGGCGCATTGTGCGCAACGACGTTCTTCTACAAACACTGCCGTGTGGGCGACGCGTAGCGCGCTGAACCGTAACAGCGACGTACGATACAATACAGCCAATTAAAACGAATTCAATGAATTCTCATTGATGGCGTAACAAACCGGCAGGGAGTCGTTCTGGTGGCAACGAAGAAAAGCGCAGTGGTGGCCGACGAGGTGTGCACCACGCAGGTGGCAGCGCACATGCTTGGCGTGTCGGTCTCGCTGGTGCAGCAGTTGGCAGAAACCGGTGTGCTGGAAGCCTGGAAGACCCAGGGCGGGCACCGCCGCATTCCGCTCAAGTCCATCCTCGACTACAAGCACAAGCTCGCCGGGAGCGTATCGCGGGAAGTCGGTGGGCGCGCGACCATTCTCGTGATCGAGGACAACGCCATCCAGCGCGCCCTGTACCAGCGCCAGTTCGGGGGCTGGGATCTGCCGGCGGAGTTCATCTTCTGTGAAAACGGCTACCAGGCGCTGCTGGAGATCGCCCGCCGTCCGCCCGACATCCTGCTGGCGGACATCGTCATGGATGGCATCGATGGCTTCGAGGTGGTCCGCACCGTCATGACCGACCCGCAACTGGCAGACGTCAGCATTGCCATCCTGTCCGGGCTGCCCGCCGATGAACTGGCAGCGCGTGGCGGCGTCCCGGCGGGCGTCGTGTTCTTCGCAAAACCGATCAACTACGATGAGCTGCGCGGTTACCTGCGCGCCAATCTCGCGCAACGCGCCCGCATACCGGGCGCAATGTAGCCAATACGCATCGTCAATCATCAAAATCACCAAATACAATTTATTAAATTAAATTAACTGATTTAAAGGTTTTAAACTATACTCGTGGTCTACCGGGCGAGCCGGTATGGGCACGGGCATTTGCCGTTCCCGTGCCACGCGCTGGACACCTCGCAGGGTGCCGACCAATTCCGACGGGGGGCATGGGTGATCGCGGATACATCGATGAACGGCGTGCCTTGGTGGCATCGCCTGCAGCAACTGGGCACGCGCCGTACCAGCGCCCTGATCTGCGCCGCCCTGGTGCTGCTGCTCACGCTCGGACTGGCGAGCTCGGCGTGGGTGCTGCGCGATCGCGAGATCGACGACTGGGCCAGCGACCTCGATAATCTGACACTGGTGCTGGCCGAAAGCACCGCGCAATCGATGGCCTCGTCCAGCCTCGCGCTCGACAGCATCATCGCGGCGCTGCCGAAAGAGAACGACGACCCGGCCATGGGTGGTGAAGCTCTCTATCGCACCATGACCGACAAGATCAGCGGCCTGCCCCAGGCGGCCGTGGCCAGCATCATCGGCGCCGATGGGGCGATGCTCAATTCGACCCGTGCCTGGCCAGCCCCGGTCCTCAACCTGTCCGAGCGCGATTACTTTGTTTACCACCGTGCACAGCGCGGCACCGCCCTTCACGTCAGCCGGCCGGTGCGCAACAAGGTCAACGGCGCCTGGACCTTTTACCTGAGCCGGCGTCGCGAAACGCCCGATGGCCGCTTCGCGGGCGTGGCGGTGGTGGGCATTTCGTGCGCCTCGTTCATCGACTTTTTTCATTCCGTCAGTCCTGGCCAGGAGGCGGCAATCTCGCTGTTGTCGAGCGACCGGATCGTGCTGGCGTCGTGGCCGCAGCGTGACGCCATGATCGGCCATTTGCAGGACACCGCCGCGACCGCCGCTGAACCGCGCATGGTGGCGCAGCGGCCGGTTCGCAACTATCCGTTGATCATCGAAGCATCCGTGCCCGAAGCATTGTTGATGAGCCATTGGTGGCGCAACCTGCGCCCGCTGGGCGCCATCGCGATGACCGGCATGCTGGGCGTGGCCCTGGCCTTTGCCACGGTACTGCGCATCGTGCGCCAGCGCGAGCGCGATGCCGTCGAGGCGCTGGCACTCAAAGCCCAGGCCGAGGCCGCCAACCAGGCCAAGTCGCGCTTCCTGGCAATGATGAGTCACGAGATCCGCACGCCAATGAACGGGATCGTCGGCATGTCCGAATTGCTGCTCGGCGCCGGCCTGGCGGCGCCCCTCGACCGGTATGCGCGCACTGTCCACCAGAGCGTGCTTGAGCTGCTGCGCACCATCAACGACATCCTCGACTTTTCAAAGGTCGAGTCAGGCAACTTCGAGATGGTGCCACAGGCATTCGACCCGCTGCGCCATGCGACGCAGCGCGTCGATTCGTACCGCATGAGTGCGGAACGCAAGCGCCTGGCGATCGTGCTGCGACCGGGCGTGCTGCCACCGGCGGTCATGGCCGACGCCGACCGCATCGGCCAGGTGCTGGGCAATTTGCTCAGCAATGCGATCAAGTTCACGCCGGCCGGCGGCGGCCCGATCGAACTGACCGTGCTGGCCCGGCGCGATCCGCAAGCGCCCGGCGGCTGGATGCTGCTGTACCAGGTCGCCGATCACGGCATCGGCATCGACCCAGCTGCGCAGGCGCGCCTGTTCCAGCCATTCAGCCAGGCTGACAACACGATCAGCCGCGTGTATGGCGGCACCGGCCTGGGACTGGCCATCTGCCGGCGCCTGGCGGACCTGATGGGTGGCAGTATCGACCTGGTCCCGCGCACCGGCCCCGGCGCCTGTTTCCGCCTGCTCGTGCCGTGCAGCCTGGCGACGACGCCGGTGCCCGACGCGGTCACCGCGTCTGGCCTGCGCACCACCGTGGGCTCGCCACGCGTGCTCGTGGTCGAGGACACCGAGATCAACCGGGAACTGCTGCGGATCCTGCTCGAAAAGCTTGGCTGCCGGGTCGACGAGGCGGTCAACGGCGAGGTCGCGCTGGCGGCGCTGGCGGCCCGCACCTATGACCTGGTGCTGATGGACTGCATGATGCCGGTGCTCGATGGCTACGAAGCGTGCCGCCAGTTGCGCCAGCGCGAAGGCGCCACCGGCGCGCCGCGCATGGCGGTGGTGGCGTTGACCGCCAGCGCCATCGACGGCGACCGCGAACGCTGCCTGGCGGCCGGCATGGATGATTATCTGAGCAAGCCGTTTACGGCGCAGCAGCTTGGCGACCTGGTGCGCCGCTGGACGCAGCCAGGCCGCTGACGTACGTTCCTCCCCTCCCCCCCACATCGGCATTGGCCAGCAGCACGGTGGCTCAGTGCGCTTCTGTCACCGGTACGGACGCCATCAACGCGCGTGCAGCGGCCTCGGCTGCGCGGAAATCGAAGCGGCGCAGCGGATGCCACACGCGATCGAGCACCGCCGCAGGCAGCATTGGCGCCAGCGCCGCCAGGCAGGCCTCGGCCGCGTCCAGCGCGTCAGCCTCGAGTGCGTCCAGCAGACCGGCCAGTTGCGCGTGCAGCACTTCCGGTGACGCTGCCACGGGCGGCGGCGCCACGGCCGGGCCAGGACCGAGGTACTGTTCGATGGCGTGGCGCGCCTGCGCCAGCACCCGCGCCAATGGCGCCAGGTCGACTGCGCTGGCGTCAGCGCCCGGATCGCGCATCGCGGCGTACAGCATGCTCTCGGCCTGATGGGCGGCGGCGTGCGTGGCAGGCAGGGCCAGGCTGGCGGCCACGCCGGCCAGCTTGTGGGCCAGCGCCGCCGCTTCCGCGGGCCGGTCGGCAGCCAGGCTGGCGCCGATGACCACCGCGCTGTCGCCATGCAGGTCGAGGAACTGGGCCAGATACTGGCGGTAGGCCGCACCGTCCAGCCACAGGGCCAGGCCGGCGGCCACGTCGAGCGCTTCGGTGTCGGTTTGTGGTGACACCTGGCCGGTCGTGACACCCTTGTCATGGCACGAGCGCGCGATCAGCGCGAGCATTGCCGGCACGTCGAATGGCTTGCTCAGCACATGGGACATGCCGGCCGCCAGCGCGGCTTCCTGCTGTTCCTTGAACGCTCCGGCAGTGAGCGCGATCACCGGTAGGTCGTCGAACTGCGGCATGCGGCGCAGCTGCCGGGTGGCTTCGATGCCGTCCATGACCGGCATCTGCACGTCCATCAGCACGACGTCGGCCTGCGTGGGATGCGCCAGCAACCAGTCGAGCGCCTGCCGGCCATCGCCCACGCAGACGGTGTCGGCGCCCTGGTCGCGCAGGATGCGCCGGACCACCTCGCGGTTGATGTCGCTGTCGTCGACCACCAGCACGCACACGTCGCGCAGCATCTGCTCGGGCGGCGCATTGGCCGCGCAGACCGGCGTGGCGTCGACCTCGGCGGATGCCTGCAGCGGCAGGCTGAAGCTGAACACGCTGCCGCGCCCGGGCGCACTCTCGACGACCAGCGTGCCGCCCATCAGTGCGACCAGCTGGCGGCAGATGGTCAGCCCCAGGCCGGTGCCGCCGAAACGCCGCGTGGTGGAGCTGTCGGCCTGGGTGAACGGCGAGAAGATCGCCTCCTGGGCGGCGGGGTCGATGCCGATGCCGGTATCGTGCACGCTGAACTGCAGCACCAGCGCATCGCCATCGCGCCGCAGCAAGGCGCAGCGCAGCGCGACCTGGCCGGCCGGGGTGAACTTAACCGCATTGCCGGTGAGGTTAAGCAGCACCTGCTCCAGCCGCAACGCATCACCGAGCAGGATGCCGACACCGTCAGGCGGCGTGTCCACGGTCAGTTGCAGGTCCTTGCCGGCCGCGCCGATGCGCATGCTGGTGGCGACCTTCTCCAGCAGCTCGGCCAGGCAGAAGGGCGCGGTCTCGATCAGCATGTGCCCGGCCTCGATTTTCGATACATCCAGGATGTCGTTGACGATGGCCAGCAGGGACTGGCCGGAAACCCGGATGTTATGCACCATGCTGCGCGCGTCGGCATCGATCGCACGCTGCTCGAGCAGGTACGCGAACCCGAGCACCGCGTTGAGCGGCGAACGGATCTCGTGGCTCATATTGGCCAGGAACTCGGCCTTGCTGCGGCTGGCCGCCTCGGCCGCGTCGCGGGCCAGCAGCATCTCGGCCTCGGCGCTCTTTTGCGCCGAAATATCCTGGGCGAAGACCAGCGTTGCCGGTCCGTCCGCCAGTTTCACCTGGGCGGTGGTCTTGTAGACCGGCACACTGCAGCCCCACTTGCTCACGCCGATCGCCTCGAAATGCTGCTCGGTGGGGGTGTCGGCCTCGATCAGGGCCTCTTGCAGCGCCAGGTCGGCCAGCGACTGCGCAGCGATCATCGCGCGCCAGCGCAGTCCGGTCAGATCGTCCGTCGCCGCATAGCCATGCAAGGCCCGGTAGCGCGGGTTGGAATAGATAAAGCGGCCGTGGCGCAGAATGGCAATGGCCAGCGGCGCGTCTTCGATCAGCGTGCGAAAACGCGCCTCGCTGTCGTAGACGCCCTGCATGGCGGCGCGCGCGCGCGCCTGCTCGGTATCCTGGCGTGCCCACTGCGCGCCCTTGCGCTGCAAGACCGCCAGCCCCGCGCAGGCGCCGGTTGCCAGCACGGCGAACAGTACGGCCAGCGTCAGCCCCTGACGCCGCAGCGGCGCAGCGACCGCGGTCGCGTCGCGGCTCAGGCCAATCACGAGCGGATAGTCCATCGCCAGCGCCGCCGGCGCGATCGTGGCCATGGCCATGACCCGCTGCTCACCTGTGGTGTAGACCTTGCCTTCGAGTATGCCGGCCATCTTGCCGCTGCTGCGGTGACGCTGGAAGAACGTGCCCGGGCGCGCCAGGTTGGTACCGTCGATGTTGCCCTTCGGCGGATAGTTCAGCAATTGCCGCCCGCCGCCATGGACCACCAGCGCCCAGACGTCGGGCGCATACATCGCGGTGCGGAACTGGCCGGTGAAATATTCGGGGTCGAGGGTGGCGAGCACGAGTCCGGCGAAGCGGCCGGTTGCGTCCGGCACCATGCGCGCAACCGTCACGACCTGATCACCGCGGATCGACCGGAACGGCTCGGCCACGTACAGGGTGCGGCTGCTGGGAGCGCGCCGCACTGCCGCCACATAATCGCGCCGGGAAAAGTCGCGCCCGTACAGGTCTTGGTGGCTTGCCGCGCGCACCTGGCCGTCGCGATCAAACACCATCATCGCGCGCAGCCCCGGCATGGCGCCTACCAGCGCGGCAAGGCGACCGGACAGAGCAGCATCGGCCACGATGCCGTCCGGCTCGCTCAGATAGTCGCGGACGACACCTTCCAGAGCCACATTGGTGGCCACGAGATCGGTCTGGATATTGCTGGCCAACAGCGTCGTCAGCGACAGCAGCCGGCCCCGCTCACTGCTCTCGATACGCGCGACCTCGGTCAGGTGCAGGTAAGCGAGGCTGGCGCCAATCAATACCAGTGCGGTCGCCAACATGGCGAACTCGACATACCGACGCCGCAGGACGGGACCGAGGGGTGGATTGACCATTTTTCTCATGCTACACCTGGCTGGTGAAAACACAACGACGACATGCCCGGCTTGCAGCGAACGCGCTGCAGTCGTCATGCGTCATTCCATGGTGCACCAACTGCGGCAATTTGCGACATTGAACGTGAAAAATCGCAACACCTGCACAAAAATAATTCGATTTATTCGTTTTATTTGCGATCTTCGATTCTTATGACTTAGAATTGTTGCTGGTATGAATCAATTGGTGGCGCGCAGCGCCCGCCCTCTTTCCAAGCCGGAGCTTCCCATGCGCAATAATTTTCCAGTTACCAATGTTGAAATCGAACTGAGCGATACGGATACCATCGTGTCGACCACCGATTTGCAGGGCAACATCACGTACGCCAACCCTTACTTCATTGCCATCAGCGGCTACACCGAGGAGGAGCTGATCGGCGCCCCGCAAAACATCCTGCGCCATCCCGACATGCCGGTGGAGGCTTTCGCCGATTTCTGGGCCACCATCCGTTCGGGACGGTCGTGGACGGGCATGGTCAAGAACCGCTGCAAGAACGGGGACGCGTACTGGGTCATGGCCAACGCCACGCCGGTCATGGAAAATGGCAAGGCCGTCGGCTACATGTCGGTGCGCACCAAGCCGACGCGCCAGCAGATCACGGCAGCGGCAGAACTTTATCGCAACATGAAGGCCGGTACTGCCGGCAATATCCGTCTGGAACAGGGTGTGGTGCGCGCCACGGGACTGCGCGGCCGGCTGGCTGCCATCACCAGGATGTCGCTGCGTCGCCGCATCGCGCTGAACCTGACGGGCCAGTGCGCGATCCTGTTGCTTCTGCTGGGTTTCCACCTGTTCGACGGCGCCACCCGGTTTGCGCATCTCGAGACCACACTCACCGTCTTGACCGGTGCTGCCATGGCGTCGCTGCTGTATTTCTGGTACGCGCTGCACGCGACCCTGCTGCGCCCGATGGAAGCAGCGCGCCAGGCCTGCCAGATCATGGCAGGTGGCGATCTGACCTCCGATTTCAGCAGCGACCGGCAGGACGAAATGGGACAGCTGATCCGTGCCATGCGCCAGGTGCGTGTCAACCTGCAGTCCATCGTCGGCGACGTGCGCAGCAACTTCCAGCAGATCAGCGTGGCAACTGCAGAGATCGCCACCGGCAATATGGATCTGTCGGGACGTACCGAGTCGCAGGCATCGGCGCTGGAAGAAACGGCCTCCAGCATGGAAGAGCTGGCCTCGACCGTCCAGCAGAACAGCGCCAGCGTCGGCCAGGCCAGCACCATGGCCGAGGCAGCCGACGGTACCGCCGTCAGCGGTGGCCAGATCGTCAGCGAAGTGATCGCAACCATGGACCAGATTTCGGAAGCGTCGCGCAAGATCGGCGACATCATCGGCATCATCGAAGGCATTGCCTTCCAGACCAATATCCTGGCGCTGAACGCGGCGGTCGAGGCGGCCCGTGCCGGCGAACAGGGCCGCGGGTTCGCCGTCGTCGCCAGCGAAGTGCGCAACCTGGCCCAGCGCAGCAACACCTCGGCGCAGGAAATCAAGCGGCTGATCGCGGCCTCCATCGCGCAAGTCGAGGCCGGCGCCACGCTGGCCACACGTGCCGGCGAGACCACCCAGCAGGTGCAGGCAGCAGTGCGCAAGGTCAGTGGCCTGATGAGCGACATCGCCTCCGCCTCGCGCGAGCAGGTCGCGGGTATCGGCCAGGTCAATGACGCCATCACGCAGATGGATGGCGTGACCCAGCAGAACGCCGCTTTGGTCGAGCAATCGGCGGCCGCCGCCGCCGCCCTGCAGGATCAGACGCGCAAGGTGGTGCAGGCGCTGGCCGTGTTCAAGCTGGCCAGCAGTGCAGGCCCGGCCAGAACGCCGGCAGCGCAGGCATCGACATCCCGCCAGGCTCCGGGCGTCAAGCGCGCCACCGCACTGCAACTGGCCCTGCCATGATCGGGAGCGGTCGGCAGGCAGCGCCGGTCGCGCGTGCGGGCCTGAAGAAAGTCCGCGTCGCGCAGTTGCGGTTAGGAATGTATGTGGAACAACTGTGCTGCTCGTGGATCGACACGCCGTTCTGGCAATCGTCGTTCCTGATCGAGTCGGCGGCGCAGCTCGAGCGCATCGCAGCCAGTCGCGTCGCCGACGCCTGGATCGATACCGAGCGCGGACTTGATGTGGCGTCCGCCCCGCATGACGATCGCACGGCGCCGGCCACCCCGCCACCGGCAGCGGGAACGGCATTTCGCTTCCGCACCGCTGCGCGGTCCAGCATGGAAGACGAGCTCGGCCGCGCAGCCGTGCTGCTCAATGCCTCCAAGCGTGCCCTGTTCGACATGTTCAACGAAGCGCGCATGGGCTGCGCGGTCGAGATGCGCCACGCCATGCCGCTGGTCGAATCCATCGCCAACTCGGTATTGCGCAACCCTGGCGCACTGATCGGCCTGGCGCGCCTGAAAACGGCCGACAACTACACGTATATGCATTCGGTGGCCGTCTGCGCGCTGATGATCGCGCTGGCGCGCCAACTGGGCCTCGACGACCATCTCACGCGCGAACTGGGCCTGGCCGGTCTGCTGCATGACGTCGGCAAGATGGCGGTGCCGGCTGACGTGCTCAACAAACCGGGCAGCCTGACCGAGGACGAATTCTGCGTCGTTCGCGGCCACCCGGAAAAGGGCCACGCGATGTTGCTGGCCTCACCCGACGTTGGCCCGGTTGCGCTGGAAGTGTGCCTGCACCACCACGAACGCCCCGACGGCCGGGGTTATCCGCACCGATTGTCCGGTGACGCTCTGGGACTGTATGCGCGCATGGGTGCGGTGTGCGACGTGTACGACGCCATCACCTCGAACCGTCCCTACAAGGCCGGCTGGTGTCCGGCCGAGTCGCTGCGGCGCATGGCGGAATGGGCCCGCGCCGGTCAGTTCGACGAGGCCGTGTTCGCCGCCTTCGTCAAGTGTCTCGGCATCTACCCGGTGGGCACGCTGGTGCGCCTCCAATCGGGCCGTCTGGGCGTCGTCGCAGAACAGCCCTGCGGCAAATCGCTGCTGCTGCCCAAGATCAAGGTATTTTTCTCGACCCGGGCTCGGGCGTACATCCGGCCGGAGTTGATCGACCTGGCGGCGCCGGGGGTGCGCGATGCGATCGTCGGATGCGAGAGCGCCGCGGACTGGGGCCTGCACGATATCGATCATTACTGGCTGGGCGACAGCGTCGCGAAGACGCCCTGAATGGTGGGCTGGCAGCAGCGTGGATGCAGCGGCCGGGCAGAAAAAAGGCCAATCCGAAGATTGGCCTTTTCTTGATTCTGTTGGTCGGGGCGAGAGGATTCGAACCTCCGACCCCGTGCACCCCATGCACGTACGCTACCAGGCTGCGCTACGCCCCGACTAGTCAATAATTATATCAGAGCCACAAAAAAAATCTTGCGCTTTTGCCATACCCAACGAGGCGGTATGGCCCGGCGCTCGCCCGCGTTTACTTCCACTCCCCGCGCAACGTCATCACCTGCTGCTGCAGATATTCCGGCGTCGCCAGCTCCGGCGCAACCGGCGTGCCCACCGCCAGCGACAGTTGCGAGCGCATGCCGCGCGCGATGCGCCGGCCGAACAGATTGCCCTTGTCGCGCGTGAACCAGCTGCCCCACAGGCCACGCAGCGCCATCGGGATCACCGGCACCTTGTTGCGCTCGACGATCTTCGTGATGCCGTTCCTGAACTCGCTCATCTCACCCGTCTTGGTCAGGCGCCCTTCCGGGAAGATGCAGACCAGCTCGCCGTCATGCAGTGCATGCGCGATATCGACGAAGGCCTTTTCCATCGTCCATGGGTCTTCCTTGGCCGGCGCGATCGGGATCGCATTGACGGCGCGGAAAATCCAGCGCAGGAACGGCGTCTTGAAGATGCGGTGGTCCATGACGAAGCGGATCGGGCGCGGGCTGGCTGCGTTGATGACGATCGCATCGACGTAGCTCACGTGATTGCAGACCAGCACCGCCGGGCCGTCGGCCGGGATGTGCGAGGTGTCGATCATGCGCACGCGGTAGACGGTGTGGATCAGGATCCAGGCCAGGAAGCGCATCAGGAATTCCGGCACCAGCGAGAAGATATAGATCGCGACGACCGCATTGAGCAGCGCCGTGGTCAGGAACAGTTCCGGAATCGAGAAGCCCTGCCCCAGCAGCAGGATCGCCACGCCGGCCGAGGCGACCATGAAGATGGCATTCAGGATGTTCATGCCGGCGATCGTGCGCGAGACGTGCTTCTGGTCGCAGCGCGTCTGGATCAGCGCGAACAGCGGCACGATAAAGAGGCCCCCGAACACGCCGATCATCACCAGGTCAAACAGGATGCGCAAGGCGCCCGGCTGGCCCAGCAGCGCCAGCCAGTCGACGATCGCCGTGCCCGCAGTGAAGCCGGAACTGGCGAAATACAGGTCGATGCCGAACACCGACAGGCCGATCGAGCCGAACGGCACCAGGCCGATCTCGACCTTGTGGCCCGACAGGCGTTCGCACAGCAGCGAGCCGGCGCCGATGCCGAGCGAGAACACGGTCAACAGCAGCACGAACACGCTGTGGTCGCCGCGCAGGTAATCCTTGGAAAACACGGGGAACTGGGCCAGCAACAATGCGCCATAGAACCAGAACCACGAGTTGCCGAGCATCGACAGGAACACGGTGCGGTTCTTGCGCGAGTACGCCAGGTTGCGCCACGATTCGGCAATGATGTTGCGGCTGATGCGCAGCTCGGGCACCGGGGCCGGTGATGGCGGGATGCGCCAGCTGGCCAGCAGGCCCAGCACGGCGAAGAACAGCGTGGCGCCGGCCACCAGCATGATGCCGTTCGGCCTGCCGACCAGCACCGCGCCGGCCACTTCGCCCAGCAGGATGCCGACGAATGTTCCCATCTCCACGACACCATTGCCGCCAACCAGTTCGTCGGGCTTCAGGTTCTGCGGCAGGTAGGCGTACTTGACGGGGCCGA
Organism: Telluria sp. ZT3P26; assembly: GCF_059686035.1. NCBI lineage: Bacteria > Pseudomonadati > Pseudomonadota > Betaproteobacteria > Burkholderiales > Oxalobacteraceae > Telluria > Telluria sp. ZT3P26. Next base: position 1,072,628 of record NZ_JCASII010000001.1, on the reverse strand, counting down.
ACAGCGTCGAGTGCATGCCCATGCCGATCACGGCCGCGATCAGCAGCCACAGATTGTGCGTCATCCAGCCGATACCGGCCACCAGCATGATCGCGATCTCGGCGATCTTGACGATGCGCGCGAGCCTGGCCTTGTCGAACTTGTCGGCGAGCTGGCCGGCCGTGGCCGAGAACACCACGTACGGCAGGATGAACAGGCCCGGGATCAGGTTGTTGATGAGCGACGGGTCGAGCGTGGTCCAGTTCAGCGCGTCATAGGTCATCACGACCAGGAGTGCCGTCTTGAACAGGTTGTCGTTGAACGCGCCCAGGAACTGGGTCCAGAAAAAGGGGGCGAAACGGCGCTGGGTCAGCAGGGAGAATTGGCTCGGTTGGCGCATGCTGGAGGGCTCGGGTGACTAGGAAGCCGTAATGTACAACGGCAAGCACAGCCGAACAACGCATGTTTCTCATATTCATGCTTGCGTATTCGCATCTGATACCGAAGGTCGTGACCGGCGATACGAAATAGCCCTGATGCATCGCGCAGCACGACCCGGCCGGCATGGCGCGGGTGGCCCGGCGGCCACCCTGCCCTCTGACTTAGCCCAGCGACTCCAGGCGAATCCGCGTTACCTTGCCGATCACGGTCGGCATCGCTTCGATCCTGGCAATTGCCGCATCGATGCTCTTTTCCTGCGTCTGGTGCGTCAGCATGATGATGTCGATATCGGTCTGGTCGCCCGGCTCTTTCTGCAGCACGGCGTCGATCGAGATGCCGCCGTCGGCAAGGATGCGCGTCAGGTCGGCCATCACGCCCAGCTGATCCTGCACATGCACGCGCAGGTAGTAGCTGGTGGTGATCTCGGCCATCGGCATGATCGCCATGTCGCTCATCTGGTTCGGCTGGAACGCCAAGTGCGGCACGCGGCCCGACGGGTCCACGGTGGCCAGGCGCGTCACGTCGACCAGGTCGGCGATCACGGCCGACGCGGTCGGCTCTGCGCCCGCGCCCTTGCCGTAGTACAGCGTGACGCCAAGAGCATCGGCATGCACCAGCACGGCGTTCATTGCGCCCTCGACATTGGCGATCAGGCGCGCGGCCGGGATCAGGGTCGGGTGCACGCGCAGCTCGATGCCTTCGCCGGCGGGGCCCGTCGTGCGGCGGGTGATGCCCAGCAGCTTGATGCGGTAGCCCAGCTGTTCGGCGTAGCGGATGTCCACTGCCTGCAGCTGGCTGATGCCTTCCACGTAGGCCTTGTCGAACTGCACCGGGATACCGAAGGCAATCGCCGACATGATGGTCAGCTTGTGCGCGGCGTCCACGCCTTCGATGTCGAAGGTCGGGTCGGCCTCGGCGTAACCCAGTGCCTGCGCCTGGGCCAGCACGGTGGCGAAGTCCAGGCCCTTGTCGCGCATCTCGGACAGGATGAAGTTGGTGGTGCCGTTGATGATGCCGGCCACCGATTCGATGCGGTTGGCGGTCAGGCCTTCACGCAGCGCCTTGATGATCGGGATACCGCCGGCCACGGCCGCCTCGAACGCGACGATCACGCCCTTCTCTTGGGCGGCCGCGAAAATCTCGTTGCCGTGCAGCGCCACCAGCGCCTTGTTGGCAGTGACCACATGCTTGCCGTTGGCAATGGCTTGCAGCACCAGTTCGCGCGACAGCTCGTAGCCGCCGATCAGTTCGACGACGATGTCGATATCGGGATGGTTCACGACGGCGAACGGATCGCTGACGACTTCCACGCCATCGCCGGTGACGCTGCGTGCGCGCTCGGTATTGCGCGCGGCGACCATCGTCACCTCGATGCCGCGGCCGGCGCGGCGGCGGATGTCTTCCTGATTGCGCTTGAGTACATTAAAGGTGCCGGCACCAACGGTGCCGATGCCCAGCAGGCCAACTTGAATCGGTTTCATAAAATCTGTTTCTCGTGAGGTCTGGGCGCGACGCGCTGGATCAGGCGTGGCGCCGTCGGTAACCGTCGAGGAAGCGCGCAATGCGTCCGCAAGCGTCGGTCAGGTCGTCGGAATTAGGCAGGAACACCAGCCGGAAATGGTCCGGGGTAATCCAGTTGAAGCCGGTGCCTTGCACCAGCAGCACTTTTTCCTCGGTCAGCAGTTCGCAGATGAACTGCTGGTCGTCCGTGATCGGGTACATCTTCGGATCGAGGCGCGGGAACATGTAGAGCGCAGCTTTTGGCTTCACGCAGGACACGCCCGGTATATCGGTAAGCAGTTTGTAGGCAAGATCGCGCTGCCGGAGCAGGCGCCCGCCCGGGCCCACCAGGTCATTGATGCTCTGGTGGCCGCCGAGCGCGGTCTGGATCGCGAACTGGCCCGGCGCATTGGCGCACAGGCGCATCGAGGCCAGCATGTTCAGGCCATCGATATAGCCCTTGGCATGGCGCTTCTCGCCCGACACCACCATCCAGCCGGCGCGGTAGCCGCACGAACGATAGTTCTTCGACAGGCCGTTCAGGGTCACGAACAGCACGTCGTCGGCCAGCGACGCCATCGAGACGTGCTCGGCCATGTCGTACAGCGTCTTGTCGTAGATTTCGTCGGCGTAGATGATCAGCTGGTGCTGGCGTGCCAATTCGATGATATCGAGCAGCACTTCGCGCGGGTACAAGGCGCCGGTCGGGTTGTTCGGGTTGATGACGACGATGGCGCGCGTGTTGGGCGTGATCTTGCTGCGCATGTCGGCGATGTCGGGCATCCAGCCGGCACCTTCGTCGCAGATATAGTGGCGCGGCGCGCCGCCGGCCAGGCTCACGGCGGCGGTCCACAGCGGGTAGTCGGGCGCCGGGACCAGCACTTCGTCGCCATTGTTGAGCAAACCCTGCATCGACATGACGATGAGTTCGGACGCCCCGTTGCCCAGGTAGATGTCGTCGATCGTCACGCCGGTGATGTTTTTCTCTTGCGTGTAGTGCATGATCGCCTTGCGTGGCGCGAACATGCCTTTGCTGTCCGTATAGCCGGCTGCGCCGTGCATATTGCGGATCATGTCGCTGACGATTTCGTCCGGCGCATCGAAGCCGAATACGGCGAGGTTGCCGATATTGAGCTTGATGATCTTCTGGCCGTCTTCTTCCATCTGGCGCGCCTGCTCCAGGGCCGGTCCGCGGATCTCGTAGCAGACGTCGTCGAGCTTGTTCGATTTGGCAATCGGTCGCACAGTATCCCCTGGAAAATCGCCTGCACTGTTGCAGTGCGCAAAAATACCATTCTGCCCAAAGCGCACGGTTTAGGCAACCTTGCCGATCCGGTTACAATGGGCATCCGCACAGTCACCGCTCAACAGCGTCCACTTCGCCTATCGCCATGAAGCTCCATTCCGACAATACCCAGCAATACCAGACCGTCACCGGCGTCGATGCCAGTGGCGTCGAGATCAACGCCCAGCGTTACGACTACAGCCTGACGCTGCTGCCGGAGGTCCCGCCCCGCCCTTGGCCCGTGACCGATTTCGACCAGCTCACTGCTGCCCATTTCGACGAACTGGCACTGGATGCGCCGGATGTCGTGATCCTCGGCACCGGTGCGCGCCAGCGTTTCGTGCACCCGCGCCTGGTGACCAGCCTGTCGAGCCGGCACATCGGCGTGGAGAGCATGGACAACGGCGCCGCCTGCCGCACCTACAACGTGCTGATGGGCGAAGGCCGCAAGGTCACGCTGGCTTTGATCCTCGAACGCACCGCCTGAATCGATACAACCTCGGTTCAATGGGGCCACAAACGTTTCAATCCGGGTAAATATTGCGATTCTGCCCACGACAACACTAGCGGCATACGGGGCCGACGGATTATCATGGGGTGCCGCTCCCCGCCATGGCGCGCCGGGAGGGTCACCCTGCAGCTGCGCTGCGACCGTCAGGAGAAACCCGTGGCCGAGAGCCAACTTGCAACCTTTGCCCCCTTCACCGCCCCAATGACGGGCGAAAAACCGTTTGAACTGCTCGGCCGTCCCGCCAAGTACACGGTGCTGTACTTTTATCCCAAGGACAATACCCCTGGCTGCACCACCGAGAGCATCGCCTTTCGCGAGGCGTATCCCGAGTTCCAGGCACTGGGCGCCGATATCTATGGTTTGTCCCGCGATTCGCTGCGCTCCCACGAGAACTTCAAATCCAAGCTCGGCCTGCCGTTCGAGCTGATCTCGGATGCCGACGAAGCCGTGTGCATGCAGTTCGATGTCATGAAGATGAAGAACATGTATGGCAAGAAAGTGCGGGGGGTCGAGCGCAGTACGTTTGTCATTGACGCTCAAGGCCGATTGGTGAAAGAATGGCGTGGCGTGAAGGTCAGTGACCATGTGACTGAAGTGCTGGAATTTCTGAAGAGCCAGCCCTGACAATGGATGGCTCCAGTTTGTTCAACCTGCTGGAACGCTGCCACTTATTTTGAGTCGATCTGTAATTCAACCTGCCCCGCACCTGCACTATCCCCACCCGGTTGCCCGCCGGGCCGGCGCATTTCCCGGCTCGGCCGTGTTGCAACAGTTCAATCGCAATACCCCTTTCCCCTGTTTAGTTGCGTCATTTCGTGCGCCAGCGCCATGTGGCCCGCGCGCGCACGGTCTTCCAGACTTTTTTTAGATTGAGAACCTGATGCCACTGCCAAAAATACCGAATGAACCAGCAACCATGCTGCTGGTCAAAGATTACCCCAAGGCCGAACCCGGTCGTTCGCCGGTGCGTTCGATCTCGGCCAAGCCCGATCCTGAAGTCGATGACCTGATCAGCGGTCAAGCGGTGCCAACGCCGAAGTCGCGCGCACGCCGCAAAGCGCAAGACACCCTCGCCGCCGCGCAGGCACCCGTACGTGCTGCGCCGGTTGCCGAAGCGAAGCCGCAGGCTGCTCCCGAAGCTGCACCAAAGGCTGCACCTCAGGCTGCACCGCAGGCTGCACCGCAGGCACCGAACGTTGCCCCGATCTCGGCCAAGCTGCGCGAGCAGGATGCCGAACAACTGCATTCCACCAAGCACAAGCCGGTGGATCCCCAGGTCAAGTCGTCGACCAGCCGCAAGGCCGACCGTTCGGGCCTGACCAAGGTGTTCGTGCTCGACACCAATGTGCTGATGCATGATCCAAGCTCGCTGTTCCGTTTCGAGGAACACGACGTCTACCTGCCGATGATGACGCTCGAGGAACTCGACAACCACAAGAAGGGCATGTCCGAAGTGGCGCGCAATGCACGCCAGGTCTCGCGCACGCTCGACGCGCTGATCGCCAACGTCGACGACGACGCGATCGAGTCGGGCATTCCGCTGTCCAAGCTGGGCAACAAGGATGCCAAGGGTCGCCTGTTGTTCCAGACCCGCCTGACCAGTGCGCCGCTGCCGGAAGGCCTGCCGGAAGGCAAAGCCGACAACCAGATCCTGGGCGTCGTGCGGGCACTCGAGCAGCAGCAGGCAGGCCGCGCGATCGTGCTGGTGTCGAAAGACATCAATATGCGCATCAAGGCGCGCGCCATCGGCTTGCCGGCCGAAGATTACTTCAACGACCACGTGCTGGAAGACAGCGACCTGCTGTACTCGGGCATCGTCCAGCTGCCGGACAATTTCTGGGACACGCACGGCAAGGACGTCGAATCGTGGCAAGAGAACAAGCAAGGCAACTCGGCGACCTACTACCGCGTCACCGGCCCCTTGATCACGACGCTGCTGGCGAACCAGTTCGTGTACATGGAGCCGAAGGATGGCCAGTCGCCGCTGTACGCCCAGGTCAAGCAGATCGACGGCAAGACCGCCGTGCTGCAAACCCTGCGCGACTATAGCCACAACAAGAACAATGTGTGGGGCATCACGGCGCGCAACCGCGAGCAGAACTTCGCGCTGAACCTGTTGATGAATCCGGAGTGCGACTTCGTCACGCTGCTGGGCCAGGCCGGTACCGGCAAGACCCTGCTGGCCCTGGCCGCCGGCCTGGCGCAAGTGCTCGAGACCAAGCTCTACAACGAGATCATCGTCACCCGCGTGACGGTGCCGGTCGGTGAAGACATCGGTTTCCTGCCAGGCACTGAAGAAGAGAAAATGTCGCCGTGGATGGGCGCATTCGACGACAACCTCGAAGTGCTGATGAAGTCCGACGGCGATGCCGGTGACTGGGGTCGCGCGGCAACGCAGGACCTGATCCGCTCGCGCATCAAGATCAAGTCGCTCAACTTCATGCGCGGCCGCACCTTCGTCAACAAGTTCCTCATCATCGACGAAGCGCAGAACCTGACGCCCAAGCAGATGAAGACGCTGGTCACGCGCGCCGGTCCTGGCACCAAGATCCTGTGCTTGGGTAATATCGCGCAGATCGACACGCCGTACCTGACCGAAGGCTCGAGCGGCCTGACCTATGTGGTCGACCGCTTCAAGGGCTGGAACCACGGTGGCCACGTCACGCTGGCGCGCGGCGAACGCTCGCGCCTGGCCGACCACGCCAGCGACGTGCTGTAATCGTTGTACCGCCTGCCACGCGCAGGCGCAGTGCCCGAAAGCCCGCCCTCACCGGCGGGCTTTTTTTTGGGCGCAGTCAGCGTTATCTGTTGATGACGCCGATAGCGATCCGCAGCAATTGTTCTGAAGAACATACCCTGCCACCCAGCGCCAGCCAGGACAATTGCGCAGGTAGCGAGAGGCCACGCCACGAAAGCCCGGTAGCCAGGCCTTGAAACGCCCGTGATACGCGTCATGATCGGCTCCTGACGCTGGGGGCAGGTTGGACCACGGGGCTGCTCATCAGTTCAAAGCAGTCCTCTTTTTAACGTTGACTGCGCCTTCTTGCCCAGCCAGCGCTATCTGTCGACGATCGTGATTGCGATGTGCATCAATCGCGCTACCATATTCACACGTTCAACCACACCATCACCGGAGAATCGACGTGCCGCACATGCTCCTGATCCACGAAGCGATCGACCAGCGCGCCACGCGCACCGATACTGAAGGCCGCGCCCTGTATGAAAGCATGCTGCGCTGGGGTGACGACCTCAAGACGCGTGGCCTGCTGCTGGCTGCCGAATCGCTCGCCCCGGCCGCGACCTCGGCCCGCGTCACACTGATCGGGGGCAAGGCCCGCGTCGTCGACGGCCCGTTTGCTGAAACCAAAGAGATGATTGGTGGCTTTTTCCTGGTCGATGTCGGCTCACGCGAGGAAGCCATCGCGCTGGCAGCCGAGTGCCCTGCCGCCGCCTGGGCCACGGTCGAGGTGCGCGCACTGGCGCCGTGCCATGTGCGCTAAATTTTTTTCGCACCCCGTTGTCGAATGTGGGTAACGCCGTTCGTCGTCGTAGTCAGGAGGCCGACAACCGGACTCCAATCACAGGAGAACACCATGCGTTTCATGATCATCGTCAAAGCCAATGCCGACACCGAAGCGGGCGTCATGCCACCGGAATCCCTGATCGCCGCCATGCTCGACTACAACCAGGAACTCGCCGCCGCCGGCGTGCTGCTCGACGGTAGTGGCCTCAAGCCCACCAGCCAGGGCTGGCGCATCCGCTATGAAGGAGACCAGCGGCGCGTCATCGACGGTCCGTTCACCGAAACCAAAGAGCTGATCGCCGGCTACACGCTGATCCAGGTCGGCTCGCGCGAGGAAGCCATGGAATGGAGCCGGCGCTTCCCCAACCCGCACGGGCCAGGGGCACCGGCCGAGATCGAGGTGCGCCCGATGTACGAACTCGCGGATTTCCCGCCATCCCCGTCGATCGAGCGCATGTGCGCGATGTCGTAGCAGCACGATGGCAGGCGACATCGACAATCTGCTTGCGGCGCTGTGGCGCATCGAATCGGCGCGTATCGTTGGCAGCGTGGCGCGTATCGTGCGCGATGTCGGCCTGGCCGAGGACCTGGCGCAGGATGCCCTGGTCGCCGCACTCGAGCACTGGCCGCGCGACGGCGTACCGGATCGGCCGGGCGCGTGGCTGATGACCGCGGCCCGCAACGGCGCGTTCGACCTGCTGCGGCGTGACCGTCTGCTGCGTGACAAGCTCCAACAGATTGGCGCCGACCTCGACGCCCTGGAAGCGATGCACGTGCCCGATATTGCCGATGAACTTGATGCGCGGCGGGGGGCCGTGGTCAGGGACGACCTGCTGCGTCTAATGTTCACCGCCTGTCATCCCGTGCTGTCGCTGGATGCGCGCCTGGCGCTTACGCTCAAGCTGCTCGGCGGTTTGTCGACCGCCGCGATCGCTCGTGCCTTCCTCGTCTCCGAAGCGACAATCGCCCAGCGCATCGTGCGCGCCAAGCGCACCCTGCACGACGCCAATATTCCGTTCGACCTTCCGGCCCCTGGCGAACTGGAAGAGCGGCTGGGCACAGTGCTCGAAGCGGTCTACCTGATCTTCAACGAAGGCTATAACGCCAGCACCGGCGCCGACTGGATGCGCCCGGCGCTGGTCGACGAGGCACTGCGCCTTGGCCGTATCCTGGCCGGACTCGCCCCGTCCGAACCGGAAGTCCATGGCCTCGTCGCACTGATGCAATTGCAGGCTGCGCGCATGGCTGCGCGCCTGGACGCCGCAGGGCAGCCGGTGCTGCTGCTCGACCAGGACCGCTCACGCTGGGATCGCGTGCTGCTCCGGCGCGGCCTGGCTGCCCTGGCGCGCGCCGGTGCAGGTGGCGCACCCCGGCGCTACGTGCTGCAGGCCGAGATCGCTGCCTGCCATGCCCGCGCACACCGTGCGGACCTCACCGACTGGCACCGCATCGCTGCCCTGTACGGCAAGCTCGCCGTCTGCCAGCCTTCACCCGTGGTCGATCTCAATCGGGCGGTTGCCATCAGCATGGCCGACGGCCCGGCGGCAGGCCTTGCCATCGTTGACCAGCTGGCACAGGAAGGCCGGCTGAACGGCTACCACTGGCTGCCAAGCGTGCGTGGCGATCTGCTCCACAAGCTCGGCCGCGACGATGAAGCGCGTGCCGAATTCGGGCGTGCAGCCACGATGACAACCAATGCTGCCGAGCGCACCCTGCTGCTGGCACGAGCCGGTCGTCGTTGCGTCACATGACCTTGCACCCTTCTGCGCTGCGCCAGGCGCCAGAGATTTATCTGGTACAGATGCCTGCAAGCTACAATCTCGCTATTATTCAGACTGTATAAATTGCGAGGTTCTGACCTGCGGGGGATGCAACATGAAATTTCGTTTTTGGGGAGTCCGCGGCTCGATCCCGTCGCCGGGTCCGCGCACGGCGCGCTATGGCGGCAACACGACCTGCATCGAGGTGCGTACCGACGACGACACGCTGATCGTGCTCGATGGCGGCACCGGCCTGTTCCCGCTCGCACAACACCTGCTGGCCCGGCCGCCCGTGCACGCGAATATCTTCATCACGCACAGCCACTGGGATCATATCCATGGCCTGCCCTTCTTCACGCCGCTGTTCGTCAAGGGCAGCCGCGTGCGCCTGCATGGCGCACACGATCCGGTTACGGGCCGCGGCATCGAGCACGTGATGGGCGTGCAGCTGCAAAACAGCTATTTCCCCGTGGGCGAAACGGACATGAGCGCCACCATCGAGTACCGTACGCTGACGGTCGGTGAGCCGCTCGCGGTGGGCGATGCTCTGGTATCGAATGTGGTGATGAACCACCCGGTCACCAACCTTGGCTACCGCATCGAGTGCAATGGCAAATCGGTCTTTTTCACGGGCGACCACGAACCCTGGTACAACCCGCATCCGGTCGGGCACCCGTCGCACGAAGTAGCCGAACTCCAGATGCGCGACGCCGAACGCCGCATGGACGCCGCGATGGCGGGCGTGGACGCACTGATCGTCGATTGCTCGTACACGATCGACGAATACCCGTCCAAGCAGGGCTGGGGCCATGGCACCTTTGATGGCGCCATCGCGATGGCGCTGCGGGTTGGCGCGCGCACGCTGTACTGCACGCACCATGAACCGACCCGCGGCGACGATGAACTCGAGGCGGTGTTTGCCGATGTCATGGCGCGCCACGCCGGGCGCCTGGGCGAACTGCAGGTGCGGCTGGCGCATGAAGGCCTGGAAGTCGAACTCGGCTAGCCGACTTCGCGTACACGATCACCTGTCAATTCTGTCAGGCTGGCGCGCGCCGTCGCAGGCGTAGAATGGGGTGCGGCTGTCAATACGGAACAGCCACTTTCCCGAGCCTGCTACCATGACCCTCCCGCTGACATCACTCTTTACCTCGTGCGCCGCCGCCCTGCTGCTGGCCGCCTGCACCAGCCCTGCGCCTGACGGCGCGAACACCGCGAGCGTGCGCGAGGAACGCACGACGCCGATCGGCACCTACCTGCCCCGCAAGAAAGGCCAGACCGCCAACAATGCCGGCACGGTCAGCGACATCGAGCGCGAGAACATGCGCAATTCCGGTGTCGGCACGGGCGCGATGACGCAGCACTGACGCGCATCCCCGAAAAGAAAACGGCGCCGAGGGCGCCGTTTTCTTTTGCCAATCAAGCCGCAATCACATGATCTTGGTGCCGATCCACCAGGCCACGGCCGCCATGAAGGCCGACGCCGGGATCGTGAAGATCCACGCCCACACGATATTGCCCGCGACGCCCCAGCGCACGGCCGAGGTCTTGCGCGCGGCGCCCACGCCGACGATGGCGCCGGTGATCGTGTGCGTCGTCGATACCGGAATGCCGAACGCGCTCGAGAGCAGCAGCGTCACCGCGCCGCCGGTTTCAGCGCAGAAACCGCCGACCGGCTTGAGCTTGGTGATCTTCTGGCCCATGGTCTTGACGATGCGCCAGCCGCCGAACAGCGTGCCGAACGCGATCGCCGCATAGCACGAGATGATGACCCAGGCCGGTGGATATTCGGCCGTCGCGCTGGTATATCCCGCTGCGATCAGCAGCATCCAGATGATGCCCATCGTCTTTTGCGCGTCGTTACCGCCGTGGCCCAGCGAATACGCCGCCGCCGAGACCAGCTGCAGCTTGCGGAACAGGCCGTCGACTTTTCTGGGCGTGGACTTCACGAAGATCCAGGCCACCATCAGCATGATGATCGAGCCCAGCGCAAAGCCCAGCAGTGGTGCGACGACAATGAACGCCACGGTCTTGATCAGGCCACCCGAGATCAGCGAACCGGTGCCCGCTTTGGCCACGGCCGCGCCCACCAGGCCGCCGATCAGTGCGTGCGACGACGAAGAGGGAATGCCGTAATACCAGGTGATGACGTTCCACGAAATCGCCCCGACCAGGGCGCCGAAGATCACGTAATGGTCGACCACGTGCGGGTCGATCGTGCCCTTGCCGATGGTTTGGGCAACCTTCATGTTGACCACGAAGATCGCGATGAAGTTGAAGAATGCCGCCATTGCGACGGCGTGCTGGGGTTTCAGGACCCCGGTCGAGACCACGGTGGCAATCGAGTTTGCCGAATCGTGAAAACCGTTCATGAAGTCGAATACCAGTGCCAGGAGCACGAGCATTCCCAGCACGTAAATGCTGATGTTGAGATTATCCATGGTTATGCAGGTCTGCGACGCTTACGCGTTCTCGACGATGATGCCTTCGATGATGTTGGCCACGTCTTCGCAGCGATCGGTAACCGTCTCGAGGATCTCGTAGATGGCCTTCATCTTGATCAGGTTACGCACGTCCGGCTCGTCGCGGAACAGCTTGGACATCGCGGCGCGCATCACGTGATCGGCGTCCGATTCCAGGCGGTCGATCTCTTCGCACAGCGCGACGATCTTGGCGGCGTTGTCCATATTGTGCAGCAGCGAGACGGCTTCCTCGACCTTCAGGCAGCAGGCCAGGCACAGCTCGGCCAGGCGTTTGGCTTCCGGCGTCACGGCTTGCAGGTCGTACAGCGAAATCGTCTGGGCCGCGTCTTCCATCATGTCCAGGATGTCGTCCATGCGCGTGATCAGCTTGTGGATGTCGTCGCGGTCGATCGGCGTGATGAAGCTCTTGTGCAGCAGGTCGACCGTGGCATAGGTGATCTTGTCAGCCTGCTTTTCGATCGTCTCGATCGCATGGGTGCGGGTTTCGAGGTCGTCGAAGTTGGTCATCAGGCTGACCATTTCCTGCGCCCCTTTGACGCACAATGCGGCGTGCTGATTGAAAAGATCGAAAAACTTGCCCTCGGTGGGCATGAAACGTCCAAACATAGATTCTCCGTATTGACTCTCTGGGATTACGCGGTCGCGCCGAAAATGCGGCCACGCGTAAAGGCGGCCATTAAAACATCAATGGCCGCCTTGGTGTTACTACAAATGGTTATTTAGTCACCCTGATACACAGACAGGTTACCGCTGTAATTGCCGAACTTGGTGTACTGGCCGATCCAGGTCAGGCGGATTGCGCCGATCGGACCGTTACGCTGCTTGCCGATGATGATCTCGGCGGTGCCCTTGTCGGGCGAATCCGGGTTGTAGACCTCGTCGCGGTACAGGAAGATGATGACGTCGGCATCCTGCTCGATTGCGCCGGATTCGCGCAAGTCGGACATCACGGGGCGCTTGTTCGGCCGTTGCTCCAGCGAGCGGTTCAGCTGCGACAGCGCCACCACCGGACACTGCAGCTCTTTGGCCAGGCCCTTGAGCGAACGTGAAATTTCCGAGATTTCTGCAGTGCGGTTATCGCCCGGCTGGCTGCCCTGCATCAGCTGCAGGTAGTCGACGATGATCAGGCCGAGCTTGCCGCACTGGCGCGCCAGGCGCCGCGCGCGCGCGCGCATCTCGATCGGGTTCAGCGCCGGGGTTTCGTCGATGTACAGCTGGGCGTCGTTCATCTTCTGGATGGCGTGCGTCAGGCGCGGCCAATCCTCGTCGTTCAGGCGGCCGGTACGCAGGCGGTGCTGGTCGAGCTGGCCGACCGAACCCAGCATACGCATCGCCAGCTGGGTGCCGCCCATCTCCATCGAGAAGATCGCGACCGGCAGGCCGGCTTCGATCGCAACGTTCTCGCCGATATTGACCGAGAACGCGGTCTTGCCCATCGACGGACGGCCGGCGACGATGACGAGGTCGCCCGGCTGCAGGCCGGATGTCATGCGGTCAAGGTCGATGAAGCCCGTCGGCACGCCGGTGATTTCACCCTGGTTCTCGCGGCTGTAGAGCTCATCGATGCGCTCGACGACCTGCGTGAGCAGCGGCTGGATCGGATTCCAGCCCTGCTGGCCGCGTGAGCCGGATTCGGCAATGGCAAAGATCTTGGACTCGGCTTCGTCGAGCATCTGCTTGACTTCCTTGCCCTGCGGGTTGAACGCATTGCCCGAGATTTCATCGGCCACGGTGATCAGCTTGCGCAGGATGCCGCGGTCGCGCACGATCTCGGCGTAGCGCCGGATATTGGCGGCGGACGGCGTGTTCTGCGCCATCGCGTTCAGGTATTGCAGGCCACCGACATCATCGGCCTTGCCGAGCTGGTTGCAGGCTTCGTAGACGGTGATGACGTCGGCCGGTTTGCCGCCGTTGATCAGGCGCACCATCTGTTCGAAGATGATGCGGTGGTCGTAGCGGTAGAAGTCTTCCGCGTTCATGAAGTCGGCGATACGGTCCCATGCGGCGTTATCGCGCAGCAGGCCGCCAATGACGGATTGCTCGGCTTCGATGGAGTGCGGGGGGATGCGCAGGGCGTCGAGTTGCGGATCTGGAGATGCTGCATTCATGGGCGGGATTATACCTTTTCCGGTCCTGCGACTGGCAATAATGGAAAGCCGAAAAGCAAAAAAGCCGGGCGAACCCGGCTTTTTCAGAACTGCGTGCTCAGCACATGTACAGCGTGTGCTTAGGCAGCTTCGCCCACAACAGCGACGGTGATTTCCGACACGACGTCGGTGTGCAGAGCGACTGCAACCGGGAATTCGCCGGTGGTTTTCAGCGGGCCGGTTGGCATGCGCACTTGCGACTTCTCGACAGCGAAACCTTGCTTGGTCAGCGCTTCGGCGATGTCGAAGTTGGTGACCGAACCGAACAGACGGCCATCAACGCCGGCCTTCTGGCCGATGGTGACGGTCATGCCGCTCAGCTTGTCGCCTTCGGCCTGGGCAGCCGACAGCTTTTCAGCTGCTGCTTTTTCGAGTTCAGCGCGCTTGGCTTCGAACTCGGCGACGGCGCCGGCGGTAGCGCGGCGTGCCATCTTTTGTGGGATCAGGAAGTTACGTGCGTAACCGTCCTTGACCTTGACGACGTCGCCCAGGTTGCCGACGTTGACTACTTTTTCCAACAGAATGATTTGCATAGTGATCTCCAGATGTCTGACTGTCGTGACCGACGATTAACCGTGGTGCAGGTCGGTGTACGGCAGCAGCGCAAGGTAGCGTGCGCGCTTGATCGCGGTGTCGACCTGACGCTGGTAGTGCGCCTTGGTGCCGGTCAGACGTGCTGGCATGATCTTGCCGTTTTCCTGGACGAAGTCCTTCAGGGTGTCGACGTCCTTGTAGTCCACCTGCTCAACGCCAGCGGCGGTGAAGCGGCAGAATTTCTTGCGCTTGAACAGCGGGTTTTGCTGTTTGCGCTTCTCTTTGAGTTTCGCTTTGTTTTTGTCGAACTTTTTACCGAATGCCATTTGAGGCTCCTGTATCTAAATTGCCGGGTTAAGCGGCACTGAAATCAATGATGTGAAACACCAGGGCTTTGCTGTTGCGATTTTTCCGTGCAAGAAATCCGTTGAACCTGTAGCTGGCGCCCAATTCGGCGCTGGCGAACCTGCCCGAAATCTCGCCCGCGGCGAACGCGGGGACTTCGAACGCGACCGACCTTTCGACCCCGGCCTCTTCCTGCTGCGATTCGTGCATCAGGACGGCTGAAACGATTGGCACACCGGCCGGGGTGTAACGCAGTACGTCGCGCTCGGCGATGGTCGCCATGAGCTGGAGGTGGTTTGCGCTGTGCACCCGGTATTACTGGTTACTACGAATAACTGGGGAAAACTTAAGCAGCAGCAGGCGCTGGCGCAGCGGCTGGAGCGGCTGCTGGCGCAGCGGCTTCGGCACGGTGGCTCTTGGCTGCGTCTTCGCGCTGCACCGATTTCATCATCGGCGACGGTGCGGTTTCAGCTTTTTTCAGCTTGACGGTCAGGTGACGCAGAACCGCATCATTGAACTTGAATGCAGTTTCCAGCTCGACCAGGGTCTCGTTGTCGCATTCGATGTTCAGGCAGATGTAGTGTGCTTTTGGCAGCTTCTGGATCTGGTATGCCATCTGGCGGCGGCCCCAGTCTTCAACGCGATGGATGTTACCGCCGCGGCTGGTCACCGTGGTCTTGTAACGCTCGATCATCGCCGGGACTTGTTCGCTCTGGTCCGGATGGACGATAAACACGATTTCATAATGACGCATGCATTACTCCTTGAGGACGTTTAACAAATGCCCACCTCGGCGTCAAGACGAGTGTGGGAAGGGAAAGCCGGCAATTATAACCCGGATATCGGCAGCTTGGAAAGCCCAATGACGCATCGCAGGCGCGAGCTGGCGAGTTCCCGGCAGTCTGACTCGACAATTCCACGGTTTTGGCGCATGTTTGTACGCTGAATCGGGATTTTGACGATATTTTTTGCGTTTCCTCTTGCGCGCGGGAGAATACTGTACAAAAATACAGGTTACACACATAACCGGTTGCTGTAACACATTTATGCTAAAGCTCACTGCACGGCAAGAACAGATCCTGAACCTGATCAAGGAAGCGATCGAGAACACCGGTTTCCCTCCGACCCGGGCTGAAATCGCTTCCGAACTGGGTTTCCGCTCGGCCAACGCGGCTGAAGAACATCTGCAAGCACTGGCGCGCAAGGGCGCCATCGAAATTTCGCCGGGCACATCGCGCGGCATCCGCCTGATCGGCGCGAGCGTCGAATCAGTTCCGATGCCGCCGCCGTCGTTCATGTCGCTGCCGCTGGTGGGGCGCGTTGCTGCAGGTAATCCGATCCTGGCGCAAGAGCATGTCGAAGCCACCTACAACGTCGATACCGCCATGTTCGCGGCGCGCCCCGATTTCCTGCTGAAGGTCAAAGGCTGGTCGATGCGCGATGCCGGCATCATGGATGGCGACTTTTTGGCGGTCAAGAAAATCGACAGCGCCAAGAACGGCCAGATCGTCGTTGCACGCCTGGGCGACGAAGTCACGGTCAAGCGCTATCGCAAGACGGGCGACCTGGTGGAACTGCTGCCAGAGAACCCCGACTTCAACATCATTTCAGTCTCGCCGGACGAAGAGTTCGCACTCGAAGGCCTGGCTGTTGGCCTGATGCGTAGCTGGAACTGATGTAACGGCGCCGGCTTCTTCCTGCCGGCGCCTGTCCTTTCCTGCGCTGCCCTGCCCTGCCTACTTCGACGCCTTCTTCACGACCGCATTGTGCTGGCTGACAAACGCCTCGGTCGCACTGCGCCACGCTGCAAAATCCGCCAGGATCATCTTTGAATTGACCTTCGCGCCTTCCGCGATATTCTGCCGCACCTGCTCCAGATAGGCTGCCGAAGCATCCGCTTCCTGTTTGTTCATCAGCTTGGCGATATCGGCGGGAATCTTCTTCGTCAGCGGCGACTGCGCGTTCAGGTTCGTGACCATCTTGTTGTAGCAATCCTGCCAGCCCGTCACCAGCTTGTTGACGCGATCGATCTCGTCGTTCACCTTCGACACGGCCGGGATGCGCGGCGACGGGCAGCGGTATTCGCCCGACTGCAGCTCGGCCCCGTCATAGCCCTTGATCCAGTAATCGATCTCGGCGCGCTTGGTCACGCGCTGTTCCATCACGACCAGCGATTCTGCCGCGACCTTATTGCCCTTGGCCGCCGACTTCTCGAACAATGCTTTCGCTGCCGCCTCATCGACAGCGCCCGCTTCGCCATACCAGTACATCTGGCCCAGTTGCTGCTGCGCCTGCGCATTGCCGGCATTGGCCAGCTTGGTGTACAGCTTGAGCGCGCCCGCGTAATCCTTCTTTTCGAACAGCGCGTTGGCGTCTTCCAGCTCGCCCGCACAGGCGGCGCTGGCGATGCTCAGGGACAGGGACATGGAAAGGCAGAGCAGGAAACGTTTCATGGGCACCCAAAAATGACAAGCTGACGATGGCGCATCATAGCCCCCTTTTACAGCGCGACTCAACCGTAAAAATGACTAGGCCGGCATTGCGCCGGCCTTCTTTGCATCGCTTTACGTCACGCGGTAACGTCGCGCGGTACGCCGCGCTTACGCGTCCAGCGCCTGGCGGAAGTCTTCAACCAGGTCATCGGTGTCCTCGATGCCCACCGACACGCGGATCAGCGACTCGGCAATGCCCATGCTGGCGCGGCGCTCGGCGCCCATCTCGAAGAAGATGGTGTGCGCGACCGGAATGACCAGCGTGCGGTTGTCGCCCAGGTTCGACGCGGGAATCGCCAGCTGCAGGCGGTTGAGGTAATCGAACGGGTCGATATCCTCGCGCAGCTCGAAGCTGAGCAGTGAACCACCGGCGCGGAACAGCGACGTGACGATACCGTGCTGCGGATGCGAGGCCAGGCCCGGGTAGTGGACCTTCGCCACGCGCTCATCCGCCTCGAGCATCGTTGCCAGCGCCAGAGCATTGGCACAGGTGCGGGTCATGCGCAGCGCCAGCGTCTCGGCGCCAACGGCAATGTGATGCGCTGCCTCCGGTCCGAGCGAGGCGCCGAAGTCGCGCAGCGCTTTCGCGCGCAGCTGCGCCATGCCCTGCGCCTGCGCCGGCTGCTTGCGGAAATTCGGCGCGATGTTCGGGTACGCGCTCCAGTCGAACAGGCCGGTATCGGTCAGCGCGCCGCCCAGCGCAATGCCGTGGCCGCCAATCGACTTGGTCAGCGAATTGACCACGAGACCGGCGCCCACGCTCTTCGGGCGGAACAGCCAGGGCGAGGTCATCGTGTTGTCGACCACGTACAGGATGCCCCGCGCACGGCACAGCTCGCCGATGCGGGCCAGGTCCGCCACTTGCGTGCGCGGATTGGCGATCGTCTCGACAAACACCATGCGCGTGTTCGGCGTCAAGGCTGCCTCGACCTGCGCCACATCGGTTGCATCGACAAAGGCGACATCGACGCCCTGCCCTGCCACCGTCTGCCACAGGCTGTTGGTATTACCAAACAGGAAGCTCGACGAAACGATGGCGTCGCCCGCCTTCAGCAGCGCCTGGAACAGCGCGCCGATGGCGGCCATGCCGGTGCCGAAGCACAGCGTGGCGACGCCATCCTCCATCTTGCTGACCTTGTCCTCGAGCGCGCTGATGGTCGGATTGCCCTGGCGACCATAACGGAAGCCCGGCTCCTTGCCCTGGAACACGGATGCCAGCTGACGCGCATCCGTGTAGCCGAACGCGACCGAGGTGTGGATCGGCTTGTGCAGCGAACCGTGCTCGATCGGCTTGTGCCGGTCGTTGTGCAGGATCGTGGTGGTAAAGCCGTAGGATTTTTTCTCGCTCATGCTTACTCGGCGGCGACGGCGGGGTTCAGATTCAGTTGGGTACGGACCTGGTCTTCATCCTTGGCAGCAGGATTGTGACGCGCGGTTTCCTGGCGATCCAGGTATTCCGGCGTCACGTCGCCCGTCACGTAGATGCCGTCGAAGCACGACGCCTCGAAGTTCTTCAGTGCCGGATTGACGTCCGAAATCGAGCGCTTGAGGGCGTCGATGTCCTGATAGATGACGCGGTCGGCCGTGATCTCGCGGCAGACTTCTTCGGTCGTGCGGCCGTAGGCGATCAGCTCGTCGCGGGTCGGCATGTCGATGCCGTACACGTTCGGGTACAGCACCGGTGGCGCAGCCGAGGCGAAGTACACCTTGCGCGCGCCGGCTTCACGGGCCATCTGCACGATCTCGCGACTGGTGGTGCCGCGCACGATCGAATCGTCGACCAGCAGCACGTTCTTGTCCTTGAATTCGGAAATGATCGCGTTGAGCTTCTGGCGTACCGATTTCTTGCGCATGCCCTGGCCCGGCATGATGAAGGTGCGGCCGATGTAGCGGTTCTTGATGAAGCCTTCGCGGTATTCGACACCCAGCTTCAGCGCCAGCTGGATGGCGGCCGGACGCGACGAATCGGGAATCGGCATGACGACGTCGATATCTTCGACCGGGATTTCACTGAGCACCTTGTCGGCCAGGTATTCACCCATGCGCAGGCGCGTGGCGTAGACCGAGGCGCCGTCGATCACCGAGTCCGGACGGGCCAGGTAGACGAATTCGAACGCGCATGGATTGAGCGATGGATTTTCGGCGCATTGGCGCTCGGACAGCTTGCCGTCGTTGGTGATGAAGACCGCTTCGCCCGGCGCAATGTCGCGCACGAAACGGAAGCCCAGGCCTTCGAGGGCGACCGACTCGCTGGCCACCAGGTATTCGTTGCCGTTTTCGGTTTCGTTCACGCCCAGGCACAGCGGACGGATGCCGAACGGATCGCGGAAGGCCAGCATGCCATGGCCGGCGATCTGTGCTACGACCGCGTAGGCACCACGCACGCGGCGGTGCACGACAGCGACCGCCTTGAAGATCGCCTCGGCGTCGAGCGAGAAGCCATCGGCCGCTTCCTGGATTTCATGGGCCAGCACGTTGAGCAGCACCTCGGAATCGGAATCGGTATTGATGTGGCGGCGGTCGTTGCGGAACAGCTCATCCCGGAGCTGGGCCTGGTTGGTCAGGTTGCCGTTGTGCGCCAGCGTGATGCCGAACGGCGCGTTGACGTAGAACGGCTGCGCCTCTTCTTCGCTCGACGAACCTGCGGTCGGGTAACGGCAGTGGCCGATCCCGGTGTTGCCCTGCAGCGAACGCATGTTCCGGGTACGGAAAACGTCACGTACCAGGCCGTTGGCCTTGAACATGGAGAACATGCTGCTGTGATTGGTCGCAATGCCCGCAGCGTCCTGGCCGCGGTGCTGCAGCAGCAGCAATGCATCGTACAGAAGCTGGTTGACGGGAGAGTGCGAAACGACGCCGACGATGCCACACATGAGGTGCTCCTAAAAGCTTGGGTGCAAAATGACAGAAAACTGCGAAAACTACGACTACTGGTTCAGTAATTAATATGCTCCGCGAAGGCAGCGGGCAAGAATGGTTTGACGGTGCGCGCGCCGGTCTCGGCAATGGGTGACAACAGCGCATCGCGCCAGAATGCCTGCTGCGGAATCGCCGTCATCCCGCACAATATGACGCCGGCCAGCACAATCACAATGCCCCGCGCCAGGCCGAACAGGCCGCCCAGGCCCCGGTCCGCCAGCGACAGGCCGGTGGCGGCAACCACCGCGCCGATCGCCATCGACAGCAGACCCATCAGGATTCGCACGCCCAGGAACAGCGCGATGAAGGCCGCCATCAGGCGCGCCGTGCCGCCCGGGATGACTTCGGGCAGCAAGGGCGCGAGCTGGGCGCCGTAGACATTGGCCACCACGAAGGCGACCACCCAGCCCACCAGCGACAGGATTTCCTTTACCAGGCCGCGCAGCGTGCTGATCACGACGGACGCGATCAGCACGAACAGCACCAGGTAATCGAAAATCGTCACGCGGCAGCGAGGATCAGAGCGGCACCATCGTGCCGGACAGACCGATGCCGCCCAGTTTGGCGCGCACTTTCTCTGCTTCTTCCTTGCTGAACGGGCCGACCCGTACGCGGATCAGCTCGCCAGACTTCTGGGTGAACGAGGCAACACCAGCAGCGCGCAGGCGGCTTTGCAATTCGGTGACTTTTTCCTGGCTGGCCAGCGCGGCAACCTGCACCACGAAGCGTGGGGCCGGGCCTTCGGCCTTGACCGTTTTCGGCTCGGGCTTGTCAGCGGGCTTGTCTTCGAGGATGGCGATGGCGCGGGCGGCGTCGTCCGGACGGGCCGGCTTGGCGACGTGCTCGGCTTTCGGATGCGACTCGGCCTCTTTCGACTCGGCGACCTTGACCGGCTTTTTCTCGGGCTCGGGCTTGCGCTCGGTCTTGACCGGCTCGGGCTTCGTCACCGGCTTGGCTTCAGGTTCTGCCTTTGGCTTGGCTTCAGGCTTCGGCTTGACGGTCTCGACCGGCTTGGCTGGCTCGAGCATGCGCATTGGCGGCACCTCGCTGGCCACTGGCGCTGCCGCCACGGCGACCGGCGGCGTGCGCGTGCCTGCAGGCGGCGAAGGGACCGGCTCGATGATCTCTTCGTCGCTGTCGACGCTGGCCGTTGGCGCAACCTGCTCGGACGGCACCGGCAGCGGCGCAGCCTTGTCTTTATCAGGGATATGGATCGCGATGTCGGTGGCCAGCGGCTTGGGCTCGGAATCGAGCAGCATCGGCAGGGCCACGACGGCGGCCAGGACCAGCGCAATGGCGCCAACCAGGCGGCGGCGCGCGCGTTTTTTCTCGGGCAGGATCGGATCGCCACGGCTCGAGCGGCGACCGCCCTCACCGGCCGAGCTGGCGCGCTTGGAGCGTGCGCGCTCGGTGTAGGCGGCCTCGTCGTCCTTGACGAAGTGACCGCTGTCGCGAACAGTTTCTTGCTTGTTTTTAGTGCCGAACGAGAACAAGCCCATGCGATTGAGGTATCAGTGTAGTGAGGATTTACGGGCCGCCATCACGCCGGCAACCGTGTAGAACGAACCAAAGACCACAATTCTATCATTCTCCTCAACCCGGCTCAGTGCATTCGCGTAAGCCTCGGCGGGTGAATCGAAGGTGGTGACCGAAAAATCGTCGGCTTTCGCGCCCGCTGGCTTCAATTCGGCGATCTTGTCAGCCAGCGCCGCAGGGTCGGCCGAGCGCGGCGAATCCAGGCGCGTGACGCACCAGTGATCAATGACCGAGGCCATCGGCGCGATGACGGCGTCGATGTCCTTGTCGTCCATGATGCCGAACACCGCGTAGGTAAAGCGGTGGAAGCCCATATTGCCGAGATTCTGCGCGAGCGTCGCGGCGGCGTGCGGATTGTGGGCGACGTCGAGCACCTGGGTCGGGCGCCCGGCCAGCACCTGGAAGCGCCCCGGCAGCTCGACCATTGCGAGGCCGGCGCGGGTTTCCTGGGCGCCGCACGGCAAGGTCATGCGCAGCGCCTCGAGAGCGGCCAGCGCGGCGGACGCATTAAGCAACTGGTTGGCGCCGCGCAGGGCCGGATAGGCCAGCGAGTTGCGGCGCCCGGTGCGGCCGGCAAAGCTCCACTGCTGCTGGTCGCCCTGGTAATTGAAGTCGCGGCCCAGCAGCCAGAGGTCAGCGCCGATGCTGGTTGCGTGGTCGATCAGCGACTGGGGCGGCACCGGGTCGCTGCAGATCGCCGTTTTGCCGGCGCGGAAGATGCCGGCTTTCTCAAAACCGATTTTTTCGCGCGTATCGCCCAGATAGGCCGTGTGGTCGATGTCGATGCTGGTGACAATGGACACGTCGGCATCGATCACGTTGACGGCGTCGAGACGCCCGCCCAGGCCGACTTCGAGGATGGCAACGTCGATCTCGCTGGTCGACAGCAGGTGCGCGATGGCCAGCGTGGTGAATTCGAAGTACGTGAGGTCGGTATCCCCGCGCGCGGCTTCGACGGCGTTGAATGCGGCGATCAGGACATCATCGGAGGCCATCTCGCCATTGATACGGGCGCGCTCGTTGAAGTCGAGGAAGTGCGGCTTGATGTAGAGGCCGACGCGGTATCCGGACTGCAGCAGGACCGACTCGAGCATCGCGCAGGTCGAGCCCTTGCCGTTGGTGCCGGCCACCATGATCACGGGACACGAGAACGCCAGCTGCAGGCGTTCCTTGACGGCGCGGACGCGGTCCAGGCCCATGTCGATATGGGTTTCGGCGTGACGCGATTCGAGCAGCGCCAGCCAGTCGGGCAAGGTAGTCGGTAGTGGGGACATGGTGCTCAGAAAAGAGGATATCGGCGGGCGATGCGGGGAATGTGAAAGGCGACCGCGAGGGCCGCCGTCTGGCATGCCCGCGCCGGTCGCCCCTGGCGATCATGTTCGCGGGTTGCCCTCGCGGTGGCCTTCGGATCGATCAGGCCAGGACTTCGGTCGCCTGGTTTTGCAGCAGGGCCAGCAGGCGCGCGATTTCTTCACGCATCTTGCGACGGTCGACGATCATGTCGACAGCGCCCTTCTGGACCAGGAACTCGGCGCGCTGGAAGCCTTCCGGCAATTTCTCACGGACCGTGTTCTCGATGACGCGCGGGCCGGCAAAGCCGATCAGGGCTTTCGGCTCGGCAATGACGACGTCGCCCATGAAGGCGAACGAGGCCGAGACACCGCCCATCGTCGGGTCAGTCAGCACGCTGATGAACGGCAGCTTCTTCTCGGACAGCTTGGTCAGCATCGCGGTGGTCTTGGCCATCTGCATCAGCGACAGCAAACCTTCCTGCATGCGCGCGCCGCCAGTGGCGGTGATGCAAATGAACGGCACCTTCTGCTCGAGCGCAACTTGCGCGCCGCGCACGAAGCGCTCACCAACCACCGAGCCCATCGAGCCACCCATGAATTCGAATTCAAAGCAGGCGACGACCACCGGCAAGCTCATGATCGAGCCACCCTGGACGATCAGCGCATCGGTCTCACCGGTGGCTTCCATCGCCGCCTTGAGGCGGTCAGGATACTTCTTGCTGTCCTTGAACTTCAGGGTATCGACTGGCAAGGTCTCCTGGCCAATGTCGTAGCGACCGCCTTCATCGAGCAGCGAATCCAGACGCGCGCGGGCGCGGATGCGCATGTGATGCGAGCACTTCGGGCACACGTGCAGGTTGGACTCGATATCCGCCCGGTACAGCACCGACTCGCACGACGGGCACTTGACCCAGAGGCCCTCGGGCATGGTCTTGCGGTTAGCGGCATCGGAGCGCTGGATCCGAGGGGGCAGCAATTTTTCCAACCAACTCATATTCTCTCCTTTGCGGCAAATCTTACAGTGGGGCGTAGTGTAGCCGCTCGGAGGCAGCTTGTCGAATCGTAGCAAGCCATCAATATTGCCATCGAAGCATCACCTACCCCACCCAGCCCGCGCCCCACATCAACCACCACCAACAATGAGGGTCAGAGTCGAATTGTTTGACAACTTTCGATAATTTCCCAATAAATAGCACCGATCCTCGGCTGAATGAACGCCGAGTTTGATCTCCGAAGCAAAATGAGGGACAGAGTCACGTTGATGAGCTAAATAATCAATTTCTCAACAATTAGGGTCAGAGTAGACTTATTGGGCAATTCCTCAAAGTTGTCAAACAAATCGACTCTGACCCTAATTTATTTATGCGGCAATTTTGGCGATTATTTCGCTGGCGAAGCGATGTCGTTGACGGTGTATTCAACGCCTCCCAAGCGGGCAGCCACGATGTTATATATCCACGCACTCAGCATTCCTGCCAGATAGACGCTGACGATATACACAACTGCAAACAGAATGACCACACCTGCCCCGATGGACGGCATCTCCACGCCCGTCAACATGGCGAGGAGAACGATCGCCAGCAATGGGAGCATAGCGACAAAATAAACTGCCGCCAGCATCTTTCCAAACTGGGCCACTGCAATATGCTTGACACGCTTTTTCATCGAACACTCCTTCAGGTTGAGCTACGAAGAGATCAATTTACTGAGGGAGATTGAACAAGTCTTAAGCTTTTATCAATTAGCAGGAAAGATGTGGCGGTACGCCTGTGAAAAACCCGTCGGCCATAACGATCGCAGCCGGACATTGAAAAGATTCATCAGGCAATCGCTAAAAGTTGTCAAACAATTCGACTCTGACCCTAATTGGATTGCAAGAATCTAAAAGCAATCACAATGAGGGTCAGTGTCGAATTAAGTGACAACATTTTCCGGAGAAATTGCTCAACAATTCGACTCTGACCCTAATTAAGATTTAGCGCGCGTCGAGGGCGGTGCGGATGGTGGCGGTGAAGGTGCGGACGGCGTCGACGGCCTGGTCTGGCGGGCTGTTTTCGATTTCCTGGATGATGCGGCTGCCGATCACGACAGCGTCGGCCACTTCGGCCACGGCTCTCGCCGTGGCGCCGTCGCGGATGCCGAAGCCCACGCCGATCGGCAGTTTGACGTGTTCGCGGATCGCGGCCACGCGGCGGGCGACGTCGGCCGTGTCGATGGTGCCGGCGCCCGTCACGCCTTTCAGCGAGACGTAATAGCTGAAACCGCCACCGTACTGGGCCACTTGCTTGACGCGCTCCGTGGTCGACGTCGGCGCGAGCAGGAAGATCAGGTCCAGGCCGTTGTCGCGCATTTCGGTTGCGAACGCGGCGCATTCTTCGGGCGGGTAGTCGACGACGATGGCGCCATCGGCACCGGCTTCTTTTGCGCAGCGGATGAATTCGGTCTGGCCGATGCGTTCGATCGGGTTGGCGTAACCCATCAGGACGACCGGGGTATCGGGGTCATTCTTGCGAAATTCGCGCACGAAACCGAACACGTCTTTCAGGCCGACGTTGAATTTCAGCGCGCGCTCGCAGGCGCGCTGGATGACCGGGCCTTCGGCCATCGGGTCCGAAAACGGCACGCCCAGTTCGAGGACGTTGGCGCCGCCCTCCACCAGTGCGTGCATCAGCGGGACGGTCAGTTCGGGGCCGGGGTCACCCGCCGTGATGAAGGTGACGAGCGCGGTCTTGTTGTGCGCCTTGAGCGCGGTAAAAGTCTGTTCGATGCGGGACATGCTGGGTTCCTCTGGTAATCGGAAAAGGCGAATGCCCCGGCTGACCGGGGCAGGATGGGATGGTTGACGCCGGCATCAGCCGAAATCAAGCCCCATCCGCTGCGCCACCGTGTGCATGTCCTTGTCGCCGCGGCCCGACAGATTGACCAGGATGATCTGGTCCTTCGGCAGCGTTGCCGCCAGCTTCACCGCGTACGCGATCGCGTGCGACGATTCCAGCGCCGGGATGATGCCTTCGATGCGGCAGCAATCGTGGAAGGCCTGCAGCGCTTCGTCGTCCGTGATCGAGACGTACTCGGCGCGCAGCGTGTCCTTCAGCCACGCGTGTTCCGGCCCGACACCCGGATAATCCAGGCCCGCCGACACCGAATGCGTCTCGATGATCTGCCCGTTCTCGTCCTGCAGCAGATAGGTGCGGTTACCGTGCAACACACCCGGCAGGCCGGAGGTCAGCGAGGCCGAGTGCTTGCCCGAATCCAGGCCCTCCCCCGCCGCCTCGACGCCCACCAGCTTGACGCCCGGCTCGCCGATATACGGATAGAAGATGCCCATCGCGTTCGAGCCGCCGCCGATACAGGCGACGACGTAGTCGGGCTGGCGCCCCGTCATCGCAGGCATCTGCACGCGGCACTCTTCGCCGATCACCGCCTGGAAGTCGCGCACCATCATCGGATACGGGTGCGGGCCGGCCACGGTGCCGATGATGTAGAACGTGTTTTCGATGTTCGTGACCCAGTCGCGCATCGCTTCATTGAGCGCATCCTTGAGCGTCTTCGAGCCCGATTCCACCGGCACCACCGTCGCGCCCAGGAGCTTCATGCGGTACACGTTCTGGGCCTGGCGCTTGACGTCTTCGCTGCCCATGTAGATCACGCATTCCAGGCCGAAGCGCGCGCAGATGGTGGCCGTGGCCACGCCGTGCTGGCCGGCGCCCGTTTCGGCGATGATGCGCGGCTTGCCCATGCGCCGCGCCAGCAGCGCCTGACCGATCACGTTATTGATCTTGTGCGCGCCGGTGTGGTTCAGGTCTTCCCGCTTGAGGTAGACCTGCGCGCCCCCGGCCATCTCGGACCAGCGCCGCGCGTGGTACACGGGCGACGGGCGGCCGACGAAGTGGGCCAATTCGTAGCGGTATTCTTCGAGGAATTCGGGGTCTTGCGCGTACTTTGCGTAAGCTTCGCTCAGCTCGGCCAGCGCGTGCGTCAGCGTCTCGGCGACGAACGAGCCGCCATAGGGACCGAAGTGCCCCTGCGCGTTCGGCAGGGCGTAATCAGGGGTCTTGAACAGCGGCGCGGCGTTAGGCGCTGCCTTGAATGGGGTGTTCTGCATGGTATGTCTCGCTATGAATAGTGGCATCGGCTGCCCGCACGGCCGCGACAAACGCGGCCATCTTGCGGGCGTCCTTGATACCCTTTGCGGCTTCGACACCACTGCTGATGTCGACGGCAAAAGGCCGAACGCGTACGACACCGTCAGTGGTGTTGTGTACGTTCAAGCCACCACTCAAAACGACCCGAGGCGCGAGCTCTTTTGGGATGAGAGACCAATCGAAGACCTTTCCTGCGCCGCCATAAGCGTCCACGTACGTGTCAAGCAGAAGGCTCGAGAACCATGGACTGGCGGTGCGGTATGCAAGCTCACATTCTAGCAGCGTGCCAGGGATCGTGTCAGGCTTGACCCGAAACGCGCGCATGAACGGGCGCTGGACGGCCGCCGCAATCGCCGCGCACTGCTCGACCGTCTCGTCGCCGTGGAACTGGATCAGCGCAAGCGGCATCGCTGCGGCGACTTCCTGCACCTCGGCCAGTGTGGGATTGACGAACAGCGCGACGCCGCTGACGAAGGGCGGCAGGCCGGCGCACAAGGCGCCGGCGCGCTCTGGCGTCACATAGCGTGGGCTCTTCGGATAGAACACGAAGCCCAACGCATCGGCGCCCACGGCGACAGCGGCGCTCAGGTCTTCTTCGCGGGTGATGCCGCAGATTTTGATACGGGTGCGTTGCATGAGAGTCCTTACAACCAGGGCAGCGGCGCGACCGCTTCCTGCGGCAGCTTCCAGATCGGATCGTACTCGATCCTGGCGAAATACAGGCCGTCGGGCATGAAGGTCGGTGCGGCGACGTCGCGCGAGCGGCTCTCGAGCACATCGTGCATCCACTCAGGCTCTTGCCGTCCCAGCCCAACATACACGAGCGAGCCGACGATATTGCGCACCATGTGATGCAGGAAGGCGCTGGCGCGCAGCGTGAACACGATGATGTCGCCGTGGCGCTCGATGCGCACTTCGTGCATGTCCTTGACCGGGGTCTTGGCCTGGCAGCTCGAGGCGCGAAACGCCGAGAAGTCGTGGGTGCCGATCAGGTGGCGGGCGGCGTCGATCATGCGCTCGACATCGAGCGGCCGGAACATCCAGCCGGCGCGGTTGGACAGCAGCGCCGATGGCGTCGGATGGTTGTACAGCACATAGTGGTAGGTGCGCGAGCGGGCCGAGAAGCGGGCATGGAATTCCAGCCCGTCCTCGCCCAGCGGCACCTCTTTGGCCCAGCGCACGACAATGGAATCGGGCAGGAAGGTGTTCACGCCGCGCACCCAGGCCTGCGTCGGGCGCACCAGATCGGTGTCGAAATGGACTACCTGCTCGATCGCGTGCACGCCGGTATCGGTGCGGCCGGCACAGGTGGTGGCCAGCGGCGTGCAGGCGAACTTCTCGAGCGCCATTTCAAGACGGTCCTGGACCGTATTGCGTTCCGGCTGCTTTTGGTAGCCGTTCCAACCGGTGCCGATGTACTGGACACCCAGAACAATCCGCGTCACGCCAGCAGCTCTCGCATCGCGCTGGCACGGCCAACCTGCTCGGTGCTGCCGCCCTTGATGACTTCGTCGAGCAGTTCGCGTGCACCTTCCTTGTCGCCGATTTCCTGGTAGGCCACGGCCAGATCGAGCTTGGTTTCCATTTCCATGTGCTCGGGCGAGAGCGGCGCCGGGGCTGCAGCGGTATCAGCGACCGGATCAGCATCGAACGCCGCTGGCGCCGGCGCATCGGCCGTGGCCGACGCCGGCAGATCCAGGTCGAAGTCAAGCGTGTCGAGCGAGTTGCGCTGCAGCGTCGGTTCGTCGCTGACCGGCGGCGCCGACAATTCTTCGGGCGCCGGCACGGGCGCCGGGGTATCGGGCAGGTCGAACATGTCGAACGGATCGTCCTGGCGCGCCGCGAAGTCTTTCGGCTCCGCGCCGCCGGAAGCGCGCGGCTCGGCCGGCAGGCCGAAGTCCATCGCGTCCAGGTCGAACAGCGGATCTTCGGACACATTCGCGTTCGACGTACCGCGCACGGCAGGCAGCGGATCATTCACGGGCGCTGGCGTCGCCGGCGTGACCGGTGCGCCAAAGTCCATCGAATCCAGGTCGAACAGCGGATCGCTCGGCGCTGCGGCGGCGGGCGCCGGCTGCGCCGGGCTGGCTGGCAGCGACGGCAAGCCGTCGAAGTCCCTGGCCAGGCCGGCCATGTCGACCGGCGTGGCCTGCACTTGCGGCTGCGGCGTCAGGTCGAGCGAGAAGTCGTCGCGCAGATCGGCCGGGGTGGCCGGGGTGGCTGCAGCAGCTTGCCCGGCAGGCGGCGCATCGAAGTCCATGTCGAATTCGAGGTCGTTGACGTCGGTCGACAGCGTCGACGCGGGCGTGGCTGCCGCTGCCGGCGGCAGCATGTCGAAGTCGAGATCCGGCACGGCAGTCGCGTCCGGGTCGGGACGGCTCGTGGTTGCCGGCGTCGGGGCCTCGGCGTGCGTGACCGGCTCGAACGCCAGCCCGCCAAGGTCGAAGTCGAGCGCGTTGTCATCAAGGCGTGGCGCTGGCACCGGCTCGGCATGCGGCGTTGCGGTGTGCTCAGCATCGTCCTTCGACAGCGAGAACGCCGACGCAGCAGCGACGGCGCCGGCAGCGGCCGCGCCAGCAACGCGTGCACTGGTGTTCGAGACAGTGGAAGGCTCGTCAGCACGCAGCGCATCCTGGTACTGCTGCGACAGGATCGCCTGCTGGCTGCGTTCCTGCGCCGACGGCGTTTGCGCCGGCGCCGGCGCGGCGTTCGCGTACAGCGAATTTTGCGGATCGATGCCCAGGCCCAGCGCCGCAGCGTGTGCCCAGTCGTCGCCCTGGCCGTTGGTGAGTGCATGCAGCTCGCGCGCCTGCACCTCGAAGGCGCGGGCGTCCTTGCGCGTGGCGTAGATCTCGAGCAGTTTCAGACGCACCGGGTGACGGTCCGGATGCGTGCGCAGCGCTTCCTTCAGGATTTCCTCGGCCTGCGCGTCGCGCCCGTAGGCAATGTACACGTCGGCTTCAGCCACCGGATCGACTTCGTTCGTATCGAGCTGGCTGGCCGATGGCGCGAAGCTCGAGTTGAAGACGCTGTTGTTGGTGTCGACGCTCTGGCCGCCGCTTTCGGCGAACAGCGACTGGGCGCCTGCGCCCTGCCCGCCCAGCACCGACGGTTCGGTCGGCGCTGGCGCCACCGGCGCGGCATTGCGCTTGCGGCGCTGCGCGACGCCGAACAGGATCAGGAGCAGCACCAGCAGCGCTGCAGCGATGTAGAGCATATTGTCCAGCAGCGTGTCGACCAGGCCTTTTTCTGGCTCTGGCGCCGGCACCGGTTTTTTCAGGCGTGGATGCGTGACCGGCTTGGCCGGCGTCGCCACGACGGGCGCCGCTGCAGCCTGCTCGGCTTCCGCGCCCGCGCGGCTTGGCACCGTCATCAGGTTTTCGAGCTCGCCAACGTTCTTTTCAAGTTCCTTGACGCGGGCCTCGGCCTGTTCGAGTTCGCGCTGCTTGGCCAGCGTGTCTTCGACGCTGGCGGTGCCGTCCTGCGGCGCGGTGCCGGTTCCCGGCGTGGCCTTCGACAGGCGCAGCTTGTCCTGCGCTTCGTTGGCGGCCGTCGGTTGTTCTTCGACGCGCGCCGTCACGCGCCCGGTTGCGCTCTGGCCGCCCTGCGGCGCGCTGCCCGGCGTACTGGCGGCGACCTGGCCGGCGAGCTTGTTGCGGTAGGCGTCAAAATCGGCCGCATGCGCGACGACCACGCCGCGCGCTTCGCCCTGGCTCGCGCCACCACGCAGCGCATCGCTGTCGGGCACACTCAGGATCTGGCCCGATTTCAGGCGGTTCATGTTGTTGCCGATGAAGGCATCCGGGTTGGCGCGGTACAGCGCCACGAGCATCATGTCGAGCGAGATTTCGGCCGGCTTCACGCGGGTGGCGATGCCACTGAGCGTGTCGCCGCGACGCACACGGTAGGTGCTTTCGGCTGCTACCGCATCGCGCTGCGCGGCCTGGCGCTGGGCGCCTTCGCGTGCAGCAGCAATGCGGGCGCGCTCGGCTGCATCAAACGCCGGGGCAGCAGCGACAGCAGCAGCGGCAGGTGCGGCGGCAGCAGGCTGCGACGACGCGCGCGGCGCCGGGCTGCTGGCCACCTGCGCCGGCTGCGTCGTGCGCAGTTCGGCCGGATCGAGCAGGAACGTGTACTCGCGCACCAGGCGCCCGTTATTCCAGGTCAGCTCGAGCAGCATGTCGACGAACGGTTCGTTCAGCGGCTGGCTGGAATTGACGCGGATGATCTGGCGGCCACCGCGCTGCTCGACGGCGAAGCGCAGCGACAGCAGCGCCGGATTGAAGTCGATGTTCGCGCTGCGGAAGGCCTCAGGTGTGGCCAGCTTGACGGCCATGCTGGCCGGGTCTTCGCCGGCGCTGGTCGTCAGTTCGATCTCGGCGCGCAGTGGCTGGCCAAGTGCCGACAACACGGTCAATTTTCCAAGCCCGGCCGCGCTGGCGGCGGAAGTGACGAACACTGCACTGGCAATCGCCGCAGTGAGGGTTTTCAACGCAGGTGCCATGAGCTGAGATTGTTCCGAAAAATGCATAGTGAGCAGCGAGTTAGTTGGCCGAGGGAAAGACGGTTTCCCGGAGTCTCAACATAACATCATGCTCTAGGGCACGCAAGCGATGCGCACGTTTACAGCAGGGGGAACGGGGTGTTTTGTGGCCTGCGAGACATGCCTTGATGGGGTTCGATAACCACCAGACATGGTAGTTGCAATGAATGCAACCGGCGATGACGAACTGTACATAACGGGCCGGCCGCGAAGCAGCCAGCCCACTGTGCAAAGCGTTTAACGCTCCAGCACGATGCGCAGCATGCGACGCAGCGGCTCGGCCGCGCCCCACAGCAGCTGGTCGCCGACCGTGAAGGCGGACAGGTAATCGTCACCCATCGACATCTTGCGCAGGCGGCCCACCGGGATGGTCAGACCACCGGTGACGGCAGCCGGCGACAGGTCGCGCATCGATGCTTCGCGGTTGTTTGGCACCACCTTCGTCCACTGGTTATGCGAAGCGATGATGTCGCTGATTTCGTCGAGCGGCACGTCGCGGGTCAGCTTGATCGTGAGTGCCTGCGAGTGGCAGCGCATCGCACCGATGCGCACGCACAGGCCATCCACGGGAATCGGTTTGGCGTCGAAGCCCGCACCGCGACCGAGGATCTTGTTGGTCTCGGCGCCGGCCTTCCACTCTTCTTTCGACTGGCCGTTGCCCAGGTCCTTGTCGATCCACGGGATCAGGTTGCCGGCCAGCGGCACGCCGAACTGCTTCGTTTCGTCGCTCGAGAGGCCATGCTGGGTGGCCAGCACGGTGCGGTCGATTTCCAGGATGGCCGATGCCGGGTTGTCCAGCAGCGGCTTGATCGCGCTGTTGATGGTGCCGAACTGCGTGAGCAGTTCGCGCATGTGCTGCGCGCCGCCGCCCGATGCCGCCTGGTAGGTCATGGACGTCATCCACTCGACCAGGCCGGCCTCGAACAGGCCGCCCAGGCCGATCAGCATGCACGACACGGTGCAGTTGCCGCCGATGTAGTTCTTGACGCCGCGCGACAGTGCCGCGTCGATCACGGCGCGGTTGACCGGGTCGAGCACGATGACCGCGTCGTCGTTCATGCGCAGCGTGGACGCGGCGTCGATCCAGTAGCCGTTCCAGCCGGCCGCGCGCAGTTGCGGGAACACCTCGCTCGTGTAGTCGCCGCCCTGGCAGGAAATGATGATCTCGCATTTGGAGAGCTCGGCGATGTCGCTCGCGCTCTTCAGGGTGGTTTCATTCTTCGCCATCGCCGGCGCGGCGCCGCCCGGATTCGACGTCGTGAAGAACACCGGCTCGATGTGGTCGAAATCGCCCTCTTCCTGCATGCGCTGCATCAGGACCGAGCCAACCATGCCGCGCCAACCTACCAGACCAACTAATTTCATCGTCTTCTTTCAGTGTGATTACAGTGTTATCCGAGCGCCGCGACGACCGCGTTGCCCATTTCTTCGGTGCCCACGCGGGTGGCCCCTGCTTCGTGAATATCTGGTGTACGCAGACCTTGCGCCAGCACGCGCTTGACGGCGTTGTCGATGCGGTCGGCTTGCTCCGTCAGGCCAAAGGTAAAGCGCAGCATCATCGCGGCCGACAGGATCGTCGCCAGCGGATTGGCCACGCCCTGCCCCGCGATGTCCGGCGCCGAACCGTGCGACGGCTCGTACAGGCCCTTGTTCTTCGCGTCGAGCGAGGCCGATGGCAGCATGCCGATCGAACCGGTCAGCATCGCGGCGGCGTCCGACAGGATATCGCCAAACATGTTGCCGGTCACGAGCACGTCGAATTTTTTCGGCGCGCGCACCAGTTGCATGGCGGCGTTGTCGACGTACATGTGATCGAGTTCGACGCCGGCGTATTCCTTGTGGACGTCGGTGACGATATCGCGCCAGAACTGGCCCGTCTCGAGCACGTTGGCCTTGTCGACGCTGGTCACGCGCTTGTCGCGTTTCAGCGCGGCCTGGAACGCCACGTGCGCGATGCGGCGAATCTCGCCTTCGGCGTAGCGCATCGTGTCGAAGCCTTCGCGCTGGCCCTTGAACGGGCCGTCCGGGCATTCGCGCACGCCGCGCGGCTTGCCGAAATAGATGTCACCCGTCAGTTCGCGGATGATCAGGATATCCAGGCCCGACACCACCTCGGGCTTGAGGGTCGACGCGCCGGCCAGCTCCGGGTACAGGATGGCCGGGCGCAGGTTGGCGAACAGGCCCAGTTCGCGGCGCAGGCCAAGAATCGCCTGCTCGGGGCGCAGCGCGCGTTCGAGCCCATCGTATTTGTAGTCACCCACGGCGCCGAACAGCACCGCATCGGCATCCTTGGCCAGCTTGAGCGTGCTGTCGGGCAGCGGGTGGCCGTGCGCGGCGTAGCCGGCACCGCCCACTTCGGCGGTGTCCATCTCGAACTGCTCACCGAGCGCGTTCAGAACCTTCACCGCCTGGGCGGTGATCTCCGGGCCGATGCCGTCACCTGGCAGGATCGCAATCTTCATGCTCGTCTTTCTCGTCTTGGTTTCTTGTCTTGGTTGCTTGTCCTGGCGCCGCGATCAGATCGCGTTGGCCAGCCACGGCTGGGCCGCGAGATGGCGTTGTTCGAAGGCGCGGATATCGTCCGCATGGCGCAGCGTCAGGCCGATATCGTCCAGGCCATTGAGCAGGCAGTACTTGCGGAAGTCGTCGATGGCAAAGCCGAACGACAGGCTGCCGTCATGCGTGCCGATGCGCTGCTGTTCGAGGTCGATCGTCAGCTGGAAGCCCGGCTGGCGCCCGACTGCCTGGAACAATGCTTCGACTTCGTCTTCGCTCAAAGCGATCGGCAACAGGCCGATCTTGAAGCAGTTATTGAAGAAGATGTCGGCAAAGCTCGGCGCGACGACAGCGCGAAAACCGAATTGCTGCAGCGCCCACGGCGCGTGCTCGCGCGACGAGCCGCAGCCGAAGTTCTTGCGCGTCAGCAGGATCGAGGCGCCGGCAAACTGCGGCTGGTTCAGAACGAAATCGGGATTGAGCGGCCGCGCGCTGTTGTCCTGGCCTGGTTCGCCGTGGTCCAGGTAACGCCATTCGTCGAACAGGTTCGGGCCGAAGCCGGTGCGCCGGATCGATTTGAGGAACTGCTTCGGGATGATGGCGTCGGTGTCGACGTTGGCGCGGTCGAGCGGCGCCACCAGGCCTTCGTGTACGGTGAACTTATCCATCTGGTCGGCCTTATTTGCCGCCGGCGCCGGTCACGACCTGGCCGACTTTCGAGACATCGCGGCCGATGCCCGAAACGGTGTTGCAGCCGGCCAGCAGGATGGCGACGAGGGAGAGTGCGAGAGCTTTTTTCATGATGTCCTGAGCGAGAAAATGATCGTGGAATTGGTCGCGATACGCCTTAACGCATCAGAGTGCGCGTACGTCGACAAAGTGCCCCGCAATCCCTGCAGCGGCGGCCATGGCCGGCGAGACCAGGTGCGTGCGGCCACCCTGACCCTGGCGGCCTTCGAAGTTGCGGTTCGACGTCGACGCGCAGCGTTCGCCCGGTTCCAGGCGGTCGGCGTTCATTGCCAGGCACATCGAGCAACCCGGCTCGCGCCATTCGAAGCCGGCGGCCAGGAAGATCTGGTCGAGGCCTTCGCGCTCGGCCTGTTCCTTGACCAGGCCCGACCCCGGCACGACCATCGCCAGCTTGACGTTGGGCGCGCGCTGGCGGCCACGCACGACATCGGCGGCGGCGCGCAGGTCTTCGATGCGCGAGTTGGTGCACGAGCCGATGAACACCTTGTCGATCGCCACTTCGTCGATCGGCGTGCCGGCAGCCAGGTCCATGTAGACCAGCGCTTTTTCGATGGCGCCGCGGCGCACCGGGTCGTTTTCGTCCAGCGGATCCGGCACGCGGCCGTCGATCGCAATCACCATCTCGGGCGAGGTGCCCCAGGTGACCTGCGGCTGGATGTCCTGCGCATCGAGTTCGACGACCGTGTCGAACACGGCGCCGTCGTCGCTGTGCAGCGTGCGCCAGTAGGCCACCGCTTGTTCCCACTGGTCGGCCGTCGGCGACAGCGGCCGGTCCTTGACGTAGGCGATCGTGGTGTCGTCCACTGCCACCATGCCGGCGCGCGCGCCTGCTTCGATCGCCATATTACAGACCGTCATGCGGCCTTCCATCGACAGCGCGCGGATCGCCGAGCCGCCAAATTCGATGGCATAACCGGTGCCGCCGGCCGTGCCGATGCGGCCGATCACGGCCAGCACGATGTCCTTGGCGGTCACGCCCGGGCGCAGGTCGCCCTCGACCTTGACGAGCATCGCCCTGGATTTCTTGGCCAGCAGCGTTTGCGTGGCCAGCACGTGCTCGACTTCCGAGGTGCCGATGCCATGCGCCAGGCAGCCGAAGGCGCCGTGGGTGGACGTATGCGAGTCGCCGCAGACGACCGTCATGCCAGGCAGCGTGGCGCCCTGCTCCGGCCCGATCACGTGCACGATGCCCTGGCGCAGGTCATTCATGTTGAAGTACGTGAGACCGAAGGCCTTGGCATTGGCATCGAGCGTTTCAACCTGCAGGCGCGAGGTCGGATCGGCGATGCCCTGGGCGCGGTCGGTGGTCGGGACGTTGTGGTCGGCCACGGCCAGCGTGCTCGATGTCCGCCATAGTCCGCGGCCAGCGTCGCGCAGGCCATCAAAGGCTTGCGGGCTGGTCACTTCGTGTACCAGGTGCCGGTCGATATACAGGACGGTGGTGCCATCGGCGTCGGCACGCACGACATGGGAATCCCAGAGTTTGTCGTAGAGCGTTTTTTGCATGGTCAGTCCATTGATGCGGTGTGGGGGCGCACAGGGTGCGCGCGGTCGCCGGGACAGGGTGCCCGGCAGCCGGGTTTTCGATTATGCCATAGTTGTGCTGTGGTGCACCATGCCGGGGCGGCGCATGTTTATGCCAAGGACCTTAACATGTGGCAAATTAAGTTTGCAAGGGGTTTGCCATGCACAAATAAAAAAAGCCCGGATCACTGACCCGGGCTTTTCCCTGCGCTTTTGCCGGCGCGCGGCATTGGCGTTGCTTTATGCTGCCAGGCGCACGCTGCTGCGGCAGCCGTCCATCAGGAACGACAGGCCCACGACCAGCACCAGCTCGCCCTCGGCCGAACGCGCCGTGCCGGTGATGCCTTCGACCGACAATGCGGTCATCGGTTTGATCACCAGGTCGGCCGTGCCATCGACCGCTTCCATCGCCAGGATGTACGGTTGTGGTGCATTGATGACGATACCGACTTTCTCGGAACCGGCCTCGTAGCCCAGCGCCAGCGCCAGCGAGCGCACCGGCAGTGGACGGCCCTGGTCTTTCAGCACCGGGGCGCCGCCGACACAGGCGAATTCGTCCGGCAGTTCGACGACGCGCTCGACGACGGCCATCGGCAGCGCCAGTTGCGCGCCCGAGGTCGACACCAGCATCGTCGGCACGATCGACAGTTCGATCGGCAGACGGATTGCAAAGCGCGTGCCCTTGCCCATCTGCGATTCGATGCGGATGGCGCCGCGGTTCTTCTCCACCGCCGTCTTGACCACGTCCATGCCCACGCCGCGGCCCGAGACCGAGGAAGCGACTTCCTTGGTCGAGAAGCCCGGCAGGAACACCAGCTGGTAAGCGTCTTCGTCGCTCTGCGCGCCGTTCTCGCCAATCAGGCCCTTGTCCATCGCGATCTTGCGCAGGCGGGTCGGGTCCATGCCCTTGCCGTCATCCTGCAGCACGATCATGACGCTGTTGGCTTCCTGCCAGGCTTTCAGCAGGATGAAGGCCTTGGCCGGCTTGCCATTGGCGACGCGGTCGGCGGGCGACTCGACACCGTGGTCCAGCGCATTGCGCAACATGTGCACCAGCGGATCGTACAGGCTGTCCACCACGACGCGGTCGACTTCGGTCTCGGCGCCTTCGATGGTCAGTTCGACGTCCTTGCCCAGGTCTTTCGCCAGTTCGCGCACGAGGCGCGGGAATTTCTGGAACAGGCGGCCCACCGGCTGCATGCGGGTGGCCAGCGTGGCGCGCTGCAGTTCGGCCGAATAGCGCGATGCGCGTTCCAGCGTTTCGGCCAGCGTGGCGATCAGCGTCGCCGCCTGGCCTTCGAACTTGAACTGCTGCAGACGTTCGAGCAGCACCGCGGCCTGATTCGCGGCCTGGACCGACTCGCCGGCCACTTCGAGCAGCGCGTCGAGCTTGACCGCATCGATGCGGATGCTTTCATCCTTGGCCGGCGCGTTGGCGACCGGCTTGGCATCGTTGCGGCGTTCGGTGCCGTCCCAGCCTTTACCGCCGGCGACGGGGGCCGCCGTGGTGGCGACTGCCGTGGACGGGGTGGCGGCTGCGGGTGCGGCTTGCGCCACTGCTGGCGCTGCGGTGGTCACGGCAGCAGCAGCGACGGCTTCGCCGGCGATGGCGTTGGCGGCCGGGACGACGGTGTTGTACATGCCAACCCAGTCCAGGCCATCGTCGCCGACGACCGGTGCGACGGCGGCCGCAACCGCGACGGGCGCGGCTGCGACGGGCGCTGGCACCACCGGCGCGGCGACTGGCGCTGGCGCGCTGTTGCCCTTGCCTTCGATCGCGTCCATCAGAATGCGCTCGAGGTCGGCCGGCATCTGCGCCAGGCCTTCCGGCGGCGTGCCGTTGTTCAGGTCACCCAGCTGGTCGGCCACGAAGCCCGATGCCTGCAACGCTGCTTCGATCGCGATTGGCGTGACCGGCGCGGCGCCGGTGCGCAGCGCATCGAACAGGTTTTCGGTCAGGTGGCAGGCTGCGACGAGCGCAGGCAGGCCCATGAAGCCGGCGCCGCCCTTGATCGTGTGGAACGACCGGAACACCGCGTTCAGGGTTTCCTTGTTGTCGGGATCGCGTTCGAGGCGCAGCAGGTGCTCTTCGACGTTGACCGCCAGATCCATCGCCTCGACGACGAAATCCTTCAGCATATCGTCCATTAGAATCCCAGATCGGCAAGAAGATCGTCAACGTTGTCCTGGTTCAGCGCCGCTTGCGGCACTGACGGGCCTTGCATCAGTGGTTCCGGTGTTGCCTGCTTCTGCGCCAGCTTTTCCTTGAGGTCAGGCGGTGCATTGTCGCGCAGCAGCTGGGCCAGCTCGCCCTCGACGGCCTGCGTGATCTTGACCACTTTCTTGATCAGCTGACCGGTGATGTCCTGGAAGTCCTGGGCCATCATGATTTCGAGCAGGCGGGCTTTTTCGGCTTCGGTGGCCGCCGTGACGCTGGTAGCGAACTGGCGCGAATCGCCGGCCAGTGCCTTGAACTCGTCCAGGCTCAGCTTGCCATCGAACAGGTCGCCCCAGCGCAGTTCCATGTCCTTCGACTGCTTCGACAGCACATCCTGGGCCGGCATGCCTTCGTCGAGCGTGTTCAGGACCTTGTTGGCAGCCTGTTCGGTCAGCGTGGCGACGTACTCGAGACGGTCCTGTGCATCGACGATCTGCGACGAGGCTTCATTGAGCGCCTTGTCATAGCCCAGTTCGCGCAGCGAGTCGTGCAGCAGGCGCACGATGCCGCCGAGGCGCTCGAACATGCCGCCGTTTTCGTTGCCCTCTTCACCGGCGGCCGGGGCCGTGGCGGTGGTTGCCGCTGCAGCGGGCGCCGCGGGTGCGGCTGCGGGTGCGGCGGACACGGCGGTTGCCGACACCTGGTCGAACAGCGAGTCGAGATCGTCCTCATCGTTGCTGGCAGCGGCTGCGGGGGCAGACGCTGCAGCAGGGGAAGTAGCAGGACTTGGCGAAGCGCTGGTGCGCTGCGCCGCCACTTCCTCGAATAGTGCGTCGAAATCGTCAGCGGCGTTGGTCATAATCCCTGCTTCTCCATAATATAAATTCGCAATCAGCTCTGCAATACTGGGGGTGTTGCGTCCACCGGGCCGGTCGTTTCCGGGCCCATCGATGGGACTAGTGTTGCCTGCGAGTGTATCAGCGTGGTTGCCGTAGGTAAATCTAAGAGAAGGCAATGCAACAAAATGGGCATGAAAACTTAGTTCCGCGACAATTAAAACGTGCAATTCCTGATCGTTTTTATATGCTGTGTGTTGTATTTTGTGATCGTGCTGTTGTTTTCCGTGAGAAAGTGTCGCATCCGGACGGTTACCTGACGTTTGAGCAAGCTCAACACTTTGCGTTTTCAACACTGGCCATTCGGCATGCAGTCGGCAGAATGGAGATGCCCTGAGGAGAATCATCATGTACCGAAAAATTCTGATCACCACTGACGGGTCGGCCGTCTCGCAGCACACCGCCTGCGCCGGCGTCAAGTTTGCCCAGCAACTGGGCGCAGAAGTGCTGGCCCTGTTCGTTGCGCCCGAATACCAGTACCCGGTGTACGTCGAAATCATCCCGCCCTCGTACCCCAGTGAAGAAGAATACGCGGCCCAGATGCGCCGGATGGGCGAAGAATACATGGGCAAGATCACGCGTTCCTGCGCCAGCGCGAATCTTGCGCACCAGTGCCTGACTGCTTTTTCCGACTCCGCAGCGCTCAAGATCGTCGAGGTCGCCGAGCAGCAAGGCTGTGACCTGATTTTCATGGGCTCGCACGGCCGCAGCGGCTGGAACCAGCTGTTGCTGGGCAGTGTCACGAACAAGGTGTTGTCGCATACGGCCAAGCCGGTCCTGGTGCACCGCCTGATCGCCGAGCCTGCGGCCTGAACCAGAAACGGCGGTCGGCACTTCGCACAAAAGAACACCAGGGCAACCCGCAGTGTTGATAGCAGGACTTACCCCGATCAATCGTGTCTGATTGATTAACGGTTTTCGGGGTAGGAAAACTCTTAATGTGTGAGGAATCGAAATGGTCAGAATTGTCATCGCCGATGATCACACGATCATGCGCGAAGGTCTCAAACGTATCCTGGAAGGCGCCGAGGAAGTTGACATTGTCGGCGAAGCAACCAACGGGTTCGAGGTGCTGGCGCTGGTGCGCCAGGGCGGCTTCGATCTGTTGCTGCTCGACTTGTCCATGCCCGGGCGCAGCGGTGTCGACCTGATCCGCCAGGTGCGCAGCGAGGCGCCCAAGCTGGCCATCCTGATTCTGACGATGCACGAAGAAGAGCAGTACGCCGTGCGCGCGATCCGGGCCGGCGCGCAGGGCTACCTGACGAAGGAAAGCGCAGGCACGCAGCTGGTGGGCGCCATCCGCAAGGTCGCCTCCGGGCGCCCCTATATCAGTACCGAAGTGGCAGAGCAACTGGCCCTCAACATCATGGCCCCCAGTGAGCAATTGCTGCACAAGCAGCTATCTGACCGCGAATTTGAAGTATTTTCCCATCTGGTCGGTGGGAAATCGATTACAGAGATCGCCAATGGCCTGCATCTCTCGGTCAAGACCGTCAGCACCCACAAAACCCGCATCATGCAGAAAATGGGGATGAGTTCGCTCTCGGAGATGGTCCAGTACGCTGTCGCGCACCGCCTGCTCTCGCCGATGAAAGCATGAGCAAGGCATATGCGTGGCCACTGTCCTGCTGCTGATCCGATGTTGCGCAACAACTGCATCCCCGGACGAGTTTGTCCAGGAACAAGGTTCTGAACTTCCTGTTTCACCCCTCCGCCATTCGGGCAACACCTCTGCCTGGTAGGAATATTCCTACAAACCTACCATCTGTCCTACCTACATATTCAGGCAACGCTGATAGTCGTGCCGGGCTCGTGTTGGCATACTGAATTCACCGTTTCGACTTGCTCGCGATCCAAGTCACGGCGTCAGCCGCTAGCAATCAATGGCATGGCAGATGTGCGTCACCATCGGCTCTGCCGCCGGGGTCGCCTCAAACCCTGAGTTTCTTACCGGAGAAGAGCATGCAGTCTCAGCCACCGTCAGAACCACGCAACGCCACCCAGCCGACCCTGCATTCCCCGATGGAGGCCGGTCGCCAGCGCCAGGGACGACTCTGGTCCAATCTCAAGGAAGTCTGCGACCTGCTGCGCATCCAGGCCAGCGTCTCGGTAAGCTCCGAAGAACTGTTGTTCCAGCATGTCCAGTTCAAAACCGGCCAGCGCGTCCACACGATCGGGCAAGCCTTCGACACGCTGTACATCGTCAATTCGGGCTTTCTCAAGACCGTGCTGATCGACGAGTTCGGCAATGAGCAGGTGCTGAGCTTTCCAATGAAGGGCGACATGCTGGGCGTCGACGGCATCCACACGCGCCACTATGCGTCCGAGGCGGTGGCCTTGTCCGACTGCGACCTGATCCTGCTGCCGTTCAAGAAACTGACGGCGCTGGGCCGCGTCCACAACGAGCTCGAGAACATGATGTACGGCGTCATGAGCCGCGAGCTGGTGCGTGAACAGACGATGATCGGCATGCTCGGCGCCCTGTCGGCCGAGGCGCGCGTGGCACGCTTTCTCGTGTCGCTGGCCGACCGTTTTGCCGCGATGGGCTACTCGAGCAAGCTGTTCAACCTGCGCATGACCCGCCACGAGATCGGCAGCTACCTCGGCCTCACGCTGGAAACCGTCAGCCGCACGCTGTCGGCCTTCAACGAGATCGGCATGATCACGGTCGACCAGCGCACCATCGGCATCAAGGACGCCGAATCGCTCAAGACGCTGCGCCGCCTGCCGCCGTCGCGCGCACGCATCAAGGCCAGTGCCAAGCAAAAGGCCGAGCTCGATCAGCCGGGCGACGATCAGGTGCTGGCCACGGCCTGAATCACGTGCACAGAAAGAACAACGCCCGCCAGTGATGGCGGGCGTTGTCATTGGAGCGTGCGTTTGTGATTACTCTTGCTTGTCGAGCGTCAGCACGCCATCGTTGACGCGCACCCGGTCACCCGTCCGGTAGCCCGGATTGTTGGCGAACTCCAGTACCTGCGTGGTATCGGTCGTGTTCAGGCGCACCGTCACGCGGTAGTACTGGCGCGCAGTGGCGTCGCTGGCCAATGGCCGTGGATTGGGCAAGGCGCCCTGCACGGTTTCCACTTTCTCGATAATGCCGCAGCTGGTGCAGTAACGCGCCACGCGCGGACGCTCCGTCGCGCGCGGTGCCGGTGGTGGCGCGGCGCCCGGCGCGGCAGCGGCGATGCGGGCATCCTTCGTCGCCAGCTGGCGCGTGTCGTCCGCGGGCTGCGCCACGTCGCTGCGCACGAGCGACTCGCGCAGCACGCTCGTGGCCACCTCGTTGCCCATGCGCAGCTCGGCGGTCACGCGACTGTCGGCCTTCAGGCGGTCACGCGTACCGATCACGTAATAACCGGTGTACTGGCCAGGTTCGACTTCGGTCAGGTGCAGCGACCGGTTCGCGCCATCGAGGTTCAGCGTGGCATTCCCGCCCGGCGTGCCGTACAGATTGAACTGCAGGCGCACCCCCTGGTCGAGGCGCGCGACTTCTTCGACATTGAAACCGTTGATCGCAGGCGTGGCGGTGCGGCTTTGCGGCGCAGGCTGCGCTGCGGCAGTGCCGCTGGCAGTCAACAGCACCGTGGCCGGCGCCATGGCGGCGGCGATGGTGCACATCATGAGGCGTAGTTTCATTGGCATTCTCCTGGCATCAGCGGATCAATGACCGACCTTACGCCTGCGCTCGCCCCGGGTCGGTACGCTGACGTACGAAGCTGCTAGGCAACGCCGTGCACCATGTCGCCCGACGTCACGTAAATCCGGTCGCCCGGCCCCGGCTTGACCGCGTGGCCGCCCGTGAACGCGCCGAACGACGGCAGCAGCAGGCCCTGCGTGCCCAC
This sequence comes from Telluria sp. ZT3P26, assembly GCF_059686035.1. Lineage (NCBI taxonomy): Bacteria > Pseudomonadati > Pseudomonadota > Betaproteobacteria > Burkholderiales > Oxalobacteraceae > Telluria > Telluria sp. ZT3P26. The sequence goes on along the minus strand of NZ_JCASII010000001.1, from coordinate 1,029,524 downwards.
GACAAAGCATGGCAGGCGCAGCGCATCGAAGCGCGTGGCCAGCACGTACACCGGATGCACGTGCCCGGCCAGGCCGTAACCCGCCGCATCGACGCCCGGGTGGTGACAGAACGCAAACGGCCCGATCGCATGCGGCTCGTCGACCAGTTCGATGCCCAGCGCCTCGGCCGGATCACCCGCGTGCAGGTCGTGATTGCCGCGCACGAGCGTCAGGGCCAGGTCCGGGTGGCGCCCGCGCCAGGCCAGCATCGCCAGCTGGGTCGAACTGGCATGGGCCGCGCGTGCATGCAGAAAGTCGCCAAGGAATGCGACGTGGCGCGCGTCGTGCTGCGCGACCAATGCGTCCAGGCCTGCCAGGTTTTCCGATGTGGTTCCGCGCGGCACGGGCACACCCAGCGAACGAAACGCCGCTGCCTTGCCGAAGTGGATGTCGGCGACGATCAGCATGCGCCGGGCGGGCCAGTACACGGCTTTCTCGGGCAAGAGCAGCAGCGTCTCGCCCGCCACCTGGATGGTTGCATGGGTCATGCCGCCGCTTTCTCGAGTTCGCGCACCATGCGCGCGACGCGGTCGCTCAGTTTCTCGGTGCTGACCTTTTCGCGGAAGCGCTCGACCATCAGCGCGAACCCGAACGGCGTGGCGCGCTTGACCTCGCGGTAGGCCACGCGGCGCGCGTGCAGCTCGAGCAGCGTGTCGCGCAGGCGCGTCAGTTCCAGCTCCTGCTCCATCACTTCGCGCTCGGCCTGCGTCAGCAGCAGGTTGCCGGCGTCGTGCTTGCGAAACACCTCGAAGAACAGCGACGACGACGCCTGCAGCTGCCGGTTCGATTTCGGCTGGCCCGGATACCCCTGGAACACGAGCCCCGCAATGCGCGCGACTTCGCGAAAGCGCTGCTGCGACAACTGCGTCGCATTCAGGCTGTCGACCACGTCTTCCAGCAACCGCTCGGTATCGAACAGCGCCACCCCTGCGCCAGCAGGCGCGTCGAACATCCCCGCCCAGTCCACCGGCTCGGGCGACATCAGCTCGAAGCCATAGTCGTTGATCGCAATCGAGAACGTGATTGGCTGCAAACGCCCGACCCGAAACGCCATCAACGACGCCAGTCCCATGTGCACCGAGCGGCCCGCGAACGGGTAGACGAACAGGTGATACCCTTCGCGGCTCTTCATCGATTCGAGCACCAGCGTTTCGCTGGTGGGCAATGCCGACCAGCGCTGCTGGATCTCGATCAGCGGCGCCAGCGCGCGCATCTCGGGGCCGTCGAACACGCCGGCGTCGGCCAGCCGCAATTCTTCCAGCGCGGCGTGCGCCAGCTCGTTCGACATCGGCATCTTGGCGCCCTGCCAGCGCGCGATGGCGCCGCGCGTGCCGGTTGCGCGCCGCACGAACGCCGTCAGCTCGTGCACGCGCACGAATTCGAGGATGCGCCCGCCGAACAGGAAACGGTCGCCCGGTTTCAGGCGCGAAATAAACGATTCTTCGACGCTGCCGATGCGCCCGCCCGACATGTACTTCACCTGGATCGTCGCATCCGACATGATGGTGCCGATGCCCATGCGATGGCGGCGGCCGATCGCGGCATCCGGCACGCGATACATGCCCTCCTCGTCCGGCAGCACACGCCGGTATTCCGGATACACGGTCAGGCTCTGGCCACCGCGCGCGACAAAGTCGAGCGCCCACTGCCATTCTTCCGGCGTCAGGTGCCGGTACGACCAGGCCTGGCGCACTTCATCGTACAGTTCTTCGGAGCGAAAGCCACCGCCCAGGGCCACCGTCACGATGTGCTGGACCAGCACGTCGAACGGCTTGTTGGGCACATAGCGCCCTTCGATGCGGCGCGCCGCCACCGCCTTGCGCGCGCCCGCAGCCTCGAGCAATTCAAGGCTGTTGGTCGGCACCAGCGTCACGCGCGAGACGCGCCCCGGCGCATGGCCGCTGCGGCCCGCGCGTTGCAAGAGGCGCGCCACGCCCTTGGCGCTACCGATCTGCAGCACGCGCTCGACCGGCAGAAAATCCACGCCCAGGTCCAGGCTCGCGGTGCAGATCACGGCCTTGAGGATGCCGCTTTTCAGGCCAAGTTCGACCCATTCGCGCACCTCGCGGTCGAGCGAGCCGTGGTGCAGCGCGATGACGCCAGCCCAGTCGGGCCGCGCCTCGAGGATGTTCTGGTACCAGATCTCGGACTGCGAGCGCGTATTGGTAAACACGAGCGTCGCCTCGTGTTTTTCGATCTCGTCGACCACGGGCTGCAGCATCTGCAGACCCAGGTGGCCGCCCCATGGGAAGCGCGACACGTTCTCGGGAATCAGGGAATCGACAACGATCTTCTTGCGCGTGTCACCTTCGACCAGCACGCCCGCATCCGCGCCAAGCAGTACCTGGCGCGCCAGGTCGAGATTGCCCATCGTCGCCGAGACGCCCCAGACCAGGAGCTCGGGCCGCCAGCGCCGCAGTCGCGCCAGCGCCAGCTGCACCTGCACGCCGCGCTTGCTGCCCATCAGTTCGTGCCACTCGTCGACGATGATCATGTCGAGATTGCGGAACTGCTCGAGCGCCGCCGCATTGCTGATCATGAGCGTCAGGCTTTCGGGCGTCGTCACCAGCGTGGCCGGCATGCTGCGCGTCTGGCGTGCCCGCTCGCTGGCCTTCGTGTCGCCGGTACGCGCGCCGATGCGCCACTCGGGCATCAGCTCGGCCGCGGAGTCTTCCAGGGCGCGCTGCGTATCGGCCGCCAGTGCTCGCATCGGCGTGATCCACAGGACGCGCAAGCCCGCCTTGTTGCGGCCCGACGCCAGCCCCGCGCGCTGCAACGCCGCGAACCAGACGGCGAACGTCTTGCCGGCGCCAGTGTTCGCGTGCAGCAGGCCGGATTCGCCTTTCAGCGCCGCCCTCCAGACATTGCGCTGGAACGGGAACACCGTCCAGCCACGCCCGGCAAACCACGCGTCGACCCGGTCCTTGACCTCGTTGCGACTCATGCCGTAGCCGCCTCCAGCAACCCCTTCAGCGTATCGAGCGTGTCGGCTTCCTCGACCGGTTTGTCGGTGCGCCGGCGCAGGATGCGGGGGAACCGCACCGCAATGCCGGCCTTGTGCCGCGGCGAGAGCGCGATGCCCTCGAAGCCGATCTCGAACACCATCGTCGGTTTCACCGACCGCACCGGACCAAACTTCTCGATCGTCGTGCGCCGGATGACATTGTCGACCTGCCCGATCTCGGCATCGGTCAGGCCCGAATACGCTTTCGCGAACGGCACCAGCTTGCGCTCGTCGCCCTCTCCGTCCCACACGGCGAACGTATAGTCGGTGTACAGCGACGCGCGCCGCCCGCTGCCCGGCTGCGCATACAGCAGCACCGCGTCAATGGCGTACGGATCGATTTTCCACTTCCACCAGGTGCCCACATCCTTCGTGCGTCCGACGCCATACTGCGCCGTGCGCGCCTTGAGCATCATGCCTTCGACACTGCGCGCGCGCGAACCGGCGCGCAGTTCGGCCAGCGCTTCCCAGCTCTCGGCCTCGACCACCGGCGACAGCCGCAGCTGGCGCTGATCGAGTTTGGCCACTTCGACTTCCAGCAGCGCGCGCCGCTCGTGCTGCGGCAAGCCGCGCAGATCCACACCATCGAGTTCGAGCAGGTCATAGCAGCACAGCACCGCTGGCAGTTCGGCCAGCAGCTTGGCGGACAAGGTCTTGCGGCCGATGCGCTTTTGCAAGTCGGCAAACGGCGACGGCATGGCCGCATCGGGCTGCCAGATCAGCACTTCGCCATCAAGCACCATGCCGTCCGGCAGGCGCGCCGCGGCCAGTTCAGGGAACCGTTCGGTAATCAGATCTTCGCCGCGCGACCACAGGAAACTCTGACCGTCGCGCCGCACGAGTTGCGCGCGGATGCCGTCGTACTTCCATTCGACGATCCAGTCGGACGGCTCACCCAGCGTGGCCGGTTCAGCCGCCAGCTGATGCGACAGGAAGAATGGGTACGGCTGGCCACCGCGCAGCTTGTGTTCTTCGGCCGACTGCTCCGCGATCAGTTGCAGGAAGCCGGCCGCCGTCGGCTTCACGCGCCCGTCGGTCCAGCCCATCAGGCGCTGGGCAATGAGTTTGCTGTCCACCGCCGCAATCGCAGCAAGCGCGCGCGTGACGAGCAGGCGCGAGACGCCCACACGGAAACCGCCGCCGATCAGCTTGACGAGCAGGAAGCGCTCGCGCCAGTCGAGTTCATTCCAGTAGCCGAACAGCGCCTCGCGGATGCGCCCCGGATCGGCGCCGCGCAACGGGCCGATGCGCTCTTCCATCCACACGGCCAGGCCGACGTCGGAGCGTTCGGTCGGTGGTGGCAGGATGTGCGCGATGGTCTCGGCAAAGTCGCCCACGGCTGCGTAGGACTCGTCGAACAGCCACTCGTCCAGCACGGCGTACTCGATGGCAAACTGGCGCAGCAGTTTGGTCGGTACCGCCTGGCGCGGCTTGCCGCCGGCCAGGAAGTACACGGCCCAGGCGGCATTCTCGGGTGCGGCGTTGGCAAAGTAGGCCTGCAGCGCATCGAGCTTGCGGGTGGTCGACGTGGTTTCGTCGAGGTCGGCGTACAGGCGGGCGAATTCACGCATCGGCCGCTCCTGCTGCCTTCTCGGGCGCGACCGGTTCCTTCGGCGCGCCATCGGATGCGGCCTCGCCTGCTTCTTCGTCGCCGTACTCGGTCTCGAAGCCGGACGCCTCAAGACCGTTCTGGTTCAGCCAGCGCACGAGCGTGGGAATCGAGCCGTGCGTGACAATCACGCGCTCGGCCTCCGTCGCCTTGATGGCGCTCATCAAGCCAGGCCAGTCGGCATGGTCCGACAGCACGAAGCCGCGATCCACGCCGCGCCGGCGGCGCGCGCCGCGCAACAGCATCCAGCCGCTGGCGAAGGCATCGCTGTAGTCGCCGAAGCGCTTCATCCAGGTGGAACCACTGGCCGATGGCGGCGCAATCACCATCGCGCGTCGCAGCAGTGCCTTGTCAACCTCGGTCACCAGCACGGTCGGTGGAATGTCGACACCTTCGGCGCGGTAGGCGCGGTTGAGCGGTTCGACCGACCCGTGGCAGACGATCGTGCCGATGCTCGCGTCCAGGCCCGCCAGGATGCGCTGCGCCTTGCCGAACGAGTACGCGAACACGACGCTGCAGCGGCCCTCGTCGGCATTCTTGCGCCACCAGGCATTGATCTCGGCCATCAGCTCGGCCTCGGGTTGCCAGCGATAGATCGGCAGCCCGAACGTCGATTCGGTGATGAACGTGTCGCAGCGCACCGGCTCGAACGGCGCGCAGGTTTTATCCGGCTCGACCTTGTAGTCGCCCGACGCAACCCAGACTTCGCCACCGATTTCCATGCGCACCTGTGCCGAACCCAGCACGTGGCCAGCCGGGTGCAGCGAAATCTTGACGCCGTTGTGCGTGACTGACTGGCCGTATTCCATCGCATCGACCGTGATGTCACCCAGGCGCGATTTGAGCACACCGATGCCAGGCGCGGCGGCCAGGTAGTGGCCGTGACCGACACGGGCATGGTCGCCATGCGCGTGCGTGATCACGGCGCGCGGCACGGGGCGCCATGGATCGATGTAGAAATCACCCGGTACGCAGTACAGGCCCTCCTTGCGGACGACGACCATGTCTCCCATGGCCATCCTTATGCCGGGGTGAGGAAGTCGACCATGAAGGTCCGGCTTTCTCCATCGGCAAAATCGAGCGTGATCTGGTCACCGGCAACGGCAGTCACGATACCTTCGCCATACTTGGCCGAACAGGCGCGCGCGCCGACGACGAACTTGGGCGCTGGCGCTTCGGCCACCGGCTCGTGGTCGAACTCGTCGTCACGGATCTCGATGCCTTCCGTCAGCGACAGCTCGGGCGGATTGCGGCAGTTGTCGCACTTGCAGCAGTGTTCGAAGCCTGCCACCTTGTCGTCGAAATAGTCGAGGATCAGCTTCCAGCGGCAATACCCGCTGACCGCATAGCTGACCATCTGCTCAAGCGCGTGCTTGCCGTGTTCCTGCTTCTGGACATAGACGGCGGCCAGCTTGTCGAAGATGCCGGGCTTTGGCTCGGCGCTGGCTGCGATGTATTCGAGCTTGCGGTTCTGGCGAATCAGCTTTGCATCCTTGAGCAGCTTTATGCAGACCTTGATGCTCGATTCGGCCAGGTCTTCCAGCGCCTCTTCCAGCCGCGCCGGGGTCACGGGGCCCGTGTCGCCCAGTCCGCGCACGGTGCAGTGCACCAGTTGCAGCTCCTGCGCGCACGGGTAATGCTTCATCAGGAAGAACTGCTGGAGGCGCTTGTCGTCGCGCAGGTACAGCAGCGTGCAGGTGGCGTCGAGACCGTCGCGTCCGGCGCGGCCGGACTCCTGGTAATACGATTCGAGGTTCGGCGGAATCTGCAGGTGGATCACGAAGCGCGTGTCGCACTTGTCGATCCCCATGCCGAACGCATTGGTTGCGACCATCACGCGGCGCTCGCCGTCCATGAACAGATCCTGATTCTGCTTGCGCTCCGCGGCCGGCAGTTTGCCGTGGTAGATGGTGACCGATTCGCCCGCTTCCTCGAGCACGGCCAGCATGTCTTCTGCTGCCTTGACGGTGGCGGCGTAGACGATGCCGACGCCTTCGGAGGCCTGCACCAGGCGCAGTGCGGCCTGGTACTTGTCGGCCACGCTCGTGACCTGCTGGACCGCATAGTGCAGGTTTGGGCGGTACACGCCGGTATTGATGACATTGAGCTTGCGGCCCAGCTGCTTGTTGATGTCGGCGACCACTTCATCAGTCGCGGTGGCCGTGAGCGCCAGCACCGGCGGGCGGCCGATCGCTTCGATGGCCCCGCCCAGGCCGATGTAGGCCGGACGGAAGTCATGGCCCCACTGCGAAATGCAATGCGCCTCGTCGATGACGACGATGTCGAGCATGACTTTCTGCAGCGTGGCGATGAATTCGGGCGAGACCATGCGTTCGGGCGTGCAGAACACGATCTCGCAGGTTTCCTGTTCGATGGCCGCAATTGCCGCATGCTCTTCTTCAGCGTTCAGGCAGCTGTTGACCTGCACGGCGCGGATGCCCAGTTCCTCGAGCTTTTCGAGCTGGTCCTTCATCAGCGAGATCAACGGCGAGACGACGACCGTGATCCCCTTGAGCATCTTGGCCGGGATCTGGTAGCACAGCGATTTACCGCCACCCGTAGGCATGATTGCCAGCGTGTCCTTGCCATCAAGGACGCTGTCGATCACGCGTTGCTGCCCGTCGCGCAGTTTGGCAATGCCGAAGACGCCTTCGAGAAGGCGCTGGATGGAGTTGCGACGCACGGCCATGAGGCCGCGGTGCATGAGGGTGGGGTCGTGTCGTGTCATGGTGATATCGACTGTAGGTTGAGCGCCCCGCCTCGACTATAGGACGCCACCTACTTCGGGCGTAGGAGCGCCGCCTTCCAAAAATATTGTCGATTAGATCTCAATTGTGCGACACAAATTCGCAAGAAGGTTTAGTCCTACAGAACGACGGAGTATTTACCGATGCCCAGGGTCGACATGGCGACATAAGATGTGATCCACATTCACAGTATTGCCACCACCCAGGAGATTCATCATGCGCCGCCACCCAATGACATGGACTGCCGTCCATCTGGCCCTCGCCAGCGCTGCCACCTGGTTCTTGCTGGAATCCGGCGCCCTCGCCTCGACTGTACTGTTTTCGCTTCACTAAACAAACAACGCCATCTTCCACTGGGAAGACGGCGTTCATTTTCATTGCGAGCAAGCCTTCCGGCTCGCTCCAACTTGTTCTGAAGCGGGCCTTTCGGCCCGCTTTTCATTACGCAGCTTTCTGCTCTTCTTCTTCCACTTCCACCGGCTGGCGGATCAGGTAATCGAAGGCTGCCAGCGATGCTTTTGCACCCTCTCCCACGGCAATCACGATCTGCTTGAACGGCACCGTCGTCACGTCGCCGGCGGCAAACACGCCCGGCATCGAGGTGTGGCCACGGGCATCGATTTCGATTTCGCCGTGCGCCGACAGATCGATCGAACCCTTCAGGAATTCCGAGTTCGGAATCAGGCCGATCTGCACGAACACGCCTTCCAGATCGATCCGGTGGATGGCGCCGGTATTGCGATCCTTGTAGCTCAGGCCGTTCACGATCTTGCCGTCGCCATGGATTTCGGTGGTTTGCGCCGACTTGATCACTTTCACGTTCGGCAGCGACATCAGCTTGCGCTGCAGGACCGCATCGGCGCGCAGCTCATTACCGAATTCGATCAGCGTGACTTCCTTGACGAGGCCAGCCAGGTCGATCGCCGCTTCCACGCCCGAGTTACCGCCGCCGATCACCGACACGCGCTTGCCCTTGAACAGCGGACCATCGCAGTGCGGGCAGTACGCCACGCCGTGGTTCTTGTACTCTTTTTCGCCCGGCACATTGATTTCGCGCCAGCGGGCGCCCGTCGCAATGATCACCGACTTCGATTTCAGCACCGCACCGCTCTCGGTATGCACTTCGATCAGGCTGCCGCCCACCACCTTGCTGGCGCGCTGCGTGTTCATGATGTCGACGTCGTAATCCTTGACGTGCTCTTCCAGCGCGACGGCGAATTTCGGGCCATCGGTTGCCTTGAGCGACACGTAGTTTTCAATTGCCAGCGTATCGAGCACCTGGCCACCGAAGCGGTCAGCCAGCACGCCGGTACGGATGCCTTTGCGGGCGGCGTAGATTGCTGCAGCCGCGCCGGCAGGGCCGCCGCCGACGATCAGCACGTCAAACGCTTCTTTTTCGCTCAGTGCCGCCGCTTTTTTCGCGCCACCGCTGACGTCGATCTTCGACAGGATCTCTTCGACGCTGGTGCGGCCCTGGCCGAAATGCTGGCCATTCAGGAACATCATCGGTACGGCAAGAATCTGCTTGCTTTCGACTTCCTGCTTGAAGACACCGCCATCGATCGTCACGACCTTGATGCGCGGGTTAATCACCGACATCGTGTTCAGTGCCTGCACGACTTCCGGGCAGTTGTGGCACGACAGCGAGATGTAGGTTTCAAAGACATAGTCACCATCCAGGGCAGCGATCTGGTCGATGACCGCCTGCTCCAGCTTGATGGTGTGGCCACCCACGTGCAGCAGTGCCAGCACGAGGGAGGTAAATTCATGGCCCAGCGGGATACCGGCAAAGCGCACGCCGACATCGGTGCCGACGCGATTGATCGCGAACGACGGGGTGCGCTCATTGGCTTCCTGGCGCACGGTGATCTTGTTGCTCAGCTCTGCGATTTCACGCAGCAGCTCATCCATTTCGCGCGCTTTCGGCGAATCATCCAAGGATGCAACCAGCTCGATCGGCTGCACCACTTTTTCCAGATAGGCTTGCAACTGTTTCTTGAGGGTCGCGTCAAGCATGATGGTTTCCTTAAACTCTTTGAATCAATAAATGGAGGGCGATAAAAGCACCGGGCCGCCGCAGCGGCCCGGTCAGGGGGCTACCAGACTACCGTTTTACTTAGATCTTGCCGACCAGATCCAGCGATGGGGTCAGGGTCTCAGCGCCTTCGGTCCACTTGGCTGGGCAGACTTCGCCTGGGTGAGCAGCGACGTACTGGGCAGCTTTGACTTTGCGCATCAGTTCCGATGCGTCGCGGCCGATGCCGTTGTCATGCACTTCCATGACCTTGATCTGGCCTTCTGGATTGATGACGAAGGTACCGCGCAGTGCCATGCCTTCTTCTTCGATCATGACTTCAAAGTTGCGCGACAGGGTGCCGGTCGGGTCGCCGATCAGCGGGTAGTTCACTTTCTTGATCGCGTCCGAGGTGTCGTGCCATGCCTTGTGAGCGAAGTGGCTGTCGGTCGAGACGCCGTACACGTTCACGCCCAGCTTTTCGAATTCAGGCTGGAACGAGGCCAGATCTTCCAGTTCGGTTGGGCAGACGAAGGTGAAGTCGGCCGGGTAGAACATCACCACCGACCAGGTGCCCTTGAAGTTTTCTTCGGTCAGGTCGATGAATTTGCCATTCGCGTAGGCGGTGGCTTTGAACGGTTTGATCTGGGTATTGATAAGGGACATGTATTCTCCTGTTTGTGGTGGATGAAACGTATGACAAGCAGTGTACCGCTCAGCTCGTCTTTTGGGAAATTGATTGATTGGATACAGTTGATTGATTTTGACTATCGTATGAGCGACAGCATGCCGGGCTGCCCGCGGCTATGCCGTCAGGCGCACACCGGCACGGCCGTGCAGGGCAACATCAGGCTGAAGGTTGACCCTTCACCGGGGTTGCTCGTCACGCGCAGCTCGCCGCTGTGCGAGATCGCCAGCTGGCGCGAAATGTACAGGCCCAGCCCCAGCCCCTTTGGTTCGCCATTGCGGGCGCCGCGCTCGAAGGGCTCGAAGATGCGTTCCAGGTCGGCTGGCGCGATGCCCTTGCCGCTGTCGCGCACGTCGATGCGCACGCACTCGCCCATCTGCTCGACCCTGACTTCCACCGGCTGGCCGCCGCCATAGCGCAGCGCATTGGTGAGCAGGTTGACGATCACCTGCTCGACGCGGAACTCGTCCCAGCAGCCGCTGACCGGCTCATGCGGCAGCAAGGTCAGCGAGCTGCCGGTCGTGGCCGCCTGCAGCGACAGGTCGCTGACAACACGCTCCAGCAGCGTCATCAACTGCACCTGCGTCGGCCGGATCGACAGCTTGCCGCTGCGCATGCGCGAGACGTCCAGCATGTCGTCGATCAGGCGGATCATCGACTTGATCTGGCGTTCGTCGCGCTGGACCATCGCTTCCATCTGCTGCGGCGCGAATGCAGCCGCATTGCCGCGCTTGATCTGCAGGCTGCGCATCTGGGTCTCGAGGAACAGCGTATTGAGCGGCGTGCGCAGTTCGTGCGCGACAAGCGACATGAATTCGTCGCGCATCTTCAGCGAACGCTGCAGCTCCTGCTGGGTCTGGTTCAGCTCGCGCAGCAAGGTTTCCTGCTCTTGCCGGCTGCGCTCGAGCGCCAGCATCTGGCGCCGCGTCTCGCGGCGCTGCTGGTCGAGCGCGACGAACACGGCGACCTTGCTGCGCACCGCGCCCGGGTCGATCGGCTTGTAGAGAAAGTCGACTGCGCCGTTTTCATAGCCCTTGAAGGCGTAGTCGAGCTCTCGACCGGCCGCCGAGACAAAGACGATCGGGATATGGCGCGTGCGCGACGTCGAGCGCATCACCTCGGCCAGTTCGAAGCCGTTCATGCCCGGCATCTGGACGTCGAGGATGGCCAGCGCGAATTCGTGCTCGAGCAACAAGGCCAGTGCGGCGTCACCGGAACTGGCCTGGTGAATCACGCGCTGGTCGTGGCGCAGCAGCGCCTCAAGCGCCTGCAGGTTCTCGGGCAAGTCATCGACGATCAGGATTTTGCTTAATTCATGGGCGCTCATGGGGTCTCCAACAGGGGCAGCGCGGCGCGGATCGCAGCCAGCGGCAACACCAGGTGTGGTGCGCAACGCCGGATGGCTTCTCTCGGCATCGTACTGGCGTGCGCTTCTTCAGGGTCCTGGACAATGGTCAGGCCGCCGTGTTCGCGGATACTGCACATCCCTTCGGCGCCATCAAAATTGGCGCCGGTCAATAGTATACCGGCCATTGCTTGTCTATACACGCTGGCAGCCGATTCCATCAGAATATCAATCGACGGTCGTGCAAACTGGACAGGCGCTTCGCAGCTGAGCGAAAAACTGCGGTCCTCCTCGATCGACAGATGGTACCCCGAGCCGGCAAAGTAGACGATGCCCGGCTCGATCGGCGCCTTGTCGCGCGCTTCGCGCACCGGCAGCATCACGCGCGCATCGAACAGCTCGGCCAGCCGGCTTTCGCGGTCGCCCGGCACATGCAGGATGCAGACCACGGCCGGCGTGTAGCCCGGCTGCAGCGACGGCAATAAGCTCAGCAGCGCATCGACGCCGCCGGCCGAGCCGCCGATCAGGACCATGTCGATGCGCCGCTTGCCCAGCGCCGCCGACACCTGTTCGTTCAGGGTCATGGCACGGCCTTGCGATACACCCGTTCCCGCCGCGCCAGCGGCTCGAAACGGCCGGCATAGCTGGAAAAGTCGATGCTTTCCTTGCTGCCCAAGCCCAGGAAGCCCCGGTAGCACAGCGATTCGTGGAACAGGCCAAACACGCGGTCCTGCAGCGTGCGGTTAAAGTAGATCAGCACATTGCGGCAGCTGACGAAATGCGTTTCCGAGAACACGGTGTCAGTGGACAGGCTGTGGTCGGCAAACGTGACGTTGTCGATCAGGCTGCGTTCGAACAGCGCGCCACCGTAGGCCGCCGTGTAATAGTCCGAAAACGCGGCCTTGCCGCCGGACTTCTGGTAATTCTCGGTGTACAGGCGCATGCGGTCGATCGGGTACACGCCACGCCGGGCCGTCTCGAGCGACTTCGGATTGATGTCGGTCGCATAGATGATGCTGCGGTCGAGCAGGCCTTCTTCTTTCAGCAGGATCGCCAGCGAATACACTTCTTCGCCCGTGCTGCAGCCGGCCACCCAGATCTTGAGCGACGGGTAGGTCTTGAGGAACGGCGCAACCTGCTCGCGCACCGCCCTGAAGTACTCCGGGTCGCGGAACATTTCGGTGACGGGAATCGTCAGGTATTGCAGCAGCTGGGCAAACCCGTTCGGATCATGCAGCACGCGCGACTGGAGCTCGGAAACCGTGCTGCACCCCATTTCACGCATGGCCACCAGCACGCGGCGCTTTTGCGACGCGCCGGTGTAGTTGCGGAAGTCATAGTTATATTTCAGATAGACGGCTTCGACGAGCATCCGCAGCTCGATGTCGAAGTCGCTCGGCGTATGGCTCAAATGCGCTCCAGGGTCGGCATCCAGACCCGCAACAGGGAGTACAGGCGGGACAGGTCAATCGGCTTGGCCAGGTAATCGTTGGCGCCGGCGGCCAGGCATTGCTCCTGGTCGTCCTTCATCGCCTTGGCCGTGATGGCGATGATCGGGAGGCGGTCGAAGCGGCCGTCGGCGCGGATGCGGCGCGTCGCTTCCATGCCGTCCATCCCCGGCATCATGATGTCCATCAGCACCAGGTCGATGCCCGGCACGTCATCGAGTTTCGCGATCGCTTCGAAGCCATTGCGGCCCACTTCGACCTTCGCGCCGCGCTGCTCGAGCGCCGCGGTCAGTGCGAACACATTGCGCACATCGTCGTCCACCAGCAGGATCGTGCGGCCTTCGAACACGCGATCGCGGCCGCGCACGGCCTTGAGCATGCTCTGGCGCTCGGTCGACAGTTCGGATTCGACCTTGTGCAGGAACAGCGTGACTTCGTCGAGCAGGCGCTCGGGCGAGCGCGCGCCCTTGATGATGATCGAGCGCGAGTAGCGCAGCAGCTGCGCCTCTTCGTCGCGCGTCAGGTTGCGGCCCGTGTACACGATCACGGGCGGGAACGAGCACAGTTCTTCGTGCGACATGCGCTCGAGCAGTTCGCCGCCCTGCATGTCGGGCAGTTTCAGGTCGATGATCATGCAGTCGAAAATCTCGGTGCGCAGCAGATTGAGCGCATCGCTGGCCGTGCCCACCGCCGCGATCTGCACGTCGTCGTCGGCGATCAGCGCCACCACGCTCTCGCGCTGGCGTTCGTCATCCTCGACCAGCAGCACGCGCTTGATCTTCTGCGCCGACTTCTCTTGCAGCTTGCGGAACACGTCTTCGAGTTCTTCGCGGCTCGCAGGCTTGAGCGCATAGCCGATCGCGCCCAGGTGCAGCGCCTCGCCGCCATTCTCGATGCTCGAGATGATATGGACCGGGATATGGCGCGTGGCCGGGTTGTCCTTCAGTTGCTGCAGCACGGTCAGGCCCGAGCGGTCCGGCAGGCGCACGTCGAGCAGCACGGCGTCCGGGCGCTGGCTGATGGCCAGCGCCAGGCCTTCTTCGGCGCTCATCGCCACCAGGCAGCGGTAATCGAGCTCGCGCGCCAGGTCGTACAGGATGCGCGCGAACGCCATTTCGTCCTCGACCACCAGCACGCTGCGACGGCCATCGGCCGGGCGGTCGCGGTCATCCGGGAAGCTTTCGTAGTGGTCGGTCACGACCGGCGCAGGTGCCGGTGCCGGCGCCGGTGCCGGCGCGGACGCGCGGACCACCGGGGCTGGCGCATGGTACGGCTGCGCGCTGGTCACGACAGGTGCCGACATCGACGAGGCCGACGACAGCGGGGAATCCGGCAGGCGCTGCGGCAGCGTCAACGTAAACACGCTGCCTTCATTTGGCGCGCTCGACACGGAAATGCCGCCGCCCAGCAGGCGCGTGAGGTCGCGCGAAATCGACAGGCCCAGGCCCGTGCCGCCGAAGCGGCGGCTGGTCGTGCCATCGGCCTGGTGGAAGGCGTCAAAAATCTTGTCCTGCTGGTCGGGCGCGATGCCGATCCCGCTGTCCTGCACGCGGAACGCGACGGCGCCATCGGTCGTGGTGAGCACCGACAGCGTGACGGCGCCGGAATCGGTGAACTTGACGGCGTTCGACAGCAGGTTCTTGAGGATCTGCTCCATGCGCTGGCGGTCGGTATTGATCGCTGCCGGCACGTCGGGCGCCACGTCGATGCGGAACTCGAGCGACTTCTGGCGCGCGAGCGGCTCGAACGTGCGCGCCAGGCCTTCGACCACGCGCCGCACCGGCACGTCTTCTGGCACCAGTTCGAGCTTGCCTGCCTCGACCTTCGAGATGTCGAGAATGTCGTTGATCAGGTGCAGCAGGTCGTTGCCGGCCGAATAGATGGTTTGCGCGAAGCGCACCTGCTCGTCGCTCAGGTTGCCCGGCGTATTGTCGGACAACAGCTTGGCCAGGATCAGCGAGCTGTTCAGTGGCGTGCGCAGCTCGTGCGACATATTGGCCAGGAACTCGGACTTGTAGCGGCTGGCGCTTTCCAGTTCCACGGCGCGCTGCTGCAACTGCTCCTGCGCCGACTGCAGCGCCGAATTCTTCATGTCCAGGCTCAAGGCCTGTTCGGCCAGCTGGTCGTTGGTGGTGCGCAGTTCGGCCTGCTGGTTTTCCAGCGCCGACTGCGATTCTTCCAGTGCGCGCGACTGCTCTTCCAGCTCTTCGTTGGCGGTGCGCAGCTCTTCCTGCTGGACTTGCAGTTCTTCGTTCAGGGTCTGGCTTTCTTCGAGCGAATCCTGCAGGCGCTGGCGGTACAGCACGGCCGCCATGGCTGCGCCCACCGCCTGCGCGATGAAGCCGAGGAATTCGCGGTCACGCAGCTCGACCGGGCGCAGGAAGGCGATCTCGAACACGCCCTTGACCTTGCCGTGGTTGTAGAACGGCGCGATGATCAGCGCGCGCGGCGGTGTTTCGCCCAGGCTCGAGCCGACCTTCATGTAGCCAGGCGGCAGCTCATCCAGCACCATCAGGCGGTTTTCCTGCGCCGCCTGGCTGGCCAGCGAGGCGCCGGGCTGGATGAATTCGGCGCGTTCGGACGGGGTGTGGTTGAACCCATAGGCACCGATGCGGCGCAGCACGCCGTCTTCGCTGCGCACATACATCGCGCCCACGACGCCGTCGAGATACTTGACGACGTACGGCAGAACCGCCTCGGCCAGCGGCTCGAGGTGATGGATACCGGCGCTGCGCACGGTCAGTTCGTTCTGGCCGGTACGCAGCCACTCCTGGTGACGCAGTTTTTCGTTGTGCTCGGCTTCGTGGCCCAGCACTTCGTTGTAGGTATTGGACAGCGTCATCAGCTGGCGCCGGCCAAAGAAGGCCAGGCCGCCGCCCACCAGCGCCGAGAGCAGCAGGAACAGCGCCACCGACCAGAAGGTCGTGTTGCGCGCGTTGTCGCTGCGTTCCTGCAGCAACCGGGCTTCGGCCGCCAGCACCAGGTCGAAGTTGCGGCGCATCTCGTCGGTGAGCAGCCGGCCGCGCCCGCTCCTGACCGCATCGATATACGTCAGGTCATTGGCCCGGCGCCGCGCGATCATCTCGTCGGCGAACGCTTCCCACTGTTTCTGGACCTGCGAAATGCGCTTGATGCGCTCGGCCTGCGCGCCATTGTCCTTGACCAGATCTTCCAGCGTGTCGAGGCTGCTGCCCATCCGCTGCGCCGACAGCAGGTACGGCGTCAGGAACTCTTCGTCGCCCGCCAGCAGATAGCCGCGCATGCCGGCTTCCATTTCGGCCGACAGCTTGCGGATCTCGTGCGCATTGCCGATCACCTTCTGGGAATGCTCGACCCAGGTCAGGTTGTTGATCAGGTATGCAATGATCCCAACGAAAACGACCGCACTGACGATGCTCATGCCTAATGGCAGCGCTACATTGCGGGAAAGGATGCGGCGAAACGCGCTGTTGTCGATGTTTGGACCGGGCATGCCTGTTGTTCTGTTAGAAAAAAAATATCCCAAGTGTAACGCAAACGTGACATCGCGCCCACACGAAATGCGCACGGTCGTGCCAAAGCGCGACCGTGCGCAACATCCGTAATCTTAGCAAAATGGATACGCGCCGGGCGCACCGCTTCGCGTGCTACCGTGCCTGGGCCAGATGCGGCTTCAGGTACTGCGCTGTGCGGCTTTTCTTGCTGCGTGCGACATCCTGCGGCGGCCCGGCCACCACGATATTGCCGCCCAGATCACCAGCGCCGGGACCGACATCGATCACCCAGTCGCTGCCGGCCACCACGCGCATCGTGTGCTCGACTACGATCACCGTGTTGCCGGCGTCGACCAGGCGGTTCAGCTGCACCATCAGGCGGTCCGCATCGACCGGGTGCAGTCCGGTGGTCGGCTCGTCCAGCACGTACAGCGCATTGCCACGCGTGGCGCGCTGCAGCTCGGACGCCAGCTTGATGCGCTGCGCCTCGCCACCCGACAGTTCGGTGGCCGGCTGGCCCAGGCGCAGGTAATCCAGCCCGACCTCGTTCAGCACTTCCAGCGAGCGCTCGACCAACGCTTCATCCTTGAAGAAGGTGATCGCCTCGCCCACCGTCATGCCCAGGACCTCGGCAATGTTCTTGCCACGGTAGGTCACTTCGAGCGTCTGCGCGTTGTAGCGCGCGCCGTCGCAGGTCGGGCATGGCGCGTACACGCTCGGCAGGAATAGCAGTTCGACCATCACGAAACCTTCGCCCGCGCAGTGCTCGCAGCGGCCCTTGGCGACGTTGAACGAGAAGCGGCCGGCATCAAAACGGCGCTTCTTTGCATCCGGCGTAGCGGCGAACAGCTTGCGCACCTGGTCGAACAGCCCCGTATAGGTGGCCAGGTTCGAGCGTGGTGTGCGCCCGATCGGCTTCTGGTCGACCCGCACCAGGCGCCGCACGCCCTCCATGCCGGCCACGATGCGCCCTTCCAGCGGCAGGGCTTCGTCGCGTTCCAGATCCGGTTCATCGGACTGCTCTTCGGCCACCGCGCTGCCCTGCCCCAGGGCCGCGCCGACCAGTTCGACCAGCACCTGGCTGACCAGGCTTGATTTACCCGAGCCCGACACGCCCGTCACGCTCGTCAGCACACCGAGCGGGAACGCGACGGCGAGGTCCTGCAGATTGTTGCGGCGTACACCCTCGAGCTTGAGCCAGCCGGTCGGTTCGCGCGGCGTGCGCGGCGCCAGGGACGCTTCGCCGAACAGGTAGCGCCGCGTCTGCGATGCTTCCACATCGCGCAAGCCTTCCGGCACGCCGCTGTAGAGCACCTGCCCACCGCGCTCGCCGGCCAGCGGTCCGACGTCGACGATCCAGTCGGCTTGGCGGATCACGTCCAGCGCGTGTTCGACGACGAACAGCGAGTTGCCGGCGGCTTTCAGCTGCGCCAGCGCGTCGAGCAGCGCTTCGGCATCGGCCGGATGCAGGCCGGCCGACGGTTCATCGAGCACGTAGACGACGCCGAACAGGCTGGAGCGCACTTGCGTGGCCAGGCGCAGGCGCTGGAGTTCACCCGGCGACAGGCTTGGCGTGCTGCGATCGAGCGCCAGGTAACCGAGGCCAAGCGCCAGCAGCACCTCGATGCGCGCCGACAGGTCGTCGGCGATGCGCCGGCGCACGATCAGCTGCTCGGCATGCAAGCCTTTCTCGACCTTGCTCGTCGCGTGGGTGTACGGCGCCAGCAATTCGGCCAGGCGCGCCAGCGGCAGGCGCGAGAGTTCGGCGATGTCCATGCCTGCGAACGTCACCGACAGCGACTCGCGCCGCAGGCGCTTGCCCTCGCACTCCGGACACGCGGTGCTGACCATGTAGCGCGCCACGCGCTTTTTCATCGATGCGCTTTCGGTATTGGCAAAGGTCTGCATCACGTAGCGGCGCACGCCGGTGAACGTGCCCTGGTAGCTGGGCGTGTCCTTGCGCTTGAGCGCGGCGCGGGTTTCCTTGGGCGTCAGGCCCGCGTACACGGGCACGCTCGGGCTTTCGTCGGTGTACAGGATCCAGTCGCGGTCCTTCTTGGGCAGGTCGCGCCACGGCGTGTCGACGTCGTAGCCCAGCGTGACCAGCACGTCGCGCAGGTTCTGGCCGTGCCAGGCCGGCGGCCAGGCGGCAATCGCCCGTTCGCGGATCGTCAGGCTGTCGTCCGGGACCATCGATTGCTCGGTCACCTCGAACACGCGCCCCATGCCCGAACAGCGCGGGCACGCGCCCTGCGGCGTGTTGGGCGAAAAGGATTCGGCGTACAGCAGCTCCTGCCCGGCCGGATAATCGCCGGCACGCGAATACAGCATGCGCAGCGAATTGGACAAGGTGCTGACGCTGCCGACCGATGAGCGGGCCGTCGGCGTGCCGCGCTGCTGCTGCAGGGCGACGGCCGGCGGCAAGCCTTCGATCGTGTCGACTTCGGGCACCGGCATCTGGTGAAACAGGCGCCGGGCATAGGGCGAGACCGATTCGAGATAGCGGCGCTGGGCCTCGGCGTACAGCGTGCCGAAGGCGAGCGACGACTTGCCCGACCCCGAGACCCCGGTAAACACGACGAGCTGTCCGCGCGGGATATCGAGGCTGACGTTTTTCAGATTGTGTTCGCGGGCACCGCGGACATGGACGAAGCCGTCTTCGGCAGCGTTCTGGGGGGTGGTTTTCTTGCTGGGCATCTGCCCTCCGGCATATTCTAGATACGCCATTGGACGCCCTTGGGACAACGGTGTCGGTGCGCTTACCAACAATCGGCTCAACCGTGCGCCAGGTCTTCCAGTTGGCGACAGAGCGCATCGAGCCGGTCCGGCGTGGTGAAACGGGCGGCAACAGCCGCCGCCTGTGATGCCACTGCGCCCGTCAGAACCTGCTGCAGCGCGGTCGCCATCCTTGCCGGTGTCACGCGCCGGGCGTGCAGGCTGGCGCCCGCTCCCAGCGCCATGACCCTTGCCGCGTTATCGAACTGGTCGTGCGCGAGCGGCACCACCAGTTGCGGCGTGCCGGCGCGCAGCGCTTCGGCCGTCGTACCGATGCCGCCGTGGTGCACCAGCGCGGCCACGTGCGGCAACAGGGCCTTGAGCGGCACGTAATCTTGCCAGCAGATGGATGGCGGCAGCGAGCCGGGCAGCTGCTCGCGGTGCGGCGTCAGGAAGATCGCGCGCAGGCCCAGTTGCGCGACGGCTTGCGCCGCCGCTTCGAAGTAGCGCCCCGCCTGCCGGTTGCCGGTGCCTGGCGTGAACACCACCGGCGGCGCGCCGGCGGCGAGAAACGCCCGCAGCGTGGCGCTGGGCGCCGCGTCGGGATCGGGATCGTAGAGGGGAAAGCCGGTCTGGACCAGCGGTTGCGGCCAGTCCGGCACGGGCGCGGCAAACCAGTCGGGGAACAGCGCCAGCGACAGGTCGGGAACGGTGTGGATGTAGTCGATCAGGCTGCGCACACGGGGCAATCCGCGCTCGGCACGCGCCGCATTCAGGCCGGGCAACGCGACCGGATCAATGAAGCGCGCGGCGAGCGTGCGCCACAACCAGCGCCGCACGCCGTGCGGCACCCAGGTCGGCACGGGCCAGGGGCCCAGCAGCAGCGGGTCATGTACGGTAGGCAGGTTCGATGGCGCCAGCCAGGTCGCCGCGATGCGCAGACCGGGCCGGTTGTGGCGGCACAGATCTGCTTCGGGCAGTGCCAGCGGATGCACGAGCAGCAAGGTGTCCTTGCCGCTGTCGAGCGCTGCCACCATGGCAGGCAGTTGCGCCATTGCCGGCCGCGTTGCGTCCCACACCACGGCCAGGCCACGGGTGGGATGCCACAGGTCGGGATGATCGAGGACGGCAGGATCAGCCGGCAAGCCGTGAAAGGTCAGGCCAGCGGCATCGACATACAGTGCATGCAGGTCGGGGCCCAGAAAATCGACGCGGTGACCGCGCTCGCGCAGCGCCCGCCCGATCCACAGGAACGGGAACAGGTCCCCGGCAGAGCCCATCGTCACCAGGATCACATGCATGGGCCCTGCCCTCCCCGAATTAGAAGGTCAGCGTGCCTTCAATGGAATCGTCCAGCGTCTTGCCGATCACGGCGCCGATCGCCATCTTCGCGCCGGCCACGATGCCGCCGTGCTTGTTGTCCCAATAATAACCGGACTTCGGCGTCACCTTGATCACGATGATGCGCGGGTCGTCCTCGCCTTCGGTGAACCAGGTTTTCAGCAGCGGCTCCCACAGCTGCTTGATGCGGGCCTTGTCCTGCGATACTTCAGCGTGACCGTCGAGCTCCAGGAAACCAGCGTTTTCGCCCGCCTGGAAGAACAGTTTGACGGTGGGATTGGCCTGCAGTTCCTGGTTCGTGTGGCTGTCGATCGCGCCCAGGTACCAGATGGCGCCGTTGTCGTCGGTCTCGCGCACGCTCATCGGGCGCACGCCGCGGCTGTCGCCGGTGCCGCCGCCGGTGATGAAGAAGCCGGTCTCGGCATCGTCGATGATGTCCTTGATGCGTTCAATGGCGTCAAGACCTGCCAGATCGCGGCGGTTTTCTTCGGGCTGGTTGCGGTTGATGGAATCCATGGTCGTCTCCTGTTAGCGAAGGCCGTGTGGCCGATGAGACAACTGTAACGTCATCCGCGCCGGCGGTATGTGGGCCGACGAACGGATGGAAGCACATGCCCCCGCTCACGGGTCAAAGCGGAGGCGCCCCCCCCTGGATCACAGGAAACGATCGAGAATCTTGCGGCTGTGCTTGTCGATCTTGAACATGTCGCGCACCAGAAAGTTGATGCCGTGGCTGTCGGCCACCAGCAGCGATGCTTCGCCGATGCGGCGAATATCTTCGTCGAGCTTGAGCACGAACTCGGTGTCGCCCCGGTCGGTCGTCACGTACCAGGTGCACGGCGTGGCAAAGCTCGACACATCCTTGATATTGATGATCTCGGGGATGAATTCGCGGCCGCCGATTTCGTCGCTGACGAGCGTGCGGATATCCTCGGGCATGGTGGCCAGGTCGTCGATCCAGGCGACTTCCTTGCCGCCGTCGCGCACCAGCGAAATGCCCCTGGTTGGCGCCTGGATCGGGAAGGCGCGCACGGGCGTCACGCCCACATATTCTTCACCAGTCTCGAGGGTGATCACCAGCTTGCCGAATGCATCGCGGCGCAGCTGGAACGGGGTGGTCGAAACGATACTCATCATGCGTCCTTGTCGTCGAGGTCCTGGTCCACGTTGCGCGCTTGCGCTTCGTACAGGCGGTGATACGCGCCTTCGCGCGCCATCAGGTCATCGTGGCTGCCCTCTTCCACCACCACGCCGCGGTCGAGCACGACCAGGCGATCGGCGCGGTGCAGCGTCGACAAACGGTGCGCGATGGCAATGGTCGTGCGGCCCTGCACCAGATTGTCGAGCGCCTTCTGGATTTCTTTCTCGGTTTCCGAGTCGACCGACGAGGTGGCCTCGTCCATGATGAGGATCGGCGGATCGATCAAGAGCGCGCGAGCAATCGAAATGCGCTGGCGTTCGCCACCCGACAGGCCCTGGCCGCGCTCGCCGACCATCGAATCGTAGCCCTGCGGCAGGCGCAGGATGAATTCGTGCGCATGCGCCGCCCGGGCCGACGCGATGATGTCTTCGCGCGATGCGTCCGGCTTGCCGTAGGCGATGTTCTCGGCAATGGTGCCGAAGAACAGGAACGGTTCCTGCAGCACCAGGCCGATATTGCGGCGGTAATCGGCGACAGCGAACGAGCGGATGTCCTTGCCATCAAGCAGGATCGCGCCTTCGGACACGTCGTAGAAGCGGCAGATCAGATTGACCAGCGTGCTTTTGCCCGAACCGCTGTGGCCGACCAGGCCCACCATCTCGCCAGCCTTGATATTGAGCGAAATGCCGCGATTGACGGCGCGGTTGCCGTAACGGAAACCGACTTCGCGCAGCTCGATATTGCCTTCGACCTTGGCCACCTTCACCGGGTTGACCGGATCGGGCACGCTCGAGACGTGATCGAGAATGTCGAAGATGCGCTTGGCGGCCGAGGCCGACTTTTGCGTGACCGACACGATGCGGCTCATCGAATCGAGACGCACATAGAAACGGCCGCTGTAGGCGATGAACGCGGTCAGGGTACCGACCGTGATGTCGCCGCGCGAGACTTGCCAGATGCCGAAGCACCAGATCACCAGCAGGCCCAGCTCGGTCAGGAACGACACGCTCGGCGAGAACAGCGACCACACGCGGTTGAGCTTATCGTTGACGTTCAGGTTGTGCCGGTTGGCTTCGCGGAAACGGGCCGCTTCGCGCTTCTCTTGTGCAAAGGCTTTCACGACGCGGATGCCGGGGATCGTGTCGGCCAGCACATTGGTCACTTCGCCCCAGACGCGGTCGATCTTTTCGAAGCCGGTGCGCAGTTTGTCGCGCACCAGGTGGATCATCCAGGCGATGAATGGCAGCGGTGCCAGCGTCACGAGGGCCAGCCACGGATTGATGGAGAACAGGATCACGCCCGTCATGATGATCATCAGTACATCGGACAGGAAGTCCAGCAGGTGCAGCGACAGGAACACGCAGATGCGGTCGGAGCCACTGCCGATGCGCGCCATCAGGTCGCCCGTGCGCTTGCCGCCGAAGAATTCGAGCGACAGGCGCATCAGGTGCTCGTAGGTGGTCGAGCGCAGGTCGGCGCCGATGCGCTCAGAGGCCAGCGCCAGCACATAGGTCTTGGCCCAGCCCAGCGCCCAGGCCAGCACGGCCGAGGCCAGCAAGCCGCCCATATACATATACACGAGGCTCGTGTCGATCTGCTGCCCGTTCTGGTACGGGATCAGGACATTGTCCATCAGCGGCATCGTCAGGTACGGCGGAATCATGTGTGCGCCGGTCGAGCCCAGCATCAGCAAGAAGCCCAGGAACAACTGCCCCTGATACGGCTTGGCGAAGCGCCACAGGCGGAACAGCGTCCACGTCGATGGTGGCGTGTGCAGAACTTTTTCGCAGATCGGGCAATCGTCCTGGTCGGCGTCGAGAGGCGCCTTGCAACTTGGACAAGTATGCTGCTCGGGCGGCTGGATGGCCACGCCCGTCAGCGCGCTTTCCATTTGATCCTGGAACTGGTCGGCCACACGCACGGCGTGCAGGTTCTGGCCCAGCGTGAAGCGCCAGCTGGCCAGGAGCCCGTGCGCATCGGTCAGTTCGAGATGCCCGACACCGGCATGGTCGTGGTGGCGCAGCGCCAGTCCTTCGCGGTATGACCAGTCGCGCCACGCCGTTTCGCCCGGCGCGCGCGCCAGAAGGCGCCGGTCGGTCACCAAAACTAATCCTTTTGAGAAATGTAATTTCGCATCGAGGTCAACCTCAACGCTGCTTAAAACGTTTTCCCCTGATGCAAGCTGTTTCGCGACGTCACTTTCCCAGTTATCTGGCAAGAAATTGGCGGCTATTGCCAGCGACGACGGATTGGCAAGTTGTTTTGTTGTCATGGTTTGCGCCCGAAACGGGCTTTAATTCGGCAAAGATTCGGTATGGGTAAAGCGAGCGGCGGTTGTTGTTATGCCAAGCATGAAACGCTCTACAGAGCGCTAGAACGTTTTTGGGCAGAGTTTGGATGACACGAAATGTGTTTTGACGAAAATATTGCGGCTAAGTAAAAGCAGCAACTGGATAGGATCAGCGCTGATGTGCGCTGCGATTGGCGGCCTTTCGCTAACGTAGTGACACCTCAGGCATACAAGGACAAGTCGCCGGTGTGGGAGTAGCGCCAGGTGACCAACGTATTTACATGACGAAAAAGAACGATATCAAATTCCTGCGCATTACTTATCTGGCGGGACCGAACATCTGGACCTACCGTCCCGTGCTCGAGGCCTGGCTCGACATCGGCGAACTGGAAGACTATCCGTCGAATCTGCTCCCCGGGTTCACGACGCGCCTGACCACCTGGCTGCCCGGCCTGATCGAACACCACTGCGGCGTCGGTTACCACGGCGGCTTCATCGAGCGCCTGAACGAAGGTACCTGGGCCGGCCACATCCTCGAACACGTCGTGCTCGAAGTGCAGAGCCTGGCCGGCATGAAGACGGGCTTCGGCAAGACCCGCTCCACCGGTGAGCATGGCGTCTACAAGATGGCCTTCCGCACGCGGGATAACGTCGTCGGGCGCGCCGCGCTGGAAGTCGCCCATCGCCTGATGATGGCCGCGATCAACGACGAGCCGTTCGACCTGCCCGCCGCGATTGCCCGCCTGACCGACATGGTCGACCGCCTGTGCCTGGGCCCGTCGACCGCGCACATCGTCGACGCCGCCACCGACCGCCGCATCCCGTCGATCCGCCTGACCGACGGCAATCTGGTGCAACTGGGTTACGGCGCCGCGCAGCGCCGCATCTGGACCGCCGAGACCGACCGCACCAGCGCGATTGCCGAAGGCATTGCCAGCGACAAGGACATGACCAAGAACCTGCTCGCCTCGTGCGGCGTGCCGGTGCCGGAAGGCGCCATCGCGCGCAGCGCCGACGCAGCGTGGGAAGAAGCGCAGGACATCGGCCTGCCGGTGGTCGTCAAGCCGGTTGACGCCAATCACGGCCGCGGCGTCTCGCTGAACCTGAATACCGAAGCCGAAGTGCGGGCCGCTTACCTGATCGCCTCCGAAGAAGGCGAAAGCCGCTCGGTGCTGGTCGAGCGCTTCATCACGGGCAGCGAGCACCGCCTGCTGGTGGTCGGCCGCAAGGTCGTTGCCGTCGCGCGCGGCGAATCGCTGTGGGTAACGGGCGATGGCCGCCAGAACGTGGCCGAGCTGTGCGACAGCCAGATCAACACCGACCCGCGCCGTGGCGAGAGCGAAGAATTCCCGCTCAGCCCCGTCGAGCCGCGCAAGAGCGAAGAAAACCAGTTGCAGCTCAAGCGCCAGGGCCTGACGCCGGATTCGGTGCCGCCTGCCGGCCATAAGGTGCTGATCCAGATGAACGGCAACGTCGCCGATGACGTCACCGACCAGCTGCACCCGGACGTCGCGCATGCCGCCGCGCTGGCCGCGCGTATCGTCGGCCTGGACATCGCCGGCATCGACTTGGTGTGCGAAGACATCGGCCGCCCGCTGCTCGAGCAGCGTGGCGCGATCATCGAAGTCAATGCCAGCCCGGGCCTGCTCGCCCACACCAAGCCGGCCAGCGGCACCGCGCGCAACGTCGGCAAGGACATCATCGAACACCTGTTCGCGCCGGAAGAAACAGCGCGCATCCCGGTGGTCGGCGTGACCGGCTCGCTCGGCTGCAGCCTGATCACGCGCCTGATCGGCTGCCTGGTCAACATCACCGGCAAAGAGGTCGGCGTGGCCAACGGCGAAGGCCTGTACCTGAATGCGCGCGTGATCTCGAACCGCGACAGCACGAGCGTCGAAGCCGGCCAGCGCATCCTGATCAACCGTAACGTGCAGACGGCGGTGTTCGAATCGAACGCCCGCTCGATCCTGCAGGACGGCCTGCCGTACGACCGCTGCACCGTGGGCGTCGTGACCGACATGGCGGGTCTGGCCGACCTGGCAGAATTCCATATCCATGATGACGACGCACTGCGCAACGTGATCCGCACCCAGGTCGACGTGATCCTGCCGGAGGGCGTGGCCGTACTCAACGCCGCCAACGAGCAGGTCGCGGCGCTGGCCGAACTGTGCGACGGCGGCGTGATCTTCTACGCCTTCGACGAACACCATGCGGTGCTGGCAGCGCACCGCGCGGCCGGTGAGCGCATCGTGTTCGTCCGTGACGGCCGCATCATGCTGGCCGAAGGCGACGCCGAGACGCGTCTGAACACGCTGGACACGATGAAGCCGTCGACCGTGAAGTACCCCGAAAACGTGCTGGCGGCAGTGGCAGCGGCGTGGGCGCTTGGCGTGCCGAGTGACCTGCTGTGCGGCGGCCTGCGCGCGTTCGACGCGACACCAAAACAAACGACCTATTGAATGACATTGCCCGGCGACCTGCCGGGCCTGGTGCCCGCCCCCGCGCATGTGCGCACGGTGCGCGGCCCGCGAAAGGAATGACGGTTTATGGAAGTATCTCGCGTACGGGCCCTGCGTGGCCCCAATCTCTGGAGCCACCACACCTCGGTCGAGGCGATCGTGACGTGCACGCCCGAGGAACAATCCATCGGCGAACTGCCCGGTTTCGAATCGCGCCTGCGCGTACGCTTCCCGCAGATCGGCGGCCTGCAGCCGTTCGGCCACTATGAAACGATCCCGCTGGCCCACGTGCTCGAACTGGTCGCGCTGCACCTGCAAGCGGAAGCCGGCTGCCCGGTGACCTTCAGCCGCACCACCGCCACGCTGGAAACCGGCATCTACCAGGTCGTTGTCGAATACAGCGAAGAAGACGTCGGCCGCCAGGCCCTCGAACTCGCGCAGCAGCTGATCGCAGCTGCCCGCAACGACACCCCGTTCGACGTGCCCGCCGCGCTGGCGCAACTGCGCGCGACGGATGAAGACGTGCGCCTGGGCCCGTCGACCGGCTCGATCGTGCAGGCCGCCGTGGCCCGCAACATCCCGTTCCGCCGCCTGACCGAAGGCAGCATGGTCATGTTCGGCTGGGGCAGCCGCGCGCGCCGCATCCAGGCCGCCGAGATCGACGCCACCGGCGCAATTGCCGAATCGATCGCGCAGGACAAGGAGCTGACCAAGAAGCTGCTCGACGCGGCCGGCGTGCCGGTGCCACAGGGCCGCGGCGTCTCCGACCCCGATGACGCGTGGGCTGCCGCGATGGAGATCGGCCTGCCGGTCGTGATCAAGCCGAAGGACGGCAACCAGGGCAAGGGCGTGACCGTCAACGTCACCACGCGCGAGCAGCTGGACGCCGGCTTCAAGGCCGCCAGCGAATTCCGCGACGACATCCTGGTCGAGCGCTACCTGCCGGGCCACGACTACCGCCTGCTGGTGGTGGGCGACAAGCTGGTGGCCGCCGCGCGCCGCGAACCGCCACAGGTGGTGGGCGATGGCGAGCGCAGCGTGCGCGAGCTGGTCGAGCAGGTCAACCTGGATCCGCGCCGCGGCGATGGCCACGGCACGTCGCTGACCAAGATCCGCTTCGACGACATCGCCATCGGCACGCTGGCCCAGAACGGCTTGAGCCCGGACTCGGTGCCCGCCATCGGCCAGCGCGTCGTCCTGCGCAATAACGCGAACCTGTCCACCGGCGGCTCGGCCACCGACGTGACCGACGACGTGCACCCGGAAGTCGCGGCGCGCGCCGTCGCTGCCGCCCACATGATCGGCCTGGATATCTGCGGCGTCGACCTGGTCTGCGACAGCGTCCTGCAACCGATCGAAGACCAGAACGGCGGCATCGTCGAAGTCAACGCCGCGCCGGGCCTGCGCATGCACCTGGCGCCATCGTTCGGCAAACCGCGCCCGATCGGCGAAGCGATCGTCGACACGCTGTTCAAGGACGGCGACGACGGCCGCATCCCGATCGTGGCCGTCACCGGCACGAACGGCAAGACGACCACCGTGCGCCTGATCGCGCACCTGCTCACGGCGTCCGGCCTGCGCACCGGCATGACCAATACCGACGGTGTGTACATCGAAGGCCGCCGCATCGAAAGCGGCGATTGCAGCGGCCCGCGCAGCGCGCGCAACGTGCTGCTGCACCCTGACGTCGACGCGGCCGTGTTCGAGACGGCGCGCGGCGGCCTGCTGCGCGAAGGCCTGGCCTACGACAAGTGCCAGGTCGCGGTGGTGACCAATATCGGCTCGGGCGACCACCTGGGCCTGAACTACATCACCACGCTCGAAGACCTGGCCGTGCTCAAGCGCGTGATCGTGCAGAACGTGGCCGTCGGCGGCATGGCGGTGCTCAACGCCGCCGATCCGACCGTGGCGGCAATGGCCGAAAGGACGCGCGGCGACGTCACGTTCTTCGCGCAGGACGTGGGCAATCCCGTCATGGCGATGCACCGCGCGCAGGGCCGCCGCGTCGTCTTCGTCGAAGAAGGCTATCTGGTGGCGGCGCAGGAATCGTTCGTCGAACGCATCGACCTGAAGGAAGTGCCGATCACGCGCGGTGGGGTGGTGGGCTTCCAGGTCGAGAACGTGATGGCGTCGGTGGCTGCAGCGTGGGGCGTGGGCACGTCGTGGGATGCGATCCGCCTGGGCCTGAAGACCTTCGTCGGCGAGAGCGACAATGCGCCGGGGCGTTTCAACGTGTTCGACTACAAGGGCGCGACCGTGATCGCTGACTACGGCCACAATCCGGATGCCATTGCCGCGCTGGTCAATGCAGTGGAAAGCATGCCGGCCAAGCGCC
The DNA here is from genome assembly GCF_059686035.1 of Telluria sp. ZT3P26. Classification (NCBI taxonomy): domain Bacteria; kingdom Pseudomonadati; phylum Pseudomonadota; class Betaproteobacteria; order Burkholderiales; family Oxalobacteraceae; genus Telluria; species Telluria sp. ZT3P26. Next base: position 1,000,875 of record NZ_JCASII010000001.1, on the reverse strand, counting down.
GCTCGGTGGTGATCAGCGGCGCCGGCGACCGGCGCGACCAGGACATCACGCAGCAGACCGAAATCCTGGGCGCGGCATTCGACGACGTGCTGCTGTATCAGGACCAGTGCCAGCGTGGCCGCGCCGACGGCGAAGTCATTGCGCTGCTGCGCGCTGGACTGAGCAATGCGACGCGCACGGGCCACGTCGAAGAAATCAATGGCGAGTTCGTGGCGATTGACCGGGCGCTCTCGCGTCTGGGTGATGGCGACTTGTGCCTGATCCTGATCGACCAGGTCGATGAGGCGCTGGCGCATATTACGGCGCGGGTCAAGGCAGCAGCCTGAGTCTCGGTGCTGTATTAACGGGGACGGGCGACGACACGGTATGCTGCATCGATGAATAGCCCGTCCCCGTCATCCTTCCCTGCCCTGCCCAGGGCCAGTGCCTGGCCGCTGGTGCGGGCATTGTTCAAGCGGCCCGCGCGGGTGTCGGCGGAATTGGTCCAGGCCAGCTACCGGCTGGACCGGATCGATGCCGATCACGTGCGGCGCTACAGCGATGCATTCGGCTTCCCGCCCGGCCCCGTGCCGCTGACCTACCTCTATCTGCTGGCGCAACGCGCGCAACTGGCGACGATGCTTGATCGGGCCATCCCGTTTCGGATTGTCGGATTGATTCATGTGTCGAACGATCTCGCGATGCATTGCGAGGTACGCACTGATGCGCCGCTGATGCTCGTGACCACATTGTCGATGCCGCAACCCGGGGACAATGGCGCCGTCGAATGTGTGCTGGAGACAGTGGCAAGCGCTGATGGAAAAACGGTCTTCACCTGCACCAGCCGGTACCTGATCAAACGCGGGAAACGCGGCAGGCATGCTTCCGCCTCACCTTCGATCATGCCCGCAGGCAACTTCATCGCAGAATGGTTCGTAGCCGCCGATGCAGGGCGCCGCTATGCGGCCTTGTCTGGGGACTGGAATCCCATTCATCTGTGGCCATGGAGTGCGCGGCTGATGGGGATGCATGCGCCGATCATCCACGGCATGGAAACCATGGCACGCGTCTGCGCAGCGTTCGAACAATCGACCAATCGTCGCGTTACGAGTTTGGCGTGCCGCTTTAAACGCGCAGTGCCGCTCGGTGCTTCGGCAACGTTGATGGCCTGCGAAGTCCCCGGCAGTTTTGTCGTGCTGTGCAGCAATCGCGTGGCCGTCGAAGGTACGCTCGGCTACGCGTAATATCGCGCGACCCGCAAAAAGCCGAAAAAGCCGGGGTCAGGTCTGACATTCGGACACGAACTCGACAGTAGAGTAGTTGGAACTACCTGACACGGTGCCATGCTGATCAGCACAAGATACCCTGGGATGCGGCTAAGGCTGAGGTTGTGTCCGAATGTCAGACCTGACCCCAGCTGTGCCGCGCGCAGCGTCAATCGCGGTAAAATACGCAGCTCTGGCCAGCCTCTGCCTCGCCGTACCCAATCCGAAGAAATGACCACCGTTCCCACTGAAATCAACGCCGCAGCCGTCAAGAACAGCGCGACCGACAAGCACACCCCGATGATGCAGCAGTACCTGCGCATCAAAGCCGACTACCCCGACATGCTGGTGTTCTACCGCATGGGCGACTTCTACGAACTGTTCTTCGACGACGCCGAAAAAGCCTCGCGCGTGCTGGGCATCACGCTGACCGCGCGCGGCAAGTCCGAGGGCAATCCGATCAAGATGGCCGGGGTGCCGTTCCACTCGCTCGATGGCTATCTGGCCAAACTGGTGAAGCTGGGCGAGTCGTGTGCGATCTGCGAGCAGATTGGCGACCCTGCGCTATCCAAAGGTCCGGTCGAACGCAAGGTCATGCGCGTCGTCACGCCAGGCACCCTGACCGATTCCGACCTGCTGCCCGAAAAAGCCGAGCGCCCGCTGCTGGCCCTGTGCCTGCAAACCCAGCGCAAGACCGTCACTGCGGGTCTGGCCTGGTTGTCGCTGGCGAGCGGCAATCTGCGCCTGATGGAATTTTCGGGCGACGCGCGCGCCATCGAGGCGCGTCTGGCGCATGAACTCGAGCGCATCGCGCCGGCGGAAATCCTGCGCGCCGATTGCGGCGACATGTTCGACGATGGCGCATCCACCGTGCACACCCAGCGCGTGCCGGAATGGCACTTCGACGTGGTCAAGGGCCACGGCGCGCTGCTCGAACAATTGAAGGTCGCCACGCTCACGGGCTTTGGCGCCGATGGCCTGGGCGCCGCGTTCGGCGCGGCCGGCGCGCTGCTGCGCTATGCCCAGGCGACGCAAGGCCGCGGGCTGCAGCACGTGCGCGGGCTGGCGTGCGAGAACGAGAACGAATACATCGGCCTGGATGCCGCCACGCGCCGCAATCTGGAGCTGACCGAAACCATTCGCGGGCAAGAGTCGCCGACGCTGTTTTCGCTGCTCGACGGCTGCCGCACGGCGATGGGTTCGCGCATGCTGCGCCACTGGCTGCACCACGCGCGCCGCGACCAGTCGATCGCGCGCAGCCGTCACCAGTCGATCGCCGCGCTGCTGCAGGCGGACGCCATCGACAACCTGTCGCCGACGCTGGCGCAGGTGCCGGACATCGAGCGCATCACCACGCGTGTGGCACTGCTCAGCGCGCGCCCGCGCGACCTGGCGAGCCTGCGCGATGGCCTCAAGGCCTTGCCGATGCTGCGCGAGCTGGTGGCGCGCTGCTTCGTGCCGGGCGATACATCGCTGCTGCGCGAGCTGCATGACGACCTTGCCACGCCCGCCGATTGCCTCGACCTGCTGGTGCGCGCCGTGCTCGAAGAGCCGAGCGCGATGATCCGCGATGGCGGCGTGTTCGCGCGCGGCTACGATGCGGAACTCGATGAACTGCAGGCGCTGTCCGAGAATGCCGGCCAGTTCCTCGTCGACCTTGAAACACGCGAGCGCGCCCGTACCGGCATCGCCAACCTGCGCGTCGAGTACAACCGCGTGCACGGCTTCTACATCGAAGTCACCAATGGCCAGGCGACCAAGGTGCCGGACGATTATCGCCGCCGCCAGACGCTGAAGAACTGCGAACGCTACATCACGCCCGAACTGAAGGCGTACGAAGACAAGGCGCTGTCGGCGCAGGACCGCGCGCTGGCGCGCGAGAAAATCCTGTACGACGACTTGCTGGCGCAGCTCGCGCCACACATCGGCGTCCTGCAAACCATCGCGCGCGCGATCGCGCAGGCCGACGTGCTGGTCGCGCTGGCCAGCCACGCGCTGCGCCATGGCTGGTGCGCACCGCAGCTGGTCGATGCGCCGTGCCTGAACATCATCGAAGGCCGCCATCCGGTGGTCGAGAACCAGATCGAGCGCTTCATCGCCAACGATTGCCGCTTCTCCAACGAGCGCCGCCTGCTCCTGATCACCGGTCCGAACATGGGCGGTAAATCGACCTTCATGCGCCAGGTCGCGCTGATCACGCTGCTCGCGTATGTCGGCAGCTATGTGCCGGCGGCAGAAGCCACGCTGGGGCCGATCGACCGCATCTTCACCCGCATCGGCGCCAGCGACGACCTGGCCAACGGCCGCTCGACCTTCATGGTCGAGATGACCGAATCGGCCGCGATCCTCAACGGCGCCACCGAGCATTCGCTGGTGCTGATGGATGAAGTCGGGCGCGGCACCTCGACCTTCGATGGTCTCGCGCTGGCGTGGGCCATCGCGCGCCACCTGATCGACACGAGCCGCAGTTTCACGCTGTTCGCGACCCACTACTTCGAGCTGACCCAATTGCCGGAATCGTACCCGAGCGCCTACAACGTGCACCTGTCGGCGGTCGAGCACAAGGACAGCATCGTGTTCCTGCATGCGGTGCAGGATGGCCCGGCGTCGCAAAGCTACGGCTTGCAGGTGGCGCAGCTGGCCGGCGTCCCGCAGCCGGTGATCAAGGCCGCGCGCAAGCACCTGGCGCGCCTGGAAGCGCAGGCCGCCGGTGGCACGCCGCAGCGCGACCTGTTCGCCGCGCCGCTGCCCGAGCACGATCTCGACGAGGCCCCGGCGCCAGTCGTGGCAGAGGTCCAGGATGACGGCCTGCGCGACGCGCTCGACGCCATCGATCCGGACGCGCTGACGCCGCGCGAAGCGCTCGAACGGCTGTACGAGCTGAAACGGCTGGCTGCCTGATGTCCATTTCGCGCCCGGTCATTGCCTGCTCCGCCCTGCTGGCGGTCGCCCTGGCCTGCGCGCCGCTGGCGGCCAAGGACAAGGAAGAGCGCCCCGCGCACCGCTTCGCCGTGGTCGGCAATGACGCCGCCGCCGAAAGCGACGCACGCCTGAAGCAGGCGCTGGCCGATTCGTCCGAAAAATCGGTGTCGTTCGTGGTCCTCACCGGCATCAAGGGCGAAAACGAAAGCTGCGGCGACAAGCTGTACCAGCAGCGGCGCGACCTGTTCGAGCATGCCAAGCGGCCCGTGATCGTGTCACTGGCCGGCAGCGACTGGACCGGCTGCCGCAACTCGGCCAAGCGCACCAATGCGATCGAGCGCCTGAATCGCCTGCGCGAACTGCTGTACGGCGAGCCCGAATCGCTTGGCGCAACCAGGATCCACCTGACGCAGCTGTCGGCCAGCCCGCGTTTTCGCAGCTACGCCGAAAACGCACACTGGAAGGTGGACAAGGTGCTGTACGCCACCATCAATCTGCCGGCCGCGAACAACCACTTCCTGCCGGCGGCGGGCCGCAACAGCGAATACGAAGACCGGGCCGTGGCCAACCGCTTCTGGCTGAATCGCCTGTTCGCGATGGCACGCAGCGACAAGGCGCAGGCGCTGGTGCTGTTCTCGGAAGGGGCCGTGCGCCCGTTCCATCTCGATCAGCCGGCGGGTCTGCGCGGCCTGTTGCGGCGCGCGCCGGCCGAACGCGACGGGTTCGAAGCGGCGCGGCGTCAGATCCAGGCGCAGGCAGTCAAGTTCGATGGCAAGGTGCTGCTGGTCGACAGCAGCGCGCCGGGTGGCCGCACGCCGCACATTACGTGGAAGGATAATCTGGGCCAGCTGTCGGTGGGAACCAAAGCCGTCGAGGTGAACGTGATGCTGGGGAAGGATGCGGCGTTCACGGTGGTGGACGCGAAGCAGTAAAACAGAGGCTTGATGCAAACGCGGCCACCGCGTGATGCGGTGGCCGCGTACCAACCGGATTACTGCAGCGGCTGGCTACGGAAGTGATCGCCATCATCGCTGTCATCGATCTCGTGATGATGACCGCCGGCGCCATGCACGTGACCGTGCTGGATTTCTTCAGCGGTCGCAGCGCGCACATCGACCACGGACAGGTCGAAGCGCAGTGCCATGCCGGCCAGTGGATGGTTGCCATCCAGGACGACCTTGTCGTCAGCGATTTCGGTCACGGTGAAAATCACCGGATCGTCATCACCGTTTTCGGCCACGCCTTCGAACTGCATGCCGATTTCGATCGGTTCCGGCAGGCGCGAACGCTCTTCGACCTTCACCAGCTCTGGCTCGTAGTCGCCGAATGCGTCGTCCGGTTCTACCTGGATCGTCGAGGCGTAGCCGGTTTCTTTGCCGTCCAGCTCTTCTTCGATCTTCGGCAGGGTATTCTCGTAGCCGCCGTGCAGGTACACCATCGGCTGGGAGCCCTCCTCGATCAGATTGTTCTGGGCATCCGACAGTTTGTAGTTAACCGTCACGACTGTGTCTTTAGCAATCTTCATCGTCCATCCTTTCATTGTGAGCTGCGGATTATACTCTCGATGGGTCTAGGGCCCGCTTCGGCTGGTTATAATGTCGCATGAAAAAACTACCGCTTTTAGGGAATCTTTCCCCCGCTGAATTCCTGCGCGATTACTGGCACAAGAAACCGCTGCTGATCCGTGGCGCCATCCCCGGCTTCAAGCCGCTGCTCAAGTTCGAGAAGCTGGCCGAGCTGGCCGCGCTGAACCATGTCGAATCGCGCCTGGTCTCGCTGCGCGACGGCGAGTGGGACATGCAGCACGGCCCCCTCACCGACTTGCCCGCCCGCAGCGAGCCCAACTGGACGATGCTGGTCCAGGGTGTGAACCTGCATGACGAGCGCGCCGACGAGCTGCTGCGCCAGTTCCGCTTCGTGCCGGATGCCCGCCTGGACGACCTGATGGTGAGCTTTGCCACCGATGGCGCCGGCGTCGGCCCCCATTACGACTCGTACGACGTGTTCCTGCTGCAGGCGCACGGCAAGCGCCGCTGGCGCATCGGCGCGCAGCAGGACCTGACGATCATCGAGGGCTTGCCGCTCAAGATCCTGGCCAATTTCGAGGCCGAAGAAGAATTCGTGCTCGAGCCGGGCGACATGCTGTACCTGCCGCCACAGTACGCGCACGACGGCATCGCCGAAGGCGAATGCATGACCTATTCGATCGGCTTCCGCTCGCCGTCGTTCCAGGAACTGGGCGAATCCTTCCTGCAATTCATGGCCGATTCCATCGACCTGCCGGGTCGCTACGCCGATCCGGAACTGCAAGAAACAAAGAACCCGGCCGAGATTCCGAAGCACATGCTCGCCACCGTCACCGAAGAACTCAACAAGGTGCGCTGGGACGAAGAAGACGTCACCATCTTCCTCGGCGAGCACATGTCCGAGCCGAAGCACAATGTGTTCTTCACGCCGCCTGCCAAACCGCTGACCTTCGGGCGCTTCATGGAAACGGCAGCCAAGCGCGGCGTCAAGTTGTCGAGCAAGACGCTGATGCTGTACCGCGGCAAGAACGTCTTCATCAACGGCGAATCGCTGGCCGCTGGCCGCGCCGACAAGGTGGTACTCGACGTGCTGGCCAACGACCGCCGCATCGATGGCGCCACGCTTGGCAAGGCCACCGACGACGTCACCGAATCCTTGTACGCCTGGTACCAGGACGGCTGGGTCGAGCTGGGCTGACCATGGACGCGCGCGCCATCCCGTTCGACACCCGGCGCGATTGCGAGGCGCAGTTTCTCGCCATCGTGACGGCCGCGCAGCACAGCCTGCGCCTGTTCGATCCGGATGGTGCCGTGTTCGCGCTGGGCGCTGTCCAGGTGGATGCGGCGCTGCGCGCGTTCCTGCAACGGGGCGGCACCTTGCGCCTGGCCCTGCACGAGCCGGGCCATATCGAACGCCATTTCCCGCGCTTCGTGCGTCTGCTGCGCGACTACGGCCATGCCTGCGAATGCCGCCAGAGCCCGAAGAACCTGCGCCAGCTGACCGACTCGTTCTGCATCGCCGACGAACAGCATGTGGTGCGACGCTTCCACAGCGACCACATGCGTGGCGAAGCCAACTTCGATGATCCGCACGCTGTCGATGTGCCACAGCATCGATTCGATGCAATCTGGGAAGCATCGCGGCCAACACTGCAGCCGACGACCACCGGGCTGTAGGGCATCCAGCCAGCATGAGCCGTTGCCTGATAGTTACTTTTCAGGCATTCCGTCATGTACGTAGCATCTTGTAACAATATGAAGCTTATCAAAGCGGAAAATTCTTACACCACGGCATGTGTTCGCTATTGCGAAACTGTAAAATTGTCTATAATATCAATCAGGAAGGTTCCGTTGCGCCCGTGGCAGTCTTGCTATTTGTGAAGGCACGAGAATTCCATCGAGAAATAATTACCGGTAATTATTATTCGTATCAAGTAGTTCTACTTTTGTAAATACTAAGGAAAAAACCATGAAAAAATCCCTGCTGATCGCTTCCCTGTTCGCTGTTACCCTGGCTGCTTGCGCTAAGAAAGAAGAAGCTCCAGTCGCACCAGTGACCGAAACCCCAGCTGCTGTCGTCGCTCCTGCTGACGCAACCATGCCAGCTGCTGACGCAACCGCTCCAGCTGCTGCTGCTGCTGACGCTGCTGCAACCGACGCTGCTGCTGCTGCAACCACCGCAACCGACGCTGCTGCTGCTGCTCAGACCTCGGCTACGCAAGCTGCTGACGCTGCTGCTACCACCAAGTAATTCGTTACTCGGTAATGAAGAAACCGGCCTGCGGGCCGGTTTTTTTACGTCTGTGCTTGATGGAACAGGATGCTGGAGTGGCGTAGGGTGGACGGGTTTCCCGTCCACGCGTTCAACAAACGGTGAAGCGCCACAAGATGTAGTTGATCAGAACGCGTGGACGGCATAGCCGTCCACCCTACGACGCATAAAAAAACCGGCCAGTTGGCCGGTTTTTTTGTTGCCGCTGCGAGGCTTACTTCAGCTCGTTGTTCAGCAGGGTCAGGATCTTGGTCGTCGTTGGCGAGGTTTCTGCCTTGCCGTCGTTGGTCTGCACCGACACTTCGCTGACGTTCGCACCTTGTGCGGCCTTGACCAGCACGCGGTAGCGCTGCGCTTCCTTGGCGTCGTCTTCCGACTTGCCGAACGTGAAGAGGCGCTTGAAGAAGCCATCCTTGGTCTCGCCCGCATCCGGATCGACGTAGCGCACGAAGTAGATACCCTGTACGCGGTCGCGGTCTTCGACGGTGAAGCCGACGCGATCGAGCGCCAGGCCGACACGGCGCCATGCGCGGTCGAATCCTTCATCGACTTCGACCTTGTCGCCCACCAGCTTGGCGTGCTGCGGTGCCAGCGGCGCGTTGGCGACCATGGCTTCGGCCGGGGCGACTTCTTTCGCACCCGTCAGCAGCGCAACGATACGGCTCAGGTATTGCGACTCGAGACCCGGATCGTTGGGACGCACGGTCCAGGTCGTGGTTTCGCTTTGTGGGCCGGTCAGGACTTCTTCGGCGCCGCGGTGGCTGACCCAGATCTCGGTCGAGCCATCTGGCAGGCGCTCGAGGCGCGTGCGGAACTTGTCGCGCTCGCCGGTGGAATAAGCGCTGTCGAACACACGGCCGATGGCGCGACGGACGAAGTCCTGCGGGATCTTCGAGCGGTTCTCGACCCAGGCGGTTTCCATGGTGCCGGTGGTGGCCGACTCGGTCTCAAGTGCGAAGCCCTGCTCTTCCCAGAACTGGCGCAGTTGCGGCCACAGCTGTTCAGGCGTCTGCTTGACCACCAGCCAGCGCTGGTCGCCATTGCGCTGCACGCTGACAGCATCGGTCGAGATCGGGCCGATCGGCTGGCCGGAGGCCGAGACACCGGCCACCGCAGGCACGCCGCTCGCAGCTGCTGCTGCCTGGCCCTGCTGGAATTCGGATGCCGTGGCAACACCGCGGCCGTCGGGGATCGCATAGCGGTTATCGCGCTGCAATTTGGTCAGGTCAGGCGGCACGTCCAGCGGTGCAGCTTTCTTGGCGCCTTTGTAGTCGACCTTGTCGCCACCGAAAATCGTGGTGCAGGCCGTCAGGCTGAACGCGATGACCGTGAGCGAGAGCACACGGGCGACGGCAGGAGCGTTGATCAGGGATGCGCCGTTGGAATTCTTAGTCTTGCGAATAGTCATGTCGTTCGATATCAGGTCAGTAACCCGAACCCTTGCGGATTCAGGATGGGGAATGAACGCCGGCTTCCACCAGGGCGGCACGTACGATCTCGTGGTATTGGGAGGACAGCGGCGCGAGCGGCAGGCGCAGGCCGGCCGGCATCTTGCCCATCTCGGCCAGTGCCCATTTGACGGGCACCGGATTCGGTTCGACGAACAGCTTGGCGTGCAGGCCGAGCACGCGGTTGTTAATCTCGAGCGCGCGGGCGATGTCGCCGTTCATGGCAGCCACGCAGAGCTCGTGCATCGCGCGTGGCGCCACGTTGGCGGTGACCGAGATATTGCCGGCGCCGCCGCAGAACATCAGCGCCATCGCGGTCGGATCGTCGCCCGAATACACGGCGAACGATTTGTCGACCATCTTGAGCAGTTCGATGCCGCGCCCGATATTGCCGGTGGCGTCCTTGATGCCGACAATGTTCTCGATCGGCGCCAGGCGCGCGACCGTCTCGTTGGCCATGTCGGCCACGGTACGGCCCGGCACGTTGTACAGGATGATCGGCAGGTCGACGGCTTCGGCGATGGTGCGGAAGTGGCGGTACATGCCCTCTTGCGTCGGCCGGTTGTAGTACGGCACGACCTGCAGGGAGGCATCGGCACCGACGCTTTTCGCGTGACGGGTCAGCGCGATGGCTTCCACGGTCGAATTGCCGCCGGTACCGGCGATGACAGGGATGCGGCCGGCGACGTGGTCGACGGCCAGCTTGACGAGTTCGCAATGCTCTTCCGGCGACAGCGTCGCCGATTCGCCGGTCGTGCCCACGATGACGATCGCGTCGGTACCTTCGGCGATATGCCAGTCGATCAGCGCGCGCAGGGCGTCGCGGTCGACGGTGCCATCTTCGAACATCGGGGTGACGATTGCTACGATACTGCCCTTAATCATAATCTTTGGACCGTGCCATTCATTTAAAAATCTGATTGTAGCGGATAGCCCGCCCCTATGGTTCATTCCTGACCACAATATGGTCGAGCCGGGCCTCGGTTTTGCGGTATGCATGACCGGCGGCGCACAGGCGCTGCACCTGCGCCGGATGGGGCCGCTCTACGTGGCCATCCTCGTACGCCAGCACCTGCAGGCCGCCCTCATGGGCCAGCGCCAGCAGTTCGCCGGGCGCGAGCAGGAAGGCCGGATTCGATGGTTTGCCATAGACCTCGTTACCTTGCGCGAAGGTTTCGTAGATCAGGATGCCGTCGGGCCGCAGGCTGGCCGCGATCTGCGCGAACAGCGGCCGGTGCAGGTAATTGGTGACGACGATGACGGCGAAGCGCCCGGCCTCGAAGGGCCAGGTTGCGCCATCAGCTTCGAGATCGCAGGCCATGGTCGTTACGCCCTCGCCCGCGCTGGCGGCCAGCGCGGCCGGATTGCGATCAACCGCCAGCACCTTGAAACCTTGCGCCGCGAGCAGGCGCGTGTGGCGCCCATTGCCGCAGGCCAGGTCGAGCGCTTCGCCGGGCCGCGCCAGGGGCACGAAGCGCGCTACCCAGGGCGACGCGGGCAAGGCCGCCATGTGAACGCCGGTGCTCATCGGCTCAGAGCAGGAAGAACGTGAATGGCGTGGCCGCCAGCTGCACCAGATAGCCACCCAGCGCCATCACCGGCGTAAGCCAGTAACCGACGACCTTGAGCATCACCAGCGCCAGCACGACGAAGAAGCCGTAGGGTTCGATGCGCGCGAATGCGTAGGCCGCGCGGTGCGGCAGCATCGCCGTGACGACCCGGCCACCATCGAGCGGCGGGATCGGCAGCAGGTTGAAGGCCATGATCAACAGGTTCGTGAAGATGCCGGCCTGCGCCATCTTGTGCGGAAATTCTTCGCCCACCTGGAAGAACACGAGCAGCACGCCCATGATCAGCCACAGCACGGCCATGACGAAGTTGGCAAACGGGCCGGCCAGAGACACCCACGCCATATCGCGCTTCGGGTTGCGCAGACGCCCGAATTCGACGGGCACCGGCTTGGCATAGCCGAACACGAACGGCGTGAACAGGAACATCAGAACCGGGATCACGATCGTGCCCCAGATGTCGATGTGCACCAACGGATTGAGGCTCATGCGCCCCTGCGAATAGGCGGTGTTGTCGCCAAAGTACTTGGCAGCGTAGGCGTGGGCAGCTTCGTGCAGCGTGATTGCAAACAGGACCGGCAGCGCATACACCGCGAGGGTGCGAATCGTTTCTTCCATGGGGGCTGATTCTATCAGAGCGCGGCGCGTACTTGACCGGTGGAATACTTAAGGCAGCCTTGAAGGCTGCAGCCCGGCTGATTACAGGCCGAACGCTGCCGGATCGCCCCTGCCCTCGCGAATCAGCACCGGCTCGGGGCCGGTCAGGTCGATCACGGTGGTGGCTTCCAGCATGCCAGCGCCGCCGTCGATGATCAGTTCGATCTGCTTTTCGAGGCGTTCGCGCACTTCATCGGGATCGGACAGCATGTGCTCGTCGCCCGGCAGTTGCAGCGTGGTGCCGATCAGCGGTTCGCCCAGTTCTTCGAGCAGCGCCAGCGTGATGCGGTTTTCCGGTACGCGCAGGCCAATCGTCTTGCGCGACGGGTGCGACAGGCGCCGCGGCAGCTCACGCGTGGCTTCCAGGATCACCGTGTACGGGCCCGGCATCGTGGCCTTGAGCAGGCGGTATTGCGTGTTGTCCACGCGCGCATACTGCGCCACCTCGGACAGGTCGCGCACCAGCAGCGTCAGGTGGTGCTTGTCATCGACGCCACGGATGCGGCGCAGCTTCTCGACCGCGTTCTTGTCGTCCAGGCGGCAAACGAGCGCGTACGCGGAATCAGTCGGCAGCGCGACGATGCCGCCGGCGCTGACGATCTGCGCGGCCTGCTTGATCAGGCGCGCTTGCGGGTTTTCAGGGTGAATCTGGAAAAACTGGCCCATGGATGGTGTCCTTGTTATTGGTTAGCGCAGCGACTGGAGCGCGGCGATACGCTGCTCCATCGGCGGGTGGGTCGAGAACAGCGCGCCCCAGCCGCCGCCGCTGCCGGAAATGCCCGATGCCGACATCGCTTTCGGCAACGCGCCCGGCGCGAAGCCGCCCAGGCGGGCCAGCGCGTGCTGCATCGGCACCGGGCTGCCCATCAGTTTGGCGGCGCCGGCGTCGGCGCGGAATTCGCGCTGGCGCGAGAACCAGGCCACGATGATCGAGGCAAGCAGGCCGAACAGGACTTCACAGACCATCACGGTGGCGTAATAGCCGATGCCGGGCGCGTCGCCCTCTTTACGGAACAGCAGCTTGTCGACAAAGAAGCCGACCACACGCGCAAAGAACACGACGAAGGTATTGACCACACCCTGGATCAGCGTCAGCGTGACCATGTCGCCATTGGCGATGTGGGCGACTTCATGGCCCAGGACAGCCTCGACTTCGTCCTGGTTCATGCTCTGCAGCAGGCCCGTGGACACGGCGACCAGCGCCGAATTCTTGAATGCGCCGGTGGCGAACGCATTTGGCTCGCCATCGTAGACGGCAACCTCGGGCATGCCGATGCCGGCGCGCTCAGCAAGGCGACGCACGGTACCTACCAGCCACTGCTCGGTGGAGTTGGCCGGTTGTTCGATCACGCGCGCGCCGGTCGACCACTTGGCCATCGGTTTGCTGATCAACAGCGAAATGAACGACCCGGTAAAGCCGATGACGAGCGACATCACGGCCAGTGAAGCGAAATCGATGCCCTGCGCCGAGACGGCGCGGCCAAGACCGAACACGTTCATGACCAGCGTCAGCACCAGAACGACGGCAAGATTGGTGGCGAGGAAAAGAACAATGCGCTTCATGGCGGACAACTCCTGAATGGATGACAAGATGCCAATATTGGGCTTCTTGTCGGAAAATTCAAGGGCACGGACTACAAGCCCGCATCAGCGCTTCGTTCCCAGGAAAAACCGCAGCATTTCCTTCGACGCAGACGGCCCCGCCGCATCGGTATGCGACCCGGCTGCATTGCCGCCCGCCCACGCATGCCCTGCTCCGTGCACGACCCACTGCTCCGCCATGGCCCGGCCCGCGTCATCGCGCCAGACACTGCGGCGGCAGCGGCGTCCGCCATGGGCTGCATCGTCGTGACGCACGCTCAGCGGCGCAGCGTGCAGGCCGGCGTGAGCGCCCACATACTGTTGCAGGACGGCGTCGCCATTGGCCGGCGCCACCACGTGATCGGTGCTGCCATGGAACACGATGACCGGCACGGCCTCGCGCAAGGTGCGCCCCCTGGCCGGCTTCTTCATCGCCTGCAAGCCGGTGATCATGTCGCGCCCGCTACCAGCCGGCAAGCCGGAGTGCACGCCCACTGCCGCGAACAGGTCCGGATACTCGGCGCCCAGCACGGCGGCCATCGCCCCGCCCGCCGACATGCCGGCCACGAATACCTGCGCCGGATCGGCGCCGTGCTCCTTGACGATCTGCCGCGTCAACCCGGCGATGATGCCCGGCTCGCCCGCATCGCGCGTCTGGTTGCCCGCCTCGAACCAGTTCCAGCACTGCGTGCGGTTCGACCCGCTGTCCTGCTCGGGATACAGCACGAGGCAGTTGGCTTCTTCGGCCAGGCGATTCATGCCGGTGCCGAGCGCGAAATCATCCGGATTCTGCGTGCAGCCGTGCAGCATGACGATCAGCGGGCGCGGTATGGTCGATGGCTGCGACGGAATGTACAGCTTGTAGCGACGGCGACCGGCTGCGTTCGAAAAGACGCCTGCCGTGAACGTGCCACCGGCAATGTCTTCCATGACCGCCACGTCGTCATCCAGAGGCATGCCAATGCCGACACCGACGCCGGCGGCGCGCATGGCCGCCTGACCCTTGCGCAGCTGGGCTTGCCAATCGGGCGCCGGGTTGATGTCCACAAAGGCGGTGGCGTCCTTGCTGGCGGGCGCGGCGCCCTGCCCCTGCCCCGGCATCAGGCCGGCCTGCGCCAGCGCTTGCTGGATCGTGGCGGTGGCCGAGGCCACATCCTTGTTCTGCACGAGGCGGGCAGAGGCCATCATCTTGTTCATGAATTGGTCGAGCGATTTCATCATTATCCAGTCTAGGTGAGGGTGCGATCTGCCAGCGCGGCGCGCACGGCAGGTGATGCAACAAATGCGCCCAGGACCTGGATCGACGCGATCGCATTCCGGGCAAGTTCAGGTGATACGTTGTCTTCGATGACCGCCAGGCCCAGCACATGGATGTCCAGTTGCTGACCCTCTGCCACCAGTTGTTCAAGTTCCTGCACCGAATAGCGGTACAGGCCCATCACATAGCGCTTGCGCACGATGGTCTGACGGATCACGTCGGCATGCTGCGTGAGCAGGTTGCGGATGGCCGTGCGCACCAGATCGGTGCGGTTGGAATAAAACCCTTCCTCGACCAGCAGGTCGACCTGGGCCAGGTCGACCAGGCCGACATTGACCGTGACCTTGTCGCTGTCAGGGAGTTTCTGTTGGGGTAAAACTGCTTTCATCGTGCTCTCCATACGCTGCATATACTCCAATTGGAGTATAAATCGGCTTTTACAAGAGCTGGTGGGAAAATTCTTTATAAAAACAGGCGCAGCGCGGCCAGCCGCAGAAGCGGCAGCCGTAGGGTCAAGCAGGAGAAAGTGTTAGAACCAGTCGTGCCAGATCGGCGTCACGCCGGATGGCAGCGGCGGCAATTCAGCGAACTCGACCCGCGATTCGCCGGGTGCATGGAAATCGGTGCCGCGCGAAGCGAGAAAGCCATAGCGGCGCGCAACTTCGGCGTAGGTGCCGTACTGGTCCGGCGTGTGGCTGCCGGTCACGACTTCGATGGCAGTGCCGCCCAGTTGGCGGAACTCGTCGAACATCGCGCCCTGCGCCGTGTCGCTGAACTTGTAGCGCCCCGGATGCGCAATGACAGCGATACCGCCCGCGCCCTGAATCCAGCCCATCGCCTCGCCAAGCGTCGCCCAGCGATGCGGCACGTAGCCTGGCTTGCCTTCGGTCAGGAAGCGGCGGAAGACTTCGGAAGTTGTCCGGCACACGCCGATTTCGCACAGATAACGCGCAAAGTGGGTGCGCGACATCAGGTCGGGATTGGCGACGTAACGCAGCGCGCCTTCGTACGGTGTGGGAATGCCGGCCTGCTCGAGCTGGGCCGCCATCTCGCGGGCCCGTTTTTCGCGGCCATTGCGCGTTGCCGCCAGGCCGGCGATCAGTGCCGGATTGTCTTCATCGACTTGCAGGCCGACGACGTGGACGGTGTCGTTGGCCCAGGTGACCGAGATCTCCACACCGGCCACAAAACGCATGCCCAGCGCCGTGGCTGCCTTGCGCGCCGCCTTCACGCCGCTGATTTCGTCATGGTCGGTCAGCGCCCAAACGTTCACGCCACTCTTGCCGGCGTAGGCGGCCACGTCCGATGGCGCTAGGACACCGTCGGAGACATTGGAATGGCAGTGCAGATCGACTTTCAGCATGGGCTTATCAACGGGCGGGATGGACGCTCCATTGTACGCGCATCAATCTGCCGGCGCAGCGAGGAAGTCCTCGATCATGCGCGCCAGCAATTCCGGCTGGTCATGATGCAGCATGTGCCCCGCCTGCGGCATCATGCGCGCCGTGACGTTCTTCAGGTACCCCATACGGCGATCGACCTCGGCGCGCGCCTGCTCCTTCGCGCCCATCCAGCGCCACATGTCGGTGTCCTCGGCCTCGACCCACAGCACCGGCGCCGTAATGGCCGACCACGCCGCCATGATCTCGTCGACGTGGTACAGCAGCGGCCCCGTCATCTTGTGCGCCGGATCGCCCAGGATGCGCCACTGGCCGTCGCGGTCCTGCTCGGACCAGTGCGCAGCAAGAAAGCTCGAGCGCTCGTAGGCCAGGCGCGGGTTGGTCTTGCGCAGGCGCGCCGCCACCTCGTCCAGGCTGGCATAGCCGCGCATCTCGGGTGGCGCGCGCAGTTCGTCGAGCCAGCTGGCCATCCGTTTCGGATACTGCGCCGCTGTCGTCGTCGGCAGGCCGAAACCTTCCAGGTTGATCAGCTTGGCCACGCGATGCGGCCGCACGCCCGCATACAGGCCGGCGATATTGCCGCCCATGCTGTGGCCGAGCAGGTTCACGGCCTCGTCCGGGGCAAACCGGTCGAGCAGCGCATCGAGATCGGCCACGTAATCCGGGAACCAGTAAGTATCGGCGCCCGAGCGGTCGCTGTGCCCGAAGCCGCGCCAGTCCGGTGCGATCACATGCCAGTCACCCGCCAATGCATCGACGACAAACTGGAACGAGGCCGCCACATCCATCCAGCCGTGCAGCATGAACAGCTTGGGTGCACCTTCGTTTCCCCAATGGCGTACGTGAAGGCGCAGGCCGCGTACGGTGACGAATTCAGAGCGTGAAAGTTTCATGAAGCCTCGAAAAAAGTACGATCGTTCAGGCGATTATATCGCCGGCCCGTTGAATTCGCGTACCACGGCCCCATCTGCCGGTCTTCGGGCGATGGCAAAGCCGGCGCTGACCCAGGCCTGGAGCGGTAAAATAGCCCCATTCCAACCTTCTGCGAGCGCATCCATGGCCATTTACCAGCTGGGCGAACATGCACCCGAGATCGATCCGTCGGCGTTCGTCGCCGATTCGGCCACGCTGATCGGCAACGTCACACTGGCGGCCAACACGTCGGTGTGGTTCGGGGCCACGTTGCGGGGCGACAACGAACGCATCACCATTGGCGAAAACAGCAATGTGCAGGAAGGCACGGTGATGCATACCGACATGGGCTATCCGCTCGACATCGGCCGCGGTGTGACGATCGGCCACCAGGCCATGCTGCACGGTTGTACGGTCGGCGACGACTCGCTGATCGGCATCGGCGCCGTGATCCTGAACGGTGCCCGCATCGGCAAGGGCTGCCTGGTCGGCGCCGGCGCGCTGGTCACGGAGAACAAGACATTTCCCGATCACTCACTGATCCTGGGTTCGCCCGCGAAAGTAGTGCGGACCCTGACACAAGAAGACCTGCTGCGCCTGCAGGGCAATGCCGCGAGCTATGTCGCGCGAGGCCAGCTATTCAATACACAGCTAAAGAGAATCGGATAAAGAATGACGACACCAGACACCACGCTTGACATCACGAGCACCACCGGCGACACGCTGCAAAAATTCATCTTCGACAATGCCGCCGTGCGCGGTGAGCTGGTCGAGATTTCCGACACCTGGCGCGAGATCCAGGCGCGCCACGGCTACCCGAAAGCGGTGCGCTCGGTGCTGGGCGAGATGGTGGCCGCCTGCGCGCTGCTGTCGGCCAACCTCAAGTTCAACGGCTCGATCGTGATGCAGATCCACGGCGACGGCCCGGTGCGCCTGCTCGTCGTCGAATGCGATGCCGACCTGCGCATGCGCGCCACGGCCAAGCTGGCGCCGGACGTCGACGTCACCGACGACGCCACGCTCGGCCAGCTAGTCAATGTGCAGGGCACGGGCCGCTTCGTGATCACGCTCGACCCGCTCGAAAAGATGCCGGGCCAGCAGCCGTACCAGGGCATCGTGCCGCTCGACGGCGACGATGTCGCCACGGTCATCGAAAACTACATGCTGCGTTCGGAGCAGCTCGACACGCGCCTGTGGGTCGCGGCTGACGACAAGGTCGCGCGCGGCATGCTGCTTCAAAAACTGCCGCGTCACAGCGGTGGTGAAGACCAGACCAAGCAGGCCTCCGAAGCGGAAGACCTGGAAACCTGGAACCGCGCTGCAGCGCTGGGCGGCACGCTCAAGCACGAAGAGCTGCTGTCGACCGACATCTCGACGCTGCTGCACCGCCTTTTCTGGGAAGAAACCATCCGCGTGTTCGACCCGATGCACCCGCAGTTCCACTGCAGCTGCAACCGCGAAAAGGTCGGCAACATGCTCAAGATGCTGGGCCAGCCAGAAGTGGAAACGGCGCTGGAAGAACTGGGCGAACTGGGCATCAACTGCGATTTCTGCGGCAAGCATTATTCGTTCGACAAGGTCGATTGCGCGCAGCTGTTTGCCGTGGATACCGCGGCCCAGACGCTGATTCCGCCGAGCGGCAGCACGCACTGAAGCAATCCCCCGAAGTGCCGCAGCCCATCAGGGCTGCGGCGCCATCCACACCAGATTCCACAGATGACCATCGAGGTCTTCGAAGCCCTGGTCGACCATGAAGCCATGGTCCTCCAGCGGATGCGGAATACGGGCGCCCGCAGCGCGCGCCCGGTCGATCAGGCTGGCAAGTTCTTCGCGACTCTCGCAACTCAGGCAGATGATGACTTCATTCGCCTGGCTTGCCTGCACCACGGGTTTGTCGATCAGCGAAGCGAAGAACGTTTCGGTCATCAGCATCGCATGGATGCAGTCGTCGACGATGACCATGTAGGCCGTGCTGTCGCTGCTGTATTGCGGCTTGAAAGTGAAGCCGAGACTGGAAAAGAACGCCTTTGACCGCTCAAGGTCCTTGACCGCAAGGTTGAAGATGACCTGCTTGTTCATGATGTCCTCCAGTCTGACAACGATGGGATCATGCATCCGCGCCACGCACCGTGGCGCACTTTCGCCGACACACGCTCCAAGGTAGCAGGACTGCGCGCCCCTGTATTGCCCCGATTTCAGAAATTCTCGTGGACTTCAACTTTTTGCGCGAAGTGATAAGCTGATGCTTGTTTGATACTGTTGTATTTTCAGACAGTGGCACCACCTAGACATCACTGACTAATGGAGAAACACACATGAACATCGATATTGGCATCAACACCGAAGACCGCGCAAAAATCGTCGAATCGCTTTCGACCGTCCTGGCCGACAGCTACATGCTGTACCTCAAGACCCACAACTTCCACTGGAACGTGACCGGTCCGATGTTCCAGACTCTGCACGTGATGTTCCAGGAGCAGTACACCGAGCTGTGGACCGCACTGGACGATATCGCCGAGCGCATCCGCGCACTGGGCCACTTCGCACCAGGCACCTACAAGCGTTATGTGGAACTGTCGACCATCACCGAAGAAACCGACGTGCCGTCGGCCAAAGAGATGATCCGTCAACTGGTCGAAGGCCAGGAAGCCGTGATCCGCACCGCGCGCGCTGCCGTGCGTATTGCTGACGAAATCGACGATTTCCCGACCGCCGACATGCTGTCGACCCGCATGGAAGTGCACGAGAAAAATGCATGGATGCTGCGCGCATTCCTGGAACAGGGCGCCGGCCACGAGCAGGGCGACGCATCGTCGCAGTCGAAAGAGTAAGAAGTGCTGCGGCCCGTTGCGGGCCGCTCTGGCGCTAATTCAGTTAGCGTCAAAACGTCGTTCCAGCGCAGGCTGGAACCCAAGCACGTCGCGCAGTCGGTACTTTATAAGTAGCCAGTCTGCACGCAAACTTGGGTTCCCGCCTTCGCGGGAACGACGTTTTTTTACGTGCGTGGTGAAGCGTGTTACTTCCCGCCACTCATGTGCAGGTCGACCACCTTCATGATCTCGAGGGTCAGGTCCATATCGAACTCCCCTGCCGTCATCGCTGCTTGCAGCGCGTCGCGCGGCATGCCCACGCTGGCGGCCAGCTCGCCCAATGCAGGCGCCTGCGCCACTGCCTGCAAGGCGGCGGTAATCACGGCGCCATCGCCATCTTCGAACGCGTCGGCCAGGCAGTCTGCGATCGCATCGAGCGAGTCGAGGCTGGCGGGATCGATCGGGGTGTTTTCTTCGGTCATGATGATAGGTTCAGTGTGCGGCAGCGCCGGTGGGCTTGGCGCCCGGTTTCGGCGGCGGCGGTGGTGGCGGCACGGTCATCGATTCGACCGGGATTTCATTCTTGCGCAGCACCTGCACGAAAATCTCGTTCTGCTTGATCATGCCCAGGTCGTAGCGCGCACGCTCTTCGACGGCCCCGGTGCCTTCGGTCAGGTCATCGACTTCGGAATCGAGCTTGCTGTTGCGCGCCGTGAGCTGCTCGGTCTTGATGCGCGTGGTTTCGACCTGGTTCTGCATGTCGGCCACGGACAGCCAGCCGCCTTTGCCAAGCCAGAGGGGATACTGGATCAGCACGAGCAGCGCAGCCAGGACAATCGTGATCAGGCGCATGGTGAAAAACGAAGGAGATGAAAAAGCCGGCGCGCGGGTGGGATGATCCCATCCCGCGCGCCGGCCCCAGGGAATTACTTCAGGTTGTAGAACGCGTCACGGCCCGGGTAGCTGGCGATGTCGCCCAGGTCTTCCTCGATGCGCAGCAACTGGTTGTACTTGGCCATGCGGTCCGAACGCGACAGCGAACCGGTCTTGATCTGCAGCGCGTTCAGGCCCACCGCGATATCGGCGATGGTCGAATCTTCGGTTTCACCCGAGCGGTGCGAGATCACGGCGGTGTAGCCGGCGCGCTTGGCCATCTCGATGGCGGCGAACGTCTCGGTCAGGGTGCCGATCTGGTTGATCTTGATGAGGATCGAGTTGGCGATGCCCTTCTGGATGCCCTCTTTCAGGATCTTGGTGTTGGTGACGAACAGGTCGTCGCCCACCAGCTGGACTTTCTTGCCCAGTGCGGCGGTCAGCGTGGCCCAGCCTTCCCAGTCGCCTTCGTGCATCGCGTCTTCGATCGAGATGATCGGGTACTTGTCGCACCAGGTCGCGAGCATGTTGGTGAAGTCGGCTGCCGACAGGCTCAGGCCGCCTTCG
Source organism: Telluria sp. ZT3P26 (assembly GCF_059686035.1). Taxonomy (NCBI): domain Bacteria; kingdom Pseudomonadati; phylum Pseudomonadota; class Betaproteobacteria; order Burkholderiales; family Oxalobacteraceae; genus Telluria; species Telluria sp. ZT3P26. The sequence goes on along the minus strand of NZ_JCASII010000001.1, from coordinate 979,837 downwards.
CCTTCGAGCACGTAGCGACCGTCCTTGTAGAATTCGCTGGCGGCGCAATCGAGGCCCAGCGCGATGTCCTGGCCGGCAACGTAGCCTGCCTGCTCGATTGCTTCCATGATCAGCTTGATGGCTTCTTCATGGTTGGCCACCGACGGGGCGAAACCGCCTTCGTCGCCCACTGCCGTGTTCAGGCCGCGCGCGTGCAGGATTTTCTTGAGCGTGTGGAAGACTTCGGCGCCGTAGCGGATGGCTTCCTTGAACGATGGGGCGCCCACCGGGATGATCATGAATTCCTGGATGTCCAGGTTGTTGTCGGCGTGTGCGCCGCCGTTGATGACGTTCATCATCGGCACCGGCATCTGCATCGCGCCCGAACCGCCGAAGTAGCGGTACAGCGGCAGGCCCGCTTCTTCGGCAGCAGCCTTGGCCACGGCCATCGACACGGCCAGCATGGCGTTGGCGCCCAGGCGGCTCTTGTTTTCGGTGCCGTCGAGATCGATCAGGGTGCGGTCCAGGAACGCTTGCTCGTTCGCGTCCAGGCCCATGATCGCTTCGGAGATCTCGGTGTTGATATTTTCACAGGCTTGCAGCACGCCTTTGCCGAAGTAGCGCTTCGGATCGCCATCACGCAGTTCGATCGCTTCGCGCGAGCCGGTCGATGCACCCGACGGCACTGCCGCGCGGCCCATCACGCCCGATTCGAGCAGGACGTCGCATTCGACGGTAGGGTTGCCGCGCGAATCCAGGATTTCGCGGCCGATGATATCAACGATAGCACTCATGTTTCTCAGTCTCCAGAAGGTAGGTAATCTTGGGGGGACCACCGTGCTCCGGGTCCCCCAGGGATACCCGCAACACGGTGCATCCAAACCTGAACGGTTACTTGAAGTCGAATTCCAGGAATGGCGACTTCTTGACGACGCGGTCGATCTCGACCAGCGTCGTCAGGAGCTCTTTCATGCGCGCCAGCGGCACCGCATTCGGGCCATCCGACATCGCATTGGCCGGGTCCGGGTGCGTTTCCATGAACAGGCCGGCGATGCCCGACGCCACGGCGGCGCGCGACAGCACAGGGATGTGCTCGCGCTGGCCGCCCGACGACGTGCCCTGCCCGCCCGGCAGCTGCACCGAGTGGGTCGCATCGAACACGACCGGGCAGTTCGATTCGCGCATGATGGCCAGGCCACGCATGTCCGAGACCAGGTTGTTGTAGCCGAACGAAGCGCCGCGTTCGCACGCCATGAAATTGTCTTCTTCGAGGCCGGCGTCGCGCGCAGCGGCGCGCGCCTTGTCGATGACGTTCTTCATGTCGCCCGGGGCCAGGAACTGGCCCTTCTTGATATTGACCGGTTTACCCGAACGCGCGCAGGCGTTGATGAAGTCGGTCTGGCGGCACAGGAAGGCCGGCGTCTGCAACACGTCGACGATGCTCGCCACATGCGGGATCATTTCGGCGTCATGCACGTCGGTCAGCACCGGCACGCCGATTTCGCGGCGCACGTCGGCCAGGATCTCGAGACCCTTTTCGATGCCAGGACCGCGGAACGACTTGCCCGACGAGCGATTGGCCTTGTCAAACGACGATTTGTAGATGAACGGAATACCCAGTGCCGCGGTGATTTCCTTGAGCGTGCCCGCCGTGTCCATCGCCATCTGGCGCGATTCGATCACGCAGGTGCCGGCGATCAGGAAGATCGGGTGCTCGAGGCCGACGTCGAATCCGGCGAGTTTCATGCTGCGTCTCCTTGGAGTGCTGGTGCAGCCAGTTCAACGTTGGCGGCAGTGTTGGTATTCGATGCCTGGTGCGCCAGGGCAGCCTTGATGAACGACGTGAACAGCGGGTGGCCGTTGCGTGGCGTCGACTTGAACTCGGGGTGGAACTGTACGCCCATGTACCAAGGGTGCGAGTTCGCGCCGGTGCGTGGCAATTCCATGATTTCGCACAGGTCTTCGTTCGGCGTACGCGCCGACACGGTCAGGCCGGCAGCCTCGACCTTTGGCAGGTAGTGGTTGTTGCCTTCATAGCGGTGACGGTGACGCTCGGTGACGACGTTGCCGTAGATTTCAGCGGCCAGCGTGCCCGGGTTCACGGCGCAGGTCTGCGCGCCCAGGCGCATCGTGCCGCCCAGGTTCGAGTTGGTGTCGCGCTTTTCGACCTTGCCGTCGTGGTTCTGCCACTCGGTGATCAGGGCGACGACCGGCTGGTCGGTGTCAGGATCGAACTCGGTCGAGTTGGCGTTGGCCAGGCCCGCCATATTGCGTGCGTACTCGATCAGCGCGACCTGCATGCCCAGGCAGATGCCCAGGTACGGGATCTTGTTTTCGCGGGCGTAGCGGGCAGCGGCGATCTTGCCTTCGACGCCGCGCTTGCCGAAGCCGCCCGGCACCAGGATCGCATCGTACTTGGCCAGGTGATCGCAGCCGCGGGTTTCGATTTCTTCGGAGTCGAGGTACTCGATGTTGACGCGGCTTTCGGTGTGAATGCCGGCGTGGCGCAGCGCTTCGGTCAGCGACTTGTACGACTCGATCAGGTCGACGTACTTGCCGACCATGCCGATCGTGACTTCGTGCTTCGGATTCTCGAGCGTATGGATCAGCTTGGTCCACATCGACAGATCGGCTTTTGGTGCTTCCAGGCCAAGGGCTTCGAGGATGATGTCATCCAGGCCCTGGTCGCACAGCACTTGCGGCACCTTGTAGATGGTGTCGACGTCCCACACCGAAATGACAGCCTGCTCTTCGACGTTGGCGAACAGCGAGATCTTGGCGCGCTCGTCGTCCGGGATCGGGCGGTCAGCGCGGCACAGCAGCGCGTTGGGCGAGATGCCGATTTCGCGCAACTTCTGCACGCTGTGCTGGGTCGGCTTGGTCTTGAGCTCGCCGGCCGACGCGATGAACGGCACGAGCGTCAGGTGCACGAATGCGGCGCCCTTGCGGCCCGAACGCAGCGACAGCTGGCGCGCCGCTTCAAGGAACGGCAGCGACTCGATGTCGCCAACGGTGCCGCCGATTTCGACCAGCGCCACGTCGACGCCTTCGGCGCCGCGACGAATGTAATCCTGGATCTCGTTGGTGATGTGCGGGATCACCTGCACGGTCTTGCCGAGGTATTCGCCACGGCGTTCCTTGCGGATCACCGATTCATAGATCTGGCCCGTGGTGAAATTGTTCACCTTCTTCATGCGGGTGCTGATGAAGCGCTCGTAGTGGCCAAGGTCGAGATCAGTCTCGGCGCCGTCGTCGGTGACGAAGACTTCGCCGTGCTGGGTTGGACTCATGGTGCCCGGATCGACGTTGATGTACGGATCGAGCTTGAGCATGGTGACTTTGAGACCGCGGCTCTCGAGGATTGCGGCGAGGGAGGCGGCTGCAATCCCTTTGCCCAGGGAAGAGACGACGCCGCCAGTGACGAATACGAATTTGGTCATTGTGCTGATGGTGCCGAACGGCACACGCGGGAAATAGAAATTATACCTTAAAGCGGCAAATATCGCCTCATATCAAGACGTTAACTCCCTGGGCACGGTGTCGCTGGGCGTTCACAAAACCACCAATTATCTCGCTTTCTGGATGCAATTATCTTTCGGCTGGGCAATAATCGTTACAAGTCACTTTAACCTTTAAGTAAATTACAACACCGGTCAAGGCCGTCGGCAGAACACCGTTTCCGATGCTGGGCCACGCCGCATTCCCACACCTTACGTAAAGCAAACATGGGCAACTTCATCAAACTCAATATCGGAACGCGACTGGCAGCCGGGTTCGCACTGACCCTCATGATGACGGTCATCATTGCGACCGTCGGCGTCTGGCGCCTGAATCAGGTCGCACAAGAAACGCAGATCATCCTGGCCGAGCCGCTGGCAAAAGAACGCATGATCGCCGAATGGTACACGCAGATTTTCGCTGCAGTACGCCGCACCGCCGCCATCGTCAAGAGCAGCGACGGCTCGCTGACCGCCTACTTCAAGGAAGACGCGGCCGCCACCGGCAAGCTGTCCGCCGATCTGGTCAAGAAGATCGAGCCTTTGATCAGCGGTGACGAGGAAACGGCCCTGTTCAAGTCGGTGATGGAACACCGCGCTGCCTACAGCAAGGCGCGCGACGGCGCCATCAAGGCCAAGGCCGATGGCAATACCGAACTGGCTGAACAGATCCTGACCCAGCAATTCACGCCGGCCGCCAAGGCCTACGAAGAGCGCGTCCACGATCTGGTCAACCTGCAGCAACAGCACATCAGCGACAGCGCGGCAATGATCGCCGGCACTGCCGCGCGGGGCAAGGTCGTCATCGGTTCGCTGGCAGCCGGCGCCCTGCTGCTGGGCGGCGTCTTCGCCTGGCTGCTGACCCGCTCGATCACCGGCCCGCTGCGCCGCGCCGTGCAGGCTGCCGAACAGGTTGCCGCCGGTGACCTGACCGTGCGCATCGACAGCAGCGCCAACGATGAAACGGGCGCCCTGCTGCGCGCGCTGGGCCATATGAACGACAGCCTGGCCAAGATCGTCGACGAAGTACGCACCGGCACCCAGACCATCAGCGGCGCCTCGGGCGAAATCGCCGCCGGCAGTTTCGACCTGTCGAGCCGCACCGAACAGCAGGCAGCGGCGCTGGAAGAAACCGCCGCGTCGATGGAAGAACTGACGGGCACCGTACGCCAGAACGCTGACAATGCGCGCCAGGCCAACCAGCTGGCGATTGCCGCCTCGAGCGTGGCGACGCAGGCCGGCGCCTCGGTCGACCAGGTCGTCGCCACGATGGGCTCGATCAACGAATCGTCGCGCAAGATCGTCGACATCATCAGCGTCATCGACGGCATCGCGTTCCAGACCAACATCCTGGCGCTGAACGCCGCGGTGGAAGCCGCGCGTGCCGGCGAACAGGGCCGCGGCTTTGCGGTCGTCGCGTCCGAAGTGCGCACGCTTGCGCAGCGCTCGGCAGCCGCCGCCAAGGAAATCAAGGGCCTCATCGGCGACTCGGTCGAGAAGGTCGACACCGGCACCAAGCTGGTCGACCAGACCGGCGCGACGATGCGTGAAGTGGTGGACTCGATCCGCCGCGTGACCGACATCATGGGCGAGATCTCGTCGGCCAGCCAGGAGCAGATCACCGGCATCGACCAGGTCAACCAGGCGATGGGCCAGATGGACAACGCGACCCAGCAGAACGCCGCACTGGTCGAGGAAGCCACCGCTGCCACCGCGTCGCTGCAGGATCAGGCCAAGCGCCTGGCGCAGGTGGTCGATGTGTTCAAGCTCGATGCTGCGCACACGACGCCGGCCGTGGTGAGTGCACCCGTCAAGCGCCCGCCACCGGCACGGCCAGCGCTGAACAAGCCGGCGCCGCGTGCGGCGGCCAAGCCTGCTGTCACGCCGGCTGTGCCCCCTGCTGATACGACTGCCGAAGAGCCTGTGAGCAAGCCAGCAGAAAAGCAGGCAGCCAAGCCCGCCAGCAAGCCGGCCACAAAGCCGGCCAACAAACCGGTCGCCGCCACCAAGATGAACGAAGCGGAGTGGGAAGAGTTTTAAGCTTCCCGCCACTGCCGACAAAAACCGTCGTCCCCGCTCCGGGCACGGCGGTTTTTTACTTCCTGATCGCATCTTTCAGCAACGTCGCCCATCCGCACGAAATTCACTAACAAGTTAACACATTTGTGCAAATGTGATACTATTTGGAAAGATCAACTTCGGTCTCACGCAATGGCGCGGTCACGCGTCGCTGCTTGCCGTTCCCACGGCATGTCACGGGCATCCTTGCCCTGAGTTCCTCTCCGGAACTGCCAGATTGCTCGCCCACAGCGTGCTCAATTCGCCCCTTTCGGGTCGCCTATCGCGTTCACGAACGCCACGATTTTGCAGGTGCTAATTTGTCTCCAACTACAAACCGCATGCCAACGGCATCGCCACATCTTCCCTCTTCCCAACCGGGCATCCTCGACAGGCTGTGCGACAAGCTCGGAATTCCCCGCTCGCTGCTGTGGGGCTTCGTCGGCCTGCTGGTCTTCATGATCGGCGATGGCGTCGAGCTCGGCTACCTGGCGCCCTACCTGGCCCAGAAAAACATGGTCGAAGCCGATATCGCAGTCCTGTTCACCGTGTATGGCGTGACGGTGGCAATCGGCTCGTGGTGTGCCGGCGCGCTGTCGAATATCTGGGGCCCGAAGAAAGTCATGCTGATCGGCGCCGGGATCTGGGTCGTGTTCCAGGTGGTGTTCCTGACGTTCGGCGTCGGCCAGATGAGCTACCCGATGATGCTGGCCGGCTATGCGCTGCGTGGCTTCGGCTATCCGCTGTTCGCCTACGGCTTTCTGGTCTGGATCGTCGCCGCCACGCCGGCCAAAAAGCTCGGCTTGGCGATGGGCTGGTTCTGGGTGGCCTATGCGGCCGGCCTGCCGACCCTCGGCGCACTGGTGGCCAGTTTTTCGGTGCCGCTGATCGGCGCGCTGGCCACATTCTGGCTGTCGCTGATCCTGGTGATTGCCGGCGCCGCACTGGCTCTGCTGTGCGTGAAGGATGCCGCCGGCACGAAGCGCCTGGCGCCGGTGGGCGAAAAGCCGTTGACGTCACTGATGGGCAGCGTCTCGATCATGTGGGAAGAGCCGAAGACCTCGCTCAGCGGCGTGGTGCGTACCATCAATACCGCGTCGATGTTCGGCTTCTTCATCGTGCTGCCGGGGTTCTTCATGGACGTGATCGGCTTCACGCTGGAGCAGTGGCTGCGCCTGGTGACGGTGATTTTTGTCGCCAATATCGCCGGCAACATCATCTCGAGCCGCCTGGCCACGCGTTTCGGCCTGCGCAACACCGTGATCTGGATGGGCGCCGTCGGCAGCGCCATCACCACGCCGCTGTTCTTCTACATGCCGCAGCTGTTCATCGGTAATTTCTACATCGCCGCGCTGTTCGGCGCGATGTACGGCATGACGCTGGGCGGCTTCGTGCCCCTGTCGGCGCTGATGCCGCTGCTGGTGCCAAAAAACCGCGCCGCCGCGCTGTCGGTGCTGAGCCTGGGCGCGGGTGCATCGACCTGGGTCGGGCCGGCGATCGTCGCGATCTTCAGCGCGTCGCTGGGCGTGGCGGGCATCATCTGGATCTTTGCCGGGCTGTATGCACTCAGTGCATTCCTGATGATTCCGCTGCGCGATCCGGAAGAACTGCGCGACGACAAGGTGGCCAGGCGTGCTTCGGCGCCGGTCACAGCGGCACCCGCCGCCGCGCACTGACGGGATCAGAATCCCATCTGCATGCTGCCCTTGATGCCGTCCTTGATGACGCTGCCAAGCTTCTTGGCCGCGTCGCCGTGCCGCGAGAACTCGGCATTGACCGACGTTGATTTGTCGAGCTTGAGTTTTGCACCCGCGCCCGTGTACAGCCCCGTATCGGACCCGGCACTGAGTCTCTGGCCAGCGCCGTTGTAAGGCCCCATATCGGGCCCGGCATTGATGCCGCGCTTGACCTCGCTGTAGGCGATCCCCGCCTTGGCATAGGCCGACAGTCGCTCATCCTCGGGCGTCGATAGCTTGACAGCCAGATGGTTGCTCGAGCCTTTTTCGCCAAGCCCCTGCGATGCACCCTCGGCCCTGCCCTGCTCGTCCCGATACAGGCCGCGGTCGGGCAGATTGACGTAACCGGCCTCGAGCGCGACATGCGGGGCGACCTTGACGCCAACGATCAGGCGCGGATCGCGCCGGAAGCCCTTGAAGACATGGTCATTGGGCTGGGCAGCAACGTCCGCGCCGTACACGCGCGACGCGCTCGTACGCGTTCCGGCGAACGGGTCGGGTTCGTGCAGCTCATCGGCCTTGAGCACCGCGGGGCCGGCCGGCGTCTGGATTGGCAGCAGTTCCTGCGCCTGCGCTGCACACGCGGCGAGCACGCCAACGGCCAGCGCCATGATCCGGGTCATCGTCATCTTCATCCCTCCAATGGACAGACCCGAAGCTTACGCCCGAAACCGCCCGGCGCAACATGCGAATTGCATGACTTGGTAACAAGTTGTCGCGGCTACCTGCGTGGCAGGCCCATTTGCAGGCGGCGTTGCTCGAGGCGCTCGATGTTTTCAATCGGGTACGGCGCCCCCTGTTTCTTGTCGTCCGGACGGTATTGGGTGCCGTAGATTTGCTTCCTGCCTTCGTACACGCGGACCCGGTCGATCGACGTCGCCAGGTTGTACGGCGCGATCTCGTGCCTGGTGGCGGCTTCCTGCATCAGCGCGAGCCACGGTTTCAAGCGCGCCAGCGGTGCGTGCTGGGCGATGAGCCAGGCAGCATTGGCAGCTTCCCAGCCCACCATCGACAATGTCGGCCAGCCATGGGTGGCGATGATCGCCGTTAGCCGCTGCTGTCGCGCCGCATCACCTACCCGCAGGCGTTCGAGGGCGTCCGGATCATTCGGGCGCGCATGTTCGCCGCGCAATGCCTGGTCGTCCCTGCCCAGTTCGAGCAGTTCGCGCGCGAGTTCTGGCTGCGGCACCTGCCGCGGATATACCAGCAGCGGCAGCGGGGCCGTCACGTTGACATCCTCGACGACAAGCGGCAGGGCTTCCCACTCTTGTTCGCCGACAAAGACCATGCAGCGCGTGCCCGCAGGCAGGTCGATGCGATAGCGCCTGCCTTCGACCTTGCCGAAGATGCGCGGGCGATCTGCGCAGCTGGCAAACGCCGCCAGCCGTGCAGGGAACACCTTGGTCGAACTGTGCAGCTCACCGGCAAAGGGCAACATGCTGCCGGGTTCTGCTGCGTACAGGCCGGTTGCCGGCATCAGCATCGCCGGCGCAAGACACCAGGGCAGGAGAACGCTGCGCAGCCTGCTGGCACAAGCCCTCATGCCGGCCCCCAGTAATCGGCGTGCCGCCGGCGCAGTTGCGCCAGGTCCGGCGCGAAATCCAGTGCAGCTGCCGAGCGTGCCAGGGCTTCTTCGGCCTGACGCTGCGCCACGGCGCGCAGGTGCGGATCGCCGCAGCGACCCAGCTCGCCGCACACCCATTGCAGGTGCAGCGCGATTTCCAGCACGCCGGCGCCATCACGGGCCAGCGGCGGGAAGATATCGTTGAACATGTCGTCCAGCGACAGTGGCGGCACCTCGACGCGGTCATGGTCCGGCTCGACGCCAAAATCGGGATGGGTCCAGGCATTGAAGATCCGGTACACCGCGTTGAGCACGACGATGGCCGTGCCGGGATCGTTGATGCCGGGGGACAGTGCGCGGCTGCCGATTTCGGTCAGCACGACCAGCCCGAAGCCCGGGTCTTCGTCGAACTGGCGCAGTGGTCCGACCGTGAATGCCTTGGCGATCAGGTCCGGTTCGATCGTGCCGGCGTCTTCACCATCGGGCAGCACGTACCCGATCGGGCGCGAACAGACGATCAGCGCGCCAGGCGCAACGGCCAGCGTGATGCGCAGCTTGCGCTCGGCGGCGATGCGCTGCAGGGCATCCATGTCTACCCGCTGCAGATAGCCGCTCGCCTGGCTGTGAAAAGCCAGGCCGGCCGGCGGCCCGAAGGCCACCATGCCGCCCATGCAGGGCATCCGGGTGCGGCGCGCCATCGCTTCGGCGGCCGCCCGTTCGACCCGGGTGATCACGGCGCCCAGACGGCCCAGGCGGGCGATGCTGTCGACCCAGCGCACGAACACGAGCACGACGATCACCAGCGTCAGCAGGGTCAGCACGAACAGGGTGAAGCGGCCCGGCTTGCCGAAGTAGTCGTTGGTCGTCGCGCTTAAACCGATGATGGCGAAGATGAAGGCGCCGACAAAGATCGACAGCGCGTTCTGCGAAACGTCATCGGCAATCACGAGCGGAAACGCGCGCTCGGTGGCCGACTGCCCCGTCGACGCATACGCGGCCACCATCGACGCGACGGCGAAGGTCGCGACGCCCAGCATGCTGGCGGCAATCACCTTGAGCAGGTCGACGATCGAGCCTTGCGCAATTTCCGGCACCTTCCAGTCGATCGGGATACTGTCGACCAGATGCGCCAGCGCCACGCCGGCAACAGACAGGACGCAGGCGATCATGGGCTTGACCCACAGGCGCTCGCGCAGACGGTTCATCAGGAATTGCATCCGGGCCGGCAGGATCATGGTGGTCAATCGACTCCTCTAGTCAAAGCGTGTGATGGCAAGCTGCCCCGGCAGTGTAGAGCAATGATCAAAACAACCACATTTCAGTACGGCGCGCCGGTATGCCGCAGTGTGTTGACACGCCATCCCGGCAGCGCCATACTTGCCCGATGTTAGCGTTATCACTCAATGCTGGCATCACCATAAAAATATCTGGAGACAATCAATGTTCAAGCGCGGGCCTGAGACACCTGTGGCGACGGGCGGCAACCTCGGCTGGCGAGAAAAGATCAGCTATGGCGTGGCCGACATGGGCTTCAATTTTTATTGGGCCAATATCGCCACCTTCCTGCTGATCTTCTACACCGACACGTTCGGCATCTCGGCGGCGCAGGCAGCCACCCTGCTCGCCTCGATCAAGCTGATCAACGCCTTTACCGACCCCGTGATCGGCGCCTTTGCCGACCGCACCAATACCCGCTTCGGCAAGTTCCGCCCCTATCTGATCTGGATGTCGATCCCTCTTGGCGCGGCTGCCGTGCTCACCTACACCACGCCCGACCTGGACGCCAACGGCAAGCTGCTGTGGGCCTACGGCAGCTACCTCGCGATGATGGTCTGCTACACCTGCGTGAACATTCCCTACAACGCGCTCTCCGGCGTGATCTCGAACGACCCGCAGGAACGCTCGACGATCAACGGCCTGCGCTTCATCTTCGCCTTCGCTGGCAGCACGCTGGTCACAGCCGCCACGCCGGCGATGGTGGCATGGCTCGGCGCCGGCGACGACGTGCGCGGCTGGCAACTGACGATGCTTGCATGGAGCGTGGCCGCATCGGTCATGTTCCTGATTACCTTTCTCAATACGCGCGAACGCGTGCTGCCCCCGCCCGGCCAGAAGAGCGACGTCTGGCGCGACATCCGAGACCTTGCCTCCAACCGGCCCTGGGTCGTGCTGTTCGTGCTGGCCCTGGTGATCATGGTGACGATCACGCTGCGCACCACGACCTCGGCCTACTACTTCAAGTATGTCGTCGGCCGCCCCGAGCTGATGGCGACCTTCGTGCCGACCTATATGGTGTTTGCCGCCGTGGGCGCGGCCTGTACGCCGCTGCTCACGCGCTTCATCGACAAGAAGCTGTTGATGATCGGTTTGATGAGCTGCACCGCCGTGCTGTCGTCGCTGTTCTTCCTGATCCCGGCCGACCGGATCGACCTGATGTTCGTGCTGCAGGCAGGCCTGGGCCTGGTGCTCGGGCCCAAGTCGCCGCTGGCGTTCTCGATGTATGCCGACACCGCTGACTACAACGAATGGCGCACCGGCCGGCGTGCCACGGCGATGACCTTCGCCGCTGCGACCTTCTCGCAAAAGCTCGGCACCGCGGTGGCGGTCAGCGTCATCGGGGCCGTGTTCACCTGGCTCGGCTATGTGCCCAACGCGGCGCAGAGCATCGGCTCACAGGCCGGCATCGTCTGGCTGATGTCGTTCGTGCCGGCCGCCTTTGCAATGGTGGCCGTGCTGGTCATGTGCTTGTATAACCTCGACGCCAGGGCCCTGGCGCGCATGGGCGCCGAACTGGCCGCGCGCAAGGCGGCGCCATGAATCCAACGGAGATTGCCCCGATGCTGTACCCGCAAGACGACCGCTATGTGCTCACCAGCCCGACCGCCATGCCGCAGGCGGGCGGCTTCCTATGGAACCGCAGGATGATGATCCAGACGACCTGCCGCGGCTACGCCACCGCGCAGTTCATGCAGCCCGAACCCGGCAAGTATTCTCACGGCCCGAACATGGAAGCAAAATCGTTCATGCAGCCGGAGCAGAATTACTATGCCCACCATCCGGGCCGCTTCGTGTACGTGAAGGACGAAGACACGGGCGAACTGTTCTCGGCGCCGTACGAACCGGTGCGCGGGGGGCTCGACCGCTATGCGTTCTCGGTCGGGCGCACCGACCTGCAATGGACGATCGAAAAGCTGGGTATCCGCATCGACCTGACGCTCGCGCTGCCCGTCGACGACGTGGCCGAACTGTGGACGGTGGCCGTCACCAACCTGACCGAGCGCCCGCGCCGCATCAGCATCTACCCGTACTTCACGGTCGGCTACATGTCGTGGATGAACCAGTCGGCAGAGTACCGGCATGACCTGGGCGGCATCGTCGCAACCTGCATCACGCCGTACCAGAAGCTGGACGATTTCTTCAAAAACCGCCTGCTGAAAGACCGCACCGTGCTGCTGTGCGAGCAAGCACCAGACGCCTGGGAAACCGGGCAAAAGGTGTTCGAAGGCGAAGGCGGCCTGCATGCGCCATCGACGCTGGTGCCTGCTCTGCTGCCCTGCGGCGACGCGCGCTACGAAACGCCCGCCGCCGTCGTCCAGTACCGCCTGGCCCTGGCGCCGGGCGAAGCCGCCACCCGCCGCCTGCTGTTCGGCCCTGCGTTTGACGATGCCGAGATTGCCCTGCTGCGCCAGCGCTACCTGAGCGAAGAAGGCTTTGCCGCTGCCGCGCGCGACTACGCCGCCTACATCGCCGAGGGCGACGGCGTGCTGCAGATCGCCACGCCCGACCCCGAACTGGACAACTTCGTCAACACGTGGCTGGCGCGCCAGGTGTATTACCACGGCGACGTCAATCGTCTCAGCACCGACCCGCAGACCCGCAACTACCTGCAGGACAATATGGGCATGGTGTTCGTCAAGCCGGCCGCTGCCCGTGCCGCCTTCCTGCACGCGCTGAGCCAGCAGGAAGCCAATGGCGCCATGCCGGACGGGATCCTGCTGTTCGAAGGCGCCGAACTCAAATACATCAACCAGATTCCGCATACCGACCATTGCGTCTGGCTGCCGGTCTGCCTGCAAGCCTATCTCGATGAAACGGGTGACAGCGCGATCCTCGACGTGCCGGTCAGCGCGCACGGCGGCGACGTCAAATCTGCGTTCGAGCGCATCTGCCTGGCGATGGACTGGCTCTTGCTGCGGCGCGATGCGCGGGGCCTCTCCTACATCGAACAGGGCGACTGGTGCGATCCGATGAACATGGTCGGCTACAAGGGCCGCGGCGTCTCGGGCTGGCTGACCGTGGCGGCCGCCTACGCGCTGAACCTGTGGGCTGACGTCTGCGCCGCGCGCGGCGACGACGCGATGCAGGCGCGCTACCGCGACGGCGCAACAGCCATGAACGCCTCTGCCAACGCGCACCTGTGGGATGGCAGCTGGTTCGCACGCGGCATCACCGATGACGACGTCAAGTTCGGCGTGGCCGCCGATACCGAGGGCCGCATCTACCTGAACCCGCAAAGCTGGGCGTTCCTGTCGGGCGCCGCAAACGACGCGCAGCGCGCGCAGATACTGCCCGAGATCGACGCGCAACTGAAGACACCCTACGGCGTGCAGATGTTCGCCCCGCCCTACAGCGCCATGCGCGAAGACATCGGACGCGTCACGCAAAAGCATCCCGGTTCGGCCGAGAATGGCGCGGTCTACAACCATGCTGCAGTGTTTTACATCTTCAGCCTGTACACGATCGGCGAGGCCGACCGCGCTTTCGACGCGCTGCGCAAGATGATTCCCGGCCCGGACCTGGCCGACTACCTGCAGCGCGGCCAGCTGCCCGTATTCATCCCCAACTACTACCGCGGCGCGTACCACGAGTACCCGCGCACGGCCGGGCGCTCGAGCCAGTTGTTCAACACGGGCACCGTGGCCTGGGTGTATCGCTGCCTGATCGAAGGCCTGTGTGGGTTGAAGGGTGATGCGAATGGCTTGACGGTCAATCCGCAACTGCCGTCCGGCTGGCCCGGCATGACGGTCACGCGGCGCTTCCGTGGTGCGACGTTCGAGGTGGATATCCGGCGCGGCGCAGTCGGGCGCGTGACGGTGACCTGCGACGGCGTCGAACTGGCTGCGGCCCGCATCGACAACATCGACGCGGGCCGTACGTATCGCCTGCAGGTGCTGGTGCCCTAGATCACTGCATCGTGTAGGTCTGCTGCGCCGTATCGACGGCAAAGTTGCGCGCGGCATCCCAGTACGTGAAGCTGTAGCGCACCACGTTGCCGATCGCCAGACCACCGGCCGTGAACGTGTTCACGCCATTGGCCAGCTGCATGCGCACGTTCTGCTGCGGGCCGTTGTTGACCGTGTAGTGCACGTCGGCCCAGCCACCGGTGGTGGTGCGGAACTGCAGCATCGTCGACGACGTCTGGCTCACCGAGGTCGGCCCCGTCTCCGCTGGCGGCGGCGTGGTGCCGCCGCTGCCGGATTCCCAGACGATATCGTCGATCGCGAACTGGAAGCTGGACGTGGGCAGGCTGCCGTCGATGCTCGAGATCATGAAGATGTCGTACAGCGACTGCGCCGCCACCAGGGGCCCGAGCAGCGTCGACACGGGGATCGATGCCTGCGCCCACTGCCCGTTGCGCACGAGCCCATAGGCGGTGGTATTGGCCGGGAAGTTCACCCAGTTCTGGTTGGTGAACGTGTCGCCCACGCCGATCCGGAAGCCCACGTTGGCCGGGATCTTGATGCGGAACTTGACGGTGCCGTTGGTACGGTAGTTCGACAGGTCGCGCACCTGGCGCGCCTGGATGCCGCCGCCGAACCACTGTCCCGGCGCCGTGTAGTTCCAGGCAATGACGTTGCTGCCTTCGTACGGCGCCGTGTTGCCGGCGCCGCTGGACGCCGCATTCCACAGGAAGATGTCGGAACTGGTACCCGCCACCAGCTTGGCATTGACCGCCGTGTTATCGGTGAAGATGCCGAACTTGCCCGCCACTTCGGGTGCGCTCTGGTTCCCAAGCTTGACCTGCCCCTTGCCATCGAGCTGGTACACGCGCACATAGTCGACATACATCGTGCCAGGCAGCGGCGCCGTGACCTGGCTGGCATTGGCCGCATCGGTGAAGTTGCCGCCCACGGCCATGTTCAGCAGCAGGTAGAACGGCGCCTGCAGCGCGCTCGAATTGACCGGCAACGGCGCGTTGTACAGATTGTGCTCGACGCCGTTGTCGACGACCGAGAAGCGCATTTCACTCTCGGCCCAGTAGAAGCGGTAGGTGACGAACCGGTTCGCCAGCGAGGTGGCCGGCACGTGCCAGTTATCGGTCTGCCACGCGGTCGATGCGGCGCAGCTCTCGTTGCCGGGCACGCAGGCGGCCTGCTGCCAGGTGATCACGTTGGCGCCGACGAAATGGTTCGACGACGGCGCCCCGCCCTCGGCCCGCACCGCAGCCTTGTGCCCCATCTCCATCATGTCGATCTCACCGTTGCGCGGCCAGGTCTGCGGACTCACGCCCAGCAGCCAGGCAGCGGGCCACAGGCCGGTGCCCAGGTTCGGCGTGGCCATGCGCACTTCGATCATCCCGTACTGCACCTGCACCTTGTTGCGGGTGTCGAGCCGCGCCGACGTGAACAGGTTGCTGCCCACGGTCTGGCTGCGCGCCTGGATCGCCAGCGCACGCGTGCCCGATTCGAACGGCACGTTGGCGATGGTGGCGTTGTTCGGGCTGTAGTAGTGCAACTCGGCGTTGCCGTAGCCGCACAGGCCGATCTGGCAGCCGTTCCCGTCCTGCAGGTTCCAGACGCCGGTATTCACGCTGGTGCCGTTGAATTCTTCGGACCACAGCAGCTGGCCGATGACCGGGTTGGTGACACTGGCGGTCACTTGCGCGCTGCACGCCAGCGTAAGGCCGGCGACAAGCAGCTGGAAAGGCTTCCATTTGGAGCGGTATTGCTGGTGTAGGTGACTCACGTTGACTCCTCTTTTCTCACGACAAGAAAATGTGGCCGTGCCGGATTGCCGTGCCACACGCCGCCAACTTTGCGTTGGTCTCGAATGGTTTTGGTGCGGAATACCGAGTTGGAAACCTTTCCAATTTGCTGTAAAAAATATAGTCCGATTTGTTACCTGCGTCAAACCAATCGGTATGTCCCGCGCAAATTACCCGATGTGCATGGCGTGGTAGCGAACGTGGCGCTGGTGCTGCCCGGGGCAGCATGAGCACCATGCTCGGTGTGCTGTGAACGAACAATAAAGTCGGACCCAAAACAATAAGGTTTGACACAAGACACCCGGGCGGACATGCTCTGACAACTTCCGCTTTCGGCCAGAAGCAGACCTTGGACGCAAGCTGCAATTGCATCGCTTCAGCTAATGCGTAAAGATAGATTGGAAACAGCAGGCGCAGTTCGCGTGCGCAAGAAGTGGGGCGTTTGCTATGGGTATAGGTGGATTGGACGAGTACGAAGCATGGCTGGATACACTCGATGCCAAGTTTCGTATAGTGAATGGAGGAATTCGTTCTGATTTTGATGTGCCTTTCTCCATATCTCTTCTTGACTGCAACGACGTTGATGGGATTGTGAAGTGCGCGACAAAACTAAGGACTGTTTTTTTGTCGAACTCATCACATCTTCCCGTTGAGTATCTTCTTAAGCGATTCATACGGCTTGCCATCGACGCAAATCGCCTTCCGATCCCAAAAGCAGAGATCCTAAGCCGACTTCCAAAAGAGTGGGATTTCAGCAATTGGATTTGATGATGTCCGGTTAACTCGTCACCGCTTAGGCAACGGCTGCTTCGGGTCGGAAGCGGCCTGTCACGGCCACCGTTCAATTTTCAGCCTGGCAACCTGCTATGTTGCCTTGGCCGGCTGGGTTCGGCCAACAGCAGACCTGATCTTGACGATTGATGGGCTAGAACATTGGAGTGAAATTGAAAAGATACGAACTGCAACCACCGAGACAGCGATACTTCAAGCGAATCAGAAAGTATGTAGCACTGGTATCGCTTTCGCTAGCGGCGTCGATCTTTTGGGGAGCAGTCGTTGCCGGCGCTCTCAAATGGGTGTTTGATCTCGGTGAGGTTAATGCGCTTCTCTTTTGCGGCTTTCCTACGGCCATGATGTGCCTACTTTATCTCTACATCAACAGACATCAGCTCGCACGCTCAGCGGGTTTTGACGACGACATGTAGCGATACGTCCGCTTCGGGTCGAAAGCGGACGGTCGAAGGGGCAAAGGAACCAGCAGGTTGTGTCACACTTTATTGTTGCAATCCTGAGGTCTGCGGACATTAGACTTGCGTCTGTGTCAAACTTTATGTGCGTGCCCGGCATGTCGAAATCATTCGCCTTATAGCAGGGCTTTTGTCCAACTTTATTGTTCGCCCACATGTGCGGCCAGCGGCGTCATCGCCGTCCGTGCATCGAGCGCCATCCAGGCGACCAGCGCTGCGACAAAGGACAGTGCTGCTGCACAGGCAAACGCCACGGGCAGGCCCGACATCGGGTGCCCGGGCACGGTGCCAAGCGCCCTGACCGACGCGATCACCGCGATGCCCAAAGCGCCGCCAATCTGCTGATCCATCTGCAGCAAACCGGACGCCGCGCCGGCATGCGACGCCGGGACACCATCCATGATGGCCACGGTGCCTGGCGCGAACACCAGTGCGATGCCGACAGCATGGACCAGCAGCGGTGCCAGCACCGCCGGCAGATAGCCGTCATGCCCACCCAGCAGCGCAAACCCGCCGAGGCTCACGGCCACCAGGACGCTGCCCGCCGTCAGCAAGGTCCGTGCACCGAAGCGGCCCAGCAGGCGTGGCACCGCCTGGCTGATCACGCAGACCGCGGCGGTGAGCGGCAGATATGCCAGCCCGGCGAGCAGTGGCGAATAACCCAGCGCGCGCTCGAAGTACTGCACCAGCATGAACAGCAGCGCAAAGTGCATGCCGACGATCACAGCCATCACCGTGAGGGCGCCGAGACGCTGCCGGTTACGCAGCAGATGCAGGTCGAGCAACGGCTCGCTGTGGCGCCGCTCGGTGCGCACGAACAGGAGGAACAGCGGCGCCGCCAGCGTGAACGACAGCAGCGTGCCGCTGGCGCGCCAGCCATGTTCGGCCGCGCTGATGAAGCCGTACACCAGCGCCACCGATCCCAGCGTGGCAGTCAATGCGCCGATGGTGTCGAGCCGTGCCGGCCTGACCGTGGTTTCGGGCACCAGGCGACCAATCGCGACCAACACCAGCAGGCCCACCGGCACATTCACCAGCAGCGACCAGCGCCATGACAGGAAGCCGGTCAGCACACCGCCGAGCATCAGCCCGGCCGAGGCGCCGATGGACGAGACGGCGATGAACAGCGACATGCCGCGCGCCTGCTCGGCAGGACTGCGCGCCATCGCCATCACCAGCGCCAGCACGCCCGGCCCCGCAAGCGCCGCGCCGGCCCCCTGCAGTACCCTGGCGACGATCAGCATGCCGGGCGTCGTGGCCAGCCCGCCCAGCAGCGACGCCAGGACGAACAAGGCAATCCCGCTGCGAAAGACCCGCACCTGGCCCAGCATGTCGCCCAGGCGCCCGCCCAGCAGCAGCAAACCGCCGAACGCGAGCCCGAAGGCATTGAGCACCCACGTCAGCCCGGCCGGGCTGAAACCCAGGTCATGTGCGATGCGCGGCAGGGCCACCACCACGATCAGCAGGTCCATCGCGAACATGCATTGCGCCGCCAGGACGGTGGTCAAGGCCAGCGTACGGCGTCGCGAGGTGGGAACGAGGCTGGTCATCGTGGAATCCCGAGGGGCCTAGTAGCCCACACCGCGCACGCCGCCGGCGGCGCGCAGCGATTCGCCGGTAACCCAGTGCGCGTCGCCCGAGGCCAGGAACACGGCCACCGGCGCGATGTCTTCCGGCTCGCCGAAGCGGCCGAGCGGCGTCCCGGCAATCAGCATCTTGCCGAAATCACCGTCAAAGTTGCCGGCGGTGGCGGGCGTGTTCGTGTGGCCCGGCAGGATCGCATTGACGCGGATCCCGCGCGGTCCCAGTTCACGCGCCAGCGCGAATGTCAGCGTATCCACGGCGCCCTTGGTGGCTGCGTACACGCTCGACGCCAGGTACGGATCGGTGCTCAGGATCGAGCTGATGTTGATGATGCTGCCGCCATCCTTGAACACCTTGAGTGCTTCGCGAATGGCCAGGAAGTAGCCAAGCACGTTGACATTGAACTGCTTGTGGAACGCGTCCTCGGTCATCTCGGCCACCATCTCGAAGACGGCCACGCCGGCATTGTTGACGAGGATGTCGAGCGTGCCGTAATCGGCCTTCACGCGCTCGAACAGGCCCGCCACCTCGGCTGCCTTGCTCATGTCGGCCTGCAGCGCGACTGCCTTGCCGCCGGCCGCCTCGATCGAGGCGACCACCGCATCGGCGCCCGCCTTGCTGCTGGCGTAGTTCACGATGACGGTGGCGCCCTGGGCGCCGAATGCACGGGCAATACCGGCGCCGATGCCGCTCGATGCGCCGGTGACAACGGCGATTTTATTGGTCAGTTTCATGGTGTGTCCTTGGTCGATGTGCCCCGAAGCCCAATGGCTCCGGCGACAAGGACAATGCTACGCAGGCGCGGCGTGCGCCACATGCCGGTTCTTCGCGCATGCTTGCCTATTCTTCTCAAAGCCCGTTGCATCGGCGTGGCCGGTGCTATATTCGGACATGGATAAAGCGATCACCGATGCGGCAGGCAAAGCAGGTAACGTATCGATGGATGCGCTGCGCGCCATTGCAATGACCGCAGGCGACACCTGGACCGCGACCGGCCTGCCGCGGGTGGCAATGGTGCGCGCTGAAGCCTGTTCAAACCAGGTCTATGGCCCGATGCTGCATCTGGTACTGCAAGGGTCAAAGAGCCTGTCCATCGGCGGCCAGGTCGTGCACATCGAGGCGCCCGGCTACTTCATCGTGCCGGTGGCCTTGCCGGCGCTTGGCCAGGTCACCGCGCAATCGGGCGCTGCGCCGTATCTCGCGGTCAGCCTGGCGCTGGAACCCGCCATCATTGCCGCCATGCTGGCCGACCTGCCCGACGCCGGCAAGGTCACGCATGGGCCGGACGTTGGCGTGGCGCAGGCAGGCCCGGACCTGATCGATGCCTGGCTGCGCATGATGCAGCTGGTCGCGCGGCCTGACGACGTGGCGATGATGGCGCCGCTGATCGAGCGCGAGATCCTGTTTCGCGTGCTCCAGGGGCCGCATGGCGATTTGCTGCGCCAGATTGCGCACGCCGACAGTCGCCTGTCGCAGGTGCGCCGCGCGATCGACTGGATTCGCGAACACATGGCGCAGCCGCTGCGGGTCGGCCCTCTTGCGGCGCTGGCCGGGATGAGCGTCGCGGCGTTCTACCGCCACTTCAAGGCAGTCACCGCGATGACGCCGATCCAGTACCAGAAAAGCCTGCGCCTGTTGAAGGCGCGCCGGCTGCTGCTGTTCGAGCCGTTCGATGCGGCGTCGGTGGCATTCACGGTCGGCTACGAAAGCGCGTCGCAGTTCAGCCGCGAGTACGCCCGCATGTTCGGGCTGTCGCCGATGCGCGACGTGGCCCGCTTCAGGACGCCGGCGCAGAGCGCGCCGGCAGGCAGCGCCTAGGCACTGGCGAGAATCTGCGCGACCAGTTGCGCCGGCGTGTCGCGGATGTCGAGCGTGATGCCCGCTTCGTCCGGCTGCAGCGGTTCGAGCGTTGTCAGCTGGCTGTCGAGCAGCGATGGCGGCATGTAGTGGCCAGGGCGATGGCTGACGCGCTCGGCCAGCAGGCTGCGCTCGCCGGCCAGGTGCACGAAGCGCACGTCGCCGCCGGCGCTGCGCAGCAGGTCACGGTAGCTGCGCTTGAGCGACGAGCATGACAGCACCGCCCCGCCCTCGCGCCGCGCCAGCAGGTCGCGCAGCGTCACGAGCCAGTCGTGGCGGTCGTCGTCGGTCAGCGCGATGCCGGCCGACATCCGGGCGATGTTCACGTCGGAGTGATACGCGTCGCCCTCGATGAATTCCACGCCGAGCTGGTTACCCAGACGCGCACCGATCTGGCTCTTGCCGCAGCCGCTCACGCCCATGATGACCCAGGCCGTTCCCTTGTTATCGCTCGTTGGTTCTGTCGTCATTGCCTTATGTTACCGCTAACAAACATACCGCGATTGTGCGCTCCCGGCCTGGAAATGTAAACCCGCCGGCCGTGCACCCATTTCGGGCGGCTGCGCCTGCGCAGTGCGTGGTTCGCTCGCATCGTGCTGACCTCCTGCTGGCTTTGTGGCCTGGTCTGTCTGCATCGTCGTCGACTTCATGCATGGCACGCGCCTTGCTGAGGTAAGGCGTGAGCACGAACATCCCACCACTTTCCGGAGCCGCCAACATGATTTCATGCCGTGAAGATGTCACCAAACTGATCGTATCCGCGAAAGTCCGCAAGGGCATCAAGTGGCGCGACGTGACCGAGGCCACGGGCCTGTCGAAGGAATGGACCACCGCCGCCTGCCTGGGCCAGATGACGCTGACCAAGCCGCAGGCCGAAGCGGTCGGCAGGCTGTTCGAGCTGTCGGACGAAGCGATCGCCTGGCTGCAGATCGTGCCGTATAAAGGCTCGCTGCCGACGGCCGTGCCGACCGATCCGCTGATCTATCGCTGGTATGAGCTGGTGAATGTGTACGGCACGACAATCAAGGAACTGATCCACGAAGAATTCGGCGACGGCATCATGAGCGCCATCGACTTTTCGATGGACATCCAGCGCACCGAAGACCCGAAAGGCGACCGCGTGAACGTGGTCTTGTCGGGCAAATTCCTGCCCTACAAAACCTACTGATCCCGCTTACGCGCTTTCGCGGTCGCGCAGCGTGAAGCCAAGGTCGATGCGGCGCTCGGCCGGTTCTTCGCCCTTGATCACTTGCAGCAGCAGGCCTGCGGCTTCGAAGCCGATCTGGTAACGCGGCGTGTCGACCGTCGTCAGTGACGGCATCATCCAGGCCGACGCGGGCAAGTCATTGAAGCCGCATACCGCGATGTCCTGCGGGATGCGGATGCCTTGCCGCTGGCAGTGGAACACGGCGCCGTGGGCCAGGTCGTCGTTGCAGCAAAAGACGGCGTCGCAGTCGGGCCGCAGCGCCAGCATCTGCGCCATCAGGCCGGCGCCCAGCGCGATCGTCGAGCGTTCGGGCACCATCAGTTCGAGGCCGGGGTCGGCCAGGCCGGCCGCTGCCATCGCGGCGCGGTAGCCATCAGCGCGGCGCAGCGTGCGCTCGTCGAGCTGCGCGCCGATGAAGCCGATGCGTGTGTATCCCTTGGCGATCAAGTGGCGCGTCATGGCCATGCCGGCCTCATACTGCGAAAAGCCGACCGACAGCACGGCAGGATCATCGGACAGATCCATCATGGCCACCGCCGGCACCTGCGATGCCGCCAGCATCTTGGCCACGGCGGGGCTGCGCACCTGGCTCGAGAACAGGATGCCGTCGGGGTTCGACTGCAGATAGGTGCGCAGCAGCTTTTCTTCTTCGAGCTGCGAATAATAGGTATTGCCGATCAGGAGCTGGTACTGGCCAGGGGCCACGGCATCGTGGATGCCCTCAAGGACGGCGGTGAACACGGCATTCGACAGCGACGGCACCAGCACCACGATCACGTGCGACTGCGACGACGCCAGCGCCCGCGCGGCGCGATTGGGCACGTAACCCAGTTCAGCCACCGCATGTTCGACCTTGCTGCGCGTGGCGTCGGACACCAGCTTCGGCTGGCTCAGTGCGCGCGAGGCAGTCATGATCGACACTCCAGCCATGCCCGCGACCTGCTCAAGCGTCACCCGCCCCGTTCCCCTGCCCCGGCTTGTCTTGTCCATGCTGTTCCCGTGATATTTACGCAATGACCATTCTATCAACGCAACGGCCCACCGCCACAGGAAAGTTGGCACCCCAAGAAAAAGCCGGGGTCAGGTCTGACATTCGGACACGATCTCGACAGTGGAGTAATCGGAACCAGCTGGCTCAGAGCCATGCTAATACTGGGCAAGACGCTATTGGAAGTGACTAAGGCTGAGGTCGTGTCCAAATGTCAGACCTGACCCTGGCTGTGCCGGCTTTGGAAGTGACTAAGGCTGAGGTCGTGTCCAAATGTCAGACCTGACCCCAGCTGTGCCGGCTGAGGTCGTGTCCAAATGTCAGACCTGACCCCGGCTGTGCATCAGCAGAAATCCCTGCTGCGCGTATCGAGCCCACCGAGCAGGTGGGACAGATCCACCAGCCGCTTGGCCACCAGGTGGCGCACTTCGCCCTCGCGCTGCCAGACGCCGTAGACCCCGAGCAGCGGTGCGTTCAGGACCTCGCGCCGCTGCTGCTCTACCAGCGATGGCCACACGATCACGTTGACGTTGCCGGTTTCGTCTTCCAGCGTCAGGAACAGGACGCCCTTGGCCGTGCCCGGGCGCTGGCGCACCGTCACCAGGCCGCAGCCGCGCGCCAGCTGGCCGTTCTGGAAATCCATCAGCGTTGACGCGGGCAGGAAGCGCTGCGCCAGCAGGCGTTCGCGCAGCAGCGCCAGCGGGTGGCGGCCCAGCGTGAGGCCCTGCGCGCGGTAGTCGCCCACGATTTCTTCGCCTTCGCTCGGCGCCGCCAGCACCGGCGCTTCTTCGCGCGGTACCGTTGGGCGCAGCAGGTCCTTGTCGGGCGCGGCGCCGGAGGCTTCCCACAATGCTTCGCGCCGGTGCCCCGCCAGCGATTGCAGCGCGCCGGCCGCCGCCAGCACCTGCAGGTCGCTGCGGTCCAGACCCGCCCGGCGCGCGAGGTCGGCCACATCGGCAAACGGCCGCACGGCGCGCGCCTGCTCGATGCGCTCGGCCGCATCGACCTTCATCCCCCGCTGCAGCGACAGGCCGAGGCGCACCGCCGGCTGGCGCGTGCGCTCGTGCGGATCGTATTCTTCCAGTGCCGAATCCCAGCCACTGACGGCGACATCGACTGGCCGCACCTCGATGCCATGGCGGCGCGCGTCCTGCACCAGTTGCGACGGGCTGTAGAAGCCCATCGGCTGGCTGTTGAGCAGCGCGCACAGGAAGGCGGCCGGCTCGTGGCACTTGAGCCACGAACTGGCATACGCCAGCAGCGCGAAGCTGGCCGCATGCGACTCGGGAAAGCCATATTCGCCGAAGCCCTGGATCTGGCTGAAGATCGCCTCGGCAAATTCGAGGGAGTAGCCGCGTTCGAGCATGCCGGTCGTGATGCGCTCGTAATAGTGTTCCAGCCCGCCCTTGCGCTTCCAGGCCGCCATCGCGCGGCGCAGCTGGTCGGCCTCGCCCGGCGTGAAGCCCGCGCCCAGGATCGCCACCTGCATCACCTGCTCCTGGAAGATCGGCACGCCCAGCGTGCGCTCGAGCGCCACCTTCATTTCAGCGCTCGGATACACGACCGGCTCGAAGCCCTGGCGGCGCCGCAGATAGGGATGGACCATGCCGCCCTGGATCGGGCCGGGGCGCACCACCGCCACCTCGATCACCAGGTCGTAGAAGACGCGCGGGCGCATGCGCGGCAGCATGCTCATTTGCGCGCGCGATTCGATCTGGAACACGCCCACCGTATCGGCCTGGCAGATCATGTCGTAGGTGGCCGTATCGTCGGCCGGGATGTCCTGCATCTCGAACACGTTGCCGTAGCGCTGGCCAACGAGTTCCAGGCCGCGCCGCATCATCGACAGCATGCCCAGCGCCAGCACGTCGACCTTCATCAGCCCCAGTTCTTCGAGGTCGTTCTTGTCCCACTGGATGACGCTGCGGTCCGCCATCGCTGCGTTCTCGATCGGCACCAGGCGCGAGAGCTTGCCGCGCGCGATGACGAAGCCGCCCGGATGCTGCGACAGGTGACGCGGGAAGTTCAGCAGCGACTGCGCGAGCGTGGCCCACTGGCGCGACAGCGGCGCCTCGGGATCCAGCCCGCTCTCGGCCAGGCGGCCCAGCAGGTCGGCGCGGCTGTCGAACCAATGGTGGGTCTTGGCCACCTTCTCGACGATGCCAAGGTCGATCCCCAGCGCGCGGCCGCTGTCGCGCAGTGCGCTCTTGGGGCGGTAGCTGATCACCACCGCCGCCAGCGCCGCGCGATCGCGCCCGTACTTGTTGTAGATGTACTGGATGACTTCTTCGCGCCGCTGGTGCTCGAAGTCGACGTCGATGTCGGGCGGCTCGTTGCGCTCGCGCGAGATGAAGCGCTCGAACAGCAGGCTGGCGCGGGCCGGATCGACCTCGGTGATGCCCAGGCAGTAGCAGACGGCCGAATTGGCCGCCGAACCGCGGCCCTGACACAGGATATGCTGCGAGCGGGCGAAGCGCACGATGTCGTACACCGTCAAAAAGTAATGCTCGTAGCGCATCTCGGAAATCAGCGCCAGCTCGTGCTCGATCTGCGCCTGCACCTTCGCCGGAATCCCGTCGCGAAAACGCCGGTGCGCGCCGATCCAGGTCTCGGCGCGCAAAAAACTCGCGGCCGTGTGGCCGGGCGGGACCACTTCATCCGGGTATTCGTAGCGCAGTTCGTCGAGCGAGAACGTGCACAGGCGCGCCACGCGCACCGTTTCGGCCAGCACTTGAGGCGTGTACAGATTGGCCAGGCGCAGGCGCGAGCGCAAGTGCTGCTCGGCGTTCTGCGCCAGCCCGTAGCCGCAGTCGGCCACTGCCTTGTTCAGGCGCGTGGCGGTGAGCGTGTCCTGCAGCGGTTTGCGCGAGCGCACGTGCATGCACACGTGGCCCAGCGCCACGATCGGCAAGCCATGCTGCCAGCCGACTTCTTCGACGGTGGCGCGGTGCGCATCGTCGAACGCGCGGTGCAGCGACGTCAGGCCCAGCCAGGCGCGGCCCGGGAAGGTGGTGGCCATCCACGCGGCCTGCGCATGCAGGCGGTCGACGTCCTGCGCCTCGTGCCCCGGATACGGCGGCAGCAGGATCGCCAGGCAATCGGGCATGTGGCGCAGGTGCGCGTTCTCCGGCGCCGGGTCGGCCAGGTCATCGGGTGTCAAAAGGTACGTGCCCTTCCCGGCACGCGTGCGTCCGAGCGTGATGAATTCGGACAGGTTGCCGTAGCCCTCGCGGTTCTGCGCCAGCAAAATCAGCGATGGCGCCGGACTGCCATCGGGGTTCTGCAAATGAAAATGGGCGCCGATGATGAGCGGCAGGCCGGCCTCCTTGGCTTCGGCATGCGCGCGCACGACGCCGGCCAGCGAGCATTCGTCGGTGATGGCGAGCGCGAAATACCCGAGCTGCACCGCGCGCAGCACCAGCTCCTCGGCATGCGACGCCCCTTGCAGGAACGAGAAGTTCGACAGGCAGAACAACTCGGCATAGGGCGGCAGTGTCTGGGCTGCGGGGGGTTGGTTGATCGGAGGCTGTGTCACGCCGGGCTCATGTCGAATGACAAATACTGTATAAAAACACAGTATAGCCGACCTTTTTCAGCGCACGCTCTTTATTTACCCCAGGAAATTACTTATGCACCCGAGTTGATAATACAAAGTTATACAACAAGAACGTTGTGTTAATGCCACATTGCAACGGTAATCGAAGGATCCATTGATAGTATCCGAACATCCTTCGGAGAAACCTGTGCTCAAACTCAAAATCATGCCCCGCTCCGTGTTGTCCAGTCTGTATGGCAGCACCATCCTTGCTTCCCTTGCCCTCGCCCCTGTCGCTGTTCAGGCGCAAACCGCACCCGCCATCACCACCGACGCCGTCGTGCCAAGCGTGAGCGTCGTCGGCTCGCGCCGCGTCGGCGCCGCCTCCAGCACCGATACCCCGGTCGCCATCGACTTCATCCCGATGACGAAAGCGGCCGAACAAAGCGGCCAGTTCGACCTCGCGCAGGTGCTGAGCAACCTGTCGCCGTCGTTCAACTCGACGCGCCAGACCGGCGCCGACGGCGCCGACCTGATCGACTCGGCTGCCCTGCGCGGCCTGGGCTCGGACCAGACCCTGGTGCTCGTCAACGGCAAGCGCCGCCACACGGTCGCGCTGGTGAACCTGTTCGGCGCGCGCAATCGCGGCAACACGGGCACCGACATGAACGGCATTCCCGTGATGGCGATCCGCGAAGTGCAGGTGCTGCGCGATGGCGCCGCCGCCCAATACGGCTCGGACGCGATTGCCGGCGTGATCAACATCGACCTGAAGAAAAGCCTGGGTTGCGAATCGGTGGCCGGCTACGGCCAGTACACCGAAGGCGACGGCGAGAACTGGCAGGCGTCAGCCTACTGCGGCGTTGCCCTCGGTGGCGGCGTGCTGGGCATCACCGGCGAATACTCGGACCGCGGCCGCTCGAACCGTTCGGAGCCCGGCAACCCGCGCATCATCGGCGACACCAAAGCCGACAACCAGACCATTTACCTGAACGGCGAATTCCCGGCCGGCGCGGGCGGCAAGTTCTACTTCACCGCCGGCGTGCAGCAGCGCGACGCCTCGTCGGCCGCCTTCGGCCGCGAAGGCCTGGGCTCCGAAGACATCCCGTCGCGCAATTCGGCCGCGATGTACCCGGACGGCTTCGTCCCGTTCATCAACGGCAAGGTCGATGACCGCTGGGGCACCGTCGGCTACCGCTGGACCGCCGGCGAATGGAATGCCGACCTGTCGCAGACCTACGGCTACAACCGCCTGAAGTACAACATCGCCAACACGCTCAACGCCTCGATCGCCAACCTCGATCTGCTTGGCGGTGGCCCGGGCCGCAGCGCCGACCGCTTCTACGCGGGCGCGTTCTCGTTCCGCCAGGCGACCACCAATGCCGACATCAGCCGCTTCTACAGCGACGTATTCAAGGGCATGAACGTCGCGTTCGGCCTTGAGCACCGCCGCGAGAACTACCAGATCTTCGCCGGCGAAGCCGGTTCGTACATCGACGCCGATGGCGTGGGCATCGGCGGCAACGCCGGCAGCCAGGGCTTCCCGGGCTTCCAGCCAGGCGACGAGACCGACACCGACCGTCACAGCAACGCGGCCTACGTCGACATCGAAACCGACCTCACCGACCGCCTCAAGATCCAGACCGCGCTGCGCCACGAGCGCTATTCGGACTTCGGCTCGACCACCACCGGCAAGCTCGCCGCCGCCTACCGCCTGGCGCCGGACCTGCTGCTGCGCGGCTCGGCCAGCACGGGCTTCCGCGCGCCGTCGCTGCAGCAGGCCTACTTCTCGTCGACCTTCACCGACTTCGTCAGCGGCCAGCCGCTGGACGTCGTGCTGGCGCCGAATGGTGGCCGCGTGGCCGCCGCTGCCGGCATCCCGCAACTGAAGGATGAAGAATCGAAGAGCTATACGCTGGGCCTGACCTGGTCGCCAACGCAGGCACTGTCGGTCACGGCCGACCTGTATCGCATCGACATCGATGACCGCATCGTGCTGTCGGGCCGCTTTGACGCCGACAACTACCCGGCGCTGGGCGCGACGCTGCAGCAGCTGGGCGTGGGCCAGGCGCAGTTCTTCGTCAACTCGGTCGACACCAAGACGCAGGGCCTGGACCTGACGGTCTCGCACCGCGCCAACGTGGCCGCGGGCCGCCTGACGACGTTCCTGGCCGCGAACTTCAGCAAGACCGAAGTGCAGCGCGTGAAAGCGCCAGCCGCACTGGCAGGCTTCGAAGACGTGCTGCTGTCCGAGCGCGAGCGCCTGTTCATCGAAGAAGGCGCGCCGCGCCGCAAGGCCACGCTGGGCTTCGACTACGTCCAGGGCAAGCTGGAAACCGCGCTGCGCGTGATCCACTTCGGCCCGCAGACGCTGGGCACGTTCTCGGGTCCACCGGTGCCGAACCAGAAGTACGAAGCCAAGACGTCGGCCGACCTGGCCTTCACGTGGGCCTTTACCGAGAAGACCCGCCTGACGGTCGGCGGCACCAACATCTTCGACGTCAAGCCAACCGTGCAGGATGCGAACGAGACCGACAACGGCTTCAAGTACGAGAGTGTGCAGTTCGGCCTGAATGGCGCTGCGCTGTTCGCGCGCCTGGCGCACCGCTTCTGATCTGACCTGATCACGCGGTGAAACAACGGCCTGCAAGCGATTGCAGGCCGTTGGCGTTTACGCCCGCTGCAACGGCCTGCGCCTGCGCGCCGCCAGCCACCCCGCAGCAGCAATGCCGCACAGCGCCAGCGTCCCCGGCTCCGGCACCGTGTTCGGCGCCGTAGCGGATGCCGTAAAGGCATCCATGGCCCACTGGGTGCCGCTGCTGTTGTAGATCGTGAGCGTGTCGATGCCGCGCCAACCGAGTTCGATCCACTGCGGCGTGAACGTGTCGATCCCGTACGACACGTCGGTCGCGAACAGCAACTGGCCTGCACGGCTGCCCTCGAACGCGAGTTCCTGTTCATACCAGGCCGACGTGAAGAACGCGCCGATGAAGTCGAAGCCGGCCACATTCGAGATCGTGACGGTGCCGCCCCCGTGGTTGAAGGCGACATTGGCCACCGAGACCACGCCGTTGGCAAAGCCGCTGTCGGGATAGGCATCGGCGCCGATGACGCCAACGCCGGTCCAGTTGAAGCCCGCGTAGCCGTCGGCGATGACCGCGGTCTCGCTGCTGGCCAGATCGTCGAAACCAATGACGTCGGCGTGCACACTCGCGCAGCATGCCGCCAGCAACAGCGAAAAGATACTGTGTTTCATAGGGTGCTCCTTGATGTGAAAACGTGGCGGGTTACTGGCGCACGAGCGCCGCGATGTCGGCGTCGCTCAGTGCCGAGCCGTAGATGCGCAGATCGTCCATCGCGCCCCGGTATGGCGCATCCCACCAGTTCACGCCCAGCGCAAACACGCCGCTGGTGCCGGTAAACACGTTGGGGAAACCCGCGCCGCTGAATCGCTTGCTGCCGTCGACATACACGTTGACCGCGCCGTTTCGCACGGTGAAGGCCAGGTGCGACCAGCGGCCGACAGGGATCGTCATGCCAAGGCCGGCGTCGTACCAGGCCGTGCCCGACCACAGCATCGATGCGCCGCCCACGCCGCCATGGCCCATCGGCAGCAGGCTGACCCAGGATTCGGTCGTGCGCGCGCCAAAGAAGGTCGTGGAAAACGCCGTCAGTGCCGCCGGCTTGAGCCACAGCGCCACGCTGTAGTTCTGGCTCGCGATGAGGCCATTGGGCAGCCGCACCCCGCTCGCGCCGTCAAAGACGGCCGCCCTGCCCTTCACGCCGGCCTCGAAGACGATGCTGCCGCCTGGCGCATCGATCCGGTTGCCGGTCACGCTGCCGGCGCCGAAGATGCCGTTCGCGTCGGCCAGGTTGCCATCGAAGGTGTAGTGGGCCAGCAGGCCGCCGGCCTTGCGCACGGTGACGACGAAGGTCTTGGTGACCACCATATTGCCCTTGGCGATGCGCGCCGTGAGCGTGACATTGACGTCCCCGCTGGCCGGACTGGTGACCACCCCGGTGTTGCTGATGACGGCGGGATTGGACGACGTCCAGGTAATCACCGCGCCGCGCGTGCCGCGCGTGGGCAGCGCAAGATTGGCCGTGACGGCGCTCGTGTTGCCCAGGCTGAGTTCCGCGGCGACGGCATTGACCACCTGCGCCTCGGTGCGTGGCGGCAGCCGGCTGCCGAACAGTGAGATGCCTTCGCGCGAGACCGCCGAGAAGGTCATCGCAGGGCTTTTGGCCGTTTCATCCCAGCCGTTGATGAAGACACCCTTGTACGGCGAAGCGCCGGGCAGGCGGATCTCGATCCCGTTGCTGCCGGTGAGCAGCCAGCTGCCGCCCACGGCGCCCGTGATCGTGCCGTCGGCGTTGAGGGCGATGGGCTGCGACTTCTTGATAATGGCCGAGATGTCCTTGCCATGATTGACCAGCATGTAGTCGCCCTGCACGAATTCGCGCCGCACGGCGCCCAAGGTCTCGCCCGTGTAACGGCGCGGCGCGACGACCGGCCAGCCGTCCGCATTCATGAACAATTGGTGCGTGCGGATTTCATGCTGCTCGCCGCGCTCGGGAAAGCGCGCATGGAAAATCAGGAAGTGCTTGCCGCTGGCCGGATCGACATACGCCGAGTTGTGGCCGGGCGAGACATAGCCGGTGCCGATGCCTGTGCCGGTGTCGCCCAGGCTGCGCTCGAACAGGAAGCTGCCCATCAGCTTGACACCATAGGGCGCGATCGATGCATCGTCGAACAGCGGCTTGGTAGGATCGGATCTGACAGCCGCCATGTCGTTGCCCTGGGCGTCGACATACGGTCCGTCCGGATTGAGCGAACGCGCGACGCGCATATTGTAGCCACCGGTCGAATCCAGGCCGCCAAAGGACGTGAACAGGTAGTAGTGCGACGTGGCGGGGCTGTACATCACGTACGCGCCTTCGATGCGTGCATGGTTGCCGCCCATCAGGCGCTTGCCGTAGCCCTGCCCCGGCAATGGCATGCCGGTCGAGGGATTGAGCGCCAGGATGAAAATCCCGCCCGAATACGAGCCGTAGACCATCCACAGTTTGCCGGCGCGATCCGAGAAGACGTGTGGGTCGACGGCATTCGGATGTTTTAGTGCGTCGTAGATCGTGCCATCGTGGCTGGGCTGGCCCCACATGCCGGATTTTAAAATGATGCCCTTGTCGACATAAGGACCTTCGATATTATTCGCTACCGCAATACCCAATGCGGAACGTGGCGAATCGCCCTTGCAGGCGTTGTAATACATATAGAATTTTCCGTCCGGCATACGCTTGACGTCGGCCGCCCACAGTGTGGACGACTGCGCCCAGCTGAATGTTTCGGCCAGTTCGGTGAATACATTCGATGCGCCATTGAGAAATAATGGATTGCTTGCAGTGACACCGTCACTGACTTGCTGCCATTTCATCAAATCACGCGATTTGGCGGCCGCCAGGTGCGAGCCGAACACATAGAACATGTCGTCCACCTTGATGACCGACGGGTCGTGCACGGCAGCATTCTGGAAGACGATCGGGGCGGGCGCGGCCTGGGCGGCGGCGAATGAAGGAAGCATGGCCGATGACAATACGGCCCATGTTCCAAATGAGGAAAGGGTGTGATGCACGCTGGTCTCCGTTATATTTATTTGAATGTGCATTCTGATGATCGAATGCCGGAAACGAGAATGCGATATTTTTAAATGGTTTGCAACCGGATTGCATACGCTTATTTGAAGCGTTTCTTGAGATAAATATTTGCGATAACATAAATAGCGCAAAATCTTATAAAAGCGATTGAAAGAATATCGCAGCCACTTCTGCGATATGTTTTTTTCGCATGAATCGTTTTAAATCCACAAAAAAGTAATCGCCTGGTTTTTCAAGAAAGAATGGCTGTTGGCGCCGCACCACAGCGGTACCCGGGTACGCGATGTGTCAAAATGCCCCCTTTCCAGCGAGAACACCATGCACAAACTGATTGCCGAATTGATGCGGCTGTACCTTCCCGCCGATGTGCTGTCATCTGACGTCCTCGCGCTGCCGGTCAGCCTGACGGACGGCGACGGCCAGACGCGCGCCATGATGATCCCGTTTCGCAAGACCAAGGGCGCCGACAGCGAAGCGCACTGGACGCGGCTGTGCGAAGTGGCCAATGCGCTGCAGACGACGCTCAAGCTGCCCGCGCCGGCGGTGAGCATCTCGGGCGGCGACGCCTATTATTTGTGGCTGTCGCTCGCGACGCCGGTGCCGGCCGAGCGCGCGCAGGCTTTTCTGGAACGCCTGCGCGATGCGTACTTCCCCGAGGTCGAGCTGGCGCCGGACGCGGTGCGCGCGCCGGTCGCCCTGCCGCCCTGCCTGCACCCGCGCACCGGCAAATGGGCCGCCTTCATCCACCCGGGCATGGGCGCGTCGTTTGCCGATGAACCGGGGCTGGACATGCAGCCGCCGCCGAACGGCCAGGCCGGGTTTCTGGAAGGGTTGGAGAGTATCGATGCGGAGCAGTTCGAGCATGCGTGGCGCCTGCTCGAACCGGCTGCGGTGAGTGCGCCGGTGGCTGCTCCGGCGCCCGCCCCTGCGCCTGCGCCTGCGCCGCCGGCAGACTTGCTGCTGAAAGACGCGACGCTGGAGGACATCGTGCGCCACCTGCACGCGAAGAACATCGAGCCGACTTTCCGGCACCTGATGACTGTTTGAACGCGTGGACGGCGCAGCCGTCCACCCTACTTGGTCACCGTGATCAAGGAGCGCTTGCCGCCCTTGAAACCGTACAGCGTGATCGTCCCGTCACGCACATCGCCGCGCGCATCGAACGCCACGGGGCCGGTCACGCCCTTGTAATCGGCTTTGGCTAGGAACGGCAGGTATTTGGCCGGGACGGCCGATCCGGCCTTGACCATCGCGTCGGCCATGACCATCGTCGCGTCGTACGCATACGGTGCGTTGATCTGCACATCGATGCCGAAGCGCTTCTTGTAGTCGGCGCGGAACTTGTCCATGCCCGCCTTGCCTTCACCGCGCACGCCACCCGCTTCCGCGCACACGACCTGGCCGTCAGCCATGGTGCCGCCGGACAGCTTGAAGATCTCGTCCGAGCAGATGCCGTCGCCGCCCATCATGCGCACGTTCATGCCCAGCTGCTTCATCTGGCGCAGCATCGGGCCGGCCGTGGCGCTCAGGCCACCGAAGAAGACCATGTCCGGCTTGGTGGCGCGGATGCGGGTGACGATGGCGCTGAAGTCGGTCGCCTTGTCGTTGGTGAATTCGCGCGCGACGATCGTGCCGCCCTGCTGCTGCAGGCTCCTGGAAAATTCCATCACCAGGCCCTGGCCGTAAGCGGTCCGGTCATCGACGACGGCCACGCGGCGCACCTTCATGGCGCCGGTCGCGTAGCGGCCCAGGGCCTGGCCCAGCTGCACGTCGTTGGCGATCGTGCGAAACGCCGTATTGAAGCCCTGCTGCGTGTATTTCGGGCTGGTGCTCGACGGCGAAATCTGCGGGATACCGCCGGTGTGATAGATCTTCGATGCCGGAATCGTGGTGCCCGACGTCTGGTGTCCGATCACGCCATTGACCTTGGCGTCGACCAGCTTCTGCGCCACGCTGGTGGCCTGTTTTGGATCGCCCGCGTCGTCTTCGGCCACCAGCTGGAACGTCACCTTGCGGCCGGCGATCGTGGTGCCGCGCGCGTTGAGATGTTCGATCGCCATGCGCGTGGCGTTCTCGGTGTCCTTGCCAAAGTAGGCCACCGGCCCGGTGATCCCGGCCACATGGCCGATCTTGACGATGTCCTGGCTTGACGCCAGGCCGGCCGTTGCCGCCAGTACGCTGGCGGCCAATATGTTCTTGTTCATGGGTTCCCTGGTAAGCAGACAGGCGGGCAAAAAGCCGCCAAACCGGTTATTTTACCGTGCGCTCAGGCAGCTGTCTGCACAGGGGTCTTGAACGTGACGGTCGCCATCAAGCCACCCAGCCGCTCGGACGAACCCAGCGTCAGCACCGCGCCATGGCGCTCGGCGATCGCCTTGATGATGGCCAGGCCCAGGCCACTGCCGGCCGCCTCGCTGCCGGCCACGCGGTAGAAGCGGTCGAACACGCGTTCGCGTTCTTCCGGCGGGATGCCGGGGCCGCTGTCTTCCACTTGCACCGCCACCGTGCCGGCGCCGCTGAGCACCGAGATGTCGACGGTGCCACCGCCAGGGGTGTACTTGACCGCGTTGTCGACCAGGTTGCGCAGCAGGATCTGCAGCGCGTCGGGCTGGCCGTCGACGCTGGCCGGGTCGGCCTGCTGCAGGCCCAGGTCGACGCCCTTGGCGGCGGCCACGCCGGCCAGGTCGGCGGCCGTACGGCGCGCCAGGTCGGCCAGGTCCACCGGCCGGGTCTTGGTCGCCGCACCTTCGGCGGCGGTGGCTTCCTGCCGCGCCAGGATCAATAGCTGTTCGACCAGGCGCGTGGCGCGGTCGATGCCAGCCGTCAGGCGGCTCACTGCCACCTGGCGCGCTTCGGGCGTGTCAGCGCGGTCCAGGCTTTGCGCCTGCAGGCGCAGCGCCGCGAGCGGCGTGCGCAGTTCGTGCGCGGCGTCGGCCACGAAATGCTGCTGGGCCTCGAACGCAGTGCGCACGCGGCCAAACAGCAGGTTCAGTTCTTGCACCAGCGGGCGCACTTCGTCGGGCAAGCCGGTATCGGATACGGGCGACAGATCGTCGGCCTGACGCGACGCCACCTGCGAGCGCACGCGCGCCACCGGTTGCAGCGAGCCGCTCACGACCCACCACACGACCAGCATCAGGATCGGCATCATGACCGCGATGGGCCCCAGCGTACGCAAGGCCAGATTGCCCGCCATATTGCGGCGCACGGCCAGGTCCTGCGCGACCTGCACCGTCTGATTCGAGGTCTGGATCGAGAACACGCGGTAGGTCGTGCTGTTGGCGCGCACGTTCGAAAAGCCCAGCACCGCGCGCTGCGGCAGGCGCGCACGCGAGACGCTGTGGAACATCTGGGCGCCGTCGGGGGACCACATCTGCACCACCATGTCGTCGTTGCCACCGGCGCTTTCGGCTTCCTGCCGCGCGCGTGCTTCGTCGTTCGACAGCGGTGTGCTCGAGCGCAGCGACAGGGCCATCTGCTGCATGTGGTAGTCGAAGATCTGGTCGGCGTCGTGCAGCGCGGTGCGGTAAGCGATCGTCGCCTGCGCCACCGCCGCGATCGTGATCGCCGCGAGCAGGAACCAGAGCAGGCGCCCGCGCAGCGAGTGCGTCATCTTCATGCTTTCGGCACCATGTAGCCGACGCCGCGCACGTTCTGGATCAGGTCACTGCCCAGTTTCTTGCGCAGGCCGTGGATATACACTTCCACCGCGTTGCTCGAGACTTCGTCGCGCCAGCTGTACAGCTTTTCTTCGAGCTGCGCGCGCGACAGCACGGCGCCGGGCCGCGCCACCAGCGCTTCGAGCACAGCCCACTCGCGCGCCGACAGCGACACCTGAGTGCCGTCGACCATGATTTCGCGGGTGACCGGATTGATCGTGATGTTGCGGTACTCAAAAATCGGCTCGGCGCGGCCGGCAGCGCGGCGCAGCAGCGCGCGCAGGCGCGCCAGCAGTTCGTCGAGATCATAGGGTTTGAGGACGTAATCGTCGGCGCCGGCATCCAGGCCCGCGATGCGCTGGGCCACCGAGTCGCGCGCGGTGGCGACCAGCACCGGTGTGCGGTCCTTGCGCGCGCGCATTGAGCGCAATACTTCGAGGCCGTCCTTGCGCGGCAGCCCCAGGTCGAGCAGCACCAGGTCGTAGTTCTGGTTTTGCAGCAGGGCCGTGTCGGCCATTTCGCCGTCCTTGACCCAGTCGACTGCGTAGTGCTCGGCCCTGAGCAGGTCGAGCACTACTTCGCCGATCATCGTATCGTCTTCCACCAGCAGCAGCCGCATACATCCCCCGTTGTAAAAGTGCGACCCGAGGGCCCTACGCTATCTTAACCAATTAACCGATCCGCACCGGAATGAAGATCTTGTCGCCGCCGCGCTGGATCAGCAGGGCCACCGACTTGCTGGCCTTGGCCACCATCTCGCGCACCTGTGCTACCGAGTTCACCGGCCGGCCATTGACCGAAATGAGCACGTCGCCCGGTTCAATGCCCGCGATCTCGGCAGCGCCCGAGGCGTCCTCGATCAACAGGCCCGCAGCGATGCCGCTCTGGCGACGCTCGATCGGCTCAAGGGGCCGCAGGGACAGGCCCAGTCTCGCGCTGTTGTCGACGGCGTTGCCCACGTCTTCGGCCTGAGCGCGGCGCGGCTTCTCGGCCGCGTCGGCCAGCGTCGCATCGATGCGCACCAGTTTGCCGTCGCGCCAGACGTCCATTGCCACCTTGTCGCCTGGCTTGGCCAGCGTCATCATGGCCGGCAGGTCGGCCGAGGCGACAATCGGCGTGCCATTGGCAACGCGAATCACGTCACCGGACTTCAGGCCCGCGCGTTCCGCAGGACTGC
Organism: Telluria sp. ZT3P26; assembly: GCF_059686035.1. Classification (NCBI taxonomy): domain Bacteria; kingdom Pseudomonadati; phylum Pseudomonadota; class Betaproteobacteria; order Burkholderiales; family Oxalobacteraceae; genus Telluria; species Telluria sp. ZT3P26. The sequence goes on along the minus strand of NZ_JCASII010000001.1, from coordinate 943,109 downwards.
CACGCTCGACGCTCGACACCAGCGCACCCTCGACCGATTCGAGCTTGAACGAATCGGCAAAACTCTGTCCGACTTCCTGCACGCTTACACCGAGCTTGGCATGCTGCACCTTGCCAGTGGCGACGATCTGGTCCTTGATGCGCACCGCAAGATCGATCGGGATCGAGAACGACAGGCCCTGGTAGCCGCCGGTCTGGCTGTAGATCTGCGAATTGATGCCGACCACTTCACCGCGGGTGTTGAACAGCGGACCACCCGAATTGCCGGGATTGACCGCGACGTCGGTCTGGATGAACGGCACATTGCTGTCGCCCTGGATCGAGCGGCCGGTGGCACTGACCACGCCGGCGGTGACGGTGCTCTCGAGGCCATACGGCGAACCGATGGCCAGCACCCACTCACCCACCAGCACTGACTTCGATTTGCCGATCGGCGCCACGGGCAAGCCCTTGGCATCGATTTTCAACACAGCCACGTCGGTGCGCGGGTCGGAGCCCAGGACCTTGGCGCGAAATTCGCGGCGATCCTGCAGCTTGACCGTGACTTCGTCAGCGCCCTGCACGACGTGTGCGTTGGTAAGGATGACGCCGTCCGGGCTTACGATAAAGCCCGATCCAGCGCCGAAAACGGGCGCTTCACGACCACCGCGCTCACCACCGGAGCGCGGGTCCTGAAACTGCTTGAAAAACTCATACAACGGATGGCCGGGGTCGAGGCTTGGCATGCCGCCGGCACCGCCACCACCACGGGCGGCTGTCTTGGTGCCGCCAACGACGCGGATATTGACCACCGCCTTGCCCTGTTGCGCAGCAATGCGCGTGAAGTCGGGCAGCGCCACGGTCGACGATGGGGCGCCCACGGCAGCAGCCGGCGCGGTGCCAGGGGCGGCCGCGACGACTGCCGGCACGCTTGGGGCGGCGGCATTGGCAGTGGCGTTATTGTGATTGACAGCGATGGCACCGACCGCGCCGCCGATGACGCCCGCGGCACACAGGGCCAGCGTGAGGCGTTTGGCAGTGATGGCAGTAACGGCACTTGGATTCGACATGGATGTGCTCCTGATGAAAATTCGGTGAATCGGTGATCGAGATTCGATGAAGCTAGTGTCGCGCAACCGTCTTAGACCATACTTAAGTTGACAGGCAACACTTCTTAGACACGGCTTAATGCACACGGTTTGCGGCTGCGCAGACACACGGCCCGCCAGATAGGACAAGGGCGCCCCGATACTGCAGGCGCCCTCCGTTCAAACCGTTATCACATCATGTGCCACAGCTCAGGCAGCGCGCTGTTCCAGTGCCTGGACGTTGTCGCCGCTGATCGTGGTGCCGGCAGCATCGCCGATGGCGATCTTGCGTGGCTTGAGCGCCTCGGGCACTTCACGCACCAGTTCGATGGTAAGCATGCCGTTGTCGAACGACGCCGTGGTGACCTTCACGTGATTGGCCAGCTGGAAGCGCTGCTCGAAATCGCGCGCTGCGATGCCACGGTGCAGGAAGGTGCGCTGTGCGTCGTCCTTCTGCTTGCGGCCAGTAACGTGCAGGCTGTCACGCTCGGTGATGATCTCGACTTCGTCGCGGGTGAAGCCGGCCAGCGCCATCACGATGCGGTATTGGTCTTCGCTCACCAGTTCAATGTTGTACGGCGGGTAGCTTGGCTGCGACTCGGCGCGTTGCTCGAGCAGGCTGGCCAGGCGATCGAAACCGATGGCGGAACGGTACAGTGGGGTCAGGTCGTAAGTACGCATGATGTCTATCCTTGTAAAGTTAAGCGATAAGGGTGCGGACCTCAGTTGAGCATCCGCTGGTACCAATCTAATGCCATCGATCGCGAAATCAAGACAAGCAAAATACGGAATTTCAAATATTTTTCCAAATTTTGTTTATATGATGTAGTAGTGAAAATCCAGCCCGACGGGCGGTGCTACACTGCCCGGCTTCCCCTCCCTGCTTTTTCCCATGACCGCATCCCGCACCTTCTTCACACGCGCTGCCCGTCCGGCGAGCGCTTTGGTTCTTGCCCTGGCGCTGGCCCTGCCTGCTTCGGCCCAGCTTCCCGTCGTCGGCGACGCGCCGTATCCCGGCACGATCGCATTGCATGTCGACGCGAGCAACCTGTCGCAACAGGTCTTCAGGATGCGCCTGTCGATGCCTGTGCAGGCTGGCCCGATGACGCTGCTGTATCCGCAGTGGGCGCCGGGGAACCACGGCCCGAACATTCCGCTGACCCAGCTCGCCGGCCTGAAATTCCGCGCCGGCGGCAAGCCAGTGGAATGGAAGCGCGACCCGGTCAACGTGTATGCGTTCCACGTTGTCGTGCCGGAAGGCGCCACCACGCTGGACGCCGAATACCAGTTCCTGTCGCCGCTCGATACGACGCAGGGCCGCATCACGATGACCGACGACATCCTCGGCGTGCAGTGGCAGTCGGTGGCGCTGTACCCGGCCGGCTACCAGGCGCGCCGCATCACCGTGCAGCCGACGCTGCGCCTGCCCGCCGGCTGGCAGTTCGCCAGCTCGCTGGCGGTCGAAGCACGCACCGGCGACGAAGTGCGCTTCAAGCCGCATGATCTCGATACGCTGGTCGATTCGCCCCTGTTCGCGGGCCGCTACTTCAAGCGCATCGACCTGGCGCCGGGCGCGAAGCAGCCGGTGATGCTCAATGTGGTGGCCGACAATCCCGAAAACCTCGAGGCCAAACCGGACCAGATCAAGCTGCACCGCGCGATGGTCGACCAGGCGCTCAAGCTGTTCGGTTCGCACCACTATCGCCAGTATGATTTTCTGTTTGCGATCTCGGACGAATTCGGCGGCATCGGCCGCGAGCACCAGCAGTCGAGCGAGAACGGCGTCAAGCTCGGGTACTTCACCGAGTGGAACCGCAACGAGGCCGGGCGCGAGCTGCTGCCGCACGAATTCGTCCACTCGTGGAACGGCAAGTTCCGCCGGCCTGCGGGCCAGGATGTCGCCAACTTCAACACGCCGCTGCAGAACGAGCTGCTGTGGCTGTACGAAGGCCAGACCCAGTTCTGGGGCAAGGTGCTCGCCGCGCGTTCGGGGCTGGTCTCGCAAACCCACGCGCGCGATGCGCTGGCGGCCGACGCGGCGCGCTACGACGCCACCCAGGGCCGTGACTGGCGCGCCGTGCAGGACACCGTCAACGATCCGATCATCAACGGGCGTCGTCCGATCGGCTGGGGCAACTGGCAGCGCAGTGAGGATTACTACACCGAGGGCATGCTGATCTGGCTCGACGTCGACACGATGATCCGCGAGATGTCGGGCGAGCAGCGCGGCCTGCAGGACTTCGCGCGCGCCTTCTTCGGCATCGACAACGGCAGCACGCAGACCACCTACTACACGTTCGACGACGTGGTGGCCGCCCTGAACAAGGTGCAGAAATACGACTGGGCGCCGTTCCTGCGCGCGCGCCTGGACGGCCACGGCCCGGGCGCCCCACTCGATGGCCTCAAGCGCGCCGGCTGGAAGCTGGTCTACGGCGACACGCCAAGCGACGCCGCGCGTGGCGCCGAAGAGCGCAACAAGACTACCGACTTCACGTACTCGCTGGGTTTCCAGGTGCGCGCCGATGGCGGCATCACCGGCGTGATCTGGGACGGCGTGGGCTTCCGCGCGGGCCTGGCGGCCAACACGACGATCGTTGCCGTCAACAACCGCGTCTACAAGGGCGATGTGCTCAAGGCAGCAGTGCGCGCGGCCAAGGATGGCAAGGCGCCGCTCGAACTCCTGGTACGCAAGGGGAACAACCTGCGCACGATCTCGCTCGATTACCGCGACGGCCTGCGCTATCCGCGCCTGGAACGCATTCCGGGCACGAAGGATCGACTTGAGGTGCTGTTCAAGGCGCTGTAGGGTGGATGGCTGCGCCATCCACGCGTTCAGGAATCGGCTGAGCAAAGGCGCACGCCAACGGAGTGTCGTTCATCTGCTGTAGGGTGGATGGCTCCGCCATCCACGCGTCCAACGATCGGCAAATCCAACACGCACGTCGCGCTTGACGTGCGACATCCCATTATCCCCTGCTGCCACATACGCTCGGCAGCATGTCCCATTTTCGCCGCGTCCGCTCTGGCCGGACTTATTTTTTCACACTGGTCGCCTTTCGTCGTCGCCCCATCCTGTGTGACGATGCGATCCGTTCATCCTTGCGCACTGCATTCGACCGAACGCGCCTGCGGCGTCCCTTCACGATCGACGCCATCGTGCTGATGCCGGACCATCTGCATTGCATCTGGACGCTGCCAGATGGCGACACCGACATCTCGACACGATGGGCACAGATCAAGCACCATGTTTCCTTTTCATGTCGCAATCAATATGACGACATCGTGCCTACCGAGTCGCGCCGCCGTCGTGGTGAATCGGCGATCTGGCAACGTCGTTTCTGGGAGCATCAGATCAGGGATGACGACGACATGACGCGGCATATCGATTACATTCATTACAACCCGGTCAGGCATGGTCATGTCACCAGCGCAGCGCAGTGGCCGTATTCATCGTTTGGGCGGTTTGTGAAAAACGGGATTTATCCGCTGAATTGGGGTGGCACCGAGGCAGCGCGGACGATGATTCTTGAGTGAATTGGCGGCGCGAGTTTTCTAAACCCGTGGGCGAGTTCGATGATCTTGCCGCCAACGATCACCGCGTGGACGGCCTAGCCGTCCACCCTACCGCTAAGCGCCGTTTATCTGCTCAACGTGTGCGATGATAATCAACATATCGACTTCCCCGTCTTCACCATGCATCGCTTCAGCGCCAAGCCTTACTTGCAACGCGTGTGGGCCGACTTCGGCAACGAGGTCGGCTTCGATGACTTCCCGTTCAACATTCCTGCCGTGCGCAAACTGCAGTCGATCGAATTCCACGCCGACGTGACCTTCTTCGTTGGCGAGAATGGCAGCGGCAAGTCGACCATGCTGGAAGCGATCGCGCTGGCACTGGGCTTTGGCATCGAAGGCGGCACGCTGAACAACCGCTTGCTGAACACGTCCGGCGAGCATACCCGTCTGGCGGATTACATTCGGATGTCGCGCAGCACACGCAGGCCCAGTGACGGCTATTTTCTTCGGGCCGAAAGTTTCTACAATCTCGCGACCTACCTCGACGAGATGCCGGAGACCACTGCCTTCGGCGGCTATGGCGGCAAGCAGCTGCACGCGCGCTCGCATGGCGAAGCATTCATGAGCGTGCTGCTCGACAAACTCAGGGGCAATGGCCTGTACCTGCTCGATGAACCAGAGGCGGCGCTCTCGCCCACCCGCCAGCTGGCAGCGTTGCGGGCGATGCATCAACTGGTGCAGGATCAGTCGCAGTTCATCATCGTGACGCACTCGCCGATTCTGCTTGCCTACCCCGGCGCGAAAATTCTGGCATTCGACGGCAACGGCATTGCCGAGATCGCGTATGAGGACACGGAACATTACGCCGTAACGCGCGACTTTTTGAATCACTATCCGCGCCGGCTGGAACAGTTGCTGGCGCCGGATTGAGCATGGTTATTTGACCGGGCGACGCCATGCACGGTCCATCAAGTGCGGACCAGGATTACTTCCATTCGCCACGCTGGTTTACCAGCGTTTTCTTACCCTCGGTGACCACCAGCCGGCCATCGGCGTACACGGTGTAGTTCACGCAGCCCGAGCGAAATACATAGCCCTGGAAGGCGCCGGGCGTGACGCCATCGGCTGCCATCGAATGCATGGTCTTGCCGCGCAGCTTGATCGCCTTGCCGGTCTTCTTGCTGGTGCCGGTGTAGCGCACGTCGTCGCAGGTGACGTTGCCTTCTTCGCATTGCTGCACGATCTTGACGGTAAAGCCGGATGTTTCCAGCGTCTGCTGCGTGTCGGCGTGGGCCGAAGCGGCGAATGCAAAGGCGGCCAGGGCGGCGAAATGAATGAATGGTTTCATGGGTTCTCCTGTCGACTGTCGATCGCTGAAGTATGCCTGACCGGGGCAAACAGTCCGTTCGCTGGCGCGCGCTGGCGACATGTTGACAGGCATCGCCTCACCCGAACAAGCCATGCAAAAACCAGCGCGGCGCCGCATCCTCGCCCGAGCCATTGATGCGCTCGCGGTAGATCCAGTACAGCGCGTGGTCCTTGCCTTCGGCGATGAAGTAATCGCGCGTTTGTGTCTGACTCCACCAGCCAGCTTCGATGCGTTCGGGATTGGACGCCACCCGCAACGGCGAGCCATAAAACGGCCGGTGGTCGCGCATCAGCAGCGCAAGCGGCTTGGCCAAGAGCCAGCTTGGCCGGGGCAGGCTTTGCACGTCGGGCGGCATCTGCGCGGCGCGCGCCGCGGCGCTCATTTTCTCGTGCACCGGCACCCAGGCGTTGGCGATCTCGGGGCGGTAGTCGGCATGCGGCAGGGCCTGCAGCACGTTGTCGGTGCCCAGGCGCGCGACCAGCAGTTCGATCATGCGCATGCGGTCTTCTTCGCTGCCGCCAGGATCGGGAAACAGCGAATCGGTCGGCGGCGCCATCGCCTGCAATTGCTGGGCTTCGAGCCGGATGCCGATCACGGGCGCGACAAGTTCGAGCTTGGCCAGGCGCTCACGCAGCAGCCGCATCAGGTGTTCGTCGCGCCACGTGGGTTCGGCCAGCGCGATGTCGACCGCCGTCGGCGGACAGGCTACCCTGCCCCGCTCGTGCTCGAGCAGCAGCCGGATGCGTTCGACCGCCAGCTGGCGCGCGCACAGCCAGCCCGTCATCTGCAGCACCAGGTGGTGGGCGCCGGCCAGCAGCAGGTCGGCGTGCTCGAGCCGGTCGAACAGTTCGAGCCGGGCCTGGAAGCGTTCGGGCGGCTCGATCCAGCGCAGCAGTTCGGGACTGTGGCCATACGCAGCGTCGAGCATGTCGAGCAGTGCGCGCCCGCAGCGCCGTTGCAGGCCGGGCCGGGGCAGGCGCTGCAATTCGTCGAGCCGGCGGCAGCCCAGGCCATCGAACCACGCAGAAAACGGCCGTGCCGGCGGCAACAGGTTCACCGGCAGGCGGTCGAGCCGCCGCACGAGCGAATCCATCTTGACTACGCGCCCGGCATCGCGGCGCGCCAGCAGCCAGGCGCCGCGCGCGGTGGGCGCGCAGGCAATGCACGCCGTAAAGCCGAGCGTGCGCAGGTTGGCGCGCACCCGCTCGCACAACTGCCGGATGCCGCCGAACAGGCGCAGGCTGGCGCCGATGTCGAGCAGCAGCGTGGCTTCTTCGGCCAGCGCCACTTGCGGCGTGTACTGCAGCATCGCCATGGCCACCGCCTGCAAGGCCTCGGCCTCGCGCTCGTGGCTGCGCTGGACGATGCGCGCGTCCGGCATCAGCATCAGCACGCCGCCACGCCGCATGCCGGGCAGCACGCCTTCGATATGCGCCGCCCTGGACAAGGCCATCACCCGCTCCTGCTCCAGAACCACGATGCCGGGATCACCCGCAGCACTAGCGTCGGCAGCATCGGCGCCATCGGCACCGTCGCCGTTGCTACTGCTATTGCACCAGCGTGGGCTGAAGACTTCGAGCGGTAGCTGGGGCAAATACAGGCCGATCCAGAGGCGCATGGCGTTGCAGTAGTGAAGAACCAAGGGGCAGGAACAGCGGCGCGTCGCGCTGCGGTCCCCGGCGTTTGAGGAAGTCGATCGTCATGCCGCCGGCAGCCGGACGCAGCGCAAGGCGCAGCGGCGCGGGCGACGCGTCCTGCGCGGCAGACAGGGGACGAAACATGAAGAACAGGGTCTCGCCCCCCTGCGCCGCCAGGTGCAGGCGGCGCAGGCTGTCGCTGCGCACGTGGTTGGTCCAGAACAGCAGCGCGCCGCAACTGCCGCTGCGCAAGACCTGCTCGGCCGCCCACAGCGCATCGGCACTGCGCGTCGAGCGCAGCCACAGCAATTGGGATGGATCGAGGCCCAGCGCGGCCAGTGCCAGGGCCTGGGGTGGATGCGGTGGCTGCAGCAGCACGATGCGGCGGGATGCGCAGGCGGCCAGCGCCGGGCGCAGCAGGCGCATTTCGCCGATGCCGGGTTGTTGCAGCAGCAGATCGACCAGGGTGCCGCCGGGCCAGCCACCGCCCGGCAACTGGCCCGACAAGGTGGCGTGGCCCGTGTCGATGCAGCGCGTGTCGGCATGCGCCAGCTGCGATGCGCGCCACAGCGATGGGTGCAATGCCTCTGGTGCGGCAAGGATGGAAGAAGGGTTCATGGCAGTGATAACAATGCAAGTACTGTATAAACGTACAGTACTCGTTGAAACGGGGCTTGGCAAGAGGTTTTCATTTTGTCTACCGCATCGGCACCTTGTGGATCGGCTCTTTGACGCCATATATATCCCTCGTGCCCCGTGATCATGGAGTTGTTAATGAGCAACGCAATGAGCAATGCCGATCTTCTGCTGAAGAAAGCCGGCATCATCGAACGCTGCTGCAGCCGCGCCCGCGACGAATACGAACGTGACCCCACGACGTTTTCCGATGACATCACGCGCCAGGATGCGGCCACACTGAACGTGATCCGTGCCTGGGAAGCGGCGATCGAGATGGGCGACTACGTGATCGGCTGCGCGCGCCTGGGGCCACCGCAAGACGAACGCGAAGTCATCACGCTGCTGGCCGAGCACGGCTGGATCGCGCCGACCCTGGCCGAAAACCTCAAGCGTACCGGCGAATTCTGCCGCGCCGAATGGGATTACCAGGCCGCGCCCCTGCCCGCCCTCGTCACGATCATCAAGCGCGGCCTTGGCGATTTCACCGATTACGCAGCAGCGCTCACGCGTGGCGCGCGCGCTGTCGGCCAACCCTGACCATGTCTTGTCAGTGCGCCAACGGTGCGCCTGCTGGTATCATGCGCCTCTTTTGGGAGCGGCATTCCCTGGCGCCGGATGCGCCGGGTCGCCGCTTTCGCACTGACCAATCAAAACAACCATGACCCAACAGACCAATTTGCCCGGCTTCTTCAGCCGCTTGTCGATCGCCTTCGGCGCCCTGTTCAAATCGCTCGGCGACGCCGAATTTGCCGCGCGCGTGCGCGATGACGGCGTCGGCCCGACCGCCGCGCCGGCACCAGTGCCAGCCCCGGCACCTGCACCTGTCGTGAAACCAGCGCCAGCACCGACGCCCCTGCGCGCGCCGACGCCGGATTCGGCCCTGCAGCTGCTGAGCCTCTTCCAGCGCGAAGCGCGCCTGATCGACTTCGCCCACGAAAACCTCACCAGCTATTCGGACGCCGACATCGGCGCTGCCGCGCGCGTCGTGCACGAAGGCTGCGCACGCGTGCTGCGCGAGCACTTCACGATCGAGCCGGTGCGCAGCGAAGCCGAAGGCGCCCGCATCACCCTCAACGAAGGCTTCGATGCAGCCAGCGTGCGCCTGACCGGCAACGTGGTCGGCACGGCGCCGTTCAACGGCACCCTGAGCCATCGCGGCTGGCGCGCTGCCAGCGTCACGCTGCCGCAACTGGCCGAGCGCCACGATGCGCGCGTGCTGGCTCCGGCGGAGGTCGAACTGTGAACGACATCGTCAATGACCCGTTGAACAATGCGGCCGAGCCGCGCTACGCCATCGGCATCGACCTGGGCACGACCCACAGCGCCCTCTCATATGTCGACCTGCAGGCCAGCGATGGCGAACAGGCCGTCGACGCCGTGCTGCCGATCCCGCAACTGACTGCCCCCGGCACGATCGAGGCGCTGCCGCTGCTGCCATCGTTCCTGTACCTGCCGCATCCGGACGAACTGCCGGCCGGCGAACGCGCGCTGCCGTGGAGCGACACCGAAGAAACCGCGATCGCCGGCGAGATGGCGCGCAGCCGCGGCGCGACCACGCCGATCCGTTTGGTCTCGTCGGCCAAGAGCTGGCTGTGCCACCCGGGCGTGGACCGCCGCGCCGCGATCCTGCCAACGGACGCGCCGGACGAAGTCACCCGTGTGTCGCCACTGGATGCCTCCACCCACTACCTGCGCCACCTGCGCCAGGCCTGGAACGCCGCGCATCCCGAAGCACCGTTCGACCAGCAATCGGTCACCGTCACCATCCCTGCCTCGTTCGATCCGGGCGCGCGCGAGCTGACGCTGGACGCCGCGCGCCTGGCCGGCTTCACGCCGACCCTGCTCGAAGAGCCGCAAGCGGCGCTGTACAGCTGGATCCAGGGCAGCGGTGGCCGCTGGCGCAAGCAGGTTGCACCGGGCGACATCATCCTGGTGGTCGACGTCGGCGGCGGTACCAGCGACTTTTCGCTGATCGCGATCCTCGAACGCGACGGCAAGCTCGAACCGCACCGCGTCGCTGTGGGCGACCACATCCTGCTGGGCGGCGACAATATGGACCTGGCGCTGGCCCACTTCGTGGCCCGCAAACTCGCCGCCAACGGCACGCAGCTCGACGCCTGGCAGATGCGCGCGCTCACGTACGGCTGCCGCGGCGCCAAGGAAGCGCTGCTGGCCGATGCCAACGCGACGACGCACCCGATCGTGGTGCCAAGCCGCGGCTCGAAACTCATCGGCGGCTCGATCCGCACCGAACTCACGCGCGACGAAGTCACCGCCTTCATCACCGACGGCTTCTTCCCGCGCGTGGAAGCCTCGGCGCGGCCAACCGTGCGCGCCCGCGCCGGCCTGACCCAGCTTGGCCTGCCGTATGCGCAGGATGCCGCGATCACGCGCCACCTGGCCGCGTTCCTCGCGCGCCAGGCCGGTGCCACCGCCGAACTCGAAGGTTTCACTGGCCGCGTCACGGCCGACCACACGTTCCTGCATCCGAGCGCGGTGCTGTTCAACGGCGGCGTGTTCAAGTCCGGCATCCTGGCGCAGCGCGTGATGGACACCATCAACGACTGGCTGTACATGGAAGGCGCCGAACCGGCGCGCATGCTCGAAGGCGCCGATCTCGATCTGGCCGTCGCGCGCGGCGCGGCCTACTTCAGCTACGCACGGCGTGGCGGTGGCGTGCGCATTCGCGGCGGCACGGCGCGCTCGTACTACGTCGGCGTCGAATCGTCGATGCCGGCCATCCCGGGCATGGAACCGCCACTCGAAGCCCTGTGCGTGGCGCCGTTCGGCATGGAAGAAGGCAGCGAACTCGAACTGCCGGGCCAGGAATTCGGCCTGGTGATCGGCGAGCCGGTCACGTTCCGCTTCTTCGGCTCCACCACGCGCCGCCAGGACCGCATCGGCGACGTGCTCGAATTCTGGGGCCCGGACGAGCTGCACGAAATGAACGAGATCCAGGCCACGCTGCCGGCCGATGGCCGCGCGGCGGGCGACGTCGTGCAGGTGAAACTGCATGCGCTGGCGACGGATGCCGGCACGCTCGAACTGCTGGCGGTGGCGCGTGATGGCCAGCGCTGGAAGATCGAGTTCGACGTGCGTACGGCGGCCGGGGTCCAGTGACCTGGCTCGTCGGCATCGATCTGGGCACCACCAACACGGTGCTGGCCTACGGCCGCAATGGCCCGGGCGGCATCGAGCTATTCCAGATCGATCAGTTGGTGGCGCCCGGCGAAGTGGCCGGCGCACCGCTGCTGCCGTCGATGCGTTACCACCCGGGGCCGGACGAACTGGCGCCCGGCGCCCTGCAACTGCCCTGGCAGCAGCCGGACGTCGCGGGCGTCGAGCGCGTTGCGCTGGGGCGCCTGGCGCGCGTGCTCGGTGCGGCCACGCCGGGCCGGCTCGTCACGAGCGCCAAGAGCTGGCTGTCGCACGACGGCGTCGATCGCATGGCGCCGATCCTGCCGTGGGGCGTCGACAGCGACGTGCCCAAGGTCTCGCCGGTGGCTGCCAGCGCCAGCTATCTTGCGCACCTGCGCGCCGCATGGAATGCGCGCTTTCCCAAACACCCCCTTGAACGCCAGCAGATCGTGCTCACGGTGCCGGCGTCGTTCGACGAAGGCGCCCGCGCGCTGACGCTCGAAGCGGCCAGACTGGCCGGCCTGCCGCAGGTCGCGCTGCTGGAAGAACCGCAAGCCGCCCTGTACGACTGGCTGTACCGCCATCGCGCCAGCCTGGCCGACGATCTGGGCGATGCGCGGCTGGTGCTGGTGGCCGACGTCGGCGGCGGCACCACCGACTTCAGCCTGGTCAAGGTCGATACCAAAGATGGCGAGCCGCACCTGACCCGCATCGGCGTGGGCAACCACCTGATCCTGGGTGGCGACAATATGGATCTGGCGCTGGCGCACCTGATCGAAGCGCGCATGGCCGAACAATCCGGCGACCACCATGGCAATGACGCCGTGCGCCCACGCCTGTCGGCCGCGCGCCTGGCCCAGCTCACGGAACGCTGCCGCGCCGCCAAGGAACAACTGCTGGCCATTGATGCGCCTGAATCCGTCGCCGTCACGCTGCTCGGCGCCGGCAGCCGCCTGATTGGTGCGAGTCGCAAGGCTGACCTGCTGCGCAGCGACATCGAGCGCATCGTGCTCGATGGCTTCCTGCCGCTCAACGCGGCGCAGGACGAACCGGTGCGTGCGCGTGCCGGCATCGTCGAATTCGGCCTGCCGTATGCAAGCGACCCGGCCATCACGCGGCATCTGGCCAGCTTTTTGCGCCAGCATGCGGCGGCGTCGCGCGAGGCGCTCGGCCTGGAAGGCGACGTGATCCCTGTGCCGGATACCGTGCTGCTCAACGGCGGCGTGTTCAGGGGCAGCGCGCTGGCGCGGCGCCTGGTCGATACGCTGACCGGCTGGCGCGGCGAAGGTGACGGAACAGCGTTACGCGTGCTGCACAACGAGAATCCGGATATCGCCGTTGCCCGTGGCGGCGTTGCCTACGCGCTGGCACGCCAGGGCCTGGCGCCGGCGATCGACAGCGGCGCGGCCCGCAACTATTACCTGCTTCTGGACGGCGAAGCGCGCGCCGGCCTGCTGCACGCCGTCTGCCTGCTGCCACGCGGCACGCCGGCAGCCACCGACGTCACGCTGGCAAACCGCAGCTTCGCGCTGCGCGTCGGCCGGCCGGTGCGCTTTCACCTGGTCTCGACGATTGCCGATGCCGGCGCGGCGCCGCAGGCCGGCGACCTGGTCGATCTCGACTTGGCCGACGTGGTGCGCCTGCCGCCGATTGCAACGGTGTTACGCGCATCAGGGTCCAATACAACTGCCGAGATTCCCGTGCATCTGGTAACGACGCTGAGCGAAACCGGTTCGCTCGAAGTGCATTGCGTGGCCGAAGATGGCGGCGGGCGCTGGCAGCTCGCGTTCCAGTTGCGTGGCGATGGCAACGACGTTGATGTCGACGCGCCGGACGAAGCCCTGCCCGCGAACCTGGACGCGGCAATCGACAAGATCGAACGCGTGTTCGGCGCCCGCTCGAAACAGGTCGAGCCGAAAGAAGTCAAGCAACTGCGCGCTGGCCTGGAACATCTGCTCGGCGCGCGCGAAAGCTGGACCACGCCGCTGTTGCGCCGCCTTTTCGACGCCCTGATGGCACGCGCGAAAGGCCGGCGCCGCTCGGTCGAGCACGAGCGCGCGTGGCTCAATCTGGCCGGCTACAGCCTGCGCCCCGGCTTCGGCCACCCGCTCGACGAGTGGCGCATGGAACAGTTGTGGGCCCTGTTCGAGGCGGGCGTGCAGCACCACAAGGACAGCCAGGTGCGCGCCGAATGGTGGACGCTGTGGCGCCGCGTGGCCGGCGGCCTGTCGCTCGATGCGCAACTGCGCGTGCTGGACGATTTCGCCTTCAACCTGCAGGCCGATGCCGCCGAGCGTGGCCGACGGCCCGTCACGCTGGTCGACGGCAGCGAAGAAGACCTGTTGCGCGTGGGCGCGTCGCTCGAACGCATCCCGTCGGCCTACAAGGCCGAGATCGGAGAATGGCTGTTCAAGCAGATCGCCGACATCCCTTCCGGCGGCAAGCTCGATGCCCGCGCCAGCGCGCGCTACGGCCGCTATCTGTGGGCACTGGGCCGCGTGGGCGCGCGCCAGTCGTTCCAGTCGAGCGCACACGAAGTCGCGCCGCCCGACGTGGCTGAAGGCTGGCTGCGCCAGCTCCTGCTGCTCGACTGGCGCAAGGTAGAGCCGGCGGGCTTTGCCGCCGCCCACATCGCGCGCATGACGGGCGACCGTTCGCGCGACATCGATGACGCGGTGCGCGGCGACGTGCTGCGCCGCCTGGCGGCCAGCGGCGCGCCGCCAGCATGGACGGCGATGGTGCGCGAGGTCGTGGAGCTCGATCAGGCCAGCGAAGCGCGCATGCTGGGCGATGCGCTGCCGCCGGGACTCAAGCTGCTGCGTTAGAACAGAATCACGCTTCCAGCTGGCCGATCAGGATCAGCGAGACTGGCTTGCCGGTACGCGGATGCAGCGGTTCGCGCATCGCGGTGACCCGCAACCCGTTTGCCGCAAACAGCGCAATCCAGCCCGCGACCGTGCGGAAGTACCACGGCGGCGCATCGGCGAAATCGCTGGAAAAGCCCGCCCAGCTGCCGGCACGCCAGCCGTCGACATACGGCGCATCGCCGCACGCCATCATCGGATGCACGGTCTGCACGACCAGCGAGCCACCCTGGCGCAGATAGGTCGGCGCCGCGCGCAACAGGCCATCGACGGCCTCGTTGCCGATCAACGAAAAATTGCAGACTGCGACATCGACCGCCAGCGCCAGCCGGCCCTGCGCGATCTGCTCGAACGACAGCACGCAAAAGTCGCCGCCACCCGCGGCATCGGCTTTCCCGACCAGCGCGGGAATCGCATCGACGCCCACCATCGCCACGCCGGGCAGCGCGCGCACCAGCCAGCCTTCGCCGCAACCAAGATCGACGCCGGTGGCCGGAGCAAGGCTGCGCACTGCCTCGACGATGGCGGCATTGGTGACCAGTGTGCGTGTCTCGATCTCGCCGCCGCGCACGGCGGCAGTCCAGGGGTCGACGTTGCGCGACCACGCGTCGAGGACAGCGGCATCGGTAAGACCGGGCATGGGCTTCTCCTGTAATGACCCCATTATGCCGCAGGCAGTAACGGCACACCCGCGAACGACAACCATCCACAGGATCGGATAGACTGGCGCCGACTCCGCCAACGCACCCGCCCTGCCTGCCCATGAAACCATCGCAACACCTGCCGCTCCTTCTCGTCGCCGTCCTTGCCGCCGTCATCACCTTCGCCCTCATCAAGCGCCCGGTCGACGAAGCACCCGCACCGCCACCGCTGGTGTCGCTCGAGAAGATGGGGCACCTGGTGTCGCTCAAGATGAACTATTCGGACGTGATCGAATTCACGCAGCCGAATGCCGTGGACATCCCGTGGTCGCAATGGGAAGTACGGCTTGGCAGCACCCGCGTGCTGCTGGTCGCGCGCGGCGATTGCACGCTGGCCACCGACCTGCGCCAGGCGCGCTACGAAGACATCGACAACACGGCGCGCACGCTGACGGTCGTGCTGCCAGCGCCCTCGCCGCTGCAGGCGCGCATCAACCACGAACCGCGCGACAAGGGCGGCTCGTACTTCTATGCGATCACCGACCAGGGCTTGCAGGCGTTCATCCCATCGGCGCAAACGCGCACTACGGCCATGAACAACGTGCTGGCCACGGCGCAGAAAGCAGTGCAGGCCGCCTGCAGCCAGCCGACGGTGCTGAACACGGCGAAGGACAATGCCGCCACCGTGATGCAGGCCACGCTGCTGGCCACCGGCTGGACGCCGACCGTCGTATGGGAAGCAAGCACCGGCCAGCCCAAGGCTGCCACCACACCATAAGCTGTTGTAAAAAATTCCCACATAGAAACAAAAGATTACACCTGTGATGACGCAAGCGGCGTGACCCTTCGTGTAAAATCGCCTCAGCAGGTTATCGGAACAAATCAACTATATAGAGGTGACAACACCATGCGCGTCTTCCCATCCAGCGGAAAAACCCTTGTCTTTGCTCTCGCGGCAACCGTTCTTTCCACCAGTGTCTTCGCCCAAACCTGGCCTAGCGACACCGTGACCGTCGTCGTCCCATGGCCGGCAGGCGGCCCGTCGGACATCGCAGCGCGGCCGCTGGCCAAAGGCTTGACGACCGCGCTGGGCAAGTCGTTCGTCATCGATAACCGCGGCGGCGGCGGCGGCAATATCGGTTCGGCAGCGGTCACCCGCGCCAAGGCCGACGGCCAGACCATGCTGATCACCTCGAGCGCACCAATCGTGATCAACCCGAGCCTGTACAAGAAAATGGCGTTCAACCCGGCGACCGACCTGATCCCGGTCACGAACCTGTTGCGCGCGCCACTGGTGCTGGTTGCGCACCCATCGGTCCCGGCCAAGAACGTCAAGGAACTGCTGGCCCTGATCAAGTCGAAGAACGGCCAGTTTTCGTACGCGTCGGCCGGTAACGGTACCCCGCAACACCTGACCGGTGAAATTTTCCGCGGCGTGACCAAACTGGACATGGTCCACGTGCCCTACAAGGGTTCGGCGCCAGCGATTTCCGACCTGCTGGGCGGCCACATCCCGATCATGTTCGACAGCACCATCGCGATCATGCCGCACATCAAGAGCGGCAAGGTCAAGCCAATCGCCATTTCGGGCAACAAGCGTTCGCCGCTGCTGCCGGACGTACCAACCTTCGCCGAAGCCGGCCTGCCAATCGAATCGTATGCGTGGTACGGCATGTTCGTGCCAGCCAAGACGCCGAAGGCCGTGGTCGACAAGATCAACGCCGAAACGCAGAAGGTCATGAAGTCGCCTGACTTCCAGCGCGTGCTGGCCGATACCGGCACCGAGTACGTGGGCGACACGCCGGAGAACTTCGCCAAGTTCGTCCAGGCTGAAACCACCAAATGGTCGAAAGTCGTGAAAGACAGCGGCGCAACCGTCGACTGATTTTCAGCTACCAAGTAGTGCCCTGAAAACGGGTGACGCGGCTTTTGCCGGGTCACCCGTTTTTTTATGGTGCCTTTTTACGTGTCACAGTCATCACCTTGCCTAGGTTACCGCGCCAGAAGTTCATGGGGATGATGTCTTTACATGCCAGAAATCGACCATTTACGATGTCTTATTATTAAGGTAACCTCCGTTTTATCGCTGTCATCGTCTTGTCACAACACGGTGCGGTTCCTGTTATTCGAACAGAAATTCCTTTGGCGATCATCTTGGAGAAAACAATATGCCCGCCTATCGCCTGTCCAGCAGCCCACGCTCGGTTGCCTACGTTCTGGGTACGATCATCATCTGTCTGCTGTGCGCACACGCGGTTGGCCTGGTCATGCGGCTGGGGCTCGGCCACGATTCGGTCCATGGGCTGGTCCCGCTGTTCGACGTGAATGTCGAAGGCAATATTCCGACGTTCTTCTCGGTGTGCCTTGGATTGTGCAGCGCTGCCCTGTTTGCCGTGATTGCACTGGACGCAAAAGGTCGTGGTGACCGGGACGCCATCTACTGGACTGTTCTGGCTGCGGGTTTTCTGTTCCTGTCTTACGATGAATGCTTCCAGGTGCATGAAAGAATGACCGGGCCGATGCGCGCCATGCTGGGGGGCTCCGATCCCGCAAATGGCGCGAGCCTTGGCCTGATGTATTACAGCTGGGTCGTGCCGGGCTTGATTGGCGCGTTCATTGTCTCGCTGTTCTTCCTCAAATTCATGCTGCGCTTGCCCGTTGCCACCCGCCGCAGAATGATTCTGGCAGCAAGTCTGTTCCTCGGCGGTTGCCTCGGCATGGAACTGATCAATGGCAGTGTCATGGAAAGCCAGGGCGACGGTCTGCTCTACAACGTGCTTGTCATGACTGAGGAAGGACTCGAGATGACCGGCATGGCCACCCTGATTTATGCCATGACCAGCCATATCGCTGACAGCTGCGACCGACTTGAAGTGAATCTGCATGCCAGCAACACGGCAGCGGTGCGGCAAGCGACGCCGGCGCAGTACACTGGCCCCGCTGCCCGCACCACGTCTTCATGACGCATGCAGCGGCATTCGTCCGCTGTCATGACAACCTCATTGCTTCATGGTGGCCTTTTTCAGTGCGCGGCGAACTTTGTCAGTGGGCCACAGTCGTTCTTTATCAGCCGCGTCGAGAAAGCGATGGCGCCAGCGCAACGCGGTATTGCTATGGACGCCAACCTGCGCCGCCGCTGACCGTACCGATCTGGCCTCGCGCAGCATGACGATATAGTCAAGCCACTTCTCGCGCAGCCTGAGCCGTGCCAGCGGCGTGCCAGTCAGGTCATTGAATGTTCGGAGGCACTGGCGGCAGCGAAAGCGCTGGCGGTTATTGGCCTGGCCATGCCGGTTCAGTTGCCTGCACGCGCAATGCGGGCAGCAGCGTTGCATGGCCCTGCTATCGGCAATGAGCGCAGCGAGCCGGTCAAGACTGCCCTGTGGCTGCGGGAGCGTCGTCAACCGCACCGGCCGGGGATAACCAAGTAACGGGCGTTGCGAAACTGCTTTTACAAACCTGAACGATGTCACGGCGGGCTCCCTTGTCACAGTCGGAGTTCGACACCTGTTTGACCCACCAGTTCAATTTTCGTCATCGTGATGACGATCGCAGCCTGTTTCGCTCGGGCGTGTTTGCCCTCCTGTCCAAGACATTGCTCCACCGCTACCGAACACCATGGCTTTTCGATAACGACTAACATCTTTATCAACGTCGTGACCGCTATCGGCACCCTGCCACCACATCCAAGGAGCAAGCATGCATTCGGAAGACAAGAAGGTCGAGAACCAGACCACACAAGACATGGCGCCATCGCGTCGCCGGTTCGTCGGCACCGTGGCCGCCGGCGTCGCCGCCTCGGCCGCCGCCGTGCCGGCCCTGGCCCAGCAAGCCGCAGGCGGCAACCAGCCGGCCGCCGGCGCCGCGCGCGAGGCCGCCAAGCGCTATCCGCGTCCGCCGTTTCCCAATCAGGATCAGCCATGGCCGGCCCTGGCCAGCAAGATGACGCCGCGCCCTGACCACGGCGAAACCACCTATCGCGGCAGCGGCCGCCTGGCCGGCCGCAAGGCGCTGATCACGGGCGGCGACTCGGGCATCGGCCGCGCCGCCGCGATCGCGTACGCGCGCGAAGGCGCGGACGTGGCCATCGGCTACCTGCCGGCCGAAGAGCCGGACGCACGTGAAGTGATGCAGTTGATCCGGGACGCCGGCCGCAAGGCCGTGGCGGTGCCGGGCGATATCCGCGACGAAGCGTTCTGCAAGAAGATGGTGGAGACGGCGGTGCGTGAACTGGGCGGTCTGGACATCCTGGTCAACAATGCCGCGCGCCAGCAGAACCACGACTCGATCCTCGACATCACCAGCGAACAGTTCGACTGGACGATCAAGACCAATGTGTATGCGGTGTTCTGGATCACCAAGGCAGCGATTCCGCACATGAAGCCGGGCAGCGTGATCATCAACACGTCGTCGCAGACGGCCTACGATCCGCCTGAAAAACTGCTCGACTATGCGTCGACCAAGGCGTTCGAGGTGGCGTTCACCAAGTCGCTGGCCAAGCAGATGGCCTCGAAAGGAATTCGGGTCAATGCGGTGGCGCCGGGACCGGTATGGACACCGCTGCAACTGGCAGGGGGCAATTCACCGGAGGGCCGCGCAAAGTTCGGCGAAGACACGCCGATGAAGCGCCCTGGCCAGCCGGCCGAACTGGCGGCGACCTACGTCACGCTGGCGTCGGATGAATCGAGCTACACCACCGGCCATGTGTATGGCGTGGCGGGTGGTGGCGGGCAGCCGTAAGCGCCCACCAGTATGTCCGCCCGGTGTTGCCGGGTGGACCATCACCACTGCGTGCTCAGCGGCGACGCAGCAGACGCACCAGCAGCGAGGCCAGCGATCGGGTAGGAATATGGCGGCCCAGTGGCCCGGCATGGTTGCAGCGTGAAATGACAGTCATCGTGGTTCTCCGAGATATGTGACGAAGACTAACGATTGCCGTACTGCTCTTCTGTACGGTAATTCGCTTAAGCAATAACTTGCCCAGCCGTAGCGCGCGCACCACAAACGGACAGCAGCCTAGTATGTGGTTGCAGGGCCACGGTCGGCCTCGCCCGAGGATGGCCGCAGGCGTTGTTCAGAACGTCAACCGATATGGAGGAAACGATGAGCTACGCAAGTCGCGACAAATACGGGATGTACAAGAACACCGGCATCGCAGGTCCGGGGCCGTCACTGATGGGCGCCGATACGCTGATTGGCGACAGCGTCGTCAATGCCAATGATGAAGACCTGGGCGACATCAAGGACATCATGCTCGACATGCAGACCGGCCAGGTTGCTTATGCCGTGCTGGCCTTTGGCGGTTTTCTGGGCATGGGCGAAAAACTGTTCGCCGTGCCATGGCAGGCGCTGCACCTGGACACGATCAATCACCGCTTCGTGCTGGATGTCGAGAAAGAGCACCTCAAGACGGCACCCGGCTTCGACAAGGATGCCTGGCCCGACATGGCCGATACCACCTGGGCCGGCGGCATCCATGACTTCTATGGCACCGATCCGCATCGCTCCGGCGCACCGAGCATGGGGCCGGGTGTGCCGACGCCTGGCATCGTCGGTGGCGCTGGCGCGGGCACCGGCAGCAGCACGTATGCCGGCGGTTCGATGGGTTCGAGCATGGGCGCAGGCTCGGCCGGTTCGGCCAGTGTGGCAGGATCGGGCAGCAGCATGAGCGACTCGTCGCTCAATCAGGGCTCGGGCGCGAGTCTGGATCCACGCGCAGGCAACCTGGGCGCCGATGATGACCTGAGCCGGATCCGGGGCAGCAATATCGGCTGATCGAACGGTGACTTTACAATGGCTGGCGGCGCCGCCGTCAGCCATGCACCGTCATTACCGCTGCATCGACTCCCACACCTTCTGCAAGCGCTTGGCCGACACCGGCATCGGCGTTCTCAACTCCTGCGCAAACAGCGACACCCGCAGTTCTTCCAGCATCCAGCGGAACTCGATCATGCGCGGATCGTTGTTCTTCGACCCCATGTTCTTGAGCGTGCGCTGGAACTGCGCCGCCGCCGACTGCCACTCTGCCATCAACTGCGCATCGCGCGTCGGATTGCCGCGCAGCTTCTCCAGCCGCACGTTGATCCCTTTCAGGTAGCGCGGGAAGTGCGCCAGCTGGCTGTACTCGTTGTCGGCGATGAAGCGCTTGTGCACGAGCGCCTGCAACTGGCCCATGATGTCGGCCGATACTGCCTGCGGCAGGGTTTGCACGCGCTTGGGCATGCCGTGGAATTCAGCCAGCACCTGGCCCGCCAGGCGCGCCACCTCGTTGATCAAGAGGCCGATGCGGCCCTTGCCCTGGTCGCGGCGCGCGTTGAACTGCGCCGCATTGAGCGGCAGCGGATCCTGCAGGCAGGCGATGTCGATCGCCTTGGCCACGATCTGGTCGCGCAAGTCTTCCTGCGAACCCAGGCTCATGAACTGCATGCCCATCCCTTGCAGGCCGGGGATGTTCTTCTCGGCGAACTTGAGCTGCTCCTTGAACTGCAGCGCGAACAGGCGACGCAGGCCCACGCGGTGCGTGCGCGCCGCCACGTTCGGATCGTCGAACACTTCCAGATCGCAGTGCGTGATCTTGTCGACCAGCGCCGGGAAGCCGATCAGCGTCAGCTTGCCCTGGTTGATCTCCAGCAGCTCCGGCAAGTCGCCAAACGTCCACGCGGTCAGGCCCGTGTGCTGGCTGCTCGTTGACGCCCCTTTGGCAGAGGCCACCGCCGGCGCGGCCGGCTGGCCGCCCTTGCCCTTGGCCGCTGGCGCCGCGGCGGGTGCAGCGGCAGCCGCTGCGCCCGAACCAACTGCGCCAGGCCGCGCCAGCCGCGCAAGCGAACCGCTCGACGCCGGCGCCGACTCGGCCATCTTCTGGAAACTCTCGCGCGCCTGCCCGCCCAGTTCCGCCTGCAGCGTGGCCAGGTTGCGGCCCATGTCCAGCTGGCGACTATGCTCGTCGATCACCTTGAAGTTCATGAACATGTGCGCCGGCAGCGTCTCGATCTTGAAGTCGGCCGTCAGCACCAGCGTGCCGGTCTGCGCGCGCACGTCCGCGATCAGCACGTCGATCAGGTCGCCCCGTCCGAACGTGCCGGCCGTGTGAATGCGCTCGACAAACTTCGCCGCGTAGTCCGGCAGCGGCACGCAGTGGCGGCGCAGCTTTTGCGGCAACGACTTGAGCAGCAGGTGCACCTTTTCCTTGATCATGCCTGGCACCAGCCACGCTGCGCGCTCTTGCGGAATCTGGTTCAGCGCGAACAGCGGCACGGCCAGCGTGACGCCATCGCGCACGCTGCCCGGCTCGAAGTGGTACGACAGCCCCATCTCGATGCCGGTGACGGTCATCGTCTTCGGGAACAGCTCGGTGGTGATGCCGGCCGCTTCGTGCCGCATCAGTTCTTCGCGGTTCAGGTACAGCAGCTTCGGGTTCTCGCGCGCGACGTCCTTGTACCACTTCTCGAAACCGGCGCCATTGACGATGTCGCGCGGGATCTCGCTGTCGTAGAAGGCCGCGATCAGCTGGTCGTCCACCAGCACGTCCTGGCGGCGCGACTTGTGCTCGAGGTTCTCGATGTCCTTCACCAGCTTGTGGTTGTGGATATAGAACGGCAAACGCGTTTCATAGTCGCCCGCGACCAGTGCGTCGCGGATGAAGATCTCGCGCGCTTCGGTCGGATTGCGCTGGCCGTAGTTGATGCGGCGGGCGCCATAGATGACGATGCCGTGCAGCGTCGCGCGTTCGAGCGCCGTGACCTGCGCCTGCTTTTTCTCCCAGCGCGGCTCGCCCCAGGATTTTTTCAGCAGGTGCGCGCCGACCTTCTCGACCCACTCCGGCTGGATCTGCGCGATCGTGCGCGCATACAGGCGCGTCGTCTCGACCAGTTCGGCCGCCATGATCCAGCGCCCTGCCTTCTTGCCCAGCGTCGAGCCGGGCCAGATGTGGAACTTGATGCCGCGTGCGCCCAGGTAGATGCCGGCCTGCTCGTCCTCGGCCTTGAAGCCGATATTGCCCAGCAAACCGGTGAGCAGCGAGATGTGCAGCTGCTCGTACGTTGCCGGCGACTCGTTCAGGCGCCAGCCCTGCTCGCGCACGATCGTCAACAGCTGTGAATGCACGTCGCGCCACTCGCGCAGGCGCACCTGTGACAGGAAGTTGGCGCGGCAGTTTTCCTGCAGCTGGCGATTGGTTTTCTTGTGCTCGATCGCGTCTTCGAACCAGGCCCAGATCTTCAGGTAGCTGAGGAACTCCGAGCGCTCGTCGGCGAACTTCTTGTGCTTTTCGTCGGCCTGCTGCTGGTATTCGATGGGACGGTCGCGCGGGTCCTGCGTCGACAGGGCCGAGGCCACGATCAGCATCTCGGTCAGGCACCCGTTGTCGAGCGCCGCGAGGATCATGCGGCCCACGCGCGGGTCGAGCGGCAGCTTGGCCAGCTTGCGGCCCAGCGGCGTCAGTTCATTGGTGTCGTCGACCGCGCCGACTTCTTGCAGCAGCTGGTAGCCGTCGGCGATCGCGCGGCCCTGCGGCGCCTCGATGAACGGGAACGTCTCCACGTCCGTCAGGCGCAGCGCCTTCATGCGCAGGATGACGGCGGCCAGCGAGGAGCGCAGGATTTCGGGCTCGGTAAATTTGGGGCGCTTGAGGAAATCGTCTTCTTCGAACAGGCGGATGCAGACGCCATCGGCCACGCGGCCGCAACGGCCCGCGCGCTGATTGGCGGCCGACTGCGCAATTGGCTCGACCTGCAGCTGCTCGACCTTGTTCCTGAAGCTGTAGCGCTTCACGCGCGCCAGGCCCGTGTCGACCACATAGCGGATGCCCGGCACCGTCAGCGACGTTTCTGCCACGTTGGTCGACAACACGATGCGGCGCGCATTCGTCGTGCGGAACACGCGATCCTGCTCTTCGACCGACAGGCGCGCGAACAGTGGCAGGATCTCGACATGCGGCGGATGGTGCTTGCGCAGCGCCTCGGCGCAATCGCGGATCTCGCGCTCGCCCGGCAGGAACACGAGCACGTCGCCCTGCCCCAGGCGGCACACTTCATCGACGCCATCGACCACGGCGTCCATCAGGTCGCGTTTGTCGCGCGCGGCTTGCGCCTTCGGTGCAAGGTTCGGTGTCTCGCCAGGCTTGGGGGTGTTAACGCCGGCGACCGGATCACGATCGACGGGGCGATAACGCACCTCGACCGCATACAGGCGGCCCGATACTTCGATCACTGGCGCCGGTTTCAGATCCGCGCCATCGCCCTTGCCAAAGTGGCGCGCGAAGCGCTCGGCGTCGATCGTCGCCGACGTGATGATGATCTTCAGGTCCGGCCGGCGCGGCATCAGCTGCTTCAGGTAGCCGAGCAAAAAGTCGATGTTCAGACTGCGCTCGTGCGCCTCGTCGATGATGATCGTGTCGTAGTTGCGCAGCAGCGGATCGGTCTGCGTTTCGGCCAGCAGGATACCGTCGGTCATCAGCTTGACCGACGCGCCCTTTTGCAGCGTGTCGTTGAAGCGCACCTTGAAGCCCACGTGCTCGCCCAGCGGCGTGCCCAGTTCCTGCGCGATGCGCTTGGCGGTGGACGACGCGGCGATCCGGCGCGGCTGCGTGTGGCCGATCAGACCCTTGCTGCCGCGGCCCAGTTCCAGGCAGATCTTCGGCAGCTGGGTCGTCTTGCCCGAACCCGTTTCGCCCGAGACGATGACGACCTGGTTTTCCTGGATCGCCCTGGCGATTTCGGCGCGCCGGCCCGAGACCGGCAAGTCTTCGGGAAAGGTGATCGGTGGCAGCGGATTGCGCTCGCGCGGGACGTCCTCGCGCGGCGGGCGCTGCTGGCGTGGCTGCCCCTCGCCACGCGCGCGGCGTGGACGTGGTTGGGCAGGTGCAGGGGCCGCACTGGCGTTGGAGGTGGCGTCTACGGCGCGCGCCGGTGGTTGCGAAGGCTTGTTACTCTGTTCAGACATTGATTTTTACAAGGTTTTGGTGCGCACATCGCGCAGCGAATTATAATGCGGCAAATGGAAACTCCTACCCAATTCGTCCAGTGGCTGCGCTCGGTCGCGCCGTACATTCACGCATTCGGCGGCAAGACCTTCGTGGTCGCCTTCCCCGGCGAGCTCGTTGCTGCCGGCGCCCTACCAGTACTGGCGCAGGACTTGTCACTGCTGGTCGGCCTGGGCATCCGGATCGTGCTGGTGCACGGCTCGCGTCCGCAGGTGGCCGAACAGCTTGAACTGCGTAACGTCGAGGGCCGTTTCCACAACGGTGTGCGCGTCACCGACACCGCTGCCCTCGAATGCGCAAAAGAAGCCGCCGGCGAACTGCGTCTCGATATCGAAGCCGCCTTCAGCCAGGGCCTGCCCAACACGCCGATGTCCAATGCCCAGATCAGCATCGTCTCGGGCAACTTCGTCGTCGCCCGTCCGCTTGGCGTGATCGACGGCGTCGACTTCGAACTCACGGGCGTCACGCGCAAGATCGCCGCCGAAAAAATCCACCCGATCCTGCAGACCGAAGACAACCTGGTGCTGCTCTCGCCGCTGGGTTTCTCGCCCACCGGCGAAATCTTCAACCTGACGCTGGAAGACGTCGCCGCGTCGGCTGCCATTGCGCTGCACGCCGACAAGCTGATCTTCATTACCGAAACGCCGATGATCGTCGACGCGGCCGGTACCGAAATCCGCGAACTGTCGTCGCACATGGCCGAAGCCGTGCTGCAGGCGGGCTTTTTGTCCGACTCGGCCGCGTTCTACATGCAGCATGCGATCAAGGCCTGCAATGCCGGCGTCGATCGCGCCCACATCATCCCGTTCGAGATGGACGGCTCGGCGCTGCTCGAGGTCTTCACGCACGATGGCGTGGGCACCATGATCAGCCACGAAAACCTCGAAAGCCTGCGTCAGGCCACAATTGAGGACGTTGGCGGAATTATCAAGCTCATCGAGCCACTCGAAGCCGACGGCACGCTGGTGTATCGCGGCCGCGAGCTGATCGAACGCGAGATCGACCAGTTCTCGGTCATCGACCACGACGGCGTGATCTTCGGCTGCGCCGCGCTGTATCCGTTCCCCGAATCGAAGATGGGCGAGATGGCCTGCCTGACCGTGAGCCAGGACGCGCAGACGCAGGGTGACGGTGAACGCATCCTCAAGCACATGGAAAACCGCGCCCGCGCGGCCGGGTTGACCAAGCTGTTCGTGCTGACCACCCGCACGTCGCACTGGTTCAAGAAGCGCGGCTTCGTGCCGGCCACCGTGGACGACCTGCCTAAAGACCGGCAGCACATGTACAACTGGCAGCGCCGCTCACAGGTCTTGATCAAGACTTTATAATACGCGTCTTACATGACCGAATCACCGAACGAATAACAGGAGTACTCGATGGCCCGCACCGTCCACTGCATCAAACTGAACAAGGAAGCCGAAGGCCTGGATTACCCACCGGTCCCTGGCGAAATGGGCAAGAAGCTGTACCTGCAGGTGTCGAAAGAAGCCTGGCAGGCATGGCTCAAGCACCAGACCATGCTGATCAACGAAAACCGCCTGAACCTGGCCGACGACCGCGCGCGCAAATACCTGGCGACCCAGCTGGAGAAGCACTTCTTCGGCGAAGGCGCCGACCAGGCAATGGGCTACGTGCCGCCACCGGTGTAAGCACGTCGTACGAATTTAGCCAATTTACTAAAACCGTCATTCCCGCGCAGGCGGGAATCCAAGCTTTCCAGCGTACCAGCTTCGTTTGATCGGACTGGCACGCATAAGACCTGGATTCCCGCCTTCGCGGGAATGACGTTTTATGGCTGCGGGTTCAATCAAACCATTACATCTTTTTGCACTGACGCAGTTCGCAGCGCGCCATGAACACCTGGCCATTCTGGCACTGCATCCGGTAGACCTCGATCGGCCCCGGCTCGGTCACCAGGCCCGCACCCTGCATGCTGGTGCACGCCTGCGCCTTGGCCAGCTTCTCGACCGTGTGCGACGATTCGCCGACCTTGAACGGCGTGCGCTGGATCGCCGTCACGTCGGTCGATGCAACTGGGGCAGCAACGGCAGGCTCGGACAGATCGATCGAGCTGCCAAAGACAGAGCAACCTGCCAGCAAGGCAGCAAGCGAAGAAGCAGACAGCAGCAGCGCACGATTCATGGTCGGGTTTCCGGTTACAGCGACAGGGTCTTGACGCCGTCCGCCGTGCCAAGCAGGCAGACATCGGCGCCGGCTTTGGCGAACAGGCCAACGGCGATCACGCCGACGATCTGGTTGATTTTTTCTTCCAGCGCCACCGGATCGGTGATCTTCAGGCCTGCCACGTCGATCAGCTCTCCGCCGTTGTCGGTGATGAACGCCTGATCGGTACCAGCCTTGAGGCGCAGCTTCGGCTGGCCACCCAGCGCAGCCAGCTGGCGCATCACCGAGGCGCGCGCCATCGGGATCACTTCGACCGGCAGCGCAAACGCGCCCAGCGTCTCGACCAGCTTGGAGCCATCGGCGATGCAGACGAATTTCTTCGCCACCGATGCGACGATCTTTTCGCGCGTGAGCGCTGCGCCGCCACCCTTGATCATCGCGCCCTGCGCGTTGATTTCGTCGGCGCCGTCGATGTAGACCGCCATCGATTCGACATCGTTCAGGTCGAACACGGGGATGCCGTGGCCGCGCAGGCGGCTTGCCGTGGCTTCGGACGACGCGACGGTGCCCTTGATGCGGTCCTTGATCTTCGCCAGTTCGTCGATGAAGAAGTTGGCGGTCGAGCCAGTGCCCACACCGATGATTTCACCCTCGACCACGTAATCGATGGCGGCGCGTGCTACGGCTTGTTTCAGTTCGTCTTGAGTCATGATGCTTCGGTAAAAAGGGAATACGCCATTCTAGCGGATCGGCGGCGCCCTTTTTCCAAAATTGGCGGGCCTGCGCTGCCGAATTCAGGCTCGCCAATGCGCCATGCATTGCCATTCGCGCACGGGTGCATCAAACTCGGCCTTTACTTGGTATTTATCTGGCATACATACAATGAACATCTTCACCAGGAAGCGCGTTGTCATCGCCGTTGCCGTCCTCGCCGCTGCTGCAGTCGCCGTTGCCGTATTCAAACCGAAGAACGACGCCGTACCGCCATCGAAATACCGCAGCACCGTCGTCGACCGCGGCGCCATCAACCAGACCGTGACCGCCACCGGCACCATCAATCCGGTCGCGCTGATCAACGTCGGCTCGCAAGTGTCGGGCACCGTGGCCGAACTGAATGCCGACTTCAACGACCGCGTGAAAAAAGGCCAGGTGCTGCTCAAGCTCGAGCCGACCATCTTCAATGCCCAGGTACGCCAGGCCGAAGCGAGCATCGCGTCGGCGCGCGCCAGCCTGCGCCTGGCCCAGTCCACGTTCGAGCGCAACGAGCAGCTGGTGGCGCAGAACTTCCTGTCCAGCCTCGCGCTCGACCAGTCCAGGCGAGAGATGCAGGTCGCGCAGGCCAACCTGACGCTGGCGCAGGCGCAGCACGACCGCGCCAGGGCAGACCTGAACAACAGCGTGATCCGCTCGCCGATCGACGGCGTGGTCATCAAGCGGACGATCGACCTGGGCCAGACCCTGGCGGCGTCGTTCAACACGCCGAACCTGTTCCAGATCGCGCAAGACCTGACCAAGATGCAGATCGATACCAGCGTGTCCGAAGCCGACGTCGGCCAGCTCAAGGATGGCTTGCCGGCGCGCTTCGTCGTCGATGCCTATCCCGACCGCGAGTTCGCCGCCACCATGCGCCAGTTCCGCCTCGCGCCGAACGTCGTGCAGAACGTGGTCACGTACAACGTGGTGCTCGACGTGGATAACGTCGACGAACTGCTCAAGCCCGGCATGACGGCGCAGGTGCGTCTGGTGGTCGCAAACCGCCCGGACGTGCTGCGCATCCCGACCACGGCGCTGCGTTTCCGGCTGTCGGAAGAAGAGCAGGAGGCCGAGCGCAAGCGCAACAAGGACGCCAAGCCCGGCACCGTTGCCCCCACGCCCGCGCCGGTCAAGGACGACGACGTCGCATTCCGCAGCGCGAGCGACACCACGCGCATGTTCAAGATTTACAAGCTCGACGCGATGAACCAGCCGCACCCGGTCGACATCCGCGCCGGCCTGTCCAACTTCCGTTATACCGAAGTGGTCTCGGGCGACCTGAAGCCGGGCGACCGCGTCGTCACCCGCTCGCTGGCCACGCCGGAGAATCCATGACAGGACCGCTGATCGACATCCGCAGCGTCGTCAAGACCTACCTGAGCTGCGCGGTGGAAACCCCGGTGCTGCACGGCGTCGACCTGCGCGTGGAGCACGGCGACTTCGTCTCGATCATGGGCCAGTCGGGTTCCGGCAAATCGACACTGATGAACATCCTCGGTTGCCTCGATCAGGCGACCGGCGGCACCTACCTGCTCAATGGCATTGACACGCGCACCCTCGGGCGCGCTGAACTGGCCGACATCCGCAACCGCACGATCGGCTTCGTGTTCCAGAGCTTCAATCTCATCAAGCGCATGAGCGTGGCGGAAAACGTCGCCCTGCCCCTGATCTATGGCGGCATGGGCCGCGCCAAGGCGCAGGCGCGCGCGGTGCAGGAGCTCGAGCGCGTGGGCCTGGGCGAGTTTGCCAAACGCACGCCAAGCCAGCTGTCGGGCGGCCAGCAGCAGCGCGTGGCGATCGCGCGCGCGCTCGTGACCGATCCGCCACTGCTGCTGGCCGATGAACCCACCGGCAACCTCGACACCCACACGAGCGACGACATCATGACCAGCTTCGGCACCCTGAACCGCGAGCGCGGCATCACGATCGTGCTGGTGACGCACGAACCCGACGTCGCCGCCTACAGCCGGCGCCTGGTGCGCCTGAAGGATGGCCGCGTGCTGTACGACGGCCCGGCGGCCGAAGGCCTGCAACTGGCAAGCAGCCAGGCAGGAGCCGCGCGATGAACCTGGTCCAGGTCCTGATCGAGTCGTTCCGTTCGATGGCGGCCAACCGGCTGCGCACCGCCCTGACGATGCTGGGCATCGTGATCGGCATCGCGTCGGTCGTGCTGCTGCTCGCACTGGGCGACAGCATGCAGCGCTTCATCAGCAAGCAGTTGCAGATGCTGGGCACGAACATGGTCTACGTGATGCCGGGGGGCGATCGCACGGCGGCCCAGCGCGCCCGCGAAGGCAAGGTGGCGGTGCTCACGCTCGACGATGCCGAGGCACTCAATGCGCTACCCAGCCTGACCGGCGCCGCGCCGGCGCTGCAGGGCAGCTTCAAGGTCGCCGCCGGCAACGAGAACGCCAGCAGCATGGTCATGGGCGTGACGCCGGCGATGTTCACGATCCGCAACTGGAAAGTCGACCAGGGCACGCTGTTTGGCGAGAGCGACGTGCGCGCCAGCGCGCGCCTGGTGGTGATCGGCCAGAAGGTCGCGGACCAGTTCTTTTACCGCGCCGATCCGCTCGGCCAGTTCCTGCGCATCGAGAACGTCGCGTTCCAGGTGGTGGGCGTGCTGGCCGGCGAAGGCCGCCAGACCGACGGCACCGACCTGGCCGAACAGATCCTCGTGCCGATCACGGCGGCCAGCGCCAACCTGGTCAAGTCGCCGTTTCCGCAGAACGTCCATTACATCAATGCGCAGGGGCGGCCCGGGGTGGCGATGACGGACGCGATCGAGGACATCAAGGAAGTCATACGCAGCAGGCACCGGATCCGCGTCGACGATCCCGACGATTTCCGGGTGCAGAACCTGAATACGATCGCCGAGACGGCCAACAAGATCACGGCCGGCGTGGCGCTGCTGCTTGGCCTGATCGGCGCGATCTCGCTGCTGGTCGGCGGCATCGGCATCATGAACATCATGCTGGTGTCGGTGACCGAGCGCACGCGCGAGATTGGCATCCGCATGGCCATCGGCGCGCGGCCCAACGACGTGCTGATGCAGTTCCTGGCCGAAGCGGTGGTGATCTGCCTGGCCGGTGGTTTGGTCGGCATTGCCATCGCGGCCGGCGGCGCGGCGCTGATCACGAAGTTTGCCGATTTCGAGGTCTATCTCACCATCACCGCGGTCGTAGTGGCGTGCGGGTTTTCCACGGCAGTGGGCGTGTTCTTCGGCTTTTATCCGGCCCGGCGCGCTTCACGGCTGTTGCCGGTGGATTGCCTGCGCTACGAATGACATCCTCCCGGAACAGCGGGAGTTTGGGATCAGGAAAAGAAGCGAGGGTCGTACGTCCAGCGCTTGTGGGTCGTTGCGACGATTGTCCCGGCATCGCCGTGGCGCGGATTGATCAGCACATTGAATTCGTCCGGCACGATGACGGAAGGGACAAGCAGGAGCGCCGAGTCGCCCGATGCAATCCAGGCATCGCCCGTGATCCGGGCGGCTAGGCCTGCCGGAATCGCATCCCAACCGCCAGGCAGCGGATCGAGCACCCGACGCGCATCCCACACCTGGTCCGGAATGTCGATCCGTACCAGGTAGCGATTGAACGGCAGGCCGCCGCTACGCAGGTAATGCACGGTTTCGAGCGTGGCCAGCGCGATGTTCATGGCGCAGTACACGACGGGTGTGCCTTTGCTGTTCCAGCGCCCGCCCGTCATCTTGGCGCCGGTGCCATGCAGATCATTGGCAGCGTAGGTCGGTGCTTCGACTGCGATACGCCACACCGGCACGGTCATGCGTACGCCCCGCTCTGGCTCATGGACAGCAGTTCAGCGACGAGTTTCTGCCCCTCGAACGTATCCATGTAGCTGGCCGGTGTCGCACCGGCCAGCGCCGGCAGTGGCCTGGTCAGCCAGTCCGAGACCCAGCGCGCCGCATCGAACCCGGCCGGATCCCCGGACTGCTCGACCATGGTCTGTACCATGCCGATCAGCGTTTCGACACCCAGTACCCGTTCGGACTCGTCTTTGGACAGCAGCGTGGCGTCCTTTTCCTTGCGGCTGATCGTGGCACGGGACAGGCCGAGGCTGGACAACAGATGCTCCTTGCTCATGCCCATGCGCGACGACAGATTGCTGATCGTCGCGGCAGAGATGCCCTGGCGGATGACTGCGATGCGTGCCTGAGGATCAAGGCGATAGACCTGTATTCCATCGCTGACAATGGTGGTACCAGGCGCCGGAGCGCGTTTTGCCGTTGCCTTGGAATTTGACATGACCGTCTCCTTTAAGACAGAAGTATAGATCAAATGAGGCAAAGCGCAAGTACGTGCACCCCGCCCTGCACCGTAGACAGGGCGCGGTAAAACCAGACTCAGGTTCCTGACTGCGTGTGCGACGACATGATCGCCTGCATCTGCTCTTCATCCTCGCTCGACATCACGGTCAGCACCTCGGCCTCGTCGCACCCTTCCGGCGCCAGGTACGCGTGCCCCATGCTCGAGTCGAAGTAGATCGACTGCCCTTCCCTGAGCACCACCGGATCATAAAATTCGCTGTGCAGCACGACTGCGCCCTTGAGCACGTACGTGAATTCTTCGCCCGAGTGATGCACGAGTTGCCCGAACTGCTTGACCGACTTGGCGCGGATGCGCGCGATGACGGGAATCATGCGTTTGCGGCGCAGCTCCGCGCACAGGTAGTGATAGTCGTAGTTGGGCGTTTCCACCCGCACCGCGCTGGCCAGGTCGCCGATGCTGCGCCGCGCCGTTACCGGTGTGTCCGCGCCTTTGTCGTCTTCGGCAAACAGCTCCGACATGCGCATGCCGAGCTTTTGGCTCAACTGATACAGCTTGTCGTAGCTGAGCGTCAGCTGGCCGTGTTCCACCTTTGACAGCGTGGACACCGGGATGCCGCTGTTGACGCTCATTTCTTTCAGCGTCCACCCCTTGCGGCTGCGCAGGCTGCGGATCAACACGCCAAGGGTCGGGGATTCAGAGGTCATGGACGGCATTCATAAAGTGTTGACATGGTTTCTAATTGAGTAGATATTTCTCCAATCAGAGAAATATAACTCGGATCAAGCTTTATTTTATAGGCTGACCCGATCGACCGCAAACAACCGCACGAACACGGGAGCCTTGATGAAATTTCTGAAGATGGTCTTGATGAGCATTGTCTGCTGGAGTGCCGGCGCCGCCGCGCAGCAGGCGCCCCAGGCCCCGGCCGTGCCGCCCTCGCCTGCCGCCACGAAGCCGGCTGCTACCGCGCCAAAAGGACCGCCGCCAACGCTCGTTGCGGCGCCGCGCGCCGGCAACGGCCACGCGCTCGACAAGACGGACGTCGACGCCTGGCTCGATGGCTACATGCCGTTCGCGCTGAACAAGAGCGACATCCCCGGCGCGGTTGTCGTCGTCGTCAAGGATGGCCAGATCCTGACCGCGCGCGGCTTCGGTTACGCCGACGTCGACAAGCGCACGCCGGTCGATCCGGAGCGCACGCTGTTTCGTCCCGGCTCGGTCTCCAAGCTCGTGACCTGGACCGCCGTCATGCAACTGGTCGAACAGGGCAAGCTCGATCTGGATGCCGACATCAACGGGTACCTCGATTTCAGGATCGCCCCGCGTGCCGGCAAACCCGTCACGATGCGCCAGATCATGACCCACACGGCCGGCTTCGAAGAGTCGGTGAAGTACCTGATCGTCTACGACAAGGCGGATATCCGCCCGCTCGGCGAACTGCTCAAGGAGCGCGTCCCGGCGCGCATCTTTGATGCCGGCACCACGCCCGCCTACTCCAACTACGCCACCTCGCTGGCCGGCTACATCGTCGGGCGCATCGCCGGCATGTCGTTCGACGATTATGTGGAGCAGCGCATCTTTGCACCACTGAACATGCGCACCGCGAGCTTCCGCCAGCCGCTGCCGCCCGCACTGGCGCCGCTGGTGGCCACCGGCTACAGCAAGCCAGGCGAGCCGTCGCTGGGCTTCGAAGTCGTCAACTCGGCGCCCGCCGGCGGCCTGTCGGCCAGCGGCACCGACATGGCCAACTTCATGATCGCGCACCTGCAGAAAGGCCAGTTCAACGGCGCGCGCATCCTGTCCGAGGCCACTGCCAACGCAATGCACAGCAGTTCGCTGGACAAGGTCAACCCCGCATCCCTGCTGCCACCGCTGAACCGCATGGAACTGGGCTTTTTCGAAACCAACGTCAATGGCCGCGACGTGATCGCCCACCTGGGCGACACCGAAGCGTTCCACACATCGCTGCACCTGTACATGGACGACGGCGTCGGCCTGTACCTGTCGGTCAACAGCGGCGGGCGCGAAGGCGCCTCCAACCCGCTGCGCAGCGCTGTATTCCAGGATTTCTCGGACCGCTACCTCCCCTCCACCCTGGCGCCCGATGGCCGCGTCGACGCGAAACTCGCCGCGCAGCACGCGCAGATGATGACCGGCTCGTGGGAAAGCAGCCGCCGCGCCGAAACCAGCTTCTTCGCCATCTTCGATCTGCTCGGCCAGGTCAAGGTGGCCGTCGACGACAAGGGTGCGCTCGTCATACCGGCCATGGTGGGGACCAATGGCCGGCCCCGCGAATGGGTCGAGATCGCGCCTTTCGTCTGGCGCGACCGCAACGGCGAAGACCGTCTCGCGGCGCAGGTGGTCAACGATCGCGTGGTCCGCTGGAGCATGGACTTCATGTCGCCGTTCATGGTCATGGAACCCGTCCCGGCCGGAAAGAACGGCGCCTGGCTGCTGCCCGCGCTGTACGTGGCGCTGGCCGTGTTCGTGTTTGCGGTGCTGGCCATGCCGGCCGGCTGGATCGTGCGCCGCCGCTTCAAGCTGCAGCATGCATTGACCGGCCCGGCGCGCAAGGCGGCGCTCGCCACGCGCATCGCGGCTGCGGCCTGCCTGGCAGTACTGGCGGGCTGGGTCGGCATCGTGTCGGTGTTCGATATCAGCCTCAAATACGCCACCGCCTCGCTCGACCCGTGGCTGTGGCTCCTGCAGATCGGCGGCCTGCTGGCCTTCGTGGCGGCGCTGCTGGCCGGCGCGCGCAATCTGCAACTGGCGTTTGCACCTGGCCAGGGTCGCCTGCGCCGCGTGTGGAGCGTGCTGTTCCTGGCCTCCGCACTGCTGATCGCCTATGTCTGCCTGCGCTTCGGCCTGCTGTCCATGACGGTGTCTTACTGATGGCCCGCCTTACCGTGGCGATCGCCGTCGAGAAGCTGCCGTTGACCACGCCGTTTCGCATCTCCGGCTATCTGTTCGATGCCTTCAACGTCATCGTCGTGACGCTCCGCGATGGCCGCCACAGCGGACGCGGCGAAGGCGGTGGCGTGTATTACCTGGGCGACGACGTGCCGCACATGCTGGCGCAGCTCGAGGGCGCCAGCGCCGCGATTGCCGCCGGGCCGACGCGCGACGCACTGCGCGCGATCCTGCCGCCCGGCGGCGCGCGCAATGCCGTCGATTGCGCGCTGTGGGAGCTGGAGGCGGCGCGCGCCGGCGTGCCGGTCTGGCAGCTGGCCGGCAAGACGGCGCCACGACCACTGCGCACCACCTTCACTCTGGGCGCCGACACGCCATCGGCGATGGCCGCCACCGCGCAGCGCCACGCGCAGGCACGCTCGATCAAGATCAAGCTGACGGGCGACCTGGCACTCGACCTGGCGCGCGTGGCGGCGATCCGCGCCGCGCGGCCCGAGGTCTGGCTGGGCGTCGACGGCAATCAGGGATTCACGCCGGGCCAGCTCGATGCGCTCATTGCCGGCCTCGTGGAACAGGACGTGGCGCTGCTCGAACAGCCGCTGGCGCGCGGCCAGGAAGCCGATCTGGAAGGCCTGCGCTCGCCGATTCCGCTGGCAGGCGATGAAAGTATCCAGTCGCTGGACGACATTGCCGCCAGCGTCGGGCGCTACGACATCGTCAACATCAAGCTCGACAAATGCGGCGGCCTGACCGAGGGCCTGTTGATGGCGCGGGAAGCGCGGCGCCTGGGCCTGCAGGTCATGGTCGGCAATATGGGCGGCTCGAGCCTGGCGATGGCACCCAGCTTCGTGCTGGGCCAGGAATGCGACATCGTCGACCTGGACGGCCCGATCTTCCTGGCCGCCGACCGCCGCCCGGGCGTCGAGTACTTCGCCGGCAATGTCTGGGCCGGTCCCGACGTCTGGGGCGGCGGCGCGGCGAAGGCCACGGCATGACCGCCACGATGCCGGCCCAGGCCACGTGGTTCGGCCATCCGCGCGGCCTGACCGTGCTGTTCCTGACGAATATGTGGGAACAGTTCTCGTACTACGGCATGCGCGCGCTGCTGGTCTACTTCATGACCAGGGAGCTGCTGTTCAGCCAGGCCCATGCATCGTTCATCTACGGCGCCTACACGGCCGCCGCCTACTTCACGCCGATCCTCGGCGGCATGCTGGCCGACCGCGTCCTGGGCAAGCGGCGCGCCATCATCATCGGCGCCTCGGTCATGGCGGCCGGGCACTTCATGATGACCTTCGACGCCCTGTTCTACATTGCGCTGGCCACCATCGCACTGGGCAACGGCCTGTTCCTGCCCACGCTGCCAAGCCAGGTCGGCGACCTGTATGCGCGTGGTGACGCGCGCCGTGGCTGGGCCTTCAATGTGTATTACGTCGGGATCAATATCGGCGGCTTCCTGGCGCCGCTACTCTGCGGCACGGTGGGCGAGCTGTATGGCTGGCACTACGGCTTCGGCCTGGCCGGCATCGGCATGCTGCTGGGCCTTGTCATCTATATCAGCGGCGCGCGCCACCTGCCGCCCGAGACGGCGCCCGCCAGGTCCACCGTGACAACCGACGCACCGCGTGGCCTGGGCCGCGAAACGATCCTGGTGCTGATCGGGATCGGCCTGGCCGTCACGGTGTTTCGCGCCGCCTACGAACAGGTCGGCAACACGGTCGCGCTGTGGGCCGGCAGCGGCGTCGATCGTGCGGCCGGGGGGTTTCTGATTCCGATGACCTGGTTCCAGTCGCTCAATCCGCTGTTCGTGATGCTGCTCACGCCGCCCCTGCTGGCCTACTGGCACCGCCGGGCGGCGGCCGGCATCGATCAGGCACCGCTGCGCCGCATGGCGGCCGGCGCGCTGATCGTGGCGCTGGCGTATCTGCTGCTGGCAGCGGTGGGCTGGACCGCCAATGGCCAGGTTACGGGCTGGATCTGGCTCGTGTTGTTCTTCCTGGTGCTGACGATCGGCGAGCTGTTCATCCTGCCGACCGGCCTGGGCCTGTTTGCCCGCCTGGCGCCGCGCCATCTGGGCAGCACGACGGTGGCGGCGTGGTTCCTCGTCACCTTCGCCGGCAGCCTGGCGGCCGGCCTCGTGGGCAGCCTGTGGAGCCGCTTCGCCCCTGGCGCGTTCTTCGCCCTTCTGGCGCTGCTGTCGGCGATCGCCGCCGGCCTGCTGTGGTGCCTGCACCCGCCGATGCAGGCGGCGGAGCGGCGCCATGCAATCACGTCCGAACCATCCGCACGCTAATTACAACGACTACCGGGAGAGATTCACATGGCAACAGTAGCAGGCCGTATCGCAGTGACTTCCATGGCGCTGGCCATATCGAGTGCCTTCGCCGCAGACCAGGCCACGCCGCAGGACGACGTCCAGCAAGTGGTCGTGACAGCGCAAAAGCGCGCGCAGACGATGGTGGATGTGCCGCAGTCGATGTCGGTGGTGGGTGGCGACACGCTCGACAAACACCAGGCCACCGGCTTTGCCGATTACCTCAAACTCGTGCCCAGCCTGCAGCTGGTGCAAAGCACGCCCGGCGAAGGCCGGCTGGTGCTGCGCGGGCTGGACACGGGCGGCGTGGCGTCCACCGTCGCGGTCTACCTCGATGAAACGCCGTTCGGTTCCAGCAGCGGCCTGGCCAATGGCGCAATCCTGGCGGGCGACTTCGACACCTTCGATCTGGCCCGCATCGAGGTGCTGCGCGGACCGCAGGGCGCGCTGTACGGCGCCAGCGCGCTCGGTGGCCTGGTCAAGTTCGTGACCAATGCGCCGGACCTGAACGGCTTCGCACTGCGCGCACGGCTGGGCGCAGCCACCGTCGACGGCGGCAAGGTGGCGTACCGCTCGAACCTGGTGGTCAACACGCCAATCAGCGACACGGTGGTGCTGCGCATGTCCGGCTCGTACCAGAAGGAACCGGGCTTCATCGACTCGATCGGCACCGCCGGCTCGGACATCGAGCGTAATATCAATGGCGCGCGCAACTACGGGGGCCGCGCGTCGCTCCTGTACAAGCCGAGTACCACATTCGACCTGCGCCTGAGCGCCGTGACGCAGAACATCGCCACCGATGCACCCGGCACCGTGGAGAGCGACCCGGACACGCTCGAGACGCTGTATGGCCGCCCGACGCAGTCGCAGTTCATTCCGCACAGGCGCGACATCCACTACCGTGTCTTCAACGGCACCGCCAACTGGAACCTCGGCGCAGCCAGCCTGACCTCGTCCACCAGCTACAGCACGCAAAAGCAGTTCGCGCGCGAAGACGTCAGCTTCAACCTGAGCGCACTGGTCGAAGAGGTGTTCGGTGTGCCCAATGAGCTTTACCTGGGCCAGGAAACCGAAGTGAAAAAATTTACCCAGGAGCTGCGCCTGAGTTCCAACGCCGGCAAAAGGTTCGACTGGCTGGCCGGCCTGTACTACACCGACGAAGAAGGCGCCATCGCGCAGCGCTACAACGCCGTGGCGCCGGGCTCGATGACGCCGGCAACCGGCCTGCCGCTGCTGGCCGACATCCGCCTGCGCTCGAACTACCGCGAGGTGGCCGCGTTTGCCAACTCGACCATCCACCTGACGCCGGTGTACGACCTCGATGTCGGTGGGCGCTATAGCCATAACAGGCAGGATGCCCGCCAGATTGGCGACGGCGCCCTGGCCGGCGGCCCGGCCGACAACCGCGCCGATTCGTCCGAAGGCGTATTTACCTATGCCGTGGCACTCAAACGAAAGTTCAGCGAACGCAGCGCCGTGTATGCGCGCGCGGCCAAGGGTTTCCGGCCCGGCGGGCCGAACGTGCTGCCGCCCAATCCCGGACCCGGCACGCCCGCCACCTATGATTCGGACAGCGTGATGAGCTACGAGGCCGGCATCAAGACCCAGACGGTCGACGGCATGTGGTCTCTCGACCTGTCGGCCTTCCACATCAAATGGAAGGACATCCAGCTGCTGGCGGTGGTCAACGGGTTTGGCGTGAACACCAACGGCGCCGGCGCCACTGCCGACGGCATCGAGATCAGCGCGGGCTTGCGCCCGATGCGGGGCTTGCGGCTGTCGGCCAACGGGGCCTGGAACAAGGCGCGCCTCGATGGCGCGACCGATCCGCTGGTGGGCGGCTTCAAGGGCGACCGCCTGCCCTTCTCGCCGAAATACACGGCCGCGCTGCTGGCCGACTATCGCTGGACGATCCGCGACACCACGCCCGCCTACGCCGGCGTGTCGGTGCGCCGCATCGCGGGGCAGTTCGCGTCGTTCGATT
Source organism: Telluria sp. ZT3P26 (assembly GCF_059686035.1). NCBI lineage: Bacteria > Pseudomonadati > Pseudomonadota > Betaproteobacteria > Burkholderiales > Oxalobacteraceae > Telluria > Telluria sp. ZT3P26. Next base: position 903,847 of record NZ_JCASII010000001.1, on the reverse strand, counting down.
TCGACTACCGCACGGCCAACGGCCGCCAGCGCGAGATCCCGTCGTACAACGTGTTCGATGCCCATGCGGGCGTCGAATTGGGGACCTGGACGGTCGAACTGTTCGGCAAGAACCTGGGCAACAGCGACGGCAGGACGTCTACCGCATCCTTGCTGGCCAACGGCGGCTTCGTCTATCCGAATGGTGCGCTCGGCACCGGCGTGATCGCACCGCGCACGCTCGGCTTCACGCTGACCAGGGAGTATTGATGGCGCCCGTATCGAACGACGCACGCGCCGTTGACCGCTGCCTGCTGTTTCTTGGCGACGTGACCGAACCCGGCTTCGCCAAGACCGCCTTCGGACTGCGCGATTGGGCGGGCGAACGCTGCGTGGGCGAACTGCGCCTGCCCGGCGCCACGGTGACCACCGGCCTGCCCGCGCTGTCAGCCTGGGAGGCTGCGGCGCAGGGCGCCACCGCCATCGTCATTGGCGTGGCGGCGCCGGGCGGCACGATCCCCACGAGCTGGGTGCCGGCGCTGGCCGAGTCGCTGGCGGCGGGTCTGGACATCGTCTCGGGCATGCACGTGCGCCTCGACCAGATCGACGTGCTGAAGGCCGCCGCGGCGCGCCACGGCCGGCGCCTGATCGACGTGCGCACGCCACCCGCCGACATCCCCATCGCCAGCGGCCGGCCGCGCCCGGGGCGGCGTATCCTCACGGTCGGCACCGACTGCGCACTGGGCAAAAAATACACGGCGCTCGCGCTCAGTCGCGGCCTCGCCGCGCGCGGCCTGGACGTGACCTTTCGCGCCACCGGCCAGACTGGCATCATGATCGCCGGCAGCGGCATGCCGATCGACGCCGTGGTGTCGGACTTCGTGGCCGGCGCCGCCGAGATGCTGAGCCCAGCGGCAGCGCCCGGGCACATCGACGTGATCGAGGGCCAGGGCTCGCTGTTTCATCCCGCATTTGCCGGTGTCTCGCTCGGCCTGCTGCATGGCAGCCAGCCCGACATGTTCGTGGTGTGCCACGACCCGGCGCGCAGTCACCAGCTTGGGTATCCGGGTTCGCCACTGCCGTCGATCGAGACCGTCATCGAACAGACGATCGTGCTCGGACGCGTGACCAGTCCGGCGATCCGCTGCATCGGCGTCGCGCTCAATACCGGCAGCATGGACGCACTGGCCGCGCAGGCTGCCATCGAGGCGCATGCCCGCCATTTGCCGTACCCTGTTGCCGACCCGATGCGCGGCGGTGCCCATTTCGAGCGCCTGCTCGACGCTTGCCTGGAGATGCCATGAACTGTTCTCGTCTCGCTCCTTCCCTGATGCTGGCGCTTGCCAGCTTCCCCGCGCTGGCCGCGCCACCGGCGGGCTTCGAGGCCCGCGTCGAGACGCTGCGCCAGCGCGTCGGCACGCCGGGCCTGGCGATTGCCATCGTCGAAGACGGCAAGACGACGCTGGCGCGCGGATTCGGCGTGCGCCAGCTGGGCGCGCCGGCGCCCGTTGACGGCGATACGCTGTTCCCGATCGGCTCGACCACCAAGGCAATGACGGCGGCCGCACTGGCCACGCTGGTCGATGCCGGCAAGCTCACGTGGGACGACAAGGTGACCGACCACCTGCCCGCCTTCCAGATGTACGACCCATGGGTCACGCGCGAACTCACGATCCGCGACCTGCTGACGCACCGCGCTGGCCTGGGCTACGGCGCGGGCGACCTGCTGTTCGTGCCGCGCACGAACCTGTCGCGCGCCGAGACCGTGCGCCGCGTGCGCTACCTGAAGCCGGCCACCAGCTTTCGCAGCATCTACGCGTATTCAAACCTGATGTATGTCGTGGCGGGCCAGCTGATCGAGCAGGTGAGCGGCCAGCCGTGGGAAGCCTACGCGCGCGAGCACGTGCTGCGCCCGAGCGGCATGCGGCTGTCCACCACCGACAACGTCGACAACTTCGCCACCGCCAACCGCGCCTTCCCGCACGCGCGGATGGACGGCGGGCTGCGTGGCGCCGGCACCCAGGTGCGCCTGGACGAACGCGATGACCTGGGCCGCAACGCGGCGCCCGCCGGCGGCGTGGCCAGCAGCGCCAACGACCTGGCCGCGTGGCTGCACACGCAGCTGGCCGGCGGCGTGGCGCCGGATGGCAAGCGTGTCTTCAGCAAGGCCACGCACGCGCAGATGTGGGCGCCGTCGATGACCGTGCCGCTCGACGAGATGCCGCCGGAACTGAAGCTCATTGAATCGACCTTCGCCAACTATGGCCTCGGCTGGGACCTGGTGGACTACCGCGGCGCGCGCATGGTCTGGCATGGCGGCGCGGTGCTGGGCTTCGGCACGGCCGTCGTGATGCTGCCCGAGCAGAAGGTGGGCTTCGCGATTGCGATCAACAGCGAAGACGGTGAGCTGGTGCGGGGCCTGATGTACGAACTGGCCGACCATTACCTGGCCAAGCCGAATGCCGACTGGCCGGCCACGTTCGAGACCTACAAGGCGAACAAGATTGCCGAGGGCCTCGCGCTGCTCAAAAGCAGCGCCGCGAAACCGGTGCGCTCGACGCCTTCGGTGGCGCAGGCTGCGCTGGCCGGGACGTATGCCGACCCGTGGTACGGCAAGATCACCATCGCGGCAACGAAGAATGGTCTGCGGGTCGATTTCGGCTCGACGCCGCGCATGGCAGGCCCGCTCGTACACTGGCAGTACGATACGTGGATCGCGCGCTTCGACGACGAGACCATCGAGCCTGCGTACCTGAGCTTCGCATTCGACAAGGACGGCAAGGTCGAACGCATCAGCCTCAAGCCGGTCTCGCCCATTGCCGATTTCAGCTGGGATTACGCGGACCTGAACTTCACCCCGATCAAGGCGCCCGAATGAACCGCACCATGACGTCCACCATGACACTGGCCTGCGCCCTGCTGGCCGGCTGCGCCACACCGGCGCCGACGCCGAATCCAATGGATCCGACGCACCGCTCGCTGCTGACACTCGACGCGCACCTCGACACGCCAGTGCATTTCGGCCGCGCCGGCTGGGACTTCGGTGCGCGCCACGATCCGGCCACCGAGCTCGCGCAACTCGACCTGCCCCGCATGGCCGACGGCAGCCTGGATGGCGGCTTCTTCGTGATCTACACCGAGCAGGGACCGCTGACGGCGGACGGTTTCGCCGCCGCGCGCCGCCATGCACTGGCGCGCTCCGCGCTGATCGACGCCACGCTCGCGCGCTATCCGGACCGGATCGGCATGGCCACCAGCGCGCACGACGCACGCCGCCTCGACGCGGCCGGCAAGCTGGTGGCGTTCAAGAGCATCGAGAACAGCTATCCGCTGGGCGAGAGCGTGGCTGCGCTGGCGGAATTCCAGCGCCAGGGCGTGCGCCTGGTGGGCGTCGTCCACAGCCTGAACAACCAGTTTGCCGATTCGTCGACTGACAAGCCGCGCTGGAATGGCCTGAGTCCCCTGGGCCGCGACTGGGTAGCCGAGATGAACCGGCTCGGCATGGTGATCGATGCGAGCCATGCGTCCGACGCTGTCGTTGATCAGTTGCTGGACCTGTCGCGCGCCCCGCTGCTGCTGTCGCACACGAGTTCGCGCACAAGCTTCGACCATCCGCGCAACCTGGACGATGCGCGCATCCGCCGCATCGCTGCGGCCGGCGGCGCGGTCTGCGCATCGACGATCTACCTGGGCGACATGCGCCTGGGTCCACGACGGGGCGAGCTGTTCGACCAGATCGACCAGATCGGCGACATGACGCCGGCGCAGCAGACGGCGCTGGGCAAGGAGTGGCTTGCGCTCGAAGCGGACACACCGATGTGGAACACGAGCTTCGACCAGTACATGGCCTCGCTACAGCATCTGATCGACGTCGCGGGCATCGATCACGTGTGCATGGGCGCGGACTTCGACGGCGGTGGCGGGTTTCCCGGGCTGGCCGATGTGTCGTCCCTGCCGCGCATCACCGCGCGGCTGAAGGCTGGCGGGATGTCGGACACGGATCTGGCCAAGCTGTGGAGCGGCAATCTGCTGCGCGTGATGGATGCGGCGGCGAAGGCAGCGCAGCAAGCACGTCAATTCGGCCCATAGCCTGGTGTTATACGTGATCCATGCGCAGGAATTGATTTCCTGATAACTCAGATATGCAATTGTTATCGGGCAATGCCAACCAACTATCAATTTGTTTATCTAGAGCAACATTTATCGTTATTACCGGATTTTTTGATGTCCATTCAGGCTGGCCGCGTTTACGCTTGCCGCTGTGCACTTGCGCTCCCGGCACGATGCACGCCCCGGCTTCACCAGGTTGCCGGGGCATCAATTGCTACCTGAACGGATACTATGAAAATCAACGATCTGAAAATCGGCGCACGCCTTGGCGGTGCGTTTGCTGCCGTACTCGCCCTGATGGTCCTGATGCTGGGCGTCGCCCTCTGGCAGCTCGAGCGGATCGCCGACGCCAAGCAGACCATGGCGCAAACGTCCTACCGCGCCAAGCTGGCCAAGGAGTGGAGCCAGGGCACCGTGACCAACAGCGTCAGCACCGTTGCCAAGTACAAGAGCATCGATCCGGTCGACGAGAAGTACCACGACGCGCAGATGAAAGTCATCAGCGACAGGGCCGGCAAGCTGCAGAAAGAGCTCGAATCGCTGGTCCAGAGTGAACAGGGCAAGGCACTGCTGGCGGACATTGCCACTGAGCGCGCCAAGTATTCTGTCATGCGCAACGAGGGTTTCAAGATGAAAAGCGCGCTTGGCGCCGACAACGCCGAGGTCAAGGCGTTCTTCGAGACCAGGGTGATCCCCGAAATGCGCATTTATGTCGGCACCATCGAGAAACTCGCGACGTTCCAGGAGCAATTGTTCAACAATGCGGACAACAGCATCGATGCGACCGTCGTGTCGGCAACACGCATCCTGATCGGCCTGGGCATCGCGGCGCTGGCAATCGGCGCGGCCTGCGGCTGGCTGCTCACGCGCAGCATCACGCGCCCGCTGGCGCACGCAGTCGGCCTGGCCCGCCAGGTGGCCTCGGGCGACCTGACGGCCGATATCCGCGCCGAGTCGCGCGACGAAGTGGGCGACCTGGTGCTGGCACTCAAGACCATGAACGACAACCTGCTCAAGACCGTCACCGAAGTGCGCGCCGGCACCGAGACCATCGTCACCGCATCGCAGCAGATCGCCTCGGGCAATCTCGACCTGTCGTCGCGCACCGAACAGCAGGCCAGCTCGCTCGAAGAGACCGCATCGTCGATGGAAGAGCTGACCAGCACCGTGCGCCAGAATGCCGACAATGCGCGCCAGGCCAATGTGCTGGCCAAGAATGCGTCGCAGATCGCGGCACATGGCGGTGACGTCGTGTCGCAGGTGGTGTCCACGATGGCGTCGATCAATGCGTCGTCGAAGAAGATCGGCGACATCATCGCCGTCATCGACGGTATCGCATTCCAGACCAACATCCTGGCCCTGAATGCGGCAGTCGAAGCAGCGCGCGCCGGTGAGCAGGGGCGCGGCTTTGCGGTGGTGGCGAGCGAAGTGCGCAACCTCGCACAGCGCTCGGCCGCCGCGGCCAAGGAAATCCGCGGCCTGATCAGCGACTCGGTCGCCAAGGTCGATGCCGGTGGCCGCCTGGTCGATGAAGCCGGTGTGACGATGCAGGAAATCGTGCAGGGCATCGGGCGCGTGACCGACATCATGGGCGACATCGCCATGGCCAGCGCCGAGCAGACCACGGGCATCGAGCAGGTCAACGAAGCGATCACGCAGATGGATGGCGTCACCCAGCAGAACGCGGCGCTGGTGGAAGAAGCAGCGGCCGCCGCCGCATCGCTGCAGGAACAGGCGACGACGCTGGCGCAATTGGTCAGTGTGTTCAATGTCGGCCATGGCAGGCCGGGTAGCGCACGCCAGGCTGCGCAACCGGCAATGGCCGGGCGTTCACTGGCGGTACGCAGCACCACGCCGGCCCGCGCCAGTGTCGAGCGGGTCGAGGATGAAGAAAACGCCATCGCCTGATGACGTCTGCCGCAGCGGGCCGCCCTGGCCCGTTGTGGCACAAAAATATATATGTTGGCAACGTTATTGTGCGCACTCCCTGCGAAAGGTGATGTTCACACATTATTTCGTTTACGTTAAGCAACACCCCACGCAAATTTTTCATTTACCCCTGTAAATACAGCACGATCCGGGATTATTCTGCTCCTGAGGGTTGCCCGTAAGTAAAATCATCTGAAGGCACCCTCGATCGTCTCACCTATTGTCAGAAATGGAATAGAAATGAACATCAAGGACCTCAAGATCGGCACCCGTCTGGGTGCAACACTCGCCATCATCGTCGGCCTCATGGCGCTCATGGCAGGCATCGCACTATGGCAACTCTTGCAGATTTCGACTGCGAAGACAGAGATGTCGGAGGCCTCTGAAAAATTCATGCTGGCCACGCAATGGCGCCAGGGCGTGGCGGTCAACCGGGTCAGCACCATCGCGCGGTTCAAGAGCACCTCGCCTGCCGACGAGAAATACCACGAGCAGGAAATGAAGGCGGTCAGCGCCAACGTGAGCAAGGTCCAGGACGAACTGGAATCGCGCATCAAAAGCGACGAAGGCAAGGCATTGATCGCCGCCGTGGCGACGCGCCGCACCGCCTACATCGACGCGCGCAATGCCGCTTACAAGCTCAAGCGGGAACTGGGGCCTGACAATCCGCAGGTCCCGGCCTATTTTGAACAAAAGGTGATGCCGGAGATGCTGGCCTACACCGAGAGCGTGAATAAAGTCGCGGCCTTCCAGCAGGTGCTGTTTACAGCTGCCAATGATCAGATCGAGGTGCTTGACCAATCGGCACGACGCTCGCTGATCGTGCTGGCGCTGATCGCGCTGGTGGTCAGTATCGTGCTGGGATTGATGCTGACGCGCAGCATCACCACGCCGCTCAGGCGCGCCGTGGCCCTGGCGCGCCAGGTTGCGGCCGGCGACCTGACAACCGAAATCCGCACCGAATCGCGCGATGAAGTCGGCGACTTGCTCGATGCCCTCAAGACAATGAGCACGAGCCTACGCAAGACCGTGACCGAAGTGCGTGCCGGAACGGAACACATCGTCACCGCATCGCGCCAGATTTCGTCGGGCAATATGGATCTGTCGTCGCGCACCGAGCAGCAGGCCGGCTCGCTCGAAGAAACCGCCTCGTCGATGGAAGAGCTCACCAGCACCGTGCGCCAGAATGCCGACAATGCGCGCGAGGCGAATGTGCTGGCCAAGAACGCATCCCAGATCGCGGCGCACGGCGGCCAGGTGGTGTCGCAGGTGGTCTCGACGATGGCATCGATCAATGCCTCATCGAAGAAGATCGGCGACATCATCGCCGTCATCGACGGCATTGCCTTCCAGACGAATATCCTGGCCCTGAATGCGGCCGTCGAAGCAGCGCGCGCCGGTGAGCAGGGCCGCGGCTTCGCGGTCGTGGCCAGCGAAGTGCGCAACCTCGCGCAGCGCTCGGCCGCCGCAGCAAAAGAGATTCGCGGCCTGATCAGTGACTCGGTCCAGAAGGTCGATGCCGGCGAACGCCTGGTCGGTGAAGCCGGCGCGACGATGCAGGAAATCGTCCAGGGGATCGGGCGCGTGACCGACATCATGGCCGAGATCGCCTCGGCCAGCGCCGAGCAGAGCACGGGCATCGAGCAGGTCAATGAGGCGATCACGCAGATGGATGGTGTGACGCAGCAGAACGCCGCGCTCGTCGAAGAAGCGGCGGCAGCATCAGCGGCGCTGCAGGAACAGGCGACCACGCTGGCGCAGCTGGTCAGCGTGTTCAATGTAGGCGACGGCAGCGGCGAGGCGATTGCCGCCGCCACGCGCGCACCTGCCCCCAAACGCTCGCTGGCGCTGCGGGCAAAGGTGCAGGCACGGACTGGCAAGGTCGGCCAGGAAGCCGTTGCCTGACAACGCGTCACTGCCGGGCCGAGGCGCGCTACAGCGCCAGCCGGGCGGCAGCCGGCGCCGCAGTGCGCTGCCGGGCGCCGGTCGACAGCCGCGCTTCGATCATGTCGAGCATCGCCTGCGCGGCGTGGGTCAGGTCGCGGTCCTTGCGCTGCACGATCAGGATCGGGCGCACCACGGCTTCGGTATCGAGCGCAATGGCGACCAGATCGAGACTGCGGAACTGGAACAGTGTCAATTCGGGTACCAGGCTGACACCCAGCCCGTGTCCGATCAGCGCGGCGACGGTGGCCAGGTGCTCGACCTCCAGGCCGGAATGCCGGACCGCCAGCCCGTGCGTGAGCCGGTCGACATGCTGCCGTACGCTGGTCGACGGCGCAAGGTGGATCAGTTCGCAGCCCACCAGGTCAGTCATGCTGATCTTGCGCTTGTGCGCCAGCGGATGGTCGCGCCGGCAGACGAAAAAGAACGGATCGCTGCACAAGGTGCGGGTGTCGAACTCGGCCAGATTGGCGCCGGGCGCCGTCAGTGCAAGATCGACCTTTCCCTGCCGCAGTAGCTGAAGGCACTGATCCGACAAGGCATCGAACAACTGGACCGTGATGCCGGGATAGGCTGCCTTGTATTCTGCGAGCACCTCCGGCACGCCATTGGCGGCCAGCGAAGGCAGCACGGCCAGCGCCACGCGGCCCTTGCGCCGCGCGATGAAGTCACCCATGTCGGTAAATGCAGCGTCCAGATCCGACAGCAGGGCGCGCGCCACTTCCACGAACAATTCCCCCTCGGTCGTCAAGGTCACGTTGCGCGTGTCGCGCTGGACCAGCTTCGCGCCGACGTTCGCCTCGAGTTTCTGGATCACGGCACTGAACGCCGATTGCGACAGATGGCAATGCTCGGCCGCCTTCGTGAAGTGGCGGTACTGATCCAGCGCGAGAAACGCCTGCAACTGCCTGGTGGAGATATTCGGTAGCATCGTCCGCCCATTAACCCAAAAAATCGCACAATCAATCGGAAAAATCCATTTTACAAGAAAAAGCTCTGCACCCAAGATTGGCCCAAGTGCTGCATCGATCAGCACACTGACTATATTGGAGACTTCAATGCTGGCCCTGCTTGGCTTCGTCACGATTTTCGCGCTGCTGTTTGTCATCCTCGGCAAGAAGATGTCCGCCCTGGTCGCGCTGATCGCGATCCCTGCACTGACTGCGCTGATCGGCGGCTTCGGCCTCGAGATCGGCACCTTCATCACCGACGGCATCAAGGCGATCGCACCGGTGGCGGGCATGCTGCTGTTTGCCATCCTGTTCTTCGGCATCCTGACCGACGCCGGGATGCTCGACCCGATCGTCAACCGCATCCTGAAAATCGTTGGCACCCACCCTGCCCGCATCACCCTTGGCACCGCCGTGCTGGCGGCGATCGTCCACCTCGACGGTTCTGGCGCGGTGACGTTTCTCGTCACCGTGCCAGCGATGCTGCCGCTGTATATCAAGCTGAAGATGGACAAGCGCATCCTGGCCTGCATCGTGGCGATGTCGGCCGGTGTGGCCAATGCGCTGCCATGGGGCGGCCCGACCCTGCGCGCGTCGGCCGCGCTGCATATCCCGATGACCGAGCTGTACCTGCCAATGGTGCCGGTGCAGATCGCCGGCATGCTGTTCGTGTTTGCCTGTGCCTGGATGATGGGCGTGCGGGAACAGCGGCGCCTCGGCCTGACCGGTGCCACGCTTGCCGGCGCCGCTGGCAGCATGGGGAGCCATCACGTGCCCGAGATCGACGAGGCGCAACAAAAACTGCGCCGGCCCGGGCGCTTCATTCCCAACCTGCTGCTGGTGGTCATCGTGCTGGCAACGATGATCAGCAATGTGCTCAATCCGGTCGCCTGCTTCATGTTCGGCACCGTGCTGGCCCTGATGATGAACTACCCGGATGTCGCCGAGCAGCGCGCCCGCGTCGATGCGCACGCCAAGGCGGCCCTGATGATGGCGAGCATCCTGTTTGCCGCCGGTGTTTTCACCGGCATCATGAAAGGCAGCGGCATGCTGACCGCGATGGCCCAGGTGCTCGCGGCCAGTATCCCGGTCAGCCTGGCGAGCCACCTGCCGTTCGTCACCGGCCTGGTGTCCATGCCGCTCAGTTTGGTGTTCGATCCGGATTCGTTCTATTTCGGCGTACTGCCGGTACTGGCCGAGGCCGGCAATGCCCTCGGCGTGCCGCAGGTGCAACTGGCACAGGCCGCGCTGCTCGGCCAGATGACGACCGGCTTTGCCGTCAGCCCGCTGACACCGGCAACGTTCCTGCTGGTCGGCCTGGTGGGCATCGACCTGGGAGAACACCAGCGCTTCACGATTCCCTACCTGTTCGCCACCACGGTATTCATGACCTGCGTCGCCGCGCTGATCGGGCTGTTCCCGTTCTGACGAACCTTTTCACCATTTCAAGGACTGCACCATGAAAACCCTACGCATCGGCTGCGGCGCCGGCTATTCGGGCGACCGCATCGAACCGGCGCTCGAACTGGCCGAGCATGGCGACCTCGATTACCTCGTGTTCGAATGCCTGGCCGAACGCACCATCGCCCTGGCCCAGCAGGCCCGGATGAAGGATCCGGCGCTCGGTTACGACCCGCTGCTCGAAGCGCGCATGCTGGCAGTGCTGACGCCCTGCGCCGCCAGGGGGATCAAGATCATCACGAACATGGGCGCGGCAAACCCGCTCGCAGCAGCTGCCAAAACCAGGGAGATCGCCGTCTCGCTCGGCCTTGGCCACCTGAAGATCGCCGCCATCACGGGCGACGACGTGCTCGAACAGCTGCGCCAGGGCGACTACCTCGACGACACCGGTGAACCGGTGGCGGCATTGGGCAGCCGCCTGCTGTCGGCCAACGCCTATCTGGGCGCGCAGCCGCTGGTCGACGCGCTGGCGCAAGGCGCCGACATCGTCATCACCGGCCGTATCGCCGACCCGGCGCTGGTGCTCGCGCCGGCCATCCACGCCTTCGGCTGGGCGATGGACGACTGGCAGCGCCTGGGCCAGGGCACGCTGGCCGGCCACCTGCTCGAATGCGCCGGCCAGGTTTGCGGCGGCTACTTCGCCGATCCCGGCGTCAAGGACGTACCAAGCCTGGCGCGGCTGGGTTTCCCGCTTGCCGTGATCGGCGCGGACGGCAGCGTCGAGATCACCAAGGTGGCCGGTTCGGGCGGCTACGTGACCCGCGCCACCTGCACCGAGCAGCTGCTGTACGAAATCCACGATCCGGCCGCGTACCAGACGCCGGATGTCGTTGCCGATTTCTCGGCGGTGACGATGACCGAATGCGCACCGGACCGCGTCAGCCTGCAGGGCGCCAGCGGCCATCCGTGCAGCGGCATGCTGAAAGTCTCGATCGGTTACATCGACAGCTACATCGGCGAGGGCCAGATCTCGTACGCGGGACCCGGCGCACTGGCGCGCGCCCGACTGGCGCAGGCGATCGTCGCCGAACGGTTCGCGCTCACGGGCGTCGCGCTGACTGAAGTGCGCTATGACCTGATCGGCGTGAACGCGCTGCATGGCGACCGTCACGAACCAGGCGACGCCGAACCGCGCGAGGTGCGGCTGCGCGTCATCGGCCGCACCGACAGCCTGCAGCAAGCGATCCGCATCGGCAATGAAGTCGAAACCCTGTACACCTGCGGGCCGGCGGGCGGCGGCGGCGCCACCCGATCGGCGCGCGAAGTGATCGCGATCCGCTCCACGCTGCTGCCTGCTGCGCAGGTCAGCCCAGTGATCCATTTCGAGGAAACCTGACATGAAACTTCGCGACATCGCGCATTCGCGCGCCGGCGACAAGGGCGACATTTCCAACCTGTCCCTGATCGCGTTTCACGCGGCCGATTACGCACTGCTGGAACAGCACGTCACCGCCGAACGGGTGCGCCTGCATTTCGCCGGCATCGTGCATGGCGACGTGACCCGCTACCTGCTGCCGCAACTGGGCGCCATGAATTTCGTCATGCAGCAGGCGCTGGGCGGCGGCGTGACGCGCTCGCTGGCCCTGGACGCGCATGGCAAATCGCTCAGCTCGATGCTGCTCGACATGGAACTCGACTGAGTCGCATGCCACCACGCTGTACCCCATAAAAACACACGGAGACAAACATGAAACTATCACCGGCGATTCCGATCGTCATGCTTCTTGCTGCCAGCGGCGCAGCCACGGCCCAATCCAATATCACGATCTATGGCATCGCTGATGCCGGCGTCGTGTCCGAACGCGGCGGCGCGGCCGGCAACGTCACCAAAGTCAGCAGCGGCGTCGCATCCGCCTCGCGCCTCGGGTTCAAGGGATCGGAAGAACTGGGCGCCGGCGTCTCGGCGCTGTTCGTGCTCGAGGCCGGGATCTCGATCGACACCGGCGCGCTGGCCTCGTCCGGCCAGGCCTTCAACCGCCAGTCTTTCGTGGGACTGGCCAGCAAGGACGCCGGCAGTCTGACGGTCGGGCGCCAGTACACGCTGACCTACAATGCCCTCGGTCAGGTCGGCGATCCGTTCGGCAGCGGCCTGTCGGGCAGTGCCAAGAACCTGTTCCCGGTCGCGGGCGCCAATCTGCGCGCGAACAATTCGATCATCTACACGACGCCCGTGAAGAATGGCTTCAGCGCAGGACTGCTGTACTCGCTGGGCGAGACCGCCGGCGACAGCGACGCCGGCAGCCAGTACAACGTCAGCATCAACTACGCCAAGGGGCCGGTCAACGCCCGGCTGGCACACAACCATCGCAACAACGACAGCGCCACCCTCACCGGCACCGACAGCGGTCGCAACACGCTGTTCGTGGCCAATGTCGACTTCAAGGTGGTCAAGGTCTTCTTCGCCTACAGCAACGACAAAGGGCTCAACAGCGCGCCACTGAACAATGCCACGCCACTCCCCTACGGCAAGGTGTTCAGACCAAGCCTGCGCGGCGACGACACGCTGGTCGGTGTCACCATCCCGGTCGGCCCGGCCGGCACCATCATGACCTCGTACATCCGCAAGAACGACAAGACTGCGCCGAACCAGGACGCCGCCCAGTATGCGGTGGGCTACGTGCACGCGCTGTCCAAGCGGACCAGTGCGTATACCTCGTACGGCATGATCGACAACAGGAATGGGGCTGGCTATACGGTGGGTAACAATGCCGAGACCGGTTCGGGTGACCGGGCTTTCAATATCGGGTTGCGTCATACGTTCTGAGCGAGGCAGGCTGGCGAGCGGTTCGATGGCGCAACTGGCAACGGTAGCTGCCGCCGTCGATCTACTTGGCGCACTTGACCGCGAAATCGACGTGATAATGCTCGTCGTGCCGAACCCAGGGCTTCGTCTTCATGAACGGCAGCGACTTGATACGCTGGCCTGCAGGTGTGGCGAGTACGCGCGGGATATAGGCCGGCTCCAGAATGACGCGCGCAATACTGAATCCATGGCGCCGCGCGTCCACATCCAGCTGCGCCAGGTGTGCGGCAATGGCAGCGAAGTCGATGCGCAAGTCGGCAAGCTTGCCGGCTTCGTCGAATTCCAGATCGTACCCATAGTGGTTGTGCGCGGTGCGTGGCAACGACGTCGGCCGACCATCCCGGCCGCGCACCGGCACCATGAAGTCAACCGAAGTTCCGTTTTCGTGCGTGCGATGGGGCGGCATCGGGCCGCCGGTGCGCAGGCCGGTCTCGCCGTAGACGTACTGCACGTCCGGCGTGCTGCGGGACAGTGCCGAATACGCGTCCAGAACCACATCCCTCACCTGTGCATGCACGTAAGTTCGGCCAAGCTTAAGACCAAGTTTCGAGTAGGCGGCGAAGTTGGCGCCCGCGAGCGGCAAAGGGACTGCGCCTTCGATGCGCCCGCTCCCGCTGCTGCCAAAGCAGGTGCTGGCCAGCGCGGGCGCGCACAGGAAGGCGGCAGCTAGTGCCGCACCCATGGAAAGTTTGCGCATCATGCAGCCAGCCAGCGCGCCGGCCCACGGGGCAGACTCGCGTGGCTGACAGGATCGGCCAGGAACAGCGCCAGTACCTTCTCGTACAACGGCAGGCTGTCGCGGTAGCGCTGCTGCCGCATCGCTTCCGGCCGGCGCAAGTGCTTGAGCACGAAATAATCCGCCAGCAAATCGCCCTGCGCTTCCATATTGAAGTCCTCCAGCGTCGAATCGTCGGTCAGCGTGTAGCCATAAGATAGCCCGATCCGGAACGCGCCGCGCAGCCGCACCGGATACCCGAGCTGATGCTGCCAGACGTGCACCATCTCGTGCATGAACCAGTGGATCGCGGGCGGATCGCCGCGCGCATAGTCGGGGAGAAAACAGGAATGGTGAAAATACATGCTGCCATTCGGCGTCATGCAGCAGTTCCGTGGCTGGAACGGCATGTAGCGGCGGTTGTGGATCCGCACACGGGCATAATCGATGGCGTCGCTGAAAAGCAACGAAGCCATAGCGATTTCGATTGCGGTGAGGGGGCGCGAGCGTTGCGAATGCAGGCGGCGAAGTGGCATGGCATCCATCGATTAGCTTTGCAAGGTTCAGAGTCTTGGTAAGCTTAACTTAGTTTACTGAATACCTTTTGCACGGCTTTTTAAGAGCAACACTACCAAGCCCCAGTGCGCTATCGCGCGATTTACCTGTCCGGAGCTTGGCTTCTATCCGGCTACAGAAAGTCCTTGATGTCCCGGCAACATCGGTGAACTGAAATCAAGAGGAGGAGCATCATTCCTTGGCCATGGATTAATACATTGGACTCAAAAAAGGTTGTAGCTGGGGCGATAGAAGGCGTAAGCATCTGAGCTTCGTACCTTAAACCCATGCTAACACAGCCAAAGGTCCAAAATCATATTGCTACCATTGAGGAATATTTCCATAAAGAAAAATAAAATTCGCTTCGCCTCAGCAAATTGTGCATGTTATTTTGCCGATTTCTTGGTACCTCACCGATTTTCACAAGAGAGACCATTGCTGCAATGGCTTCAAGTCTGCGACACGCAATATTGCTTCTGTTGCAAAAGTGAGATCACGTTCCTCGAAAAAATCAGTAGGACAAAACTACGTGACCCTCATGGCTTGACCGGAGCTTCCTTTAACTTCTGCAGGTCAACATAAACCTGACGAGCCAAGTCTTCAGTACTTTTGAACTTGTACACTAAGTGATTTGAGCAAATATGATCCTTTAGTTCATTCAATTTTGCGAAGCTTTTTGGATTCTGTTCGATATGAGCGACAGGGACTGCGGCAGAGGTATCAATTACATAAAGCAACATCGGCTTGAGCTGCGCTTCTGCCTCACGAAATTCCAGCTCAGTCATTGACAGGCCGGTTACCGGATCTACGCTACCGTATCTCATGCCGAAAATTCCTAAATAAACGTCAGCCTTTCTCACCTCGTCCACAATCACTTTAGCGGGTGGCATCACATTTGGCGTCGCACCAAAGTGCTCCATGCCACGGAAAAACAGATCGGATCTCAACAATGCGTCTCTGACCGCAGTGCGTGCAGCCTCCATGTCAATATATGTGGAACTGACGAAAACAATTTTAGGCTTCCAAACCGGATCACTAGCAAGCGGTTTGTTTGCCTCACTGCTGCTGAGTGTCTGGAGTTCAGTCATGTATTGCAAGCGTAGCTCTTGATTGCTTTTCAGCGCGCTATTGACTCCCTTTTTCTGAGACGGATTCGACAGTGCCGCGATAAGTTGCAACTCTAATTTCGCTCTATGCTCCTCCAATTGCGCCAGCAGGCGCCTCAGATGATGTACACGCTCACGTTTCAAGTCGTCCTGAGTCTTGCTTATCAAGTCTTGGCAATTTTTCACGGGTTCACTCCCGTACTCACTCTCCACAGTCTGATGCCGGGAAAACTTTGGTACACGAGCTGCGAACTCCTCAAAGAAATTAACAAATTCAAGGTCGTTCATTCGACCGAAACGATCAAACAGGTAAATCGTTACGCGAGCAGGCTTCTCCAGTTTTAGCAATTCTTCCTCAATGGTCTCTGCCATCACCGCCGCCACGGATTCGTACGAAAAGCCTGCGACACCAGCACCTATTGCAGGGAATGCAATTGAATTTAATTTCAGATCGTTTAGGAGGCGCATACACCGTGCGATTGCAAGCTTTACTGTTTTTTCCGGAGGAAGCGCAAGGTGATCACGTCCAATCGTAATTGCATGAAAAACATACTGAGCGGACAATGATCCTGCAGTAGTCACAACAACGTCACCAACTTCAACGGGCACCTTTTTCGACGCGTCCAACGCTATTGCGTTGCCGCCAGCGGCACGTATCGATGCAGAGACGCCACCTCCCATACTGATGTAGCAATCATCAGAACTAACGATAACATCCGCATCAGCTTCAGTAATGTCACCAAACCGAAGAGTTAGTGTCGAGGCTCCAAACTGATAGATACGCTGACGTGCATTGTTAGTCCTCATGACAATTAACCTTGTGTTTATATTTACTATTAATAGTGCACCGTGACTTGCCCATTCAACCCGGTAAATAATGAAACTGTGTTCAATTAACTATGCTCAATGGCGAACCCTAGTCGGGGAGAAAACAGGAATGGTGAAAATACATGCTGCCATTCGGCGTCATGCAGCAGTTCCGTGGCTGGAACGGCATGTAGCGGCGGTTGTGGATCCGCACGCGGGTGACATCGATGGCGTCGCCGAACAGCAGCGACGCCAACCTGATTTCGCCTTCGCTCAAGGGGCGAAAGTACGAGCGCACGATGCGTCGCCCGCCGCCGGTCAGCTGGCGCGCAGCGCCGCGGCGGCTTTGGCCAGCGCGGTGATGTGGGCCCAGTCGCCGGCCTCGATCGCGTCCTTTGGCGTGAGCCACGAACCGCCCACGCAGGCGACGTTCTTGCAGGCCAGGAAGGCCGGTGCGGTCTCGATCGTGATGCCGCCGGTCGGGCAGAACGTCATGTCCGACAGCGGGCCGCGGATCGCATTGAGCATACCAACGCCGCCTGCCTGCATGGCCGGGAACAGCTTGACCTGGCGGAAGCCCGCTTCGCGCGCGGCCATTACTTCCGATGGCGTCATGACGCCCGGCAGCAGCGGCAGGCCGCTCGATTTGGCGGCGGCGATCAGCGCTGGCGTCAGGCCCGGCGAGACACCAAAAACGGCGCCGGCGTCACGCGAGGCGACGAATTCTTCGGGCGACGTCAGGGTGCCGACGCCGACGATGGCGCCTTCGACTTCGCTCATCGCGCGGATCGCGCCCAGGCCGTGCTCCGTGCGCAGCGTGACTTCGAGCACGCGGATGCCGCCGGCAACCAGCGCCTTCGCCAATGGGACGGCGTGCGCCGGATTGTCGATGGCGATGACAGGGATCACGCTCGCCGAGCGCATAATTTCAAGTAAGGTCATTTCTGCGTCCTAAAGAGAAAGTCTTCGTCTGAACCCGGCACGACCTCATTGGCGTCCAGGCCTTCGTGCAGCGGCACGATGGTGGGGATCGGCGACGGCAGCGGGAACGTCGCCGCGCCCTGCTCCGCGGCGCTGATCGAGGCGCGGAACATCGTAAACAGTTCGCGGCCCATGCCGATGTGGCTCTTGCTCAGGTCGGTCGTGGCCTGCTTGCGCGCAGCCCATTCTTCGGCCGGCACCAGCGCCTGCAGCGTGCCGGTGGTGGCATCGACGCGGATGATGTCGCCGTCGCGCACGAGGCCCAGCGGGCCGCCGGCCAGGATTTCGGGCGACACGTGGATCGCGGCCGGCACCTTGCCCGACGCGCCCGACATGCGGCCGTCGGTGACCATCGCCACCTTGAAGCCGGCATCCTGCAGGTTCGACAGCGCTGGCGTCAGCGCGTGCAGTTCCGGCATGCCGTTGGCGCGCGGGCCCTGGAAGCGCACCACCGCCACGAAATCGCGATTGAGCTGGCCGGCCTTGTAGGCGCCCATGAAATCTTCCTGCGAATCGAACGTGATCGCCGGTGCTTCGATCACGTGGTAGTCGTGCTTGACGGCCGAGATCTTCATCACGGCGCGGCCCAGGTTGCCCTGCACCAGCACCATGCCGCCGTTGTTGCTGAACGGATTCGATGCCGGGCGCAGCACGGTTTCGTCGCCGCTCTGGGCCGGCGTGTCGCGCCAGATGGTCTTGCCATCTTCGCCCAGGAACGGCTCCTTGCAGTGGGCGCGCAGGCCGTGGCCCAGCACCGTGTTGACGTCTTCGTGCGCGAGGCCAGCATCCAGCAATTCGCGGATGATGAAGCCCGGGCCGCCGGCGGCCTGGAAGTGGTTCACGTCCGCTTCGCCGTTCGGGTAGATGCGGGTGAGCAGCGGCACGACCTTCGACAGCTGGTCGAAGTCGTCCCAGTCGATCACGATGCCGGCCGCGCGTGCGATCGCCACCAGGTGCAGCGTGTGGTTGGTGGAACCGCCCGTCGCATGCAGCGCGGCGATGGCGTTGACGATGCACTTCTCGTCGACGATGCGGCCGATCGGCATGTAGGTGCCGCCCTGCTGCGAGATCGCCACTGCCTGGCGCGCTGCGCTCTTGGTCAGCGCGTCGCGCAGCTCGGTGCCCGGCGTGATGAACGCGGCGCCCGGCAGGTGCAGGCCCATGACTTCCATCAGCATCTGGTTGCTGTTGGCGGTGCCGTAGAAGGTGCAGGTGCCGGCGTCGTGGTACGACGCGGCTTCGCATTCCATCAGTTCTTCGCGCGTGGCCTTGCCCTGCGCGTAGAGCTGGCGCACGCGCGCCTTCTCTTTGTTCGATAGGCCCGACGTCATCGGGCCGCCCGGCACGAAGATGCCCGGGATGTGGCCGAAGTGCAGCGCGCCGATCAACAGGCCCGGCACGATCTTGTCGCAGATGCCCAGATACAGGCTGGCGTCGAACATATTGTGCGACAGGCCGACGGCCGTGGCCATCGCGATGGTGTCGCGCGAGAACAGCGACAGTTCCATGCCCGGCTGGCCCTGCGTGACGCCATCGCACATGGCGGGCACGCCGCCGGCAAACTGGGCCACGGCGCCGATCTCGCGCACGGCATCCTTGATGATCTTCGGATAGCTCTCGAACGGCTGGTGCGCCGACAGCATGTCGTTGTAGGAAGAAACGATGGCCACCGACGGCTGCTTGACTTCACGCAGCTTCAGTTTGTCGTTGGCCGGGAACGCGGCGAACCCGTGGGCGAGGTTCGTGCACGACAGCGCGCCGCGCTGCACGCCCTGGATGCGGGCGGCCTCGAGGTGCGCCAGATAGGCTGCGCGCGACGGGCCGCTGCGCTGGATGATGCGATTGGTAACCTGTTCGACTACGGGGTGGAGCGCCATGTTCGTTCCTTCCTGAATTTAGTATCTGAAATTTTACTACAAATCGGGGTGCTGTGATCTTTGACTACCCCCGATGCTGTAAGGATGCGCGTAAAAAGGTGCCGCGCAAAAGGCCGCAAGTCGGTATCCTGTTGACGCACACGCGCTTTTATGTAGTGAATTTACGCGCAAAGAATTGTATTATTCGATAATCTGTTAACGACAACATTGTGCCACGCACCCAGGACCCCATGCGCCAGCCATCCCTGACCAGTACCGCCAGCTTCCAGGCTCTCGCCCAGCACGCCGACATCGCCACCACGTGGCAGATGCGTGATCTGTTTGCCGCCGACCCGCAGCGCTTCGAGCGTTTCAGCGATGAGGCTGCAGGCCTGTTCCTAGACTATTCAAAAAATCGCCTCGACGGGCGCACGCTTGAACTGCTGATGCAGCTGGCGCGCGAGCGCGGTGTTGAAGCGCGGCGCGATGCAATGTTCCTGGGCGCGCGCATCAACAACACCGAAGGCCGCGCCGTGCTGCACACCGCCCTGCGCGCCCCGCGCGGTGCATCGCACGTCGTCGACGGCGTGGACATCAACGCCGACATCCACGCCGTGCTCGATCGCATCAAGACCTTCACCGATGCGGTGCGCAGCGGCGAATGGCTCGGCCACACCGGCAAGCCGATCACGGACATCGTCAATATCGGCATCGGCGGTTCGGACCTTGGGCCGAAGATGGTCGTGCTGGCCCTGCGCCACTATGCGCATCCGCGCCTGCGCATGCACTTTGTCTCGAACGTCGATGGCCACGACATGGACGCCGCCCTGGGCCAGGTCGATCCCGAAACGACGCTCTTCATCGTCGCTTCCAAGACCTTCACCACCACCGAGACGATGATGAACGCGCAGACCGCGCGCCGCTGGTTCCTGGCGCACGCGCCTGAAGAGGCCCTGGCGAAGCACTTCGTCGCCGCATCGACCAATACCGAGGCAATCAAAGCCTTCGGCATCGACCCGGCCAATATGTTCCCGTTCTGGGACTGGGTTGGCGGGCGCTATTCGGTGTGGTCGGCGATCGGGCTGCCGGTCGCACTGGCCGTGGGCTTCGGCTACTTCAAGGACTTCCTGGCCGGCGCACACGAACTGGATGAACACTTCCGCACTGCGCCGCTCGAGCAGAACCTGCCGGCGCTCCTGGGCCTGATCGGCTTCTGGAACCGCCAGTTCCTCGAGTGCAGCTCGGTCTCGATCGCGCCGTACCACCAGGACCTGAACCGCTTCCCGGCCTACCTGCAGCAGCTCGACATGGAAAGCAACGGCAAGCGCGTCACGCGCGACGGCCAGCCAGTGGACACGCCAACCTGCCCGGCGATCTGGGGCGAGTGCGGCACCAACGGCCAGCACGCCTACTTCCAGCTGCTGCACCAGGGCACCGACGTGACGCCGATGGACTTCATCGCGGCCCTGCGCCCGGCGCACGAGATGGACCACCACCACACTGCCCTGCTGGCAAACTGCTTCGCGCAGTCGGAAGCCTTCATGAAGGGCAAGACCGCCGACGAAGTGCGCACCGACCTGACGGCGCAAGGCTTGCCGGCGGACGAGGTCGAGCGTCTCACGCCGCACAAGACCTTCCCCGGCAACCGCCCGAGCAACACCATCCTGATGGAGCGCCTGACGCCCACCACGCTGGGCGCCCTGATCGCGCTGTACGAGCACAAGACGTTCGTCCAGGGCGTGCTGTGGGACGTGAACAGTTTTGACCAGTGGGGCGTCGAGCTGGGCAAGGTATTGGCCAAGAAGATCGAGGCCGAACTGGCGGGCGAGCCGGTGCCCAACCTGCACGACAGTTCCACCAATGGGTTGATCGCGCGCGCGAAAGCCGCCGTCTGATCCCGAACCTTTGATCCCGAGACTATGGCAACCGAAAAATTTGAAGTGGTACACGATGTGCCAATGCTGGTGGGTGAATCGGCAATCTGGCACGAAGTCGAATCGGCCCTGTATTGGGTCGATATCGAGGGTCTGACCGTCAACCGCCTGCACGCAGCAAGCGGTAAATTCAGCTCATGGAAGATGGGCTCGAACCCGTCGGCGCTGGCCATCGACGACAACAATTTTCTGGTCGTGGCCACGCGCGAGCGCCTGCTGCGCCTGAACACGACCGACGGTGCGGAGACCCCGATCGCCGACGCGCCGTACGATCCGTCGAAGGTGCGTTTCAACGATGGCCGCGTCGACCCGGCAGGCCGCTTCTGGATCGGCACCATGTACGAGCCGCGCGACCAGCCGGCCGCCGAGATGTACGTGCTCGATCGCGACAACCTGCGCTGCGCCTGGCGTGGCGGCATGACCAACTCAAACGGCCTGGCCTGGAGCCTGGATGGCCGCACGATGTTCCACGCCGACACCACCACGCACCGCATCGACTGCTACGACTTCGATGTGGCCACCGGTGAGCACAGCAACCGCCGCACGATCCTCACCTTCCCGACTGATAAGACGGCGCCGGACTACGGCGGCCGGCCCGATGGTGCGACGATGGACGCCGAGGGCATGTACTGGGTGGCGATGTTCGAAGGCGGACGCGTGCTGCGCATCTCGCCAAGCGGCGAGATCCTGCGCGAGATTAAATTGCCGGTGCGCTGCCCGACGTCGGTCTGCTTCGGCGGGCCCGACCTGCGCACCCTGTACATCACCAGCGCCAGCCACGGTCGGTCGAGCGAAGAGATCGCGCAGTATCCGCACACCGGCAAGGTGCTGTCGGTGCGACTGGATGTCGCCGGTCGCGAAGAGCCCGAGTACGCTATTTGAACCCGGGCCCGCACCTGCTTACCAGGTGTAGCCGGCCTTCACATAGAAGTAGCGGCCATTGAAGCCGTTTGGCGCCCACACGCTGTATGGCTGGGTGCCGTTCACGTTCAGGTTGGCCCGCGACGTGACCTGCGCAGGATAGCGGTTGGTCACGTTGTCGATGCCGGCCGTCAGGCGCCACTGGTTCAGGCGCACGCTTGCTGCCAGATCAAGCACCCACTGCGGGTCGTAGTTCTGGTCCAGCGCCGGATCGTTCTGCGGCACCGTGAATTCGCCGTAACGCGTCACGACGGCGCGCGCATTCCACGCACCCTGCGTAAAGTCCCCCGTCAGACCAAGCTTGTCCTTCGGCGAGCCGACCGTCAGGCGGTTGATGCTCTGGCGGTCCACCAGCGACAGTCCCTGCCCCGACAGCACGGCCGGCGACGCCGCCACACCCTGCACCTCGTTGTCGTTATGGTTGTAGGCCAGCGTCAGATCGGCGCGCGCGCCCTGCGCGAAGTTCAGGCGGTACGTGCTGACCACGTCAACACCCTTGGTACGCGTGTCGACCGCATTGGTGAAGTAGCGCGCGGCGCCGACGAACACACCCTGGGCCGCGAGCGCGCGTGACAGCGCCGGTGCGTTGGCCAGCTGCAGGTTCGACGAAAACACGATGCGGTCGTCGATATCGATGCGGTACAGGTCGACCGTCGTGGTCCAGTTGCGATTTGGCTGCCACTGCGCGCCGATGCTCAGGTTGCGCGCCTTTTCGGCCTTGAGCGGCTGCGCGCCCAGCGCACGGGCGGCGGTGCTGCCGACCGGGAACGTGCCCGTTTCCACCAGCGCGCTGGTGCCGTTCACGAGCAGCGTGTTGGTGGTAGTGATCGTGTAGAACGACTGGGCCAGCGACGGTGCGCGGAAACCGTTCGATGCCGTGCCGCGCAGCGCGAAGGTCGGCGTGAACGCATAGCGCGCCGATGCCTTGGCCGAGTTCGTGCTGCCGAAATCGCTGTAGCGTTCATGGCGCAGCGCCAGGGCGCCCGACAATGCGCTCGTAATGTCGCCTTCCAGGTTCAGGTACACCGACTTGTTGTTGCGGGTGTTTTCGCCCGCGTTCTCGGGCCGGAAGCCCGAATAGCCCTGGGCGCCGGAACCGAAGTACGAACCGGCTTCACCCGCGCCGATCTCGTAGGATTCATGGCGCGCTTCCAGACCCAGGGCCACCGTCAGCGGACCGCTCATGAACGACACGGGAATCTCGCGCGCCACGTCCAGGTTGGCCAGACTTTGCTTCGAGGTCAGTTCGCCCGCATAGAAGCTGGTCGGGCTGGCCGCGCCCAGGCTGTAGTTGACCGTGTCGTTGACGTCCAGCGTGAAGCGGTTGCGGCCGTGGTTCAGGCTCGCATCCCAGCGCCAGCCGGCGGCCACGCCGCGCAGGCCCGTCACGATCGAGGCATCGACCGAGGTGCTGCCCAGCAGCGGCTGGAAGCCTTCCGGATACAGGGGCGAACGCAGCGTGGTGCGGCTGTTGTCCGTGAACGCGGTGCGGAAGGTCGCCGCCGACGAGGTGTCGCGCTCGCCGTAGCTCGCAAAGGCGTACCAGTCGATGTCGTCGTTGATTCGCACTTCGCTGTTGACGAACAGCGTGCGCGGGCGGCTGTCCGGGTCACCGTAGCGCTGGGTGATCAGGCCCTGGCGTGGGCCCGCGGACGGGCGCGGGTCGGCGAACGAGCGGTTGGTGGCGTTGCGCTCGGCCGCTTCGACGGCGATGCGCACCCAGCCATCCTGGCCCAGGTTGAAGCCGGCCGAGCCGCGCACGGTACCCTGCTCGCCATCACCGGCGTCATACTGGCCATACACCACTTCCGCTTCGCCGCCCTTGGCGCCGCGCTTGAGGATGATATTGACCACGCCGGCGATGGCGTCCGAGCCGTATTGGGCTGCGGCGCCGTCGCGCAGCACTTCGATGCGCTCGATCGCCGCGAGTGGAATCGCATTCAGGTCGACCGGGGCCGAGCCGCGGCCCAGCGTGCCGTTGACGTTGACGACGGCCGATGTGTGGCGGCGCTTGCCGTTGACCAGCACCAGGGTCTGGTCCGGCGAGAGGCCGCGCAGCTGCGCCGGACGCACCGCGTCGCTGGCGTCGGCGCCGCTCGGGCGCGGGAAATTCATCGATGGCAGCAGGCGCGACAGCACGGTGGCCAGCTCGCCCGAGCCGGTGCTGAGCAGTTCCTTGTTGCCGATGACGTCGACGGGCGACTCCGAATCGAGCGTGCGACGGTTGAGGGAACGGGTGCCGGTGACGACGATCGTCTGCAGGTCCTGGGCGGCGGGCGCCGCTGGCGGCGTTTCCTGGGCCAGCGCGGCGGTCGGGGCCAGCGTTGCGATCAGGCTTAGGATCAGGACCGCGCGATGCGGATTGGCGTGATGGTGCTTGCAGCTCATGGGGGCTTCTCTTCTTCTGGTCGGTGACGGCGGTACCTCGACCGCCGAAGGGACGCGAAGCTTAACAGGCCTCCAATTGCGCTGCCAATATCGATTTTGCCTATGCTTATATCTTGAACCGGCAGATAGGAACAGGCGTCCCGCTCAGCCCATCATGCGGGCCGAATCGTAGCCGATCCGCACCGCGCCCCAGTGCTTCCCGTCGAGGATGACCGGCATCGACAGATCGTTGATCACCTCACCCGTATCGCGCAGGTAGGTCTGCAGCAGGAACGGCTCGCGGTTCTTCGCCAGCCGGATGCCCACCGGGTCGTCGAAGATCCGCTTGTTGCGGCAATACACCAGGTCGTGCGCGCGCTGCCCGTTGGGCGGGCGCGAGAACTTGGTGTTGTGGGTCGGCGCGAAGCCGCGATTGTCCACGGCCAGCGCGTAGGCCGCGCCCGGCAAATCGGTCAGCACGCGGTCGAACAGCACCTGCAGGTCGCGCTCGACGATGCGGTCGTAGGACGTGGTAAAGCGCGGCGGATCGGACTGCGCGATCGGCTGGTAACTCTGGTCGAACACATTGGCGCCGCCCTCGGCGTGGCGGCGCAAGCAGGCCAGCACCTCGTCGCGCAGCACGGTGGTTGCATCGACCAGCGCGTCAAATGGCGTGCCGCCAGTGCGAAACCCCGCGAGCACGCCTTGCAGATCCTCGGTTGCCAGGCGCACCTCGTCGACCCGGCGCGACGCATCCTGCATCGTTGCCGCCGCACCGGACGCATTGCTCGCCACTTCGCCGACGCGCGCACCGATCTGCTGGTTGACGCCGTCGAGCGACTGCATCGCCAGTGCCATCTGGTCCACGGTCGCGGTCATGCGCTCGAAATCGGCCACGAATGTCGTCAGGTGACTCGCAGCGCTGCCGGCTTCGCGCGCCGAGACGTTCACGCCCTCGAGGATATCGGCGGTCGCGCTGGAGGTCGATGCGACCAGCCCGCGCATCGCGCCACTGGCGGCGGCGATCTTCACGGCTTCGGCGTTGACCACCTGCGACAGGCGCCGCACTTCGGAGGCCACCACGGCGAACCCGCGCCCGGCCGGGCCGGCGCGCGCCGCTTCGATCGCGGCATTGATCGCCAGCAGATTGGTCTGGTTGGCGACGTTCTCGATGACGGTGCCGAATTCGCCGATCTCGTGCAGGTGCCCGACGAGTTGCGAGACGGTGTCCGAAAAGCCGTGCACCTGCGCCTCGATGGTGCGCATGCGCGCTTCGAGGCGCGTCAGTTCATCCATCGATTCGCGCGCCGTGTGCAGGTTGCGCGCGGCAGTGTCAGCGATGCGCAGCGTACCGGCGTTGACGTCGGCCGACAGCTCGGTGACTTCGCGCGCCGCGGCGGCCAGCGCGCCGGCCGCCTGGTGCTGGCACGCGGCCTGGGCCTGTGCCTGGTCGACTTCCTTGCGCAGGCGCGCGGCGTTGATCGCCGTGCGGATGCTGCCATCGCGCGCCTTGACCACCAGCGCGCGCACGCTGCCACCCACGGCCCGGCCGCCGAACGGCGACAGTGCCTGTCCCAGATGTTGCATCCAGCCCATCATGTCTCCCGCGTCCCCGCCGCTCGAATGGCTGCGGTATTTACTTGAGGAAACTATAGCCCCATTTGACGGGGCTGTCATCCGTCATGGATGCCAGCGCGCCGACTGTCGGCACGACGCGACAGGCGCGTCACTCACGCCATGTGCTGCGTGAGCCAGGTGCGAATGTCCGAAGTCGGAATACCGCGCTGCGCGTTGTAAGCGCTTTCTTTGCTCCAGGCCATCCCGTCACCGCGCGCGAAGGCGAGGCGGTAGCGCGCCGTGGCATCGTCCGGCTGTGCGGCGAGACCGGCCCGCAGCGCTTCCTGCGTCAGCAGGGTACGCTCGACGCTGCGCCCCGTCACGCGCTCGACGATGTCCGCCAGTTGCCCGTACGAGACCGTATCGCTGGCCAGATACACGACCTGATTCGCGACGCGGGGCACCTCGAACAGGACTGCGGCGGTACACCGGCCGATGTCATCGGGCGTGGTGACCGTCACCTGCGTGGCCCAGCTCCCCAGGCCGCGCACGATGCCTGCATCCAGGTCGACGATGCCGGCGGTCTTCTCGAACAGGAAACTGGTGAACATGCCGGTCGAGATGATGATCCACTCGGTCCGGTCCTGCCCGCGCAGCATGCCGCGCACGTCGAACTGCTCGTCGAATACGGGCTGGCCACTGCCCTTGCCGACGATGTCGTAATCGACCCCGAACTGCCATGGAATATGCCGCCGCACGCCAGCGGCCACCACCGCCCGGGTCAGCCGCAGCTGGGTACCCGGGCCGGCGACGAAGCCGGTACAGTTGATGACGGTGTCGAACGGGCGCAGCAAGGCGATGAGGTCTTCGTCGCTGCGCTCTGCCAGGTCGAACGGCACCAGGGAGACATCCAGCGCGTGCAATGCGGCGTGATCCTGCCGCTGCTGCGGGGTCGGGGCGGCGATCGAGCCGGGCGTGACCAGAACGGCCAGCGCGCGCCCCGCAGCCTTCTGGCGCGGCGCCAGATGGCGCAGGATGGCCATGCCGAGTTCACCGGCGCCAAGCACCAGCGTGTGAGGCAGAGTGATCGGATTGTCGTGGTTTGTCATGTGAGTTCCTGTCTTGGTGAATGGCGTGGAGTATGGCCACCCGCCCTTCTGCGCGTAAGCCCGCCCGCCGGCATTTCAGAATTGCGATGGGTGGGATAATCGACGGATCAGGCAGATCAGCGAGGCAGGATCGATGGACAAGTTACGGGCAATGCAGATTTTTTCACGCGTCGTCGAAGCACGCAGTTTTGCCGGTGCCGCCACTATCCTGGCGGTGCCGCGTTCCACGGTCAGCCGCGCGATCCAGGAACTCGAGGCGTCCCTGGGCGTGCGGCTGCTGCAGCGCACGACGCGCACCCTGCACGTCACGCCGGACGGCAGCCTGTATTACGACCACTGCCAGCGCATCCTGAGCGACATCGAAAGGGTCGAGGCAGCCCTGTCGGACGGCACGGTCGCACCGCGCGGGCTGCTGCGCGTCGACATGACATCGTCGTTCGCACGGGCCGTCGTGCTGCCGGTCCTGCGAGAATTCCAGACCCGGTACCCGGCCATCGACCTGACCCTGACGCTGGGCGACCGTCCGGTCGAACTGGTCCAGGAAGGCGTCGATTGCGTGGTGCGGGCCGGCACGCCGGCGTCATCGGCACTGCTGGTGGCGCGCCATCTCGGCAGCTTCGACTGGATCACCTGTGCCTCGCCCGAGTACCTGGCGCGCTGCGGCACGCCGCACTCGCTCGATGCGCTCGATGCGCATGACATCGTCGGTTACCAGTCCGCCGCCACCGGCCGCGCGACCGACTGGCGCTTCACGGTCGATGGCGCCGGGCGCACCATTGCGGCCGGCACGCGGCTCATCGTCAACGATACCGACGCCTATCTGGGCTGCGGCCTGGAAGGGCTGGGGCTGATCCGGGTCGCCAGCTACGTGGCGTTGCCGCACCTGAACGCTGGCCGCCTGGTGCGGGTCCTGCCGGCAGTCCAGGGCCCACCCGTTCCGCTGTCGCTGATCTATCCGCAGGACCGGCACCTGGCCTCGACCGTGCGCGCGTTCGCCGACTGGCTGGGCCAGCAGGTGCACGCACAGCAAAGTACCTGGCATGTGCCCCTGCCTCGCGGGTGACACGCCGGCTTGCGCTGCGCGCGCGGCGAATATGGCACCATAGATCGTCACAGGGCGCGAACGTAGTAGATTTTCTTGATCCCGCATAAATTATGTAGTAAATTTACAAAACCCTTTTACTGACGCAGATCCGACCCATCATGGCGATTCCCGATTTCGACCTCGTATTCTTTGGCGGCAGTGGCGACCTTGCGATGCGCAAGCTGTTGCCTGCCATGTTCGCGCGCGACGTGGCCGGCGACCTGCCGGCCAGCGCCCGCATCATCTGCGTCGGGCGTGACGACGCCACGCAGGAAGAATTCCTGCACATGGTCGAGACCAACTCCAAGCCGCACATCAAGGAAGCGCCATCTGGCGCTAACTGGGACAAGTTCCTGGGCCGCATCACCTATGTGGCACTGAACGCCACCGATGCCGGCACCTACGGCGATCTGGTCGCCGCCCTGCGCGCCGACACGTCGCTCACTCGCGTGTACTACCTGGCCACGCCGCCGCAGATCTTCGCCAAGATTTGCGATAACCTGGCCGCAACGGGCCTGGCCACGCCCAATTCGCGCGTGGTGCTCGAAAAACCGCTGGGCCGCGACCTGGCCTCGGCCAAGCAGATCAACCTGGACGTGGGCAAGGTCTTCGCCGAATCGCAGATCTACCGGATCGACCACTACCTGGGCAAGGAGACCGTGCAGAACCTGCTGGCCCTGCGCTTCGGGAACATCCTGTTCGAGCCGCTGTGGCGCCGCGAATGGATTTCGGATGTGCAGATCACCATCGCCGAGAAGATCGGCGTGGGCAACCGCATGGGCTACTACGACAACTCGGGCGCGCTGCGCGACATGCTGCAGAACCACCTGCTGCAGCTGCTGTGCATCGTGGCGATGGAGCCGCCGGCCTCGATCGCGCCGGACGCCGTGCGCGACGCCAAGCTGCAGGTGCTGCGCTCACTGAAGCGCTTCACGCCGACGACGCTGACGCACAATATCGTGCGCGGCCAGTACCGCTCGGGCTACATCGACGGCCAGCCGGTGCCGGGCTACCGCGACGAACCGGATGCGCCAAAGAGTTCGCGCACCGAGACCTTCGTGGCGATGAAGGCCGAAATCGACACCTGGCGCTGGGCCGGCGTGCCGTTCTATCTGCGCACCGGCAAGCGCATGTCCGACCGCCTGGCCGAAATCGTCGTGCGCTTCAAGCCGATCCCGCATTCGATCTTCAACCAGCCGACGTCGAGCTTCCAGCCCAACAGCCTGGTGATTCGCCTGCAGCCCGACGAAGGGCTGTCGATGAACCTGATGGCCAAGACGCCGGGCGACTCGATGCGCCTGAAACAGGCCGAACTCGAACTCGATTTCCGCGAGCAGTTCACGTCGCCGCGCATGGAAGCGTACGAGCGCCTGCTGCTCGACGTGCTGCGCGGGCAGCTCACGCTATTCATGCGCGGCGACGAGCTGGAAGCGGCGTGGGAATGGGTCGAGCCGATCCTGGAACACTGGGAACAGGACGACTCCTCACCCGCCCCGTACACGTCCGGCACCTGGGGCCCGGCTGCGGCCAGCGCCCTGATCGGACGCGACGGCTTGCAGTGGCGCGAAGAATCGCTGCCCGAAGACTAAGGCTGACCCATGCTGCTCGACTCGATCCGCACCCAGCTCGACACGCTCTCCAAATCGGAGCGCAAGGTGGCGCTCGCGGTGCTGGCGGCGCCATCAGGCACCGTGAGCCAGAACATCACGGCGCTCGCGCGCAACGCGGGCGTGTCGGAACCGACCGTCGTGCGCTTTTGCCGCACGCTCGGTTACGACGGCTGGCACGAGTTCAAGCTGAAGCTGGCGCAAGGCCTGGCGCTGGCCCTGCCCGGCGCCAACGAGGCGCCGCACCAGGACGACCTGGCGTCGGACCTGATCAACAAGATCTGCAGCCGCTCGATCAACACGCTGCTCGACCTGCGCAACAACCTCAAGCCGGAGTTGGTCCAGCAGGCGCTCGAGATCCTCGCGCGCGCCAACAAGATCGAGTTCTACGGCCAGGGCACGTCCGGCTTCGTGGCGGCCGATGCGCAGCACAAGTTCTTCCGCTCGGGCGTGCCGACGGTGGCCTATACCGACCCGGCGATCCACTCGATCGCCGCGGCCCTGCTGCGCGAAGGCGATGCCGTGGTCGCCATTTCGCAGCGCGGCAACAACCCGGCGCTGACCCGTTCGGCCAAGCTGGCCAAGGCGGGCGGCGCGCAGGTGATCGTGCTGGCGCCATCGGGCACGCCGCTGGCCGAGATGGCCACGCTCCTGATCCCGATCGACCTGGTATTCGCGACCGACCCGTACACGCCGATCTCGGCGCGCCTGGCCTACCTGGTCGTGATCGACGTGCTGGCGGTGGGCCTGGCGCTGCGGCGCGGGCCGGAGTTTCGCAAGAAAATGCAGAACGCGCAGAAGGCGCTGCAGGAGTTCGACATGCAGTTCGATTCGTTCATCGGCTAAAATAGTTTTTTTATTGACCGCCGAATGGCAACGCCATGCACATCAATCCAGAACGCAGCGACCGCCCCGATTACGACCTGCTGGTCCGCCAGGTCACGAGCATCCTCGAAGGTGAACGCGACCTGACGGCCAATGCGTCGCAGTTCTCGGCCCTCGTCTACGACACCATCGCCGACCTGAACTGGGCTGGCTTCTACTTCACCGTGCCGTCCAAAAAAGGCGAAGGCAACGACCTGCTGGTCGGCCCGTTCCAGGGCAAGCCCGCCTGCGCGCGCATCCCGTTCGGGCGCGGCGTGTGCGGCGCCACCGCCGTCAAGCGCGAGACCATCGTCGTCGCCGACGTGCATGCATTCCCCGGCCATATCGCCTGCGATTCGGCGTCGGCCTCCGAGATCGTGATCCCTGTGCTCAAGGACGACCGGCTGATCGGCGTGTTCGATATCGACAGCCCGAAGCTCGAGCGCTTCAGCGACGAAGACCGCGCCGGCCTTGAAGCCATGCTGGCCGCGTTTGTCGCGGGCACCGATTTCTAAGCCTATTCAAGAGACCACCATGAACCAACTCGAACAGCTCAAGCAATTCACCACCGTCGTTGCCGACACCGGCGACTTCCAGTCGATCAAGGCGTACACGCCGCAAGACGCGACCACCAACCCGTCGCTGATCCTGAAAGCCGTGCAAAAGCCGGAATACCGTCCACTGCTCGAAAAAGCCATTGCCAACGCACCCGACGCATCGATCGACGGCATCATCGACAGCCTGTTGATCGCCTTTGGCGTGGAGATCCTCAAGTTCGTGCCGGGCCGCGTTTCGACCGAGATCGATGCCGCGCTGTCGTTCGATACCGAGGCCACGGTGGCCAAGGGCCGCGAACTGATCGCGCTGTACGAAGCGGCCGGCGTGTCGCGCGAGCGCGTGCTGATCAAGATCGCCTCGACCTGGGAAGGCATCCGCGCCGCCGAGATCCTGGAAAAAGACGGCATCCACTGCAACCTGACGCTGCTGTTCTCGCTGTGCCAGGCGGTGGCCTGCGCCGAAGCGGGCGTCAAGCTGATTTCGCCGTTCGTCGGCCGCATCTACGACTGGTACAAGAAGTCGACCGGCATCGATTACCAGGGCGCCGACGATCCGGGCGTGCAGTCGGTCAAGGGCATCTACCAGTACTACCGCAAGTTCGGCTACGCCACCGAAGTGATGGGCGCCAGCTTCCGCAACACGTCGCAGATCCTGGAACTGGCCGGTTGCGACCTGCTGACGATCTCGCCGGACCTGCTGCAAAAGCTGGCCGACAGCGACGCGCCGTTCGAGCGCAAGCTGGTCAAGGACGACAGCGCGAATATCGAGAAGATCGCGATCGACGAAAAAACGTTCCGCTTCATGCTCAATGAAGATGCAATGGCAACCGAAAAGCTGGCCGAAGGCATCCGCGCCTTCGTGGCCGATTCGATCAAGCTGAAGGTAATGATCGAAGGCATGCGTTAAACACGGTGAACACAGCTGGGGTCAGGTCTGACATTCGGACACGACCTCAGCCTTAGCCACTTCCAACACAGCCGCACAGCCGGCACAGCCGGGGTCAGGTCTGACATTCAGACACGGCCTCAGCCTTAGCAACTCCCAATGTTGTCTCACTTGGTATTGGCATGGCCCGCTGCCAGCTAGTTCCGGCTGACCGGACTGTCCAGCTCGTGTCCGAATGTCAGACCTGACCCCCGCTTCTTCTTCAAACTGTCGAGGTCGTGTCCGAATGTCAGACCTGACCCCCGCTGTTTCATTTGGATAGCCAGGGTTAGCGGGTTCGCAAGCCGGCGATGTAGGTGTCGATCAGTTCAGCGCCCAGGTCAACCAGTTCGAATGCCCCCGGCTCGAAAATCCAGTTGCGGATCAGCCCGTCGAGCATGACCCACATGCACATCGATGCGTTGCGCGGATCGACGCTGGCCGGCAAGGTGCCCTCGGCCTTGGCTTGTGCGAACTGATCCTGCAAGCGGCCGCGCCAGCGCGCTACCGATTCGCGCTTGTGCGCACGGGCCGAATCGACTTCGTCGGTAAATTCGGTCTTAAGCGTCGCGATTTCGAATACGCGGCGTGCTTTCTCGTCACCCTCCACGATCTGCAGCACCGCCATCATTTCGTCGCGCAGGCTTTGCAGCGGGTCGGTGGGCGCGCGCTCGCCGGCCAGCTTGACGGCGGCATCCATCGGCATCGTGGCGCGCTCCATCATGGCGCTGAACACGGCGCCCTTGTCGACAAAATGCCAATAAATCGCCCCGCGTGTCACGCCCGCTGCGGTAGCAATATGCTGTAAAGTTGTTCTCGAAACGCCATGTTTTGCGAACAAAATTTCTGCTGCGTCAAGGATGCTATCGCGTGTTGCGGCGGCTTCTTCTTTCGTCCTGCGGACCATATTCGGGGGTTACTCCAAAATTACAAGGGGGCAAACATTTTACATACAGTCGTGATAGTATATAAAACTATTTGCAAAAGCCAGTGTTGATCTCACCCTTCGCCATGTTTTCCTGAGCGGTGTGTGGCATCAACGCGTTACTAACTAGAAGGAAGCACACGTAATGCGCCCTGCCCAATCCTCGTCCCCGTCCCTGACCCGGGTCGCTGCCGCCACTCTGGCAGCCCTGGTTCTGTTGTCCGCCTGCGGCAAGAAAGATGCAGCACCAGCCGGCGCCGCCCCAGGCGGCCAGCAAGCTCCCGCCGTCCAGGCTGGTGTCATCACCACCAAGATCGAAACCGTCGCATTGCAGACCGAGCTGCCAGCCCGCGTCGAGGCCATCCGTACCGCCCAGGTTCGTGCCCGCGTCGATGGCAATGTCCAGAAACGCCTGTTCACCGAGGGCAGCATGGTCAAGCAGGGCCAGGCGCTGTACCAGATCGACGCTGCGCCGTACCAGGCCCAGGTCGCTTCCGCCCAGGCTGACCTGGCGCGCGCCCAGGCCAATCTGGTGGCGGCCAAGTCGATTGCCGATCGCTACAAGCCACTGGTCGAAGCCGCTGCCGTCAGCAAGCAGGAATTCGACAACGCCGTCGCGGCGCAACGCCAGGGTGAGGCCGAAGTGGCCGCAGCCCGCGCGCAGGTCCGTGTGGCGCAGATCAATTTGGGCTACACCAACGTCAACGCACCGATTTCCGGCCGCATCGGCCGTTCGCTGGTCACCGAAGGTGCGCTGGTCTCGGCAACCCAGTCGACCGAGCTGGCCCTGATCCAGCAGACCGACCGCATGTACCTGAACATCACCCAGTCGGCGAACGACCTGCAGCGCCTGCGCAAGCAGGCCGGCGGCAGGATCGATGCCGAGCTGCCGGTCACGGTCGTGCTCGACGACGGTACCGTGTTGCCGCGCAAGGGCAAGCTGCTGTTCTCGGACGTGACTGTCGACGAAACGAGCGGCCAGGTCACGCTGCGCGCCGCCATCGACAATCCGGACAACGCCCTGCTCCCGGGCCAGTACGCACGCGTGCGCCTGTCGCAGTCGGAAACGCGCGGCATCCTGGTGCCGCAGCAAGCGGTCACCCGTGGCGGCCAGAACGGCGATACCGTGATGGTCATCGGCGCCGACAACAAGCCAGTGTCCCGCACCGTCAAGATCGCTTCGCAGCAAGGCGAGAGCTGGATCGTCACCGACGGCCTGAAAGAAGGCGAACAAGTGATGGTCGACGGCTTCCAGAAGCTGCAGATGCTGCCGCCAGGCACCCCGGTCAAGCCAGTGCCATGGACCCCGGTCGCCGCCCAGGCCCCGGCCCAGGCTGGTGCCCCGGCTGCCCAGCCGAACGCTGCCGGCGCCCAGGCCGCCGCCGGCGCGAATGCTCCCGGTGCGCGCACCCCGAATTCCGGTTCGCCGGCAGCGGGTGCAACGACCCCGGCCAACAGCAGCCGCTAAGAATAAAACGAACAGGACTTTTCAATGGCACGTTTTTTTATTGACCGCCCAATTTTTGCATGGGTGATCGCGCTGTTCATCATGGTGCTGGGTACTGTTGCGATCAAGCAGTTGCCGATCGCCCAATACCCATCCGTGGCGCCACCCGCGATCGTCGTCAACGTCACCTACCCGGGTGCGTCGGCGCAGACTCTGGAGGATTCCGTCATCTCGATTATCGAACGCGAGATGAACGGTGCCCAGGGCATGATCTACATGGAATCGACCAGCCAGGCCAACGGCACTGGCTCGATTACCATTTCCTTCGAGACCGGCACTGATCCGGAACTGGCCCAGGTTGACGTCCAGAACCGCCTGTCGCGCGCGACCCCGCGCCTGCCGCCGGCGGTGACGCAGCAAGGTGTGCGCGTCGACAAGTCGCGCTCGAACTTCCTGCTGTTTACGATCCTGTCGTCGGACGATCCGAAGATGGACAATATTGCGCTGGGCGACTACGCTTCGCGCAATGTGCTGCCTGAAATCCAGCGTATTACCGGCGTTGGCCAGGCCCAGCTGTTCGGTACCGAGAAGGCCATGCGGATCTGGATCGACCCGACCAAGCTGGTCGGCTTTAACCTGTCGCCGGCCGACGTCACGAGCGCGATCTCGCAGCAGAATGCCCAGGTCGCATCGGGCACGATCGGCGATCTGCCGATCGCGCAAGGCCAGCAGATCAGCGCCACCGTCATCGTCACCGGCCAGTTGTCGAACGTCGAACAGTTCGGCAATATCGTGCTGCGCGCCAACCAGGACGGCTCGACCGTGCGCCTGAAGGACGTCGCCCGCATCGAAGTCGGCGGCCAGTCGTATGCCACCTCGGCGCGCCTGAACGGCAAGCCATCGGCCGGTATCGGCGTGCAGCTGGCACCATCCGGTAACGCCCTGGAAACCGCCGATCTGATCAAGGCCCGCATGGCCGAACTGCAGAAGCTGTTCCCGGCCGGCGTGAAGTACTCGATCCCTTACGATTCGACCACCTTCATCTCGATCTCGATCGAGCAAGTGGTCCACACGCTGATCGAAGCGATCGTGCTGGTGTTCCTGGTGATGTACCTGTTCCTGCAGAACTTCCGCTATACGCTGATCCCGACCATCGTGGTGCCAATCGCACTGCTGGGCTCGTTCGCCTGCCTGCTGGCGATGGGCTTCTCGATCAACGTGCTGACCATGTTCGGCATGGTGCTGGTGATTGGTATCGTCGTCGATGATGCCATTGTGGTGGTCGAGAACGTCGAACGCATCATGAGCGAAGAAGGTCTGCCGCCGCTCGAAGCAACACGCAAGGCGATGGGCCAGATTTCGGGCGCCATCATCGGCGTGACCGTGGTCCTGATCGCCGTGTTCGTGCCGCTGGCCTTCTTCGCCGGCGCGGTCGGCAACATCTACCGCCAGTTCTCGGTGGTCATGGTCACCTCGATTGCCTTCTCGGCGTTCCTGGCGCTGTCGCTGACCCCGGCGCTGTGCGCGCACCTGTTGAAACCCGTCGAAGCCGGTCACCACAATGACAAGAAGGGCTTCTTCGGCTGGTTCAACCGC
The DNA here is from genome assembly GCF_059686035.1 of Telluria sp. ZT3P26. Lineage (NCBI taxonomy): Bacteria > Pseudomonadati > Pseudomonadota > Betaproteobacteria > Burkholderiales > Oxalobacteraceae > Telluria > Telluria sp. ZT3P26. Next base: position 867,759 of record NZ_JCASII010000001.1, on the reverse strand, counting down.
AAGTTCACCACCGGCGCCAAGAAATACGAAGGTTTTGTCGGCGCCCTGATGCGGCGTGCCGGCCGCTGGATGGTCGTGTTTGCCGTGCTGGTCGTCGTGGTCGGCGTGATGTTCACGCGCCTGCCGAATTCGTTCCTGCCGAACGAAGACCAGGGCTATGTGATCGCCAACGTCCAGCTGCCGCCAGGCGCGACGGCCGAACGTACCGGCGCCGTCATGCGTGCAATGGAAGAGTTCGTGATGAAGCAGCCGGAAACGGCGAACATCGTGGCCCTGACCGGCTTCTCGTTCTCGGGCCAGGGCCAGAACATGGGTCTGGCGTTCATCCCGATGAAAGCGTGGGACGAGCGCAAGGGTGATGGCCAGGACGCGCAATCGTTCGCAGGACGCATCATGGGCCACATGGGCGCGCTGCGCGACTCGTTCATCTTCGTGGTGAGCCCGCCGCCGATCCCGGAACTGGGTACCGGCACCGGCTTCTCGTTCCGCCTCCAGGATCGTGCCGGCAACGGCCACGCTGCCCTGCTGGCCGCGCGTAACCAGATGCTGGGCATGGCGTCGCAGAGCAAGATCCTGACGGGCATGCGTCCGGAAGGCCTGGAAGATGCGCCGCAGCTCAAGCTGAACATCAACCGCGACAAGGCGCAAGCCCTGGGCGTGAGCTTCGCCGCGATCAATACGGCGCTGTCGACGTCGATGGGTTCGTCGTACGTCAACGACTTCCCGAACGCCGGCCGCCTGCAGCGCGTGATCGTGCAGGCCGATGCGCCACAGCGCATGCAGCCGGACGACCTGCTGCGCATCAACGCGATGAATACCCAGGGCCAGCCGGTGCCGCTGTCGTCGTTCGCGACGACCGAATGGACCACCGGCCCGATGCAGACCAACCGCTACAACGGCTATCCGGCGATGAAACTGACCGGTGAAGCCGCGCCAGGTTACTCGAGCGGCGAAGCGCTGGACGAAATGCAGCGTCTGGCAGAACGCCTGCCGGCTGGTTTCTCGTACGAGTGGACCGGCCAGTCGCGCGAGGAACTGCTGTCGGGTTCGACCGTGTTCATCCTGATCGGCTTTGCACTGCTGGCCGTGTTCCTGGCTCTGGCCGCGCTGTATGAAAGCTGGACCATCCCGGTGGCCGTGCTGCTGGTGGTACCGCTGGGTATTCTTGGTTCGCTCCTGGCGGCCAATATGCGGGGCTTGTCGAACGACGTCTACTTCAAGGTCGGCCTGATCACCATCATCGGTCTGGCGGCGAAGAACGCGATCCTGATCGTCGAATTTGCCAAGGACCTGCAAGCCGAAGGCAAGTCACCGTTCGACGCGGCGCTCGAAGCGGCCCACCTGCGCTTCCGCCCGATCATCATGACCTCGCTCGCCTTCATCCTGGGCGTGCTGCCACTGGTACTTGCAGGCGGCGCCGGTTCGGCATCGCAACGCGCCATCGGTACCGGCGTGATGGGCGGTATGATTACGGCGACCGTGCTCGGCGTGATCTTCGTGCCGGTGTTCTTCGTCGTGATCCGTACGCTCTTCAAGGGCAGCGAACGCCAGAACAAGATGTACGCCCACGCGCAGGAAAAACAGCATGCCCTGGAAAAACAGGAACGCCAGGCAGCAGAAGAAGGGAAACAACCATGATCAAGCACATCAAACTGATCGTCACGCCACTGGCGCTGTCGATGGCACTCGCCGGCTGCATGTCGCTGGCGCCGGACTATGAGCGCCCTGCTGCCCCGGTGGCAAGCGCCTTCCCGGCCGTGCCACAGGCGGCCACGGCATCGACCAGCCCGGTGATCGCCCAAGCGCCGGCCGCGGTCGCCTGGCAGCAGTTCTTTGCCGATCCGCGTCTGCGTCAGCTGATCGACCAGGCACTGGTCAACAACCGTGACCTGCGCATCGCCATTGCCAACATCGAGCAGGCACGTGCGCAATACCGCATCACGCGCGCCGATCGCCTGCCATCGGTGGGCCTGGGCGTCAGCGGTAGCCGCCGTACCGTGGGCGAAGACCAGCCGATCGAAAGCACCTACCAGGCCGGCCTGCAGGTCACGTCGTTCGAACTCGACCTGTTTGGTCGGGTGCGCAATCTGTCCGAGGCCGCGCTGGCGCAATACCTGGCCACCGAAGAGGCGCGCAAGACCACGCAGATCAGCCTGATCGCGTCGGTCGCCAACGCCTACCTGCAACTGCTGGCCGACGAAGAGCTGCTGCGCATCACGCAGGACACGCTCAAGACGCGCCAGGATTCGGACCGCCTGACGCAGCTGCGTTTCGAAAACGGCGTCGCATCGCGCCTGGACATCCAGCAATCGCGTTCGCTGGTTGAAACGGCCCTTGCCACGCTGGCGCAGCAACAGCGCTTCCGCGCCCAGGACATCAACCTGCTGACGCTGCTGGTCGGCCAGCCGCTGCCAGCCGACGTCTCGACCGGCGCCACGCTGGCCAAAACCGAGCTGCCCGACCTACCAGCCGGCCTGCCATCGGACCTGCTGGCCAACCGCCCGGACATCCGTGCGGCCGAGCAAGAGCTGATCGCGGCCAACGCCAACATCGGCGCAGCGCGCGCGAACTTCTTCCCGCGCATCTCGCTGACGGGCAGCGCCGGCAGCGCCAGCACCGAGCTGTCGGGCCTGTTCGAGAGCGGCACCTGGGGCTGGTCGTTCGCACCGCAGGCGATCTTGCCGATCTTCGACTACGGCCGCAACACCGCGACGCTGGGCGCCGCCCGTGCCCAGCGCGACATCGCCGTGGCGCGCTACGAGCAATCGATCCAGACCGCGTTCCGCGAAGTGGCGGACGCCCTGGCTGGCCAGGCGACGTACAGCGAACAGCTGCGCGCGCAGGCAGCCGTGACCGAAGCCGAAGCCGACCGCTTCAACCTGTCCGACCTGCGCTTCCGCAGCGGCGCCGCCAGCCAGCTCGACCTGCTCGATGCACAGCGTTCGCTGTTCCAGTCGCAGCAGTTGTCGGTGCAGGCCAATCTGCTGCGTTTGCAGAACCAGGTCGCGTTGTATCGCGTGCTTGGCGGTGGTTGGGTGGAACCGGCGGCGCAGGCTGATGGGACGCCGGTGGCGGCGAGGTAAATGCGACGCTGCTGCTGAAGTGAATGAAAACCGGGCCTGCGTGGCCCGGTTTTTTTTTGCACGTAAAGGTTGGCTTGGAAGGTAGGGGCGCGTGGCTCGCCCTAGCTGTGAGTGAAGGTTGCAATGGTCGAAATTAACGTAGCGCCGCAGCTGGTTTGATGGCCGTTATAAGCAACTGGATTGCCATTGATCGTGTGCATGGACTCGCCCTCCACAATGGTGCCGTTACCGTGGATCGGGCATGCACATTTGTCGCCAATGCAGGCGACGGCGATGCCACCAACGGTGAAAGACGTAGCAGCGACAGCAGTGACCTTGCCGCCATGGCTGGTGGGATCGTTCAGGCGGATGACGTTAGGCATGGCTGTCTTTCACCGAATTACTTTCGCCCCCGCTGCCTGCCTCACCATCTGGAACTATTGGCACTTCATAGGAGCGCAATTTCCATTCGACCACCGCCGCTCGATGAACGTCACCGATCAGTTTTCTCAGCAGACCGACATTGCCGAAGAGAAGAACTGATGGAATGTTTTCGCCCTTCTTAAATAATCGAACTCGATCTCCAGCGATACGCCTTTTGTCAGCACATGCCCAAAAGCCGGTTTGCGGGCATATTTCTCCTGACCTGCTGACAGTACCTAAAGGAGCTTTTGACTTTGCTTCATGAGAAATGGTTGCATCGCCTGGCTTACGCAAACTAATAGTCTCAATTAGCATATCCCATAGAGCCAGAGCCTCTGTATCGTTGATGCTTGGTTTCACGGCGCTTTTTGCATTATTACTGACACCCGAATCCAACCGAATATCGAACTCGGGGTGGAATGGATCATTAACTTTCCCTACGCTATGAAAGCGAAACTCGTGCACTGATGCGGCGCTTTTATAAGCAGGCGTTCGATACGCAACCTCCTGTCCGCTCAAGTCAGCAAGCTGTCGAAGTTCCTCACGCAACACCTTAACGCGAGAAAAAACAACCCCTAATCCTTCAATTTCGGCGCTCTCCCTGGCTTTCTCGTGCAATAATTTTGGATTTGCAGACTCTTGCAAAAATTCTAAGTTTTTATGTGTATCAATTGACAGGTGCACATCTGGATATTCTTTCAGTCTGATACCAATAGTGGCTCTTTCATATTCATACGTCCCGGAAACAAATCCTCTCTCAATACACATTCCTTGTCCGGCAGGTATTTCCTCTTCCCTGCGATATTTCAATCTAGTAGCGACTGCGTTTATTTGATCGATTATATTTATATTTGGCAAAATCCCGTCAACACTTTGAACAAATAGGTGCGCATCCACTGGAACGTAGGAAGTTATTGTATAACTAACCTGATCTTTCGAACCAAACACTATTTTTTGTCCCGATCTCTGCCCATCCAAAGATTTTCCAAATAGTGGTAGAGAAGCAATCCCGGCCTCATCCAAAAATTCACGCTCACTCTCCACCTCAAGCATTTTCGAATTGACGTAATCGCTAATTTTGTTTGCTTCTCCTTCAAGATAATTTATCTGAGTAGCTACTTCAGCAGGTCCATATACGACTGTCGCCGTCTCTGGTACTTTTATCAAAAATCTCCCAAAGCAAACTATCTTGGTCTTTGCAAAAATAGTCTGCAGGCGGACTGGGGTTTCTTCCACAATATTCCTCGAGTCATTTTCTGATGAAATATTTGATTCATCGAATAAATATAAAAAACCCACCAATGTTAAAAATAACAGAAAATACATTCCTGTCTTTTTAAATCGCATTATTTTGACCATTTCATCGTCGAGATTATTTTCAACAAACTGTAGATCGTTGCTGCTATCACAGCTTCATTACTGTAGCTACCTTGGTGCTCGTAACCTGTCTGACGAAAAATCCCCTTAAATTTCCCACAACGAAGTTGCGCATCCGCAGAATGCGCTGGGACTGTCTGATCACCTGGGTCAACAGGTTCGCACAATGTTGCATTTACTGAAGATTTCAGGGTTTCTTTTTTAGATTGGGAGGGTGTTTGATGCATTACCAAAGTTCCCTTACCATCGTCTTGTGAAATTTTCAAATTTTCACAATCCTCCAAAGCTGATGTAGTTTTAAGTTCCCAGACAACCTTGTGCCATGCTCGCATTTCTGGATCTGCCCCATAATGGGCATAGCTTTGTTCGTGAAATGTGTCCGCGATTGAGTTATGAAAAGCTTTAGCTCCATCAAGAAGCTTATACGCCCTCTCCAGGGTGCGGCCGGGCAAGCGAGAAGGATTGATCCACTCTTCTTTCAATAAACAAAACCATTTATCGCTGACCTTATATATTTCTTCGTAGGGATCTCCCTGTATAGGCAAACTCTTTATCACTTTGTTTTCATGAACTAACTGAAGCCAATTATTTCCATAGGCTTGGCTAGGCAGCAACTCCAATCCGCCCTGCGAATTACCAAGAACAGGTGTCACATGATCACCTGTAGCTCCGAGTACTTTTACCGACGTACCGTCACCCTCAAATCCACAACGCATTCTTTTATAGGCAGCTCCAGCTCCAGTTGTGGGCATGACTCCATGAATTACCCCCAATACTTTATCGCCTGCATTTCCCATTTTTGAATGAATAGCCGCACGGGCAACGAGCCCGCCCATCGAATGAGTAATTAGTATAACTTTCTCGCACTGATACCCTTGACTTTGATAGGCGCTTATTAGATTGTTAATTCTTTTTGCGACGACAATTCCGGATTCCTTATTGCTTTTGAGCCAGTTATATCCCATGGCATGTACAGGGAACCAGCAGCCCTGAAGAGAATTTCGCATCATCTCCTCATTGATTGCTATCAATTTTGGAATTGCATTCGCCTCCCATTTGGATGGACAAATGTTCGCTATCGAATTTATGAGGTAAGAATCCTTGAAGTTTTTGGAGAAGGATGCATTTAACCGGACTTCACATGCACTGAGAATCTGCTCATAACTGCTTGAAAATACCTCTCCCCATCCTCGCTCTCGAGCTTTTTGATCTCGCGTTTTAGAATTTGGCATTCCGGGCTTGTCGCTTTGAAGCAAAGGACCATTGATACTCCTCCAGCTCCCAGAGTATTGACTGGAAAAATGACAGCTTTTATTTCTCATGTCAGCGGTTTCATTAGGATCACCAGTAATACTATTTTTCGGATCGTAAATATCAAGTTCAGTAGACATGGGATCAAAGTTCAACTGCCGTTCAGCCGCGGTACTATCTTTCATAGGAACAGTTACAAATAGATTGTCAGGCCTCCAAGCTATATTGTTTTTTTTGTTTAATTTCTTCTGCCGATCACTACTCATCCTTAAATTCGAACCCATTATTCCAGGAATGAAAATTATTGGCATCAATCGCTTGGGCGGTACGTTGTGAACCTGAGGCGACCGATCTTGATTGGGAGTCACGAAACCATGCGCCATCTTTCCAGTTTTTTCCTCGGGTTTTATCGGAAGTTTGTAACCTGCAAGCTTGTTGCCAGTAATCATCGCCTCACCTGTGGTTTCGATATCAAAATTTAGTCATCAACGGTTTCAATTGTGAAATTCGCAAAAGGAACTTCAGAAGTGAATTTTTTTGTCATCCCTTCTGTGTCTGTCCGCCCTTCAATGATCTGCCCATCTTCTAACACGACCCGATAATGTTGATCCGCCAAAGGTTCACCCGTACTCATATCAACCACTCGCACACGTTGATCATGATTTAAAGCACTTTCCGGCATGTCTAGCGACCTGGAAACTCCATCCCCTGCACCTGAAAATTCTGCTTTAGCCGACTTGACCATAAAACTCCCAGTGCACTGATGCGTAATGGCTCCATCCCCAAACGCCGCCTGCGCGCCCTGCGTCACCACGGTCACTTTCGGGGCCTGCAAAACGATCTCCTCCGTCGCCGTCAGAACAATCCTTTTCGACGACGTGATCTCGACGTTGTCATCCTGAGCAACAATCTCCACCTTCCCGCTTGCCGCAACAAGCTTGGTTCCGAGCGAATGCGCAAACAGACTAATCCCTTGCAATGCATGCAGCATCAGTTTGCGACCAGCAGATAGCTGAGTATTCCGAACACTGACCAGATCCACATGCGTCTGCGCCCCGATCGTGACGCCAGCCTGACTGCCAATGATCACCCCCGCCGGTGCCTCGATGGCGACAACGGGCGCACCGGTCCCTGCCGCAGCTTGCCGCGCCGTATTGCTGCCCTGCTCCCACTGTTCCAGATGCGACTTCACCTGCGACAACGACTCGCCTTCTACCGCATCTGTTTCATGGGCCTCGGCCAGCTCGGCCAACTGCTTTTGTACACTCGACAGCGCCTCGGCCAGTCCAATCAAGCCATCCCGATCCAGCTGCCGTCCCGCCGCTCGCAACGACGCATCCGCGCTGATCAGGACGCCTTGACCACCGCGCAGTGCCAGTGCTGCGTCTGTCCGCAATTCAGCGCCTTCGCCACGTGGCACGGCGGCACCATTGCAGCGTGGCTGCGTGAGATAACCCAGGTTGAGTTGACTGTGATCGTGTTCGCTCCCGATCTGCGCACTGATTTGTCCCGGCGTATCGTCCATGCGCAGTTGATTCGCGCGTCCCCCCTCGCCTTCCCGGCTTACGATTCCCGATAGATGCCTATCCCCGGGCAGGACGCTGGTATGGCTGAAGGCCGGGGGCGGTGTCCGGTATCCATGAACGCTGCCAATCACGAGAGGCTTATCCGGGTCGCCTCCCAAAAATACGACGACAACTTCATCGCCTGCGCGTGGCAGCGAGATCGCGCCATATCGGTTGCCTGCCCAACCGGTCGCAACACGCACCCACGCCGAATCCCGGTCGCTATCCGATGTGCCTGCACCGCTGGCATGTTCATGGTCTTGTGCGCGACAGGCGGGAAATCGCAGCTTGATTCTCCCCAGTGCGTCGCAGTAAATCTCTTGATTCGCAGGCCCGACAACGATGGCGGTTTGCGGCGCCGTTCGTGGCAGATCGATGCGTGGATCGAAGGCAGGAATGATTGGAATGCCGCGTCGTACGCAAGTGAATCTATTGGTATAACGTGCGCCCCGCTCGGCGCTGGCGCGTACCAGATCACCGCTCCAGCGATTCAGCGCGAATAAGCGGCCAGCGCGTTCATTCAAAGTCGTGGGCAGGTTGTTTTCAGCTTCCACCTGCAATTCGGTGCAGACAAAGTCACGCTGCGCTTCCGGATGCGAATCGATTTCACGGTGCCCGGTTATCCTGCGCCACTGCCCGACACGCATGTCGCGGTCGCCGCTTTCTCCCTCGAAGAACTTGGCTTCATACTCCTTGCGCTGGATGCGCGCAAGGCCAAGGTAGCGATAGTCGTCCGAATTCTCGCCCGCGTGCGGTGAGTCGATGAGGTAGTCATCAAGGGAGGCGGCGAACCGGTTGCCTGTCGCGCCCTGATTCGTCAGGCTCGTATCCTGGCTGGTCATCGACCAGGCATGCCGATAGTTCCAGCTCTGGCGTTCCACGCGCCCGGCGGTCAACTTGCGCACTGCATGCCAGGCAGTGATGCTGTCGCGTTGCTCAGTAGCGTCATCGCGGTGGTAACGTGCCGGGCCGGCTGGGTTCTGTTCCAGTGCGTTTGGTTGGTCGAACAGCACCAATGTATGAGTGGGCGTGTCGTCGCTTCCGCGTTCATTCGAGGCACCAGCGCGGATAAACCATGCGATGCCGCGCCGTTTCCATAAGCGGCGCAAAAATGCGGCGTTGGACTCGTTATATTGCATGGTGAATTCGCGGGCCGGATACACCTTGAGCCCGCTGAGGTCGAAGCGGAATGCAGCACTGGCAATGGGATTGGATTGGCACCACTCGCGAAGCATGATATTCGTGATATCGACCTCACTGCGATTGCGAAACACCCGCGTATTGGAGGTTTCCTCCAGCAGAGAAATCGCGTCACGGACGATCAACTGGTAAGTCGCCAGACCGCCATCGCTCTGTCCTTCCGTCACGCCTCCGACAATGCCGCAGACGGTGCGCAGCGATCCGGTATCAGTAACGAACTGCAGCTCGACCGGATTGGCAATGAAATCCTTCAGGGGCAACCCGGCCTTGAGACATACGCATTGCAGCGCGTATTCGATCCCGCCGCACATCGTCTCGACACCGCTCACATACTTCACCAGCAGCAGGTCGTCGACAATGCCGTTGGCGCCCGACAGACGAAGACGAATGGCGCGTTTCGCATCCGACAATCCCATGACGCTCGCAGCGATTTGATCGAGTTTCACTGTCTTCGCCTCACGATGACCTCCGCAGATCACACGGCAACGCCCGATCTTAGCGATGCGAAACTGTCGTGAAATTGATGATGCGCAACGTGTCGACGGTCATCGTTCTCGTTGTGGCTTTCATGCCGCAGTGCCCAAGCGCAGCGCGTGCGCCAGGCCCTTGCAGCAATGCGCGATGACCCAGATGCGCCAAGGGCTGGCAATCTCGGCTTACGTGATGGGCTTGATGCTCTCGAGCAATGACGATGGCGCTGGCAGCGCCGGTATGACGACCTTGCTGATCACCGGCAGCGGCTTTGCCGACTACCCCTATTTCCATACCGCGCCGTTGACTGCCGATGAGAAAACCGAGATGCAGCAGCCAGGCGAATTCGATGGCCTGGCCCGCGTCGTGGCCGGCCTGACTCGCACTCTCACCGCGATGGCAGGTGTGGTGCAAGCTTGAAGACCCAAGACGCTTACTCAGCCAAGAACATTTCCTGCAAATCGTTCAGAAAACGCTGGCCCAATTCGGTCGGCTTGATCAGCTTGTGATCGCGATAAATCAACCCCTTGGCCTCAGCCTCGTTGAGCGACTTCGTGATCGTGTTGATGCTCATCCCGGTGCGCGCGCCGAACAGGTTCGGATCGAAGCCACCGGTCAGGCGCAGCGTGTTGAGCATGAATTCGAAGCCCATGTCGTTGCGGCCGATCTCGTGCTCTTCCTGTACCGGATTGCCACGCTTTGCTGCCTCGATGAACGACGCCGGCTGCTTGTAGCGGGCCTGGCGCAGGATGCGGTGCGGGAACGAGATCTTTGAATGCGCGCCGGCGCCGATGCCCAGGTAGTCGCCGAACTGCCAGTAATTCAGGTTATGGCGTGCGCGCCGGCCGGCGCGCGCGTAGGCCGACACTTCGTAATGATCGTAGCCGGCCGCGCCCGTCACCTCGGCGATCATGTCCTGCATGTCCGCGCTCAGGTCGTCGTCCGGCAGCGCCGGCGGGTACTTGGCGAAGACCGTGTTCGGTTCCATCGTCAGGTGGTACAGCGACAGGTGCGGCGGCGCGAATGCGAGCGCCGTTTCCAGGTCGTGGCGCGCCTCGGCCAGCGTCTGCGATGGCAACGCGTACATCAGGTCGAGATTGAAGTTGTCGAACGTGTTTTTCGCAATCTCGACCGCGCGCAGCGCTTCGTCGCCGTCGTGAATGCGCCCCAGCGCCTTCAGGTGCGCCGGGTTGAAACTCTGGATGCCAATGGACAGGCGGTTGATGCCGCTCTCCCGATAACTCTTGAAGCGCTCGGCCTCGAAGGTGCCGGGATTGGCTTCCATCGTGATCTCGGCGTCCAGTTCCAGTGGCAGCAGGGTGCGCAGGTCGGACATCAGGCGATCCAGCCCCGCCGCTGACATCAGGCTCGGCGTGCCGCCGCCAATGAACACGGTGTGGATCTTGCGGCCCCAGATCAGTGGCAGCGACTGTTCCAGGTCCAGGCGCAGCGCGTCGAGATAATCCTTCTCGGGCAATTCTCCCTTGCCTTCGTGCGAATTGAAATCGCAGTACGGACATTTGCGCACGCACCATGGCCAGTGCACGTACAGCGACAGCGGCGGCAGCGCCGTCAGGTTCAGCGCGCCCGGCTGCAGGTATTGCAGCGCGGCCGTGGCGGGCGAACGGGGCTCGCCGGCCAACGGTTGCGGTACATTCTCGCCGACGAATTTAATGGGGATCATGTCAGGTGTTTTTCAGTTTCTCGACCAGCGCGCGCAGCGCCTGGCCACGGTGCGACAGCGCGTTCTTTTCGGCGGGCGCCAGTTCGGCCGTGGTCTTGCCCAGCGACGGGATCAGGAAGTACGGATCGTAGCCGAAGCCATTCTCGCCGCGCGGCGTGGCAATGATTTCGCCATTCCAGCGGCCGTCGGCGATGATCGGCTGCGGGTCTTCCGGGTGGCGCACATACACCAGAACGCAATAGTAATAGGCTGACTTGTCGCTGAGCGTGGACAGGTCGGCGACGAGCTTGCGGCTGTTGTTGGCGTCGGATTTCGGCTCGCCGGCGTAGCGGGCCGAATACACACCAGGCGCGCCGCCAAGCGCATTGACGCAGACGCCGGAATCGTCGGCCAGCGCCGGCAAGCCGGTCAGGCGCGACGCATGGCGTGCCTTGGCCAGCGCGTTTTCAACGAAGGTGCCGAACGGCTCTTCTGCTTCCGGGACGTCGAATTCGCCCTGCGGATGCAGGTCGAGGCCGATCGGGCCGAGCAGTTGGGCGAATTCCTTGAGTTTACCGGCGTTGTTGGAGGCGAGGATCAGGCGCTGGGTCATGGTGGTCACGGTGCTGGTGAGGAAACCGGTCATTTTACCGGCTTCGCGCACCTGCCGCCCGAGAACCGGTCAGCCGACCCGCAGCGCCTGCTTCTGCAAATGGATCAGGTCGCCGATGCCTGTCTGCGCCAGGTCCAGCAGGCGGTCCATGGCGGCGCGGTCGAACGCCGCGCCTTCGGCTGTGCCCTGCACTTCGATGAAATGGCCCTGGTCGTTCATCACCACGTTCATGTCGGTGTCGCAGTTCGCGTCTTCGGGATAGTCCAGGTCGAGCACCGGCACGCCGTTCACCATGCCGACCGACACGGCCGCGACGAAATGCCGTACCGGCAGCGCCGTGATCGCGCAGGATGAGAGCAGCGTGCCGAAGGCATCGTGCGCGGCCACCATCGCGCCCGTGATGGCGGCGGTGCGGGTGCCGCCGTCGGCCTGGATCACGTCGCAATCCAGATGCAGCGTGCGCTCGCCGAACGCGTGCAAATCAAACGCGGCGCGCAGCGAGCGGCCGATCAGGCGCTGGATTTCCTGCGTGCGCCCGCTCTGCTTGCCGCGCGCCGCTTCGCGGTCCATGCGCTTGTGGGTCGAACGCGGCAGCATCCCGTATTCCGCGGTCAGCCAGCCCTGGCCCTTCCCTTTCAGGAAGGCCGGTACCTTGTCCTCGATGCTGGCCGTGCAGATCACCCTGGTGTCGCCGAACTCGATCAGCACCGAGCCTTCGGCGTGGCGCGTGTAGTTGCGGGTGATGACGATCGGGCGCAGCTGGTCTGGCGCGCGGCCGCTCGGGCGCGGTGGGTGGGTCATGGGGTCGGTCCTTACTTGAGCAGCTGGGAGGATTTTTCGATCGCTTCGCGGATCTCGGCGATGGCTTTTTCGATATCGTCTTCGTCGAATGCGTCGCTGCCTTCGGGCAGCGGGTCACCGGCGACAATGGTGGAGCTGACGGCATCCTCGGCCAGCATCTGGGTCGAGATCACATTCAGGGCATCGCCATCGATCGTGCCGGCCGCGCCCTGCCAGGCGATGGCCAGCGCGGTCGTGTTGTCGGCCTGCGCGCCGCCGATGGCAGCGGCCATCTGCACCAGTTCCGGCACCGCCTGCACGACGCCGCTCGTGGCCAGGCGGTGCACGATTTCGGTTTCGGGCAGCACGGACCACAAACCGTCCGAGCATAGAAGCAGCATGTCGCCATGCTGCAGGCTGTGCTGCTGCGACAGCTCGATCTTCGGCGGGCTCGACGCGCCCAGGCAGTTATAGAGCTTGTTGCGGTCGGGGTGCGTGTTGCGCTCGGACGGGTCGGCGCGGCCGCGTTCGAGCAGGTACTCGAAATGCGAGTGGTCGCGCGTGCAGGCCAGTACCTGCTTGCGGCGCACCCAGTACAGGCGCGAGTCGCCCACGTGCGCCCAGACGGCGCAGTTATGCTGGATCAGGCAGGCAACGACGGTAGTGCGCGGGATCTCGGGCAGGCCGTGGGTGACGGCATAGGCCTGGATGTCATGGTGCGCCTGCAGCAGCGCTTCTTCGAGGAAGCGCTCGGGCTTTTTCACATACGGGCGCGCCTGCAGGCGGAACATCGCCGACACCGTCTGCAGGGCGATGGTCGCGGCGATCTCCCCGCCCAGGTGGCCGCCCATGCCGTCGGCCAGCAGCAGCAGCAAGGCGTCGCGCGTGTAGCAGTAGCCCATCCGGTCCTGGTTGACCTTGCGTCCGCCAATATGGCTTTGTTGATACACCGAGAATTGCATGACTTCCTTTAATCGCGCCGGAATGCGCCGAGACGGTCGACCAGGCCGCGCCAACCGCCGCGTGCTTCGCCTGAACCTGCGACGTCGGCTTCGGCTGTCGACGGGGCCGTGGCCCGCGCCGGCAGCGGCGCGGCCGGCGCGGCCTGCAGCACCTTCTGGATCTCGAACACGCTTTGCGGCCGCATCAATGGGTCGAGCGCCAGGCACGCGGCCACCAGTTTGACCAGCTCCGGTGAATAATAGCCTGCCAGGCGCGCCAGATGGCGCGGCACGTGATCGTCCATGCGGCGCGCATCGACCGGCGGCGGCGTCGAGCGGCTCATGCAGGCGAGCATGGCCGCGCCCAGGCTGTAGATATCGGTCCAGGGGCCGAGCGCCGCGCCGCGTGTGTACAGGTCGGGGGCAGCAAAACCCGGCGTGTACATCGGGGCGAGCATCGGGGCGTCGGTATGCAGCGTCTGGCGCGCGGCGCCGAAGTCGAGCAGCAGCGGCGAGCCGTCAGTACGCAGGTAGATGTTGGCCGGTTTGAGGTCAAGGTGCAGCAGCTTGTTGGCGTGGACTTCGCGCAGGCCGCTGCAGACGCCGTGGAATACCTGGCGCACGAAGTTTTCGCTTAGGCCATTGCCTTTGGCAGCCGCGCGCGCGATGTGTTCCTGCAGCGAGTGGCCGGACTCGTAGGCCATGACCATATAGACGGTCTCATGGGCGCGGAAGAAATTGAGCACCCGCACCACGTTCGGGTGCACGATGCGCGCCAGGGCGCGGCCCTCTTCGAAAAAACACTTCAGGCCGATGCGAAAGACTGCCAGGTGGGGCTTGGCCACCACCGGAATCAATTGCCCCGGCTGACGCAGCGCCAGCGCGCTTGGCAGGTACTCCTTGATGGCCACTGCATTGCCTTCACTGTCATAGGCAAGATAAACAATACTGAACCCGCCGGACGCAATTTTCTTTACAATGCGGTATCCGGCAATTTCGAGTCCTGCGGGCAGAGGAGCGTTATTCTGTGCAGCCATCCAATTGGGTTTCCTTGCTAAACAGCGCGATTGTGTGGATAAATGTCGGCTTTGTAAAGAATAAAAACCGGGGATTTCATTGAGCATTTCAAGCATGACAGGTTATGCGGTCGCCACCAGCGAAGGCGCTGCCGGAACCCTCACGATCGAAATCAAGAGCGTCAACTCGCGCTTCCTCGATTTGCAGTTCCGCATCAACGACGATTTGCGCGCGCTGGAACCCGATCTGCGAACGGCCATCATGGCCGCCATCCAGCGCGGCAAGGTCGAAGTGCGCGTCTCGTTCGGCCGCAAGGTCAGCGGTGGCGCCGCAGCGCTCAATCAGGAACTGCTGGCCGACCTGGCCCGGCTGCAAGGCGAAGTGGCGCGTCACTTCGCGCAGGCCGCACCCATGACCGTGGCCGAACTGCTGCGCTGGCCCGGTGTCATCGAAGAATCGACCATCGGCCAGGAGTCGCTCCAGGCCGACGTCGCCGCGCTCACGGTTACCACCATTGCCGCGTTCGTCGACAGCCGCCGGCGCGAAGGCGCGGCGCTCGAAACGATGCTGCAATCGCGCATCGAATCGATGGAAGCGATCGTCAAGCGCATCACGCCGCTGATCCCGCAAGTCATTTCGCAATTCCAGAACAAGGCCATCGACCGCATGCAGGACGCGCTGGGCCTGGCCGGTCACGGCAATCCGTCGACGCTCACGCGCCAGGAAGTGCTGGAGCGGATTCGCCAGGAAGTGACCTTGTACGGCATCCGGATCGACGTGTCGGAAGAATTGTCGCGCCTGTCGGCGCACCTGAACGAAACGCGCCACATCCTGAAAAAAGGCGGCCAGGTCGGCAAGCGCCTCGACTTCATGATGCAAGAGCTCAATCGCGAAGCCAACACGCTCGGCGCCAAGGCGTCGGTGAAGGAACTGGCCGATGCGTCGATGGAGCTCAAGCTGCTCATCGAGCAGATGCGTGAACAGGTGCAGAACCTCGAGTAAGTTATAGATTGAATCGTCGGCCGCACCAGAGCCGGTTGAACGCGTGGACGGCTGAGCCGCCCACGCGTTCGACGTTAACCTGACCACCCGCGACACCATGCTCGCGCATATACCGTACTGACAAAGGACCCCGCCATGCTCCCACAAGCCTTTTCCGGCAGCCTGTTCGTCGTCGCCGCCCCATCCGGCGCCGGCAAATCGACCCTGGTCAACGCCCTGCTGGCGAACGAACCTGGCATCAAGCTGTCCATCTCCACGACCACCCGCCCACCGCGCCCGGGCGAACAGGATGGCCGCGAATACCACTTCACGACCGCCGACGATTTCGTCACGCGCGCCGACCGCGGCGAGTTTCTCGAGTGGGCTGAAGTGCACGGCAATTATTACGGCACGAGCCGCCTGTCGGTCGAGCAAGAAATGAAAAACGGCACGGATATTCTGCTGGAAATCGACTGGCAAGGCGCGCGCCAGGTACGCAAGCTGTTCCCGGACGCGGCCGGCATTTTTATTTTGCCACCATCGATCGAAGCGCTGGAACAGCGCCTGCACAAGCGGGGCACCGACGAGCCGCACATCATCACGCGACGCCTGCTGGCGGCGGGCGGCGAGATCGCTCACGCACCCGACTTCGAATATGCTATCATCAACGAAGAGTTTAACGTCGCCCTGGCTGAGCTGCAGGCGATTGTCAAAGCGACACGTTGCCGATTTGCCCAACAAGCTGCCCGCAACGCTACGCTGTTTGCCCAGCTGGGAATCCACGCGAATCAACCACAATCTTGACGAGCGCGCCGTTGCAGGCGCGCCGCACGCGTTGTTTTCACTCATTGTCACCTAACATTCAGCAACCCAGGAGCACACATGGCCCGCATTACCATCGAAGACTGCCTCAAGAACATCCCGAACCGTTTCCAGCTGACCCTGGCAGCAACGTATCGTGCGCGCCAGCTGCTGCAAGGCCACACCCCGAAGGTCGAAGCCAAGGACAAGCCAACCGTCGTCGCCCTGCGCGAGATCGCCGCTGGTAAAGTCGGCATCGAAATGCTGAAAAAAGTCCCGATGTAATCCCATTCGGGGTTGCCTGAATTTGCGTTATCCCGTCTTCTGTTATTCTGATCTCACCGCAGCCAGACGATTAACGTAATGAACCTGTTACCTCCAGATTCTGCTTCACGCAACCCTGCTCCGCGCGAGCGGCGGGCGGACAATCGTCCGCCCGACTTCATCGAGCCCGCCGGCCCCATCGTGCCGGGCGTGGCCTCGGTGACGCAGCTGATCACCAAGCTGTCCGAATACCTTACCCCCGCCGAACTCAAAAAGGTCAAGGAAGCCTACCGCTTCTCTGACGAGATGCACCTGGGCCAGGTCCGCAAGTCGGGCGAGCCCTATATCTCCCATCCGATTGCCGTTGCCGAAATCTGCGCCGAGTGGAAACTCGATGCGCAAGCCATCATGGCCGCGCTGCTGCACGACGTGATCGAAGACCAGGACGTCAAGAAGGATGAGCTGATCGAGCGCTTCGGCGCGCAGGTCGCCAACCTCGTCGACGGTCTGTCCAAGCTCGAGAAAATCGAATTCCAGAGCCAGCTCGAAGCGCAGGCGGAAAACTTCCGCAAGATGCTGCTGGCGATGGCGTCGGACGTGCGCGTCATCCTGATCAAGCTGGCCGACCGCCTCCATAATATGCGCACGCTCGGCTTCATGATTCCGGCCAAGAAGCGCCGCATCGCCGGCGAGACGATGGAAGTCTACGTGCCGATCGCGCACCGCCTCGGCCTGAACAATATCTACCGCGAGCTGCAGGACCTGTCGTTCTCGCACCTCTATCCGGTGCGCTACCAGACGCTGTCCAAGGCGATCAAGTCGGCGCGCGGCAACCGCCGTGAAGTGGTCAAGAAAATCCTCGAAGCGGTCAAGAACCAGCTCGAGGCCGGCGGCCTGAAAGCCGAAGTGCACGGCCGCGAAAAGACCCTGTACGGCATCTATAAAAAGATGCGCAACAAGCACCTGTCGTTCTCGCAGGTGCTCGACGTGTACGGTTTCCGCGTCGTCGTCGACAGCGTGCCCGAGTGTTATGTGGCCCTGGGCACCCTGCACGCGCTGTACAAGCCGATGCCGGGCAAGTTCAAGGACTACATCGCCATCGGCAAGATCAACGGCTACCAGTCGCTGCACACGACGCTGATCGGCCCCTACGGCACGCCCGTCGAATTCCAGATCCGCACGCAGGACATGCACCGCACCGCCGAAAGCGGCGTGGCCGCGCATTGGCTGTACAAGACGGGCGAATCGAATATGTCCGACCTGCAGCAGCGCACCCATGCGTGGCTGCAGTCGCTGCTCGACATCCAGCAGCAAACGGGCGACTCGGCCGAGTTCCTCGAACACGTCAAGGTCGACCTGTTCCCCGATTCGGTCTACGTGTTCACGCCCAAGTCGAAGATCATCGCCCTGCCCCGCGGCGCGACGGCGCTCGACTTTGCCTACTCGATCCACACCGGCATCGGCGACCACACGGTGGGCGTGAAGATCAACAACGAAGAGCAACCGCTGCGCACCGAGCTGCACAACGGTGACATCGTCGAGATCATCACGCAACCCGATTCGCGCCCGAGCCCTACCTGGCTGACGTTCGTCCGTACCGGCAAGGCGCGTTCGGCGATCCGCCATCATCTGCGCCTGGTCGACGTCAACGAGTCGGCCGAGCTGGGCCTCGAGCTGCTGACCCAGGCACTGGCCGTACGCAACATCAAGCCGGATCTGCCCGCCAGTGTCGTCGAGCGCCTGCTGGCCGAGTCGTCGGCCAATTCAATGGAAGAAGTGTTTGCCGACATCGGCATCGGCAAACGCATGCCGACGCTGGTGGCGCGCCAGATCTTCGGTCTGATGGAAGGCGACCCCGACCTGCTGCCGTCGCACAAGCCGCTGCCGGCCAGTGACATTGCTCCCGTCACGATCTATGGCAGCGAAGGCGTGGCCGTCCAGCTGGCGCCGTGCTGCCTGCCGATCCCGGGCGACCAGATCACGGGCCAGCTGCGCCGCGACCAGGCGCTGGTGGTGCACACCTGCGATTGCCAGACGGCCAAGCGCCTGCTCGCAAAGGAACCCGATCGCTGGATCGCCGTGCAGTGGGGCGACGACCTGAACCGCCGCTTCGACTGCCGTATCCGCCTGCTGATCAACAACGAAAAAGGCATCCTCGCCCGCGTGGCTGCCGAGATCGGCGAGTCCGACGCCAACATCACGTATGTGGGCATGGACGAGGACGACGAAAACATGATGACGCAGCTGCGCTTCACGATCCAGATCGCCGACCGGGTGCACCTGGCGCAGCTGATTCGCAATCTGCGCCGCGTGGCGGGCGTGAATCGGGTGGAGCGCGAACGGACGTAATTTCCGTTTTTCGGGACGTTGCCGATATAGGGTGGACGGCTATGCCGTCCACGCGTTCAAACCGACGTTGCTCCGTGGTAGGCGGAGACTGTTTGAACGCGTGGACGGGAAAACCCGTCCACCCTACTTGCTATCCAGGCTCAACTTCAAAATACTCTCGAACGCCGCGCACGCGCCGGCACAGGCATCGGCAATCTCGTCCGGCGACTTCACGTGTTCTTTCAGCGCCAGCATGAACGCACGCCAGCGCGGGCCCGGCCCGGCGTCACTCCCCTTCAGATAGCGCAGCGGATGCGGCGCCATGGCATCCTTCAGCTTCCCGTACAGTACCTTGCCGCCCAGTTGCGAGCCTTCGATCACGTAGCACACGCCCCAGCGGTACGCCGCGCTGGCATGGTGCGGCCACGCGTGGGCCGGCGCCGGTGCACGCAGCGGCGGCATGCCGGGCTCGTCCAGGTCCGCGCCGATCAGCGCCAGGCGTTCGACCGGCGGCAAGACCAGCTGCGGCCCATCCGCGAACGACGCCAGCCACGGCTGCAACGGTGCCAGCCAGTCGCGCACCATCGTCAGGTGCGCCGCATAGTCGTGCAAATCGGGGGCGGGCCCGGACAACGGCAGGCCGCTGTCGAGCCGTTCGTGTTGTTCGCTGGTCGCGGCGCGCAATGCCGCCAGGGGATCTGCCTGCTGGTGCATCGTCGTGTGCGCCGCTTCGTGAGGTCGGTTCATGCGCACATAGTAGCACCGGGCTGCAAGCTCAGTCGGTGACGGGTTCGGGATAGTCGACCGAGATGATTTCGAGCTCGTCCATGCCCAGCGGCGTCTGCAGCTGCGCCACATCGCCTTCGCGGCACTTGGTCAGCGCACGCGCTACCGGCGAGACCCAGCTGATCTTGCCATGCAGTGGATCGAGTTCGTCGATGCCGACGATCGTGATCGTGTGCTCTTCGCCGGCGCCATTGACGTAGCGGACCGTGGCGCCGAAGAACACCTGGTCGTTGCCATGCTGAATGCTCGGATCGACAACGAACGCCGAATCCATGCGCTTGGTGAGAAAGCGGATGCGGCGGTCGATTTCGCGCAGGCGGCGTTTGCCATAGATATAGTCGCCGTTCTCGGAACGGTCGCCATTGGACGCGGCCCAGTGCACGATGCGCACGACTTCGGGCCGGTCGACGTCGATCAGTTGAAGCAGCTCATCCTTGATGCGCTGGTAGCCGGCCGGGGTGATGTAGTTCTTGGCGCCGTCAGGAATCGCCTGCGCCAGCGCCAGGGCTTCATCATCGTCGTCGTTGTCGGACTCTTTTACAAATGCCTTGTTCATGGATGCATTGTAGCGAGACTTGCGCGCCCTTGTCGTATCATTCGACCATGCACCACCCCACCCCGCTCCAGCACGACCCCGACCAGGCCGCCCGACAGGACGAGCGCAGCCGGATCGCGCGCGAGCTGCACGATGACCTGGGCGGCAACCTCATCGCCATCAAGATGGCGCTGGCGCGGCTGGCGGCGCGCGTGCCGGCCGATCAGCCCGGCCTGGCCGGCCAGGCCCAGTACATCGACGACCTGGTCGACCGCACCATCGAATCGGTAGACCGCATTGGGTTCGGCCTGCGCGCCGCCGCGCTCGACCTGGGCCTGGCGGCTGCGCTCGCATGGCAGGCGCGCGAATTCACCCGCCAGACCGGCATCGCCGTGATCACGCACGGCCCCGCCGCGCTGGCGCCCGAGCCGGCGCCGGACCACGCCACCGCTCTCTTCCACATCGCTCAGGAAGCGCTGACCAATATTGCCAAGCATGCAGCCGCGACGCAGGTCACGCTGACGCTGCACCTCGACGATCGCCACCTCACGCTGTCCATCGGCGACAACGGCCGCGGCATCGACCCGGCCGTGCGCGTCGCGCCGGATGCGTTCGGCCTGCGCGGCATGCACGAACGGGCCAGCGCGCTTGGCGGCGCGCTGTCCTTGTCGCCGGCGCCCGGAGGTGGCACGATGTTGACCGTCAAGACCAGGCTGGCGCCGCCCGTGGCCCCGGCACAGAACAAGAAACAGGATGAGTGAAAAAGTAACAATCCGGGTATGCATCGCCGATGACCACGCGATCGTGCGCGAAGGACTCAAGCAGATCCTTGCCGACGAGCGCGACATCGTTGTCGCCGGTGAGGCCGAGGATGGGCACGATGCCGTGCGCCTGGCGGGCAAGACGCGCTGCCACGTGATGTTGCTCGATATCTCGCTGCCCGACCGCAATGGCATCGATGTGCTCAAGCAGATCAAGAAGGACAAGCCCGAGCTGTCGGTGCTGATGTTGTCGATGCACCGTGAAGACCAGTACGCGATTCGCGCGCTCAAGGCGGGCGCGGCCGGCTACATCACCAAGCAGAGCGCGCCGCGCGAACTGGTCACGGCCATCCGGCTGGTGGCAGGCGGGCAAAAGTATGTCAGTGCTGCGCTTGCGCAAAAACTGGCCAGTTCGATCGGCGAAGACCATGAAAGCGCTGCCCATGAGGGGCTGTCGGACCGCGAATACCAGACGCTGACGATGATCGCGTCCGGCATGACCGTGACGCAGATCGCGGGCGAACTGTCGCTGTCGGTCAAGACCATCAGCGAATACCGCGCACGCCTGTTGGTAAAAATGAAACTCCGGAGCAGTGCCGAGCTGACCACGTATGCGATCCGCAACGGCCTGGTCGACTGACGCCCCTGCCGCTTGTACTGCCACTGAATAGTTGTTGATGAGAGGCAAATAAACTGCCTATCATGTCGTCAATCCTGCAAACCCGGCACCGCGCTGCAATCCATGTCCACTCCGTCCACACCCGTCCCCGCTGCACCTGGCGCTGGTTCCGCTGCCACTCCTGCTGCAGGCGCGGCGGCAAACCCTGCCGACATCGCACGCGAGGCGTTTCGCCGCCTGGCCACGCGCCGTATCGCGCCGACGCCGGATGCCTACCGCGCCATCTATGACGAGATTGCCGGTACGCCACCGCCACCGCCCGCACCCGCTCCGGATCCGGGGGCGATCGAGGTACTGAGCGGGTTCGCGCGCCGCATGCTCGACACGCCGGGCGAGCTGGCCGAATACGGCCGGCGCATGACGCGCGCCATCAAGAACGGGGACTGGAGCGGCTACACCCAAGCACTGGCCCAGTTGAGCGAGCGGCATCTGCGGCGCAACACCCCGGTGATGGCGATGGGCGACGAAGAGCCCCAGACGCGCCTGCTGCGCGACATGCTGGCGCGCACGCTGTCGTTTGCCTGCGCATCTCTGCTGAGCGACAACCCGGAACAGGTCAAGGAGGCCGAAGCGCTGGGCGCCTTGGTCAAGACAGCCGTTGGCGAGAGCGAACTGCAGGAGATCGAGGCGCGCCTGAAGCAGTTGTGCTTCCAGATCGAGCTGCGCAAGGATGACAGCGCCGGCCAGCAGGAATTGCTGCTGCGGCTGTTCCGCCTGCTGCTCGACAATATCGAAGGCTTGCTCGAGGACGACAACTACATGCGCGGCCAGGTGGTCGCGGTGCAGGAACTGATCGCCGGCCCGATGGACACGCGCGCGCTGGAAGACGCCACGCGCAGCCTGAAAGACGTGATCATCAAGCAGAGTCACCTGAAGCATGGCATCGCCGACGTGCGCGCGACAATGAAGAACATGATGATGACGTTTGTCGACCGCCTGGGATCGGTGGCCGCCGCGACCGGCGACTACCACGCCAAGCTGGGCGACTTCTCCGAGCGCATCGGCGGCGCGACCGATATCAACGAACTCAATACCGTCCTGAACGACGTGCTGCGCGAGACCCGCCATGCGCAGGACGAAGCATTGGCCTCGCGTGACCGCATGGTGGGCGCGCACCGCGAAGTGCAGGAAGCCGAGCAGCGCATCCGCGAACTCGAAGCCGAGCTGCAGCATATGAGCGAGCTGGTGCGAGAGGATCAACTGACCGGCAGCCTGAACCGCCGCGGCCTGGACGACGTGTTCGAGCGCGAAAGCGCGCGCGCCGACCGCCGCAACACGCCGCTGTGCGTGGCGCTGCTGGATCTCGACAACTTCAAGCGCCTGAACGACACCTACGGGCACCTGGCGGGCGACGCCGCGCTCAAGCACCTGGTCAAGGTCGTGCGCGAGACGCTGCGCTCGATGGACGTGATCGCGCGCTTCGGCGGCGAGGAATTTTTGATCCTGCTGCCCGAGACGACGGTCGACGCGGCAGCGGCCGCCATGGTGCGGGTGCAGCGCGAGCTGACCCGGCACTTCTTCTTGCACGATAACGAGAAGATGCTGATCACCTTCTCGTGCGGGGTGGCGCTGCGGGTGCAGAACGAGGAGCAGGCATCGCTGATGGCGCGCGCCGACAAGGCGATGTACCAGGCCAAGAATAGCGGGAAGAACCGGGTAGTCGTGGCGGATTGACAAGTTCTGAACGCGTGTTTTTCCAGACAGGTAAAAAAAACGATTTATTTTGAGATCCGGCCCTAAACTTTTTCCATAGGGCACCGTTACCAGCAACAACAGCGGTTTGAACGTCACTGAATAGCGAGACGGACCAAAGTGAACAGCAGCACGGTCGCTGCACCCCTAGTAAGACCTAGTCTGGAGAAACACCATGGCATCAGTAATCAACACCAACGTCGCATCCCTGAACTCGCAGCGTAACCTGTCGACCTCGCAATCGCAGCTGAATACCTCGATCCAACGCCTGTCGTCGGGTATGCGCATCAACAGCGCCAAGGATGACGCCGCTGGTCTGGCGATTTCGGACCGCATGAATTCGCAAATCAAGGGCATGACGCAAGCTACCCGTAACGCCAACGATGGCGTGTCGATGGCGCAAACCGCTGAAGGCGCTCTGTCGAGCTCGGGCGACATTCTGCAACGTGTCCGCGAACTGGCTGTTCAATCGTCGAACGCATCGAACTCGGCCAGCGACCGCAAAGCACTGCAAACTGAAGTCACCCAGCTGACCTCGGAACTGAATCGTATCGCCAACACCACCGAGTTCAACGGACAGAAGTTGCTGGACGGCACAATGGGCACCGCGAACTTCCAGGTTGGTGCCAATGCTGGCCAGCTGATCTCGATGACCGGCGCAAACTTCAATACCTCGACCTACGGCAATAACCAAATTGGAAACAATGCGGACGAGGTCACCGCTGCCTCGTTGATTACTGCTGGTAAGGCCGTTATCTCCGGCGCGAACGGCACCAAATCGATCACCACCGCAACGGGTGATACTGCAAAGAGCGTTGCGGCTAAAATCAACACCGAATCGGCAGGGACCGGGGTCACCGCCACCGCACGTACCGATACGTATCTGAAGGGCGGCGCAGGTGCTTATACACTTGACCTGAATTCCGACAATAGCGCCGCTGCCGACAAGGTCACGGTCTCGTTCTCGGTTGGTGGCTCCGGCAGTACGTCGGACGATTACGCTGCGGCCATCAGTGCCTTCAATGCACAGACGGCAAAAACCGGTGTAACTGCATCGTATGAATCACAGAACGGCGGAGGCATCAAGCTGACCAATGCCGAAGGTAATGACATCAAGATCGCGAACACCGGCACAGGCGCCATAGCCATGGGCGGCTACAAGGCCGATGGAGCCCCGCTTAACGCAACCGGTTTTAGTCTGGTCGCCGCCAGCGGCGTCGGTGTGGCCAATGGTCGTATCACCATGGACTCTGACAAGAGCTTTTCCGTTGTCGAAACCACTACTGCTGACGTTGTCACCGCAGGGGCGACCGGCATCAATCTGGGCGGTAGCTCTGCGCTGAAAACGGTTGCCAAAATCGACATCAGCAGTTTTGAAGGGGCCCAGGAAGCAATCAAAGTCGCTGACGCAGCCTTGTCGTCGGTCAACGGCCAACGCGCCCAGTACGGCGCACTACAGTCGCGTTTTGAATCGGCGATCTCGAACCTGTCGTCGTCGACCGAGAACCTGTCAGCATCGCGCAGCCGCATCGTCGATACCGACTTCGCTTCTGAAACCGCAAAGATGACCCGTGGTCAGATCCTGCAACAGGCTGGTACCTCGATGCTGGCCCAGGCCAACTCGCTGCCGAACGGTGTCCTGTCGCTGCTGCGTGGCTAATCGCTAACGAGTAGTAACAACATCAAACGGTAAGCGGTTCCCCGGCTAAAGAAATTTGGCCGGGGAATTTTTACTAGGGGAACGCCATGCAGATCCAATCAACTGGCTCAACGCCCATCACGAAGCTGGACGAACGTCCAGTTGCGACGAGCGGGCAGGCCATTCCGGCGCTGAAAGTGACGCCGGAAAAAGCCCCCGCGGAACCTGATCTCGATGAGGTAACATCCGCCGTCAAGAAACTCAACGAAGCCCTGCCGCAATCGGCGCAGAGCCTGCAATTCGAGATCGACGAAGAGAGCAACGACGTAGTGGTCAAGATCATCGACCGCGACACGCGCGAAGTGGTACGCCAGATGCCGACCAAGGAGGCACTGGCAATGGCCAAATCGATCGACAAGATGATGGGACGTTTGCTCGATCAGACTGCCTGAATCACCTGCCGCTCACCATAAGCGCCGTACCCGCAGGGGTTCGGCGCTTTTTTACATGGCATGGCAGCATCTTCGCCAACCCGCTTCACTAAAATAAAAAGAGAGCGGCCTTTACCGCTCTTAAGAACCGTTTGTTTCTGCCGATAATGACTTACATTATTGCTTTCACCGGAGAAACTAGTGGCTCTCGACATTGACGGCATCGTTGCAAAGCTCATGCAGGCTGAAGCCAGGCCGCTGGACAACTACGCCAAGAAAACGGCCGCACTGCAGGCGAAAAACACGGCACTGAACCAGGTCAGCGCCGCAGTCGGCGCTTTCCAGGGCGCGCTGACGTCGCTGAACCAGTCAAACACGTTCCAAGGTCTGAGCGCCACGCCCTCCAACAAGAATATCTTCACCGGCACCGCCGGCGCTGGCGCCGTGCCAGGCAAGTACAAGGTCAACGTGACCCAGCTGGCCCAGTCGCAGAGCCTCAAGACGACCGGCATGGCCAGCAGCACCAGCACCATCGGCGCCGGTGCGCCAACCAATCTGACGTTCCAGTTCGGCACCGTGACCGGCGGCGGCTTCGGCGCCACCGGCAATGCGCTGGGCCTGGCCGCAGCTACGGGCGGCATCGCCAACGGCTCGCTGAGCCTGAACGGCGTGGCGATCAGCACCAGTCCGACCACCCGCAGCGCCCGCGCGCTGGCCGAGGCCATCAATGCGCAGAGCGAAAAAACCGGCGTCGTCGCCACGGCGGGCAGCACCGAGACCGCCGCCGACCTGTTCGCCGGCTTTGGCGACGTCAGCGTCACTGCCGGTTCCAGCTACGCGCTGTCGGTCGGCGGCGTGCAGCTGGCGAATCTGAATACCGGCAGCGCACCGCTCACGGGCGCCGGCCTCGATACCACACTGGCCAGCGCCGGCACGCGCAACGCTCTTGCTGCAGCGAACATTACTGTAAGCGGCAGCGCCGCTGCCGGTACGCTGCAGTTCAAGGCCGCCGATGGCAACACCATCGACGTGACCGAAACCGTTACCGGGACTGTAAAGGGCGGCATCAAGCACGCTGCCGGAGTAGACAATGCCGGCGCGACCACGACGGCGACGGCCGGCGTCACGCTTCGCTCGAACAACGGTAACCAGATCCTGGTTGGCGGCAACAACCCGGCGTCGGCCGGCTTTACTGCGGGCAGCGTCGGATTGCACCAAGGGTCCGGCTTTTCGCTCAATGGCGCGCTCAACAGCAAAACGATCACGCTGGAAGCGGGCGACCAGACGCTGCAAGGCATCCGCGACGCCATCAACAAGGCCGACATGGGCGTGACTGCGACCATCGTCTCCGATGGCAGCAGCAAGCCGTTCCACCTCGTGGTCACGTCGAACAAGACTGGCGAGGCGACGTCGATGAAGATCGGCGTGGCTGGTGAAGACGGCTCGGCGGGCGACCCGGCCCTTGTTTCGCTGTTGGGGTATGACCCGACCGGCGCGCAAGGCATGTCCCAGACTGCCGGTGCCCAGAGCACGCTGCTGAACATGAACGGCATCGAAATCAAGAGCGACAGCACCAGCGTCAAGGATGCGATCCAGGGCGTGACGCTCGACGTGAGCGCGGTCGGCAGCAGCACGCTGACGGTCACCAAAGACACGGCGGCCATCAGCACGGCGGTCAACGACTTCGTCAAGGCGTACAACACGCTCAACACGACAATGAGCGGCCTGACGAAGTACAACGCCGAAACCAAAAAGGGCGCCATTTTGCAGGGCGACGCCAGCGTGCGCGCGATCCAGAGCCAGATGCGGCGACAGATCAGCGCCGTCGTCGAGGGCACGGGCGGTAAACTCAATTCGCTGAGCCAGATCGGCATTGCATTCCAGCAGGACGGCAGCCTGAAGGTGGATTCAAGCAAACTGAACAAGGCAATCACCGACAACGCGGCCGACTTTGGCGGGCTGTTTGCCGCGATGGGCTCGACCACCGACGGCCTGGTCAAGTTCGACAAATCGACTGCTGCTACCAAGGCCGGCACCTATGGCGTGAACATCACCAACCTCGCGACCCAAGGTACGCTGACAAGCAGCGCCCCGTTGAACGCCACATCGACCATTGCACCGAACACGGTATGGCGCGTCACGCTGAACCAGACCGATCCTGTTACCGACAGCAAGACGCAGGAAATCAAGCTGCCTGCCGGCACCTATAACAAGGATGACCTGGCAGCGCTGCTGCGTTCGTCGATCAATGGCAACGCAGTCTTCGCCGGTGCGGGCGATACGGTCGAGGCCAAGGCGGGCGACGATCGCATCCTGACACTGTCGTCGAGCAAATACGGGGAGACTTCGAATATTTCGATTGCGGGCGTCAGCGGCAGCACGGTCGATTCGATCTTCGGCGGCGCCGCGCCAAGCAAGGGCTCGGACGTCGTCGGCACAATCGGCGGCGTGGCCGCCACCGGCAACGGGCAGGCGCTGACGGCAGCGGCAGGCTCGAACGCGGAAGGCATCCAGGTATCGATCACCGGCGGCATTCTCGGCGATCGCGGCACCGTGACGTTCTCGCAGGGCTTCGCGTTCCAGCTCAATAACCTGGCGACCAGCTTCGTCGGCAAGGACAGCCTGCTCAAGAGCAAAACCGACGGTCTGAACGTGTCGATCAAATCGGTCGCCGACCAGGCCGCGCGCTTCGAAACCCGCCTGGAAAGCATCGAAAAACGCTACCGCGCCCAGTTCGTCGCGCTCGACGCCATGATGTCGTCGATGCAATCGACCTCGGACTACCTTACACAACAGTTGGCGTCCATCGCGGCCAACTCATAATTTCAGCATCACCGGAGAATCTCATATGTTTGGAACCCCGAAACGCGGCGTTGGCGCCTATGCAACGGTTGGCCTGGAAACCGGCGTTGCTGCAGCGTCGCCACAGAAGCTGGTCGTGATGCTGTACGACGGCGTGATCGTTGCGCTGCTCAGCGCCATTAACCACATCAAATCGTCGAACGTGGCCGCCAAGGGCGCCTCGATCTCGAAGGCCATCACGATCATCGACAATGGCCTGCGCGCCTCGCTCGACCAGAAAGCGGGCGGCGAAATCGCACAGAACCTCGATGCGTTGTACGATTACATGAGCCGCCGCCTGCTGCAGGCCAATATGAAGAACGACATCGCGATCATCGAAGAAGTCCATGGCCTGATGTCCGACCTGCGCGAAGCCTGGGTCCAGATCGGCGAAAAGAACGATGCGCCCGAGCAGGCCGTGCCGGCCATCCAGCGTGCCCCTACCCTGATGAGCGCATAAGGTTGACGATGACGATGACGATGAACGGGCAAGAAGTGGTGTCGGTCTACGAAACGATGGTCGGTATCACCGAGCGCATGCTCGACGCGGCCACCGCCAGCGAATGGGATCGCCTGGCCGAACTCGAACAGGAATGCGCCGCCCATGCGCGCCGCCTCAAGGCCAACGAAGGCGTCAGCCCGCTGGCCGGCCAGGAGCGCGTGCGCAAGGTCGATGCGATCCGCCGCATGCTGGACGCCGACCGCCGCATCCGCGACCTGACCAGCCCATGGATGGCGCACCTGTCGTCCCTGATCAACAGCAAATCGACCGAACGCCGCGTCGCGCGCGCCTACGGCATCTGATGCGCCCGGCGGGGGTTGACTGATGCTGCCCCGCGATCTTGTTTCCGCCGTCACGCGCGTCACGCCGGCCCAGGCCGCCGAGCAGGCGGTCGACCCGCGCCAGCAAGCCTTTGCGCGCGCCGTCGCGCCGCTGCTGGGCAAGGCGATCCACGGCGAAGTCCAGGCCAGACTCACCGACGGCACCTTTGTCGTCAAGTTCGCCGACACCCAGGCGCGCATGCAACTGCCTCCCGGCGCCCTGGTCGGTGCCGACGTGCCGCTCACGCTGATCGGCCTGCATCCCCGCCCCACCTTCCAGGTTGGCACCCAGACCACCGCCACGGGCTTTGCCGAAGCCGGCCCCGCACCGCAAGCGGAAACTGACGCGCCGGGTGCCCCGCTGGGCTACCGCGAAGGCGCCGCCCTCGGCCGCGCCGGCGCGCTGCTGGCCTCCAGCGCCGGGCTGGGCACGCAGGCCTTCGCCGGCGGCACCGAAGCAAAAAACACCACGCTGAGTCCCACCGCCCAGGCCCTGGCCGGCGTGCTGGCGGCCGCCCAGAAAGCCGAGACGGTGCTGACCGCCGTCACCGGCCATGCGCCACTGGTGGCCACCCCGGACGCCGACCCGGCGGCGCTGGCTGCCGGCCTGAAACAGGCATTCGGCAAGAGCGGCCTGTTCTACGAATCGCACGTGGCCGAATGGGCGCAGGGGTCGCGCGCGCTGGCCGAACTGGCGAACGAGCCGCAGCAGCAGGCTGCGCAGGCCGGCGCGCGCCCGAATCCGCAGGATCCCGCGACCGCGCAGTTCATCAGCATGCAGCTGGCGGCGCAGGAGCAGTCGCAACTGGCGTGGAAAGGCCAGCTGTGGCCCGGCCAGCCGATGGAATGGGACGTGCAGCGCGAAGCCCACGGCGGCGGCGGCGACGAGCAGGCGATCTGGAACAGCCGCCTGCGCCTGCGCTTTCCTGAACTGGGCGAACTCGATGTGCAGCTGCGGATGGTGGGCGGCGCCTTGCAGATCGGGCTGGCGACCGGCGACGACGCCACCGCCGCCCTGCTGCGCCAGCACGCGCCGAACCTGGCCGGCGCGCTCGAGTCGGTCGGCACGCCGCTGGCGGGGTTCGACGCGCGCGCGCGGGCCGCGGTCGCGCCGCAGAATGATGATGATGGTGGCCATGAATAAGCTGGCCAACCAGCGCATCAAGAGCGCCGTGGCGATGGCCTACAGCGCCGGCGAAAAAGCGCCGACGGTGGTGGCCAAGGGCTCCGGCATGGTCGCCGAACAGATCATCCAGCGCGCCCAGGATGCGGGTGTGTTCGTGCACGAATCGAAAGAGCTGGTGTCGCTGCTCATGCAGGTCGATCTGGACCGCGAAATACCGCCGACGCTGTATCGAGCAATTGCGGAACTGTTGGCGTGGCTATATCATATTGAGTCGGCTAAAAAGAACGGTGAATCAATCCCCACCGCACCTGATCCGACGCCCCACCTCCCCCCAGAACAAGCGTCAAGGACATAAAGCCTAGCAATGGATGAAGCAGAACTGGAAGACTGGCACGACTACGAAGTCGCATCGCGCCGCGAGATCATCTCGCTGCTGCGCCAGATCGGCGAACACAACCAGCTGATCCGCCTGCTGATCAGGGGTGAGGCCGACGTCTGCGTGACCTCGATCCTGGCCGTGGACGAAGACAGCAACACGATCGTGCTCGATCGCTCGATCGATCCGGCCCAGAACCAGCGCATGACGGGCGCAGCGCGCGCGAAATGCGAAACCACGCTCGACAAGATCCGCATCCTGTTCGGGGCCGCCAACCTGGCCCCGACCGTCTGGCGCGGCGAGCCGGCACTGCGCGCCGACATTCCCCCTACCCTGATCCGCCTGCAGCGGCGCGAGTACTACCGGATGGCCACGCCGGTCAGCAATCCGGTGCGCGCACTGATTCCGGTCCCGATGGATGGCGGTGCCGGCGGCATGAGCGTATTCGCGCTGCATGACATCAGCGTGGGCGGCATTGCCCTTCTCGACAGCAAGCTGCTGCTCGATACCACGGTCGGGCGCGTGATCGCCAACTGCCGCATCGAACTGCCCGAGATCGGGCCGATCGCGACCTCGCTCGAGATCCGCAACTCGCTCGACCTCACGCTGCTGAACCACAAGACCACGCGCCGCATCGGCTGCCAGTTCGTCGACATCTCGCGCGGCGCGCTGGCGTCGGTGCAGCGCTACATCACCAAGCTCGAACGCGAGCGCAATGCGAAGCTGGCCGGGCTGGCTTGAACTGTCCGCGGTCAGCCTTGTTTGCTGGCCGCGACCGCTTCCAGGATCACCTTGGCCACATCGGCCGGGCGCGACTGCTGCGGCACGTGGCTCGATGGCAGCACGGTGGTGCGGGCGCCAATTTTCTTTGCCATTGCGCGCTGCAGTTGCGGATCGATCATGCGGTCCTTGCTGCTGACGATATACCACGACGGTTTGACTTTCCACGCAGCGCTGGCGGCTTTCTCGCCAAAAGCGCTGCCCTTGATCGGCCCCTGGGTCGCGCTCATCACGGCGGTCTGCGCGGCCGGCACGTCCTGCGCGAAGTCGTCGCGCATCGCCGCCGGCGGCAGGGTCAGGAAGCCTTCGCTGTCGGCCACCAGCTTGCCGATCCCCGGCGACGGCGCATACCCCTTGCCCAGCTCCGCGCTGGCCTGGCCGGCATCCGGCGCGAACGCCGCCACATACACCAGCGCCGCGACCTTGTCGTGGATGCCGGCTTCGGTAATCACGGTGCCGCCCCAAGAGTGACCGACCAGCACCACCTTGCCGGTCTGCGCATCGAGCACGCGCCGGGTGACGGCGACATCGTCCTTCAATGATGTGAGCGGATTCTGGATCGCGGTGACGTTCACGCCCTTCGCCTGCAGCAACGGGATCACCTTGGCCCAGTCGGAACCGTCGGCAAAGGCGCCGTGGACGATGACGACGGACGTCCCTGCTGGCGCCGGTGCGGCTGCCGGCGCGGTTGCCGGCGCTGCTGCCGATGCCGTGCCGGTGACGACGGCGGCTGCGATGGCGATGGTGCGAAGGGTGGTGGCAAGTGTGGTCATGAAGTTCTCCTGGTGGGTGGTTGCTACGGTGAACCCAGTATAGGAAGCGGCTTGCCAATCCGGTATCGGTCGATCGACCGATGCAGGCCGAACTGGCTATACTATCGGCGCCATCCAGCACGCAGGTACGTCACTGCCCATCCCACATAAAGGCTTCATGGACACGCTCATCCAGGCATCGACGTCACCGCTCTCGCCTGCCAGCATCAGCCTGCACGGCCACGACACGGTGACGCTGGCACAGGCCATCGAACTGCTCGCGATCGTCGGTGACCTGAGCATGGGCCAGCCGATCGATGCGTCGAGCCGCGCCGCGCGGCTCGCAACACGCATCGCACTGGCCGCCGGCTGCGACGTCACCGCGGCTGCCCACGCACGCATGGTGGCGCAGTTGCGCTGGTCGGGCTGTACCGCGAATGCCGCCGGCTTTGCCACGCTGCTGGGCGACGACGTTGGTGGCCGCCATGCGATGCTGGGCCGCACGCTCACGGCGCAGCAGGCCGCGCGCCTGGACCCGCACGGGGGGCACATCATGCCGCTGGCCGAAATCCACTGTGAAGTCGCGGGCGACATCGCCGCCATGATGGGCTTGCCCGCCGCGGTCGAGCACGGCCTGCGCCACGTGTTCGAACAATACGATGGCGGCGGCCTGCCCTATGGCCTGGACAGCGGCGCGGTGCCGGCTGTCGTGTATCACGTGGCGCTGGCCGGCGACATCGAGATCCTGGCGCGCGTGCACGGGTTGACCGTGGCGCTGGCAATGATCGAACGCCTGGGCGATGCCAAGTATCCGGCGGCGCTGGTGGCGCAGGTATTACCGCAGGCGCAGGCCTGGATCGAGGAACTCGACGACGCCGAAGAGCCGGCGCCGCTGAACGACTTCCTGCCGCTGTCGGTGCCGTTGACGCTGGTGGCCGACATGATCGAACTGAAGCTGCCCTGGCTGGCCGGCTATTCGCGCCGCGTGGCGCTGCTGGTGCAGCGCGCGGCGCAGGGGGCCGGCCTGCCGGACGCCGGCCAGCGCAGCCTGGCGCGCGCGGCGCTGCTGCACGGGATCGGGCGCGTGGCCGTGTCGAACACGGTGTGGGAACGCAAAGGGAAACCGAGCAGCGCCGACTGGGAAGCGATCCGCCTCGTGCCCTACTGGACCGCACGCGCGGGCAGCCGGATCGACGGCATGGCGGCCGACGCGCAACTGGCCTCGCACGTGTATGAACGGCTCGATGGCAGCGGCTACTTTCGCAGTCTCGATGCCGCCGCGCTCGGCCTGCCGCAACGCCTGCTGGCCGCAGCGGCCGTCTACGTCGCGCTGCGCTCGCCGCGGCCATGGCGCGCCGCGCACGAACCGGCGGCGACGCTGACACTGCTCGAAGCCCAGGTGACGGGCGGGCGCCTCGACCGCGCCGCCGTGGATGCCGTGCTGGCCGCCGCCGCTGGCCGCGCCGCGCCGGCGGCCGGTACCGCAGCGACCACCACGCCGGCATCGGCGCGCCAGCTGTTGTCAGCGCGCGAGGTCGACGTCCTCCAGCGCATCAGCCTGGGCGAAACCAACAAGGAAGCCGCGCGCGCGATGCGGATCAGTCCAAGCACCGTGCGCACGCATGTCGAGAGCATCTTTCGCAAGCTCGGATGCTCGACCCGCGCCGCAGCGACCTTGCGCGCGCTGACGCTGGGCCTGATTTAAGACTGCGCGCGGCGCAGCCGCAACGCACCGGCCATGCCCAGGCCGGCCAGCAGCAGCGCCAGCGAACCCGGTTCCGGCACCTCGGTTGCATCGGCAAAGCTGAAGTCGTCCATCGCATACGAACCCTGCGCGCCGCTGGAGACGACAACAGCATCGATGGCGCCGTCCCAGCCTGCATCCAGGAACGCCGCTGTGCCGGACAGTTGCAGCGCCGCCGTACTGGCGACCAGCAGGCCCTGGAAGTACAGGTCGAAGCGCACGCTGCTGTCCTCGTAGCCCGAGAACCAGGCGCCCTCGAACACCGTGGGCGCCAGGAAGCGGATCGTGCTGGCCACCGGCCCGCCGTCGGTCCAGTCGGTGGTGACCCGGCCCGTGCCCGAACGGGCGGCAAACGGATCCTGCTCGCTCGTGAAGACATTCAGGCCGGCGCCCGACCAGTCGAGGCCACCGTAGTTGGCGGCGACGGCGGCGTAGCCGTCGGGACCCACGATGTTGTCGAAATCGAGCACGGTCGCCGAGGCGAAGGGTGCGCACAGCGCGAAGGCGACGGCCGCAGCCGCGTTACGAAGCATGGGATGCATGGAATTCCTGTTGGTGGTGTTGGAGGCGGACATGGTCAGACCAGGCCCAGCGCCGGATCGCTGACGGTATGCCGGCCGGTTTCGACGCGGCCCGCAAAGCGGCGCAGATAGTCGGGCTGGCCCGACACCGTGGCGCTCAGGTCGTACCAGTAACCATTGGCCGCCAGCGGAATGCGCACGAGCAGTTCGGTGCGCGGCGCCAGCGTGTGCAGCTGGCGCAGCTGGGCGTAGGCGTTCGCATTCAGGTTGAACGTGCACGGCGCCGCGCCGGCATTCATCAGGCGCAGTACCAGTTCGCCCGTGGCGGCATCGCAGCGCACGTGAACATCCGGGCGTGCCTGGCCCGCGGCAACGGCGCGCAGCGCGCTGCCGGTAAAGTGGCGGTGATAGCCGTTCGGGCCCAGCACCCACAGGTCGTACGCGCCGCCCACTGCGGGCGTCCAGCTGTCGGCCAGCGATTTGCCTGCCTCGACGGTGTAACGGCGCGGTACGGCCGCCAGGTTCTTGCGGTCGTACACGTGGAAAACCGCGCCCTGGCGCCCGGTGTTGATGAAGTTCAGCGTCACCTGCACGGCGGCCATCGTGGCGCCCGGCTGCACCTGGCAGGTGGTGGCCAGTTCGTACGGCAGCGCGCGCGATGGCCGCGTGCCCGGCGCCTGCAGCGGCATCTGCGGCGATGCCGGCGGTGCGATCTGCGCCAGGCGTTGCTGCGCGGCGCGCAGGGCGTCGGCCTGGGCCTTGCTCCCGCGGCCCTGCAGCACCGGCAACGCCTCGTCGTTCGGCGTTGCAAAATTGAAGGCGCTGGTCAGGTCGCCGCAGACGGCGCGGCGATACGCGCTGATGTTGGGTTCGATGACGCCGAACCGCGCCTCGAGAAAGCGCAGCACCGACGTGTGGTCGAAGACCTGCGAATTGACCCAGCCGCCACGGCTCCACGGCGAAATCACATACATCGGCACGCGCGGGCCGGGCCCGTAGACGCGCCCGTCCGCCGCCGGTTGGCGGGTGCTGCCGACAGGCCGCGGGTGCGTGTAGTATTCCGGCCCCAGCGCGCCAGCAGACAAGGTGGTCTTGCCGGCGTAGCCGCCCTTGCCGTCCGGCGACGGCGCCGAGGGCGACGGCACGTGGTCGAAGTAGCCATCGTTCTCGTCGAAGTTGACGATCAGGACCGTCTTGCTCCAGACCTCGGGATTGGCCGTCAGCGCGTCCAGCACCTCTTGCAGGAACCAGGCGCCCTGCACCGGGCTCGACGGGCCAGGGTGTTCGCAATAGATCGATGGTGCGTTGATCCACGACACCTGCGGCAGCTTGCCGTCACGGATATCGCGCTTGAACGCGTCCAGGTATTGCTCGGGCTGGGTACCGGGCAAGGTGTTGGCGATGCCCTTGTAGAGGGGGTTCTTCGCGTTGTCGGTGGCCGCGTCATAGGCGTGGTACGGCAGCGCCTGGCCCGTGTTGGTGTACGGCTGACCAGGGGCACCGCCGCTGGACACCGGATAGCCCGACGCGATATTGGCGCGCCGGAACTGGCGGAACGCGCCGAGCATGTTGTCGCCCCATTCGTCGGGCATGTTCTGGTAGCTGATCCAGCTCACGCCGGCTGCCTCGAGACGCTCGGCATATGTGGTCCAGGTGTAGCCGGTGTTGACCCCGCCCGGCACGCCGTCGATCGCATCCCACTCGTTGGAGACGAAGGCCGTGCCGGTGGGTACCGCGCCATTGGTGCCGGTCAGGAAGAACGACCGGTTCGCATCGGTTCCGGTGTGCATCGCGCAGTGGTAGGCGTCGCAGACGGTGAACGCATTGGCCAGCGCAAACGCGAACGGGATCTCGCTTTCCTTGAAGTAGCCCATCGAAATGGGATTCTTGTAGCGCGGCCACTGGTCCATGCGGCCATTGTCCCAGGCCAGCTGGCTGTCGACCCAATCGTGCGGCGTGCCATTGACGCGCTGGGCATTGCCACGGCTGGCGTCCAGGTGGAACGGCATCACGACATTGCCGTTGGCCAGGCGCTGCTGCCAGACACTGCGCCCGTCCGGCAGCGGGATCGTGAAGCGGTCGCCGAAGCCGCGTACACCCTTGAGCGTGCCGAAATAATGGTCGAAGGCGCGGTTTTCCTGCATCAGGATCACGACGTGTTCGACGTCGCGAATGGTGCCCGTCGCGTTATTGGCCGGGATGGCAAGGGCGCGCTGGATGGCGGGCGGAAAAGCGGCAAGCGTGCCAGCGGCGATACCCGCGCGCGCACTATTGCGCAGGAAACTGCGTCGTGAGGTCATAGGATCTATCCAAAGACGTGAGTGTTTTAGCCAGGAAACTTATGTTGCAATATGTTGTCTTGCAGACATGATGTGAGACGGCACCAGCGTACGCCCCGATCGTGACGACGCCATGACACTGTGGATGGACTGACCGTGAAAGTGACATCAACGTGAAAACAACATTTCACGTTGTCATGCGATTATTTTTTTACAGAAATGTTGCACACGATTGGAATTGTATTTGCCTGATTGCAACCCGACACCTATAGTTTCGATCGTTACAGTTCGCTAGATTCCATTTCGCCAAGTCTATCCGCATGAAACTCAACCGCATCGGCATCATCCTCATCACCTGTGCGCTGGCGGCCATCACCCTCGTCGTCGCATTGCTCGTGGTCCGGCAGCAGGCCAGCCAGGCTGCGCAGGTGCGCAACAAGGGTGTCGGACTGGTCAAGGCGCTCAGTACGGTCCCGATGGCTCTCCTTGCCGACAGCAGCGGTCGCGGCGGTGTGCTCGCCGCCGTGCTTGCCTCGAACGACGACAGCGACTTCGCCTATGTCACGATCGGCGATGCGAACGGCCGCACGCTGGCCGAGATCGCTGGCAGCGGCAGCATCGCGCCTGCCACCCCGCTGCCTGCCGATGCGCGCACCGGCTTCGGCGAACGGACGCTGCCGGCAACGAACGGCGGCGCACCGTTGCGCGAATTCTATGGGCCGCTGGCAGACGCCGGCGGCGACGCCGCGTTCGTCCGCGTGGGCTTCCACCAGCCGGGCTTTACGGTTCTGGCGCAGGATGTGTCGTTCCTCGCGCTGCTGGCGCTGATGATGTTTCTGGTCGTTCCGGTCATGTACGTCGTCATCAAGCGCGAGATGGCGCCGCTGGCAGCGCTCAGCACCCAGCTGCGCGGCCAGCTGCGCCAGCTCGCCGCGCCCGGCAGGCCGGATCAGCCCGGCGCCGACGACATGCGCGAACTGATCACCAATATGCAGCACTACCTCGACCAGGCCGGCGCACGCATCCTCCAGCTCGAGGAAGGCTCGCTCAATACCACCGCCGACAACCGCCTGCTGCAATACGGCAGCAAGAAGCTCAATGCCGCGCTGCAGTCGCTGCCCGACGGCCTGTTGATGCTCGATCCGGCCGGCGACGTCACGTTCGCCTCCGGCAAGGTCGAGCCCCTGCTCGGCATCCCGATGGACCAGATCCTGGGGCAGCCGCTCGATGCCTGGTGCTGCGATCCGGCGCTGCGCACGCTGTTCGGCCGCTACAGCGGCGACCTGCGCGACAACGCCCGCTCGCACAAGATCGACTTCGCGCCGCTGAATGTCGAGGGCCGGCAACTGAGCGCCACCGCGCAACCGCTCAGCGGTGGGCACGGCACGATGTCGTTCGGCACGCTGGTCGTGCTGCGCGACGTGACCCGCGAATACCTGGCGCGCCAGGCGGGCAACGACTTCGTCGCGCACGTCTCGCACGAACTCAAGTCGCCGCTGAACGTCATCGGCATGTACGCCGAGATGCTGGCCGACAGCGACGACGAAAGCATGCGGGTCGAATCGCTGAACGTGATCCAGGACGAGATCGAGCGCATGAATGCGCTGGTCGGCAACCTGCTCAATGTGAGCAAGCTGGAAACCGGCAGCATGAGCCCCGAACGCAACCGCGTGCGCCTCGACGACATGCTGCGCGACGCGTATGAGCAGGCGCTGCCACGCGCCGAAGGCAAGCAGCTGCGCGTGCTCCTCGACCTGCCGCGCGAGCTCGAGGCCGTGGCGATCGACAAGGACCTGTTCCGCATTGCGCTGAACAACCTCCTGACCAATGCCATCAAATACAACCGCCCGGGTGGCAGCGTGACGCTGGCGGCCCGCAATGAGGACAATGAAATCGTGATCAGCGTACGCGACACCGGCATCGGCATCGCGCCGGAAGCCCAGGACCGCATCTTCGAAAAGTTCTACCGCGTCAGCGAAGCCGGTGCCGCCACCCAGCGCGGTGGCCATGGTCTGGGCCTGTACCTGGCCGCGCAGATCGTCGAACTGCACCACGGCCGCCTGGTCGTCGAAAGCGAGCCGGGCGTGGGCAGCACGTTCTCGGTCCACCTGAAGATCGTTTCCGCGCCCGCCGGCGCCGCCGTGCTATGAACCCGCGCCACATCCTGCTCGTCGACGACGAGCCCCATGTCCTGCGCGTGCTGCGCCTGTCGCTCGAACGCGAAGGCTATCTCGTCGTCACCGCCAGCGATGGCAACGCAGCGCTGGCCTGCATGGCGCAGCAGTTGCCCGATGTCTTGATCAGCGATATCCAGATGGACGGCATGGACGGGCGCACGCTGTGCCCGCTGGCCCGCGCCACCTATCCGGACCACCCGTTCCTGATCCTGGTCATGACCTCGATGACCGCGCTCGACGAGCGTGCCTGGGCGCGTGAACTGGCCAATACCGAATTCCTTGAAAAACCCCTGAGCCCGCGCCAGCTGGTGGCGCGGTTGTCCCGCCATTTTGCGGCCCTGGCGTGACGCCGCGCCAGCCACCAAAGCCTGCCCATGTCCCTTGATCTTCTGCCGACCCTCGACTACACCCGCCACGAGCGCTGGCTGCGCCGCAGTACCGGAAGCGATTACGCACTGGCCGTCTGCGACGCTGCTGGCGCGCCCTGCTGGAGCGCACCCGGCGACGCCACGCTCGCGCCCTGGATCACGGCGCTCAATGCCGATGGCTTCGCCTGGACTTCCGAGGGCGAGGGCATGCAGCGCCACAATGCCGGCGACGCGACGCTGCTGTACACGCCGATCATCGCCAAGCGCGGCCTGATCGGTTACCTGGCGGTCCGTGCCGACACGGCTGCCACGACCGCCACCGACGTGCCGTTCGCGTGGGACGCACTGGCCGAAGCGCTGGAAGACATCGCCAGCACGATTGCCGACGACTGCCGCACGCAGGGCGAGCTCGATGCGATGGCCGACGAACTGTCGGACCGCTACGAAGAGCTGCACCTCGTGTATGCGATCGACCGCCAGGTGCAGGACATGACCAGCGGCGAAGACCTGTTCGGCGAGCTGCTCGAAAGCTGGGCCGCCCACATGGACGCCGACGTCGCCGCCTTCATCAAGCCGGGCGAAAACCTGTGCGTGTCGGCCACCAACCTGTCGGCCCCGATCCACAACCTGGATCTGGTGCTGGTCGAGATGCGCGGCGATTTGTACCGCTTCTCGCATTCGTCGCGCCAGCCGATCGTCATGAACGAGGCCGACGACCCGCGCCGCGCCTACATCTTCACCGACATGCCGTTCAAGATCCTGTGCTGCCCGGTCTTCCAGGACAAGTCGGTGGTGGCGATCCTGGTGCTGCTCAACCATGCGCACAAGGAAGACTTCAGCAACAGCGACCGCAAGCTGGGCGAAGTGCTGGCCAATCACCTGTCGAGCCTGTCGCGCATGCACAGCATGCTGGCCGAAACGAGCAAGTTCAACCAGCAGATGGCGGCCGCGCTGATCGAGGCGGTCGAAGCGAAAGACCCGTACACGCGCGGCCATAGCGAGCGCGTGCACCACATCGCCATGGAAATCGGCCGCGCGCTGCGCCTGCCGGCGCGTGAGCTGGACAACCTGTTCTGGGGTTCGCTCCTGCACGACGTCGGCAAGATCGGCATCCCCGACGCCGTGCTGTGCAAGCCGGGTCGCCTGACGCGCGATGAATTCACCTTCATCATGGTCCATCCCGAGCGCAGCTA
This sequence comes from Telluria sp. ZT3P26, assembly GCF_059686035.1. Taxonomy (NCBI): domain Bacteria; kingdom Pseudomonadati; phylum Pseudomonadota; class Betaproteobacteria; order Burkholderiales; family Oxalobacteraceae; genus Telluria; species Telluria sp. ZT3P26. Next base: position 827,520 of record NZ_JCASII010000001.1, on the reverse strand, counting down.
CGAAATCCTGCGCCACATCGACCGTCTCAAGGGCGCGGTGCCGGGCGCGCGCCACCACCAGGAAAAGTACGACGGCACCGGCTATCCGCATGGCCTGGCCGGCAACGACATTCCGTACAATGCGCGCATCATCGCGGTGGCCGACACCTACGACTCGATCACCAGCTCGCGCGCCTACCGCGCCGGGCGCAGCCACGAAGTGGCGATGGCCGAGATCGCGCGCTGCGCCGGCACCCAGCTCGACCCGGGCGTGGTCGCAATGTTCGAGACGGTGTGCCGCGCCGAACCGGGCTGGATCGCCGAGTTCCGCATCGCACGCGATCCGGTCCCGGCCGCAGCACCTGCCCAGGTCGTCGCCACCGCATGAGCGAGAGCGCCGCCCCCGAGCGGATCACCCGCAGCCGCATCGGCGCCATGACGTACCTGGCGCCGCTGACGGCGCTGGTGGCCGACGAGGCCGTCCAGACGCTGCAGGCGGCGCTGAACGAATGCGTGGCGCAGCACCAGGTGTCGATCGTGGTCGACCTGGGCAAGGTCACGCTGCTGTCCGGGCGCGCGCTGAGCATGATGGCCGACATGGGCGAGCGCCTCGGCGAGCTGGGCGGCTGGCTCAAGCTGGCCTACCCGAATGCCCTGCTGCAGGACATCCTGGCGGCCACGGGCCTGCTGGAACAACTGCCGCTGTTCGATGCGCGCCCCACCGCACCGCGCCGCGTGCGCGAACCGGGCAGCAAGCTGGGAGACATCCTCGTCGAGCGCGGCGCAGCCAGCGCCGAGCAGGTCGCCGAGGCGGCGCGCCTGCAGGACCAGACCGGCAAGCGCATGGGCCTGATCATGGTTGAGCGCAAGTGGATCACCGAAGCGGCGCTGTACCAGGCACTGGCCGACCAACTGGGCCTGCCGTATGTGCAGCTGCGCACCGGCCTGTACGACCCGGGCGCGCTGGCGCTGCTCGAACGCGATGTCACGCGGCGCCTGAACGTGCTGCCGCTGTTCCAGGTGCAGGGCACGCTGACGGTGGCGAGCGCCGAACCGCAGGCCATCCACAGCATCGACGAACTGCGTGCCCGTACCGGCGTGCGCATCCGCATCGTGGTTGCGCCGCCGGCCGATATCCGGCGCCTGGCCGACGAAGCCTATGGCGGCGCCCTGCCCGATTTCGTCCAGACTGAAGCGAGCGACCTGGAGCTGATCGAGTCGACGATTCCCGACGACTACACGCAGATCGACGAAATGGCCGGCGCCAGCCCCGTCATCAATATGGTCAACGCCGTGATCCAGCGCGCGATCCGCGATGGCGCCAGCGACATCCACATCGAGATTTCACGCAACCGTGCCCGCATCCGGTTGCGCATCGACGGCGTGCTGTACGAAGTCATGTCGCCGCGTGTCGACCAGCACCCGGCGATCGTCTCGCGCCTGAAGGTCATGGCCAACCTCGACATCGCCGAGCGCCGCCTGCCGCAGGACGGCCGCATCCAGGTAGCGACCCAGGGCCGCACCGTCGACCTGCGTTTTTCTTCACTGCCCGGCATCTACGGCGAAAAGGTCGTGCTGCGCGTGCTCGACAAGAACCAGTCGATCCTCGATGTCGACAAGCTCGGCATGAATGCGCATGCGGTCGGCGCGTTCAAGCGCCTGCTGGGTCGCAGCCACGGCCTGATCCTCGTCACCGGCCCCACCGGCAGCGGCAAGACCACCAGCCTGTACGCGGCGATCAGCCACCTGAAAAGCATCGAAAAGAACATCGTCACGATCGAGGACCCGGTTGAATACCAGCTCGACATCATCAACCAGAACCAGGTCAATGACGCCATCGGCCTGAGCTTTCCGAAGATCCTGAAACACGTGCTGCGCCAGGACCCGGACATCATCATGATCGGCGAAGTGCGCGACCGCCAGACCGCCGAGATCGCGGTGCAGGCGGCGCTGACCGGCCACCTGGTGCTGACCACGCTGCACACCAATGACACGCTGGGAGCGGTGTCGCGCCTGGTCGAGATGGGCGTGGAGCCGTACCTGCTCTCGTCGGCGCTGATTGGCGTGATGGCCCAGCGTCTCGTGCGGCGCGTGTGCCAGGGTTGCCGCACCAGCTACCTGGCCACGCCCGAAGCGGCCGCCGCCTACCGCTGGCGCGGCCAGGGCGACCTGCGCCTGATGCGCGGACGCGGTTGCCCGGCCTGTTATGACTCCGGCTACAAGGGCCGCATGGGCATCTACGAGCTGCTCGAAGTGGGCCCCGACCTGCAGCGCATGATCGTGGCCAATGCCAGCAAGGACCAGCTGGCCGCGCACGTGGCCTCCACCGGCCACCACGACCTGTACGCCGACGGCATGGCGCGCGCTTTTGACGGCCACACGACGCCCGAAGAAATCGCGCGCGTCGTGCATTCGCTGTAACCGCCATGCCGATCGAACTCGACGCTGCCGTTGCAGGACCGGGCCCGGCCGGCAGGACCGCCCCGTCAGCCGCCTCGTGGTGGACGCTGGGCGCACGCCCGCCGGGCATGCGTGAACGGGCACTATTTACCGAGCGCCTGGCGCTGCTGCTCGAAACCGGCGTGCCGCTGCACACGGCGCTGCAGTCGCTGCATGACCAGACCGAACCGGGCCAGCTGCGCACGATGATCGGAACCATCGGCGACGACATCCTGGCCGGTGAACGCTTTTCGTCGGCGCTCGGGCGCCATGCGCTGTTCCCGGGCAGTTACGTCAACCTGATCGCGGCCAGCGAGGCCGGCGGCTTCATGGCCGAGGTGCTGGTGCAACTGGTCGAGCTGGACGAAAAAGAGGAGCGCCTGCGTGCCATGCTGGTCTCGGCCCTGTCGTATCCGGCGATCCTGCTGACGTTCTCGTTTGGTGTGGTGGTGTTTATCCTGACGTTCGTGTTCCCCAAGTTTGCCGTCATGTTCGCGTCGATCCATGACCAGTTGCCGATCACCACGCGCGTGCTGCTGGTGGTGAGCCAGGTGCTCACCGGCCATGCCGCGATTGTTGCGGCGCTCACGGCTGGCGCCATCGGCGCGTGCTGGGTGCTGATGCGCCAGCCCGGGGTGCGCGTCGCGATCGACCGCGCCAAGCTGCGCCTGCCGGTCGTGCGCGACGTGTTCGCCAAGATCTATCTGACGCGCCTGCTGCGCGTGATGGGCATTTCGCTTGAACACGGCGTGACGATCCTGGCCACGCTCGAGGCCTGCCGCGCGGTGGTGACCAATGCCGACTTCCAGCGCTTCATCCTCGACCTCGAACGTGATGTCACCGAAGGCAAAGGGATTGCTGCCGGCTTCGAGCACAGCAATTTCGTGCCGCTGTCGGTGCGCCAGATGATCGCCACCGGCGAGGCGACCGGCACGCTGGGCCGCGTCATGACCCGCGTGGCCGACTCGTACGACCGCGAATTGACGCGCCTGCTGGCGCGCCTGACGAAGATGGCAGAGCCGGTGATGCTGCTGGTGATGGGGGTCCTGGTCGGCACGATTGTCAGTTCGCTCATCCTGCCGATATTTAAATTGTCACGCGCCGTCCACTGAAGCGTTACTCAAAAACCACACTTTGTCACACGATTGACGAGTTAGTGCCGAACGGAAACACGCCCATGTTACGCTTCGGCATTACCTTTTTTAACCATGCAACGTCTTGTAAAGACGCTTGTTCAACTAATTAAATTTTCTATGTCGAGCTCATTCAAGCGCACTGCCGCCGCCGGTTTTACCCTGATCGAACTGCTGATTGTCGTGATTATTCTTGCAATTATTTCTGCGATTGCGATTCCTCAGTTTTCGGCGGCGACGTCGGATGCGCAACAGTCGGCGCTCGATGCCAATCTTGCTACCGTGCGCAATTCGCTGGAACAGTACCGTGCTCAGCACACTGGCAATGTCTATCCCGGTGCTGCTGCATCGAGCGGCGCCACTTGCCCTACCGGGGCGACGGCTGGCACCGGCGATGCAGGCAGCCTCAAGGCCATGCAGGACCAGATGCAGTTCCCGTCAAACGCAGCGGGACAGACATGCTCGGTTGCAAATGCCACGTTCCGCTACGGCCCTTATCTGCGCCAGGGCATCCCGCCTGAGCCGATCAACAACGATGCGACGGTTGTCATAACGAACGTGGGAGCGATCACGCCAGCCGCCGCCGGCAAAGGCTGGGCGTATGATGCCAAGTCTGGTCAATTCATCATGAACAGCAACGTCGTTGACCCTAACGGCAAAGCCTACTCAGCCCATTAAGCGATCGTGATTGTTTCGGACAGCATGCACGCACGTCGCTGCGCGGCGTACACGCTGACCGAACTCCTGATCGTGGTCGCGATCCTCGCCATCGCCGCCGCCGTTGCCATCCCGACGGCGCAACCGGTCGCGGAATTTCGCGCCGATGCGGCCGCCGGCGAAGTGGTCAACGCGCTGCGCTACGCCCGCGATAACGCGCAGTACAGTGGCGCGCAGCGGCTGTTCGACTGCGATGCCGCCGCCAACAGCATCGCGGTATTCGCGCTCGAGACCGACAAGACCACCACCAGGGCGGCGCGCGAACCGGTCGAGCATCCGTTCAACCGCGCCCCCTATCTGCTCAACCTGAACGCTGCCCCCGCCGGAAACACCATGGCCCTCGTGCGCTGCACCTTTACCTTCGATGACAACTCGACCGCTGCCGCCGTCGCCTTCGATGAAGCCGGCAAGCTGCTGCGTGGCGTGGGCAGCGGTCCGGCGCGCGATCGTGCGCTGCGTGCGGGCCAGGTCGTGCTGGGCGCCGGCAATGTCGAGCGCACGATCATCATCGACACCACCGGTCGCATCACGGTTTCCTGACCCGCTTGCCGACCATGCACGCTCTCCCATCGCGCACCAGGGCCGCCGGCATGACGCTGCTCGAAGCAGTGTTCGCCCTGCTGCTGCTGTCGGTCTGCCTGATTCCGGCCGCCAATGCGCTGCGCGGCGCCATCAACGTGCCTGCCGACAGTGCGCTGGCCGCGCGCGAACTCGACTGCGTCAGCACGCTGATGGACACCGTGCTGGCCGAACCCTACGCTGACCTGCTCAGCGCCGCCGGCACGTCCGATGCGTCGTCGGTCTATTCGACACCCGGTGGCGCGCGCGCACCGGCAATACCGGCCCATTGCCCGGCACTGACCGTCACCATCACCCGCTACGGCGTCGACAGCACGCGCAGGATCGGCCTGGGCGGCACCGGCGAGCATCTGCTGCGCGTGACCACGGCGCTGGCCGCCCCTGCCGGTCGATGGCCCCTGACCACGCTGGTGGCGCGATGACGATGCCCCGCCCTGCACACGGCTACACGCTGCTCGAACTGATGATCGGCCTGGCCATCGCGGCACTCGTGATGCTGCCGCTGAGCGAGATGCTGCGCGCCGGCGCCGACAGCGCGCGTTTCGTGCGCGCCGGCCTGGACCAGAACGCGGATGCCCGCTTCGCCATGGGCCGCATCGTCACGCAAGCCACGGGCGCATCACGACCAAAGGACGCGAATCTCGGCAACCCGGCCGCCTGGCTCACGCCGCTGCAGTACACACTCACCAACGGCGCCCTGGTCGAAACCGCTCCGGACGGCAAAACAGTGCGCAGTGCGGTGCTCGCCACCGGTGTGCGCGCATTCGACCTGCGCGTGCCGGACGTTGGCGCCGGACGTCACGTCCTGCGCATCGACCTCGTGCTCGACCGCCCGGATTGCGACGCCAGCGGCGGCCAGGACTGCAGCGTCGCGTATGCGCGCACCGTCCGCCTCGGAGCCGCGCCGTGATGCCGCGGCGCCAGGACGGCGCGTTGCTGCTGATGGTCGCGCTGCTGCTGGCCACGCTGGCGGCGCTGACATTCGGCATCAACCGCGCGGGCAGCGTCGAACTGCGCTCGATCAACGACGACTACGAGGGCCGCGCCGCCGCCTACCTGGCCGACGCCGGCGTTGCCGCTGCCAGGTGGTCGGGCCAGGTTGGTGCCTGCGTGACCCGGCCCGTCGGCCCGATTGCCCTGGGCGCCGGCACGGTGACCGTGGACATCAAGAAAGAAGACATCATCGACATCACCGCCACGGCCACCGTGAACGGGGCCACGCGTACGGTGACGCGCAACAAGATGCAACTGTACGATTTAAGGCAGACCGAACGCATCGACATCTCGGACGACACGACCGACACCACGATCGTGACCCCCAGCGCGGCGCCGCTGGAGAAGGACCAGACGCTGCGCCTGGTGTCCGGGAAATCGCACATCCTGATGAAATGGGATCTGGACGAGATCGACGACGACGTGCTGGTCGTGTCGGCCACGCTGAACCTGGTGCCGACCACCATCAGCGGTGTGGTGCGCCAGGTCGCAGCACATCGCGTGACGACGGAATGGGACAAGGGCGCCACCTGGATCAAGGCGCGTCCGGCGTCGAACTGGAACGGCGGCGACTATACGGACGCCGTGCTGGCCACGGCCGGCGTCGGCAGCCTTGCTGTCAACTGGGACCTGACCGGTCTGTTCGATGGCTGGGCCAGCAAGCGCTTGCCCGCCAATGGCGTGCTGCTGCGCCTGGTCAACGCCGACCAGTCGGTCAACTTTTACAGCCGCGAAGCACCCTTCGCCTTCCAGCGTCCAATGCTGCAGATCGTGCGCGCCAAGGAATGCTGATGATCGACGTGAACCCATCATGACACTGCGCCAACTCGTGACGACCATCCAGCGCCGTCTGCGGCCATCCGTAGCGCGGCCGATCGGCGCCGACTTCGCCGCCAACCGGCTCAACCTGGTGCAGGCCGACTGGCGCGATGGCGGCTGGCGCTTGCGCGCCGCCAGTTCGCTGCCCTATCCGATGCCGCGCGACGTGCTGCTGGCCTCGCCGAAGGCGCTGCTGCAGTTCGTCGATGCCGCGCTGGCGCAGGCGCCGTTCCAGGGCCGCCGCGTGATTTCGGCGCTGCCCCCGGCCGACGTACGCATCCTGCCGCTCACCGTGCATGTCGCCGCCGGCCAGACCGAGGCGCAGGCCGTGGGCCGCGCGGTGAGCGAGCAACTGGGCGAGCGCGCTGGCCAGCACGTCATCGATTATTACCAGGTGCGCGGCGCCGACATGGATGGCGGCGAGCGGCAGGTGCTGGTCGCCGCCGCGCTCAAGCACCGGGTACTCGATTACCTGACGATGCTGGAACACGCGCGCCTTGAACCGGTCGCGCTCGACATCGGCCCGGCCGCCATCGGGCGCCTGCTCGCCACGCTGCACGGCAGCGATGTCGGCCAGTCGGTCGCGCTGCTCAATTTCGGCGCTGCCAAAAGTTACCTGACCGTGATCTGGGGCCGACGCCTGATGCTGGATCGCGAGATCGCGTTTGGCGAAGACATGCTGGCGGGGGCCGTCGCCGGCGCGCTCGACCTGCAAGCCGATACGGCCGCGAGCCTCCTGCGCCAGCATGGCATCGGGGCGCGCCCGGGCATGGCGATCGACGACCCGCACATCGAGCTGCGACGCGCGATCCGCGCCATCCTGCACCCGGCCTGCCAGGCACTGGCCGACGAACTGGCCCACACGCAGGTGTACGTGGCCTCGCGCACGCGCGGCAGCTCGATCAGCCGCCTGTACCTCAATGGCAGCCTGGCGCGCTACCCCGATATCCAGTCACGGATCGGCGAGCTGATCGACGTGCCGGTGCACCTGCTCGATCCGTTCGGTGCGTTCCCCGATTCAGCCCGCGATACAGGATGTACTACGGCAGGCGAACAGGCGACGACGTCGCTCGCGCTGGCCACCGGCCTGGCGCTGCGCGGAGGCGCCGATGGCTGATATCGACATGATCCCGCGCAGCTACCGCGACGGCGTGCGCGTGCGCCGCACCCTGCGCCGCGCCGGCCTGGCGCTGGCGGCAATCGTCGTGGCTGCGGCGGCAGGCAGCGCCGCGCTGCGCTGGCAGAGCGCCGCGCTGGAGCGCCGCACGGCCACGCTGCAGCAGGCCGCCAGCGCAGCCACCGCCAGCCAGGCGCAGGCAGCGACCGAACACGCGGCGCGCGAGCGCGTGTTGCAACAGCAGGGCCTGCTGCGCGCACTGCGGCGCGAAGGCGAACTGGCCATGCTGGCCAACGCCATCGACACCGCGCTGCCCGAGACGGCCTGGCTGACCGCCGTCACCCTGCAACGCGACCTGCAACTGGCGCCGGCCAACGCCCCGGCACCGGCGCCGGCACCGGCGCCTGCCCCGGTGCCAGACGGCCGCGCGACAACGATCGCCACCGGCAACGCCGACGGCAGCACGCTGGTCATGGTCAGCAGCGTCGAACTGGCCGGCCAGGCTGCGGATTACAACGGCATCACCGATTTCCTGTCGAACCTGGGGCGCACGCCGGGCATGCACGGCGTCGAGCTGCTCTCGAGCAGCGCCAGTCCGACCACGCCGGCAATCGATTTTCGCGCCGTGGTCACGCTGGTCCCGCCGCCGGAGGCGCCATGAGCCCGAAACTGCGCGACCTGCTCGTCGCCCTGCCCGCGCGCCAGCTCAATCTGATCGTGGGCGGCGCAGTCGTCATCGTGCTGATGCTGGCATGGACGCTGGCCCTGCGCGCGCCCCTGGCCGCCTACCGGCAGCACAAGAGCGCGCTGGCCGCGATGGAAGCGTCAGGCGCAACCGCGCCTGTCGCCCTGTCGCCGTCGGCGCCCGCCCCTGCCATCACGCCAGCGGCCGCGCCGCCGGAGCCGGTGGCCCTCATTGCAGCGGTCAGCCGCAGCGCCACGCAATCCGGCGTGGCCGTGCTGTCGGCGGCACAGGGCGCGCAGCGCACCGTGGGGGGCGTGCGCCTGCTCACGGTCGAGATCGTGGCCAGCGGCGGGTACACCGCCATGCTGGACTGGCTCGCCGCGATCGAACGGCAACAGCCGACTGTCGGCTTGCAACGCCTGACCGTGGAAGCCTCCCCCGATACCGACGACCGCGCAATCACCCTGCAGCTTGTCATCTACGACACTGGAACACCACCATGAAACACCTCTTGATGCCGACGCTGGCGCTGGTCCTGGCCGGCATGGCAGCCAGCGTGCTGGCCAACCCTCCCCGCAACCTGCGCGATCCGTTCGTCAGCCGGCTGCCGGCCAGCGCGCCGCTGGCCGGCACCGCTATTGCCCCCGTGCCGGCCACGCCGCCACGCCTGCGCGCCGTGGTGCTCAATGGCGCGCACTCGCTGGCCAATCTCGACGGCAATGTCGTGGCCACCGGCGAGCGCGTCGCCGGCTACACGGTGCTGCGCATCGATGCGCGCGGCGTGCTGCTGGCGCATGCCGGCAACCAGCACCTGCTGACCATGCAGGACAAGGACACCCAATGACGCCGCGCTATCTGCTGGTCGCCCTGTGCGCAGCCTGGGCGTCGCTCGCACTGCCCGCGGCCGCAGCCGCGAACACTGCCGCGCCGGCCGTGGCGGTCAAGAGCACGGCCGCCGCACCGGTACCGCTGGCCCCGGTGACGATGTCGTATACGTTCCGCGACACGCCCATCGAGGAATTGTTCAACATGATTGCGCGCAGCGCGCGCATCAATATCGTGCTCGGCAAGGGGGTTGGCGGCAACGTTTCGATCAACCTGTACGACATGACGGTGCGCGAGGCGATCGAGGCGATCGCCGAAGCGGGCGGTTATGCGGTGACGGAACGCGCAGGCGGCTTCCTGATCTCGGACCCGAAGACGGGGCTCCCGGAGCGCAGCGCCATCCTGCAGGTCAAGGCCATGAAGGTGCGCTACGCCGACGTGACCAAGGTGGGCGCCATCCTGGCGCGCCAGATCGGCGTGCCCGGCACGGTAACCGTGCTAGACCAGACCAAGACGCTCGTCGTCGAAGCGACCGCGGCGGGCCTGGAGCGTGCCGCACTGGTGCTGCGCGAAATCGACCGCGCGCCGCAACAGATCCTGATCGAAGCGAAGATCCTGGAAATCACGCTCGACCAGAACGAGAATTTCGGCGTCGACTGGTCACGCGTGTTCAGCGGGGACGGCCCCGACACGGTGGGCACGACCGGCTTTGCCACGCGCGCCGGCCCGCGCTTTTTCCTGAACCTGGTCAATGGGAATATCGAGGCGTACCTGAGCGCGCTGAGCAACAAGGGCCGCGTTCACACACTGGCAACGCCGCGCCTGCTTGCCCTCGAAGACCAGGAAGCGAGCACGAATGTCGGCGACCAGCTGGGCTACCGCCTGACGACGACGATCAACAACGTCACCTCCGAGTCGATCGAGTTCCTGGACACCGGCGTGATCCTGCGCGTGACGCCGTCGGTCGATGCCGACGGCCGCATCATGATGAAGATCCGGCCTGAAGTGAGCTCGGGCTCGGTATCGGCCGGTATTCCCTCGAAGAAGACCACCGAAGTGAACACGCAGCTGGTGGCCAGCGACGGGCAACCGGTGCTGATCGGCGGCCTGATCAAGCGCAGCCGCACCTACCGGCGCCTGGGCATCCCGCTGTTGTCGGATATTCCGGTGATTGGCGGCGCCTTTGGCAGCACCGACGACGGTGGCGCAGCCACCGAGACGATTGTCGTGATTACGCCGCGCATCGTGCCGGCGAGCGGCCCGGCCATCGATGGCGTCACCGAACGCACGCTGCAACAGGCCGAGCAGACCATGCGCACGCGTGGCGACGTGCTCGACCGCAAGCTCGATACGCTCGACCGCTAGGGCCAACTACACCTGCATGTTCATGATGTCCTGATACGCGGACATCATCTTGTTGCGAACCTGCACAGTCGCCTGGAACGCGATGCTGGACTTCTGCATCGCCACCATCGTGTCCGACAGGCTGACTGTGTCGTCGCCCATCGTGAACCGCTTGCTCAGGGCTTGCGCCTCGGCCGAACGGTCGCTCACGCCCTGCAGCGTACTGTGCAGGGCTTCTGCAAAATCGAGCTTGACCGTCGGTTTGCCGCCGATCGCGCTCGCGCCACCCAGGCCACTGGCTGCCTCGGGCGCCGCCGACGCCTTGGTCGCTGCCGCCTTGAGCTGCTCCATCATGGCCTGGATCCGGCTTGTATCAATCCCGCCGATGCCGCCAATACTCATCTTGCCCTCCGCTGTTATCGCCTTGCAGACGCATCCACAAATGCACTCAGGAAAGCAGAATAGCAGCGCAGCAGCAAATCCGACGGGCGAATCAGGCCCGTAAACGCCCGCTATTTCGGGGTTTGAATGTTGCCTGGTGGCTCCATAATGCTGACTATTCCACCCATTTTGACCAGGCCCCTCCACCATGGCAGCAACTGCTGAAAACCTTATCGACACGCCACCAGGCACGCCGGCCCCCGCTACCCCGTCGTTTTTCCAGACGACGATGGGCAAGCGGGTCGCTGCGGGCGGTGGCGTCGCGCTCATCCTGGCACTGATGATTGCGGTCTGGATGTGGAGCCAGGCGCCGGAATACCGGGTCCTGTTCGCCAATTACAGCGACCGTGACGGCGGCGCGATTACCGCGTCGCTCGACCAGATGGGTGTGCAGTACAAGTTTTCGGAAGGCGGCAACGCGATCCTCGTGCCGGCCGAGCACATCCACGACCTGCGCCTGAAGCTCGCGGCCCAGGGCTTGCCGAAAGGCGGCAATGTCGGCTTCGAGCTGATGGAGAATCAAAAGCTGGGCGTCTCGCAGTTCCTGGAACAGGTCAATTACCAGCGCTCGCTCGAAGGCGAGCTGGCGCGTTCGATCCAGTCGCTGGGCTCGGTCGCCGCGGCGCGCGTCCACCTGGCGCTGCCGAAACCGTCCGTCTTCGTGCGCGACCAGCAAAAGCCGACCGCGTCCGTGCTGCTGAACCTGCAGCCGGGCCGCGCGCTCGATCCGGGCCAGGTCAGCGCCATCGTCCATCTGGTCGCGTCGAGCGTGCCGGAACTCACCACCGGCAACGTCACCGTCGTCGACCAGAACGGCGCGCTGTTGTCGGATACCAGCAACAAGGGCGCGGGCGGCAAGTCGCTCGATCCGACCCAGCTCAAGTACGTCGACCAGGTCCAGCAGAACATCATCAAGCAGGTCGAGTCGATCATCAAGCCGCTCGTCGGCGAAGGCAATGTGCGCGCCGAAGCGACCGCTGAAGTGGACTTCGCCCAGGTCGATACCGCCGCCGAAATGTACAAGCCGAATTCGCCGCCGGAACCGCAGGCGATCCGCAGCACGCAAAGTTCGGAAGTCGTCGGCGCGGGCACTGCTGCCTCCGGCGTGCCGGGCGCGCTGTCGAACCAGCCGCCGGGCGTGAACACGGCGCCGATCCAGGGTGCGCCGCCGGCCGAAGCCGCCCAGCCGACTGCCCCGACCAGCAAGAACTCGACCACGAATTATGAAGTCGACAAGACCATCCGCTACGAGCAGCGTCCGATGGGCGGCATCAAGCGCCTGACGGTCGGCGTGGTCGTGAATCACCGCCGCATCGTCGACCCGGCCACCGGCAAGGTCACCGTGCGTCCGCTGGCGGCAGCCGAAGTGGCCCAGATCAATGAGCTGGTCAAGCAGGCGATGGGCTACAACCAGGCACGCGGCGATACGCTGAACGTGACCAACGCGCCATTCGACGGCGTGGACAAACCGGCCGAGGCAGTGGTAGAACCGACCTGGTGGAGCGATCCGGCGAACTTCCCGCTGTTCAAGGACCTGGCCCGCTATGCGTTTGTCGCTGCCGTGATCGCGTTCCTGTACTTCCGCTTCCTGCGTCCGCTGCTGCGCCCGGCCATCAAGAAGTTCGACGAAGCCACCGCCGTGCCGGAAGAGCCGAAGGACGAAGAAAAGGACGAGGACGCCGAAGAAGAAGTCGCCGACACGCCGGCCGAAGAAGCGATCAAGGAAGAAGAAAAGATACGCCAGGACATGGGCTACCGCGCCAACCTGAAAATGGCGCAGGAGCTGGCAAACAAGGATCCGCGCATCGTCGCCAACGTAATCAAGGGATGGTTGGGTTCAAATGAGTGATAAAGACAAAGACAATACCAACAAGGCCGCCATCCTGATGCTGGCCCTGGGCGAAGCCGAAGCGGCCGAGGTGATGAAGTTCCTCGGTCCGCGCGAGGTGCTCAAGCTGGGCGCCGCGATGGCGCAGATGAAGGCGGTGCAACATGACCAGGTGGTGACGGTGCTCGAAGACTTCGTCACCGAGACCAATCTGCACTCGACCGTGGGCCTGGATTCGGACGAATACATCCGCCAGGTGCTGACCAAGGCGCTGGGCGACGACAAGGCGGCCGTGCTGCTCAACCGTATTCTCGGCGGCAAGGACGCGTCGGGCATCGAGAGCCTGAAGTGGATGGACTCGGTGTCGGTTGCCGAACTCATCCGCAACGAACACCCGCAGATCATCGCCACGATCCTGGTCCACCTCGAGCGCGACCAGGCCTGTGAAATTCTGGCAAACTTTACCGAACGGTTGCGCAACGACGTGGTGCTGCGCATTGCGACACTCGACGGCGTGCAGCCGGCGGCGCTGCGCGAACTGAACGACGTGCTGACCAAGCTGTTGTCGGGCAACGAGCACATCAAGAAGTCGTCGCTGGGTGGCGTGCGCACGGCGGCCGAGATCTTGAACTTCATGAGCGGCGAGCAGGAATCGGCCGTGATGGACAACATCAAGAACTACGACAACGACATGGCGCAAAAGATCATGGACGAGATGTTCGTGTTCGACAATATTATCGATATCGACGATCGTGGTATCCAGTTGCTGCTGCGTGAAGTACAGTCCGACATGCTGATCATCGCGCTCAAGGGCGCGTCGCAGGATCTGCGCGAGAAAGTGTTCAAGAATATGTCGCAGCGTGCCAGCGAAATGATGCGCGAAGACCTGGAGTCGAAAGGTCCGGTACGCTTGTCTGAAGTGGAATCCCAGCAGAAGCAGATTCTGCAGATCGTGCGGCGGCTGTCCGATGAAGGCCAGATCGTCCTGGGTGGTAAAGGAGAGGATTCGTTCGTCTGATGGCAATACCAAAAGAACAGCAGAGCGCCTACCAGCGCTGGGAGATGGCCTCGTTTGGCGACGAGCGCCCCAGCACGCTTGCACGGCGCGCCGCTGAAGCATCACCACCGGCGGGCGTGTCCATCAACGGCCTCGACCTGCCGCCGAACGTCATGCTGCCCAGCGTCGAAGAACTCGAAGCGATGCGCGAAGCGGCGCGCCAGGAAGGTTTCCAGCAGGGCCTGGACGAAGGCCGCGCGCAGGGGCATACCGAAGGCCACGCCGCAGGGCACGCCGAAGGCTATGCTGCTGGCAGCGCCGAGGGCGAAGAAGCCGCCAGGCAAGAGCTCGATCAATTGCGGACGGTCGCCGCCAGCTTCGGCGACGCCGTGGCGCAGGCGGACGAGACGATCGCGAAAGACGTGCTCGATCTGGCCCTGCGCCTGGCGCGCGGCATGGTGCGCACCGGCCTGGACGTGCGCCCCGAACTGATCATGTCGGTGGTGCGCGACGCCATCAACCAGTTGCCGATCCTGCAGCAGCCTGCCCTACTGACGCTCAATCCGCTCGATGCCGAACTCGTGCGCCACGGCATGGCCGAAGAACTGGCCACCGGCGGCTGGCGCATCATCGAGAACGCAGCGATCGCGCGCGGCGGTTGCCGCGTCGAGACCGCCAGCAACCAGATCGATGCCCAGGTAGAAGCCCGCTGGCAACGCCTGACCCATGCGCTGGCCGCCAACGTCGACTGGCTGAGCCCCTGATATGGACGACCACACCGCCCCGCACCCGCCCCAGGTGACGTCGCACGACCGCCACACGGCGCGCTGGAAAGCGTATATCCGCGATTGCGACACGCTCGTCAGCTTTGCCGAGCCGCTGCAGATTTCGGGGCGCGTCACGCGCGTGGCGGGCCTGGTCATGGAGTGCGTCGGCCTGCGCCTGGCCGTGGGCGCAGCCTGCACGATCCCCACCGCCAGTGGTCAGATCGAGGCCGAAGTCGTCGGTTTCGAAGGCGAGCGCCTGTTTTTGATGCCGCAAAGCGATACCGAAGGCGTCGTGCCCGGCTCGCGCGTGTTCCCTGTCGAAAGCGTGCTGCCGCCACCGGGCAGCGTGCCGCATGGACGGCGCCGGCCGCAGGACCGCGCACGCCACCTGCCGGTGGGCATCCAGCTGCTGGGCCGCGTCGTCGATGGCGCCGGCCGGCCGCTCGATGGCCTGGGCCCGCTCGGCACGTCCGACATGGCGCCGCTGAACGCACGCCCCGTGAATCCGCTCGACCGCGCGCCGATCAAGGACACGCTCGACGTCGGCGTGCGCGCCATCAATTCGATGCTGACGGTCGGCCGTGGCCAGCGCCTGGGCCTGTTTGCCGGTACCGGTGTCGGTAAATCGGTCCTGCTCGGCATGATCGCGCGTTACACCGAGGCCGAAATCATCGTGGTCGGCCTGATCGGCGAACGGGGCCGCGAGGTCAAGGAATTCATCGACCAGATTCTGGGGCCGGAAGGCCGCGCGCGCTCGGTCGTGGTCGCCGCGCCGGCCGACTCGCCGCCGCTGCTGCGCCTGCAGGGCGCGGCCTACGCCACCGCCATTGCCGAATACTTCCGCGACCAGGGAAAGAACGTCATGCTGATCATGGATTCGCTGACCCGCTACGCAATGGCGCAGCGCGAAATCGCGCTGGCGATCGGCGAGCCACCGGCAACCAAGGGCTATCCGCCATCGGTGTTCGCCAAGCTGCCGGTGCTGGTGGAACGGGCCGGCAACGGCCTGGAAGGCGGCGGCTCGATCACGGCGTTTTATACCGTGCTGTCCGAGGGCGATGACCAGCAGGATCCGATCGCCGATGCGGCGCGCGGTATTCTCGACGGCCACATCGTGCTCAACCGCCACCTGGCCGAAGCCGGCCACTATCCGGCGATCGACATCGAACAATCGATCTCGCGCGCCATGCACTCGATCACCACGCACGAGCACCAGCTGGCGGCGCGCAAGCTCAAGCAGCTGTACTCGCGCTACCAGCGCTCGCGCGACCTGATCAGCGTGGGCGCCTACGCGGCTGGCAGCGATCCGGTGCTCGACCAGGCGATTGCCAAGAATACCGAGATCGAGGAATTCCTGTGCCAGGAAATCCACGACAACGCCTCGCTTCCCGAGAGCTTGGGGCGATTGACCACGCTATTCTAGTGATTGCGGGCAATGTCATGCCGGTAGAATGTAATTCACCATGGCACAAGCTTCCGCTCTTGAAACACTGATCGACCTGGCGCAACGCGATTCCGACGCGGCCGCCAAGCGGCTCGGTGCGGCCCTGAAACTGGTCGAGGATGCCGAGCAGAAGCTGGCCATGCTGGTCGGTTACCGCGACGAGTACGCGCGCAAGCTCGACGCCGCCCAGATGGACGGCATCACGCCGTTCGCGTACCACAACTTCGTTGCCTTCATCGGCAAGCTGGATCACGCACTGAGTGGCCAGCGCGACGTACTCAAACATGCACAGAACAAGGCGACGTTCGAGCGCACGACCTGGCAGGACAGCGAGCGCAAGCGCCTGTCCTACCGAACGCTGAATGAACGCGCGGCAAGCGAAGCACTCAAGGTCGAGAACAAACGCGACCAGAAACAGATGGATGACCACGCAGCCCGTGGCGCCCGTTACAAACAACGCTGAACCCACGTCGAACTTCGAGCCCACCATGACGATGCAGACCAATCCCCTACCGTTCCAGGTCACCGGCGCCAGCGCAATGACGCAGCGCCCGGCCACGCCGGATCGCCTGGCCGACGCAGCACGCAGCGGCGGTACTGGCGGATTCAGTGCCACGCTGAACCGCGAAATGGCTACGCGCCAGCCGGCCGCGCCGGCGCCGCAACCGGCGGCGCAACCGAAACCGGCGCAGGGACCAAAGCCGGCCACCGCCGACAAGCCGGCCACCCGCGAGCCGGTGCGCGACGGCCCGACCCGGTCGAGCATCCGCCCGCCGATGCACGATGGCGACGCCAAGTCCACACAGGCGGCCACCAGCAACACGGCAGACGCGGCCAGCGACGCCGAGGATGCAGCCGCCGCAGAAGCCGCCGCGGCCGCTGCTGCAGCCACCACGCCAGTGACCGACATGCTCGCCTTCATGGCCAGCCTGACCCAGCCGGCCAGCACCGCCACGGTCGTGACCACGGAGGCTGCGGCAACCGGCGCCGCCACGGAAGCCGACGCACAACTGACGGCGCTCGACACGGCGCTCGACAATCTGAAGGCCATGACCACCGGCGCTACCGACGACACGGATGCCAGCGCCGGCGGCAAGGGCCAGGCACTGGCCAGCGGCGTGCAGCAGGCACCCGCCGAACTGCGCACGACGCAGGCGCCCGGCACCGCGCTGCCGCAGGGCGAGCAGGACGTCGGCCAGTTCCAGGCCCAGCTGCGCGACACCCAGCAACAGCAGCTGCCGGTGGCCGAAGAAGCTCCGGCCCCGCTGGCCGCACTGCAGGCGCAGGCAGGCAAGGTCGATGCAACGGGCAATCCGGCCATGCCGGGCGACCGCATCCCGGCGCGCCTGGGCACCCAGGCCTGGGACAACCAGGTCAGCCAGCGCATCGTGTACATGGTCGGCAAGGAACAAGCCGCCACGCTCACGCTGAATCCGCCTGACCTGGGACCGGTGCAGATCGTGCTGAACGTGACCAACGACCAGGCCACGGTCGCCTTCTCGTCCGACCAGCTCGACGTGCGCCAGGCGCTTGAAAACGCCCTGCCGCGCCTGCGCGAGATGATGAGCGAAAGCGGCATCGCACTGGGCAACGCCACGGTCGACGCCAACGTGCCCGACCAGCGCCAGCAACAGCAGGACAGCGACCGCCGGGCCCAGGGCGGCCAGGGCGGCGCCGGTGGCCTGACGGGCGATGGCCAGGACGCTGCACCGGCCGTGAACGAGGTCGCGCCGCGCACGCGCACCGTGTCGATTGGCGACCGCGGGATGGTCGATCTGTTTGCCTGATGCCGCTCTGGCATCAAGGGGGCGGCCACGTGGCCGCCCTTTTCCATTCAGTCATCGCACCTCAGCAACAATCACACGGATTACCACGCCTTCTCCCCTCTTTTCGAGGCTTGCCGGGACGCATCTTTCCGCGACAATGCCATAATGACGAACCCTCACCAACCAGCGGCAAAGACACAACTTGAAAGCGAATCCGAAAATGAAAGCTGATCCGAAAGCGGACACCGCAGCAGCACCTTCCGGCTCGAAGAAAAAGCTGATCATCATGATCCTCGCCGCCGTGCTGGTGCTGGGCGCAGGCGCGGGTGCGGGCTGGTACTTCACGCAGGGCGCGGCCGCCCATGGCGAAGAAGAAGACGCACCGGCCAAGGAAACCAAGAAAAAGAAAAAGAAGAACCCGGATGCCAAACCCGAATACGTGCCGATCGAATCGTTCACCGTGAACCTGCAACCGGAAAACGGCGAACAGTATTTGCAAGTCCAGTTCACGCTGCAGGTGGCAGGCCCCGAGCAGGCCACGCTGGTCAAGGACAATATGGCGATCGTGCGCAACCGCATGCTGTTGCTGCTGTCGAGTAAAAAGGCATCCGAGATCAGCACCGTCGAGGGCAAGCAGCAGCTCGCGACCGAGATCCGGACCGCCACTACCGAGCCCTTCGAGAAAGATGGCGACGAACAGGAAGTGTCCGACGTATTATTCACCTCGTTCATCATCCAGTAAATCCAGACAAACATGGCCGATAATTTCCTCTCCCAGGAAGAAGTCGATGCCCTCTTAAAAGGGGTCAACGGCGATCAGGACGACATCTCGGCGCCTGAAGACACCTCGGGGGTCCGCACCTACAACCTGGCAACGCAGGAGCGCATCGTGCGCGGCCGCATGCCGACGCTCGAGATCATCAACGAGCGCTTCGCCAGGTACTTGCGGATTGGGTTGTTCAACTTCCTGCGCCGCAGCGCCGAAGTGTCGGTCGGCTCGGTGCGGGTATCGAAGTACAGCGAATTCATCCGCAATCTGGTCGTTCCGACCAACCTGAACCTGGTGCACATGAAGCCGCTGCGCGGCACGGCGCTGATGGTGCTCGATCCAGGCCTCGTGTTCTTGCTGGTGGACAACCTGTTCGGTGGCGACGGGCGCTTTCATACCCGCGTCGAGGGCCGCGACTTTACCCAGACCGAGCAGCGCATCATCATGCGGATCCTCGATATCGTGTTCGAGGCCTACGCCAAGTCGTGGGAGCCGGTGTTCCCGGTCGAGTTCGAGTTCATCCGTTCCGAGATGAACACGCAGTTCGCCAACATCGCCACGCCGAACGAAGTGGTGGTGTCGTGCACCTTCACGGTCGAGCTGGGCTCGGTGTCGGGCCAGATCCACTTCTGCATGCCGTATTCGATGATCGAACCGATCCGCGATGCACTGACCTCGAGCCTGCAGGGTGAGGCACTCGAAGTCGACAAGCGCTGGGTGCGCCTGATGACGCAGCAGATCCAGGTCGCCGAAGTCGAACTGGTCGCGGTGCTGGGCCACGGCAAGGCCAATTTCGATGAAATCCTCAACATGAAAATCGGCGACGTGATCCCGATCGTGGTGCCCGAGATGGTGCAGGCCACCGTCGATGGCGTGCCCGTGATGGACTGCAGCTACGGCGTCTTCAGCGGACAATATGCGCTGAAGGTCGAGAAGCTGCTCGCCAACAGCGACACATTCAACAAGTAATCGGTATATTGGCGAGGCGCGCAGCGCCCGCCGCACAGGAGAACACCATGTCCGACAATCAGGAAGACCAGGAACACATCGACGACGATTGGGGCGCCGCTATTGCCGAACAGGCCGCGGCCGAAGCCGCAGCGCTCGAACGCCAGACGTCCACCGCAGCCGCCGCGCCGGTGGCCGCTGCAGCCGTGTTCAAGGATTTTTCGAACAAGGGCGCGCGCAACGAAACGCCGAACGATATCGACTTCATCCTCGACATCCCGGTGCAACTGACGGTCGAACTGGGCCGCACCAAGATCGCCATCAAGAACCTGCTGCAACTGGCGCAGGGTTCGGTGGTCGAGCTCGACGGCCTGGCGGGTGAACCGATGGACGTGCTGGTCAATGGCTGCCTGATCGCCCAGGGCGAGGTGGTGGTCGTAAACGACAAGTTCGGCATCCGGCTTACCGACATCATCACGCCGTCCGAGCGGATTCGCAAACTCAATAAATGATCGCACCCCGCGTCGCCGCCAGCCATTTCACGACCATTGCGGCGCTGCTGCTGTTGGCGGCGCCCCTCGCGCTGGCCCAGCCAGCAGCGCCGACAACCGACACCACCACGGGCCGGCCGGCCACGCCCGCCGTGCCGGCACCAGCCACCGTGCCCACCGTCACTGCACCGCCCGTTGCCGCGCTGCCGGGCGATGCTGTCGTACCTGCCGAGCCTGCCGTCCCTGCGAGCACCGTGGTGACGCCGGCGCCATCCACGACGACCACTGCCCCTGCCATCGCCCCGATGCGCCCGGCGCCGCAGGTCGCGCTGCCGGCGTCGAACGGCCCCGGCGCGGCGGGCCTGCTGCAAACGATTTTCGCGCTGCTGCTCGTGCTGGGCCTGTTGATCGGCCTGGCCTGGCTGCTCAAGCGCTACGGCCCCAAGCCGGGCGGCGGGCTGGCCAACCTGCGCGTGGTCGGCGCACTGAATCTTGGCGGGCGCGAACGCATCATGGTGGTGGAGGTGGGCGACCAGTGGATCGTCGTCGGCGCCGCACCGGGGCGCGTCAATGCGCTGCACACGATGCCGCGCCAGGACGTCGACCTGGGCTCGGGCACGGGCGCCGCGCCAGGCAGCATGCCGGCCACGCGCTTCGCCGACTGGCTCAAGAACACGATGGACAAACGCAATGCGTCATAAACACCTGTGGCTGGCCGCTGGCCTGGCCCTGCTGCCGCTGATCGCAGCGGCCCAGCCCGGCATCCCGGCATTCCAGAGCAGCCCGGCGGCCAACGGCGGCACCGCATATTCGCTGCCGGTGCAGACACTGCTGCTGCTGACCTCGCTTACCTTCCTGCCTGCTGCGCTCCTGATGATGACGAGTTTCACGCGCATCATCATCGTGCTCTCGCTGCTGCGCCAGGCGCTCGGCACGCAGACTGCGCCGCCGAACCAGGTCATGGTCGGGCTGGCATTGTTCCTGACGTTCTTCGTGATGGGGCCGACCTTCGACCGCATCTACAGCGAAGCGTACCTGCCGCTGCAGAACAATCAGATCCAGATGACCGAGGCCATGAACCGGGGCGCCGTGCCGCTCAAGGAATTCATGATCAAGCAGACGCGCGAATCCGACCTGGCGCTGTTCGTCAAGATTTCGCGGTCGCCGGCGCTGCAGGGCCCCGAAGACATTCCGCTGCGCGTCCTGATTCCCGCGTTCGTCACGAGTGAACTCAAGACGGCATTCCAGATCGGCTTTGCGATCTTCATCCCGTTCTTGATCATCGACATGGTGGTCGCCTCGGTCCTGATGGCGATGGGCATGATGATGATGTCGCCGGCCGTCATCGCGCTGCCGTTCAAGCTGATGCTGTTCGTGCTGGTCGACGGCTGGCAACTTCTGCTGGGCTCGCTGTCCCAGAGCTTCTACTAGAGGGCCCGCGCGATGACTCCCGAGAGCGTGATGACGATGGGCCGCACGGCCATGGAAGTGACCCTGATGGTGTCGGCCCCGCTGTTGCTGGTGGCGCTGATCGTCGGCCTGGTCATCAGTATTTTCCAGGCCGCGACCCAGATCAACGAGGCCACGCTGTCGTTCATCCCGAAGCTGGTCGGCGTGTTCGTCACGCTGGTGGTGGCCGGGCCGTGGATGCTGTCGGTGATGCTGGATTACATGCGCCAGGTGTTCACGGGTATTCCCGGCCTGATCGGTTAAGGCCCGCGTGCGCACGCCCGGAGGCGCCCGATGCTGACGCTGACTTCGGCGGAAATGAATGCCTGGATCGCCGGCCTGCTGTGGCCGTTGTCACGCATTCTCGGCCTGATCGCTGCCGCCCCGCTGTTCGGCAATGCCGGCGTGCCGGTGCGCGCCAAGGTCTCGCTCGGCATCCTGCTGGCGATCGTCATCGCGCCGCTCGTGCCGGCCGTACCGGCGGCCGACCCGACCTCGTGGGCGGGCCTGCTCATCCTGACCAAGGAAATGATCATCGGACTGGCGATGGGCTTTGCCATGCGCATCGTGTTCGCCGCCATCGAGTACGCCGGCGAGGTCTCGAGCCAGACGATGGGCCTGGGTTTCGCGATGTTCTTCGACCCCAGCACGCGCGGCCGCTCATCTGCCATCAGCCAGTTCATGGCGCTGGTCGCGACAATGGCCTTTCTGGCCGTGAACGGCCACCTGATTCTGCTCGAGGCGCTGGCCGAAAGCTTCATCACGATGCCGATTACCGACACCCCGTTTTCATCGAACACCGCGCTCGAACTGGTGCGCTGGGGCGGGCGCATCTTCTCGGCCGGGCTGCAGATCGCCATGCCGATCATCGCTGCGCTCTTGATCACGCAGGTCGCCCTCGGCATCCTGACGCGCGCCGCGCCGCAGCTGAACATCTTCGGCATCGGCTTTCCGATCACGCTCGGCGTGGGCTTTTTGACGCTGAGCTTAGTGCTGCCCTACCTGGGCGCGCCGATCGTCAACCTGTTCAACCAGGGCATCGAAGTGAGCAGATCGTTGCCGCGCGCCAGCAATCCGCAGCCGGGGACAGCGGGTGCGCAGCCGGTGGCCAGGCCGGTGGTGCCCGCGCCGGGATAACGGCGCCATCGCACTGCGCTACAATGAGAATCATTCTCATCTTTCATCAAGCGCATGGCCACTCCTGCTGCCGTTCCGACTGTTCTCCCGCGCCGCCGCATCCTCGCCGCTGCCGCCCTGTCCGTCATGGCCACGCCCCTGGCCCGCGCCGCCGCTGACTGGCAACCCGCCACGCTGCACCAGGCCCGGCAACGCGACATCACCTCGCCCATCACCGGCCAGACCTACCGCATCTTCATCAGCATCCCGACCACCCCGCCCCCGCCGGCCGGCTATCCGGTGATTTACGCACTGGACGGCAACGCGACCTTCCCGACGCTGGCGCTGATGGCGCGCACGATCCTGCCGCGGAGCACTGCGCTGCCCGTGGTCGTCGGCATTGGCTATCCGGGCGAGTTCGACTACGGGATGGGGCGCGGGCGCGACTACACGCCGCCGTCGGGTGCGGATGGTCCTGCGAAGGAAGGCGGCGCCGACCTGTTTCTCGACTTTATCGAGCGCGAACTCAAGCCGCTGATCGCGACACTGGCACCGCTCGACCCGGGGCGCCAGGCGCTGTATGGCCATTCGTACGGCGGCCTGTGCACACTGCACGCATTGTTCACCCGCCCGGCGATGTTCCAGACTTACCTGGCGGCCAGCCCGTCGATCTGGTACCGCGAGCGCGTGGTGCTGGGCGGGATGGACGGCTTCGGCCGGCGCGTTGCTGCCCTGTCCTCGAGACCGTCGCTGATGCTGGCCGTGGGCGAGCTGGAACAACCGTCAATCGCGAATGGTCCGCTGCAGGGCCGTGACGCCATCGCCGCCGCGCGCCGCATGGTGGACAACGCGCGCGAACTGGGCGAGCGACTGCAAAAGACCACTACCCTGGCGCGTGTGCAGTTCCACCTGCTGGCGCACGAAGACCACGGTGCGGCAACCTTCCCGGCAATGGCACGTGGACTTGAATTTTTCCTTACCTGACGTCAAGCATAAAAAAATACCAATTAAATGTGCAGTAGTGCGACTTAGCCAACCAACAATATTGCCTGGACCCTGCTAGCCTGACAATCCCGGTGCCTCGCTGCGCCAGCCGCCGACCCACTCATGGGCACGATCGACAATGACCCTTTCCAGACCTCTCAAAATCACCGGTTGGATCTTGCTGGCCATCACCGTGGCAGTAATCCTGTTCCTCATGCTGTTCGACTGGAACATGCTGCGTCCGTACATCAACCGCAAGGTGTCGGAGACGACCGGGCGCGAATTCGCCATCCGCGGTGACCTGGACGTCAGGTTCCAGCGCGATCGCAACGGCGAGACCGGCTGGCGGCGTTTCGTGCCGCAACCGCATATCACGGCCGATAACGTCTACATGAGCAATCCTGCCTGGAGCACGGTCGGCAAGCAGATGGCCGCCGCCCAGCGCGTCGAGGCTGGCGTGCGCATCCTGCCGCTGCTGACGAAGGATGTCGTGATCACCGACCTGCGCCTGGCCAATCCGGACATCGCGGTCCAGCGCCGCGCCGATGGCAGCAATTCGTGGACCTTCAAGGACAATGGCCCTTCCGCATGGAAGGTCGATCTGCAACGCCTGGCCTTCGACAGCGCCAAGGTGCGCTACGTGGATGAGCCGGTTGGTCTTGATTTGCGCGCCACCGCCGATTCGATCAAGGGCGGCGAAAACGCCTCCACCGCGGTCGGCGTGCCGCCATATGGTTTGGCGTTCACCCTGGCTGGCACCTACAACAAGGCAAAGATCACCGGCGGCGGCAAGGCCGGCGCGGTTCTTTCGCTTACTGGCGACAACACCAGCTTCCCGATCGAAGCAGAGGCCACCGCCGGCGACAACAAGCTCGGCCTGCGCGGCATCATCCGCGATCCGCGCTCGCTGTCGGGCTTTGCATTGAAGATGCAACTGGCCGGCGCCAGCATGGCCGACCTGTACGGGCTGACCGGCGTGCTGCTGCCGGAAACCCCGCCATATGCCACCAAGGGCACGTTGCTGGGCAAGAAAGACGGCGAGTTCTGGACCTTCACCTACAAGGATTTCACCGGCAAGGTCGGCGCCAGCGATATCGCCGGCACGCTCGCCTACGCCCAGCGCAAGCCGCGGCCGCTGCTGACGGGCGCGCTGACATCGCAGCAACTGCGCCTGGCCGACCTCGGTCCGACCGTGGGCGCCGACACCGGCGAAGGCACCAAGGCCGCAGGCAAGGTCAAGGCGCCGGCGCCGGGCAAAGCCCTGCCGGTCGACCAGTTCAACACGGCCAAATGGGGCGCGCTCGACGCCGAGGTCAAGTTCACTGGCAAGCAGATCCTGCGCACTGCCAACATTCCGCTGCGCGACATCGATACGACGATCCGCATGAAGGACAAGGTCCTGACGCTGACCCCGCTGAGCTTTGCACTGGCGGGCGGACGCATCACGTCGAATATCCGGCTGGACGGTCGCGACAAGACGCTGGACGCCTCGGCGCGGCTGGCGGCGCGCGGCGTGAAGATCCGTGAACTGTTCCCCAAGCTGCAATCGATGCAGGCGACCTTTGGCGAAATCAATGGCGACGGCGCGCTGGTCGGCAAGGGCAATACCGTGGCGGCCATGCTGGGCACGTCGCAGGGTGAAATCAATGCCGTGGTGACCGAAGGCACGGTCAGCCAGTTCGTCCTCGAACTGGCGGGCCTGAACGTGGCCAATGCCGTCTACGTCAAGATTTTCGGTGACAAGCAGACCATGCTCAACTGCGTGGCGGCGACCACCACGGTGCGCAATGGCCGCGCGAATATCGATCGCTTCGTGCTCGACAGTGAAGATGCAGTGGTGAACGCGACCGGCTACGTGGATCTGGCCACCGAGAAGCTCGACGTGGATGTGCGGCCGAAAACGAAGGGTGCGCGCATCCTGTCGCTGCGCACGCCGTTGTATGCGCGCGGCACCTTCACCGATCCGAAGGTGGGTCCGCACGCCGGCCCGCTGGCGCTCAAGGCTGGCGCGGCCGTGGCACTGGCAGCGATCAACCCGCTGGCCGCCCTGCTGCCGTTGATTAACGTCGACAAGGCGCCCGATACGAATTGCGGCGCCGAGATCAGCGCCGCGAAGCAACCACCGAAGGTGAACGGGAAAGTCGCGCCGAAGATCAAAGGTAGTTAAACAGCGACAGGCCCGACATCGTCTTGAACGACATCTGCGCCGCCTGCAGCGTCAATTGCTGCTGCGAGAAGTCCGAGATGGCCTTGACGGTGTCGAGGCCCACCAGGTCGTCGAGCGTGGCGGCGTACTGGATGTCCAGGTCGTCGCCGGTGCTGTCGAGGTAGTCGAGTTCCTTCATGTGCGCGCCGACCGATGACTGCACCGTCAGCACGTTGTCGTGCGCATTCTTCAGGTTGTCGATGGCCGTGTTCAGGCCATTGGTCAGTGCCGCCTTGCCGGCCGAGCCGTCGCCCGGCAGGCGCAGCGTGGCGATCAGGTCGGTCACGGTGGTAAACACCGACTGCTTCTGGCTCGGTTCGACGCTGAAGGTATCGCCATTGGCCGGCGCGCCCTTGATGTCGAAGGCCATGCCGCCAAAGGTGATCTGCTTGCCGGCTTCATAGGCGTTGCCGTCGCTGACCAGGGCTTTCGGATTGCTGCTCGTGTTGTAGACCGCATACGTGGTCACGGGCGGCGTGTCGGTGCTGACGGCAAACTCGATCCCGTACTTGGTGCTATTGAAGGCCTGGCGGTCCACGACCGAACCGGACGAGATCAGCGCCGCGCCCGTGTTGCCGCTGCCGGCCTGGGTCTGGAACGTGCCGTTACCGGTCGGGATCGCCTCGAAAATGGCGCTGCCCGATGCCGACAGCGGCAGTTTGCGCGAATCACTGACCTGCAACTGGCGCACGCCCTGGTCGCCCTGGTAGGCGGCCCCGGTGGGGGTACTGGTGAACGGCTGGGTGGTGGTCATGTAACCCGAAAACAGAAAGCCGCCCGATCCGTCGGCGGTATTGGCGATGCCCAGCAGGTCGGCCAGCCGGCCTTCGAGTTCGGTCGCCAGCTTTTCGCGGTCGCTCGGCAGCATCGTGGCATTACCGGCCGAGACGGCCAGCGTCTGCATGTCCTGCAACAAGTCCCCGGTGTTCTGCAGCGTCGATTCCACCTGCGCCAGCGACGACTTCGCGCTGTTGCGGTTGGTGGCGAACTGGGCGTTGATCTCTTGCGACTGGCTTACTTCGAGCGCGCGTGCCGAGGCGACCGGATCGTCGGCGGCGGTCAACAGGCGGCGGTCGGTCGACAGCTGCATCTGCGTGCGCGCGAGCGCGCCCTGCAGCGTGTTGAGCTGGTTGGTCGAGTTGGCATACAGGTTCGCGGTACTGATACGCATGATGTTCTTTCGCTGTGTTAGCGGCTGATCGACAGCAGCGTGTCGAAGATGGTGCCGGCAATCTGCATGACCTTGCTCGACGCCTGATAGGCCTGCTGGTACTTGATGAGATTGGCGGCTTCTTCGTCGAGGTTCACACCCGAGACATCGGCCTGGGCGCCGGTGGCCTGCGCCAGCAAGGCGTTGCCGGCCTGCGCATTGACCTGCACTTCGCGCGTCTTGTTGCCCACCTGGCTGACCATCTGCGCATACGACGACGTCAGCGTCGCGGTGCCGTTGTTGAAGATGTTCTTGGTCTGCAGTTCGCCCAGCGCGGCGATGTTGCGTGTGTCGCCCACGCCGCTGCTGTTGGTCGCGATCGTGAACTTGTCGCCGTTGCCCGGCTTGCCCGTCATCGTGACGCTGACGCCGCCGAAGCTGTAGGTCGAGCCGTTGTCGAACTTGACGCTATTGGCGTTCACCTGGCTTGACTCGCCCTTGCTGTTGACCACGGTGACCATGCCGGCCGGGAAGCCGGTCAGGTTGCCGCTGGTTTCATCGAAGGCGAGCGTGACCGGCAGCGCCGCCGGCGCGGTCAGGAAGTCCTTGGACACCTTGCCTTCGCTGATCTTGGCGGTGCCGGTATTGGTCAGCGGCATGCTGGTCAGGATCGGCGCCGCGGCGGCGATCTGCGACACATCGTTGGCCAGCACGTTGAAGTTGGCCGCGCCGTCGATGGTCGGGCGCACCAGGAAGGTGTCCTTGTTGCGCGCATTGTTCTTGAAATTGAACTCGACGCCGTCCACTTCGAACGTGGCCGTGCCATCGGCAGCCGGCGTGACGGTGCCCACTTCGGCATTGTCCGACTGGCGCACAACCTTGTAGCTCGTGCCGTTGAACGTGACTTCGTAGTCGCTGTCCTTGAGCTTGCCCGGATCGGTCACCTTCGCGGTCAGCTCGGCCGCCGGATTGGCATTGGTGCCCTTGGCGTTGTTGATGCTGGCGCCCACAAAGGCGGGGGCCACGCTGAAGAACGGCTGGCCAGGATTACCGTTCTGGTCCAGGCCAAGCTGGTGCTGCGCGTTGAATTCGAAGGCCATGCCGATCGCGATCTTGCCGAGCGCGCTCTGGGCCTTGTCGAGCGTTTCGGTCCGAAATTCGAGCACGCCACCCAGCTTGCCGCCGGAGAGCGCGCCATCGGGCAGCACCGCCACCTTCGTGCCAACCTGGTAACCCACTTCCAGGCGCGTGAGGTCGGTTGGCGAGACCATCGCCGCCAGCTGGAACGAATCGTTGCCCACTACCAGCGGCTGGCCGTTACCGATTGAAATCGTCAGGCTGCTGTTGTCGCCCTGCGTAACGGTGGCCTTGACGAACTTGTTCAGTTCGAGCACCACCTGGTCGCGCTGGTCCAGCAAGTCATTCGGCGGGCGCGTCGCGGACGAGGCGAAAGTGGAAATCTGTTCGTTGAGCTTGGCGATCTGCGAACCGTAGGTGTTGATGGCGGTAACGCTCGCTTCGATTTCCCCATTCACGCCGCTGCGGATTTCGCCAAGGCGCGAGTCGAGGTCTTGCAGGCGCGTGGCCAGCGTTTCGGCGCTCGACAGCATCGCCTGGCGCGACGGTACCGACGCGCGGTTGGCGGCCATGTCCTGCACGCCCTTGAAGAAGCCCTGCATCGCCGGCGACAGGCCCGACGTGGTGTCGGCCAGCAGGTTGTCGATCTGCTTGATCTGCGAATAATACGATTCCAGGCCGCTGGTGCTGGCCTGGGCGGAGCGCACCTGCGTGTTCAGGAAATTATCGCTGTAGCGCTTGATCTGCGCGATCTCGGTCCCGGTGCCGAGGAAGCCGACGCCGGTATCGAGCGCGGCCGACGTGGCCTGCACCACGGTCTGGCGCGAGAAACCCGCCACGTTCGCGTTGGCGATGTTGTGGCCGGTCGTGGCCAGGGCTGCCTGTGCTGCATACAACCCTGTCTTACCGATGGCGAGGAGGCTACCTGACATAATTTTTTTCTCTCTGTGACAGTACAGTCAACGGCAGTTTTTCAAAAAACTTGACGGTCGGCTGACATAAGAATGGCGTCAATGGGCGCACGCGATCGTTACGCCAGCGAATTCTTGATCAGGCGGGTCAGCTTGGCCGCGTAATTCGGATCGGTTGCATAGCCGGCGCGCTGCAGGCCCTGGGCAAAGGTGGCCGCGTCGCTGCTGCCGATGACTTTTTCGTAACGCGGATTCTTCGCGATCATGTTGGCGTAATCGCGGAACGAATCGGCCGGGCTGTCGTAGGCGCGGAATTTCTCGACCTTCGTCTGCGGCTTGCCATTCACGTATTCGGTGGTGACGGCAGTGGCGACCTTGCCTTTCCAGCTGGCCCCGGCCTTGATGCCGAACAGGTTGTTGCTGTTGCTGCCATCGGCGTTCCTGATCATGCGTTTGCCCCAGCCGGTCTCGAGCGCAGCCTGACCCAGCATGAACTTGGCCGGCACGCCGGTGGTCTGCTCGGCCGCATGGGCGTGCTCGTGCAGTTTTTCCTGGAACGCGCGCACGTGCGGCGCCTGGACCCGGCCCGTCTCGGTCGTTGCCGGCAGCGGCGGCGCCTTGCTGGCGGCAGTGCCGGATACCGCATTGGCCGCCGCGCCCGCGCCCAGCGCCGCGCCATTGCCGTACAGGGCCGCGGCGTTGTTCAGCGACGGCGTCAGGCGGCCGGCGCCAGCGGCGGCGTCGCCGCCCATGCCATCGGCGCCGATGGCCAGCGCCTGCTGCCCCATCTGGTTCGCGCTCAGCTGGCGCACCAGCACGTCGGCCAGGCCGACGCCACGCTTGGCCAGGTTCTGGCTGGTCTGCTGGTCGAGCATCGTCGTGAAGGTCTTGGTCTGCTGGTTGTCGGTCATGCCTTCCTGCGGCGTGGCATCGCGCATGCTCTTCATCATCATGTTGATGAACATCGCCTCGAACTGGGTCGCCGCTTCTTTCATGGCGGCCGGCGTACCGGCTTTCGCGCTGTTCTTCAGCCCGTTGAGGCTGTTCGTGTCGAGCGCGAGCTTGCTGGTCTGGTCAAGGTTGGGCGAGGCGATCATGGCGTGTCTCTTGATTTAGATGATTTCGAGCTCGGCGCGCAGCGAACCGGCGGCCTTGAGCGCTTGCAGGATGGCCAGCAAGTCTTGCGG
Source organism: Telluria sp. ZT3P26 (assembly GCF_059686035.1). NCBI lineage: Bacteria > Pseudomonadati > Pseudomonadota > Betaproteobacteria > Burkholderiales > Oxalobacteraceae > Telluria > Telluria sp. ZT3P26. Next base: position 797,359 of record NZ_JCASII010000001.1, on the reverse strand, counting down.
GGTGGTGCCGATCGAGTTCATCGCCTTGACCACTTCGGCCAGCGATGCCCCGCCCTTCACATTGATCATCTGGCCTGGTTCCTTCTTGATTTCGACCGACTGGTTCTGCGTGACGACGGTCTGGCCGCCGGCCAGTGCGTTCGGCTGGCTCACCTGCGTATCGGAACCAATGGTGATCGACAGGTTGCCGTGCGAGATCGCGCAGTTGTCGAGCATCACGGCGCGGTTCATCACGACCGAGCCGGTGCGGGCGTTCATGATGACCTTGGCCGAGGCCAGCGGCTGGTTGACGTCGATCTGTTCCAGCATGCCCAGGAAGGCCACGCGCTGGTCGCTCGACGATGGCGTGCGCACGCGCACCACGCGCCCGTCCAGCGCCGTGGCAATGCCCGGCCCGAACTGGTCGTTGACAGCGTCGACGACGCGCGCGGCGGTGGCGAAATCGGTCTCTTTCAGTTCCAGGCGAATCTGGTTGTTCTCGCCCAGGTTCGATGCAACGGCGCGCTCGACCGTGGCGCCGGCCGAGATACGACCGACGGCCAGGTGATTGACCTGCACCTGCGCGCCGCCGCCCTGCGCCTGGACGCCCACGCCGCCCACCACCAGATTGCCCTGGGCCATGGCATAGACCTGGCCATCGGCGCCATGCAGCGGCGCCATCAGCAGTGTGCCGCCGCGCAGGCTCTTGGCGTTACCGATCGACGACACGGTGATGTCGAGCGTCTGGCCCGGCTGGGCAAACGCCGGCAGCGAGGTCGTGACCATGACGGCCGCCACGTTCTTCAGTTGCAGCTGGGTGCCGGCCGGCAGGTTGACGCCCTTCTGCTGCAGCATCGCGCGGATCGACTGCACGGTGAATGGCGTCTGGCTGGTCTGGTCGCCGGTGCCGTCCAGGCCCACGACGATGCCGTAGCCGGACAACTGGTTCTGGCGTACGCCGGCGATGGTGGCCAGGTCCTTCAGGCGCTCGGCGTGGGCCAGGGGCGCGATGCCGCCAACGATGGCGGCCAGCAGGACAACGGAAGCAAATTTACGCATGGTCAGGGTCTTTCAGAACGGCAGCATCGACAGGAAGAAACGCGACAGCATCGACGTCACTTCAGCGCGATCGAGGCGGCTGTTGGTGCGGTATTCGACGCGCGCATCGGCGATCACGTTGGACGAGACCATATTGCCGGCCTGGATCGTGTCGGGGCTGACCATGCCCGAGAAGCGGATGAACTCGGTGCCCTTGTTCATCGCGACCTGCTTTTCGCCGGCCACGATCAGGTTCCCGTTCGGGAGCACTTCGGTGACGGTCACACCGATCGTGCCGGTGAAGTTGTTCGACGCGCTCTGGTTGTCGCCATCGGCAAACTTGGTGCCCGATTCCAGCGCCACGCCGGCACCGATCACGCCGGCCAGCAGGCCCGGGCTGGTGAAGCTTGCGCTGCCAGTCTTGTTGCCCGAACTCGCGCCGGCCTTGGTCGCCGTCGTGCGCTCGCTGATATTGACGGTCAGCAGGTCGCCGATATGACGGGCGCGGCGGTCTTCGAACATTGGCCGGTAGCTGTTGACGTTGAAGATCGCGCCATCGGTGGCCGGGGCGCCGTCGACCAGCATCGGACGCGCGCTGGTCGGGCCCTGCACGATGGTGGTGGGGGTGGCGGCGCAACCGGCAAGCAGTACCAGCGCAGCGAACGAAGTCAGGATTTTCATGATGGCTCTGGACAATTAAAGCTGCGACAGTTTTTGCAGCATCTGGTCGGATGTCGTGATCGCCTTGCTGTTGATCTCATAGGCGCGCTGGGTCTGGATCATCGCGACCATTTCCTCGACCACGTTGACGTTCGACGATTCCACATAACCCTGCATGATGTTGCCAGCACCATTCGTGCCTGGCACGTTCAGGTTCGGGTTACCGGAGGCGGTGGTTTCGGTGTACAGATTCTCGCCGCGCGACTCGAGGCCGGCCGGGTTGATGAACGTGGCCAGCTGCAGCGCGCCGATCTGGGTGGTGGCGGTTTCGCCGGCGACAGTGACCGATACGGTACCGTCACGGCCCACCGTGATCGACTGGGCATTGACCGGCACGGTGATCGGCGGCTGGATCACGAAGCCGCTCGAGGTCACGAGCTGGCCGTTCTGGTCCTTCTGGAACGAGCCGTCGCGGGTGTAGGCCTGGGTGCCGTCCGGCATCAAGACAGGGAAGTAGCCAGGACCGTTGACCATCACGTCCTTGTCGTTGCCGGTCAGCTGGGGATTACCCTGGGTGTGGATGCGCTCGGTGGCGACGGTGCGCACACCGGTACCGATCTGCAGGCCCGACGGCAGATTCGTCTGCTGGGACGACTGTGCACCTGGCTGGCGCACGTTCTGGTACAGCAAGTCCTCGAACACGGCGCGCGACTTCTTGAAGCCGTTGGTGCTGACGTTGGCGAGGTTGTTCGAGATGACGTCGAGATTGGTCTGCTGGGCTTCCAGGCCGGTCTTGGCGATGTAGAGCGAACGGATCATTGCATTCTCCTATTGGTGGCAGGCAAATGCCTCCACGGACAATAGAATTATGCAGCGGCAACACTTAATTCAAAGCGAGGAGTTGGGTAGCTTTCGCCGCGTTGTTCTCGGCGTTCTTCAGCAAGCTCATTTGCGTGTCGAAAGAACGTGCCAGCGCAATCATGTCGACCATGCAATCGACCGGATTGACGTTGCTGCCTTCGAGCGCGCCGCCGGCCACCTGCACGGTCGGGTCGGCCTGGACCGGCGCGCCGTTCTTGACGCGAAACAGCCCGTCGTCGCCACGCACCATGTCGCCTTGCGGCGGATTGACCAGCTTCAGGCGCCCGATCACCGTCGGCGCAGCCGGCGTGTCGACGTTGGAAATCGTCGAGATGGTGCCGTCGCTGCCGATCGTCACAGTGGCGTCGGGCGGGACCGTGATCGGCCCGCCTTCCCCCGCAATCGTCTGGCCACCCGGCGTTTGCAGCACGCCGTTCGGACTCATCTGAAGGGCACCGTTGCGGGTGTAGGCTTCGGTACCATCCGGCATCTGCAGCGCCAGCCAGCCCTGCCCTTTCACCGCCACATCCAGATCGCGCCCCGTTGCCTGCAGCGGACCGGCGGCGAAGTCGTTGCCGGCGGTCGAGTCGACGACGAACGCACGGGTCGGCATGCCCGGGCCCTGCACCGGCGCCGCACGGAACATGTCGATCTGGGCGCGAAAGCCCGTCGTGCTCACGTTGGCCAGGTTGTTGGACGTCGTGGCTTGCTGCTCGAGGATGTGCTTGGCGCCGGAGGCGGCGGTGTAGATCAGGCGGTCCATGATGGGTTCCTAGATGGTTTAACGCAGGTTCACCAGCGTCTGCAACACCGAATCCTGGGTCTTGATCGTTTGCGCATTCGCCTGGTACACGCGCTGCGCGGTGATCATGTTGACCAGTTCGGCCGTCAGATCGACGCTCGACGCTTCGGTGGCGGACGATTGCAGCACGCCCAGGCCACCGGTGCCGGCGGTGCCCATCAGCGGGACGCCGGAATTGGACGATTCGGCCCAGGCATTGTTGCCCAGCGGCTGCAGGCCGTTCGGGTTGGTGAAGTTGGCAAGCACGACCTGGCCCAGGACCTTGGTCTGGCCATTGCTGTACTGGCCCAGGATGCTGCCATCGGCGCCGGTGGAGAAGCGCTGCAGCGAACCCGGCTTGTAGCCATCCTGCGCCAGGAACTTTTCGCTGGTGGTGGTGCCATACTGGGTGGTGCCGGCAAAGTTGATTTCCACCGGCAGGTTCAGTTCGGCGCCGGTCGACGGCACGATCGGGATGTCGATGTTGAACTTGCCGGCGGTGCCCGTGCTGGCCAGGTTCAGCGCGCCATTGGTGTCGAACTTGAGCGTGCCGATGGATTTCGGCTCCATCTTGAGCGCCTTGGCAATCGCGGCGTCGATCTGCACCGGGGTCGCGCCCGGGATCGCGGCGGCAGCCGCTGCGGCGGCGCGCACTTCGGCCAGGTTGTCGGCGGTGGCCAGGTTGCCGGCGCCCGTCGCGACCGCATTGGCGGCGTCGGTGGCGTAGGTGCCGATCGCGGTGGCCAGCGTGGCCGCCACAGGCGGCACGACCTTGCTGGCGGTATCCCAGGCGCCGCGCGACGCAACGGCCGCCGGGTCGGTCTGGGCCTTGCCGACCGCGTCCAGCGCGCCGATTTCGGTGCCGTCCTTGGCCGCGTACACATTCCAGGTGCCGTCACCTGTCGGCGACTTGACGTAGAAGGTCGACAGCGTGTGCGAGTTACCCAGCGTGTCGTACACGCTCATCGGCACCTGCTTGTTGTAGGTGTCCGGATCGGCCGGATCGAATTCGGTCTTCTTCGGCGGGCTGGCACGCGAATCGAGCTGGAGCTGGATCTGCACTTCCGACGTCACCTTCGGCGGCTGGTCGGCGGTATCGATCTTGAGCGGCACGGCGGTGCCGGCGGCCAGCAGGCCGTTGGCGCCCAGGCCATAACCGGTCAGCTTGGCGCCCTGGGCATTGACGATGAAGCCCTCTTTGTCGAGCGAGAACTGGCCATTGCGCGAGTATTGCACCACGCCGGCCTGTTCGATGCGGAAGAAACCGGCGCCGTTGATGGCGATGTCGAGCGGGTTGCTCGAGGCTTCGACGTTACCCTGCGTGAACTGCTGGGCGATGGCGGCGGTTTTCACGCCGATACCGGCGCTCAGTCCGCCCGCGCCGTTGAGGGCATTGGCGTAGACGTCGGCAAACTGGGTGGTCGACCCCTTGAAGCCGACCGTGCTGGCGTTGGCGATATTGTTGCCGATAACGTCCAGCGATTTGGCAGCAGCGTTCAAGCCGCTCAAGCCTTGTTGGAAAGACATGGTAATGCTCCAGTATAAGGTGAGAGAGTAAGCGGCCTGGCTTACAGCACTTGTTTGATATCGGCCAGGGCGACAGGGCCCTTGCCCGGCAGGTTCAGCTTGACGCCGTCCTTGCCATTCGTCGTGACGCTGGCGACGCTGTCGAATGACAGGGTCTTGGCGTCGGTCAGCTGTTCGCCGCCACGTGAAGCAACCACGCGGAAGGTATAGTTCCCATCGGGCAGCACGACGGGCTTGCCGTCGGCGTCCAGATTGTTCGGGTCGGGAATGCCATTCCAGGCAACCGGCACGATCCCGGCTTTCTGCTCGCCCAAATCGATTGCCGCCACGTCCTTGCCTGTGGCCTTGTCGACGATGACAACCTGCAGCTTGTCGGCCGGGCTCTCCAGTTCGATGCCCAGAATGGCCTGGCTCTTCGAGAGCAGGATGTCGTTGCCTTCGACCAGCACGCCATGACCGATCAGGTTGGTCGCCGACAGCGATTCGCTCGACTGGTAGCTGGCTTTCAGCGACTCCAGCGTGGTGTTCAGTTTGTTCACGCCGGTGACGGTCTGCAGCTGGGCCAGCTGGCTCGTCATCTGCGCGTTGTCCATCGGGTTGAGCGGATCCTGGTTCTTCAACTGGGTCACGAGCAGCGTCATGAACTTGTCGGTGTCGGCCTGGACGCTGTCGCCGGCGGCCTTCGCCTTGGCGTTCATGGTCGTCTGCAGGCTGGAGATATCGGACGTTGCGGTCGAGCTGGTGATTGGGCTGGTCATGGTATCGATCTGGTGGCGCTTACTGGCCGATGGTCAGGGTCTTGAGCAGCATGGTCTTGGCTGCATTCATGGTTTCGACGTTGGTCTGGTACGAGCGCGAGGCCGACAGCATATTGACCATCTCGTCGACCACGTTCACGTTCGGCATCGATACATAGCCCTTGTCGTCGGCCATCGGATGCTTGGGGTCGTACACCTGCTTGAGTGGCGACGGGTCTTCGACCACTTCGCGCACGCGCACGCCGGTCGCGCCCGAGGCGGTGGGCACCGACTCGAACACGACCGACTTGGCGCGGTAGGCTTCGCCCGACGGCGACGTGGCGCTGTCGGCATTGGCCAGATTGCTGGCCACCGTATTCAGGCGCTGCGCCTGGGCGCTCATGGCCGAACCGGACACGTTAAAGATATTAAATAGCGACATGGCGAGTTTCCTTATTGGCCCTGGATCGCGCTCAGGAGGCCCTTGATCTGGCTGTTGATCATGTTGATCCCGGCCTCGTAGCGCAGCGCGTTGTCGGCAAACTGGTTGCGCTCGACGTCCATGTCGACCGTGTTGCCGTCGACGCTGCCCTGCACCACGCCGCGGTACAGCACCGGCGTGCCATTGGCCAGCGTGTCGCCCGTGGCAAGACCGCGCGCCATGTGCTGCGTGTTGGTGGTGTTCATCGCACCGCCCGGCTTGCCGCCTGCCATCGCCCCCTGCAAGGCGGCCGCGAAATTGATGTCGCGCGCCTTGTAGTTCGGGGTGTCGGCATTGGCGATATTGGACGCCAGCAGTTCCTGGCGTTGCGAGCGCAGGGACAATGCCGTTTCATTAAAACGCATGTACTCGTCGAGTTTGCCGATCATGCTGCCTCCGGGCTGTGCTTTGTTGGGACAGAAGCGATCATACGGTTCGGCTCGCTACACCAATCGACGGAGAAGAGGCAACATTCCCCCCGCTATTCAAAGTTTCACTACGGAATCATTCGACCTAAGATAGCAGCATTCCCCAATCTCTGGTCGACCGCCCAACCATGACAGCAAAACTTGTCGCTTTTTCGCTGCTGGCACTTGTACATAGTGTTGCGCAGGCCCAGCAGGGGGCGCACAGCCGCCAGCAGCCCGAGGCCGTGCGCGCCGTGGTGCAGCAGTTCCTGGCCACCCAGAGCGCCGGCTTGCCGGGCCAGGTGAGCGTGCAGGTCGGCGCCATCGACGAGCGCCTGAGCCTTCCAGCCTGCCCGGCGCCCCAGGCATTCCAGCAACCGGGCGCGCGCCCGTGGGGCAAGACGACCGTGGGCGTGCGCTGCACGGCGCCGGCCTGGACGATATATGTGCAGGCCCAGGTCAGCGTCGTGGCCGAGTATGTCGCCGCCGGCGTGCCGCTGGCCCAGGGCCAGCCGCTGGTGCCGGGTCAGCTGGTGATGGTGAAGGGCGATATCGCCGCGATGCCCAATGGCATCATCACCGACATGGGCCAGGCACTGGGCCGCACGCCGACCGTGTCGCTGCCTGCCGGCACCGCCCTGCGCGTTGACGCGCTGCGCAGCCAGGCCGTCATCAAGCAGGGCCAGGCGGTACGGCTGGTATCGCGCGGCTCGAACTTTTCGGTGAGCAGCGAAGGCAAGGCCATCAACAATGCAAGCGACGGCCAGATCGTCCAGGTACGCACGACGGCCGGCCGGATCATCAGTGGCACGGCGCGCGATGGTGGCACCGTGGAGATCGTTTTATAGAAATTGTGATGTTCTCTTCGTCGAATCGGTGTGGATTGCTAAAGTTTGTAAAGGCGTGGCCGTTACAATGAGCAGATCCCGGAGCTTGTGCTCCGCGCACCGAGAAGGATGACGCCGTGAAAATCAACGACACACTCAAGAGCAACCCAGGCCTTCAACCCGCCACCACGCAGACGAACAACGCGCGTGGTGCCGACAAGGCAGCAACGACCGCGCCCCTGACCGGGGCGCAGACCGACAGCGTGCGCCTGTCCCCGCAGGGCCAGGCCATGGCCAGCAGCATCGGTGGCGGCGCGGCCGTATTCGACGCCAAGAAAGTAGAACGTATCAAGATGGCCATCGCCGATGGCCAGTTCCAAGTCAACTCCGAGAAAGTGGCTGACGGCTTGCTCGACACCGTACGCGACTTGCTCCATTCGAGACAACGCTAAACCATGACCACCAGCCCGTTCCAGACCCTCGCCGCCGAACACGATCACCTCACCGCCCTCCTGGCGCTGATGAAGCAGGAACAACAATCCCTGGTATCGCTCGATGCCGACACCCTGGCCACGCTGACCACACGCAAGAATGCGATGCTGGCCGACCTGGCCTCGCTGTCGCGACAGCGCCACGCAGCGCTGGCGGCGGCGGGCTGTGATGCTTCGGAAGCGGGCATGGAACCCTGGCTGGCCGTCAATGACGACGGCGATGCACGGCAACAATGGGAGCGCATGCTCGACGCTGCACGCGAAGCAAAAGAACTCAACCGCGTCAATGGCATGCTGATCAACAAGCAGCTGGCGCACAACCAGGGCGTGCTCAACGCCCTGCGCACCCCGACCAACGCACCGACCGGCACCATCTACGGCGCCAGTGGCCAGACCATGGGCGTGGGCGTCTCGAAACGCTACGTCGTCGGGTAAGCAGCGTCGCGCACGCAGCAGCCATTGCGGCCTGCAACGTTAAAATAAAGTAATTGAACAACGGCGCCAAATAAGCGCCCGGCCTGGATACATCGACGGCATAATACCGGCTCAGTTCGGTTTGCCCCCTCTTTGTCCATCACTGCGCATCCCATTGCGCCAGGCCCGTTCGCCATGCTCGCCACCCAGCAGATTTTCCTGATCGCGTCCCTGCTTTGCTTTCTCGTCTATCTTGCGCTGGGGTCGGCTGGCTCGCAATCCCTGCACGGCATGCGTGCCATGCGCTGGGCCGCGCTGCTGGGCCTGCTTGGCAATCTGCTGTATGCCTTTGGCCGTGAATTGCCGACGCTGCTGGGCTATGAGGTGGCCAATATGGCCTATTCCGGCGCCGGCGCCGCCCTTGCCGCCGGCTATCGCCAGTTGTCCGGACGCCAGGCGCATGGCAAAGTACTGGCGCTGCTGGTCGGTGCGGTCGGCCTCCTGACCGTACTGTTTCATGACTGGTTCGACTCGTTCACGCTGCGCAGCGCCGTCGTGTCGCTGTTCCAGGCCGGGGTCTGCATCGACATCGCGCACAGTGTGCTGGCGGGACGCGGCGAACACCAGCGCCGCCTGCACGGCCAGCTGCACCTGCAAGGCCCGGGACAGCAGCACGTGCAGCGCTTCGTGCTGCTCATGTGCGTGCTGGTCGCGGGCGGGCACGGGGTGCGCATGCTCTGGCTGCTGCTGGCGCCCGATCCACCGACGTCGCTGCTGCAGCCAAGCACGGCCAGCCTGGCGATCCTGACCGTCGCCGCACTGGCATTGCCGGCGCTGACCCTCGGTGGCCTGTTGACCCTGCACCGCCACATCGTGCACCAGGCCGAGTACATCGCCAACCATGACCACCTGACCGGCGCCTGGTCGCGCAAGGCGTTCTTCGAGATCGCCGAACGCGAAACGGCGCGTGCCAGGCACCGGCGCCAGCCCCTGGCCCTGATGCTGATCGACCTCGACCATTTCAAGGCGATCAACGACAGCGCCGGCCACGAAGCGGGCGACATCGCGTTGCAACTGGTCGCCACCCGCGCGCGCGACACGCTGCGCGCCGTCGATTGCATCGCGCGCCTGGGCGGCGACGAATTCGCCGTGCTGCTGCCGGGCGCCGACCTGGCGCGCGCGAGCGCCGTGGGCAAGGCGCTGGCTGCCGCACTGCGCGAGGCCACCAGCGCGATGCCGGCCGCGCAACGCCGGCTCACGCTGAGCATCGGCGCGACCGTCACGCTGGAGGGCGAACCATTCAAGACCACGCTGGCGCGCGCTGACTCGGCGCTGTACGCCGCCAAGTCGGCCGGTCGCGATCAGGTGGTTGCGCTCGCCCCGCCGCTGCATGTCGTGCGGCCGTCGCAGAAAGTCAGCGCCAGCCGCTGAGCGACCAGTCCTACGTCGGGACGCTCTGCGCTCCTATTGGGAAGCACGGGCTACGTACCCAACTGGATTGCATACCAACGCATCCAGGAGAACAGCATGAACAACGACAACACCAACGCCCAGAAAGACACCGGCCTGCGCGATGGCGGTCCCGATGCACTGGCGGGCTTCGTGGCGAACGACGCCGACGGCGACTCGAGCATCGGTCATCCTGCCAAGGGCACCAGCCAGTCGGGCATCAACAGCAACTTTGCCAAGGCTTCGCCGGAAAGCAATGTCGGCCCGGCCGGCGCACCACAGGCCAGCCACGGACAGGCGACGGGCGACGTACCGGGTGGCTCGCGCCCCAAGGCGCCAGGTGAGCCGGATGGCGAGGCGGCCGACGGCGGGACGGACACGCCGACGCGCCAGGGCTGATTGGCCCTTCAAGCATCCATCAACCGCGAAGCAGGCGCGCCGATGACGTTCCCGATGCCGAACCGGGAAACAGGACGCGCGCCGTGCGTTCAGGATCCAGCTGGAATGCACTGGCACAGGCATGCGCCACCAGCATGTCCAGGTCCAGGGTCGGCCTGAGATCGCGGCTCTCGAGCAGATCAGCGGGCGCCAGCCCGGGCCAGTCGGCGATCACCTTCCCGCCTTTGACCGCACCACCGACCAGCATGGCAGCCGACGCCGTTCCGTGGTCGGTTCCGCCCGTGCCGTTGGCTGCCACGGTCCGCCCGAACTCGGTGGCAACGAGGATCGTTGTCTGGTTCCAGGTATCGCCGAGTCCCTGCTGCAACCCGCTGATCAGGGCATCCAGATTGGTCAACTGCGTCGCCATGCGCCCTTTTTGCGCGCTGTGCGTGTCCCAGCCATTGGTTTCGATCATCGCGATCCGGGGGCCGTCCGCGCGCGCCAGGAAGCCTGCGGCCACCTTGCCCAGTTCGGCAGACGACGGCTGGCCCTTGCCGCCGCCGACCTCACCCGCCATGCCTTGCGCCTTAAGCGCCGTCGACCAGAGTCCGCTCAGCTGTGCATCTTCTTCATAGAGTTTTTGCACACGCAGCAGCAGATCGTCATTGGCGTGCGGAAGGCCGGATGGCGCGTACGAGGCAACATCGATCGCGCCACGCAGCGCCAGCGGCAGCGTCGGCGCGAACGCGATAGCCTGGTTGCTGCGCCGTGGCAGCATGCCGGCCAGCCGGTTCATCCAGCCATCCTTGACTTCAAACGGCGCCTTGCCGCCCGTTTCGAGGACATTCTGCGCATCGAAGTGCGAACGGTCGCGGTAGGGTGACGCCACTGCGTGGAACAGGCTGGCCTGCCCCGCCTTGTACAGCCCGGCAATGCCGGTCAGCGACGGGTGCAGCACAAAGGTGCCATCGAGCTTCAACGCCTCGGCGGGGTCAATGGCCAGCGCGCCGCGCAACCTGGCATACGCGGGATCGGCGTACGGGATCAGCGTGTGCAGGCCATCGGCAGCGCCGCGCTGGATGATGAACACGAAGCGGCGCTCGGTCTCAGCGCCTGCGAATGCGATTCTTGGCGCGGCAAGCAATGCTGCTGCGCTGGAAATGAAACCACGTCGGGTGAGCATGTTTTACCTTCTCAGGAATTCGGGCGACGCCAGCAGCAAGGCAAGCGCATTGGCGGGGCTTTCTGCCTGTGCAATGGCGGTGGCGGTCGCCCGGTTCAAGGTGTCCGGCAGTACGCGCGGCGCCAGGGCGCGCGCATCGATCCTGTTGCCGAACTCGGTGGCGAGACGCTGCGCGACTTCCACCCGGCGCAGCAGCGCATCCGGGGCCGCCCAGGTGGCGCTGACGTCGCCATAGCCGGCCGGCGAGCCAGGCCGCCAGACGGGCTGGCCGAGCCGCCCCAGCAGAAACTGGACGCGCGCCGCCGGCACCGTCTGCACGCCCATCGCACGCAGGCCGGACAGCGTCCAGTCCCAGGGCGACTTGAACTTGGCGGCCATTGGCGGCAGGCTATCTGCTGCGCTGACCAGTTCGCGGTACAGGGCCGTCAGGTCGCCGCCGCTCTGCAGGAACGTGTCCGCCAGCCGCTTGACCAGCGCCGGCGGTGGATCGTCCGTGATGAAGTGGCGGGCCAGCTTGGTGGCGATGTGGCTGGCCGTCGCCGGCGCCTTTGCCAGATCGCGCAGGATGGCCGTTGCCTGCTGTTCGCCATCGTCGGCATAACTGCGGCCCAGCACCGTCCGCACGCCGGGCTCGTGCTGGTTCGCCTGGAACCGGAAGGTCTGCGCGGTCCCTTCGGGCGCCTGCGGGCCGGGCAGCGTCCAGCCGGTCAGCGCGCGGGCAAATTCAACCACGTCGGCCTGCGTGTAGCCGCTGCGCACACCGAGCGTGTGGAGTTCGAGAATTTCACGCGCCAGGTTTTCGTTCAGGCCGCGTGGCGGCCGGTCCGGCGCTTTCGCACTCGCCCGCCGGCCAGCGACGCTGTCCGGCCCGGTCGAAATCGACTGGTCGAGATACAGCAGCATGGCGGGGTGGCGCACTGTCGCGAGCAGCATCTCCTCGAAGCGGCCGAGTACATGGGGCCGGATGGCATCGGCCTCGTAGCTGGCAGCAAACCCAAGGACCGGTACTTTTTCGACGGAGATCGCAAAATGGTTGGCCCAGAAGTGGGTCAGGCGCTCGACAAACGGCGTACTGCTTTGCAGGGCGCTGTTGGTACGCGCCTCCACGCCGGCCAGGTAGGCTGCCCTGCCCGCGCGCTGGTAGATTTCACGGATGCCGGCACGCTGCGCCTCGGGCGCGTTGCGGATGGCGCCCTGCTGCTCGGCCCACTGCGCGGCGCGCTCCGGGGTGCGTTCGATCGCGCGCCATGGCGCCGGCAGCGGCTCGTACGCTTCGAGCTGCGCCAGCAACCAGCGCCGTGGATCGTCAACGGGCTTGTCGTCCGGTCGCGCACCGAGGCCCAGGCGGTTGCGCGCAATGGAATCGTTGATCATGCCGCCGAGTATAGATCCGGAACTGCCCTGGCAGGTCATACCGGCCTGTATGGTATGTAACTGTCCGTAACGGCCGGACTGATCATGCGTGGCGATATCTTTCCATTTTTTGTGTCATTACAACGGTGTGGGCGCAAATACATTCGCACAAATCTATATAATACGGCCTCGTCCCCTCGAGCCCACCATGTCCCACGACCCCTCTCCGCACGACGTACGCTCCGCCTTCAAACGCGAACTCATCTCTGCCAATCTCTGGCGCACCCGCATCGTCGTCGTCGGCACGGCCTCCATCGCCGGCCTCGTGGTCGTGGCATTTACCTGGCTGGCCGAGTCGGCATTCGCCCAGTTCAACAAGATCGCCGAGTTCGCCTGGTGGGTACCGCTGATCTGGACGCCGCTCCTGTGCGCCGCCATCGTCTGGGTCACCCGGCGCTTCGTGCGCGGCGCTGGCGGCTCCGGCATTCCGCAAGTGATGGCGGCCCTCGACCCGGCGATTTCCGGCGGCCGGCGGCCCCTGCTCGTGTCCCTGAAAATCAGCTTCGCCAAGATCGGCCTGACCTCGGCCGGCCTGCTGGGCGGCCTGTCGCTGGGGCGTGAAGGCCCGTCGGTCCAGATCGCGGCCGGCGTGATGCTCGCCGCGCGCCGCTGGCTGCCGCGCGGCAGCGGCATCAGCGCCCATTCGCTGCTCGTGGCCGGTGGCGCAGCGGGTATTGCCGCCGCGTTCAACACGCCGCTGGCAGGGATCATGTTCGCCATCGAAGAATTGTCGCGCGCGCCCGAGCAGCGCAATAGCGGCCTGATCGTCGCGGCAATCGTGCTTGCCGGCCTGATCGCGGTGTCCGTGCATGGCAACGGCCCGCACTTCGGCGTCATCCATCCGGGGCCGATCGGCCTGTCGCTGTTGTGGCCGGGCTTGCTTGCCGCCGTCGTCTGCGGCTTTGCCGGCGGGCTGTTTGCCCGCGTGCTGATTGCCAGCCTGCGCGGCGTCTCGCCCGACCTGCCAACGCGCTGGCGCGCCCGCTACCCGGTGCGCTTCGCACTGGGCTGTGGCTTCCTGATCGCAGTCATTGGCGTACTGAGCGGCGGAGCGACCTATGGCAGCGGCAACGAAGCCACGCGCAGCCTGCTCGAGAACGAAGCCAATGTGCCAGTGGCGTTTGCCTTCTTCAAGTTCGTCGCGACCTGGCTGACCGCCTGGTCGGGCGTGCCGGCCGGCATCTTCGCGCCGTCGCTGTCGATCGGTGCGGCCATGGGCCAGAACATCGCCTCGATCACCGGCTACCCGCACAGCGCCGCGCTGATTGCGCTGGGCATGGTGGGCTTTCTGGCGGCTGCCACGCAGGCGCCGCTGACAGCCTTCATCATCGTCATGGAAATGGTCGACGGCCACAGCATGGTGCTCAGCCTGATGGCTTGCGCCGTCGTTGCCAGCACGGTCTCGCGCGTGCTCACGCCGCCGCTGTACAGTGCGCTGGCGACGATCCAGTTGCCACCAAGGCCCGCTCACCCGCCGAGCGCGGGTGAGCCGCCCGACCGTGCGCCATGACGCGCAGCCCGCGACGAAGCGTGGGCGGCTCGTCGATTGATTACGTTATAATCCGACCAGGGTGTTCATGCCGCCAGGCATGACAGGATTTGCGCTGGTCGGGCCGCCACGCGGGCTACTACGCGACCACCATGCACCTGCACCTTACGCCGCACTCCACTCGCACGCCAGCAGCAGCTGCGCCGCCTCACTTCACACGGGGGTTGCCAGATGACGCCCAAGCACTTTTGGAGATCCACCATGCGCATTGAAAAGCGTCTATCGAACACGTTCAAGGCATTCGCCGCGTCCGGCAAGGCGGGCGGCACGATCCTGATCCTGTGCACCATCCTGTCGCTGATGGTCGCCAACTCACCCTGGGGTGCGCCCTACCTGGCGTTCTGGCAGATCAACCTGGCCGGCCTGAGCGTCGAGCTGTGGATCAACGACGCCCTGATGGCGATCTTCTTCCTGCTGATTGGCCTGGAACTGCAGCGCGAACTGAATAACGGCGAGCTGTCCGACCTGCGCAACGCGCTGTTGCCGATCATTGCCGCGGCCGGCGGCGTGGCGGTGCCGGCGCTGATTCACTTTACGCTCAATGGCGGCACCCACACGCAGCCGGGCATGGGCATTCCGATGGCCACTGACATTGCGTTCGCGCTGGGCGTGCTGGCCCTGCTGGGCAGCCGCGTGCCGGCGTCACTCAAGATTTTCCTGACCGCGCTGGCCGTGATGGACGACCTGGCCGCCATCATCGTCATCGCCGTGTTCTATACGGCCGAGCTCAAGGTCGGCTACCTGGCCGGCGCGCTGGGCATGTTCGTCGCCTTGTTCCTGATGAATCGCCGCCTGCGCGTGCTGGCGCTGTGGCCCTACCTGCTGGGCGGCGCCGTGATGTGGTTCCTGATGCTGATGTCGGGCGTGCACGCGACGATTGCCGGCGTGCTGCTGGCCTTCACGATCCCGTATTCGCACACGCAGGACGATCCCGCGTCGCCAGCGCACCGGATGGAGCACGTGCTGCACACGCCGGTGGCGTTCGGGATCCTGCCGATCTTCGCGCTGGCCAATACCGGCATCGTGATCGGCGCCGGCTGGGCTGGCGAGCTGATGTCGTCGAACAGCCTGGGCATCATCGCCGGCCTGGTCGCCGGCAAGCCGGTCGGCATCTTCCTGTTCACCTTTGCCGCCGTGATGCTCGGCGTGTGCCGCCTGCCGCTCGACCTGGCATGGCGCCACGTGATCGGCGCCGGCCTGCTGGGCGGGATCGGCTTCACGATGTCGATCTTCATCACCAACCTCGCCTTCGTCGGTGAGGCCGAGATCATCAACGCGTCGAAGATGGCAATCCTGGCCGCGTCGCTGGCGGCGGGCATCCTGGGCTTCGTCTGGCTCAAGCTGTTCGGCGCGCCAGCCGAAGGCGACACCGATCCCGACACCATGGATTTCGATGACGGGACCCCGGACACCGGGCCATCGCGGGCGGCATGACCACCATTCTGCACCCGGCCAGGGTCGTCGTCCTGCTGTTTGCAGGCGCGATCCTGGCCGGCACGCTGCTGCTGATGCTGCCGCTGGCCAGCGCCAGCGGCCGGGGCGCACCGTTCATGGTGGCGTTCTTCACGGCCGTATCGGCCGTGTGCGTCAGCGGCATGGCCGTGGTCGATACGGGCACCTACTGGTCGGGCTTCGGCCAGGCGTCGATCATGGTGTTGTTCCAGCTGGGCGGCTTCGGCATGATGACGGCCGCCACGCTGCTCGGCCTGATGGTCAACCGCTCGTCGCGCCTGCGCACGCGCCTGATCGCGCAGACCGAGACGCGCTCGCTGGGCATGGGCGACATCGCCAGCGTGGCCCGGGTCGTGCTGACCGTATCGGTGCTGCTGCAGCTCGTGATCGCCGCCATCCTGTTCGTGCGGCTGCGCGCCGGGCACGACCTGGCGTGGGGCGATGCGGCGTGGAGCGCCCTTTTCCACGCTGTCTCGGCGTTCAACAACGCCGGCTTTTCGCTGCATGCCGACAGCCTTACCCGTTATGCCAGCGACGCGCTGGTGCTGCTGCCGATCATGGTGGCCATCGTGGTCGGCGGCATTGGTTTCCCGGTGCTGCACGACCTGCGCCACCGCTTGCGCGATCCGCGCCACTGGTCGCTGCACACCAAGCTCACCCTCACCGGCACGCTGTTTCTGCTCGTGGGCGGCTTCGCCACGGTGCTGCTGTTCGAGTGGGACAACGCCGCCACGCTGGGCGCGCTGTCGACGCCCGACAAGCTGCTCAACAGCATGTTCATTTCGGTGGCGTCGCGCACGGCGGGCTTCAACACCGTCGACTACAGCGTGCTGACGCCCGAGACCTGGGCGCTGCACTATCTGCTGATGTTCATCGGCGGCGGCAGCGCGGGCACGGCGGGCGGCGTCAAGGTGGCCACCGTCATGATCCTGGTCCTGCTCGTCGTGGCCGAAGCGCGCGGCCAGTCCGATACCGAGGCCTTCGGCCGCCGGGTCGGGATGGCGGCGCAGCGCCAGGCCGTTACCGTGCTTGTGCTGGGCAGCGTGATCGTGGCGCTGGGCACGCTGGCGCTGCTGCGGATCTCGCATTTCCCGACCGATCAGATTATCTTTGAAGTCATCGCCGCCTTTGGCAGCGCCGGCCTGTCCACCGGCATCACCGCCCAGCTGCCGGCCTCCGGCCAGGTGGTGCTGGTGCTACTCATGTTCGTCGGCAGGGTCGGCACCATCACCCTCGCAACGTCACTTGTTCTGGGCAAGCGGCGCATGCCCTATCGTTATCCGGAGGACCATCCAATTGTTGGGTAGAATTTTCACAGAACAGTTCGCTTTTTCAGCGGGCGACAGCGTCGTCGTCATCGGCCTGGGCCGCTTTGGCGGCGCGGTGGCGCAATCGCTGATGCGCCTGGGGCACGACGTCATGGGCATCGACCGCAAGGAAGAGCTGGTGCAGCTCTGGAGCGAGCGGCTCACGCACGCCGTGCAGGCCGATTCGACCAACGAGAACGTGATGCTGCAGCTGGGCGTGGCCGATTTTTCGCACGCCATCGTCGCCATCGGTTCGGACCTGGCGGCAAGCCTGATGACGCTGATGGTGCTGTCCGAACTGGGCATCAAGGATATCTGGGTCAAGGCGATGACGCCCGAGCATGGCCAGATCGCGCAGCGCATCGGTGCCCATCACGTGGTCTACCCCGAGGCGGACATGGGCGCGCGTGTGGCCCACCTGATCACCGGGCGGCTGATGGACTTCATCGAGTTCGAGGACGGGTTTGCGATCGCGAAGATCAATGCGCCGGCCGAGACGCACAACATCACGCTGGCCGAATCGCACGTGCGCGCGCGCTTCGGCGTCACGGTGGTGGGCGTGAAGCGGCTCAACGAAGACTTCCAGCATGCGCTGGGCGAGACCCGCATCCTGCCGGGCGACCTGTTGATCGTGTCGGGCCCGACCAAGAAGATCGAGCTGTTCGCCGGCGGCGAGAAGAAAGGCAGGAAGCGCTAGGGCCGTGCCAGGGCCCCGGGTCTGGTTGGCCTGTTACTCGAACACTTCCGCGGTGGCGAACATCGTGCCCTTCTCGTCCTTGGCCGAGACCGACGGTGTCGCGCTGATCGGCCAGGTGATGGCCAGGCTCGGGTCGTTCCAGACGATGCAGCGCTCGTGTTCGGGCGCGTAGTAGTCGGTGGTCTTGTAGACGAACTCGGCTGTTTCGGACAGCACGACGAAGCCGTGCGCGAAACCTTCCGGCACCCACAACTGGGCCTTGTTTTCGGCCGACAGGATTTCACCGACCCATTGGCCGAACGTCGGTGACGTACGGCGCAGGTCGACCGCGACATCGTAGACGCTGCCGGCTACCACACGCACCAGCTTGCCCTGCGGCTGCTTGATCTGGTAGTGCAGACCGCGCAGCACGTTGCTGGTCGACTTCGAGTGGTTGTCCTGCACGAACGACACCTTGCGGCCCACCGCTTCTTCAAAGCGGGCCTGGTGGAAGCTTTCAAAGAAAAAGCCGCGGTCGTCGCCGAACACGCGCGGTTCGATCTTCAGGACATCGGGAATTGCCAAGCGAGTAATTTGCATCAGAATACCTTCTCATTCAAGACACGCACCAGATACTGGCCGTAGCCGTTCTTGCGCAGTGGTGCTGCCAGTTCTTCGAGCTGGGCGGCGTTGATCCAGCCCTTGCGATACGCGATTTCTTCCGGGCACGCCACTTTCAGGCCCTGGCGCTGTTCGATCGTCGCGATGAACTGGCCGGCGTCGAGCAGCGATTCGTGGGTGCCGGTGTCGAGCCAGGCGTAGCCGCGGCCCATGATCTCGACATCGAGCTTGCCGATGTCCATGTACATGCGGTTCAGGTCGGTGATCTCGAGCTCGCCCCGTGGCGACGGCTTGAGCGTGCGCGCCATTTTGGCGACGTTCTGGTCGTAGAAATACAGGCCTGTGACCGCGTAGTTCGAGCGCGGCTTGGCCGGCTTTTCTTCCAGGCTGATGGCCTTGCCGTCGTCGTTGAATTCCACGACACCATAGCGTTCGGGATCCTGCACGTGGTAGGCGAACACGCTGGCGCAGTCGGTGCGGGCATCGGCGCGCTCGAGCAGCTGGTTGAAATCGTGGCCGTAGAACAGGTTGTCACCCAGCACCAGCGCCGATGGCGAATTGCCGATGAAGTCTTCACCGATGATGAAGGCCTGGGCCAGGCCGTCGGGCGACTCCTGCACTGCGTACGACAGGTTCAGGCCCCAGCGCGCGCCGTCGCCCAGCAGTTGCTGGAAGCGCGGCGTGTCTTGCGGCGTCGAGATGATCAGGATATCGCGGATGCCGCCGAGCATCAGGGTGCTCAGCGGGTAGTAGATCATCGGCTTGTCGAACACGGGCAGCAGCTGCTTCGAGATCGCCAGCGTGGCCGGGTGCAGACGGGTACCGCTGCCGCCGGCGAGGATGATGCCTTTGCGTTGCATAGCGTTGCTCATAGGTTTCCTTGTGCCGACAGTTCGGCAATCAATCGGTTGACGTGGTGGCGCCAGTCGGGCAGGTGCACGCCGAAACTGGCGCTGAACTTGCTGCAGTCGAGCCGCGAATTGGCGGGCCGCGCGGCCGGGGTGGGGAATGCGCTGGCCGCGATCGGCTGTACGGCATCCGGCCCGGCCTTGAGCTCGGCGCCATGGCTTTGCGCCTGCGCCAGCACGTGCTGGGCGTAGGCATGCCAGGTGGTGCTGCCGGCAGCGGCCAGGTGGTACACACCCGACAGGTGCTGCGCGTCCGTGCCCGGCGCGGCGATGCGGTGCAGCGCCAGCGCGGTGACATCGGCCAGCAGTTCGGCGCCGGTCGGCGCGCCATGCTGGTCGGCGACCACGTTAAGCGTTTCGCGCTCCTTGGCCAGGCGCAGCATCGTCTTGGCGAAGTTGCCGCCACGCGGTGCGAACACCCAGCTGGTGCGCAGGATCAGGTGGCGCGCGCCGGTGGCGGCAATACGCTGCTCGCCGTCGTACTTGGTGCGGCCGTACACCGACAGCGGATTGACGGCGTCGGTTTCGACCCAGGCGCCCTCTTTCGTGCCATCAAACACGTAGTCGGTCGAGTAATGCACGAGCCAGGCGTTGCCGGCCGCAGCTTCCTCGGCCAGCACGCCGGGCGAGACGGCATTCACGTTGTGCGCCATGGCAGCATCGGCTTCAGCCTTGTCGACCGCCGTGTAGGCAGCGGCATTGACGATGACGTCGGGGCCAAATGCGCGCACGACGGCGCGCAGCGATTCGGGATCGGTGAAATCGGCCTCGGCGCGGCCCAGCGCGCGCAGTTCGCCCAGCGGCGCCAGCGCCCGTTGCAGTTCCCAGCCGACCTGGCCGTCCTTACCGAGTAGCAGGATCTTCATGCGGCGCCGTTTTCTGGCGTGTACTGGCGGTCGACCCATTCCATGTACGCGCCGCTGGTGACGTTCTCGACCCAGGCGCCATTGGCCAGGTACCACTCGACGGTCTTGCGGATGCCCGTGTCGAAGGTCTCGGCCGGGCGCCAGCCCAGTTCGCGCTCGAGCTTGCCGGCGTCGATCGCGTAGCGGCGGTCGTGGCCCGGGCGGTCTTTCACGAACGTCATCTGCGTCGCGTACGACGCGCCATCGGCGCGCGGCTGCAGTTCGTCGAGGATCGCGCACAGCGTGCGCACGACGTCGATATTGGCTTTCTCGTTCCAGCCACCGACGTTGTACGTTTCGGCCAGGCGACCGTCTTCGAGCACGCGACGGATCGCGCTGCAATGGTCGGTGACGTAGAGCCAGTCGCGGATCTGCTGGCCATCGCCGTAGATCGGCAAGGGTTTACCGGCCAGTGCGTTGTGGATCACGAGCGGGATCAGCTTTTCCGGGAAATGGTACGGGCCGTAGTTGTTCGAGCAGTTGGTCGTCAGGACCGGCAGGCCGTAGGTGTGATGGTAGGCGCGCACCAGGTGGTCGGACGCTGCCTTGGTCGCCGAGTACGGGCTGTTCGGTTCGTAGCGGTGCTGCTCGGTGAAGGCCGGCGCATCGCTCTCGAGCGTGCCATACACTTCATCGGTCGATACGTGCAGGAAGCGAAAGCCAGCCTTGGCCTGCTCGTCCAGGCCGTTCCAGTAGGCGCGCACGGCTTCGAGCAGGTTGAAGGTGCCGACAATATTGGTCTGGATGAAGGCGCCCGGGCCTTCGATCGAACGGTCGACGTGGCTTTCGGCCGCGAAGTTCAGCACGGCCCGCACCTTGTGCTCGGCCAGCAGACGTGCCACCAGGGCGCCATCGCCGATGTCGCCGCGCACGAAGTAGTGGCGGCTGTCGCCTTCCAGGCTGGTCAGATTTTGAAGATTGCCGGCGTACGTCAGCTTGTCGAGGTTGACGACGGGTTCGTCATGGTGAGCGAGCCAGTCGATGACGAAGTTCGAGCCAATGAAGCCCGCTCCGCCAGTCACGAGGATAGTCATGCCTGCAGTTCCTGGTAAAGGTATCGGTGGCTGCGCGGCGCCTGGGCGCTGTGCGAACCTGGGAATGGTCGTGGACGAACGGCAGAGGCCATTCGTGCACTGTTGCTACTATTTTATGATGACTAGATAGCAAAAACGTGACATATCGGCACATTTTCCCGGCACTGTAGGTATTTTGTCAATGCCGGATAGCCTCGTCCGTTTCGTTGAGGTAATACTAACATTTGTCTGGCAAGTATGCCGCTCAAATGAAATTCGCCTCAAAACCACCTGATCTGCCAGCGCTCTGGCTGAGCAGTGCCGCGATACTCGACGAAGACCATGATTGCCAGGTCGACACTGGCCGATGGCAGCAGCGTCAGCGCCGACCGGCAGGCCAGGAAGTGTACGGTGGGTGTGGCAATTGCTCGAGCGGGTGCGGTGCATGATCGGTTTCCACAGGAAGTCGCTGCCTGCAATCGCGTGGGCAGGCTTGCCTTGCATGGGAATGATCAGTGTCGCTGCGTCGGTGGCGTGATGTACTTTCCCGTAGCGACTGGCGTCCCTGCCGCACTTGCGCTTATATCTTCCAGCTGGAATGCTGGCAGGACGCATTACGGGAAATTGGCCAGCCTTGGCAAGGCCGGCCTCGTTGGTGTCCTGAAATCAGCCTGAAAAACGACTAGTCCTGGAAGTAGAATTGTTGGCTCGAAGCTGCGCTATATAGCCTGGCGCTTGCCCACGAACCTGCACTGCTGGTGTCCATGGTGAGGGCGTACCCTGTCGTCTTGGCAGTGAAGTAGACCAGTCCGCCAGCCTCTCTCATGGCAAACAACTGACGATCTCCCAGCGTGCAGCTTTCCCATGTCACCGCATTGCCGTTGCTCGACCCTGCTGTCAGACACAGACCGCCGTAATTCAGCTTGTAGAAATTCTGTCCCGAGACGTTTTGGTAGATCAGATCCCAACTGGCGGCGGATGTACAAACTTGCTGCTCCGCGTGACCACTCGTGGCCGACAGGCAGAGATAGCTGGCTTTGTTAACGATCTTGCGGTTCAGGTTCCCCCAATTGACGCCTGGTGCTGCCGTGCTGCTGCCATTCAGAAGCTCGGTTTCTCGCGCCCAGTATGGCGGCAAGCTTCCCCACGTGTTTTCGCCAGCCTGCCAGTTGCCGCCGATATTGGTGACATAGCCATAATCCGCCCCACGGGTCTTGATTTCCTGAACAACACGTTCCATATCCGCCTGCGCAGGTACGGAGTGCACGAGATGCCATGTCAACACGCCTTTGGCGCGTGCTGTCGCCGTTGCGTTGGTGATCTGTTGGACCTGGCTGGTGTACGAGGACGTATCACTCTCGAACAGCACGGCTATTTCGCCTGCCTGTGTTGCAGTGACCACGCAATTGTCTGGAACGCCCGCATTGAACGCAATCGTTGCATCCGCACGGTACTTCTTCACGATGGTTCGCAGTTGCTGGTATTCGTTCACGAACGTTGCACAGTTCCAGTTCGCCGGGGCTGCTTCGTCGAAAAAGATTCCTTTGATGCTAGGCATCTGCTGGAAATAATTGCGGACCTGGGCTTCGATCCGCTCCCAGGTTTGGCAGACCCCCATCTGATTGCAGGAATGGTTGAAATAACCTGTCGGGACGTACCCTATCAGCCGTACGTTTCGGCTCGTCTGTTGATCGACGATGCTTTTATAGGTAGCAAGATCGGGGACCAACGTCGTTGTCTGGCCCTGAAAGATGCCACTGTCAGGGTTGATCAAGGCCAGCGATCCGGTAGGTAGCTGGTTGTACAGGCTTGCATTCGTGCCCCAGTAGCTGATGACGCCTATCTTGGTCGCGACCGCCTGCGCCTGAACCGGGGTCGAGATGCCACTTGCAACACAAGCCAACATGGCGCTCAGAAGTGCATATTTTTTCATACTGTTTCCTTTGTATGATTCGCTGAACATCAATGGGTGAGCGCCGGCAGACGCATCGCGTGAAGATCAAGCGCGGATTGAAGGCACGCATCAACAAATGGTGTGACTGACACTTGTCCCGGTCCATCAGCGCACGCTGCGTGCGCTGCCGTTCACTCAGGCGAGCGGGCGCCGACTGGCGGCAGCCACATTGTTCGCCAACAGGCCTGTTTGATACAGGTTGTGAATGACTTTCGTTTCATACCGACCGTGCCGGGCCAGGACCTTACGCCCGCAACAGTCAAAGAAGCGAAAATCCACTTCAAAACAACGCTTCATAGCGTGTTGAAGCTTATAACGTTGCCGCGGCGCGTACAACGACTTACGAAATACTTTTATATCTCGTTGTTTTTTTGGTTTTTAGTTACCTTTTACT
Organism: Telluria sp. ZT3P26; assembly: GCF_059686035.1. Classification (NCBI taxonomy): domain Bacteria; kingdom Pseudomonadati; phylum Pseudomonadota; class Betaproteobacteria; order Burkholderiales; family Oxalobacteraceae; genus Telluria; species Telluria sp. ZT3P26. The sequence goes on along the minus strand of NZ_JCASII010000001.1, from coordinate 773,951 downwards.
TTCGAGCTCTTTCCATAAAGACGTGCCAGCTTGCGCAATGACCGTCTATTGGCCCGAGCCAGCAGGCGCCGCGCGCAGCAGCGCTTCGATGGCGTCCGGCGCTACCGGCCGGCTGTAGCAGAAGCCCTGCATCTGGTCGCAACCATGGGCGAGCAAAAAGGCAAGCTGGTCGGGCGTTTCCACGCCTTCGGCAATCACGTTGAGCTTCATCGAGTGAGCCAGGCCGATCACGGCGTCGACAATGGCGGCGTCGTCGGCATCGTCGGTCAGGTCGCTGACGAACGAGCGGTCGATCTTGAGGCTGTGGATCGGGAAACGCTTCAGGCTGGCCAGGCTGGAGTAGCCGGTGCCGAAGTCGTCGATCGCCAGCTGGACGCCCATGGCGGCCAGGCGCGCCATCGTTTCCGTGGCCGCCACCGGGTTCTGCATCAGCACGCTCTCGGTGATTTCCAGTGTCAGTGCGCGCGGGTCGCACCCCGTTTTCTCGAGCAGCACAGCGACGCGCTGGGCCACGTCCTGGCCGAGGAACTGGCGCGCCGACAGGTTCACGCTGACGCGCACCGGCGGCAGGCCGCCCTGCTGCCAGGCCACCTGCTGCGCCATCGCGGTTTCCAGCACCCACTCGCCGATCGGCACGATCAGGCCGGTTTCTTCGGCCAGCGGGATGAAGTCGGCCGGCGACACCATCGGCTTGCCCTGCGGCTGCCAGCGCAGCAGCGCTTCGACACCGCCCAGGTGGCCGGTGGCGATATCGACCACGGGCTGGTAGTGCAGCACGAATTCGCGGCGCTGCAGCGCGCGTTGCAGCTCGCTTTCCATGCGCAGGTGCAGCGCGGTCTGCGCGCCCATGTCGGCCATGTAGAAGCTGAAACCGTTGCCGCCCTCCCCCTTCGAGCCGTACATGGCGCTGTCGGCGCATTTGAGCAGCGTGGCGCTGTCAGTGCCGTCGCGCGGGAACATCGCGATGCCGATCGAACCGGTCGGGAATACCTCTTGTCCGCACAGCAGCAGTGGCTGGAACAGGTTGTCGAGCAGCTTGCGGGCCACGCGTGCGGCATCGGTCTCGCCGTTCATCTCGGGCAGCACGACGACGAACTCATCGCCGCCCTGGCGCGCCACGGTGTCGCTCTCGCGCAGCGTGCCGGACAGGCGGCGCGCGATCTCGACGATCAGCTGGTCGCCCGCATCGTGGCCGAGCGTGTCGTTGACGTGCTTGAACCGGTCCAGGTCGATGAACATGACAGCCACCTGCGTGCCGGCGCGGTGCGCATGCGCGATGGCGCGCTCGAGCCGGTCCTGCAGCAGCACGCGGTTCGGCAGGCCGGTCAGCGCGTCGTGGTTGATCACGCGCAGCAGCGCTTCTTCGGCGCCCTTGCGGCGCGAGATGTCTTCGACCACGGCGATGAAACGCTGGTTGCCGTAGGCGTCGCGCATCGTCGAGACGCTGACATTGACCCAGATCGGCGTGCCGTCGCGCCGCAGCAGGCGCCGTTCGCGCTGGTAGTCGCTGATCTCGCCGTCGCGCAGGCGCCTGACCAGCGTCAGTTCGTCCGGCAAATCATCGACGTGGGTCAGTTGCTGGAAGAAGCGCTGCAGCAGTTCGATTTCGCTGTAGCCCAAGATCTGCGCCATCTTGCCATTCACGCGCAGCAGGCGCCCGTCCGGGCCCAGCAGCACGATGCCCACCGCCGCCTGGCTGAAGGTCAGGCGGAAGAATTCCTCGCTTTCCTGCAGGCGCAGGCGCGCCTTGCGGCGGAAGGTGATGTCCTGGCCGATCAGCAGCAGCATGCAGCCGCCGGCCTGCTCGGTGCGGCGGATATTGAATTCGAGATGGCGCACGCCATCCGGGCGGCCATCGAGCGAGACCAGCACGTGGTCTTGCGGCGCGCCAGTGGCCAGGGCGTCGCTGACCCGCGCGGCCAGGCCGGCGTCGGGCAGCCAGCGCGCGAGCGGATGGCCGGCGCTGGCGGCTTCTTCCGGTGCGTCGATCAGTTCGGCCATCATGCGGTTCATCGAGCGCACGCGGCACTCGGCGTCGATGACCAGCAAGCCTGCCGGCATGCCGTCGATCACTTGCTCGAGGTAGTTGCGGTTTTGACCGAGCAGCGCATGCGCGTCCCGCAGTGCGTGCGCTTCGCTGGTGTGCCGCGCAAGTTCGGCGGCGGTGGCGTGCAGTTCGTCCGCCGCAACAAGGGGCGGCGCGGAGGTCTCGGTCGTGTGGATCATCATGGGAAGCACCTGTGGCTATCCAACGTAATCGAGTGTTATTTTTTTGTTGGATACGATTGTTGCATGATAGCAAACCAGCGCCGTGGAGGCGATGGTTGTCGATCTCCTGTTGTTATTTTGTGTGAGGTTTCTGCATAGTCACTGACCTGATGCAAGTTGGTCAGTTGCTGCCGCTGCAGCAGCGCAATGTGGGCAGAGAAAATGAGGTGAGAGTCATCCGGTCGAACCCAACCGGAGTCCACCATGCATTCAGGTTTTTCGCTATTGCGCGCCACGGGCGCCCTCGCCCTATCGTGCAGTGCCGGCGCGGCGCAGGCCTAGGTCATCGCCACGCTGAGCCCGGCGCAGCCGGCGGTTGGCCGCGGCGACAACGTGCTGGTGACCGTCACGCTGACCAACACGTCGGACACGGTCCGGCACCTGCTGCGCTGGCGCACGCCGCAGCAGGACCTCGAGGCGCCGCTGTTCGAGGTGCAGCGCGACGGCCAGCCGGTGCGCTACCTGGGCCGCCGCATCAAGCGCGCCGCGCCGGGGCCAGCCGACTACCTGCAACTGGCACCGGGCGCCGCGCTCACGCACACGGTCGAGCTGTCGCGTTTCTACGAGATGCGCGTCACCGGCAGCTACACGATCCGCTATCGCAGTCCGGCCCTGCACGCGCCGGACACGACTGCCGGCGCGGTCGTGGGTGAGCTTGCTTCCAACGGCGTCACGATCCGGGTGGAGGGCAGCAGCACGCCGATCCTGCAGGATGCCGCCGCCCCGGGCTTTGCCAACTGCAGCAAGGCGCAGCAGACGCAGCTGGTGACCGCGATGGCAGCCGGGCGCGCGATGGCGGCCGACAGCCAGGCTTATTTGACCTCGGGTGCGTCATATGGCGCGCGGTACGCGCTGTGGTTCGGGGCGCAGGATGCCACGCGCGGCGCAAAGGTCACGGCCAATGTCACGGCGATCAGGGAGGCGTTCGAGGACAAGCCGGTCAGGATCGACTGCGATTGCGACGAACCCTATTTCGCCTACGTGTATCCGGCGCGGCCGTACACGGTCTGGGTCTGCAAGGCGTTCTGGGCGGCAGCAACGACCGGGACCGATTCGCGCGGCGGCACGCTGTTGCACGAGCTGAGTCACTTCGATGTGGTGGCGGGCACCGACGACCACGTGTACGGCCAGGCCGGCGCGGCGGAACTGGCGCGCAGCGCGCCGCAGCGGGCGATCGACAACGCCGATTCGCATGAGTATTTTGGCGAGAACACGCCGGCGCAGGCGAGCGTGTCACAGGCTGCCGGGGAGTGAGTGACATGACACTGCCTGTCACCACCCTTGCCGCCGCCCTGGCCAGCTACCGGCTCGACACGCACAACCGGCCCCTGCGCATGGTGCTGGGCCAGCCCGGCGCGGCCGATGTCAATGCGCTGCTGCCGCATTACGCCAGCGCCAGCGAATCCGTGTGCGGCGGCCTCGAACTGCAGATTCTGTGCCTGTCCGAAAGCGCAACGCTCGAACTGAAGCGTTTCATCGGCCTGCCTTGCGAGCTGCAGATCGTGACCGATCGCGGCAACCTGCGCAGGCTGTGCGGGATCGTCACGGCGGCCGCATCAGGCCACAGCGATGGCGGGATCGCGAGCTACAAGCTGACCGTGCGCGACGCGTTGTCGGTGATGGACGCGACACAAACGACACGCGTTTTCCGCGACAGGAATGAGCTCGAGATCATCGAGCTGGTCCTCAAGGAATGGCAACGAAACAATCCTGTGATCGCCTCGACCTTCGACTTCGAGATCGCCAGCGGCCTGCTCAACCGCACGCTCCCGAAGCGCGCGCTCACGATGCAGCTGAACGAATCGGATGCCGGCTTCGTGCGGCGCCTGATGCAGCGCCGCGGCATCGCCTGGTTCGTTCGCCCGGGCAGAGCCGACCGGCAGAGTCAGGCCGGCGGCGAGGCCGCCGGCATCGGCCACACGCTGATGCTGTTCGATGATGACACGGCGCTGGCGTGCAATGCGGCAGCCACCATCCGCTTTCAGCGCGACGACGCGACCGAGGAGCGCGACGCGATCACGCTCTGGAGCGCCGAGCGCACGCTGGTGCCTGGCCATACGTCGCTGCACAGCTGGGATTACCTGAACCCTGCCAATGGCGGCGCAACGACCAGCTCGCCGCTACGCGTCGACCAGGGCAAGACCGGGAACGCGCTGGCCGCCGGCCTGGAACACTATCAGGTGACGGCGCCGCATCGTGGCGACAACCGCGCCGACCTGCTGGCCATCAGCGATGCGCTGGTGGCGCACCACGAGTTTATCGCCAAGTGCTTCCATGGCGAAGGCGCGGTGCGCGACCTGGCCGTTGGCGAGTGGTTCGGTCTGACGGGCCATCCCGAGATCGACAAGCACCAGCCCGACCAGCGCGAATTCGTGGTAACCGCGCAGCGCATCGATACCACCAACAACCTGCCGGCAGACATCAACGCCCAGGTCGAACGGCTGTTTGCGCGCAGCGGCTGGGACACCGCCCGGCTCGGCGACACCAATCACGCGCTGCGCTACCGGTCTCGCTTTAGCTGCGTGCGCCGCGGCGTGCGGATCGTGCCGCCACCACCAGTGATTCCGCAGCCGCAGTTGCAGAGCGCGATCGTCGTCGGACCAAAGGACGAGGCCGTGTGGTGCGATCACCTGGGGCGCGTCAAAATCCGCTTCCCGGCAACCCGCGCGCAGGATCACGCACATGCCGATGGCGCCGGCGCGTCGGGTTCGGATCGCGACTCGGCCTGGGTACGCGTCGCGTCCGGCTGGGCGGGTAATGGCGGCGGCAACCAGTGTGGCGCGCGCCTGCTGCCGCCCGTGGGCGCCGAGGTACTGGTGGCATTCGCCGGTGGCGATCCTGACAAGCCGGTCATCATCGCCCAGGTCTACAACGGCGCCGCCCCGCCTCCCGCCTTCCGGCGCGAAGGTGGTCTGCCCGCCAACCGCTTTCAATCAGGCCTGCGCAGCCGCGAAATCCACGGCCAGCGCGGCAACCAGCTGCGGCTCGATGACACGGCCGGGCAGATCAGCGCGCAGCTGGCGAGCGACCATGGGGCGAGCGAACTCAATCTGGGCTACCTGACCGAACCGCGCCAGGAAGGCAATGCCAGGGCGCGCGGCGAAGGTGCCGAGTTACGCACCGAAGAAGCCATTGCACTGCACGCGGCGCGCGGCATCCTGCTCAGCGCCTGGAAGCTGCTGGGCGGTGCCGGCGACAAGGGTGCGCAGCTGGCCCGCGACGATTACCTGGGCCTGCTACGCGATTGTGGCGAACTGTGCGCGTCGCTGGGCAACTACGCAGTGCAGCACAACGGGCTGGCCATCGACACGGCCGAACAAGAAGCACTGCTGGCGCGCTTCACGACGTGGGAAGACGGCAGCAATACCAAGCCGGAAGCGACGCAGCCGGGCGAACCGGTGATCGCCGTGACATCCCCGGCGGGGATCGGCTTTGCCAGCTCGAAAGCCGTGGTCAGCTACGCGGGCACCAACGTCGACACGGCCGCGCAGCAGCACATGCAATTCACTGCGGGCCAGCGGTTCTCGGTCAACGCCGGCAAGGGGCTGTCGCTGTTCGCACATCACGGCGGGCTGCATGCGATCGCCCACAACGGCAAGCTCCTGATGCAAAGCCAGCAGGACGACACGGCCATCGAATCGGCGCAGAACATGCAGCTCACGGCGACGGAGGGCACGGTGACGGTCACGGGCAAGGTCATTCTGCTGGTGGCTGCTGACGGTTCGTTCCTCAAGCTGGGCGATGGCCCGCCCGTGCTGGGCAGCAAGGCGCCTTTGCAATTTCATGCGCCGGATTACACGTTCGACGGACCTGAATCGATGGCGGCGCAGTTCCCGACATTTGGCGCTGGCGGTGCGGACCAGAAACTGGAACTGCGCTATCCGCGGGGCGTTGCGGGCGACGACTGCGCCGAGCCGCTGGGGGCGTTGGTGAAGGACATGAAGATGCGCGTGGCGCTCAGTGATGGCACGGGTCTTGAGGGTGTCAGCGATGCGCAGGGCAAGTCGGAATTGATGGCGCGCGATGCGATGCATATGGCCGAGATCGTGCTGTCGCGCGGTGGCGAAGACCAATAGGAGAACGAGATGGCCAGCAAATATCCGAAAAGTGAATACGTCATCAAACGCGACAACGCGCTGCTGCAACCCTGTCGCATCAGCGACAAGGTTGTCGATGTGCCGCGGGAGCAACCCTGCAACATCATCGTGGTACACGGCGTAAACGATGTTGGCACCAGCTATGGCGCAGTCGAGCAAGGGCTGTGCGCGGGACTGCAGGATCGCCTGCTGCGCAAGTTCAAGCCTGGGACGTACCGGATGCCTGGCGCAAAGGACAAGGAGACGCTGCTGGATGATCCTGATGCGTTGTTTTTCAAGCGCGACATGGCGCCCGATACGGATAGTCCGGTGATTCCGTTTTACTGGGGTTTTCGTGAGGTGGGCAATCTGACGAAGACCGTGAATGGCCAGAAGACGGACCGTAACGGCAATCGCCTCGACAAGGATCTGTCCAAAGGAGGCGGCCCGTTCGGCAATGCCACCAGCACGCTGCCCGACATGTGGAACAAGGGCATCTATGCGCCATTCGATCCGGCCGGTGACCCGCTCCGACCTGTCAAGACCGGACCGGGACGAATGTACATGGTGCTTGCTGCGCGACGCCTGGCAGCGCTGGTCGCGATGATTCGCCAGTATGAGCCCACTGACACTGTCAACATCGTCGCGCACAGCCAGGGTTGTTTGATCAGTTTGCTGGCACAGGCTTTTCTTATGGAGATCGGTGAGCGTACGGCGGATACACTGATTTTGACGCATCCACCGTATAGCCTTGATCAAGGGATGGGCATGTCGATGCGGACTGCCGCATTCGTCAAGGGCGATATGGACGGAGCCATGAGCAATTTCTATGACCTGATCTCTGACAGACAAACGATCAGGGCTCGCCTGGATACGCTGGTCAATATCGTTACAGGCGTCGCGAAGTCCAAGACAACCTCGCCGGTATTTTCCCGCATTAGTGAAACAGACTCCGGCGGCATGGTGCATGCCCGCTGGAAACCGAATTCTGACCGAGACAACCGGGGCAAGGTCTACTTATATTTCAGCCCAGAGGATATGACGGTCGCACTCGACAATATGCGCGGCATTGGCTGGCAAGGCGTGCCGGATACCGTTGCAAATGTAATCACCTCAGAAGAGGTGAGAGCTTACGCAAAGAGTCATGACGATGCGCCTCCGCCGCGGCGGCGCAAGGCTCTTGGCGAGCTCGGCTTTGCCTTCCGTCAGAGGGTGTTCACAGCAAAGCTGCGATCACATCCAGGGACGGGAAAGGCCGCGCCAGTGCTAGTAGGTCAGGCGCCGCACGATTTCATCTTGAGGCTACCGAACGAAGACGACCATGCCCACGTTGCGGCAAGCGGCCGCACCCTGCGCGAGTCATTACCGGTGACGTCATCAGCGACGATCGAGCAGGAAATCGACCGGCGGGGAGTCAGGACGATCAATGGAGAGGCGCTCAAGATGCCATGCAAAGCGGACATTGTGGGCAATCAAATCGATGCAGACAAGATTCCAGCACATTCCATGCTCGCCCGGGTCACTCCCAAGGATCGTGGGCCTTGCGAAGAAGTCGATGCAATTGATGCCGCTACCGCCGTGACAAGCAATAAAGGTCTTCAGGTCAGGGATGAAGGACTACAGGCGACTGTCATTGCGTCATTGCGGTCATGGAGGACCGGCGATGTCGTGGAGTCTGATCTTAAACAGCTGGAAGCCGCGTACAACCAGGTCAAGCGTCCCGGCAATACTAACCCTGAGGATAGGGAACGCATAGTGTCAGGCGAACGTTTCGCCAATGGTGCGATCAAGGCGCAGATAGAAGAAAGCCCTAATGCGGCAAGGCTGCGCTGGCAGAAAGAGCTGAGTCCTAAATCGTTTCATAGCGTGATTTTCGCAAGTAGCAAGAATCATCGGCAGGTCACTGCATACGACTTATCGATTGGAAGCGGCAAGGCGGTGAGTGATCCCACGTTTTACGCATATTTGTGCGCAGTGGCGGATTGGCGGCTCAAGATTATGGACACCGATGGGCAGCCGCGAGACGGGATATTCACTTGGGACAAATTCCTCACCTTGTTTCATGCATACCTTGCAGGTGAACCCAATTGGCGTAAGCAGACGATCGAAGGCAATGCCAAATATTATTCCCGTGGTGTTCTTCCAGAAGGATTGCCGCTATTGACAGGAAAATTATGGGACATCGTTATTTCCGAGACGATATCGGGCGCTCGCGTAATGGCATCCCAATCGAAAGGGAAGTCATGAGCAGCACATCAAAAAATAGCATCACTTACGAGCACTACAGGGCATGGAAATATGTGCTGGGAGCGCTAATTGCATATCCAGTTCTAGCGTTACTGTGGATGCTTTTTGATATTTGGGTCTTGCATCCTGACCTTCTGAATATCGACATGGGTTCGACAATGAATAAAGTTAGATGGCTTGGTATTCCTCTTCTGTTAGTGACCACCCTTTTTGGTGGCAAGTGGCTGGTCGACGCGCATGCAGCCAATAGCCGCGCACGTGAATGGCAGCTGAAAACGCAACAGCTAGAGAAACTGAACTCCGCTGCGACATCCAAACAGTTGAGACGCGAATACGTGCTCGAAGTGCTGGGACTGGGCGTCACGGTCGAACAGTACCGCCAGGGCAAACTATGGAATGTGCTGCAACAAGGGGGGCCCTATACGAGCGTTCGCGAGACTGACCCCGACAAGTACCCATGGTCCGGAACGGCCAAGAGCGGCCAGACTGGCAATCGCACCAACGATGCTTTGGAAAACGGTGCAGATGCGTCACCGATGTTTTGGGGCGTTCCATCAATGTATGCACGTGGCCCAATGGACGACCCTGCGAAGCAGCCAAGTGAAACCTGGCCGATGGCCGGATTGGCAGGTAACGCAGAAGGTACCGGCATGGCATGGCATCTGTTTGCAATCGGTCCTTGGCGCATCGGCGAACGCCCCGACCAACTGCTGGAGCAAGCATTTACATTTTTCGATGCAAACCCCGACCTTCCGTATCTCGTTTTGCTTAGTACGGACAGCGATTCAAGTCGTGACTATGGGAAAGCGGCCGACAGAGAATTTCGCGTTCGAGATGGTCATTACATTCCAGAATATACCGATGCCAGTACCGTCTTCGTCCTAGCTCGACGTGAAAGGGTTGAGCCACTGCGCCCCTATGCGTGGAACGACCCAGACAACGATTATCTGCAAGAGACGCTGCGCAAGATGTATTACCAACTTCAAGACAATGTGCCAATACCTGCCAGAGTGGCTGAGAGATTTCCGGGCATCACCAGACAACCCACCGTCGCCGAATGGCTCCCCGCCGCCGCCAAATTCGCCAAACACCCGGTCTTCGACCGCCCCGAAAGCACGCTGCTCGACGACTACAAACGCTGGGCCAACCCGCCGCCAAAAGACTGGAAGCCAACCCCGTGGTTCCCGGTCCCCTGGAACCGCAACCAGCTCGCTGCTTTCGACGCCCTCCCCTCGATGGGCTTCATCCACCGCCCCGTGTTCGTCAAGTTCGAGGATGAGCAAGGCAAGCCAGTCAAGCGCCGCGATGCGCGTCAAAAGCTGCTGGAAGCCGGCTGGCAGCAGGCGCTGCAGACGCTGCCCGAAGCGCAGCGCGCCGCAGGCCCGGCCCGCATCATCGCGGCGTTCAACCACGACACCGAACAGAAGATCGCGCTGGCAGGCACGCTGCACGCGTACGCCGCGCAGGGTGGCCCCGACATCGACACCGGCAAGACGTCGCAGTTCATCGATACCGACCACCGCATGGGCAATACCGGCGCCGCGACCTTCTTCGTGCAGATGGCGGTTGGCGTGATGGGCAGCTACATCGACGGCGGCGCCTCGGCCGCGATCAATCTGCGCGACCCGGCCGGCGCCAGCATCGTGTTCATCAGCCCGCCGACTAAGGAACGACGCGAGGCGCAAGGCGCGAACATCTTCAAGCATATCGTGCACCCGTCGATCGATCCGGACAACTACAAGCCACCGACAGTGGCGTCAGTACTGGGCGCAAACGCAGACGCACACCCCGAACACGACACCGCATCCGACTGAATCACCATCCAGGAAAAGGCTCAATCATGCGCAATATCATCAGGCTCGGCGACGCCACCTCGCATGGCGGCAAGGTCCTCAGCGTCAGCGCGCGGCATGTCAGGGTGGGAGGAATTCCGGTAGCGTGCGTGGGCGACACCTGCAGTTGCCCCGTCAAGGGTCACAACGGCTGCAAGATCGTCAGCGGCTCGGCACAACATAAAATCGATGGCAAATTGATCGCCTTCGATGGCGACAAGACGAGTTGTGGCGCGACGCTGATCGCCAGCGCCACCAACTGCAAGGCGCCGTGAATCAGCGCGCGGCCATCCTGACCGTGTGCGAGAACTTCACCGGCAGCGCCGGGCTGCTCTTGATCCCGCCCGCGTCGAGCTTGCGCAGATCCGTCACCCACGGGCCGGCGTAGCGGATCTCGTAACTGTGCTGGCCTGGCTTGAACGCATACGCCTGCGTGATGTCGAGGGTATTCAGGTAGGTCGTCTGCGGCTTGACCTCGAGATAATCGGCTGGCCCGAGCGGGCCGCGCTTGACCATGCGGCCCGTGTAGGCGACCGTGTCCGTCAGTGAACTCAGCGCAAAACGGGGGGCGCTCAGATCGTCGCCCAGCGCGATTTCGCGCGGGATCCATATCGGTACGTCGCCCCGGTTTTCGATCAGCACCCTTACCTTCACCTTGCCGGCCCCGGTTTCGACCTCAAGCCGGTGCTGGACGTTCACCTTGGCCTCCACGGCCTTGACCACGCCAACCAGGCCGACCAGCGACAGCACCATTGCCAGCTTGGCCGCCGGCGAGCTTCGTTTGACATGCATTGCGACTCCTCGAGGATTCACGGCAGGCGTCACCCGCGTGACGCTGCCAGTCGATTATGACATGATTTCAACAATACATTCACGGAAGTATGTTACCGCCGGTCTCGGGCAGCGCCGCCAGGATCATCACCGCCACGCGCCGGTTGCGCGCCTTGCCGGCCTCGTCGGAATTGGGCGCCACCGGCCGCGTCGCCGCAAAGCCGATCGCAGACAGGCGCACCTCGGGCACGCCGTTGGCGGCGAACAACCGCACCACGCTGCTCGCGCGCGCTGTCGACAGTTCCCAGTTCGATGGATACAACGGATTGGCGATCGGCAGGTCGTCGGTGTGACCTTCGACCTCGATGCGGTGCGTGTCGTTCCTCAGCAGGCCGGCCACCTGCGCCAGGATTTCCTGGCCTTCGCCATCCAGCACTGCTTCGCCCTGCGGGAACAGCACGCTGGCGTTGATCTCGACGCTGATGCCGCGCGCGTTCTGGATGACCCGCACCTGGCCCGACTTCACCAGCGGCAGCAAGGTCGCCGACAGTTCGCGCGCCATCACGCCCATTTTTTCCTGCTCGCGCCGCGCCGCTTCGTTGCGGCGGCGGTTGATGATGTGCGACAGCGGCAGTACCGGCTCGACATTGGTGTTGACCTGCGTGGCCGCGCCGCGGCCGCCGAATGCATTTCCCAGCGCATCGGACAGCACCTGGTACTTGCCCTCGTTGACGATGGAAATGGCATACATGACGACGAAGAACGCGAACAGCAGTGTGATCAGGTCGGCGTACGAAATCAGCCAGCGCTCGTGGTTCTCGGTGGAGACATCGTCGTCGTAGCGCTTGCGGGCCATGGTGGTGGGTTAGTGGTGCGTGAGCAGGCTGGCGACGCGTTCGTCCACGACGCGGCCATGGTCGCCACTGGCCAGGTCAGAAAAGACTTCGGCCAGGATCTCGTACTGCGACACCTTGTCGCTGACGATGGCCTTGAGCTTGTTGCCGACCGGGTAGAAGAACAGGTTGGCCATGCCCACGCCGTACACGGTCGAGACAAACGCGACCGCGATGCCGGAACCCAGACGGGCCGGATCGGACAGGTTTTCCATCACGTGAATCAGGCCCAGCACGGCGCCCAGGATGCCGATCGTCGGCGAATAGCCGGCGGCCGATTCCCAGATGCGCGCCGCCTGGCGCTGGGCGAATTCGTAGCCGTTGATTTCGTGTTCGAGCAGGCTGCGCACCTTGTCGGGGGCGATGCCGTCGACCACCAGGCGCAAGCCCTTGGCGACGAACGGGTCGGCCTTGTTCATGAATTGTTCGAGCGACAGCAAGCCGTCGCGGCGCGCCGTCAGGCTCCACAGCGCGATCTCGCGCGACAGTTTCTGGCGGCCGTTTTTCGGTGGCACGAATACCCAGCGCAACATGGTGATGCCGCGCAAGAAGGTGCGGGTCTCGCTTTGCAGCAGCACGGCGCCGAAGGTGCCGACCACCACGATGGCAAATGCGGCAGGCTGGATCAACGACGAGAACTTGCCGCCGTCGAGGGTATAACCGAGAAAGATGCCGGCGATTGCCAGCACCAGGCCGATTACGCTGGCCCAGTCCATAATTGCTCCCGTAAGGTGGTGCGCAAACGTGCGACGGCCTGGGTGTGCAGCTGCGACACCCGCGATTCACTCACGCCCATCACGGCGCCGATTTCCTTCAGGTTCAGTTCTTCTTCGTAGTACAGGCCCATCAGGAGTTTTTCACGCGGCGGCAGCTTGTCGATCGCATCGATCACGGCCTGGCGAAAATCGGTTTCCATCAGGCTGCGCAACGGGTCGGCATCGTCCACCGCATAGCGGTCGAGGAAATTGTCGCTGCCTTCGTCGGCGTGGAAGTCTTCGTAGTACAGCAGCTGGTGACCACCCGAGTCGGCCAGCATGTCCTGGTACTCGTCGAGCGAGATCTTGAGCGACGCGGCCACTTCGGATTCGCTGGGAGGGCGGCCCAGGCGCTGCTGCAGCGACTGCATCGCGCCCTCGACCTTGCGCATGTTCTGGCGCGTGCTGCGCGGCATCCAGTCGCTGGCGCGCAGCTCGTCGAGCATTGCGCCGCGGATGCGCAGCACGGCGTAGGTCTCGAACTGCGCGCCGTGGTCGTCTTCGTAGCGGTTGATCGCGTCGAGCAAACCGATCATGCCGGCCTGGATCAGGTCATCGACCTCCACCGAAGGCGGCAGCTTCGCCTTCATGTGGTGGGCAAGACGCTTTACCAACGGCATATGCTCCGTCAGCAAAGAATTCTTGTCCGCTTTCCCTTTGACCGTATACATGCTGGCGTATGTCTTTTTCTTTATATGTCGTTGGCGACGGTGTCAGGAACCGATGGACGCGCTGCCCTGACGGCCGAATTGCGGCAGTGCCGGCAGTGCGAACTTGCCGGCCAGCTGGCGAAACGCGACCGATGCACCGGCCAGCGGAAACGCATCGACCACGGCCCGGCCCAGGCGCGCAGCGCGGTGCAGGTATTCGTCGGCCGGCACGGCGCCCATGAAACTGAGCTTGACGGCCAGGTAACGTGTTGCTGCCAATGACATATTATCGTATACCACCTTGGCCTCCCCCTCCGTCGCGCCGGTCACCAGGATGCCGAATGGCCGGCGGCCCAGTTCCTGCGTCAGGCGCTTGATGAGCGCGTAGGCATTCGTGATCGACGCCGCACTGGTGGAGACCTGGATCACGATCTCGGAACTGGACATCAGGGGCACCGGGAATTCACCGTCCGGCCCCAGTTCGCCATCGACGATCACGATGCCCGCCTGCGTGGCCAGCACGTCGAACGTCTTGCCCAGACGGCGCACATCGTCGGTCGATTCAGGCGTGCCCATGGGCACCACCGAAAAGCCTTGCGGGGCCGAATGGATCACCTGGTTCAGGGCGCTTTCCTGGCGCGCGACCTGCAGCAGCGAGGCGCCGCGGTTCAGGCCCAGGCGGCGAGCGACGCCATACTCGACGTTGCAGGCATCGACGATCAGCACGTCATTGCCGGTCTGGGCCAGCGAGGCGCCCAGGTTCACCAGCATCGCGCCCTTGTCGTCTTCCGGCGTGGCCGACAGGAACGTGAGCACGCGCGGACGCGGGCCCTGCAGCATGCGGCGCAGGCCTTCGGCCTGGTCGAAGTCAAAACTAGCCATGCGACACCTCGCGGCGGGTGGCCTGCGCGGTGGCTGCCATCAGCATCGGCAGGTCGGCATCAAGCGGCGCCACGCCGCGGTTGCGGAATGCGCGGTCGATCAGCATCGCGCTGTCGGCCACGTGCAGGTCTTCCGGCACGCGCTGGCCGTTCGAGACGTAATGCAGTTTGAGCTTCTGGCGGATCACGATGTCGAGCACGCCGCCGGTGGAGGCTGCTTCGTCCATCTTGGTCATGATCGCGCCGTGCAGGCCGCTGCCCTGGTAGGCGCGCACGACTTCGTTCAGCGTCTCGTTGGTCGACGTCGAGTTCAGGCACAGCAGGCGTTTGACTTCGGCGCCCGAGCCCGACAGCATCGCGACCTGCTCGGCCACCATGTGATCGCGCTGCGACATGCCGATGGTGTCGATCAGCACCGTGTGCTTGTTGCGCAGTTCTTTCAGGGCGATGCGCAGGTCGGCTTCGTCCTTCACCGAGTGCACCATCACGCCGAGGATCTTGCCGTAGATGCGCAGTTGTTCGTGACCGCCGATACGGTAGGCGTCAGTGGTGATCAGGGCCAGCTTGTCCGGGCCGTGGCGCATCACGCAGCGCGCGGCCAGCTTGGCCGTGGTGGTGGTCTTGCCCACGCCGGTCGGTCCGACCAGCGCGAACACGCCACCTTCGGACAGCATCGCGTCTTCGTTGCCGATGGTCGTCAGGTTGCGGGCCAGCACCGTCTTCACCCAGCGCATGGCTTGCGCCGCGTCGTTGGTGGCCGGCATTTTTTCGATGATGTAGCGCGCCAGCGTGGCCGAGAAACCGGCGGCCAGCATTTCGCGCAGCACGGTGGCCTTGTGCGGCTCGCGCTGGGCGGTCGAGCCCCACGACAGTTCGGCCAGCTGGGTTTCCATCAGGCCGCGCATGGCGCGGATTTCGCTCATCATGTTGCTGACTTCGGCGTTCGCCGATTCCTTGGCCTGGGTGATGGCGGCGCTCATCATGGCGGTCATGGCGGCCATGTCGATGGTCGGCTCAGGCGCCGGTGCGCGGCGTTCGGCGTAGGTTGCGGCCGGCTCAACCGGGGCCAGTGGGGCGACTGGCGCGACATAGGCAGGCGCGACCGGCGCGTTCATGACTGGACCGGCATCCTGGTAGCGGCGTGCCGGGGTGACGCGCGGGGCGGCTGGCGCGAGTTCGTCGAAGTGCTGCAGTTGTGGCTTTGGCTGGGCCATCTCGGAATCCGCGACCGGCGCGGACAGCGAGGCGACGTCATCGTTATCGAGCGCCAGGATTTCGACAGCGCCATCGACGGGACGGTTGGACAGGATGACGGCATCCGGGCCCAGGGCTTCACGCACCTTGCGCAATGCATCCCGGGAAGTTGCCGCTGTAAATTTCTTCACTTTCATCGTGGTTCTCCGCACTTCAATCTATGTTCTGCATGACGGGCACATGCCCATCGATAGGAATCATTATTGTCGATGCCGTGCGGAAACGATCAGCCGAGAAGGATGGGGAAAAGGGCCTATTTCCCCACAAACAGAAAAAGTGATACTGGTTTCCTGGAATCTGGCAGGGTCGGTGCAAACACAGTCCGGGTTTGCGCTGGCGCAGACAGGTGGCATCCGGGCACCGATCTTGCCAATGCCGGCGGGGTCGAACCATGACTGGTACGGCTGGCGTCCCAGTTCTACTCATCAGGAGACTCGCATGACACGCTCGATCCGGCTGATCTACCGTAACGTAAGGGGCCGTGTACGCCAGAATTTCGGCTGGGCCGGCCTCACCGAACGCTCCGCCGTACTGATTACGGCGGCCGAATGGCGGCCGACGGCCGACCCCTTCGATTCACCACCTGGCCGCCCTCTGCTGGGCGAGGCCAATGTGTATGTCACCAATATCGGGCCGCATGATCCTGAAGGCAACGTCGGTGGTGTCGAGTTTCATCTGCATGTCGACTGGAACAGCCCGTTGCATGTCATGGTGACCATCACCGACCTGGGGCCGATCGAAGAGCAGATCGTGATTGGCTAGGCGCCATGGCGCGCCGCTGTGGCAGCGCCATCCGTTGTGACACCTCAGCAACTGCCTGCATCAGCTACCTATGATCAGAAGCTCCTCAACCGGGCTTCAAGGAGTTCTCTATGATCGAATGTACATTCAAACTCAACGGTGAACCGCTGAGTACGTTTGAAATGAGCTCGTTAAAATTTCCAGCCTTCTCCGGGCTTGGTGAACATAAAAATCGACGGGAGTTCGCCTGTGCCGCAGGCGTCGGCCCAATTCCGCCAGGCGCCTACTACATCGTCAATCGTCAGTCAGGCGGCAGGTTCGGTCCGCTACTTGATTTCATCAAGGACAGGTCCGACTGGTTTGCCCTGTACGCAGCCGACAAGCACATTGACGATGAAGTCTTTTGCAATACCGTGAAATGAGGAAATTTCAGGCTGCACCCAGCCGGTACGCGCGGCATCAGTCAAGGGTGCATTACGCTGACAACCCGGACTGACTTCGACGTACTGCGACATCAACTCATCGCAGGCGGTCAGGTTCTCATTCCAGGCACCTCATTACACGCTTATGGCCGAGTAACTGTCCAATGAAGAGAGTACTGATACGACTGTCTCTGATCATCTGGGTCCTTGCTGGCACTGTTGTGCTCGCCCGCTTTCTGCTCATCCACCACGACCTTTTCCCACCGTTCCCGGAGGCGTGGGCAATTTGGCTGATCAACCTGTACGGCTCAAGGGATGGCGAAGAGCTGGCCGATCTTGAGATACTCGTCGCCCTGGGGCTGGCCTTCAGCGCGATTCTGACGGTCACGACGCTTGGCTGGCTGGTCTGGCGTCACATCCATCGCCCTGCTCCGGCATGATGAACACAGGGCAGCGCCTGCGCTGCCCCTTCCCTGTTACATCGGCACGCCCACGAGGCTCGTCACGCGAATCGTCTTGGTCTCGGGCACTTCAGCATGCGACAGCACCTTGAGGGCGGGCACGGCGCGGCGCAGGAAGCGCGAGAGCAGCACGCGCAGCGGCGCCGGCACCAGCAGCACGGGCGACAGGCCCATCTGCTCCTGCTGGTTGGCGGCGTGCGCTGCCTGCTGGGCGATCGTGTCGGCCAGGCCCGGCTCGATGCCGGTACCGTCGCCGCCGGCGCCCATCGCCTGCATCAGCAGACGCTCGAGGCGGTTGTCCAGGGTCATCACCGACAGCTCGTTCTCGCCCGGGAACAATTGCTGGACGATCGCGCGGCCCAGCGACACGCGCACCACGGCGGTCAGTTCGGCCGGGTCCTGCGTCATGCCGGCGTGCTCCGACAGCGCTTCGATGATCGAGCGCATGTCGCGGATGTGCACGCCTTCGACCAGCAGGTTCTGCAGCACTTTTTGCAGCGTCGACAGCGAGACGACTTTCGGCACCAGGTCTTCGACCAGTTTCGGGGTTTCCTTGCCCAGGTGGTCCAGCAGCGCCTGCACTTCCATGCGGCCCAGCAGTTCCGACGCGTGCAGCGTGATCAGGTGGTTCAGGTGCGTGGCAACGACGGTGCCGGCATCGACCACGGTGTAGCCCATGCTTTGCGCTTCGTCGCGCAGGCTGGCTTCGATCCAGGTCGCCGGCAGGCCGAAGGCCGGGTCGGTGGTGACCACGCCTGGCAGCGTGCCGCTGGCCATGCCCGGGTTGATCGCCAGGAACTGGCCGTTGAGTGCTTCGCCGCTGCCCACTTCGACGCCCTTGAGCGTGATGCGGTAGGCCGATGGCTTGAGTTCCAGGTTGTCGCGGATGTGCACCGGTGGTGCAAGGAAGCCGACTTCTTGCGCGAACTTCTTGCGGATGCCCTTGATGCGCTTGAGCAGCTCGCCGCCCTGGTTCTTGTCAACCAGCGGAATCAGGCGATAGCCCACTTCCAGGCCCAGCGTATCGACCGGCATCACGTCCTGCCAGGTCGCTTCTTCGCTCTCGGCCGGCGTCGTGCGGGCGGCAGCAGCGGCATCGGCCACGGCGGCGGCTTCCGCCGCGGCCGGCGCTTCTTTCCTGCGCTTCGAGATGACATAGCCACCGGCAGCGAGCGAGCCGGCCAGCAGCAGGAAGACCATGTTCGGCATGCCCGGGATCATGCCCAGGCCACCGATGATGGCGGCGGTGATGTACAGCGCTTCCGGACGGGCGAACAGCTGGTTCGTCAGTTGCGAGCTGACGTCTTCATCGTTGGCCACGCGCGAGACCACCATACCGGCCGCGATCGAAATGATCAGCGAAGGAATCTGGGCCACCAGGCCATCACCGATGGCCAGCAGCGTGTAGATCTTGGTGGCTTCGCCGATGGCCAGGTCGTGCATCACGACGCCGACGATCAGGCCGGCAATCATATTGATCACGGTAATCATGATACCGGCGACGGCATCGCCCTTCACGTACTTCGAGGCACCGTCCATCGCGCCGTAGAATTCGGCCTCTTGCGAGACTTCCTGGCGGCGCTTGCGTGCTTCGTCTTCACCGATCAGGCCGGCGTTCAGGTCGGCATCGATCGCCATCTGCTTGCCCGGCATCGCATCCAGCGCAAAGCGTGCGCCGACTTCGGCGATACGGCCCGCGCCCTTGGTCACGACCGAGAAGTTGATGATGGTCAGGATGATGAAGACGACGATACCGACGGTGTAGTTACCGCCGATCAGGAAGTGGCCGAAGGCCTCGACGACCTTGCCGGCAGCGGCGCTGCCCGTATGGCCTTCGGTCAGGACGATACGGGTCGACGCGACGTTCAGCGCCAGGCGCAGCATGGTCGACACGAGAAGAATCGACGGGAAGGCCAGAAAGTCGAGCGGCTTGACCGTGTACAGCGCGGTCAGCAGCACGATGATCGACAGCGCGATATTGAAACTGAAGAATACGTCCAGCACGAACGCCGGCAGCGGCAGGATCATCATCGCCAACAGCATGATGATCAGGATCGGCGCCGCCGCCTTGCCGCCTTGTGCTCCAAGGCCGCTCATCCAGGCTGGCAGTTTCATGCTGTTGGTCATTCAGTTGCTCCATTATCGGGTGCCGGTCGCTGCTGCGAAGCCGGGTTCAGCGGGTCCATCTCGGCAGGTACTTTCAACCTGGTCGGGCGATCCGGGTAGTCGCCCTCGCCCTTCTTGTATGCCCGCAGCTGGTACACGTAGGCCAGCACTTCCGCCACCGCCGAGTACAGCTTTTCCGGAATCTCTTCATCGATCTCGGTGTGCTTGAACAGGGCGCGGGCCAGGGCCGGGGCTTCGAGCATGGGCACCTTGTTCTCGGCTCCCATTTCGCGGATCTTGGCAGCGACGTCATCGACGCCCTTGGCCACTACCCGCGGTGCGCCCTTGCCATCCGCATACTTCAGTGCGACTGCGTAGTGCGTCGGATTAGTAACGATCACATCAGCAGTAGGGACATTCTGCATCATCCGGCCCCGGGCCATTTCGCGCTGCATCTGCCGAATCTTCCCCTTAATCTGAGGATTGCCGTCCGACTCCTTCGATTCCTGGATCATTTCCTGGCGCGTCATTTTCAGTTTGTCTTTCCAATGCCACAACTGATACGGACCATCGATGAGGGCAATCACCCCCAGCGCGCCGGTGATGAACAGGAACGAGCGGCCGATCATGTCGCCGACGTGGGCGCTGCTTTCATTGAGCGGCTCGACCGCCAGGCCCAGCATCGCCTCCTTCTGCCCGCTGACGACGATCCAGGCCACCACGCCGATGATGATCGTCTTGATGATGGCCTTGAACAGCTCGACCAGCGCGTTCTTGGAGAACATGTTGCCGATACCCTTGATTGGGTTGAGCTTGCCGAAGTTCGGCATGAATGCCTTGGACGAGAACAGCCAGCCACCGATCAGCATCGGCGAAATCAGGGCGATGAGCATGATGGCGCCGGCGATCGGCAGACAGGCCAGCAGGACGCTGACGATGTCGTTGAGAATGCGTTCGAGCAGGATATTGGGATTGAAAATTTGCTCGCGGTCGAGCGTGAGACCGGACTTGAGCGAGGTCGCCAGCCTGCCGACAAGCATGCCGCCAAAGGCCCACAGGCAGGCGCCGGCCGTCATCAGAACGGTAAAGGTCGCCAGCTCGCGCGATCGGGGAACGTCGCCCTCTTCGCGCGCTTTCTCGATCTTTCTGGGCGAGGCGTCTTCGGTCTTTTCTGCGTCGCTATCTTCCGACATGGTGCCCCCGCTCGATTGCCATGCAATATCTTATCCGCGCCTTTGTACCGCGCGAGCGAGATTATCGCCGAAATTGCCGTGCAGACAGATCGAGAACAAGTGGGGAAACCGGCCCCAGTTCAGGGGCGGCGCCGTGCAGACCGCAGACTGCGGTCTGCATTGGGAATTACATGCGCCGACGCGCGAGGACCGGCGCCGCTGGCTGGTGGCCGTGATCCGACAAACCGCCTGGCTGGTTGGCGGATGGATTGGCGATACGCGCCGCGACCAGGCCCGCCGTGGCGCCCTGGCCATTGTTGCTGGCGGTGATGAGTGGCTTGGCCAGGACCGTCGCTGCCTTCGGCGTCAGCGGCGCGGCTGCGACTGGCATGACGATCGGTGCATGGCGACGACGGGCGCGCCAGGCCGAGACAACCAGCGCATAGACAGCCAGGTACAGCGCGAAACTGGCCAGGGCGCCCTGCACCAGCACCGCTGGCTCGCCCGCATAGTTGACCGCCAGCGCAGCCGGCACCAGGGCAATGCCCCACGAGACCGGCGAAACGAAGGCATTGCGCAGTGGCGGCGGCAGCATGCGCAGGTAGCGCGCCGTGATCGCCGTCTTGACCAGGCTGTGCAGGTGCCAGCTGTCCGGGTGACCCGGATGGCGGCGGCACCACAGGCGACGCATGATCGTGAAGACGGTTTCGAAGACCGGGTAGGCGCAGGCCAGCAGCGGTGCCCAGGCCGAGACCGACGGGTTGCGGTAGACCAGCATGACCGACAACCAGGCCAGCAGGAAGCCAAGCAGGTAGGCGCCGCCATCACCCAGGAACAACTTGCCCAACGGGAAATTGACGACGAAGAAGCCGGCAGTCACGGCGCAGATCACGAAGCACAATTGCGCCAGGTGAACGTCGCCAGCGCCATGCGCTATCAGACCCAGTGTGCCCAGGCCGATGACGACAGTGCCGCTGGCCAGGCCATTGAAACCATCGATGATGTTGACGGCATTGGCCACACCGCCGACCGCGAACGCAGTGAACAAGACCGAGAACGGCAGCCAGGCCAGCATGTCGTCAAGCAGTGGCAGGCCCGTGTGCTGCAAGCTCACGCCCGTGAGGCACCAGCACACGACGCCGCTACCGATGGTGGCCAGCAGACGGGTGCGTACAGAGACAGTACGGGTCAGGTCTTCGGCCAGGCCAAAGACAAAGGCTGGCAGCGAGGCAATGAGAACGGGCAGCAACAGATCGCGCTGCGCTTGCGGCAGCACGCCCAGTGCCAGCCACAGGCCGGTCATGATGGCGGCGCCGCCGATACGCGGCGTTGGCGTGATATGGAATTTCTGGACGCCACGCGTTGCATCAAGCGAGTAACGGCCGTGCCAGCGTGTGGTGAGCACGAGCAGCAGCGATACGATCAGCGATGTGGCGAAGCCGATTTCGAGGCCGGCTAATGGCAGGTTATAAATACTCATAGAACCACTTGGTTAACTCGTCAATTCTATCGCATTTCGGGTCATTTCTTCCCCAATCGTGTCGGCGAAGGCTTTCTCGCGCAATCTCACTCATTATAAACAGTGTCATGCAAGCCCTTGATTGGGAACGACTTATTAAGCGATTTTAGGTACGTTGCGCTGCAACAATCAATAGTACAGATACTTCTCCTACCATTTCTCAACAAATTGTTACACTTTTGTGTGGTGATATTTAGATAGTTTTATTTCTTATTACCCAATTGGGGCAAATCATGACGCGCCGATATTCAACCGCACGAGCGTTCTATTCGGTCGTCGTGTTATGTCTGGGCGCCATGCATACTGCAAATGCGCATGCCCAGACCACCGCATCGCCCGACCTCATCGACGCCCGCGCCCGTTTGCAGGAAGCCGAAGCACGGCAAGCGATTGCCGAAGCCGAGCGCGCCGAACTGCTGGCACGCCTGCCGCCAGCCCAGACCAGGGCCCTTGGCGGCAGTGTCGAGACCCGCGGGTTCGGCGCCGCCGGCCTGGCACGCGCGTTCGACCTGACGCTGGAACTGGCAACCGAACTGTGCCGGATTCTGCCACCCGAACGGGTTGTCATCCTGTACGACCCGCTCGTTACCCAGGGCATCGTGGTGGCGCGCACTGTCGATGCCGCGCTGGTCAGGCAGGCGCAAGAGCTGGCCACGCGCAACGCCGAGCTGCAGCGCTACATCGAGGCCAGCACGACACCCGGCGCGCGCCGGCGCAACACCATGCTGCTTGCCTGGCTGACCGCGCCGGCGATGGTGCTGCGCGCCGGGGCCGATCTGGCGAGCCTGTTCAAGACCGACACCACGCTGGCCGGCACTGCCTACGGCGACGGCGCCCGCGCGCTGTTTGCCAGTGCCATGGCGCGCAGCTGCCCTGCCCGCCTGGCTGGCCTGAGCGGCGGCTATATGGGCGAACTCGACGTCACGCGCCACGCCGCCCTGCTGGAACGGGTACGGCTGGTCGGCCTGGAACGCGCCGCGCTCGCGCGGCACGTCGATGTCCTTGATGCGCTGGCCGACGCCGCCAAGGGCGAGCGCAAGAAAGAACTGGCCGCCATCGCGGCCGCTGCGATGGCAGAGCTCAAGGCGGCCGACAGCTTCATCGACTCGCTGCGCGCCGGCGACGCCAGCGACAAGAGCCCCCTGGTCACGACGGCGCGCTACCTTGGCCAGGCCGGGCGCAGCGCGGGTGCACTGGTGCTCGATGTCGACCTGCGCCTGGAAGGCCTTGCCGTCCAGCGCGATCACCTGTTCACGGGCGAACGGCTGGCCTTGTCCGGCGTGGCATTTCTCTGGTACCGGCTGCACGAACCGGATGGCCGGCTGGTACGCGCCGACGCGCTGCGCAGGATCAGCCGGCCGGTGCAGGTCAATCTGCGCGGCGTACCAGGCGGCGATGGTTTTTGGGACGAGCCCGGCGTCAGGGCGCCGCAGCCCTGAGCGTCTGCTCGATCGCGCCGAACAGCGATTTACCGTGCGCGTCGAGCATCTCGATGCGCACCGTATCGCCAAAGCGCATGAACGGCGTGACCGCTTCGCCGCCAGCGGCCATCTCGATCCAGCGTGCCTCGGCAATGCTGGCGTAGCCCGGTGTGTGACGCCGCGTCGGCCGGTTCGATACCACGCCCGCGCCGACGATCGTCCCGGCCGCGACCGCTCGCGTCGTCGCCAGCGCCGACAGCAGCTGGGCAAAATTGAACGTCATGTCCTCGCCCGCCTCGAGCGTGCCGACCGGATTGCCATTCAATCGAACGCGCAGCGGCAGTGCGGCTTTCGCAGCCGCCCACGCATCGCCCAGCTCATCCGGCGTGACCGCCACCGGTGCGAATGCGGTCACCGGTTTGGCCTGCAGCAGGCCGAAGCCGGCTGCCAGCGCATCCGGCACCAGGTTGCGCAGCGTGATGTCATTGGCCAGCACCAGCAGGCGAATCTGACCCAGCGCCGCATCGGGTGTCGCGCCCTGGCGCAGGTCGCCACTGACGATGGCCAGTTCGGCGCCAAAGTCGATGCCCCATTCTTCGCGCGCCAGCACCAGGTCTTGCGTGGGCCCGAGCAGGCCATCGCCTGCGGCGTGGCGCAGCTGGGGCGCGTCGCGCCATGCGGCCGGCACGCTGCTGCCAAGCGCGCGCTGTTCCAGTTCGTGATGGTGCAGATAGGTGGCCCCGCACACGCGGGCGCTGGCGCGCGGCAATGGCGCCATGCACAGGGTCGGGTCGAAATCGAATGCGCGGCGCGCCCTGGCTTCACCCTTGCCATCGTTCAGCTGGCGGTAGAGGGCGTCGAGTTGCGGGGCAATGAAAACCCAGTCATCGAGCGCGGCGCGCAGACTCGGCGCGATGCCGTCGGCAATGTGGGCAGTGGACAGGTCGCGCGACACCACGGCCAGCTGGCCGTCGCGGGTGCCGTCGTCCAGCGAGGCAAGTTTCATGGGCGGGCTCGTGGGAACAAGCCCGCCATTCTACGATATGGCAGGTGCGAAGCGATCAATACTTAACGATGACACCGACGCCCAGGCTGCGCTGGAAGTAGTTGTAGTCGATCATGCTCTGGCCATAGCCGGCGAACGCATTGACATAGCCCTTGATCGGGCCGACCAGTGGGAATGCCCAACCGACCTGGACTGCACCCTTGTCGGTGCTGAAGTTGCGGCGCACGAGGGCCGATACTTCATGGCCGCCACCCATGCGGTAATTGCCGGCCAGTTCGAAGCGGCCCATGAAATCGGTGATGTCCGGGTTGTTGTCGTCTTCCAGCGATTCATTGACGCGCTTCCAGAGCTTGGCGGTCATGGTCAGCGGACCACGTTCCAGGCCCATTTGGGCGTAGTAACGGTTCCAGCTACGCGACAGGCTCGACGACTGGCCGTTCGACTGGTGCACGAAGCCCAGGTTCAGGAAGCGCACATTGATGCCGGCCAGGGCGAAGTCCAGCGGCATGACTGCCATGATCTCCGGCTGGTAATTGGTTTCGCGGAACGGGCTCGATGCCTTGTGGTTGGCCGCTTGCCAGAACGAATTCTGGGTGTAGCCGAACCAGACGTCGATTGGTTGCTCGAACAGGGTTTCGACCAGTTTCATCTTCACACTGAGCTGGAATTCCAGTTCAGCCTTCGACAGGCCTTCGGCATCCGGGTCGGTCGCCAGGAAGTCCGCATACGGCGCTTCGTTCGGGCGGTGCGTGCGGGTAGCGATCAGGTAGTTCGGGTGGTGCGGACGGAACTTGAACGCGCCGCGCTTGTCGCGCGGATCGAGTTCCCAATGGCTGCTCAGCGTGTATTCAGCGGCGGCCTGGACGGTTGGATCGACGGTGGCGGTGTGGTCGACGGCGCTGTTCAGCGGGGCGTCGAACGCGCTCTGGGCAGCCACGGCCGGGGCGACGACCGGCGTCGATGCGGTGCTCGCGGCAGCTGCGCTGCCGGTGTTGGCGACGCGGTCGAAGCAGGCGAGGCGCTGGGCGCTGTCGAGGATCGGGGTACATTCGACCAGGGTGGCCGGCTGGCTCTGTGCCATGACTGGCAGCGCCAGCAGCAATGGAATCAGGGCGAGGGAATGGGAGAGGCTCGGTCGGTATGCGTACATGGTTATTTTTCTGGAAAAGTCGTTCGTGCGACAACCGGTGCCCGGACGCCGTCGAAACGGAGTGTCGCGGAATTTGGCTGAATATGTCGCACGAATATTGTGGTTAAGCATGTTCCGTTGTGAAATTTCCACAACTGCATGCGGGGATGTGGTATGTCAGGCCGGTACGAGCAGGTCGAGCTGTGCCTGATCGAGGAAACACCACTCGCCTTCGGCCAGTCCCAGCGCGGCCAGCGTCAAGCCGCCGATCTGGGCCCGGTGCAGTGCGCTGCAGTGATTCTCGGCAGCAGCCAGCATGCGCTTGACCTGGTGGTATTTGCCCTGCTCCAGCACGATCTCGATGGCGCGTTCGTCCAGCTTGACGCACGACACGGCCTTCAATGGCGCCGGCTCGTCGTGCAATTGCACGCCAGCGAGCAGTTTTTCGACGAGTTCATCCGTCACCGGCTCGGCCGTGGCCGCGTGGTACACCTTCGGCACGTGGCGCTTGGGCGACGACTGCGCATGGATGAACGGGCCGTCGTCCGACATCAGCAGCAGACCGGTCGTGTCATGATCGAGTCGGCCGACCGGCTGCACATCGCGCCAGGTAAATTGTTCTGGCAACAGCGTCAGCACGCCCGGATGGTGGCTCGGTTTGCGCGAGCATTCGAAATTGGCCGGCTTGTACAGCGCAATATAGACGCGTTCGCGGTAAGCCCATTCTTCGTCGAACACGGTCAGGACCAGACCCTCGGTCTCGAACGTGGCCTTGAAGTTGTCGGCCACTTCGCCGTTGACGGCAACGTCGCCATCCTCGATCAGGGCGCGGCAGTATTTGCGGGTGCCGAATCCCTGCGATTGCAGGATGCGGTCTAAGGACAGTTTACTCATGGGGCGAGACTTTACCAGAACCGGTCCGCCCCGGACAGACTGACAATCAGAGCAATGTTTTTTAGTCAACTTGCATGCCGCGATTCATTTGAGCAGCATCAAGTCTGAAGAAATTCCTATTGATAGACTTCAACATGTTAGGAATCCGCCTAACGGCCCTGATGGTCCTTTGCCTTACATCAAGGTGCAATTCCGCCAGAGAACAGGAACGAACGTGAACGATGATCTCGACATCTGCTACGACAATCTCTCACCGCACGACGTGCATTGCGCGCGACAGCGGGTTGCGCGGGCACACGCAGCGCTGTTTCCCACACTGATGGCATTGGCGCGCTGGAGCAGCGGCGCCCGCCCCCTGCCGCAGGATGACCGGTTCCGGCTGCGCACGACGTGGTTTGCGCGCACCGGCACTGCCCATCAGGAGTGGCTCGAGCGCGGCGGCTTTGCCCAGCATGACGATTTGCCGCCACTGCGCCAGCCAACCATGTGGCATCCACCGCGCCTGGTACCACCCTCGACGCCTCAGGCCGATGATGACCTGACTGACCAATGCAACGACAGCCATCCGCACCACCCGTCACGCCGCACCGGCCGCGATGACGATGCCGCCAGTGCGGCAGCATGACCTGATGTCGGCAACACCCCTCACGGCATCGCCACAGACAACACCCGTCAACGACGGCTGGCACGACAGAGCCTGACAAAGCCCGCGCCAGCCGCACTCCCCTGTTCCCTCAATGAGAAAACAACGGACGTAGGGTGCGCGGCTGTGCCGCCCACGCGTTCAACGCAACACCGCTCGACCAAAAGAAAACGACGGCCTGGGCCGTCGTTTCCAATCCCGCCGCGCGCATGCGCCCGTCCGGGACAGTCCTACCGCGAGGAATGACAATTCTCTCGAATACCGCACCGCGGTGCGGTCGCCAGCGTCCGCCGTCCGGGATCGGTCGACAAGCATGTCAACCCATCCACTGCAGCGTCGGCCACCGTTCTACTATAGCCGCACATCGTGAGGTTTCAAGAACAAAATGCTTAGCGCAATCTGGGAACGGCGTGGTGATACGCCGCCTTGATGGCGCTTTCACCCACCGATGCACCAAATTTCTTCAGCACCCGCTCCGGCAAGCCTTCATGCGCCGTGTAGTCGACGATGTCTTCGGCCTTGACGATGTCGCGCGCCACCGTATCGACCGTGCCGAACGCATCGGCCAGGCCCATGTCGACGGCGCGCGCGCCGGTCCAGTACAGGCCCGAGAATGTCTCTGGCGTCTCTTTCAGGCGCTTGCCGCGCCCGGCGCGCACCACCGAGATGAATTGCTGGTGAATCTCGTTGAGCATGGCCTGGGCATGTTCACGGTGCTTTTCCGATTGCGGGCTGAACGGATCGAGGAACCCCTTGTTTTCGCCCGCCGTCATCAGCCGGCGCTCGACACCGAGCTTTTCCATCGTGCCGGTAAAGCCGAAGCTGTCCATCAGCACGCCCACCGAGCCGACGATCGAGGCCTTGTTGACATAGATGCGGTCAGCAGCCGAGGCGATGTAGTAGCCACCCGAGGCGCAGATCTCGTCGACGACGACATACAGCGGCTTGTCGGGATAGCCGCGCTTGAGGCGCTGGATTTCGTCGACGATGATGCCGGCCTGCACCGGGCTGCCGCCCGGGCTGTCGATGCGTAGCACGACGGCGGCCGAGCCGGGATCGGAGAACGCCTTGTTCAGCGACGGGATCACGGTGTCGGCCGCGCCGCTGCCTTCGGCCTCGATTTCGCCGTTGATTTCGATCAGCGCCGTGTGGCGGCCGAGGTTTTCGGTGTCGCCGCTGGCGAAGTTGAAGTCGTAGTAGGCCCACAGGGCCAGCAGCGCCACGATCAGGAAGCCGAGCTTGAAGAAGATGCTCCAGCGGCGCGCGGAGCGCCGCTCCTGGACCGTGGCAAATACCAGTTTCTCGAGCGTGTCGCGCTCCCAGTTGCTCATCGTCGGATTCGACGCGAGCCGGCTGTCGCCAGGTTGGTCAATGCTCGTATGGTCACTCATAAAGTCGGGAAGGTGGACACGAAACGCCGTCCCCGCGCGTCACGCGCGGGGCTGTTCGTGCGGCAGTCAGTATATCGTGCCAGCGCCGTCGCGTACGGTCGGCTAGGCCATGCGTACGCCGTGGGCCCGCCGCCCCGCCCGGCCTCAGGCGTGCTCGAGCAGCCAGGCATGCAGCTCGGGGATGTTCCTGGCAGAGAACAATGGCTGGCAGGCGTGGAGCTGGCTGACGGGATGCGCGCCGAACTCGACCGCAATACCGGCCGCGCCCGCATTGGTGGCCATCTGCAGGTCGTGCGTCGTGTCGCCGATCATCACCGTGCGGCGCAAATCCTGGCCCAGCTCGCGCGTGAGTTCCTGCAGCATCGCCGGATGCGGCTTGGAGAATGTCTCATCGGCGCAACGGGTCGCGTCAAAGATCGACAGCAAACCGGTCGCATTCAGTGCGCGGTTCAGACCGACGCGGCTCTTGCCGGTGGCCACGGCCAGGAAATAGCCTTCGCTGGAGAGCTCGTTGAGCATCTCGGGCACGCCCTTGAACAGCACCAGCTGATGGTCCTTCGTCAGAAAGTGATACCGGTAACGCTCGACCATGCGCGGATACAGCGCCGGCTGGATATCGGGCATCACCGCCTGCATCGCTTCGGCCAGGCCCAGGCCGATGACGTGCGCCGCCGACGAATCGGTGGGCACGGGCAAGCCCAGGTCGCGCGCCGCTGCCTGGATGCACTTGACGATGGCGGCGGTGCTGTCCATCAAGGTACCGTCCCAATCGAAGACGATCAGGTCGAATTGTTTTCTAGCCATAATTAGTGGCGGCCAGGCCGCCGGTCCCCTGTTGTTTTTTATTGGTGCGCTTTGGTACTTGCGCGATTCGGTTGCTCTGCGCCAGGTGGTCTTACACCGGGGCGCCCAGACTGGTCAGGAAGCGCTCACACTCGGCCGGCATCGGCGCGCGCAAGGTCATGCGCTCGCCCGAATCCGGGTGCGTGAACGTGATCTGGTGCGCGTGCAGAAACATGCGCTTGAGCGCGCCACGGCTGTCGTTCGCCTTGTGCAATTGCTTGTTGAACGCGAAGTCACCGTATTTTTCATCGCCCAGGATCGGAAAGCCCGACGAGGCCAGGTGCACCCGGATCTGGTGCGTGCGGCCCGTCTTGAGCTCGGCTTCGAGCAAGGCGAAATTGTGCCATTTTTTTAACAGACTGAAAATCGTGTGCGCTTCCTGGCCGCCGGCCTGGACCAGCACGCGCTTCTCGCCCTCCGCGCTCGTGTATTTATGCAGCGGCAAGCGGATGTGCTGGCGCTTGTTCACCCAGTCGCCTTTCACGGCCGCATAGTAACGCTTGTCAGTCGTGCCTTCGCGCATCTGGTCATGCAGGTGGGTCAGCGCGCTGCGTTTCTTGCCGATCAACAAGAGGCCCGAGGTTTCGCGGTCGAGCCGGTGTACCAGTTCGAGGAACTTCGCCTGCGGGCGCGCGGCGCGCAATTGTTCGATCACACCATACGACACGCCGGAGCCGCCGTGCACGGCCACGCCGCACGGCTTGTCGATCACGAGCAGGTGCGCGTCTTCATAGACCACGGCAAATTCGGCGCCGGGCGCAGCGTGCTCGGCCGATTTTTCGGCGATGCGGATGGGTGGAATGCGGACAGTATCGCCGGCAACCAGGCGGTACAACTGGTCGATGCGGCCCTTGTTGACGCGCACTTCGCCGGAGCGAAGGATGCGGTAGATGTGGCTCTTCGGTACACCTTTACAGACACGCAACAGGTAGTTGTCGATGCGCTGGCCGGCTTCTTCTTCGTCGATTGTCACGAACTGCGCTTGCAGTGCTGCGGGGGATGAAGGGGGGACACTATCGTTCTGCATTGCCATTCGGTCTGTCTTCCCAGAAATTCTCTCTAAGTCCTTCATTTTGAATATATAATCGACAGGCGGCGGTCAAACCTCTGCTGGTGTAAGAATTAAAATGAAATTTTACACTGGGGCACGCCCCATCGGCCCCGCCAAATGCAAATTCGATGGAAAGAACGTGTACGCACATCCTTGCGCCAATCAAGGTTGCAACCGATTTGTAATCGGATTGCGCGCAATGATGCCGGATTGGATTGTCAGGATTCTTAAGGATAAGTACCAGCAAGCATCCTTAACAAAGTGCTTGCCGGTTGATGGTGTCGATAACGCTTGTCGTTTTCGCCGACCCCGCTGCTGCAGCAGCCGCACCGCTTGAGCAAGGCTGTTCTTCGCCTCCAGGCCGGTCGATGGTTGCTTGCGCCCAGGTTCGGCTGGCTGTGGCACACCCTCCCTTGTTCGCTGCTGTGCCAACCCCAATGTGGTGGCAGGTGACGAACAAAAGTTGCGGCGTGTTTAGACAATGACGTTCGGCTCCACAGCGCCCCGTTGCGGCAGCGAAGTTACTTTGCTGTACCGCACGCCCGGGCATACCCCCCTCCTGTCACCCGTCCCCGCATACATCCCTGTAGCTGCGCCGCCCGCGAGGGCGGCCTTCACACGGCCCCCGGGTCACGGAGCACTAAAAATGAAACGCATGTTGTTTAACGCGACGCAGCAAGAAGAGCTGCGCGTCGCTATCGTCGATGGCCAGAAGCTGATCGACATCGATATCGAGACTGCCGGTCGCGAACAGCGCAAGTCGAATATCTACAAGGGTGTCATCACCCGCATCGAACCCTCCCTCGAAGCCTGCTTCGTCAGCTACGGCGAAGACCGCCACGGTTTCCTCCCCTTCAAAGAAGTCGCCCGCACGTATTTCCGTGAAGGTGTCGACGTGCGCAATTGCTCCATCAAGGAAGCGCTGCGCGAAGGCCAGGAAATCATGGTCCAGGTCGAAAAAGAAGAACGCGGCAACAAGGGCGCTGCCCTGACCTCGTTCATCTCGCTGGCCGGCCGCTACCTCGTCCTGATGCCGAACAACCCGCGCGGCGGCGGCGTATCGCGCCGCGTCGAAGGCGAAGAACGCCAGGAACTGCGCGAAACGATGGACAAGCTCGACCTGCCGCAAGGCATGTCGGTCATCGCCCGCACTGCCGGCATCGGCCGCAATGTCGAAGAACTGCAGTGGGATCTGAACTACCTGATGCAACTGTGGCGCGCGATCGAAGGCGCCGGCAAGTCGTCCAACGGCGCGTTCCTGATCTATCAGGAATCGTCGCTCGTCATCCGCGCGATCCGCGATTACTTCCAGCCGGACATCGGCGAAGTGCTGATCGACACCGACGAAATCTATGAACAGGCGCAGCAGTTCATGAGCCACGTGATGCCCGACATGGCGCACCGCGTGAAGCGTTACAGCGACGACGTGCCGCTGTTTTCGCGTTTCCAGATTGAACACCAGATCGAAACCGCCTACGCGCGCACCGTGCCGCTGCCATCGGGCGGCGCCATCGTGATCGACCACACCGAAGCGCTGGTCTCGATCGACGTCAACTCGGCCCGCGCCACGCGCGGTTCGGACATCGAAACGACCGCCTTCAACACCAACTGCGAAGCGGCCGACGAAGTGGCCCGCCAGTTGCGCCTGCGCGATCTGGGCGGCCTGATCGTGATCGACTTCATCGACATGGAAGTGGCCAAGAACCAGCGCGAAGTCGAACAGCGCCTGAAGGATGCGCTGCACCATGACCGCGCCCGAGTCCAGATGGGCAAGATTTCGCGCTTCGGCCTGATGGAACTGTCGCGCCAGCGCCTGCGTCCGTCGCTGTCCGAAGGCTCCCACGTGACCTGCCCGCGCTGCTCGGGCACCGGCCACATCCGCGATACCGAATCGTCGGCCCTGCAAGTCCTGCGCATCATCCAGGAAGAGGCGATGAAGGAAAATTCGGCCGCCATCCACGTGCAGGTGCCTGTGGACGTGGCTGCCTTCCTGCTGAACGAAAAGCGCGGCGAAGTGCTCAAGATCGAGAACCGCCACCGCATCACCGTGATCCTGATCCCGAACAAGCATCTGGACACCCCGCATTACAAGCTCGAGCGCATCAAGCACGACGATCCGCGCCTCGAAGACGCGCACGCCAGCTACGCCATGGCCGAGTCGGCCGATACCGACATGGCGTACGCGAAACGCCAGAAAGAAGAAGCCAAGCCGCGCCAGGAAGCCGTCGTCAAGACGATCACCCCGGCCCAGCCTGCCCCGCTGGTCGACCGCAGCGAAGCGGCCAAGCCGGCCAAGCCCGCCGCTGCCCCTGCCGTGGCGGTACCCGTGCCTGCACCGGTGGAAGAAGAAGGTTTCTTCGCCAAACTGCGCAACTTCTTCTTCGGCAAGCCCGAACCGAAAGGCGCCGCACCGGCCGTGCTGGTGGAAGTGCCTGCTGCCGCCCCGGCCCAGGCCGAGCGCGACCGCAACAATCGCACCAAGAATGGCCGTACCGGTGGCCGTCCAGGCGGCAAGCCGGGGCGTGAGCGCGAAGAGCGCGAGCCGGTTGCCAAGACTGGCGCACCGGGCGAAGAGCTGGCCAAGGGTCCGGACGCCGAAGCGCGTCCACCACGCCCGCCGCGTCCGCCACGTCCACCCCGCGAAGGCCGTGAGCCGCGTGAACCACGCGAGCCGGCCGATGCCGCACCACGCGTCGAAGGCGCCGAGCGTCCGGAACGTGCCGAGCGTCCTGAACGCGGCGAGCGCAAAGAGCGCCAGCCACGCCAGCCGCGCGAGCGCACCGAGCGTACGGAACGCACCACCCAGGTCATCGAAGCCAAGCTCGATGAAATCAATGTCAGCCAGGTGGTGTCGAACACCACCGTCGCCGTGACCACCACCGGTCCGGAAGGCAGCCAGGAAGTCGTGCAGCAAGTCATCAAATCGGTGACCACGATCGGCCCGGATGGCGAAGAAGTCGAGATGGATGGCGACGAGCCACGCCGTCGTCGTCGTCGTGGTGGCCGTAACCGCAACCGTCGCGATCGTGACCAGATCGAAGGCGAAGGCGGCGAAGGCAACGAAGAAGCACCAGCGTTCGCGCCGGTAGCGGACGAAGAAGTGGCCAAGGTCGCAGCAGCGGCGCGCGCCGCCAAGGCCAAGCCGGTCCAGACTGGCACCCAGGCGCCATGGCCGTTCCCGACGTCGGCATCGATCGCCGCCAAGGACGTTGCGGCGCAGGCGCCAGCAGCAGCCCCGGCACCAGCGGCAGCGCCGGTCGAAGGCAATATGTTCCCGACGTCGGCATCAATGGCGGCAGCGACGGCCGCGGCGGCACCTGCCAACGTCGAGCCAGTCAACTTCCCGACGGCGGCATCGATGGCAGCGCCGGCAGCGGTATCGGCACCGGCACCGGCACCGGCATCGACCGAACCGGTGATGTTCCCGACGGCGGCGTCGGTGGCGGCTGAGCATGCTGCGGCCGAGCCGGTCTTGGCCGAGGCTGCGCCTGCGCCTGCGCCAGTCGAGCCAGCGCCGGTGGTGGAAGTTGCCCCTGCGCAGGTTGCCGAGCCGGTAACCGCCGTGGCAGTCAAGCCCGCACCAGTGGCAGCAGCGGCCGTGACCACGGCGCCCGCGCCAGTGGCTGCAACCCCGGCTGCAACCCCGGCGCCGAAGCTGGACGACATGCTGGCCGAAGCCGGCCTGCAACTGGCTGCAACCGACCCTGAAAAGCTGCGCGCCGCCCAGGCCGCAGCAGCGCAGGCGGCCACGCCGGTGCGCGTCGGCCGTGCCCGCAAGCCGGTGGTCGTGCCGGTCGACGAGCCGCTGGTGCAGGTCGATACCAGCCGCCAGTAAGCACTAAGTAGTACCGTACGTCGTTCCCGCGCAGGCGGGAACCCAGGTTGATGAGCGTTGCGATGACGCTGGCAACCCGGGTTCCCGCCTCCGCGGGAACGACGCATTTAGGCCCCGTTAACACCTCCAGCGACACACCCGCGCCCGGCAGTATTCCCGGGCGCATGCTATCGTATTGGAATGGCTGAAAAAATCATCCTTATCAATGACCTGCGCTCATCGAAGCTGCGGGTCCCGGCCGTGCCGGAACCACCGACGGGCCTGTTGAGCGACGCGCTCGGCCGGCCGCTGCATGACTTGCGCATTTCCGTCACTGACCGCTGCAACTTCCGCTGCGTGTATTGCATGCCGAAGGAAGTGTTCGACAAGGATTACCAATACCTGCCGCATGGCGACCTGCTGTCGTTCGAAGAGATCACGCGCGTGGCGCGCCTGTTCGTTGCGCACGGCGTCGAAAAGCTGCGCCTGACGGGCGGCGAACCGCTGCTGCGCAAAAATCTCGAACGCCTGGTCGGCATGCTGCGTGCGATTCCTACACCGAGCGGCCGCCCGCTCGACCTGACCCTGACGACCAACGGCTCGATCCTGGCGCGCAAGGCGCAAGCCCTGAAAGACGCGGGCCTGGACCGGGTCACGGTGTCGCTCGACGCGCTCGACGACGGCGTGTTTCGCAGCATGAACGATGTCGACTTTTCCGTGGCCGATGTGCTGCACGGCATTGACACCGCGCATGCGGTGGGCCTGGGGCCGGTCAAGGTGAACATGGTCGTCAAGGGCGGTACCAACGTCGACCAGATCCTGCCGATGGCGCGCCACTTCAAGGGCTCGCCGACGATCCTGCGCTTCATCGAATTCATGGACGTGGGTGCGTCGAACGGCTGGGACATGCGCGACGTCGTGCCGTCCGGCGACGTGGTGCGCCGCATCTCGGCCGAGCTGCCGCTGGTGCCGGTGGCCGCCAACTACAGCGGCGAGACCGCCTCGCGCTGGCGCTACCTCGATG
The DNA here is from genome assembly GCF_059686035.1 of Telluria sp. ZT3P26. Taxonomy (NCBI): domain Bacteria; kingdom Pseudomonadati; phylum Pseudomonadota; class Betaproteobacteria; order Burkholderiales; family Oxalobacteraceae; genus Telluria; species Telluria sp. ZT3P26. The sequence continues at coordinate 738,687 of NZ_JCASII010000001.1, read as the reverse complement.
GCGACGGCGAGATCGGCGTGATTTCCAGTGTCACGCAGGCGTTCTGCGGCGATTGCAGCCGCCTGCGCCTGTCGACCGAAGGCAAACTGTACACCTGCCTGTTCGCCACGCGCGGCCACGATATGCGTGCGCTGCTGCGCGAAGGGCATGACGACCTGGCACTCAGTGGCGCCATCGCGCAACTGTGGCGCGGCCGGGCCGACCGCTATTCCGAAACCCGCTCGGCAGAGACCGGCACGGGCCAGCTGGATGGGCCACGCCGGGTTGAAATGTCCTATATCGGTGGTTAATTGACGATGCAAGCAGGCTTGATCAGCGGAATGGTTCTGGCGGGCGGGCGCGGCTCGCGCATGGGTAACGTGGACAAGGGCTTGCAGCCGTTCCGTTCCAGCACGATGGTCGAGCAGGTACTGGCGCGCTTGCGGCCGCAGGTCGGGTCGCTGGCGATCAGCGCCAACCGCAATCTCGACACCTACCGCGGCTTTGGCGCGCCCGTGCTGACCGACGAGATGGCCGATTTTCCGGGTCCGCTGGCCGGGCTCGAAACGGGTTTGCGCCACTGCGCCACGCCGTATCTGCTGACCGTGCCATGTGATTCGCCATTCCTGCCACCCGATCTGGCTGCGCGCCTGTTCGCTGCGCTGCAGGAGCACGACGCCGACGTGGCCTACGCCGCGACGCACGCTGCCGGGATGCCTGTGCAACCGCATCCGGTGTTCTGCCTGGTGCGCGCCGACCGGCTGCCTTCCCTGTCGGCTTATCTCGCCGCCGGCGGTCGCAGCGTCGAGGGCTGGTTGCGTGACGTGAACGCCGTCGATGTCGTGTTCGACGATGCCGACGCCTTCCGCAACATCAACACGCTCGACGAGCTGCGCCAGCTCGAACAGCCCGCCTTCCCTGCCAGCCTGGCCCAGGTGGCCAGCTGCATCAATGGCTATGATCCGGACGCGCTGCGGGTACGCGACGCCCAGCGCATCATCCGCGAATTCGTCCAGCCGGTACGCGCCGTCGAGATGGTGGCGCTGCGCGCAAGCCTGGGCCGCGTGCTGGCGCGCGACCTGGTCTCGCCGATCAACGTCCCGGCGCACGACAATTCGGCGATGGATGGCTACGCACTGCGCGGCGCCGACCTGCCACTGGACGGCGTCGCGAGCTTCAAGGTGGTCGATATCGTCTATGCGGGCAAGCCGTCCGCTGTCGTGCCCGGCCCCGGTGAATGCGTGCGCATCATGACGGGCGGCGTGATGCCGGCCGGCTGCGACAGCGTGCTGCCACAGGAATTTGCCGACAGCGGTGACGACGTCGCGATGACGGTGCGCGCCGGCGCGATCCGCGCTGGCGACAACCGCCGGCTGGCCGGAGAAGACCTGAACATCGGTAGCGCGGCACTGAAGGCGGGCCGCATCATCCGGCCATCCGACCTGGGCCTGTGCGCATCGCTCGGCTTTGCCGAAATTCCCGTGCAACGGCGCCTGCGCGTGGCCTTCTTCTCCACTGGCGACGAACTGCGCTCGATCGGCGAACCGCTGGGCGAAGGCTGCGTCTACGACAGCAACCGCTATACGATCTACGGCATGCTCCAGCGCCTGGGCTGCGAGATCATCGACATGGGCGTCGTGCGCGACAGCCAGGAAGCGCTGGAAGACGCGCTGCGCACCGCCTGTGAAAACGCCGACGCGATCATCACGTCGGGTGGCGTCTCGGTCGGCGCCGCAGACTACACCAAACAGGTGATGGCGCAGCTGGGCGACGTGACCTTCTGGAAAGTGGGCATGCGCCCTGGCCGCCCGCTGGCGTTCGGACGCGTCGCATCGAACGGCCGCAGCGCCTTCCTGTTCGGCCTGCCGGGCAATCCGGTGGCCGTGATGGTGTCGTTCTACTTCTTCGCGCGCGACGCGCTGCTACAAATGATGGGCGCCAACGCCCCGCTGCCGCTGCTGCAAGCGCGCTCATCCGAAGCGATCCGCAAGAAGCCAGGCCGCACCGAATACCAGCGCGGCATCATCACGCGCAGCGCCGACGGCATCCCCGAAGTCCGCCTCACCGGCGCCCAGGGCTCCGGCATCCTGCGCTCGATGTCCGAAGCCAACTGCATGGTGGTACTGCACGACGAGCAAGGCAACGTGGCTGCCGGCGAGATGGTCGACATCCTGCCATTCGAAGGCCTGTTCTAAGCCCATAACGCAGCGCCACACCTGCCGCAATCACCAAATTCTTGCCCCTAGACCCTTACAAAACAATTAGGGTCAGAGTCGAATTGTTTGACAACTTTGGATAATTGCCCATTAAGTCGACTCTGACCCTAATTAATTTCGGCTAGTTTTGCGACCAAATCGAGTCATCCTGGAAATTGAGTTCCAGCCGGAATCAGATTTGGCGTTTGGCGGCTAAAAACGCTCTAAAACAATGAGGGTCAGAGTCGAATTGTTTGACAACATTGGGTAATTGCCCATTAATTCTACTCTGACCCTGATTGTTTTTGTGACCTGTGGGAAATTGTAGGGGTGTTGTCAGTCTTCGCGTTCCAAGCCGTCAGAACCCAGGAGTAATTGGGCGGCTTCGCTTGGGAGCGCTTCGACGGATTTGAGTTTGCGGGCCATCTGGCGGCTGCGGACTTCGGCGTTTTCGATGTTTTTCGCTGCCCGCTCCAGCGTTGTTTTCGTCGCGGCCAGCACGTCGCCGAACTTGGTGAATTCGGTTTTGACTGCGCCCAGCACCTGCCACACTTCGGATGAGCGTTTTTCCAGCGCCAGCGTGCGGAAGCCCATTTGCAGGCTGTTGAGCAAGGCGCTCAGCGTCGACGGGCCGGCGATTGTCACGCGCAGCGTGCGCTGCAGGTCGTCGGCCAGGCCCGGGCGGCGCATCACTTCGGCGTACAGGCCTTCCGTTGGCAGGAACAGGATCGCGAAATCCGTCGTCTGTGGCGGCGAGACGTATTTGTCGCAGATGGTTTGGGCCTCGCGCCGCACTGCCCGTTCCAGCTCGGCGCCGGCGCGGATGACGCCTTCGGCGTCCGCAATGTCGGCTGCAGCCTGCAGGCGCTCGTACTGCTCCTTCGGGAACTTGGCGTCGATCGGCAGCCACAGTGGCGCGCCGCCGTCGACCGTGCCCGGCAGCTTGATCGCAAATTCTACCCGCGCGTTCGAGCCTGCCACCGTCTCGACGTTCTTCGCATACTGCTCGACCGTCAGCACCTGCTCGAGCAGCATCTCCAGCTGCACCTCGCCCCACGTGCCGCGCGTCTTCACGTTCGTGAGCACGCGCTTGAGGTCCCCCACGCCGATGGCCAGCTGCTGCATCTCGCCCAGGCCCTGGTGGACTTTTTCCAGCCGCTCCGACACCTGGCGGAAAGATTCCGTCAGCCGCGTTTCCAGCGTCGCGTGCAGCTTTTCGTCGACCGTCTGGCGCATCTCTTCCAGGCGCTTGCCGTTGTCCGCCTGCAGGTCGCGGATCTTCGATTCGAGCGTGTTGCGCACTTCGAGCATGCGCTGGGCATTCGATTCGGTGAGGTTGCCCAGCGTTTGCTGCAGCGTGTCGGCAAAGCGCTTGAGCGCGCGCGCCTGCTCTTCGCGCCCGCTGCTCGACTGCAGCTGCATCTGCTGACGCATGCTGTCGAATTGCTGGACCGAGGCATTGTGATATTGGGCCAGGTGGCCGGCGGTCTCCTGGCGCGTCGATTGCGCGCTGGCCTGCAATTCCTGGCGCAGCTCGCGCTCGAGCCGTTCGATGTGCGCGCCGTTGCCATCGCCGCTGCCGCGCAGGCGCAGCAAGACCAGCACCAGCAACGCGATGATGAGCGCGAGGCCCACCAGGATCAGGATCTCTGCTGTCGTCATCGTTTCAATCGGCCTTGTTGCGCATCCAGTCGGCGGTCTGGAAGAAAGAGGTCATCAGGCGCACCCGCAGCGCCTCGTCATAGCCCAGGTCTTCCATCGCCCACGCCATCGCGCGCAGCCACGCGTCGCGCTCCCTGGTGCCGATCGCGTACGGCAGGTGGCGCGCGCGCAGGCGCGGATGGCCGTAGCGTTCGATATACAGGTCCGGCCCGCCCATCCACCCGGACAAAAACATGAACAGCTTGTCGCGCGAGCTGTCGTTGGGCACCGGGTGCATCACGTGGATGTTGGCGAACTCCGGCTCGAGCTGCATCAGGTCATAGAAACGGTCCACCAGCGCGCGCAGACGCTCGGCGCCGCCCATGATCTCGTACAGCGTTGGCGTGTCGGTTTGCGTATCCTGCATGCTCACGCCTCCCGCAACGTCTGCAGCGGCGGCTGACGCAGCACGCCGCGCAGGCCGAACCAGCCGCCAAGGATCGCGCACAGGATCCCTACCACCAGGCCGGCCAACCACACGCCCGGCGCGAACGTCCACGGGAATTTGAACTGGTACGTCGCCAGCGCCCAGCCCAGCGCCGCAGCGCCCGTCGCCGCGAGCAGGCCTGACAGCCCGCCCACCAGCACGAACTCGATCCGCTGCGCCCGCGCCAGTTGCTGGCGCGTCGCGCCCAGCGCCCGCAGCAGCCCGCCTTCACGCGTGCGCTCCGACGTCGATCCCATCAACGCCGCATACAGCACCAGCACGCCCGAGGCCAGCGTGAACAGGAACAGGAATTCGACCGCGACCACCACCTGGTCCAGCACATCCTGCAGCTGGCGGATGATGCCGGAGACATCGACCACGGTCAGGTTCGGGTACGCACGCGTGAGTGCATTGCCCAGGTTCGCGCCTTCGGCCGGCACGTGGAACGCCGTCATGTAGGTGGTCGGCGCATTGGCCATCGCGGCCGGGTTGATGATGACGAAAAAGTTGGCGCGCATCGAGCCCCATTCGAGCTTGCGCACGCTGGTGATCTTTGCGTCCACCATCAGTCCCGCCATGTCGAAGCGCAGGCTGTCGCCCAGCTTCAGGCCAAGGCGGTCCATGATGCTTTTTTCGACCGACACTTCGGCCAGGCCGGGCGCATCCCTGAACCACGCCCCTTCGACGACCTCGTTCCCCTCCGGCAGCGCATTGGTCGTCGACAGGTTGAATTCGCGGTTCGCCAGGCGGCGCGCCTCGCCGTCGGCGAAGGTGTCGCTCTTGATGGCGGCGCCGTTGATCGCCGTGAGGCGCCCGCGGATCATCGGGAACAGCACCGGCTCCTTCACGTTGGCCGCCACCAGCTGGCCTTCGACGCCCTTGGTCTGCTCGGGCAGGATGTTGATCACGAAGCGGTTCGGCGCGTCGGCCGGCGTGGCCGACTGCCAGGCCGCCATCAGGTCGCCCCGCACGACGGTCAGGAGCAGCAGCGCCATCAGGCCGAGCGACAGCGAGACCACCTGCACGACCGTGGCGCCGGGCCGGCGCTGCAGCGACGTGACGGCAAAGCGCCAGGCCTGCTGCGGGAACAGGTTGCGCATGCGGCGCAGCAGCTTGAGGCCCAGCCAGGCCACGAGCGCGAAGAAGGCGAAGCCACCGAGGAAGCCCCCGGCCGTGATCAGCGCCAGCGTCAGGTCGCCCGCCTGCCAGTAGAGCAGCAGGAAGAAGGCGCCCACGCCCAGGCCATAGGTCGCCAGCGCGGCCGGTTGCGGCGCGCCGGCTTCGCGCCGGATCACGCGGTTGTGCGGCACATTGCGTAATTGCAGAATTGGCGGCAGCGCAAAGCCCACCAGCAGCAGCATGCCCGTGGCCACGCCCTGCAGGGCCGGCAGGATCGACACAGGCGGCAGCTCGGTGCGGATCAGCGATGCAATCAGTTCGAGCAGCACGAAGTGCGCGCCGAAACCCACCAGCACACCGAGCACGCTGCCCAGCAAGCCGACGAGGGCGAATTCGGTCACGTACATGACGGTGACCTGGTTCTGGGTCAGGCCCAGGCAGCGCAGCATCGCGCAGGCATCCAGGTGGCGACTCATGAAGCGGCGCGCCGCCATCGCCACGGCCACCGCCGCCAGCATCGCCGACAGCAAGCCCACGAGCGACAAAAATAAACCCGCCCGATCGAGCGTCGCGCGCATTTCCGGGCGTCCGTTCTCGAGCGTCTCGATGCGCACGCCCTTCAGGTTGCCGTCCCTGATCTGCGCGCGCAGCCAGGTTTCGTAGGCTTTGATGGTCGCCAGGTCATTGCGGTTGGTCGAAGCAATCTGCAGCCGGAAGTCCACGCGTGCAAAGTCGTCCACCAGGCCCGTGGCCTTCAGGTCGTCCATCGACAGCATCACGCGCGGCGCGAAATTCGCGAACGACGCGCCTTTATCGGGCTCGGTGGCGATCAGCTGCGTGATGCGCAACTGGCTGTTACCCAGTGTGAGCATGCCGCCCACCTGCGTTGACAACTGCGCGAGCAGGCCGGGATCGACCCACACGGTGCCCGGCGCCGGCACGGCGCGCGTCGGCTCGCCGCGCGCGCCACTGGCCGCGACCGGGTCGGTCGTGATCTTCATCTGGCCACGCAGCGGATAGCCTTTCGACACAGCCTTGATCGACGAGAGCTGCGCCAGCGAGTCGTCGCCCTCGCCTGCCTGCGCCATACTCGGGAAGGTCACCGTGTCGGCCAGCAGCAGGCCGCGCCGCGTGGCTTCGTCACGCCAGGCCTGGGGTACCGGGTCATCGGTCTTGACCAGCAGGTCGGCGCCCAGCAGCTGGTGCGCGTCGCGGTCCATGCCGGCGCGCATGCGGTCAGTGAAGAAGCCGACCGACGTGAGCGCCGCCACGGCGACGATCAGCGCCACCAGCAGGAAGCGCAGTTCACCGGCGCGCCAGTCGCGCGCCGTCATGCGAAGTGCCTGGACGAACATGGCGTCGCTCCGTGGTTAAGGTCAGGCGTTGGCGAAGAAGTCGTCGACTTCGGCCAGGAAGGCGCGCTTGCGCTCCGGATCGATGAAGGCGGCCTGGAAGCTGTTGCGCGCCAGTTGCTGCGCGTGCGTCGCATCCAGCGGCAAGGCGTCAAAAGCGGCGAAGTAGTTCTCGTTGACGTAGCCGCCGAAATAGGCCGGATCGTCCGAGTTGACCGTAACGGCCAGGCCAGCGTCGAGCAAGGTGCGCAGGTTGTGCGAACCCATGACGTCGAACACGCGCAGCTTGATGTTCGACAGCGGGCACACGGTCAGCGCCATCTGCTCGCGCACCAGGCGCTCGACCAGCGCCGGGCTTTCCAGGCTGCGCACGCCGTGGTCGATACGCTCGACCTTGAGCACGTCGAGCGCGCTTTCGATGTAGGCCGGCGGGCCTTCTTCACCAGCATGCGCAACCAGGCGCAGGCCCAGGTTGCGGGCGCGCTCGAACACGCGCGCGAACTTCTCGGGCGGGTGGCCGACTTCGGACGAATCCAGGCCCACGCCGATGAACTTGTCGCGGTACGGCAGCGATTCGTCCAGCGTGGCGATCGCGTCGTCTTCCGACAGGTGGCGCAGGAAGCACATGATCAGTTCGGCGCTCAGCGGCGCATCCTGACAGGCGCGCCAGATGCCGTTGATGACGGTCTCGAACGGCACGCCGCGCGCGGTGTGTGTTTGCGGGTCGAAGAAGATTTCGGTGTGGCGGACATTGTCGGCATGCGCGCGCGCCAGATAGGCGGCGGTCATGTCGTAAAAGTCCTGCTCGGTCAGCAGCACGCTGGCGCCGGCATAATAAATGTCGAGGAACGATTGCAGATCGCTGAAAGCGTAGGCATCGCGCAACGCTTCGACCGAGTCATAGGCCAGCTGGACGTTGTTTCTTTGTGCCAGAGCAAAAATCAGTTCTGGCTCAAGCGAGCCCTCGATATGGATGTGCAGTTCAGCCTTGGGCATGTTCTGCAACAGGGTGCGCAAGCGGTCGTCAAGCATGGTGTTCTCCAACAGGTGTTCAGTGAATAAGGTCGCGTTGAGGCGACCGGCAAGTGTAACGCATGCGTGCGATCGCCTCATGCCCTAGCGAAAAAGCGTGGGTTCATCGTTTGGGCAGTGCACGATTGACGTGCGTCGCCTGTTGTACAGCCGGTGAAAACTCGATACGCTTTGCATGAACCTGAATGTGGTTCAAACCGTGTTCATGTACCTTCCGTGCGCACGTGCCGCGCAGGTCAATATCTGATTTTCTGTTGTTAAATCAAGCACTTGTTGCAGGTTCATTATGTTGTGCAACAGGACTTTGACTTCGGAAACTATTAGGCACATAATAAATTTCAGTAACGCAAAACGACGCCCTCCGCACTGCAGTCTGTCCGATATGTTCGGATTGACAACAAGCAATCGCACGCGCACCTTCCACGACGCCGACCACACTGGCGCCGCACGTGACGAACGAACAAGGAGTACGCCGAAATAACCGGGGCCCCGGGCAGCGCCATGCGCTGTTGTGACAGTGATTCGTTGTTGGCACATTAAAGGAACTTCAAATGAGCATCTTTGATAACTACACGGCCCGCTATGAGCGTACTCGGGAAGAGGAATACTCGATGACCGAGTTCCTGCAGATGTGCAAGCGCGACCCGCTGACGTATGCCAGCGCGCCAGAGCGCATGCTCGCTGCCATTGGCGAACCCACATTGGTCGATACCCGTCTCGATTCACGCCTGTCGCGCATTTTCGCCAACAAGGTCATCAAGATCTATCCGGCGTTTCGCGAGTTTTACGGCATGGAAGAAGTGATCGAGCAGGTCGTTTCGTATTTCCGCCACGCGGCGCAAGGCCTGGAAGAACGCAAGCAGATCCTGTACCTGCTGGGCCCGGTGGGCGGCGGCAAGTCGTCGATTGCCGAAAAACTCAAGAGCCTGATGGAGCTGGTGCCCTTTTATGCGATCAAGGGTTCGCCCGTCAACGAATCGCCGCTGGGCTTGTTCAGCGAAGACGAGGACGGCCAGATCCTCGAAGAAGATTACGGCATCCCGCGCCGCTATCTGCGCGCGGTGCCGAGTCCCTGGGCCGTCAAGCGCCTGCATGAATTCGGCGGCGACATCAACAGGTTCCGCGTCGTGCGGCGCTATCCGTCGATCCTCAAGCAGGTCGCCATTTCCAAGACCGAGCCGGGCGACGAAAACAACCAGGATATTTCATCCCTGGTTGGCAAGGTCGATATCCGCAAGCTCGAGGATTTCTCGCAGGACGATCCGGACGCCTACAGCTATTCGGGCGGCCTGTGCCTGGCCAACCAGGGCCTGATGGAATTCGTCGAGATGTTCAAGGCACCGATCAAGGTGCTGCACCCGCTGCTGACGGCCACGCAGGAAGGCAATTACAAGGGCACCGAAGGATTCGGCGCGATCCCGTTCGACGGCATCGTGCTGGCCCACTCGAACGAATCGGAATGGAAGACCTTCCGCAACAACCGCAATAACGAGGCATTCCTCGACCGCATCTACATCGTCAAGGTGCCGTACTGCCTGCGGGTGTCGGATGAAGTGAAAATCTACGACAAGCTGCTGCGCAATTCGTCGCTCGACAAGGCGCCCTGCGCGCCCGGCACGCTGCGCATGATGTCGCAATTTGCCGTGCTGTCGCGCCTGAAGGATCCCGACAATTCCAGCATCTATTCCAAGATGCTGGTGTACGACGGCGACAACCTGAAGGACACCGACCCCAAAGCCAAGTCGCTGCACGAATATGCCGACTACGCCGGCGTGGACGAAGGCATGAACGGGTTGTCGACCCGCTTTGCTTTCAAGATCCTGTCGAAGGTCTTCAACTTCGACAATACCGAGGTGGCCGCCAATCCGGTGCACCTGCTGTACGTACTCGAGCAGCAGATCGAGCGCGAGCAATTCCCGCCCGAGACCGAGCAGCGCTACCTGTCATATATCAAGGAACACCTGGCGCAGCGTTACGTCGACTTTATTGGCAAGGAGATCCAGACGGCCTATCTGGAAAGCTATTCCGAATATGGCCAGAACATCTTCGACCGCTACGTCACGTTTGCCGACTTCTGGATCCAGGACCAGGAATTCCGCGATCCCGATACCGGCGAGAGTTTTGATCGCGAGTCGCTGAACGCCGAACTGGAAAAGATTGAAAAGCCGGCCGGCATTTCGAATCCGAAGGATTTCCGCAACGAGATCGTCAACTTCAGCCTGCGCGCGCGCGCCACCAATGCGGGCAAGAATCCGGCCTGGACCAGTTATGAAAAGTTCCGCAGCGTGATCGAGAAAAAAATGTTCTCGAATACCGAGGAACTCCTGCCGGTGATTTCGTTCAATGCGAAGGCGAATACCGACGACGCGAACAAGCACGCCGATTTCGTGGCGCGCATGGTCGAGAAGGGCTACACGCCGAAGCAGGTACGGCTGCTGTGCGAGTGGTATCTGCGGGTGCGCAAATCGTCGTAAGCACCAACGCTCAGGCAACAGCGTTGCCGGCTGCCCGCAGGCCGTCAGCCGGCAACGTCCCACGCTGAACGTGCGGCGTACGCGCGTTCGCATAGCGTATTAAGATAAGGGTGCTGCCGTTGTGATGGCGGCGCCACAGCGCCACACCAGCGTGTCATCAACGCCGGATCCGCGCTTACATTGAGCAGGAGGCCTGTTTTGACTTACCTCATCGACCGCCGATTGCAGGGCAAGAACAAGTCTGCGGTCAACCGCGAACGCTTCCTGCGCCGCTACAAGGCGCAGATCAAGGATGCTGTCGGCCGCGCCATCAAGGGCCGCTCGATCACCGACATCGAAAACGGCGAGAAGGTCACCATCCCCGTCAAGGATGTCAACGAGCCGCACTTCGGCCACGCCCATGGCGGCGTCTGGGAAACCGTCAACCCCGGCAATACCGAATATCAAAAGGGCGACCAGTTCAGTCGCCCGCGCGGCGGTGGCGGCGCCGGCCGTGGCCGCGCCGGCAACAGCGACCAGACCGTCGAGGACGATTTCATCTTCGAGCTGTCACGCGAAGAATTCATGAATTATTTCTTCGAAGACCTCGAGCTGCCAAATATGGTCAAGACGCAATTGACCCAGACCATTGAATACAAGAACCAGCGCGCCGGCTACAACGTCTCGGGCACACCATCGAACATCCACGTGCTGCGTTCGCTGCGCGGCGCACTGGGCCGGCGCATCGCCGTGGGCGGTCCGGCGCGGCGCCAGTTGTCCGAAGCCCAGGAACAATTGCAGGCGCTGTTCGACGAAGGCGCACCGGGCGACGACCAGGGCGTCATCGAACTGAAGGACCACATTCATCATCTGCGCATCCGGCTCAATGCGATTCCGTTCATCGACCCGTTCGACCTGCGCTATGCCAACCGGATCAAGGTGCCCAAGCCAAGCACGCAGGCGGTGATGTTCTGCATCATGGACGTGTCGGGCTCGATGGACGAAACGCGCAAGGACACGGCCAAGCGCTTCTTCATCCTGCTGTATCTGTTCCTGAAACGCGTGTACGAAAAGATCGATGTGGTCTTCATCCGCCACCACACGGCCGCGGCCGAGGTCGACGAGAACGAATTCTTCCATTCGCGCGAGTCGGGTGGCACCGTCGTCTCGTCAGCCTTGCACCTGCTGCAGAAAGTCCTCAGTGAACGCTACGGCAGCGCTGACTGGAATGCCTACGTGGCGCAAGCCTCCGACGGCGACAACTGGGACAACGATTCGGTGCTGTGCAAGCAGATCCTGTCCAATGGGATCATGCCGCGCGTCCAGTACTACACCTATGTCGAAATCACGGATGGCCCGCCACAGAACCTGTGGGAACAATACTGCGACGTCGCCAGCCAGCACCGCAACTTTGCGATGCAAAAGATCGTGACCCCGGCCGATATCTATCCCGTGTTCCGGGAACTGTTCAAGAAGCAGGCCAAGTAGCCGCGCGAACAACCGAACCAGCCAACCGCAGCGAGGTGCCCCATGCCAAGAGATCCGGATAACCCGCGCGCCCTGCCCGAGCAGTCGGAATGGACCTTCGACCTGATCGAGCAAGCGCATGAAGAAATCAGGCGCGTGGCGCAGCGCTACGGCCTCGACACCTATCCGAACCAGCTCGAGATCATCACTGCCGAGCAGATGATGGATGCGTACACCTCGGTCGGGATGCCGGTGTCATACAACCACTGGTCGTTCGGCAAGCATTTCCTGAGCACCGAGAAAAGCTACCGCCGCGGCCAGATGGGCCTGGCCTATGAAATCGTCATCAATTCCAATCCCTGCATCGCGTATCTGATGGAAGAGAACAGCCTGACGATGCAGGCCCTGGTGATCGCGCACGCGGCGTATGGCCACAACTCCTTCTTCAAGGGCAATTACCTGTTCAGAAGCTGGACCGATGCCGATGCCATCGTCGACTATATGGTGTTCGCCAAGAATTACATCGCCGAATGCGAGCAGCGGCATGGCATCGATGCGGTAGAAGACGTGCTCGACTCCTGCCACGCGCTGCAGAACTATGGCGTGGACCGCTACAAGCGCCCGGCCAAGCTGTCGGTGGCGCAGGAGGCGGCGCGCACCAAGGAGCGCGAAGAGTATGCCCAGTCACAAGTCAACGCCATCTGGCGCACGCTGCCGCTGCGTGAAGAGCAGATACTCAGCGCCGCGCCCGTGCGCTTTCCGCCAGAGCCCGAAGAAAACCTGCTGTACTTCATCGAAAAATATGCACCGCTGCTCGAGCCGTGGCAGCGTGAACTCGTGCGCATCACGCGCAAGATCTCGCAATATTTTTATCCGCAGCGCCAGACCCAGGTGATGAACGAAGGCTGGGCCACGTTCTGGCACTACACGATTCTGCAGGACCTGTACCAGGAAGGCATCGTCGGCGACGGCTTCATGCTCGAATTCCTGCAAAGCCACACCAACGTCGTCTACCAGCCGCCAGCCAACAGCCCGTATTACAGCGGGATCAACCCGTATGCGCTCGGCTTCGCGATGATGAGCGACATCCGCCGCATCTGCGAGCACCCGACCGACGAAGACCATACCTGGTTCCCCGACATTGCCGGGAGCGACTGGCGCAAGACGCTGGACTTCGCGATGCGTAATTTCAAGGACGAGAGTTTCATTGCGCAGTACCTGTCACCAAAGCTGATCCGCGAATTTCACTTCTTTGCCGTGCTCGACGACGACCGCAGCGACAAGTTGTCGATCTCGGCCATTCACGACGAAGCCGGGTACCGCTACGTGCGTCACAAGATGGCTGAACAGTACAACCTGGGCAGCCGCGAACCCAATATCCAGGTCTGGCAAGTCAATACGCGCGACGACCGCGCGTTGACGCTGCGTCATACGCAGTACAACCGCCGTCCGCTGAACCAGCAGGCGCAAGAGGTGCTAAAACACATTGCCCGTCTGTGGGGCTTCGACGTGCGCCTGGAGACAGCCGATCCCAACGGCCACGTCGTCAGCTTCCTCGAGTGCCGGCGCGAGAAGCGCGCGCGCTGAGCGTTGGGTGGACGGCTGCGCCGTCCACCCTACCGTGCCTTGGGCTCATCAAACGCGACGATTCAGCCCTCTTCAATCAGCTCCATCACGGTTTCAGGTGCAGAAATCGACCTGCGCGCTGGCCCAACCCGCCCTACTTTCCGCCCTTTCCACATGTAAATACCATGAGTGCGTAGCACTACGTACGTGGTCGCGTTCTCTTGGTATCGCCAATAAACCGATTTCATGGTATGTTGCCGTCATCACATGTTGGCGCTGTCACATCCACGTCATGGCAATATGGTGGTGAAGTACCTAGCAAAACTAAGTAATATAGTTTGGAGAAGCAGGTGTGGGGGCTCGCAGCTTTCTTTCCTGTCAAGTTGACGTGATTGTTGGGCGCACGGTTGAGTTATCTCAATGGTGACAAGTCGTATAACTTTTATCTATAGCGTGTCATGGCAGGCGCTGGTTCCAGGTGCGTTGCTCTTGACTACCGGATAGGGAGATTCGCGATAGTTCGACGAAAAGTCGATGCCTAGTCATAGGAAATTTGCCAAACCAATTAATTAGCGACAATAATTTGGCAAAAGCAGCCTGAGCATTGATCTTCCACGTGACGAGGAGAATCCATTAATAGATTAGACAATTTCCGGACTTCCAAACCCCGACGTGCAGCCCGTCAGTTCTTGTATAGATGAGCTGCTTTGCCTGCTTTTACAAGCAGTTAGCGGTCCTTTCGCTGCTGTAAAAATGTATGTGCAAAAAAGAATTCGTAGGTATAATTCCTCGAATGTCCCGGATGCGGCTCTAGGTTTCCGTCGTATTTAGTGGGTTTGGTAGCAACAAAAAAGAGTTGGCATTGGAGAAATATGGCATGAATTTTTCGAACGAAAAGCAACCCGGGAAAAATTTCACAGGATTGATCGTTGTGATCATCTTCCACATCCTTGTGGGTTGGGCACTCGTGGCCGGCCTGGGTACCCGGATCGTCAGCACGGTGACCGAAGCTGTGGAAACCAAGCTGATTGAAGAAGTGGCACCACCGCCACCACCGGAAACCCCGCCACCGCCACCACCGCCGGAAATGAAGGCCCCACCGCCTCCGTTCATCCCGCCGGTTGAAGTGCAGGTGCAGCAGCCGCCACCGCCGCAGAACGTGATCGCCGCAGCAACGACGACGCCGCCACCGACCACGTCGCTGGCACCGCCTGCACCACCGGCACAACCTGCGCCGCCAGCACCACCGGCACCGCGTGGCGTCAGCCGCAGCGAGGCAGTAGCAGACTTTAATACTTGCGCACGTCCGGAATATCCGCGTTCGTCGCAACGCAATGAAGAAACGGGTACCACGACCCTGCAGTTCCTGATTGGTGTCGATGGTCGCGTGTTGGAAGCCAAGCTGGCGAAGTCAAGTGGCTTCCGAGACTTGGACCGGGCCGCGCAATCGGCTCTGAGCAAATGCCGATTCAAGCCAGCCATGATCGATGGCAAGCCGGAACAGGCGTGGACAGCGGTGCAGTACGTCTGGACGCTGGAATAAAACCGGGACAAAACACCGTCTCAAACTTTGATTGTCGTTGTCGTAAGTTCAGCGAACTGTCTATTTAAATATTTTGGAGGAAGCATGTTTAAGAATACCCGTTTGTCCGCTTTCCTGGCGGCTGTCCTGTTGTCGGTAACCGCAGCATCGGCGCTGGTGTCGGCACCAGCCTTCGCTCAAGCAACCCCAGCAACCGACGCAGCTGCCCCAGCGACGACCGACGCGGCTGCACCAGCTGTCGATCCAGCTGCTGCTCCTGCTGCTGACGCTGCTGCTGCCCCGGCCGACGCCGGCGCGCCAGCTGCTGCACCAGGAACCGAAAAAAGCGAAGAAGTCTACAACCCGTACGGTCTGCAGGCCATGTGGGAACACGGCGACTTCGTCAACAAGGGCACCCTGATCATTCTGTCGCTGATGTCGATGGGTTCGTGGTACATCATCATCACCAAGCTGATCGATCAGCAAAAAGTGATGAACCAGGCTAAAGACATGAAAGCCAAGTTCTGGAAAGCACCGTCGATCGTTGCTGGTTCGGCTCAGCTGAAAGAAGGTTCGCCATTCCGCTTCATCGCTGAAACCGGCACCAAGGCTACCCAGCACCACGACGGCGCGCTGCTCGAGCAGATCGACCTGTCGACCTGGGTTACCATGCAGATCCAGCGCGCTGTTGACCGTGTTCAGTCGCGTCTGCAAGATGGCCTGTCGTTCCTGGCAACCGTTGGTTCGACCTCGCCGTTCATCGGTCTGTTCGGTACCGTCTGGGGTATTTACAACGCACTGACCGCCATCGGCATGTCGGGTAACGCGTCGATCGACAAGGTTGCAGGTCCAGTCGGTGAAGCACTGATCATGACCGCCTTCGGTCTGTTCGTTGCAGTTCCTGCCGTGCTGGGTTACAACTGGCTGGTTCGTCGTAACAAGACCGTGCTGGAAGATGTCCGCTCGTTCTCGGCTGACGTGCACTCGGTACTGATCTCGGGCGCAATGTCGACCTCGAACGCAGCAGTCAGCGCCAAAAAGATTGGATAAATTATGTCGATGAGTGTCGGATCCGATAACGGAGAAGATGAGCTGAATTCAGAGATCAACACGACGCCACTCGTTGACATCATGTTGGTTCTGCTGATCATCTTCCTGATCACGAGTCCGGTGGTTCTGAAGCTGCAACAGGTTGCACTGCCTGCAGAAGAGAACCAGGTCACGCTGACCAAACCGGAAGACGTTAACATCACCGTCAATAAAGACGGCGAAATGTACTATAACCAGCTGCACCTCGCGAACACGGACGAACTGTTCAAGTTTCTCGCGGAGCAGTCGGTGAAGGTGCCGCAACCGGCAGTAAAAGTTCGTGGCGACCAGGAAGCACGCTACGAAGCAATCGGTCGGGTCATCTACACGGCACAACGTGCCGGGGTGCAGAAGGTTGGCTTCGTGATCGAGCCACCGGGCTGATAGCCCTGCACGCGGCGTCAGGCTCATCGAGCCGGGCGCCGCGCCCTTCTCCCGACATTTGAAAAGGAAACACCATGAGTATGAGCGTAGGTTCGAGCTCCGCTAAGGATGCTGATCCGGAACCGATGATGGAAATGAACATGACGCCGTTGATCGACGTCCTGCTCGTTCTGATCATTATGCTGATCATCACGATTCCGAAGCAGAACCACTCGGTCAATCTGAACATGCCGACGGGTACCCCGCCACCGATGACGGATGTCAAGCCGGTTGTGGTCACCATCGACGTGGACTTTGACGGCACCATCCTCTGGGATGGCGAAGTGATTCCGGATCGTGCAGCCCTCGAAGCGAAGATGAATGCAGTAGCAGCGATGGCTGACCAGCCTGAAGTGCACCTGCGTCCGAATAAGCTGGTAGAGTATAAAGTTGTAGCTGGCGTGATGGCATCTGCCCAGCGCATCGGCGTCACCAAAATCGGCATGGTCGGTAACGAGCAATTCCAGTAATCGTTCCATGTTTTGACCAACACGGCAGGGCTACCCCCTGCCGTGTCCATTTTGAAATAAGGATTTTTCAGATGATCAAGTTCCGTCTCGCTCACCTCAGTATCGCGATGGCCGCACTCGGCTTCGTTGCCGCCACTCCGGTGATCGGCCTGTCCTCCGCTGTCGCTGCAGAAGCACTGCGTGCGGAAATCGGCAAACCACTGCAGCAAGCCCAGGCACAAATGAAACAGGGCAAGCACAAGGATGCTCTGGCGACCCTGCGTGGACTGGACAAAGTGGGCAACAAGACCGCCAACGAGACTTACACGATCGAGCGCGTTCGCGCTGCGGCAGCCTCGTCGGCCGGTGACTTTGACACCGCCGCCAAATCGTTCGAAGCACTGCTCGATTCGGGCAAGCTGAACGCATCCGAGCGTTCGCAGTTTTCAGAAGGCCTGGTCGGCATTTATATGCGCGCCGGCGATCTGAACAAAGCCAACAGCACGATCCAGTCCCTGCTCAAGCAGAAAGACGATCCGAAGCTGCGCGCTTACCTGCTGCAGAACTACTACAAGCAAGGCAACACTGCCGCGCTCGAGCAGGAACTGCGCACCATCGAAAAAAGTGGCCGTCTGAGCGAAGATCAGCTCGGCATGCTGGCCAATATCCAGCTCAAGAAAAACGATACGGCCGGCTATGTCCGCACCATCGAGAAGCTGGCAGCAAGCTATCCGAAAGCCCAGTACTGGACCGACCTGCTGAACCGTGTGCAGCGTCAGCCAGGTTACTCGCAGCGCCTGAACATCGATGTCTATCGCCTGAAGCTGGCCAATAACCTGCTCAAGAAGCCAAGCGAGTTCATGGAAATGGCCCAGCTGGTGCTGCAGGCGAAAGCCCCGGCCGAAGCGCTCAAGGTCATCGACCGCGGCTACAAGGCCGGCGCACTGGGTACCGGCACCGATGCCGCACGCCATCAGCGTCTGAAAGAACTGGCTGAGAAGAACCTGGCCGAGCAAAACAAGAACTTTGCTGCGCTCGAAGCCGAGTACACCGCTGCCAAGGACGCAGACCAGATGGTTGGCCTGGGTTACGCGCTGGTGCAGGCTGGCCAGGCCGACAAGGGCCTGAAAATGATGGAAGCGGCGATCAAGGCCGGCGGTCTGCGTAATGCCGAAGAAGCCAAGCTGCGTCTGGGCGAAGCCTACGCCGTCGCTGGCAAGAAGCAGCAAGCCATCGCTGCCTTCAAGACCGTTGGCGGCAAGGACGGCACGGCTGAACTGGCCCGCTACTGGATCCTGGCAGTCAACCACCCACTGTCGTAAGCGTGATGGTGGACGGCATCGCCGTCCACCCTATGTTGCAAACGGCCAAAACGCCGCCTTCGGGCGGCGTTTTTGTTTGATCGGCTCGGGCATCACACGCCCCACGCCATCAGCGGCCATCCATTCCTCTTATGCAACGTCGGTTTGCTGCGCAGTTCCCGTATAATCAGGCTTTTGGCGCCGCATACCGACAGCATGGCGCGCAACCGGAACCAGACTTGATGAAGGTATTTCGCGGACTTCCCAACGACAGGGCGCGCGCACCCTGCGCGCTCACGATCGGCAATTTCGACGGCGTCCACCGGGGCCACCAGGCCCTGCTGGCGCAGGTGCGCGGCGCAGCCGACCGGCTTGGTCTGGACGCGGCCGTGATGACGTTCGAACCGCATCCCCGCGAATACTTTGCCCGGAAACTGGGTGACCCGTCAAAAGCCCCGGCCCGTGTGGCCAATCTGCGCGACAAGCTCGAAGACCTGGACCAGGCCGGCATCGACCGCGTCATCGTCGAACATTTCAATGAGCAGTTTGCCGCCATGTCGCCGCAGGATTTCGTCCAGCGCGTGCTGGTCGACGGCCTGCACGTCAAGTGGCTGATGGTCGGCGACGACTTCTGCTTCGGCGCGCGCCGCGCCGGCAACATCGCGATGCTGACCGAAGCCGGGCGCGAACACGGTTTCGAAGTCCACACGCTCGGCACCGTGATGCAAGGCGCAGAACGCATCTCGTCGTCGGCCGTGCGTGCCGCCCTGGCCCAGGGCGACTTCTGCGCCACCAGCCGGCTGCTCGGCCATCCGTACGCGATGTCGGGTCACGTCATCCATGGCGCCAAGCTCGGCCGTACGCTGGGCTTTCCGACGCTGAACCTGCGCGTGGCCCATCGCCCTGCCCTGTCCGGCATTTTCGTCGTGCAGGTGCATGGCCTGGCCGACCATCCGCTGCCTGCCGTAGCCAGCCTGGGCGTGCGCCCGACCGTCGAAGACGCCGGCCGCACCTTGCTTGAAGTCCATGTGTTCGACTACGCCGGCCAGTGTTATGGCAAGCTCGTGCGCGTGGAATTTCTCGCCAAGCTGCGCGACGAAGAAAAATACGCCGACCTGGCCCTGCTCACCGCTGCGATCGACAACGACGCGCTGCAAGCGCGCGCGTTCTTCGACCGGCGTAACGCCGCCCTGAACGCGACCGACCGAATTTGAGTGCGCTTCCCGGCCAGTCAACGACTGGCAGGAAGCGCCTCCCCCTGTTTGCCAGACCCCATTCGACGCGGCGCCCGGCGCCGTGCACACGAACACCCAACAAAAGAACCTTATGTCCGATACCAAACAGCACAACCCTGCCAAGGGCGGCAAGAAGCCCGAGAGTAAATACCCGGTCAATATGACCGATACCCCGTTCCCGATGCGCGGCGACCTCGCCAAGCGCGAACCGGGCTGGGTCAAGCAATGGCAGGACAAGAAAATCTACGAGCGCGTGCGCAAGGCGGCCAAGGGCCGTCCGACCTTCATCCTGCACGATGGTCCTCCGTATGCGAATGGCGACATCCACCTGGGCCACGCCGTCAACAAGATCCTGAAAGACATGGTGCTGAAGTCGCGCACGATCGCCGGTTTCGACGCGCCCTACGTGCCGGGCTGGGATTGCCACGGCATGCCGATCGAGATCCAGATCGAAAAACTGTACGGCAAGAACCTGCCGACGGCCGAGGTGCTGCAAAAGGCCCGCGCCTACGCGCTCGAGCAGATCGACCGCCAGCGCGCCGGCTTCATCCGCCTGGGCGTGCTCGGCGAATGGGACAACCCGTACATGACCATGGCCTACAGCAATGAGGCCGATGAGCTGCGCGCGCTCGGCACGCTGCTCGAAAAAGGCTATGTCTACCGCGGCCTGAAGCCCGTAAACTGGTGCTTCGATTGCGGTTCGGCCCTGGCCGAAGCCGAAGTCGAGTACCAGGACAAGCGCGACCCGGCGATCGACGTCGGCTTCCCGTTTGCCGAACCGGAAAAAATCGCGGCTGCCTTTGGCCTGGACAAACTCCCGGCCGGCGATGGTTTCATCGTCATCTGGACCACGACCCCATGGACGATCCCGTCGAACCAGGCGCTCAACGTCGGGCCGGAAGTCCAGTATTCGCTGGTGCAAGCCGAACGTGACGGCAAGCCGCTGCTGCTGATCCTGGGTTCCGAGCTGGTCGAATCGTGCCTGACGCGCTACAAGCTCGAAGGCACCGTGATCGCCACCACGGTTGGCGAGAAGCTGGCCGACATCAACTTCAGGCACCCGCTGCACGCGCAGGACGCGTTCTACGACCGCCTCTCGCCGCTGTACCTGGCCGACTACGTGACGGTCGACAGCGGTACCGGCGTCGTGCACTCCGCGCCTGCCTACGGCCTGGAAGACTTCGTGTCGTGCAAGGCGCATGGCATGCAGGACGACGACATCCTCAAGCCGGTCATGGGCGACGGCCGTTTCGTGTCGACGCTGCCGCTGTTCGGCGGCCTGACGATCTGGGAAGCGAGTAAACCAATCTGCGCGGCGCTGACCGAAGCAGGCGCGCTGTTCGAACTCAAGATGTTCGATCACAGCTACATGCACTGCTGGCGCCACAAGACGCCGATCGTCTACCGCGCCACCAGCCAGTGGTTTGCCGGCATGGACCTCACGCCGAAGGATGGCGGCCCGACCCTGCGCCAGACCGCACTGGCCGGCATCGCCAAGACGCAGTTCTTCCCGGACTGGGGCCAGGCGCGCCTGCACGGCATGATCGAGAACCGCCCGGACTGGACCCTGTCGCGCCAGCGCCAGTGGGGCGTGCCGATGGCCTTCTTCATCCATAAAGAAACCGGCACGCTGCACCCGCGCACGCCGGAACTGCTGGAGCAAGTGGCCAAGCTGTTCGAAACCGGCGGCATCGACGCCTGGCACACGCTCGACCCGGTCACGCTGCTGGGCGACGACGCTGCCATCTACGAAAAGAACAAGGACACGCTGGACGTCTGGTTCGATTCGGGCGCAACCCACCAGACCGTGCTGCGCGGCTCGCACAAGGAGCAGCTGGGCTTCCCGGCCGACCTGTACCTGGAAGGTTCGGACCAGCACCGCGGCTGGTTCCACTCGTCGCTGCTGACGTCGTCGATGCTCAATGGCGAGCCGCCGTACAAGGCGCTGCTCACGCACGGCTTTACGGTCGACGAGCACGGCAAGAAGATGTCCAAGTCGCTCGGCAACACGATGGCGCCGCAGAAAATCTCCGACACGCTTGGCGCCGACATCCTGCGCCTGTGGGTGGCCTCGACCGATTACACGGGCGAGCTGTCGATCGGCGAAGAGATCCTCAAGCGCGTGACCGAATCGTACCGCCGCATCCGCAACACGCTGCGCTTCCTGCTGGCCAACACGTCGGACTTCAATCCGGCCCAGCACGCGGTGCCGATGGGCGAACTGCTCGAGATCGACCGCTACGCGATCGCCTCGATGGCCCAGCTGCAGAAGGACGTGGCGGCGCACTTCGAGCGCTACGAATTCCACCCGGTCGTCTCGCGCCTGCAGAACTACTGCTCGGAAGACCTGGGCGGCTTCTACCTGGATATCCTGAAGGACCGCCTGTACACGACCGGCATCGATTCGCCGGCGCGCCGCTCGGCGCAGACCGCGCTGTGGCATATCGCGCATGCGCTGCTGCGCGTGATGTCGCCGGTGCTGTCGTTCACGGCCGAAGAAGCGTGGGCCGTGTTTGCAGACCAGGAAACGTTCAACGCCAGCGATGAAACCATCTTCACGCAGACGCTGTGGACGTTCCCCGAACTGCCGGACGGCGATGCGCTCCTGGCCAAGTACGCGTTGCTGCGCCAGGTGCGCCTGGACGTGACGAAGCAGCTGGAAGAAGTGCGCACCTCGGGCGCGATCGGTTCGTCGTTGCAGGCCGAACTGGCCATCAAAGCGTCGGGCGAGAAATACCGCGCGCTCGCCAGCCTGGATGACGACCTGAAGTTCGTCTTCATCACGTCGCAGGCAAGCGTCACGGAAGTGGCAAGCGAGGCTGAGGAAGCCGTGGCCGTCGTGCCGTCGGACGCCGAGAAGTGCGAGCGCTGCTGGCACTATCGCCGCGATGTCGGCCACGATTCAGCACATCCAACGCTGTGCGGCCGTTGCACGAGCAATCTGTTCGGCGCCGGCGAAGCGCGCCGTTTCGCATAAGTACTGAGTCCAGACACCATGGCAACCAAAAAGAAACCAGCGCCTTCGGGCGCCACCCTGATCAAGCGCAGCACCAACAAGAGCGTCGGCGCCAGCATGTTCCCCTGGATCGGGCTGTCCCTGATCATCGTCCTGCTCGACCAGGTGACCAAGCTCACCGTCGAACGCACCTTCGCGTACGCCGAAACGGTGCCGATCACGGGCTTCTTCAACCTGATCAAGGTGTACAACCCGGGGGCGGCGTTCAGCTTCCTGGGGGATGCGAGCGGCTGGCAGCGCTGGCTGTTCCTGGGTATCGCCATTGGCGCCGTGGTGTTCTGCCTGTACATGATGAGCAAGAACGCGACCCAGCGCCTGTTCTGTTTCGCGCTCGCGCTGATCATGGCCGGCGCAGTGGGCAACGGCATCGACCGCGTCGTGCACGGCCACGTGATCGACTTCCTCGATTTCTACTGGACCGGCATCGGCCACTTCCCGGCCTTCAATATCGCCGACATCGGCATCTCGGTCGGCGCCGTGCTGTTCGTGCTGGATGAATTCCGGCGCGTAAACAAGTCGTGACCGGGACGGAACCATGAGCATGGACCTGAAAGGCAAGCGCATCGTCCTGGGCCTGACCGGCGGCGTGGCCTGCTACAAGGCGGCCGAACTGTGTCGCGCCCTGGTCAAGCACGGCGCCAGCGTGCAGGTCGTGATGACCGAGGCGGCAACGCATTTCATCGGCGCCGTCACCATGCAGGCGGTGTCGGGCAACCCGGTCTACCTGGACCAGTGGGATGCGCGCATGGCCAACAACATGGCCCATATCGACCTGACCCGCAATGCGGATGCAATCCTGATCGCGCCCTGCTCGGCCGATTTCATCCGCAAGCTCGTGCACGGCGCGGCCGACGACCTGCTGTCGCTGCTGTGCGTGGCACGGCCGCGTCACGTGCCGCTGCACGTGGCGCCGGCGATGAACGTCGAGATGTGGGACAACCCGGCCACGCAGCGCAATGTGGCGCAGCTGCGCGCTGACGGCATCTGCCTGTTCGGCCCTGGCCGCGGCGCGCAAGCCTGTGGCGAGACGGGCATGGGGCGCATGCTCGAAGCAGATGAACTGGTCGACGAACTGATCGCCTCGTTCCAGCAAAAGGTGCTGGCGGGCCGGCGCGTGATGATCACGGCCGGGCCGACGTTCGAACCGATCGATCCGGTGCGCGGCATCACCAATCTGTCGTCCGGCAAGATGGGTTACGCCATCGCGCGCGCCGCGCGGGAAGCCGGCGCGGACGTCACGCTGGTCTCCGGGCCGGTGTCGCTGCCCACGCCGCACGGCGTGCGCCGCATCGACGTGCTCACCGCGCAGCAGATGCACGACGCGGTGATGGCCGGCGTCACGGGCCAGCACGTGTTCATCGGCGTGGCCGCAGTGGCCGACTGGCGCGTGGTCAATGCCAGCGACCAGAAACTCAAGAAAACGCCTGATGGCGCTCCACCGGCGCTGGAATTCGCGCAGAACGCGGACATCCTGGCCTCGGTGGCGGCGACCGTGTCGCTGTCGGGCTGGCCGTACTGCGTGGGCTTTGCCGCCGAATCCGAGCACCTCGAAACCTATGGTGCGGCCAAGCGCGAAAAGAAGGGCATTCCCCTCCTGGTCGGCAATATCGGGCCGCAGACGTTCGGCCAGGACGACAACACGATCATCCTGTTCGACGAACACGGCCACGTGCTGCTCGAGCGCGCCGACAAGCTCACGCTGGCGCGCCAGCTGGTGTCCGAGATCGGCAAGCGCCTCGAACAACGCTCCCTGCTCACCTGATACCCAAGAATTTGCAATGAAACACATCGACCTCAAAATCCTCGACCCGCGCATGCAGGACCTGCTGCCGGCCTACGGCACGCCGGGCAGTGCGGGCCTGGACCTGCGCGCCTGCCTGGATGCGCCGCTGACCATCGCCCCGGGCGAAACCGTGCTGGTGCCGACGGGTCTCGCGATCCATATCGGCGATCCGGGCTACGCCGCGATGATCCTGCCGCGCAGTGGCCTGGGCCACAAGAGCGGCATCGTTCTGGGCAATCTGGTAGGCTTGATCGACTCCGATTACCAGGGCCAGCTGATGGTCTCCACCTGGAATCGCAGCAGCACTGCCTTCGTGCTGCAGCCAATGGATCGGCTCGCGCAGCTGATCATCGTGCCGGTACTGCAAGTGGCTTTCAACGTGGTGACGGACTTCGCGTCGAGCGACCGTGGCGTCGGTGGGTTCGGCAGCACCGGCAAACAATAACAAACCATGAGGAGCACCCTGATGCGCATCCAGCGTCTGCACCGATTCACTTCCCCGGCCCTTGTCCTCGCTACCGCAGCGCTACTCGCTGCCTGCAGCACGCCGGGACCAATGCAATCGTCGACCGGCCCGGGCGACCAGCCGGCCGGGCCGGTGCCGGGCAAGCCCGAGGTCACGCCGCAGATGGCCGCTGCCGCCGAGGTGCTCCAGCGCATGGCAACGCAGCACGACCGCCTGTACCGCGTCGCAGCACCGCTCCTGATCGACAACGCCGCGCTGTGTACCAAGCACGCGCGCAACCTGCTGGGCTTCACGGCGAAGAACCGCTACACCTATCCGGGCCAGTACAACGAGGCAGCATGGGTGGTGCTGGGCATGAACGAGCGCCTGCAGGTCACGAATGTTCTCAATGGCAGCGGCGCAGCCAAGGCTGGCCTGCGCCAGGGCGACCGCCTGCTGGCCGCCGCCGGCACCCCGCTGCCGGAAGGCCAGAATGCACTGAGCAAGGCCGGCGCCGTGTTCGGCCCGATCATGGCCAAGCAGGCCAGCCTGCCGCTGTCGATCGAGCGTAGTGGCAAGCCGCGCGACCTGACCATTCCCGTCACGCGTGCCTGCGCCTTCGCCATCGAACTGGGCAACGCTGACAACATCAACGCGTACGCCGACGGCAGCCGCGTGATGGTCACGCGCGGCATGCTGGGCTTCGCCCAGAACGACGACGAACTGGCGTACGTGGTGGCGCGCACGATGGCGCACAATATGCTGGGCCACGCGGCCACGCAGCGCAATGCGGCCACCATCGGCAGTATCATCGACAACCTCACCGCCATCACGCCCGACACCTCGATGCTGATCGGCAGCGGCGGCATCAAGGCGATGCCGGCGGCCGACGACGTCGCGGCCGACCGCCTGGCGGTCTACCTGCTGGCGCGCGCCGGCTACCGCTACGAAGGTGCGTCCGCATTCTGGAAGCGCCTGGCAGCGACCTACCCGGCGAAAATCCTCAATGGCTATACGGCGAACCACCCGGCCACGCCGATGCGCGTGGCGGCGATCGACAAGGCCGTGATTGAAGTCAAGGCCAAGCAAAGCGGGAACAAACCACTGGTGCCCTGAGCGCTGGCCTGCGCGCCGACACGTGCGGCGCTTTTTTTGTATGATTGTCCATCTCATTCACCCGCCCCGGCGACACGAACACCATGGACAGCATCGACCTCGACGTACTGAAAACCTGCGCCGCCTGGCTGGACGGCGGCCAGCGCTGCCAGCTGGTCACGGTCATCAAGACCTGGGGTTCCAGCCCGCGCCCCGTGGGCGCCACGCTGGCCATCTGCGAAGACGGCCAGGTGGTCGGCTCGGTCTCGGGCGGTTGCATCGAGGACGACCTGATCGCCCGCGTGCGCGACAACGGCATCGAAATCACCCTCCCCGAGATCATCAGCTACGGCATCAGCGCCGACGAAGCGCACCGCTTCGGGCTGCCCTGCGGCGGCACCATCGAGCTGGCGATCGAACCGCTGTCGGTCGACAGCGGCATCAACGAGCTGCTGGCGCGCCTGGGCGAGGGTGAACTGGTCGAGCGCAGCGTGCAACTGGATACCGGCGCCGTCACGCTCGCCACGGCGCAGGCCACGGCCGTTCAGCGCGTCGAGGATGGTGTACTGCACACGCTGCATGGTCCGCGCTGGCGCCTGTACATCATCGGCGCCGGCCCGCTGTCGCGCTTCCTGGCGCAGATCGCCGCCGGCATGGATTACCGCGTCACCGTATGCGACCCGCGCGAAGAATACCGCAGCGGCTTTCATATCCCCGGCGTGACGCTGGTGCATGCGATGCCAGACGACCTGGTCATCGACGCGAAGCTCGATGCGCGCAGCGCCGTCGTGGCACTCACGCACGACCCGAAGCTGGATGACTTGGCGCTGATGGAAGCGCTCAAGTCCGAGGCTTTCTATGTCGGCGCGATCGGCTCGCGCGCCAACAATGCCAAGCGGCGCGAGCGCCTCAAGCTGTTCGACCTGACCGACGTTGAACTCGCACGCCTGCACGGCCCGATCGGGCTGTACATCGGCAGCAAGACGCCCGCTGAAATCGCGGTCTCGATCATGGCTGAAATGACGGCCGTGAAGAACGCGGTGCCACAGACGCTACTCATGCCGCATGCGGCCGCACTGACGCTCGCCAGCGCCGCCTGACGCGCGGGTATCGATGGCAAGAAGCGGCTGGCACATTGCTGCCGGCCCTGCCACAATGGTCAGCCTGACAACTGGCCATTTTTTTCGACCTCATGAACACCGCGAACATGCTGCGCCTCGTTGCGCTGGCCGCCATCTGGGGCGGCTCCTTCCTCTTCATGCGCATCGCCGCCCCGGTGCTCGGGCCGGCCGTACTGATCGAATACCGGCTCGCGCTGGCGGCCGTGTTCCTCGCGCTGGTGAGCTGGGTGCTGCATCTGCGCGGGCGCGGCGCGCCGCTGAACGTGCGCCGCCACTGGCAGCATTACCTGATCCTGGGCCTGTTCAACTCTGCCCTGCCCTTTTTGCTGTTCGCGTTTGCCGCGCGCACGCTGTCGGCGTCGGTGCTGGCGGTGCTCAACGCCACCGCGCCGATGTGGGGCGCGCTGGTCGGCGCCGTGTGGGCGCGCCAGCAAGTCACGCGGCGCAGCGCCCTCGGCCTGCTGCTGGGCACCGCCGGCGTTGCGCTGCTGGTCGGCTTTGATCACGTGGCCGAACGCCCCGGCGCGGGGCTGGCCGTGGCCGCCGCGCTGATTGCCGCCTTCAGCTACAGCGTCGCCAGCCAGTACACGAAGTCGGCCGCTGCCAGCAAGGGCGGCGTGGCGCCGTTCGCCAATGCACACGGCTCGATGTGGGCCTCGGCCCTGCTGGTGCTGCCGCTGGTCGCGTTCTTCCCGGCGCCGGGCGAGCCGACCGCTGGCATCATGGCCGCCGTGGTAACGCTGGGCGTGGTGTGCAGCGGCATTGCCTACATCGTCTATTTCAAGCTGATCGAGGATGTCGGCGCCACGTCGGCGCTGACGGTCACGTTTCTCAGCCCCGTGTTCGGCATCCTGTGGGGCGCGCTGTTCCTGCATGAGGTCATCGGCTGGCACACGATCGCCGGCTCGGCAATCGTCCTGCTCGGCACGGCGCTGGTGACCGGATTCAAGCCCACCTGGCGGCGCGTGCCGGCGCCAACGGGAATTTGATGACTGCATCCCACACGATCGCCCTGCCGCCCGGCTACCGCGTCGCCGACGTGCTGGCATTTCACGGCCGCGATCCCGAGCGCGTGGCCGAGCAGGTCGACGCCGACGGCTTGCGCAAGGGCGTGCTGCTCGGTGGCGTACCGACGCTGCTGGACATCCGGTTCGGAGATGGCGCCGCGCAGTGCCGCGTGACCTTCGACGGGCCGGTCACGCCGGATGTGCAGGCACGGACGCGCGAGGCGCTGCTGAACGTGCTGGGCCTGCGGATCGATCCGACGGCGTTCGGCGCGGCTGTCCAGGCCGATCCGTGGCTGGGGCCCGTCGTGGCGCGCCAGCCGGGGCTGCGCATCGTGCAGTCGGCCACGATCTTCGAAGCGCTGACCTGGGCCATCATCGGCCAGCAGATCAACCTGACGTTTGCCATCGCACTGCGCCGCACGCTGATTCAACTGGCAGGCCGCGCGCATTCGTCCGGCTTGTGGTGCTATCCGGAGGCGCTGGATGTGGCCCGGCTCGACATCAGCGAACTCACGGGCCGCAAATTCTCGAACGCCAAGGCCGAGACGATCCTGCGCGTGGCGCGCATGGTGGTCGATGGCAGCCTGGTGCTCGAGCGGCATGCTGGCGTGGAGGATATTTCTGGCTCGGCGAGCGCCGAGGTCAGCGAAACACTGCTGGCGATCAAAGGCATCGGCCCCTGGACTGTCAACTACGTGCTGCTGCGCGGCTATGGCTATCCCGATTGCTCGCTGGAAGGCGACGTCGCCGTGCGCGCTGCCCTGCACAAACTCTCTGGGAGCGCAGCCCGGCCAACCGTAGCGGAGGCCGAGCGCCTGCTGGCACGCTACGCGCCGCACCGGACGATGGCGGCGGCCTACCTGTGGGCGAGCCTGGCCGATACGCCGGCGGCGGACAAGCCCGCCTAGTTTTTAATGTCTAGTTCCAGCGCGGCAAACCGTCAAACTGCTGCGCCCCCTCCCCCGAAAACCGGATCAACGCCGCCAACGGTACAGTCGCCAGGTTATCGCACCCATACTTGCCGCCAAGCGCACTGGGAATCTTCAGGCAATAGGTGCGCCCGTCGGTGAGTGGCCCCAGCGCTGCTTCGGCCAGGCACACGGCCTCGGGCATGTACCAGTCGTTGAGAAAATCCTGGTTGTACGACAGCGCATCGAGCGCGGCGCGGTTGCTGGCCAGCGGCTCGCAACAGAGCTCGTGCGGGCGCAGGCACCAGAACTTGTCGTCTTCGTCGCGGATGATGAGATTGCCGAAGGCATTGGCGCCCAGTACCTCGACCGCGCTCATGCCCACCCAGCCCCAGGATTGGTTGATGTCGTCTACATCGATCATGGCTTGCTCCCCGACTTGTCGTCCGTTGCGGGTTGGACCGGGCAATCAGCCATGCATTGCGACGCAGGTACGTAAGGTTGACCTGTATCGAGGCCCTTACAGAGAAGCAAGAAAACAGGGCCGGAAAAACGAGAAGCCGCTGATTCTTTCGAATCAACGGCCTCTAATCTTGGTTGCGGGGACAGGATTTGAACCTGTGACCTTCGGGTTATGAGCCCGACGAGCTGCCAGACTGCTCCACCCCGCGTCTGTGAAATGAATTATACGCGTTCGACCGTCATTAAGCAAACCTAATCCTTTCTGCATGGCCGATTGAAGAAACTTATACCTCTGCCGCCGTCGCCAGCGCCAGCCGTGAACGCGGCCCCTGACCCTGCCGACGCCGCATTCGGTGTACAGTATTGCCACGACCAACCTGCCCTATCCACCATGAAATTCTGCTCCGAGTGCGCCCACCCTGTCGTGCTGGCCATTCCCGAAGGCGACAACCGGCCGCGCTATGTGTGCACGCACTGCGCCACGATCCACTACCAGAACCCGAAGCTGGTCGTCGGCTCCATTCCCGTGTGGGAACACGATGGCGAAGTCCAGATCCTGCTGTGCAAGCGCGCGATCGAGCCGCGCTACGGCTACTGGACGCTGCCGGCCGGGTTCATGGAAAATGAAGAGACCACCGAGCAGGCGGCGCAGCGCGAAACCGAAGAAGAAGCCGGCGCCAATGTCGAACTCGGCCCGCTGTTTTCGCTGCTGAACGTCGCCCACGTCCACCAGGTCCATCTGTTCTATCTGGCGCGCCTGCGCGACCTCGACTATGCGGCAGGCATCGAAAGCCTGGACGTGCAACTGTTCACCGAAGCGACCATTCCGTGGGACGACCTGGCCTTCCCCACCATCCGCACGACGCTGGAACTGTTCTTTGCTGACCGGATCAAAGTGCGCGACGGTGGTGACTTCGGCTTTCACAGCGTGGCCGTCAACCGCCCCATGATGGCCCCACGCGAACCGGACTGACATGATTCCCTGGCTCGAGACCGACACGCCGTTCCCCGATGTGTCGAAGGCATTGACGGTCGAAGCGCCGGGCCTGCTGGCCGCCGGCGCCGACCTGTCGCCGGCGCGCCTGCTGCAGGCCTACCGCAACGGCATCTTCCCGTGGTTTTCCGAAGGCCAGCCGATCCTGTGGTGGAGTACCGATCCGCGCATGGTGCTGTATACCGACCAGTTCAAGGTCAGCAACAGCCTGGCAAAAACATTGCGCAAGATCGAGCGCAGCCGCCTGGACGGCGGACGCTGGGACGTGCGCTTCGACAGCGCCTTCGACGACGTGATGCGCGCCTGCGCGGCGCCGCGCCGCGACGGGCCCGGCACCTGGATTTCGGACGAGATCATCGCCGGCTACACGGGCCTGCACGCGCTGGGTTACGCGCACTCGGCCGAGGTCTGGCTCGATGGCGAGCTGGTGGGCGGCGCATATGGCGTCTGCATCGGCCGCATGTTCTATGGCGAGTCGATGTTTGCACGCGTGTCCGATGCGTCCAAGGTCGCGCTGGCCTATCTGGTGGCGTTCCTGCGCCATCATGGCGTCGAGATGGTCGATTGCCAGCAGGAGACCGGCCACCTGGCGTCGCTGGGCGCCACGCCGATCCCGCGCAGCCGCTTTCTTGAACACGTCCACCGCGCCACCGCCAGACCCGGTATCGACGCATGGACGGTGACGTCACCGTTGCCTGGCTAACGGAATCGCGGCGCGGTTTTCGCTAGAATAGACAGCAACCCCACGTCGTCCCGAGAGCTCCTTGCATGACGCACCTACACGACCTGCCCTTCGCCACGCTGCAGTTCTATACCACGGCGCCCTACCCGTGCAGCTATCTCGACGCGCGCCAGGCGCGCTCGCAGGTCGCCACGCCGTCGCACCTGATCAATGCCGACGTGTATTCTGAGCTGGTCAAGAATGGCTTCCGGCGCAGCGGCATCTTCACCTATCGCCCGTACTGCGACGGCTGCCAGGCCTGCATCCCGGTGCGCGTCAAGTGCGCCGACTTCACGCCCAACCGCACCCAGCGCCGCGTCTGGAAGCGCCATGGCAACCTGGTCGCGATGGTGGCCAACCTGGCCTTCTCGGACGAGCACTACGCGCTGTATCTGCGCTACCAGACCACGCGCCATGTCGGCGGCGGCATGGACCAGGACAGCCGCGACCAGTACGCGCAATTCCTGCTGCAAAGCCGCGTCAACACGCGCCTGGTCGAGTTCCGCGAGCCCGACGGCACCCTGCGCATGGTGTCGATCATCGACGTGCTGTCCGATGGCCTGTCGTCGGTCTATACCTTCTTCGACCCGGATATCGAGAACGCCTCGTACGGCACCTACAACATCCTGTGGCAGGTCAACCAGGCGCACGAACTCGGCTTGTCGCACGTGTACCTGGGTTACTGGATCGCGCAGAGCCCCAAGATGGCCTACAAGATCAACTTCAGGCCACTCGAAGCGCGCATCGACGGGCAATGGGGCGTTCTGGACGCCTGAACCTGTTGCGTGCCGGGTCACTGGACACAACCGCTAACAATTGCATTGGCACTTCGTTACGTACTGGACCCTGCCGCACGTTAGAATGTCGGGGATACGTCAACCGAGTACCCCATGCCAGATAAAATCCTGTATACCCTCGTTCGACCCGCACTGTTCTCGCTCGATCCCGAAGCGGCGCACAACCTGACCCTGCCCATGCTGCGTCGCGCAGCTGCGCTCGGCCTGACCGGCGCCATCCGGAAGCCACGGCCCGATCCGCGCACCGTCATGGGTATCACGTTTCCCAATCCCGTCGGCCTGGCCGCCGGGCTGGACAAGGATGGCGCGTACATCGACGGCCTGGCTGCGCTGGGCTTCGGGTCCATCGAAATCGGCACCGTCACGCCGCGTGGCCAGGCCGGCAACCCGAAACCGCGCATGTTCCGGCTGCCGCGCGCGCGCGGCATCATCAATCGCATGGGCTTCAATAACGGCGGCGTCGACGCGTTCGTGGCCAATGTGCAGGCGTCGCGCTTCTTTCAGGAGAAGCAGGGCGTGCTGGGCCTGAACATCGGCAAGAACGCCGACACGCCGATCGAGCGCGCTGCCGACGACTACCTCGAATGCCTGCGCAAGGTGTACCCGTATGCCAGCTACGTGACGGTCAACATCTCGTCGCCGAACACGCAGAACCTGCGCCAGTTGCAGGGCGCGTCCGAACTCGACGCCCTGCTGTCGCAGCTCAAGCAAGAGCAGATGCGCCTGGCCGACCAGCACGGCCACTACGTGCCGCTCACGCTCAAGATCGCCCCGGATGTCGACGGCGACCAGATCCGCGACATCGCCGGCGCCCTGCTGCGCCACAAGATCGACGGCGTCATCGCCACCAATACCACGCTCAACCGGCGCGATGTCGAAGGCATGAAGCACGCGCAGCAGGCAGGCGGCCTGTCGGGCGCGCCCGTGTTCGAGCAATCGAATATCGTGATCCGCGCGCTCAAGACCGAGCTGCGCGACGACATCCCGATCATCGGCGTGGGCGGCATCATGCGCGGCGCCGATGCGCGCGCGAAGATCGCGGCCGGCGCCAAGCTGGTGCAGTTGTACAGTGGTTTGATCTACGCCGGGCCAGGCCTGGTGCGTGATTGCGCCGACGTGCTGCGCGAGAAAAAGAAGAAGTAAACCCGGCCGGCGCGCCAGTCTGGCGTGCCGGCAGCACCACCCTATTCTGCGGTCGCAATCGCCTTCTCGATATCGGCCCGCGTATAGCCTTGCGCGAAGCGCTCGATGAAGTGAAACGCATACGAGCGCAGGTACGACCCGCGCCGCACCGCCAGGCGCGTGACGTTCTGCGCGAACAGGTGCGATGCCTCGATCGCGCGCAGCCCCTTGTCGCGGCCATGGTCAAAGGCCATCGACGCCACGATTCCCACCCCCATCCCCAGCGACACGTATTGCTTGATCACGTCCGAATCCATCGCCGTGAGCACGATATCGGGCGCCAGTCCGGCTTCGAGGAACGCCGCATCGATATGACTGCGGCCCGTAAAGCCCTGGTCATACGTGATCAGCGGATGCTCGGCCAAATCTTCCAGACGCAGCGGCGAACCGCTGGCGAAGATCGGATGGCCTTCCGGCGCCACGATCAGATGGCTCCAGCGGTAGCACGGGAACGACACCAGGTCGGGAAACGCCGACAGGCCTTCGGTCGCGATGCCGATATCGGCCTTGCCCGACGCGACCCAGGCTGCGATGTGTTCCGGCGCGCTTTGCTGCAGGGCGATGCGCACGTTGGGAAACGCGGCGCGAAACGATTGCACCACCTGCGGCAGCGCGTAACGGGCCTGCGTGTGGGTCACGGCCACCGTCAGCGTGCCGCTGTCCTGGCCGGCGAATTCGCGGCTGGCCTGCTGCAGGTTCTCGGCTTCGACCAGCAGCTTTTCAACGATGCGCAGGATGCCCTTGCCGGGCGGCGTCAGGCCCGTGAGGCGCTTGCCGTTGCGCTCGAAAATCACGACGCCCAGTTCATCTTCGAGTTCACGGATCTGGCGCGACACGCCGGGCTGCGACGTGAACAGCGCGTTGGCCACGTCGGTCAGGTTGAAGTCGCGCCGGGCCGCTTCGCGTACCGAGCGCAGCTGCTGGAAGTTCATGCGGCGCTACCCTGGTCGACAAAGACTTCGATCCGGCGCGGACGCACCACCAGCGTGTCGCCTTCTTTCAGGCCCAGGCTGGCAAAGCGCTCGTTGGGCAGCACCGCTTCGATCATCTGGCCATTGTCGGCGCGCTCCAGATCCAGCTGGGCCAGCGGCCCGATCGCATGGGCGCGGCGCAGCTTGGCGACGACGCCCTCGGCGCCCGGCGTGTAGCGCTCGACATCCAGATCATGCGGGCGCACGTAGCCAATGCCGGCGCCGTCGCGCACATCGATGTGCTGCGGGGCCTGGAAGTTGACGTCGCCGCTGGCCAGCACGCCTTCGTGGATGCGGCCATGGAACAGGTTGACGTTGCCCAGGAAGCCGTACACGAACGGCGACGCCGGATGGTTGTAGACCTGGTCGGGGCTGCCCAGTTGCTCGACGCGGCCCTTGTTCATCAGGACGACCTGGTCGGCCACCTCGAGCGCTTCTTCCTGGTCGTGTGTGACGAAGATCGACGTCACGTGCAGGTCGTCGTGCAGGCGGCGCAGCCAGCGCCGCAGTTCCTTGCGCACCTTGGCGTCCAGCGCGCCGAACGGCTCGTCGAGCAGCAGCACGCGCGGCTCGACGGCCAGCGCGCGCGCCAGGGCGATGCGCTGACGCTGGCCACCGGACAGTTGCGGCGGGTAGCGGTCGGCGATCCAGTCGAGCTGCACCAGTTCGAGCAGCTTTTTGACCTTGTCACGGATCTGGTCTTCACTCGGGCGCTCGCTGCGTGGCTTCACGCGCAGGCCAAAGGCGACGTTCTCGAACACGGTCATGTGCTTGAACAGCGCGTAGTGCTGGAACACGAAGCCGACCTGGCGCTCGCGCACATGGCGGTGCGACGAATCCTGGCCGTCGAGCAGCACGGTGCCCGAGTCCGGGTATTCCAGGCCCGCGATGATGCGCAGCAGCGTGGTCTTGCCGCAGCCCGACGGGCCGAGCAACGCGGTCAGTTCGCCGTCCGGGAACTGCAGCGAGACGTCGTCGAGCGCCTTGAACTGGCCGAAATTTTTACGGATGTGTTGGACTTCAATCGTCATGCGTGGCTCCGGCGGATATTCAGTGAGGGGCGTCCAGCGAGGCCGACTTGGCCTGGTGCAGACGCCATTCGATAAAGGACTTGATGGCCAGCGTCACCAGCGCGAGCAGCGCCAGCAGCGACGCCACAGCAAAAGCGGCCGTGAAGTTGTATTCGTTGTAGAGGATCTCGACGTGCAGCGGCATCGTGTTGGTTTCGCCGCGGATGTGGCCCGAGACCACCGAGACCGCGCCGAACTCGCCCATCGCGCGGGCATTACACAGGATCACGCCATACAGCAGGCCCCATTTGATGTTCGGCATCGTCACGCGCCAGAACGTCGACCAGCCCGATGCGCCCAGCACCAGCGCTGCTTCTTCTTCTTCGGTGCCCTGCTGCTGCATCAGCGGAATCAGCTCGCGCGCCACGAACGGGAACGTGATGAACACGGTGGCCAGCACGATGCCGGGCACGGCGAACAGGATCTTGATGTCGTGCTCGGCCAGCCACGGGCCGAACCAGCCCGACGCGCCGAACAGCAACACGTACATCAGGCCCGCGATCACGGGCGAGATCGAGAACGGCAGGTCGATCAGCGTCAGCAGGATGCTCTTGCCGCGGAATTCGAACTTGGTGATGGCCCAGGCGGCCGATACACCGAACACGAGGTTCAGCGGCACCGAGATCACGGCGGCAATCAGCGTGAGCTTGATGGCCGAGACCGCGTCCGGATCGATGACCGATTCGACATACACTTCCCAGCCCTTCTTGAGCGCCTCGGTAAACACCGCCGCGAGCGGGATGAACAGGAACAGCGTCAGGAACACCAGCGCGATGGCGATCAGCACAACGCTGACCCAGCGCGGCTCGAGCACGCTCGTGTCGAGGCGTTTGCCGCGGGGCGCCGGTGGGCGTGGCGGCGTGACTTTGTCGAGAACGGCGCTCATGATTTGCCTGCCCGTTTGCGTGTCCAGGCCTGCAGCAGATTGATCGTCAGCAGCAGGATGAACGAGAACACCAGCATCACGACGGCAATCGCGGTGGCGCCGGCGTAGTCGTATTGTTCGAGTTTGGAGATGATGAGCAGCGGCGTGATCTCGGACACCATCGGCAGGTTGCCGGCGATGAAGATCACGGAGCCGTATTCACCGGTGGCGCGCGCGAAGGCCAGCGCGAAGCCGGTCAGCAGCGCCGGTACGATGGTCGGCAGCACCACGCGGGTGAACGTCTGCAGCGGCGGCGCGCCCAGGCTGGCGGCGGCTTCTTCGAGTTCGCGTTCGGCTTCTTCCAGCACCGGCTGCACCGTGCGCACGACAAACGGCAGCCCGATGAAGGTCAGCGCGACAACGACGCCCAGCGGCGTGAACGCCACCTTGATGCCCCATGCGGCGAGGTATTGGCCGATCCAGCCATTCTGCGCGTACAGGGCGGTCAGTGTGATGCCGGCCACGGCAGTGGGCAGCGCAAATGGCAGATCGACCAGCGCATCGATGAAGCGCTTGCCGGGGAATTTATACCGTACCAGCACCCAGGCGACGATGCCGCCGAACACGACGTTCAGGGCGGCTGCGATCAGCGACGCGCCAAAGCTGAGGCGATATGACGCCATGACGCGCTCGGACGTGACGGTGGCCCAGAACTCGGCCCAAGTCATGCTGAAGGTATTGAGGAACACCGCCGACAGCGGGATGAGAACGATCAGCGCCAGGTAAAACAGCGTGAAGCCGAGCGAAATGCCAAAGCCGGGAATGACCCGGCCCGGTGCTTTCGACGACTTGGACGCTGCTGTGCTGCCTGGCATAGCAAGCGATGTCATGCGAGTCCTTATTACAAATTCTTCTATTGGACGCTAATATTCTCACGTGATCTACATAACGCAAACGAAGCAATCCTTATTTGTATAGACACGAAACGCTATGTAGGCGTGCAGCGCTTGCATGGCGATATGCGGAAATCTTCGATGGCCGGATAAAAAAAAGGTGGCCCAGGCATGTGCCCGGGCCACCTTTGTGGTGCCGTACGAACTGGCTTACTTGTTCGGCTGCGGCGTCATGCGCAGGTAAGGACGTGGCGATTCGAAGCCTTTCGGGTACTTTTGCTTGATCACGTCAGGATCGGTGACGGTCAGCGGAATGATGACGTCGTCGCCATCTTTCCAGTTACCCGGCGTGGCAACGGTGTAGCCATCGGTCAGTTGCAGTGCGTCGATCACGCGCAGCACTTCGTCGAAGTTGCGACCGGTGCTCATCGGGTAGGTGATGGTCAGGCGCACTTTCTTTTTCGGATCAATGATGAACAGCGAACGAACGGTGGCAGTGGCCGACTGTTCCGGGTGGATCATGTCGTACAGCGTCGAGACCGAGCGGTCGGCATCGGCGATGATCGGGAAGCCCACCACGGTTTGCTGGGTTTCCTCGATGTCACGGATCCAGTCGCGGTGCTGTTCGGCCGCGTCGACCGACAGTGCGATCGCCTTGACATTGCGCTTGTCGAATTCAGGCTTGAGCTTGGCAGTCAGGCCCAGTTCGGTGGTGCAGACCGGCGTGAAGTCGGCCGGGTGCGAAAACAGCACGACCCACGAATCGCCTGCCCATTCGTGGAAACGGATCTTGCCAATGCTGGAATCTTGTTCGAAATCGGGGGCGGTATCGCCAAGGCGTAAGGTCATGGTCATCTCCTGTGATTGATCAAACTTGTTCGGGTCGCCATCCAGCAAGGATGGCACGTTGCATGGTCTACATGAAGCGATTGTAGAGGACGACGGCCCAGGTGGCGAACGCCAGCAGCAGCGTCAGTGCGACGGCGGCGCTGCCGATATCCTTGGCCGCTTTCGACAATGGATGGCGCTCGAGCGAAATACGGTCGACGACCGCCTCGATCGCCGAATTGATCAGCTCGACGATCAGCACCACGATCAGCACGCCGATCATGGCCAGACGCTGGAAGCCCGAGACCGGCAACAGCAGTGCGATCACGCTGGCCACGACGATCAGCACCACCTCTTGCCGGAACGCCGCTTCGCTGCGCCAGGCCCAGCGCAGGCCGTCCCAGGTGTTGCGGCACGCCGCGCCAATACGCTCGAGGCCGCGCAAGGTCTTGAATTCGCTGATCGGGTTGTCCATCGTTGTCCAGTGAAGATGCAGGAACGTCATTATGCAGCCTCCCGATCAGCATGTGGCAACCTCGCCCACAAAGCAAGGCCGGGTTTGCGTGAGCGTTTCACATCATGGTATAAAGAATGGGCCTACTGCACCGCACCAACCATCATATGAAAATGGAAACGCCCCAACCCGCCAAGACCTCGATCCAGGTGATCGAACGCATGACCCTGCTTCTGGACGCCCTGGCCAGCTATTCCGACCCGGTCAGCCTCAAGGAGCTGGCGCGCGTGTCGGGCCTGCATCCCTCCACGGCGCACCGGATCCTCAACGATATGGTGGTCACGCGCTTTGTCGACCGTGTCGAACCGGGCACGTATCGGCTGGGCATGCGCCTGCTGGAACTGGGCAATGTGGTCAAGAGCCGGCTCTCGGTGCGCGAAGCGGCGCTCGACGCCATGCGCGCCCTGCATCGCAAGACGCAGCAGACGGTGAATCTGTCGGTGCGCCAGGGCGACGAGATCGTGTACATCGACCGGGCCTTCTCGGAGCGCTCCGGCATGCAGGTCGTGCGCGCCATTGGCGGGCGCGGTCCGCTGCACCTGACCTCGACCGGCAAGCTGTTCCTGTCCGTGGACGACGTGAAAGCCACGCGCGCCTACGCCACCCGAACGGGGCTGGCCGGTCACACGCGCAACTCGATCACCGAGCTGGCGCGGCTGGAACGCGAGCTGAGCCTGGTGCGCTCGCGCGGCTATGCGCGCGACAACGAAGAGCTGGAACTGGGTGTGCGCTGCATGGCCGCCGGCATCCACGATGACAGCGGCAAGCTGGTGGCAGGATTGTCGATTTCGGCGCCGGCCGACCGCCTGCAGGAAGACTGGCTCGAGGATCTGGTGCAGACCGCGGCGCGGATTTCGTCGACGCTCGGGTATCGGCCGA
Source organism: Telluria sp. ZT3P26 (assembly GCF_059686035.1). NCBI lineage: Bacteria > Pseudomonadati > Pseudomonadota > Betaproteobacteria > Burkholderiales > Oxalobacteraceae > Telluria > Telluria sp. ZT3P26. The sequence continues at coordinate 699,826 of NZ_JCASII010000001.1, read as the reverse complement.
TGCCGACGGTATGAATATAACCATGGCAGATGCAACAAGGCGCAGTCAACGTTAAATAGAGACTAGCTTTGAACTGACGAGTAGTCCAATGGTCCAACCCCTGTCCGCAGCGTCAGGAGTCGATCATGAAAGCGCCACGTTTCAAAGGCTGGTTCGCAAAACTGCCTTCGCTGAACCAGCCGCAGCGGCGGCAAGTGCTTGATGCCCTGCATCCTGCCGCCGGGCTCGATCAGGTGGTTGCGCTCATCACTGAGGTCAGAGCGCCAGGCCGCTGCTGCCCGCGATGCGGCAACGAGCACTGCTACCGGCACGGGTTCGCCAACGATTTACAGCGCTACCGCTGCTGTGCCTGCGGCCGCACCTTCAACGACCTCACCGGCACGCCGCTGGCGCGGCTCAGGCACAAGGCCAAATGGCTCGCGTATTCGCAAGTGCTGCTCGATTCTCTCCCCGTACGCAAGGCAGCAGATCGGCTCGGGGTACACCGCAATACGGCCTTTCGCTGGCGTCACCGCTTCCTGCATTGGGTCAAGCTTGACCGGCCTGCGGCCCTGAATGGCATCGTCGAGGCTGACGAAACATTTCTGCTCGAATCACAAAAAGGTTCGCGCACGCTCGATCGGCCACCGCGCCGCCGCGGCGGCCATGCTGCCAGACGGGGCATTTCCAGTGAACTCGATTGCATCCTGGTTGCGCGCGATCGCGAGGGGCGCACGGTCGATGCCGTCACTGGCCGGGGTGCCCTCACGGCTGCGCGACTCGAGCGTGACTTGCTGCCCAGGCTCGACAGGCAGGCCTTGCTGGTCAGTGACGGTCATCCCGCTTACCGCGCCTTTGCACGCAAGCACAGGATCGCGCACGAGGCTGTCAATGTGCGCGCCGGTGTGCGTGCAAGGCGTCTGGGCAGCCTTGCCATCCACGTGCAGAACGTGAACGCTTACCACCAGCGCTTCAAGGCCTGGCTGCAGGGCTTTCGTGGCGTGGCTTCGCGCTACCTGACCAATTACCTGGGCTGGCGCTGGGCCTTGGATGGAGAGCGGGTTATTTCGCCGGAACATTTGCTTCGCATTGCCATCAGCGTCATCAACAGATAACGCTGACTGAGCCAACAACAAGGGCAGGCGCGAGGCCTGCCCTGTTTCTCAGCGCGCCAGGCCCGGCGCGCTGGCAGTGATGGTCGATGGCCGGATGGCGTCGACATCCATCCGGTCCGGCAGCGACTCGATCAGGCGGCGGATGCGGCCGGCGTCGGCCGTGCGCGACATCTTGCCCTTCGAATCCAGGAACACCATCACCACATTGCGGCCATGGATCATGGCCTGCATCACCAGGCAGCGCCCTGCTTCGTTGATGAAGCCGGTCTTTTGCAGACCGATATTCCAGTCAGGCAGCGAGACCAGGTAGTTGGTATTGCGATAGTGCATCGTACGGCCGCTGGCTTGCACGGTGGAATTGGGCGTGGTCGAGAATTCGCGCAGCACCGGGTCGCCATGCGCCGCCATGACGAGCTTGGCCAGGTCGCGCCCGCTCGAAACATTGCGGCTCGACAGGCCGCTGGAGTCGACGTAATAGGTATCGCGCATGCCCAGCTGCCGTGCCTTGGCATTCATGGCACCGACGAAGGCGTTGATGCCACCGGGATAGTTACGGCCCAGCGCCGACGCGGCGCGGTTCTCGGAACTCATGAGGGCAATATGGAGCAGTTCGCGGCGCGTCATGCTGGCGCCGACCGGCAGGCGTGAGCTGCTGAACTTGTGGCGATCGACGTCGTCGTCGGTCACGCGCAGGACTTCGTCCAGGTCTTGCCTGGCGTCCATCACGACCATGCCCGTCATCAGCTTGGTCAGCGACGCGATCGGCAGTGCGACGTTGGCGTTTTTCTCGAACAGCACTTCGGCGCTGTTCTGGTCAACCACATACGCCACGTTCGAGCGCAACGCCAGCGGATCGACCGTGTTGTCGAGCCCAGCCATGTCGCCGACGGTCTTGGCAGCAACACCGACCGCGACGGCAGCAGCGGCAGTGCGCACCGGCTGATACGTGACGACGCGCTTGCCGCGCACCGTCTTGACGCGGCGGATCATGCGAGGACGCTCGCCCGCTGCTGCCAGTTCCTGGCGCTTGGCCCGTTTGCTGCGTTTGGCCGTGGTTTTGCGCACGACCTTGCGTGTGGCTTTTTTCTTGGCGGCGGTGGATTTTTTCGCCTGCTCGGTCGCGCCGGCACCTGCGCCAGCGCCGGCACCGGCGGCTTGCACCGGGGAGAAGGCAAATAAAGCGGCAACTACAGTAGCCACAGCAAGTTTGAACATGATGAAGCCCCTGACCCGAACAGATGAGATACGTAGTGAAGTGTAGCGGAACGACGTTCGTTCGCAAGCAAAATTCACATTCCGCGCGGCAATAACCGATTAAAACAACACGAACATGAAAACAATTTTTCTTTTGATATCAACAGGATATTGACGGTATTTACGCTAGTCCATGAAGCGGGCGAAGCCGTGGGCGGGCTCGCGCTCGGTCACCAGTGTGTTTTCGATCCGCTCGGGATCGGCCCAGCCCAGTGCCATGCCGCAGACGACCATCTCATTGGCCGGCAGGTCAAGTTCGGCACGGATGATCCGATGATACTGCGTGAATGCCGCTTGTGGACAGGTGTCGAGACCCCGTGCGCGCGCCGCCACCATGATGTTCTGTAAAAACATGCCGTAGTCGAGCCACGATCCCTGCGCCATGATGCGATCGATCGTGAAGATCAGGCCCACGGGCGCGTCGAAGAACGCATAGTTGCGCGCATGCTGGGCCGCCATGCCGGCCTTGTTGTCGCGCCCCAGGCCCAGCAGGCTGTACAGATCCCAGCCAACCTTGCGGCGCCGGTCGATATAGGGCGACGTCCATTCGCGCGGGTAGTAGGCGTATTCCTCGGTATGTGCGCTTGCCTGCCCGGGATCGGCATTGACGGCCAGGATGGCGCCAGAGAGCCGCGCGCGCGCCGCGCCAGTGAGCACGTACACCTTCCACGGCTGCGTGTTGGTGCCGGACGGCGCCCGCGCCGCAACGTCGAGAATGCGCGCGATCTCGTCGCGCTCCACCGGCTTGTCGAGAAAGGCGCGGATCGAGCGGCGCGACGTGATGGCGGCATCGACTGCTTGCTGGGCGGGACTGCTGATCATCGGAGGTTCCTTGGTTTCTTGACGACAAAGGCGACGCCGCTGACGGCGACGATCATCCCGGCCAGCCCAAGCAAGCTGAACGATTCACCGAACAGCAGCCAGGCCATGATGGCGGTGGTGGGCGGGGTCAGGTACATCAGGCTGGTCACTTCCGTGGCCTGGCTGCGCCGGATCAGGGTAAACAACAGGAAGATGGCGCCGATCGACAGCGCCAGCACCGACCAGACCAGGGCCAGGATGAAGTCGCCGCTCCAGGTGATGCGGCTGAATGCCGGATCAAGGCCTTCGAGCCAGATCGCCAGTGGCACCAGCGCCAGTACCGTGGCGCCGAACTGGATCACGGTGCCGGTGCGCAGATCGAACTGCGGACAGAAGCGGCGCTGGTACAGCGTGCCGGCCGTGATGCTGAGCAGCGCGAACAGGCACAGGGCCAGCGCGGCGGGCGACATGCCGGCCAGGCCGAGCTTGGCATACACGACCAGTGCCACGCCGGACAGGCCCAGCAGCAAACCAAGCCATTGCAGGCGCCGCACGCGTTCGCCGATCAGCGGCGCGGCGGCCGCCGTGAGGATGGGCTGCATGCCGACGATCAGCGCCGTCAGCCCCGCCGGCATGCCCAGGTCGATGGCAGCCCAGACGCCGCCCAGGTACCCGGCCTGCAACAGCAGCCCGGCCAGCGCCACATGCCCGATCCGGCCCCGCGGCCAGGGCGCGCGCCAGATGAGTACGATCGGCAGCAGCACTGCCAGCACGCCCAGGCAACGCACGATGAGAAAGGTCAGCGGCGGCGCGTAAGGCAGGCCGAACTTGGCGACGATGAAGCCGGTGCTCCACAACAGGACGAAGAACAGCGGGACGGGCGACAGCCATGGGGCTGCCGGGACGGCAGCCGGAGTAGCAACAGAAACCGGCGGAGAAGCGGCGGGCTGTGACATGGATGAACGGGGATCCCGAAAAAACCACGGTAGTTAAGGTAAAGACAAGGATCGAGTCTAGCACACGGCCCCAATGCGACAAAAAAAGGCGAAAAAAGAATGTTCGTTTGCGGTAGATCAATTGAGCTTTCTCATGACAAATGCATTCTTGTCACTTCCGTACCACGGGATTGTGCATCGCATCAAAATCGCTTGACGCCTCAAACGAACTGGCACAAAATCTGCCCTGTTGCGGTGCACAAAAGAAGAGCTTCGTCGCGTTTGCCAAAGAACCTGCCCCATACCCGAGCAACAGTCCATTCACGAAACGTAACATTTTGGAGAGACACATGTTTGCAATCCCTGAGCAGTTTTCGACCGCCACCAAGACCAGCCTGGAGTCGCAGTTCGCCCTGTTTTCGTCGCTGACGTCGAAGACGTTCGAGAGCATGGAAAAGCTGGTTGCCCTGAACATCAGCACGGCACGCGCCAGCCTCGAAGAATCGTCGGCCCTGGCCAGCAAGATGCTGAGCGCCAAGGATCCACAAGAGTTCTTCTCGCTGGCCGCTACCCAGGCCCAGCCAAGCACCGAAAAAGCCATGGCCTACAGCCGCCAGCTGGCATCGATCGCCAGCGGCACCGGCGCCGAATTCTCGAAAGCGGCCGAAAGCCAGATCGTCGAAGCCAACCGCAAGGTGATTTCGCTGGTCGATGAAGTGAGCAAGAATGCACCGGCCGGTTCGGAAAACTTCGTCGCCGCCGTCAAGACCGCCATCAGCAACGCCAATGCCGGTTACGAGCAGTTCAGCAAGACCTCGAAGCAGGCTGTCGAAGCCATCGAAACCAATGTGAACGCTGCCGTGTCGCAATTCTCGGCTAACGCTGCCAAAGCCACGAACTCCGCAACGGCTGCTGCTGCGTAAGACTGCAGCATCGCTGATCGGTAAAAAAATGGCCGGGTCGCGCAAGCGTCCCGGCCATTTTTACGTCCGCATGGGTTATTCGCCCAGGTAGGCCGCCTGCACGCGGGGATCGGTCAGCATGTCGCGCGCATTGCCCGTCATGATGATCTCGCCCGACTCCATCACATAGCCGCGGTGCGCGGCCTGCAGCGCCAGCTTGGCGTTCTGCTCGACCAGCAGGATCGTGATGCCCTGCTGCGACACATCCCGGATCACCTCGAAAATCTTCTCGACCATGATCGGCGACAGGCCCATCGACGGCTCGTCGAGCAACAGCAGCGTGGGATGGCACATCAGCGCGCGCGCCATCGCCAGCATCTGCTGTTCGCCGCCCGAGAGCGTCCCGGCCAGCTGGCCCGCGCGCTCTTTCAGGCGCGGGAACACGCTGTACCATTTCTCGATATCGGCATCGATCCCGGCCTGGTCATTGCGCGTGTAGGCGCCCATCAACAGGTTTTCGTGAATCGACATGCGGGTGAACACCCCCCGCCCTTCCGGCACCATCGCCAGCTTTTGCTGGACCATGCGGAACGACTGCGTGCCACGTAGCGGCTGACCCAGGTAGCTGATGTCGCCTTCGACCTTGCATGGGGGCAGCGTGCCCGTGATGGCCTTCAACGTCGTCGTCTTGCCGGCGCCATTGGCGCCAATCAGCGTGACCAGTTCGCCCCGCGCCACTTGCAGGTCGATCCCCTTGACCGCCTTGATGCCGCCGTACGCGACTTTCAGGCCTGCGATCTGCAGGATCGTTTCATTCTTCATTGCGTCCATCAGTGCGCACCTCCCAGATAGGCATCGATCACGGCCTGGTTTTTCTGGATCTCGGCCGGCACACCTTCGGCGATCTGCTTGCCGTATTCGAGCACCGTAATGCGGTCGCACAGGCCCATCATCAGTTTGACGTCGTGCTCGATCAACAGCACGGTCTTGCCCTGCGCCTTGATCTTGACGAGCAGTTCACGCAGACCCAGTTTTTCGGTGGCGTTCATGCCGGCCGCCGGCTCATCCAGCGCCAGCAGTTGCGGATCGGTCGCCAGCGCGCGCGCGATTTCCAGGCGCCGCTGGTCACCGTACGACAGGAACTTTGCCGTGCGGTTGGCAAACTGGCCGATGCCCACGAAATCGAGCAGCTCCTGGGCGCGGACGCGGATCGCCCGCTCTTCTTCACGCGCCGCCCTGTGGCGCAGGATCGCGCCGAGCACGCCCTGTCTGGTGCGCACATGGCGCCCGACCATGACGTTTTCCAGCGCGGTCATCTCGCCGAACAGGCGGATGTTCTGGAACGTGCGCGCAATGCCGGCCCTGGCCACGTCGTGCGGGGCCGACGGCGAGTACGCCTTGCCGGCCAGCTCGAACGTGCCGCTGTCGGGCTGGTACAGACCCGTGATCACATTGAAGAACGTGGTCTTGCCGGCGCCGTTCGGGCCGATCAGGCCATAGATCTGGCCCTGCATGATGCGGATGCCGACATCGGTCAGCGCCTGCAGGCCGCCGAAGCGCTTGTTGACGCCGGCAATATTCAGAATGACCTGGTCGTTCATGTCGTGCTCGCTTCTTCATCGTCACGCGCCAGCGCAGCGTTCGGGCGCTCTTCCTTGTTGGGCGACGGCCACAGGCCAGCCGGGCGCACCAGCATGATCAGCACCAGCGCCAGGCCGTACAGCAACTGGCGCAGCACTTCGGCCTCGATGATCACCTTGCCGAACAGCGCCTGCTGGGCCGGGTCGACCACGTGGCGCAGCACTTCCGGGAGGGCCGCCAGCAGCACGCCGCCCAGCACCACGCCCGGGATGTGGCCGATACCGCCGAGCACGACCATGGCCAGCACGGCGATCGACTCGGTCAGCGAGAACGATTCCGGCGATACAAAGCCCTGGAACGCGCCAAACATCGCACCGGCCACGCCGCCGAACGACGCGCCCATCGCAAATGCCAGCAGCTTCACGTTGCGGGTATTGATGCCCATCGCCTTGGCCGCGATTTCGTCTTCGCGGATCGCGACCCAGGCGCGGCCCAGGCGCGAGTGCTGCAGGCGACCGGTGATGAAGATCGACGCGATCACCAGCGCCAGGAACAGGAAGTAATACGCGTTCACCGACGGCATCGCGTAGCTGCCGATGTGCACCGTGGCGTTGGACCCCGCCTCACCCGCCAGCGACACCCCGAAGATGCGGATCGGGTCGATCATGTTGATCCCCTGCGGCCCGTTGGTGAAATTGATCGGGTCGTTCAGGTTGTTCATGAAGATACGGATGATCTCGCCGAAGCCCAGCGTCACGATGGCGAGGTAGTCGCCGCGCAGTTTCAGCGTCGGGGCACCCAGCAGCGCGCCGCACAGCGCAGCGCACAAGGCCGCCAGCGGCACGATTGCCCACAGCGACAGGTGGATGCCGTTCTGCTGGATCTCGGGGCCGAAGAACGCGACCAGCGCTTCGCCAATGGCGGGCGAATAATAGATCACCGATTCCAGCAGCGCGGCGAACTGCGGCGACGAAAACAGGCCGACCAGGTAGGCGCCGACGGCAAAGAACGCGATATAGCCCAGGTCGAGCAGGCCGGCAAAGCCCACCACGATGTTCAGGCCCAGCGCGAGCATGATGTACAGCAGCGCGATATCGATGATGCGTACCCACGAGTTGCCGAATTGCGCGGCAAAGAACGGGAAGATCAGCAGCAGCACCAGCAGGAGCGCCATGCTGGTGTAGGCCTGGCGCGGCTTGTGCTGGGTGTCGAACGTCAGGAGTGCCATGGTGTGCTCCGGTTAAGCGCGGTCGGCCACGCGTTCGCCCATGATGCCGGACGGGCGCAGGGTCAACACGAGGATCAGCACCACGAAGGCGAAGATGTCCTGGTAGTGGCTGCCGAGGAAGCCGCCGGTCAGGTCGCCGATATAGCCGGCGCCCAGCGCTTCGATGATGCCGAGCAGGAGGCCACCGAGCATGGCGCCATAAATATTGCCGATGCCGCCCAGCACCGCGGCACAGAACGCCTTCAGGCCCGGCAGCACGCCCATCGTGAACGTGATCGACGCATAGTTAGCGCCCCACATCACGCCGGCGACGGCGGCCAGCGCCGCCCCGATGGCGAAGGTCGCGACAATCACGCGGTTCGAATCGACGCCCATCAGGCCAGCCACGCGGGGGTTCTCGGCCACGGCGCGCATCGCGCGGCCCATTTTGGTGCGCTCGACCAGCAGCACGAGGCCACCCATTGCCAGCGCAGCCAGTACCAGCAGCAGCACCTGGGTTTGCGAAATCATGGCGCCGCCGATCATGATCGGTTCGGACGACAGCAGTTGCGGGAACGGCAGCGGGCTGCGGCCCCAGATCATCATCGCGAACGTCTGCAGCAGGATCGAGATGCCGATCGCCGTGATCAGCGGCGCCAGGCGCGGCGCATTGCGCAGGCGGCGATAGGCGATGCGTTCGATCAGGATATTGACCAACATGGTGACGGGAATGGCGCCGAGGATCGCCAGCGCCAGTTGCACATAGCCAGGCAGGCCAGGCACATAGGCTTCAAGCAATTGCAGGATGGTCAGGCCAATCATCGCGCCGACCATCAGCACGTCGCCGTGGGCGAAATTGATCAGGTTGAGAACGCCATACACCATCGTGTAGCCGAGCGCGACCAGCGCATACATACTGCCGAGCACGAGCCCGTTCAGTAGTTGTTGGATAAAGGTTTCCATCGTTCCGCCTGTTGTGCAATAACAAAAAACGGCACGCCGGGATATCCCGAGGTGCCGCTCATGGTCTGAAGCCGCTGCTTTACCGTAGTGTGCGGCCGAACAACGCGCCGCTCAGCGCATCGCCACGACAATTCCGAGCGCCGCCATCATAGCTTGGCTGCCGGAAAACTAACAACGGTAAATGGCGGCAGTAGCAAATTTTTGCTTTCTGCCGGAACGAAAAATAATGTTCAGCCTTCGGCCTTGAAGGCCACTTGCCGAACGCCGTCCAGCCCTTTCGGCAGCGGGAACGTCACGTTCTCTTCGACGCCTTCGAGGGCGCGCACACTGGCCGCGCCCAGTTGCTTGAGGCGATCGATCACGGCTTGCACCAGCACCTCGGGCGCCGACGCGCCGGCGGTGACGCCGATGCGTTTCTTGCCATCGATCCAGGCCGGATCGATGGCGGCCGCGTTATCGATCATGTAGGCAGGCGTCCCCATCTTGTCAGCCACTTCGCGCAGGCGGTTCGAGTTGGAGCTGTTCGGGCTGCCGACGACGATCACCACTTCCACCTGCGGCGCCAGGAACTTGACGGCTTCCTGGCGGTTGGTGGTGGCGTAGCAGATATCGCCCTTCTTCGGCTCGATGATGTTCGGGAAGCGCACCTTGAGCGCCTCGATGATGTCGGCCGTGTCGTCGACCGACAGCGTGGTCTGCGACACGTAGGCGAGCAGGTCCGGATTGCGGACCTGCAGGTTCTCGACATCGGCGACCGTCTCGACCAGGTGCATGCCTTCTTCGGCCTGCCCCATCGTGCCTTCGACTTCCGGGTGGCCATCGTGACCGATCATGATGATCTCGGCGCCGAGCTTGCGCATCTTGGCCACTTCGACGTGCACCTTGGTCACCAGCGGACAAGTAGCGTCGAAGATCGTCAGGCCGCGCGCTTCGGCGTCGGCCCGGACCGCTTTCGACACACCGTGGGCCGAAAACACCAGCGTGTTACCGGGCGGGACGTCTTCAAGCTGTTCGATGAAGATCGCGCCCTTGGTGCGCAGGTCGGCCACAACGTACGCGTTGTGGACGATTTCATGGCGCACATAGATCGGGGCGCCGAATTGGGTCAGGGCGCGCTCGACGATTTCGATGGCGCGGTCCACGCCGGCGCAAAAGCCGCGCGGCTGGGCAAGCAGAATCTCATTTTCCATAGTCTTCCTTTACAGCACCGAGATCAGTTTCACTTCGAACTGGAGCGCCCGGCCAGCCATCGGATGGTTGAAGTCGAACAGGGCCGAGTCCTCGCGCATTTCAAGCAGCACACCGGCAAACCGGCCGCCCTTCGGCGCATTGAATTCGACCACTTCGCCGACCAGGTAATCGGCACCCGGCACCGAATTGTCTTCCAGCGTCGCTTTGGACACCGACTGGATCAGTTCCGGGTTACGTTCACCGAACGCTTCCTGCGCACTGAGCTCGAAGGTCTGGTGCGTGCCTTCGGGCAGGCCGAGCAGGCGTTCTTCGAGGAACGGTGCCAGTTGGCCCTGACCCAGCATCAGCGTTGCCGGCGTGCCGTTGAAGGTGGTGATCACATCAGAACCACCGGCAACAGCCAGACGGTAATGCAGGGTCAGGTATGAGGATTCATTGACGACAGGAGCAGCGTTGGCCATGTTCTTTGCGACGTTTCGTATGAGTGCGGGCAGCCCCGGTAGGGGAGGGTAGGAAGGGCCTGTTGCCAGAACCCCTCCCCCCTAAGAACCGTGCTTGCGACTTTCACCGCACACGGCTCAAGCTTAATAAAAGTTCCTATGCAGGAACCGGTTTAACAACTTGCAAATTTCGGCTATGCACGCGGGCATGGCAGTTGGGGTGCAATAATACGCGATTTCTAAGGGCCTCGGAGCCGCCCGCCACCCGGTACTCAATGTGGTGGTCATGCCAGCCGGTTTCCATGTTCATCTCATATCCGCACAACGCACACATGCCGCGTTGGTTCATGTACAACGTCGCCAGCTCCTTCCGGTAACTAATGTTCTTCAACATTCGCTTCCGTCGGAGGTCTTCGCCGTACTCTTCCCATTGCGGATCGAAGGGATGGAACTCCCCTTTGATCTTTTTGTGGCGTTCGATGGGAGTACCCGCGAGCGAGTACAGTTCCATCACCTGTTTGCTACCATCCTTCGCAACAACGTCCGCAGCAAACACCCAATTTCGTCCGCCGACTGACCGCCAATATTTCTGGCGAATCCACCCGGCGTTCTTGTTGGGATGCCTTCGCTTGGCCCACCGCATTAGCCGCCATAACAACAACGACTCCATGCGCGAGAACGCTTCCTTGGCCACGACGGGGCTGTGGTATTGCGCCCAGCCCCGTAGCATCGGGTTCAGCAGTTGGATCAGATCCTGCTGCCTTACCATCAAATGTTCGCCGATGACCTTCCTCAACTTTTCATAAAACGCTTCCACGTTCTTTTTACTCGGCTTGATGAGCAGTTTCCCCTCATACTTCCGGAAATTCCACCCAAGGAAGTCAAAACCTTGGTCGATGTGCACAATTTTGGTCTTTGCCTGAGACAGTCGCAATCCTCGTACTGCGAGGAAGCTTTCTACCCAAGGCCGAATCTCAACGTCCAGCAGCTCTTGCGAGGCGCCGGACACTACGAAATCGTCCGCGTATCGTATGACACCAACTTTTAGCTTTTCGACTTTTGACTTACCGACTTGCGCACCGAGGTACTCGATCAGTTTCGTCTCCAATCCATTTAGCGTCCAATTTGCCAATGCAGGGCTGATGATGCCGCCCTGCGGCGTTCCTGCTGTGGTTGCCCTCAACTGCGCCCGGTCAACTACTCCAGACTTCAACCACTTCCGAAGGATCGTCTTGTCCATGCGAACGTTGTCGATCAGCCAGTCGTGATTAATGTTGTCGAAGAAGCCTTCGATGTCAGCATCAAACACCCATTGCGCCGAAACCTTCCGACACGTCTGGAGAAAGATTTGTGACATCGCGTCAGCTGTGGAGCGGCTCTTCCTAAACCCATACGAGTTCGGGTCGCTCACAGTTTCAAGAACCGGGTCGAGCGCCAGCAGGTGTAACGCCTGCATGGCTCGATCTTTCATGGTCGGGATGCCCAAGGGACGTTCCTTTCCATTGGCCTTGGGTATATAGACCCTCCTTAGTGGCAGGGGCCGATACCGACGCTTCTCCAACCGCGCAATCGCTGCAAATTTCTGCAGCGGCGTATCCCATAGCTGCTGATCTACGCCTGCGGTACGCTTGCCTTGATTCTCCGTCACTCGTTTGACTGCCAGCGCTTTCGCGCTGAACGAGCGGGTCAGCCACCGTTGCAGGGATTTCACCCGTCGCCAGTCGCCTTCCTGTGTTGCCTTCGTTAGACGAATCTGCATGACTCTCACGTTCTTCTGCACACGCCGCCAATCAATGGCAGCCCATTCAGTAGGAACAAGCGAGGACGCAGAATCGAAACTATTTTCGATTACTTTCATTGCCGAGCCTCGTCGTAGTGATGCCCGCCGAGGACGTAGCTCTCCCCCGAAGGAAAGAACTGCATCCCTTCGGGGCGAATTTGTCTACTTGTCTATGTAGTCGCTGAACGACTATTGCACCAGATGGAAGTCTGCCCGTTTTCACGGTAGGACAAAGTTTGAATCCATATCCGACCCATTACAGGCCAGCGTTCGCTTTTTCCATCCTCCCATACCCGCTCCGCCGTGGGCTTCCCTTACGGGTTGCTTGCCCGCCCCGATGTTCTGAGGCAGGCGGCGAAACGGGCTTACCACGTTCCCTGCGATACCAGCACGGCCTAATTGCACCGCACATGACTGTTTAGGGTCTGACTCTCCCCCGGTGGTTTGATAACGACGTGCCCCCAGTTTGCACAGGGGCATCCAACCACGCACCTTTTTGGTCCAGGCCAACAGCAGATTGGGCCTGTTAATAGTCACGAGGGTTCAACCGTCAGTTCACTTTATGTTACCCATGCAGCCTCACCTAGCCCCTTAACCGCCTTTCTGCTGGCAGTCTCCACGCATCCATTCACATGGGGAGCGCGCTGCTTGCGCAGGGGTACATTGTCATCGAAGCTTCACACCCCTCCGTTACCAGAGACGCATGTCCGACTAGGTGACAAGTGGTCGTACACCCGGTCACAGCCTCTAATGTTCCAGAGGTGTGACAAGGCATCGCAGAACTTGTGCGATCTTGTTGGTCATCCTTGTTTGATCTGGCCGCAGATGGCCATTCCCTACTCCTGCTGATCCGAGGATCGCCGCATAAGTTCGTCTGGAAAATTTTCTAGAACTGTAGCGACGAAGCAACGTTTATTTCCTTTATGAGCGAAATCGCGGGCTCATCGATATCGAAATAACAAGTGAAAACTTGATCTCGACGTGTCTGTGCCTAGCGTTGTTGCAGTATGGTTTTCTAGTTTTCACCCTGAATTGCAGACGCAATTAGGGAGCCCACGGCATTTATGTGTCAGTCCGAATGATTTAGTTAATTAAATCAAGGACTTGCCGAGTGACTTGCAAGGTAGGTACAACTTCTAATGCTTGCCGTAGAACGGCGATCGCGACTACGTGTCGCACGCAAACCGCTATTGTAAGCCACGCGCGCACCTTGCGCCCGGGCTGCCTCTTTTTTTGGCGAGGAATCACGATGGGCATTTGTGACTGGCCTGAGCAGGACCGCCCCCGCGAGCGCTTGCTGCGCGACGGTCCGGCGGCATTGACAGACACCGAATTGCTGGCAATCTTCCTGCGCGTTGGCGTGGCGGGGAAAAGCGCCGTGACGCTGGCGGGCGACACCCTCGCCCACTTCGGCTCGCTGCAGCGGCTGCTGCATGCCGATGCCGGCGAGTTCGGACAGCTGCACGGGCTCGGGCCGGCCAAGTATGCGCAGCTCCAGGCGGCGCTGGAGCTGGCACGGCGCGCGGTAGCCGAGCAGTTCCGGCGCGAGGCGCTGTGTTCGCCTGAAGCGGTGCGGCATTATCTGCGCAGCCATTTTGCGCTGCGCACCCATGAATCGTTCATCGTGATCTTTCTGGATATAAAAAACCGCCTGATCAACTGCGATGACATGTTCAGGGGCACGCTGACGCATACCAGTGTCTACCCGCGCGAAGTCGTCAAGGCAGCGCTGCGGCGCAATGCGGCGGCCGTGATCCTGGCGCACAACCATCCGTCCGGCGTGGCCGAGCCCAGCGATGCGGATCTGCGGCTCACGGACGCGCTGACGCAGGCGCTGTCACTGGTCGAAATCCGGGTGCTGGACCATTTCGTGGTGGCCGGCAACCAGGTGTATTCGTTTGCCGAGAATGGGCAGTTGTGACGGATTTGCCACCAGCGCGCCGCTCTGTCATTGGCATAAATTACAGCGCGTAAACAGGGGCTTACCCGTGTGCATAGAGCGATTTGCGCGATTGTTAAATTTTTTATTATCCTTAATTAACCATTGTTTTTCGCAAGTGATTGATTCCGCTTCATTTTTCGCGCTATACTCTCGTTTTTCCAGTCCTGGAACATATTTAAGGAGTGCACTATGGCACGTGTTTGCCAAGTAACCGGCAAGGGTGTGATGGTTGGTAACAACGTCTCCCACGCTAACAACAAAACGAAGCGTCGTTTCCTGCCTAACCTGCAGAATCGTCGTATCTACGTCGAATCCGAAAACCGCTGGGTTTCGCTGCGTTTGTCGAACGCCGGCCTGCGCCTGATTGACAAGCTCGGCATCGATGCCGTGCTGGTCGACATGCGTGCTCGTGGCGAAAAAGTTTAATTAGGGAGCTATCATGGCAAAAACTGGCCGCGACAAAATCAAGCTGGAATCGACTGCAGGTACGGGTCACTTCTACACCACCACCAAGAACAAGCGCACGATGCCGGCGAAAATGGAAATTACCAAATTCGACCCTAAGGCACGTAAGCACGTGATCTACAAAGAAACCAAGATCAAGTAATTGATCCTGTTGTCTTTCAAAAAGCCGCCGGCGCAAGCCTGGCGGCTTTTTTTATGGGTGACCACCGTCCGCGTTACCATGGCGGAATGACAAGCTCGTCCCTGCCCTCCCTCTCTCCCGACACCGACCGCCTGGATGCCCTCGATGTGCTGCGCGGCTTTGCGCTGATCGGCATCTGCGTCGCCAACGTCGAATTTTTCAACCGGCCCGTGGTCGAATCAGGACAAGGCATCCCGGCTGGCCTGCATGGCCTGGATTGGTTTGTCGCGTTCCTCGTCGCCTATCTGGTCAGCGGCAAGTTCTGGACGATCTTTTCGCTGCTGTTCGGCATGGGCTTCGCGCTGATGCTCGAGCGCGCCCGCGTGGCCGGGCGGCCATTCGCGCCAACCTACGCCCGCCGGGTCGGCGTACTGCTGGCGATCGGGCTGCTGCACCACACCTTGCTGTGGAGCGGCGATATCCTGATCAGCTATGCGGTCGGCGCGCTCGCGCTGATGCTCGCCCTGCTGGCGCCGGCGCGGGTGCTCGTGGCCGCATTCATTGCCTGCGCCGCACTGCCCCAGATTCCCGGCATGGGCTGGCTGGGCTGGCTGCTAGGACCCGTCATCCTGGCGGCGCTGGTTGCGCTATACCTGCGCGCGCGGCAAGCGTGGCTGTTTCCGCTGCTGACGATCGGCGCCGGTGTGTTGATGCTGGCGGCGGCATGGGGCAGCAAGGGCGACGACACGACGATGCTGGCCGCGATCGGCGCCATCTTTTTGGTGCTGGGCCTGCTCGCCTGCTGGCGCGGGCCATCGGAACAAAAGCCGCTGCGCATCGGTCTCCAGATCGTACTGCTGACCTATTGTCTGATCGCAGTGGAAGCCGGCGTGCGGCACGTTGGACCTGCGGTTGCCCAGATGACGAGCGCCAGCGCCGGGAACGCCGAGGTACGCACCGACAATAGCCGCACGCTGCGCTACCGCGAGCAGGTCGCGCGCAGCGTCGAAGAACGCACCGTACTGACCCAGGGCAGCTATCGCGATGCAGTAGCGATGCGCTTCAAGCAACTGGCCGAACGCATGCGTGACGAAATCGGCTTCTCGGTCCTGCTGGTGGGCGTGTTCCTGATTGGCGTCTGGTTCGTGCGATCCGGCGTAATCGCGCGCGCAGCCGGGCACAAGCCGCTATACCGACGGCTGGCCATCATCGGTATCCCGCTGGGCGTCGGACTCGGCCTGCTCGGCAGCCTGATTGCGACCGGCCGGCCGCCTGGGGTCGACGACGGCGGCCATGATCTTGCCTACGCCCTGCTGTCGCTGGGCAGTCTGCCAGCTGCGCTTGGTTACATCGGCGCTGTCATGCTAATGCTGAACAGCCATAGCGCCCTGGCAAAAATCCGCCTGCTGGCGCCGTTCGGGCGCATGGCTCTAAGCAATTACCTGATGCAGTCCCTCGTGTTCTCACTGTTGTTTTATGCCCACGGAATGGGACTGTGGGGGATGGCACGAACGGCGCAAGTAGGCATCGCGCTGGGATTATGCGTTCTGCAGATCGGTCTGAGTCACTGGTGGCTCGCGCGTCACCAATACGGCCCGGTCGAATGGGCCTGGCGCGCCCTGACCTACCTGACCTTGCCCCCGATGCGCATAAAAAGCCGGGGTCAGGTCTGACATTCAGACACGATCTCGACAGTCGTAGTCGCAAAAGCGGGGGTCGGGTCTGACATTTGGACACGGTCTCGACAGTCAAGTAGTCGAGAACCGCTGACGCCGTGTCGTGCTACAAATGCACGACCCACCATCGAAGTGATTAAGGCTGAGGTTGTGTCCGAATGTCAGACCTGACCCCGGCTGTGTAGGCGTTAGGGCTGAGATCGTGTCCGAATGTCAGACCTGACCCCGGCTGTGTGACCCCGGCTGTTTAAGTGAATGATGCAGGGCTGACCAAATGCAAAACGGCTCCCGAGGGAGCCGTTCTTTCAAGCCGCTGATACAGGATCAGGCATAGGTACGCAGGCGCAGCGAAAACTCTTGCAACGCCTTGATGCCTGATGCTTCGGCGCGGTTGCACCAGTCTTGCAACTGATGCAGCAACTGATCGCGGGTGTGGTGCGAACGCTCCCAGATTGCGCCCAGTTCCACGCGCATATTGTGCATGGTCTCAAGCGCTTTGCTGTGCTGGAACAGCTCGATCAGCTGCTCTTTCTGCGACAACTCGAGCTTGGCCGGTTCGCGCTGCATCAGCTTGCGCGAGCTTTTCAGGAAGCGCGTTTCCAGGCCACTTGCATGCTTGCGCTGCTCAAATTCCTCATGGAACGCGTGACGCACCGATTTTGCATACTTGGCCATCACGTCGTAACGGTTGGCGATTACCGATTGCAGCGTATCGAAGTCGGCCTGGTCCTTGTTCTTGGCCAGTTTCGGCTTCGGCGCCACTTTCTTGACCTTGGCCAGACCCACCATCTCGAGCATGCGGATATAACCCCAGCCCAGGTCGAACTCATACCACTTGCTCGACAGCTTGGCCGACGTGGCATACGTGTGGTGGTTGTTGTGCAGCTCTTCGCCGCCAATCAGGATGCCCCAAGGGAAGATGTTGGTCGCGGCATCGCTGCAATCGAAATTGCGGTAGCCCCACCAGTGGCCCAGGCCATTGATGATGCCGGCAGCAGTGATCGGAATCCACATCATCTGCACGGCCCAGACCGACAAGCCGATGATGCCGAACAGCGCAACGTTGATCACGAGCATGGCGACGATGCCCATCATGCTGCGGCCTGTGTACACATGGCGCTCGATCCAGTCGTCCGGGGTGCCATGGCCATACTTGTCCATGGTTTCCTGAACCTTGCTCTCGGCGCGGTACAGCTCGGCGCCTTCGAACAGCACCTTGCGGATGCCGCGCGTTTGCGGGCTGTGCGGATCTTCTTCGGTGTCGCACTTGGCGTGGTGCTTGCGGTGGATCGATGCCCACTCTTTCGTGACCTGACCAGTGGTCAGCCACAGCCAGAAGCGGAAGAAGTGACTTGGAATCGGGTGCAGGTCAAGCGCGCGGTGCGCCTGGTGGCGGTGCAGGTACACGGTGACGCTGATGATGGTGATGTGCGTGACCACCAGCGTGTACAGAACGACTTCCCATGCCGAAAAATCCAGCAGGCCGGTCGACAAGAACGACAGCACAGCGTGCAAAGTGTCGTTAAAGAAATTCATTCAGTCTCCAATGCAGGGCTTGTATGACGACGATCAGGAAGATCGCACATGCATAACCCTTGCATTTTACGTGTTTCTACTGCCACACGGCAGCAACACGCCTTCAATTTTTGCCTAAATCCGCGCCAGTCTGTTTTACGCCACCTTCGGTAGCGTCTGGTGCACCCTGCGGCGTGCGCGCCATCATCGACGTGATGTGCGCATCGAGCAGGCGCGTGTCCATCGAAGGATGGCCGAGCTTGATCGTGCCCGCGTGTACCAGCGCGTAAATCTTGCGGTTGACTTCCGAGATCGGTCCGCCCTGCCCGTTTTCCGGGTCGCCCAGGAAGAAACCGACTTCCAGCTCGTAGCCATCGGCGACAAATGCCGTCAGCAGCACGTTCGGGGCCGGTGTTTCCAGGACGCGGTCAACGCCCTTCGGTTGCTCTTCCAGCAACGGCATCACCACCGCCAGATCGCTGTCATACGACACGACCAGCTTGGTGACGGCGCGCACGTTCTTGTTTGTCACCGACTGGTTCAGCACCACGCCGGTAATCAACATCTCGTTCGGCAACAGGGTCTGCGTACCGTCGGCGCTACGCAACACCGTGTAGCGCGTATTGATGCGCGAAACCTTGCCGGAATACTTGTCGAGCGTGATCGGATCGCCAATCGCCAGGCTGCGCTCGAACAGGATGATGAAACCGGATACGTAATTACTGGCAATCCGCTGCATGCCCAGACCCAGACCCACACCGAGCGCGCCGCCAAACACCGACAGCACGGTCAGGTCCAGTCCCGCCAGAGACAGGCTGAACAACACGGCAACGAGGATCAGCGCAGCCCGGCCCACACGCGCCAACGCGACGCGCAGCGACGAGTGCATGCGCTCGACATGCATCAGCCGTTCTTCAAGCGCCGCGCCGGCCCATAGCGCCAGGATCATCAGCACGACGATCGACACGACGCCCTGCAACAGGTCGAGCAGCGAGGTTGTCTTTGCACCCACCGGCAGCATGGTCGTTTCGAGGGCACGCAACACGTCCGGCAAGATGCCGGTCAGGTGGAGCGCCACGATGATCCAGGCCGTGAAGGCAAACACGCGCTCGAACGTCTGCAGTGCTTCGCCCACCTGGCCACGGCGTGCGAACGCGCGCCGCAGCAGGTAGAAGAAGGTGCGGATCACCGCCAGCGACACGAACAGCGGCAGCGCCACGCGCAGCAGGTTCACGGTCTGGAAGTGTTCCAGGATGACCTTGCTCAGAGACAGCAGCGCCACAGTCAACAGCGGCCCGAGCACACGGGCAACGCCGCCCAGCCCGACACGCATCAAGCGGCCCTGTTCATCGCGGTTCTTGAGTAGCGACCGCCCGATCAACCCTGCCAACCCCCAGCCCACTGCCACGCAGAAGACGATGGCAAGCGCCTGCCACAACAGGGCAGGATTGCGCGCGTCGACAGTCAGGACATTCCAGAGGTCGGACAAGGGCATCGCAGGGTTTCCTTATTCGTCGTCGGTCGCCGTCACGTCGGCATCGGCATCGGCCTTGACTGGCGCAGCCTTGACCAGCGCCTTGCGTTGCAGCACGGCGGCGAAGAAGCCATCGGTCTGATGCTTGTGCGGCAAGAGCTTGAGGTACTTGTCCATCTCGAGCGGAATCTTTTGCTCGGCCAGCACCTGGCTCATCGGCACCAGATCGAAATCAGGGTGCGTCGCCAGGAAGCCTTCGACGATGACGTCGTTCTCTTCATCCAGCAGGCTGCAGGTGGCGTACACGAGGCGGCCACCGTTCTTGACCAGGCGCGCAGCACCGTCCAGGATCGCGGCCTGCTTTTCCTGCATCTCGGCGATGGCGCCCAGTTGCTGACGCCACTTGACGTCCGGATTGCGGCGCAAGGTGCCCAGACCCGAGCATGGCGCATCGACCAGCACGCGGTCGATCTTGCCGGCCAGGCGCTTGACCTTGGCATCGCGCTCGTGCGCGATCAGCACCGGATGCACGTTCGACAAACCGCTGCGCGCCATGCGCGGCTTCAGTTTGGCCAGGCGCTTTTCGGACACGTCGAATGCATACAGGCGACCCGTATTGCGCATCAGGGCGCCCAGTGCCAGCGTCTTGCCGCCGGCGCCGGCGCAAAAGTCGACCACCATCTCGCCGCGGCGCGCGCCGACGATCTGCGACAGCACCTGGCTGCCCTCGTCCTGCACTTCGATCGCGCCTTCCTTGAACAGCGGCAGGTTTTGCAGCGCAGGCTTTTGCTTGACGCGCAAGCCCAGCGGTGCGTACGGCATCGGCTCGGCGATGATCGGCGCTTCGAGCAGCGTGGCGATGACCGCGTCGCGCTCGGCCTTGATCGAATTGACACGCAGGTCCAGCGGCGCAGGCGTATTGAGCACCGCGGCCAGTTCCAGTGCTTCGGCTTCGCCGAACTGGGCCACCAGCTTGTCGTACAGCCATTGCGGCAGGTTCGCTTGCACCGGACCTGGCAGCAACGTGCGGTCGACTTCCTTGATACGGGTCAGGAAGTGGGTTTCGTCTTCGGTCAGGCCACCGATCGAATCGATGCCGGCCGTCTCGGCCAGGCCCAGCAGCGCCAGGCGGCGCATCGACGGCGTGCTGCCATGACCGGCGAAATCGGTGAAGAACGACTTGTTACGCAGCACCGAATACACGGCTTCGGCAATCACGCCACGCTCACGGCCGCCAAAACGCGGGTTGTCCTTGAAGAAACGCGACAGGGTGACGTCGGCTGGCGATGTAAAACGGAGAATCTCGCGCAAGACTTCTTCGGTCTTGGCGACGATCGCTGGAGGCAATCTCATGTAAATCCTTGGGTTGTAAACTGCTTACTTAAAACAATGCGTTCTAAATACTGAGGGTGTCGAAGCTGGGCTCGACAATGCGCACCGCGCCATCTTCGATGACCAGACGGTCTTCGACGAACAGGCGCACCGCGCGCGGATAAATCTTGTGTTCTTCGACCAGCAGGCGGGTAGCGAGCGTGGCTTCGGTATCGCCCGGCAGCACGGGAATGCGCGCCTGCAATACCGCCGGACCGTGATCGAGTTCGGCCGTGACGAAGTGGACTGTTGCGCCATGTTCGACACACCCGGCGTCAAGCGCCTGCTGGTGCGTGTGCAATCCCGGGAACAGCGGCAGCAGCGACGGGTGAATATTGAGCATCCGCCCGGCATAATGCTCGACGAATGGCGCCGTCAGGATGCGCATGAAACCGGCCAGCACGACCAGGTCGGGCTCGAAGACGTCGATGGTTTCCTGCAGCTTGGCGTCGAATTCAGCGCGGCTGGCGAATGTCTTGCTCGGCACCACCGCAGTGGGAATGCCGCGCGCCTGCGCAAATGCCAGGCCGCCGGCGTCGGGTTTGTTGCTGATGACGGCGGCGATACGGGCTGGCCAACCTTCGGCATCAAGCGCTCGCACGACCGCTTCCATATTGCTTCCGCGGCCCGAAATCAGGATCACGATATTTTTCATAGGCGGCATTGTACCGTAACGACGGGCACCAAATGCTGCCTTTGGTCCTGGCTCAGGCGGTCGGCGGCACCGTTGCGAACGAGTAGAACACGCGGAACGGCACCTTCTTTTCGGCCCAGAATTCGGCCGCATCTCGAAACACGTCAAGCAGGTTTTCGCGGGCTTCCTTGTCGAATTTCTGGGCGCTTGGCAGCTGCTCCAGCACCACGATAAAGCCCGGCTGGGGGCCGGCTTCGTGGACGGTTTCGGTCAGGCATTTGCGCAGCGCGTCGAAGTTCTTGCTGCACGGTTTTGGGAAATAAAACTGTTCGCCGATTCGGGCGCAGACTTGTTGTTTGGTGAGCGTGTTGGCGCAATGTGCGTACAGAAAATGATGTCCGAGTTGCCCCGCCTCCTGTTGCAGATCGCCAACGTTAAACGCGCGGATCGCTTGCACAATATTCGGCGCCACTCTCATCAACAAACTCATTTTTTCCTCAAGTTGACCTGTCAATAACGCGCCATGGCGCAACCCGTCGCGACGCCATGGGGCGTTGCTGCCGCTTTCCTCGCTGTCGTTGCTATACGCCAATAAGTCCATGATTTGTGTAAGGGTAACGTTTTGTGGTATTGGAAGCAACCCAAATGTGCATTGCGAATAGTCATTTGTAAGAATCGGTACCGGCCTGGCTGGCGCAAAACCAGGGCAAATCGGGCCTGATTCATTCTGGCGCGCTTCCACAGTCGGGCAATCGGCTGTTACATTTTGTTGCCACGGGGACTCGATGTGTTTTTGCGATCGGCGTACTATCAAGACTTGAACGCATACTGTATTTATTGTCGTATTTAACGTTGCACCACTGAACGAGGACCATCATGAAATTCCAAGCCAAACTGATCATCGCGGCCCTGGGTGTGGCCACCCTGCCGCTCGCGCAGGCTGCCGACTTTGAAGATTTCGGCCGGGTGGTGCGCGTCGAACCGCGCGTCGAACAAGTCCGCACCCCGCGCCAGGAATGCCGCACCGAATACGTGCAAGTGCCAGTGCAGCAAGAACGGAATGCGGGCGGCACGATCGTTGGCGGCATCGCCGGCGCGCTGCTGGGCAGCCAGATTGGCAGCGGCAACGGTAAAGTGGCCGCGTCGGCCGCAGGCGCCATCGCCGGCGCCATGGTAGGCGACCGTGTCCAGAACAATGGCCGCCAGGGCAGCAGCGTGCAAGAACAAGCGGTGCAGCAATGCCGCACCGTGGAAGCGATCGAATCGCGCACCTCGGGCTACAACGTGACCTACGAATACCGTGGCCAGAACTATACGTCGCTGATGCGCAATGATCCGGGCAACCGCGTGCGCCTGCGCGTATCGGTCCAGCCACTGGACAGCTACAACGACGGCCAGGCCTATAGCCAGTACCAGCGTTAAACATCGGCATCATTCAGTAACGACAACGCGGCCCCGGTGGCCGCGTTGTCGTATGCAGGGCGCCGATCGTGGGCCGAGCTTGCGCTGCGGGAACGCAACCGCCGATAATAGGACGATTCCATCAGGCAGTCTTATGCTCATCAAACGCAAATCCATCGAACAGGCCGAGTCGTCGCGCCGCCCTTCCCGCAAGCCCAAGTACGCGCCCGTCACGCTGTCCGAACAGGAAGGCGTACGCTACCTGCATTTCGGTACCGAATGGGTCCAGGGCGCCATGCGCATCCGCAAGCCCGACTGGCCGGAACTCGAGTACGCGCAGCAGATGATGGCCTGGATGCTGTTCATCGAGTCGCCACGTGCCATCGGCCAGCTCGGCCTGGGCGCGGCCACGATGACCAAGTTCTGCTACCGCCAGTTCCCCGAGGCGACGGTCACCGCCATCGAGCTGAACCCGTCGGTGATCGCCATCTGCAACTCGATGTTCAAGCTGCCGGGCCTGGACGAGCGCCTGACTGTGCTCGAAATGGATGCGCTGGACTTCGTCGAAGACCCGCAGCACCACGGCGCGTTCGACGTACTGCAATGTGACCTGTACGACGCCACCGCACGCGGCCCGGTGCTCGACACGCCGGAGTTTTACGTGGCCTGCGCCAATTGCCTGACCGACGACGGCATCATGACCGTCAACCTGTTCGGCGACCACCCGAGCTTTGCCAAGAACCTCAAGGCCATGAAGTTCGCCTTCGGCCACGTATTGTGTCTGCCCGAGGTGCACGATGGTAATGTGGTCGCGCTCTGCTTCAAAATCCGACCGCTACTTGACGAGGACGCGCTGACCAAACGGGCGGCGCAGATCAAACTCCAGACCAAGCTGCCCGCTGCGTCCTGGGTCAAGGGATTGTTCGCCACCGATTGATTTGCCAAGGGCCACCGTGAACGCCATCCTGCAAAAACCCGCCAGTCTGCGCAAGCTCGACCTGCAATCGATTTTTTCGTGGCTGCTGGCCGACGGGATTGTCACGAAGGACAACGTCAAGGCCCAATTCGCCCAGGCCCAGGGCATTCTCAAGAATGCACCGGGCACGATGCACCCGCTCACGGCGGTGGCGCAATGCAAGCTCGTTTCAGAATTGCCCCCCAATCGCCTGCTCACGCTGGACGTGCTGACCGAATGGTGCGCCGCCAAGGTCGGCCTGCCCTTCATCCGCATCGATCCGCTCAAGATCGATTTCACGAAAGTGGCCGACGTGATGTCGGCCGGCTACGCGGCGCGCTTCAATATTCTGCCCGTCGAAATGACGGCGACAACGCTGGTGGTGGCCACGGCCGACCCATCGCTGACGGAATGGGAAGCCGAGATCGCAAAAGTCGCGCGGCGCCGCATCGAGCTGGTGCTGGCCAATCCGCTCGACATCGCACAGTACATTTCGCAGTTCTTCGCGCTGGCCAAATCGATCCGCGACGCCAACCGCAGCAGTGGCCAAGACGTCGCGATGCGCAACAATTTCGAGCAGCTGGTCGAAATGGGCAAGGCGAACAAGCAGTTCGATGCCAATGACCAGCACATCGTCAATATCGTCGACTGGCTGTGGGGTTACGCCTTCGAGCAGCGCGCCTCGGATATTCATTTGGAACCGAAGCGTGAACTTGCTGTCGTACGTTTTCGCATCGACGGCGTGCTGCACCAGGTGTACCAGGTGCCGGCCGTGGTCATGATTGCAATGACGGCGCGGATCAAACTGCTGGGACGCATGGACGTGATCGAAAAGCGCCGCCCGCAAGATGGCCGCATCAAAACCCGCACCGCCGGCGGCCAGGAAGTCGAATTGCGCCTGTCGACGATGCCCACCGCGTTCGGGGAAAAGCTCGTGATGCGTATTTTCGACCCTGAAGTCGTCGTCAAGACATTGCCCGAGCTGGGCTTTCCGGCTGACGACGCCCTGCGCTGGGATCGCCTGACCAAGCGCCCGCACGGCATCATCCTCGTGACCGGCCCGACCGGCTCGGGCAAGACGACGACGCTGTACACGACGCTCAAGGCGCTGGCGACGAGTGAAGTCAATGTCTGCACGGTGGAAGACCCGATCGAAATGGTCGAGCCGGCCTTCAACCAGATGCAGGTACAGCCGGGGATCGATCTGTCGTTTGCCGATGGCGTGCGCTCGTTGATGCGCCAGGATCCGGACATCATCATGGTCGGCGAGATCCGCGACCTGCCGACAGCCGAAATGGCGATCCAGGCGGCGCTGACGGGACACCTGGTGTTCTCGACGCTGCACACGAACGACGCGCCATCGGCGGTCATGCGCCTGATCGAACTGGGCGTGCCGGATTACCTGCTCGAAGCCACCCTGATCGGCGTGATGGCCCAGCGCCTGGTGCGCACGCTCTGCCCTGCCTGCAAGGAACCCGGTGGCGAATTGAGCGACGATGTGTGGGACAGCGTTGGGGGTGCGTGGAAGATTCCGAAGCCTGCGGTCGCGTATCGGCCCATCGGTTGTCCGGAATGCCGCCAGACCGGCTATCGGGGGCGGACAGGGATTTATGAGCTATTGAGCGTGAGTGAGGGGTTTGGCAAGCTGATGCGTGGTGCCGGCGACCTGGTGGCGCTGCGTCAGCAAAGCGTTCTGGATGGGATGAAGCCGCTGCGCATTGCCGGGGCGATGAAGGTGGTGGAAGGCGTGACCACAGCGGACGAGGTGCTGAAGGTGACGTCGGCCTTGTCCTGAGTGGTTCTTCGCAGAAATTTATGCGACAGGCCTAGCGCGATGCCGGATCGCCCGCTATAATGCTGCCTCCTTGGGTCGTTAGCTCAGCTGGTAGAGCAGCGGACTTTTAATCCGTTGGTCGCAGGTTCGAATCCCGCACGGCCTACCAAGAATCATCAGAAAGCCCACGAATCTCGGTTCGTGGGCTTTTTGCATTCTGGCTACGCTTTGGTCGCTTGGGAAAACGTCTGGCCTCGCCAAGTCCATTGGGGTTGCCTGTGCGCGACCCAAATTGGATAAGCCATCGACGCGCCATCGCATCTCTGCATCTAACTCCATGGTCAAACTCCCGGTAACCGTCACCTATATAAAAACCCGACATCAATGGGATAAGAACACCTTGCCGAGCCACTCAGCCAAAGAAAAATTAATTAATACGAAGGATTTCTGGGCATAGGTTTCAATACATCCTTGAGGACATTTATATTTCCACATAAAAATATCACTAAATATCACTTAGTCAGATTTTGGATTGATTCAATAGCACCGCTAATAGAATTCATTTATCAAAACTTCGCAAGCAATTTGGAATACGGAGATATGTGAAAGTTGCCGAAAGTTAATCGATGCGGTTGATCGAGAAAAATCCATTACCTTCCATTTTGATATTGAATAAATCAGTTAAAATTCGGCGGATTCCATTTTGTAAAGACAGGCATGCCTAAATATTCCGTCGCCATTGCTCTGATCGTCATGAGCCTTCCTTTGGTCGCCTGCAAACCCAAAGCATCCTCGCCAAACTCAGATGCTCCAGTTACTACGGTGACCTCATCCCAAGGCACGAATGGCACGACTGCCGCACCGGTTACCGGCGGCACGCCAGCATCCCAGGCACAATTCGATATCGAAAAAGTCCCAGTCAGCAGCGGTGTGATGCCACCCTTCCCTTATCTCGAATATCCTTCAGGTCTCAGCGAGGAGGGTCGTTTTACTACCAAGGCGAATTTTGACTCGCTCCATGTCGTCGTTGGAAAGCAACTCAGGAAAGTGGAAGGTCGTGTCGAATCACACAAGTTTTACCTCAGTGATGTGAACATGAGCGAAGCGGAAGCGCGACGAAACTACGAAAACCTGATCGCACAAATGGGCGGTGTAAAGGTCAACAGTGCGACACCTTCGGAACTGGCTCCCCCCTTAAGCGCGGAAAATTCTGCAAACGAGCAGAAAACCCGCTTCGCGGACTTGGGTATGACTTACGACGTCTATTTGGTACGAAAACCTGACCAGCTAGTGTGGATCGTGCTCATGTCGGGCAGAAGCGCTGTCAGCACACTCGTAGTAGCAGAACAGCCATTCAAGCAGACGATCTCCTTTGTCACGGCCGATGCAATGCAAAGCCAACTGGCTTCGGCCGGCCACGTCGCACTGTATATCAACTTCGATACGGACAAGGCTGCCATTCGCCCGGATGGTCGGCCAGCAGTAGACGAGATCGCCAAACTTCTGGAGAAGGACCCTTCCCTCAAGCTGACCATCGAAGGCCATACGGATAATGTTGGCGATCCGGCCCACCACAAGGCCTTGTCACAGCAGCGAGCGGACGCCGTGATGGGCTCGCTGCTTGCCGGGGGCATTTCCAAGGACCGCCTGAATGCCGTGGGTCTGGGCGATGCCAAGCCGGTGGCTGATAACCAGGACGATACGGGTCGCGCCAAAAACCGACGCGTCGAACTGGTCAAGCGTACCTGATGCGTGGGCAGACCAACTGCCCCCATCCATTCCAGACGCTATTCATCAAAGGAACGACATGAAACACGGATTGAAACTTGCCGGCATGATCGCTGCCATCGCCCTGCATCTTCCAGCGCATGCCGATGAGAAGTTGGACATGCTAAAGAAAGTGAACATCGATGGATGCATGAGTGTTATCCAGATAGACGAAGATGCGCCCAAGGATCCCAAGCTGGCCAAGCCTTATTGCACATGTGTCTATGAGACGCACTTCAACAACTTCACCAAGCCAGAACTTGCCAGCATGTTTTTGGGTACGCCGGCACCCCCGAACCTGGACAAGAATGTGCAGATCCGGCTTCAGGCAGCCATCAAGGAGTGCCGCAAGAAAATCGGTGCCTGATCGTCACGGTGTCTCGCCACAAGGCGGGCCCGAACCTTCGTGTCCGGGCAGGCCGATGTCGCACTGGATGACGTCAGAGGATCGCCACAGCGCCGCCGCCAAGCCGACTACTAAAATTTGTTGCTGTAAAGAGGGCGTTACGAGAAATCGTGACGCCCTCTTTGTTTCGGCGCGTCCGATTTTTACAACGACTCCACCGTGGAGCCCTAGCGCCTAAGGGCCAGGCATACACATCTTGGCTGGTGTGCAGCGACACGTCGCACGGCCTTGCGTCTCGTCAGTAAGTTCCCTCAACTCAATAACTACAGTCAGAAGTTCGTCGCACGTTCAGGCGTGCTCGCGTCACAACGCGCGCATCCCGACGTCACCAATCCGCAGCTCAACCGATGAGCGAGACGATGACTGACCTGCAAACACTGCTGGACGCCCACCAGAACACCCGCCTGCTGCGCATGGCTTTCGCGGAGAACGACGGCCCACAAGCTACGCTGATGGTGAACCGGTTGGTCGGCACGGAATACGTGTCGCGCGACTTCGCCTACACGGTGGAACTCCTGAGCGACGACGCCAGGATCGAACTCGCGGCCATCCACGGCAAGCTGCTGTGCATCTCGCTTGTACAGGCTGACGGCAGCCTGCGTCCATTCACCGGGTATGTGAGCTCGTTCAAACTGGTCAAGACGGATGGCGGCGTGGCGTTCTACGAAGCCGTCCTGCGGCCATGGCTGGCGCACACGCGCCTGCGCCGCAACAACCGCCTGTTTCATGCGCAAAGCGTACGCCAGCAAACGGAGACGATCTTTGCCGGCTACGGCAGCCTGCCGGACTACGACTGGAAGGTCGCCGATGAGCAGCCACAATTCACGATGGCCACGCAGTGGGACGAGACCGATCACAACTATCTGTGCAGGCGCTGGGAAGCCGCTGGCTACAGCTATTGGTACGAGCATACGGGCGAAGGTCACATGCTGAAGGTCTGCGACGACTCGCGCACTGCAGACCCGATCGACGGGCCGTCGCCTGGTATTCGCTTTCATGGCGCCGGTGGCGCAGTCGACGAGGACGCGTTCAGCGACTGGAGTGCGTTGCGCCAGTGGGCGTCCGGCCAAGCGACGGTGAGCGGCTTCGACTTCAAGCATCCCTACCCGATCCACGCCGGTACCGTCACCATTGCCCGGCAGGGCGATGTGCCGAAACTCGAGGTGCACAGCTATGAGGGGCATTACGGCTTCCTGCACCACCCGGGCGCCTCCCGGCTTTCACGGCTGCGCATGGAGGAAATCGAAGCCCGCGGCGAGCTGTACGAAGCACGCGGCAATAATCGGCGCGTCGCTGTCGGCAGGTGGTTCAAGCTGCTTGACCATTTCAGTGAAAGCGAAGACAGCGAATTCCTGATTCTGGAAGTGCATCACGAAGCCAGCAATAATTATTTGCAAGGCAAGAATGTGCTTGCCGAGTACAAGAATCGCGTGCTTTGCCAGAGCAAGACCGTGCCTTGGCGTCCGGGCCGCGGCTTCAACAGTGCGACGACCAGGCTGCTGACCCTGCAGACCGCCATCGTGGTCGGCCCGGAAGGCCAGAGCAGCCTCAACGCGGGAGAGTTAGTCGAAATTCTAAATAGTTGCCCACCGCCACGAAAATAAATTATGAAAAACAAGTTCAAAATAATAGATATAAATCACATCCCCGGAGCAGCGTTACCAATTTCGGACCGGACGTTCTATCAGTGCGTGAACTGCTGGAGCATTCTAGTATCTAATCCTTCGGACAATGAATACTGCATCTGTGGAAACGTCTCCATTGATGTTGATGCGGGAAGGGCTGGAGCTAGAAACGAAAATTTTCTCCGAGTGTTACGGATAGCGAGTGCAGACTAATCCGCATGCATAGCCAAACTAACTGATGTAACTGACGCTGCATAATCAAATAAACCAGCCCTTCCAACGAAAGATTTAGTATCCGACCAGCATCAACAGGGCGATATGGAGCGCGATAAGATAACTGCATTGTTCATTCCAAAAACGGAATGATGCAGGAAATGAAGGATTTATATGGTGATATTGGTGGCTTTAGAAAAAAAAGTATTTTTTCTCCTATAGCAGACCGCTATTCAATAAGGTATTTTTTCACATGTGTCTCGTATGAATTTTCGCCATGGGGACTGTTCTAGAATTAGCCGTTGGGATGCAAGCACGCGCGTCTCAGTCGCAAATAAGACAGGTGTAACTCCAACCGCTGTGCAAGCTCCCCACCCGCTGTCGCACAACGTCCACACCCACCACCTCCTGAACATCGCCAACGCAACCTTTACTGCTAAAGTCTCGCATCTTTACAACAACCGCCCCCCCCCGTGAAAGCCATAACAAAACTCTTCGAACTCGGTTACGTGTTCATCGTCATCCTGTTCTTCGCCTGCGGCATCGGCCTCGTCGTGCTGGCTGGCGTCGAAATCTGGTCTGCCCTCAGCCCTTCCGCCGATACTTCTGCCCGCGAACGCTTCGACCTCATCCTGGAATGCATCGGCATGTTGACCATTGCCGTCGCCGCTCTGGGCCTTGGGCAAACCGTGCTGGAAGAAGAAATCCAGCGCGAAGCCAACATCAGCTCGCCAACCCGCGTGCGTCGCTTTCTGTCGCGCTTCCTGATCGTGGTCGTCGTGTCCCTGTCGGTCGAGTGCCTGATCGGGGTCTTCCAGTTCGTCCATGGCAGCCCTGAATATTTGC
Source organism: Telluria sp. ZT3P26 (assembly GCF_059686035.1). Taxonomy (NCBI): domain Bacteria; kingdom Pseudomonadati; phylum Pseudomonadota; class Betaproteobacteria; order Burkholderiales; family Oxalobacteraceae; genus Telluria; species Telluria sp. ZT3P26. The sequence continues at coordinate 669,493 of NZ_JCASII010000001.1, read as the reverse complement.
CACACGCTGCGTCAATAGGTATCGCCGCCGCCGCCCTGCTCGCAACCTGGGGCCTGTTCGTGCGGATGAATACGAGCGCGGAGGAACTCGAGCCGCATGCAATGCACGACGTGCAGGCGGAGGACAAAGTCATTGAAGGCGAAGACGTAGCGGAAGAAGGTGAACAGCACGCCGAAGAGCAGGGCGAGGATTACCACGGCGACTTGGACAAGAAGACGACGTAATCGAAAAAGCGTCAACGCCAAATAGTTGGCGTTGACGCTTGCTAAGGCGCCAAAAAATTCATCGCGGTGATCAAGCTTCGATCAGCTCGATAATAAAATTCAGTTCCGTCATCAGGAACACCACCCGCTTGCCTCCGAACGCGACTGCGGGTTTTGGCTCATTGAGCGGGAACCCGCCTTTCGAACGCAAATTGTCGAGAGTCGCATCGAAATCGGCTGTGCTGTAGGCCACATGGTTCAGGATATTGCGCCGCGACTTCAAGATCCCGTCCACCGGATTTCCCTCTCCGAACGGCGCGACCAGCTCATAGCAGATGCCTGACGCATCAAACAAGAACTGCACCTTTACCTTGATGACAGGATCAGTAAAGATCTCGGAGCGTCTGGTGATCGGGATGATGTTGCTGATGGCCTCATCGCCAACTGCGATATCGTGGACGAATACACCGATATGATCAAATTTCATTTCTTTACCAAATCCGCTTTGAGCAGTTCGGCAGCGCCGGCTGCCTGATTGAAATTACATGCAATTCCCAGATCGGTCATGTCGGCAGCATCCTCGATACAACGATTCAAGAGTTCGCTGAATATTTGCGCCCCTTCCTGGCTAAGGTGTGCGCCATCGACAAACATCGTCTCGGTCCACACCGGCTGCTGATGCTGTAGCAACTGGAAACCTGAATATTGCGAATCTACACGGTGCAGATAAGCGAGATAGGCCGCGTTATAGCGCTGGTCATGCGTGTTGCCAGTGTTGGTGTTATACGGCGTAATCAAGAAATAAGTCTTGATGCCGGCACGCTCCAGCATTGCCAGCGTCGCTTCAAAATAGCTTTGCTGAATGGGAAGCGGCGCAAACGGAACCGGTGTATGTTCCATGGCGTTGCGAGCACCGGCCTGCTGGGCTGCACGACCGTACGAAGGGTACCCGCGCGCCAGAACCACCTCATTGAATTTTTGGCGATTCATGTCCGTTCTCGCCATCAACCGGCTGTCAAGAAGACTGTCGAAGTAAATCGCCGGAAACCCGTAAGCATAGGCGATATCGCGGACGATACCATCGAGCCCTAGTTTCGGCGTTACTGCCAGATAGCTTTTGTCGTTCAGGCGTGCCGCTTCACGCCGCACCTCGGAAAGTTCGCGCCATCCAAGCGCGCCGTAACGTGCAGCGTTATCCCACAACCAAGGCTGGATGATCTCGAACGCCCCCGGATTAAATGACAACATCATCACTGCCGGCTTCGACTCACATGCCAGCATCGATTTGACGAAAAAGTAACTTTCGATTGGTGTGCCACCGGCGACGGCCAAATTGGTAGCGACCTTTTTCAAGCGCGCGGGAATCAGCGCGGAGTCCGCGCGCGAGTCGCCGAAAATCGCTACCTGGCCCAGGTCGCAGTGACTCACCAGGGAGCGCTTGGCATTCCATACCGAGTAACCCGTTTCCAGGAAGCGCTCGCGCTGCGTGGCCGTATATACCCATGAGACGCCCATGACCACAGTCACGCACAGCAGTAACGTCGCCAGGTAAGACAGGAGTGTGCTCCTGCCGATATCATCTTGTACCAGCATGTTTTCTTCTATAAAAAAGGTTGTCTTGCGTAATCGTTGCTGACATCAGAACTGAAAGTACATGAACTCGGATGTGCCGCCGAGCGCCATCAGGGAGACCGCCAGCATCACGCCAACCGCGCATGCCCACCTGGCATTGGCTTTCCAGATCAACGGCACACGCTTCGAAAACGCATCGACCTTGGTCAGCGCAGGACCGAACTGCCCCATGATTTGCTGTACGTTCGGGCAGCCCCAGACGATGATTGCCAGTACCAGCAGCCAGATCATGTCGGCTTTTCCGACCGCGAACACAAACCCGTTCAACCCCAGCATGCTCTGATACATCGTGATCGCATTGTCCAGCGATGATGAGCGAAACAGCACGAGTGCGACAACGACGGCGATATACGTCGCTGCAATATTCAGGATGCGGCGTAGCCACGCCGCCCATGGCGTGGAACTTTCGTTTGCAGTCCCCCTGAAAATTCGCATCGCGTGGTTGACGGTCAGGTAGGCGCCGTGGAGTAAACCGAACAACAGAAATTGCAACCCGGCGCCATGCCACAGGCCGATCAGCGCCATGGTCAGCATGGTCGGTAAGGCAGTCATCGACAAAAACCCGCCAAGTGTCTTCTGATTGGCACGCTTGGTGCCGAAGCCGTGATCGCTGCGCCAGCGCACGACTGCCAGTGCCATTGGGTTGTACAAATACTGGTTTAGATAGCGCGTCAACGTCATATGCCAACGCTGCCAATATTCAATGATGCTTTGCGATTTGAATGGGGAATTGAAGTTCAGCGGAAAGCGCACATTGAACATGCATGCCAGTCCGATGGCCATATCCGAGTATCCCGAAAAGTCGAAATACAGTTGCATCGAATAGCGAACTGCGACCCACCAGGCACCGTAGAAGGACAAATCGCCGGGGGCATCGAAGCCGGCAGTGACGTCGCCACCCAGGGGATCAGCAAGGACGGCCTTCTTGAAAAGCCCCATGACAAATATCGTCACGCCGACCGAGAAATTAATGAGCGAAAAACGGTAAGTCAGTTTTTCGGCAAATTGCGGCATCATTTCGCGGTGATGCAAAATTGGCCCGGCGATCAGGTGCGGGAAAAACGTCACGAACAAGACGTAATTCAAGAACCCACGCTCCTTGGCCACGCCCTGCTTCACATCGATCAGGTAGCCGATCTGGGTGAATGTGAAGAACGAGATGCCCAGAGGCAGAAGAATTGGATCGGCATGCACCTCGAAACCGGCGTTTTCAGTGAGGAACTTGGCAACCTCGAAAAAATACTTGTAGTAGAACAGCGCCAGCAGATTCAAGCCAACGGCAAGCGCCAGCAACGCACTTTGCAATGCCGGGCGCTGACCAGACCTGGCCACGACCTCAGACATACCGTAGTTGATCAGAATCGACGCGATCAGAATCGGAAGGAAGGCGGGATTCCACCATGCGTAGAACACCAGCGACGCCAGAATCAGCCAAGCTGCGGCCGATTGGCGACCATAGCGCGCGCTTGCAAAAAATCCTGCCAGTGCTACCGGCAGGAAAAATGCAATGAAAACATAAGAGTTAAACAGCATGGTTTCAGCGCGGTGTCGACTTACCCAATTTTCCAACGACCAGTTTCACCAAGTCGCCAACATTCTTCATTTCCTCGACTTCCGCCGTGTGAAATTTGATTTTGAATTCGCGTTCAACCTGGACAACGAGCATCACGTGGTTGACTGAGTCCCATTCGTCGATGTCGTCAGCGCTCATGCTGACATTGAGCTGCAGATCGGGCAGATCGAACAGATCGCGGAAAATTTCTTCAAGTTTGAGTAATACGTCTGCTTCGGTCATGCTAGTTCTCCGTGATAACAAAAAAGGTGGGGAGCGCCTGGTAGGCATCCAGGTGTAATTCGAATTGCTGATCCGTCCCTGACTGGTCTGGCAGCGCCGTGAAGCCCAAACGCAGGTAGTGTTCTGCGACCATGCTGTTCTTTTCCGTTGGACGGAAGTGACCGATCAGGCGGTTTGCACCCACCCGCCGCGCCTCATTGACGACGATGCCGAGCACCGCGTGCTCGACCTGCCGGCCGAGCACGCGACAACTCATGAGCCAGGTGTCGAGATCGATTGTTTTCTCAATCAGATAACCGATGACGATTGAAATAATGCCGTTGTCGCCAAATTTGTCGACTAACCGCATCTGAAGCGGTAGCGCCGCCGGATTTTCCAGAAGCTTGCCGACTTCGTCGGCGGAGTAACGCCTGGTGGTCAGGTTAAACTGGTTGGTTTTGTTGATCAGCTGAACCACGCGCGCCTGGTCCGAGTACGTGAATCGGCTCCAGTGCAGCGTCATGTCGAGGCTCTTGAGGTAACTGGGCAGATCGGTCGCGCTGTCGCGCTCGGATTCTCGTTCAATATTCGCCTTGTACTGTTGCGTGCGCATGGCGTCTTCCGCCGTCATTGCGATGCCTTCGAAGTAACCGGCGCGCGCAATCGTCGCGGTATAGAAGGCCGGATCTTCCGGCAACTCGGGCACGGCCACCATCGGCAATTCGCGGCGAACAATATTGCGTTCAAATGGGTTATCGTCTGCGAACACGATGGCATCAAGACCAATATTGAGCTGACGGGCAATCGCGCGAATAGCGGTCGCCTTATCACCCCAACTGGCAGAAAAGCAGGCGATATCGTCGCGCCGGAGAATCATGTCCGGGTGCTGCTCGAATGGCAACAAGGCGTTCTTCTCGTCGTTCTTTGAGCACACTGCAAGAATCACACCGCGCCTGGATAGGTCTTTTGCATAGCGCTGGAAATCGCTGAATGCCTCCCCCAGCGCATTACCCTGTCCCAGCACGATGCCGTCGATGCCGTCGTCACCGATGACCCCGCCCCACAACGTATTGTCGAGATCGAGCACCATGCATTTGCGGGATTTACCTTGCTGCGCCGCAAGAATCCTGCCGACGATGTCGCCATACATAGGCATGGCTGCCAGATGCACTTCCTGTTTGGCGCGGTGCCACATCGCCGGATCGTGCCACGCTGCCAAGCCATCCTCGGTTGCCCAATGATCGAGCGCCAGCAACGTAGCGCCCTCGTCGAGAGCGCATTTCCTGAGCTGTTCGTTCAGGCGTGCCACGAGTGCAGCAGGCGACCCGGGCAGCCGGTTTTCATTTTCGCCGAACAGCCGCGGGTGAATGGGCAGGATGGTTTGCTGGATGATCTCGCACCCGAACTTGCTGCGCGCGGAGCGCCACAACCCGACAATATGATCGATTGCCGCAGCGACGCGCACTTCGCTGGCCTCTGACGATTCGCCGACCTGATAACCAGCCAGCAGATGCCTGGCATCGAAGGCGAACAAGACGGTATTCGGCGCCCATGCATGCAGGTCCGAGCCTTCATCACGGATGTCCTGAACATATTGACCGTAATTTCCTTGATACAGGCTGACCCAGATATTGCGGCGCAGGGCGCCAACACGGATGCCTGCGTGCAGATGGTCAACCGTGGAGGACCCCAATACGGCAAGCCGCACCGGTTTTGTCTCAAGATGGACCGGACATTGCTTGAACAGCTTGAGCAGTTGACGATCTAGCTTGGTCGTCGCCATCATATCGAGACGCGCGTTGGCCAGTTCACCTAGCGCAGTCCACGCTGAAGCGTTATCCAGCGCCGTGACGCGTCGCAAACATTCATTCCAATCAGGTTGATGCGGCAACCAGGTGAGTTCCGGACTTGACATACTCTCTCGACATTCGTTAACAATAGAATTGTTAAACATGAAATTATAGTAAGAAACATTATTATTAGTGCAACCTGAAGTATAGAAATTAGCTTGCCTTATAGATAGTTTTTTTTTAGTTCTCGTACCAAAAATCAGAACTATGATGGGCCGGCGCAACAGTCAAGCCAACCCGATATAGGGAGCATCAGCGACGTTACCCAGAAAAGTGACTGGAAGCACTTGGTAAATCTGCCAAGTGCCGCTATAATCTCGTCTTCTTCGGGTCGTTAGCTCAGCTGGTAGAGCAGCGGACTTTTAATCCGTTGGTCGCAGGTTCGAATCCCGCACGGCCTACCAAAGATTCATCGACAACGCCAACCTTCGGGTTGGCGTTGTCGTTTTCGTTGTTCTTTTACTGCGCGCCCCATGCCCCAGACCATTGCCAGCGCCGTCCACCACGAACTGATCATCAAGAAAAGCCGCTTCATCGCGTGCGTGCAGCCGATGGCTGACCGTGCTGGCGCGCAGCAGGTCGTGGCGGCGCTGCGCGCGCAGCATCCTGGTGCGGCGCATGTGTGCTGGGCATTGCTGGCCGGCGGCCAGTCGGCGGCGGTCGATGATGGCGAGCCGAGTGGCACTGCCGGGCGGCCGATGTTCGATGTGCTGCGCCACCAGGATCTCGATGGCGTGCTGGCCACGGTGGTGCGCTACTTCGGCGGCGTCAAGCTCGGTGCAGGCGGCCTCGTGCGGGCCTATACCGACAGCGTGGCGCAGGCGCTGCTTGGCGCGCCGAAGATTCCGATCATCAAGCTGCGCCAGCTGCGCTGCAGCGCGCCGTATGCGATGGAAGGGATGCTGCGGCGCGAGCTCGATGCGGCCGGCGCCACGCTCGACGAGGTAGCCCATGGCGACGATGTGCAGTTCACGTTCAGCCTGCCGGCCAGCGACGCTGACGGCATCCGCGCGCGACTGGGCGACGTGGGCCATGGCCGCATTGTGTGGCCGCCGGACGACGACGAATCACTGCCCGGCTGAGCCGGCCCATTCGGGCGCCCTATACCTGTCATCACGACTCGTGAGCGGACGTTTGCGCCTGCAGCCGGTATAGTGACAGACCCAGCCGCAAATTCCTCCGTCGGCAGGGATCATTTTCCACCGCAGTACAACCACCTCCCCTGTGATCAAGAAAAGCCTACTTCCCCTCGCCCTTGGCGGCTTCGGCATTGGCATGACCGAATTCGTCATGATGGGCATCCTGCCCGATATTGCCAACGGTCTGCAGATCAGCATTCCGCAAGCCGGCTACCTCATCACCGCCTACGCGCTCGGTGTGGTGGTCGGCGCGCCGACCCTCGTCACCATTGTCGCCGGCCGTCCGCCGCGCACCGTGTTGATCTGGTTCATGCTGATGTTTGCCGTGTTCAATGCGATGTCGGCGTTCGCGCCGAACTTCGAGACGATGATGGCGTCGCGCTTCCTGGCCGGCTTGCCGCATGGCGCCTTCTTCGGCGTGGGCGCGGTCGTCGCCAGCCGCCTGGCCGAACCCGGCAAGACAGCGGCGGCGATGGCCATGATGTTTACCGGCCTGACGCTGGCCAATGTGCTGGGCGTGCCGCTTGGTACCTGGATCGGTCATGCGTTCGACTGGCGCATGGTGTTCCTGATCGTCGCGGTCATTGGCTTGCTGACCATGTGGAGCCTGTATCAGTGGGTGCCGCCGATCGCGCCAAGCAAACGCACGGGCCTGATGCAGGACCTGCGCATCTTCAGGCACCTCGATCTGTGGCTGGCCCTGGGCATCGTGTCGATCGGTACCGGCGGCTTCTTTGCGTGGTTCAGCTATATCGCGCCGCTGCTGACCGATGTCACGGGCTTCAGCACGGGTGCGCTGCCGCTGATCATGACGGCGGTCGGCGTCGGCATGACGGTCGGAGTGCAGTTTGGCGGCTATCTGGCCGACAAATTCCATCCGCTGCCAGCCCTGTTGATCCTGATGGTCTCGATGACCGCCCTGCTGCTGTGCAATGGCCTGATGGCCGAGTCGAAAATTGCGATGGTGGTGCTGGCGTTCCTGACTGGCGCCAACGCGCTGGCGATCGGTCCGCCGGTCCAGGTGCTCCTGATCGAGCATTCGCGCGAAGCCGAGATGCTGGGCTCGTCGCTGGGTCAGGCAGGCTTCAATGTCGGCAATGCGCTGGGCGCCCTGCTGGGCGGGATTCCGCTGACGCTGGGCTTTGCCTACACGGCGCCGCAGTGGGTTGCGGCGGCGATGGCGCTCTGCGGTGTGATCCTGACGGCATTGATGCTGACCCGTCGCCAGTGGAAAGCGCGCGAGTTGGCCAGGACAGTCGAGCGTATGCTCAGCGAAGCACAGCCGGCAACTTCGCCGCCAGCGTAACGAGAATCAAGTTCAGCCGCTTGCTCAGTCCGGACGCAGGCGGCGCCGGCGCGAGGCGACAACGCCAGCGATGCCCGCTGCGCCAGCCAGCATCAACGCCAGCGTGCCCGGCTCGGGCACCTCGGCCGGCGGCGTGTTCTTGACGAGCTCGAAGCCCGCCACGTCAACCGGCTTGAAGTAATGGTTCGAGTTCACCTGGACGCTCGAGTTCCATGTATCGGCAACCACCTGGCCATTGATCACGCCCCAGCCGTTTTCGACAGTGGCATACGGCGCCAGCACGCTGCCGATGATGCCCTTGACGTTGACTGTCTCAGCTTCATAGAAGTTGAACAACACGTTGTAGCCGCTCAGTGGTTCAAAGCCGATATTGCCGCCATTGAACCCGCCCTGCTTGCCGCTGATATTGAAGATCAGCGTCTGGCCTGCGCTCAGTCCGCTCAGCATCCAGTTGTCGCCGCCGTTGAAGAAGTCGGCGTTGACATTGAAGACGTCGACGCCGCCCTTGCCGCTGCCAGTGACCTTGTTGGCGCTGTACTGGCGCGTGACCGTGCCGGTGGATGCAACCAGGCTCAGGCCGCTGGCGATATCCTTGAACTGCTGGGTTGCAACGGCAAAATCGACCGGGCTGATGGTGGTGCCGGGCGTCTGCGCGGCATTGCTCAGTGTGGTGGTGCCGCCGGCATAGGTCTTGCCGTTGCTGATCGCGCCGTTTTGCAAGAACAGATTGCCGCCTGCGGCCACCGCATAGCCGCCATACGCGGCCTTGCCGTTCTGGTTGACTGCGTAACTGGCGATCGAGACATTGCCCCCGGAAACGATGGCACCTTCGACATCGCTCGAGTTGGCGGTGAAATTGCCAACGGTGAAGACATTGGCACCACCCATGACCGAACCGATATCGAGCACGCCGGCGTGCGCACCGGTCGTTGCCAGTGCTGCTGTTAGCAATATGCCAAGCTTAATCACGATAATTCCATGCAGAAATTGATAATGATTAATAGTATCATCACCACAAGCGGTTCTGCACAGCAAGCACATTACACGAGCGCGATACCACCCATTGCACGTGCGGTCTCGGCCGCTTCTTCCAGTATCTCGGCCAGCGTGACTTCATCGAACACGAAGTCGATCGCGTTTTCATCGTGCGGCGGCAGTGGCTCGCGCGGGGCGTCGAGCGGCGACGGCACCGGCGCGTACTGATTGGCCATCAGCAGCGTGTCGAGCAGTGTCGCGGGCGGCATATTCAGCCAGCCGCCACGCATGTCGGCAATGGCCTCGGCCACGGCCGGCGGAATCGACAGCTTCTTCATGACCTCGGCGCTGACCACGTCCTCGCACAGCGCGCCCCAGTTGTCGGCATCGTCATCGAGCAGGCCGGGAAATTCATCGGCCCGCGCCAGCAGGTAGAAAGCACCGACCTCGTGCACGATGCCAGCGAACAGCGCAGTGTCGGCATTGACGCCCGTCACGCGCCCCGCCAGCGAATAGGCAAGCGCGGCCATGTGGGTCGTGTGCTCCCACAATTGTTCCGCCTTGGCGCGCAGCTGTGGATCCTTGATGCGGTTGCCGAACTGGCGTACCACCAGGCTCGCGACGAGCGCCTGCAGGCGGCGGTAGCCGATGCGCGTGACGGCGGTGCGGACATTGGTCACGGGCAGCGAACTGCTGCCGCCACATGCCGCCGTGTTGGCCATGGCGACCGTGCGCGCAGCCAGTTGTGGTTCGGCCAGCACCAGCCTGATTGCCTCATCGATATGGCAATCGGGATTGTCGAGCGCCTGCTGCAGGCGCAGCACGGCATTCACGCTGGTGGGGAACGTAATTTCGCCGCGGACAGCTTGCGCGGCGATGTATCCAAATGCTTCGAGTTTGTTCACCCGGCGATTATAGCGCCCGCCGTAAGCCCCACCGGGCGTGTCTGCATGCCCCATGCCCGGCACGCGCCAACTGTGGCGTCAAGGCCACACGCACGCCGGATACAACAACGTCGTCCGCAGAACAAGTCCGGGGACGACGTCGTCATGACAGGCGCTGACCGCAGTGAGGTGCGGCCAGGTCCGGTTCAGGAATTACTTGGCCTTGTTGGCGTCGCGTGCTGCATCGCGGGTCGACTTGGCTTGCATTTCGCACTTGTCTTCTGCATCGCCTTTCAGGGCGTCGCATTTTTCGTCAGCCAGGTCGTACTCGGCTTCGATGACGTTGCCGCGGGCTTTCATCACGTTGTTGCCGGTGTTGTCGAACTTCACCACTGCATCGTGTTCGGCCTTTGCGCGCATCAGCTTGGCTTCATCTTCGCAGATGTCTTCTGCGTTGCCGCTCATGGCGTCGCACTTGTCTTTGGCGACTTTGTAGTCGGCCTTGGCCTTGTCCATGGCCGTTTTGTGCGCAGCCTTGTTGACGGTCTGGGCGGCTGCAGGTGCGATACCAACAGCGGCGAAGGCAGCGGCGGTGATCAAGGTGGCGATGAACGATTTCATGGTGATGTCCCTTATTAGGTTGTTGGTGTAGCCATTAAACGCCATCCCCAGCAACCGCTCTGTGCGGCACCGTACACTTATTAAAAAATCAATTAAGCAAATGCGGTTGATAGCCTGCTGCGGCTGTTGCCCTGGCAGGCGAAGCAGCGTGTGCGTCGCCCTCCAGCCGGAAGATGCTCACCAGCTGCGCCAGGCGCTGCGATTCGTCTTCCAGCGTGGCCGCCGAGCCACTGGCCTGCTGCACCAGCGCCGCATTCTGGCGCGTGGCTTCGTCAATCTGGCCGATCGCGCCATTGACCTGCTCGATACCGGCGTTCTGCTCGACCGTCGCATGACTGATCTCGGCCATGATGTCGGTCACGCGTTTGACGCCCGTGACGATCTCGCCCATGGTCTCGCCGGCGCGGTCGACCAGCACGGCGCCCGCATCGACGCGCTCGACCGAGCTGCCGATCAGGACCTTGATTTCCTTGGCTGCTGCTGCCGAGCGCTGGGCCAGGTTGCGCACCTCGGTGGCGACCACGGCAAATCCACGGCCCTGCTCGCCGGCACGCGCCGCTTCGACAGCGGCATTGAGCGCCAGGATGTTCGTCTGGAACGCGATGCCATCGATGACGCCGATGATGTCCACGATCTTCTTCGACGATTCGTTGATCGACGCCATCGTGTCGACTACCTGCGCGACGACCTCGCCGCCGCGCAGCGCCACGGCCGATGCCGACTCGGCCAGGCTGTTGGCCTGGCGTGCATTCTCGGCGTTCTGGCGCACGATGCCGGTCAGTTGGGCGACCGACGTGGCGGTGGCGTGCAGCGTGCCGGTCTGGCGCTCGGTGCGGCTGGACAGGTCGCGGTTGCCATCGGCAATTTCAGTGGACACGGCGCTGATTGCCAGTGTGCCGTTGCGCACCTGGGACACGATGCGCACCAGGCTGTCGCGCATCCCCTGCATCGCAAACAGCAGGCTCTTGTTGTCGCCCGGGCGGGTGACGATCGCCACGCCCAGGTCGCCGCCGGCAATGGCCGAGGCGATCGATGCCGCGTAATCCGGCTGGCCGCCCAGTTGACGCAGCAGGCCACGGGCCGTGTACCAGGCAGCCAGCGAACCGGCGGCAATCGCGCCGACGCACAGCAGCGCCATCCAGCCGACGAATCCCTTGGCCATCGCGCGGGCATCGGCGGCCGCTTCGTTATTCAGTTTTTCTTCGAGATCGATCAGGCGGTTGATGCTGGCGAGCCAGCCGCTGAACGCCGGCGCGGCCGATTGCGACAGCAGCGCGGCTGCTTCGGCGCCCTGGCCGGCAGCGTGCAGCGCGATCACGCGCTCGATCAGCGGCTTGGTGATGTTTTCCTGCGCCTTGATGGCGGCCAGCGCGTCCTTCTCTTCTGGGAGCATGTCGGTGCGCTCGGCGAACAGGGCGTCCAGCGGGCCGGCCGAGCGCGCGTAGTTGTCGTCCAGCGTCTTGATCAGCGCGATGGGCGTTGCAGCGCCCGCCGGATCAGCCGCCAGCACCACGTCGCGCAAGGCAATCGCGCGGTCGTGCACGCTGCCGCGGAAATTGATCGCGTAGCGCTGCTTGACGCTGTTGACGTCATTGATGTAATTCAGGACATTTTCGATGCGCCCCACGCGGCTTGCGCCCAACGCGACCAGGACGATCATCAGCAAAAAGACGACGCCATAGCCGAAAGCCAGCCGGGCGCCGATCGTGAGGTTCTTGTTTTTCATGGGAAGGGTCGAGATATATGGGTCGCAAAGAAAACTGTCTGTTTTCTTTCAGCGAGCGCAAATATATCACCCGATATTGCCCATTGGAATCAAATCTGAATCGTGTGCACCATTACGCAACACCTGCCCGTGGTCGGTCGTGACAACCACGGGTCGGCGCGTGTCAGCGCACGGTTGCCAGCGCCGCGCCCTGCTCCCAGCCACCACCCAGGGCACGCACCACCGCCACCGTCGCCAGCAGGCGCTGGGTGCGGATCTGCGCTGCGGCGCGGTCGGCCGCCAGCGTGCTGCGCTGGGCATCGGTCACGTCCAGATAGGTCGACACGCCACGGTCGTAGCGCGCCTGCGCTACCAGCAGCGCACGCGCCGCCGCCTGCTGTGACTGGGCCTGCACCTCGCCCTGCCTGGAGCGCTGCTCGACGTCCGACAACGCATCTTCGACTTCGCGCAGCGCCGTCAGCAGGCGCGTTTCGTGATTTGCCCGTGCCTCGTTGTAGCGCGCTTGCGCCAGCGCCAGATTGGCGCGGTTGCGGCCACCGTCGAAGATCGGCAGCGACAGGGCCAGCGGCCCGGCCGAGAACTGGCGCGCACCGCCGCTGGCCAGGTCGTTCAGGCTTTGCGAGGCGTAGCCGAAGTTCCCTGTCAGCGACAGCGCCGGATAGAACGCGCCTTCGGCCACGCCAATCTGCGCATTGGCCGCCTTCAGCTGCGCCACGCTGGCCGCCAGGTCGGGGCGCTGGCCCACGAGGCTGGCCGGCAGGCCCACCGGAATCGCTGGCGGCTGCGGCAATGCGCCCGCCGCCGTCTCGGGCAGGAGCGGTGCAGTAGGCGACGCGCCCACCAGCGTGGCCAGTGCATGCTCGACCAGGTTGCGCTGACGCTGGACTTCGTGCAGGTCGGCTTCGGCGTTGGCACGCTCGATGCGGGTGCGCGACACATCGAGCTCGTTCGACAGCCCGGCATTGAAGCGCGCTTCGATCAGGTCCTGCGACTCACGCCGCGTTGCCAGCGCATCGCGCAGGATCGCCATTTCGGCGTCCAGCCCGCGCAACTGCCAGTAATTCGACGCCACCTGGCCCGAGAGCATCAGCAGCACGCCATCGCGATCGATCTGCGCGGCCAGTGCCTGCGCGTCGCTCGCTTCGACGATGCGGCGCACGCGGCCCCACAGGTCGAGCTCATACGAGAACGACGCGGCCACACTGTAGTTGTTGCCCTCGATCGAGCGGCCGCCGAGGGCCAGGCCCTGCGACGTTTCGCTCGACGTGCGGGCATTCGACACGCCCGCGCCCACCGACACGGACGGCAGCTGCCCGGCGCGCACGACGCCCAGCTGCGCCTGCGCCTGCAGCAGGCGTTGGGCCGCCGCTTCGACGCCCGGGTTGTCGCGCAAGGCGCGCGCTTCCAGCGTATCGAGCGTCGCGTCGCCAAACACCTGCCACCAGGTGGCAGGCAGGTGCGCGCCGTCCGTGCTGGCATCGACGTGGCGGAATGCCGCATCGGCGGGTGCCGGCGGCGCCTTGAAATCCGGGCCCAGCGTGGTGCAGCCGGCGAACAGGGTGCTGATGGCGATCGCGAGGACGCCGTCAAGTACAGGCTTGAACATGGTTTGTCTTTTCAATTGAATGCGGGTTCAGTGACCACCGCCCCCACCGCCGGGCGACTTAACCTTGTCGGCCATCCAGATCGCCGCGATGCAGCCGATCAGGATGATGCCGATGATCCAGAAGCCGTCGTTGTAGGCCATCACATACGATTCACGCCGCACGAGGCGGTCGACCACGCCCAGTGCCTGGTTGGCCGCCGCCGCCGGGTCGATGCCCTTGGCGATGAAGGCCTGGGTCAGCATGTCGAGCCGCTCCTGCGTGGCCGGCGCATAGGTCGATACGGACTCGCCCAGGCGCGCCGAGTGAAAGTGTTCGCGGTTGGTCAGCGTGGTGGCCAGCAGCGCGATGCCGACCGAGCCACCGAGATTGCGCGTCATGTTGAACAGACTCGAGGCCGAGCCCATTTCGCGCGGCGGCAGGCCGGACATGGCGAAGTTCGACAGCGTGAGCATCACGAACGGCTGGCCGATGGCGCGCACGACCTGGGTCCACATCAGCTGGTCGTAGCCGGTGGTGGCATCCATCGTCGAATTCATGATGCACGAGATGCCAAACATGAACAGGCCGAAGCTGCACAGGATGCGGTTGTCCACCTTGGAGGACAGCTTGGCCGCGAACGGCATCACCAGCAGTTGCGGCAGGCCGACCCAGGCAATCACTTCGCCGATCTGCATCGGCGTGTAGCCGGCGATCTGGCCCAGGTACAGCGGCAGCAGGTAGGCCGAGCCATACAGGCCCATGCCGATCACCGCCGACAGCGTCGTCGCGACCAGGAAGTTACGCTGGCCGTACAGCGCCAGGTTCACGAACGGATCGGGGCGCGTAAAACTGAGCGCAATCCAGCCCAGGATGCCGGTCAGCGACAGCGCGGCGAAGGTCACGATGAAGCTCGAATCGAACCAGTCCTTCGAGTTGCCCTCCTCCAGGAAGATCGTCAGGCACGCCAGGCCCATGGCCATCAGCGCGATGCCGAGCCAGTCGGCCTTGATCAGCGTGCGGACATTGGATTTTTCAGGATCCATCCCCCACAGCATGCCGGCAATCAGCAGCACGCCCGGCACCCAGTTGATGTAGAAGACCGACGGCCAGCCATACAGCTCGGTCAGATAGCCGCCCAGCGTCGGGCCCATGGCCGGCGCCAGCGTTGCCGTCAGGCCGAAGATGGCCATGCCGGTGGCGCGCTTGGACGGCGGCAGGCGCGTCATCACGAGCATCATCGCCATCGGGATCAGCGCGCCGCCGGTAAAGCCCTGCAGCATGCGAAACACGATCATGCTCTCGAGGCTCCAGGCCGCGCCGCACAGCGTCGAGAACACGAGGAACAGTACGGTGGTGCCCACCATGTAATTGCGCATGCCGAAGGCGCGTGTGAACAGCGCCGTCATCGGGATCACGACAATCTCGGCGCACAGGTAGGCGGTGGAGATCCACGAGCCTTCTTCCTGCGTGGCCGACAGCGTGCCGAGGATGTCGCGCAGCGACGAATTGGTGATCTGGATGTCGAGCACCGCCATGAAGGCGCCCAGCATGCCGGCGGCGATCGCGACCCAGGTGCGCAGGTCGACTGCGGCCCCGTTGGCGGGCGCGCCGGGCATCCCGCTGCCCATCGCGCCCGACGGGGCTGATTTGCTCAAGCTCGTCATGGTGTGCTTAGCGCGCGGCTGCGGTCTGCGTCGGTTTCACGTCCTGGTTCAGCCTGACCTCGGCCACCACCGACATGCCCGGCACCAGGCGGCCCGCGTACTTCTTGACGTCCTGCGGATCGAGCGTGATCTTGACCGGCACGCGCTGGACGATCTTGGTGAAGTTGCCGGTGGCGTTATCGGCCGGCAGCAGCGCGAACTGGTTGCCCGACGCTGGCGAGAAGCTGTCCACGCGGCCGACCAGATGATGGTCGGGCAGCGCATCAACTTCGAGGCTCACGGCCTGGCCCGGCGCAAGGCCGCCCAGCTGCGTTTCCTTGAAGTTGGCGACGACCCAGACGTTGTCTTCGACCACCGCCAGCATTGCCTGCCCCGGCTGCACGCGCGCGCCGACTTCGACGCTGCGCCGGCCGATGCGGCCCGCCACCGGCGCCACGATGCTGTTGTAGGCCAGCTGCTGGCGCGCGTCCTTCAGCTGCGCCTGCAGCACCTTGATTTCGGCCTTGAGCACATCGCGGCCCGCTTCGGCAGCACCGATCTGGGCCTGCGCGGCGGCGGCATTGTCGCGGCGCGCGGCCACGTCGGCCACGGCGCTGGCGCGCGCTGCGCTCGACGCATCCACTTCGGATTTCGACACGGCTTTCATCGTGTCGTTGTACAGCTGGCCGAAACGCTCGGCGTCCTGGCGGGCGCGCAGCAACTGGGCTTCGGCCTGGCGTACCTGGGCGCCGGCGGCGCCGGCCTGGGCGCGCACCTGCAGCAGCTGGGCGTCGGACTGCTTGACCTGCTGCTCCATGCTGGCAATCTGCGCCTGGATCTGTTCGACGCGCACGGCCTGGTCGGCCGGATCGAGCAGCGCCAGCACGTCGCCCGCCTTGACCATCTGGTTGTCTTCGACCAGTACCTTGGTGACCACGCCGGCCACGCGCGACGAGACCTGGTGCATGCGCCCGGTGACGTAGGCGTTTTCGGTTTCCACGAAATGGCTGCTGCGGTACCACATGCGCCCACCGGCGCCGATGGCCAGCAGTGCAATCACACCGACCACGACCAGAACGCGCTTGTTGGGCGGCTTCTTGGCGGCGGGAGCGTCCGCCCGAGGTTGCGCTGCGCTCGCCTGCCCTGCCTTGATGTCGTTCTCTGCCATGGTGCTGCTCCGAAATGAAATGAAATGGATTCGTCGCATTATTCGCCATCAATACAACGAAGTCAAGAAATGAAACGGTTGCATTTCATTTTATTTTGCTCTAGAGTCGAATGTATGAATACAGCATCGACTTGCACCAAATCCGCCGGGCGTCCCAAGGCAGCCGACGTCGAAACGCGCAACCAGGAACTGATCGAGGCTGCGTGCCGGCTGTTCCTGAAAAACGGCTATACCCGCACCAGCCTTGAATCGATCGCGCGCGAAGCGCGGGTGGCCGTGCGCACCATCTACGTGAAGTTCGGCGGCAAGGCCGGCCTGCTCAAGGCCGTGCTTGCATCGCGCCGGGAGCGCCTGTTTGCAGAGCGCAATATGGATCTCGACACGCGCCCGCTGCGCACGATCCTGGATGAATTCGCGCGCGACTTCTACACCCTGCTGGTCGAGCCCGACGCGCTTGCGTTGCAGCGGGTGGTGATCGCCGAAGCCAGCACGAATCCCGAACTGGCGGAAGCGTTCTACGAAGGCGGCCCGCGCATGACGCGCGAAATGCTGGCGCGCTTCTTCGCGCGGCCGGATATCCGGCAGCAACTGCGCGACGACGTGCCGCCATCCATCATCCTGACGCACCTGATCGGCTGCATCAACGGCGACCCGGTCGGGCGCTTTCTGTTCCCGGACGCCGAGCCGTCCGGCGAGGAAGCACGGCGCCAGCTGGCAGCACGCATGGAACTGTTCTACAGCAGCGTGCTCAAAGCTGACCGCGCTTCCTGAATGTAGCCATGCGGAAAAAGTCGGTGTGCCATCGTACCGACAGCCTCGCCAAACTATGTCATTATGTAAATGTTCACAACGGGTGTCGTGAATTCAAATAAGAGCGGTGTGACCGCGAGGAGAAAGTATGAGCAAGTCGTCCAGATACGAATGGCGTGATCAGGCAGCTGCCCTGCAAGAGCGTATGAAGAGCTTTATCGAAAATCCGGGCGATGACCAGCTGGAAGCAGTCATCGCCGACATGCGTACCTACGCAGCAGCCGCCAAGAATGGCGCAATCGATATTCCGGAGCGCTTCGTCAGCTTCGCCTGAAGCCTGCGATGCCGCTGCCTCCATGCCGCCCGGTGCAAACCTGGCGGCATTTTTTTTGTCGGATGTTGTCAGGCGGTCGACAGCGGCACCGGCCGGTCCTGCTCGTCGGCCTCGTGGACGCGGGTGAGAAAATGCATCTTGCGCGGCGCCCGGTGCCGTTCGTGGAGCTCACGCGTGACGACCTCGACGCGGCGTGGCCGCAAGGCAAGCTGACACGGATCCGCAACCCCGCCGCCGCCGGGTATCGCATCGGCCAGTTGCTGCGCCAGCGGCTGGGCCACGGTGCCGGAGATGACCGTGGCTGTGCCATGGATCGCGGTGTGGAGTTCGAACGCATGGGATTGCGGCAGCACGTACACGGTGCCGAGGTAGTCGTTGCTGTACTCGTCCATATGCCCTCCGGGGCTGTGCGAGAAACGCGGCATCTGCGCTGCCGCAGCGTAGATTCATCTTAGACCTTTGACAGCATGCTGCAAGCGGCATGCACGATGCTGGCGCCCAAAAAAAACCGGGACCTTCACGGTCCCGGTTTTGCTTGCCACGTTATCGATCAGCGCTTGCGCGGTGGTGGCAGATCGGTACAGACACCTTCGTAGGCTTCGGCTGCCATGCCGATCGACTCGCCCAGCGTCGGGTGCGGGTGGATCGTCTTGCCGATGTCCACGCCGTCGGCGCCCATCTCGATCGCCAGCGCGATCTCGCCGATCATGTCGCCTGCATGCGTGCCGACGATGGTGCCGCCGACGATGCGGTGCGTTTCAGCGTCGAACAGCAGCTTGGTGAAGCCTTCGTCGCGGCCATTGGCCACGGCGCGTCCGCTGGCGTTCCACGGGAAGTGGCCCTTCTCGACCTTGATGCCCTGCTGCTTGGCTTCGTCTTCCGTCAGGCCGACCCATGCCACTTCAGGATCGGTGTAGGCCACCGATGGAATGACCTTGGCGTCGAAGTGGGTCTTCTTGTCGAAGGCCGCTTCGGCCGCCACGTGCGCCTCGTGCACTGCCTTGTGCGCCAGCATCGGCTGGCCCACCAGGTCGCCGATGGCGAAGATGTGCGGCACGTTGGTGCGCATCTGGCTGTCCACGGCGATGAAACCGCGCTCGCTCACCGTGACGCCGGCCTTGTCGGCAGCGACCTTCTTGCCATTCGGGCTGCGGCCCACGGCCACCAGAACCAGGTCGTACAGCTGCGGTTCCGGCGCGGCAGCACCCGCTTCGGCCGCTTCGAACGTGACCTTGATCCCTTCCGGCAGCGCTTCCACGCCGACGGTCTTGGTCTTCAACATGATGTTGTCGAAGCGGTGCGCGTTGTACTTCTGCCAGACCTTGACGGCCTCGCGGTCCGCGCCCTGCATCAGGCCATCCATCATCTCGACCACGTCGATGCGCGCGCCAAGGGTCGAATACACGGTCGCCATTTCCAGGCCGATGATGCCGCCACCGATGACGAGCATCTTCTTCGGTACCTGGCGCAATTCCAGCGCGCCCGTCGAATCGACGATGCGCGGGTCTTCCGGCACGAACGGCAGCTTGACGACCGACGAACCGGCCGCAATCACGGCCTTCTTGAAGGCGATGACCTTCTTGCCGCCATCGGCTGCGGTGACCTCGATGTGGTTCGGGCTGACGAACTGTCCGACGCCCTGCACCGTGTTGACCTTGCGCGCCTTGGCCATGAAGGCCAGGCCGCCGGTCATCTTCTTGATCACGCCATCCTTGTAGCCGCGCAGCTTGTCGATGTCGACCTCTGGCTTGGCAAATGCCACGCCCAGATCGGCCATGTGCGCTGTTTCATCCATGACGGAGGCCACGTGCAGCAGCGCCTTCGACGGGATGCAGCCCACGTTCAGGCACACGCCGCCCAGCGTCGCGTACTTCTCGACCAGCACGGTGTTCATGCCCAGGTCGGCCGCGCGGAACGCAGCAGAGTAGCCGCCGGGACCGGCGCCCAGCACCATCATGTCGCACTCGATGTCGACCGCGCCGGTGTAGCTCGACGGGGTCGGTGCAGGACCAGCGGGCGCTGGCGCCGGGGCCGGCTTGGCGGGCGCCTGCGATTCGGTCGGCGCGGCTGGCTTGTCCGCCGGCTTGTCGGCCGGCTTGGCCTCGGCCGCAGGGGCAGCAGCAGGAGCAGCAGCAGCGGCGCCCTCCTCCACCGTCAGCAGCAGCGTGCCTTCGTTGATCTTGTCGCCGACCTTGACCGTGATCGACTGCACCACGCCCGCGTGCGTCGACGGGATTTCCATGCTGGCCTTGTCGGACTCCACGGTGACCAGGGACTGGTCGACCTTGATCGTGTCGCCGGCCTTGACCATCAACTCGATCACTTCGACGTCCTTGAAGTCACCGATATTCGGGACTTTCACTTCAACAGTGCTCATCAGTGCGCTCCAATCACAGAAGGGTCTTGCGCAGGTCCGCCAGCACTTCGCCCAGGTAGGCGGAGAAGCGCGCGGCGCCGGCGCCGTCGATCACGCGGTGATCGTACGACAGCGACATCGGCAGCATCAGGCGCGGCTGGAAGCTTGAGCCATCCCACACCGGCTTCATCGCCGACTTGGACAGGCCCAGGATAGCCAGTTCAGGTGCGTTGATGATCGGGGTGAACGCGGTACCACCAATGCCGCCCAGCGACGAGATGGTGAACGTTGCGCCCTGCATCGCGGTTGGCGGCAGCTTGCCGTCACGCGCCTGCGCCGACAGTTCGCCCATTTCGGTGGCGATCTGCGAGATGGTCTTCTTGTCCGCATCTTTCACGACAGGGACCACCAGGCCATTCGGCGTGTCGGCTGCGAAGCCGATGTTGTAGTACTGCTTCGTGATCAGCGCCGCGCCATCGCCCGACAGCGACGCATTAAATTGCGGGAACTTCTTCAGCGCGGCGACGCTTGCCTTGATGACGAAGGCCAGCATGGTCAGCTTGACAGCGGACTTCTGCTTGGCCAGCGATGCGTTGGTGTCGACGCGGAACTGCTCCAGGTCGGTCACGTCGGCTTCGTCGAAGTGCGTCACGTGCGGGATCATGACCCAGTTGCGATGCAGGTTCGGGCCCGAGATCTTCTTGATGCGCGACAGCGGCACGGTTTCGGTCGGACCGAATTTCGAGAAGTCCAGGGATGGCCAGGCCAGCAGGTCCAGGCCGACGCCACTGCCACCGGCTTTGCCTGGTGCAGCAGCAGGCGGCGCTGCCATCACGCCCTTGACGAAGTTCTGCACGTCCTGCTGGGTGATACGGCCTTTCGGACCGCTGCCCGGCACACGGCCCAGGTCCACGCCCAGTTCGCGCGCGAACTTGCGGATCGATGGCGAAGCGTGGGCTTTCGCGCCGGTCACGCCTGGGGCGGCTGGTGCT
Source organism: Telluria sp. ZT3P26 (assembly GCF_059686035.1). Taxonomy (NCBI): domain Bacteria; kingdom Pseudomonadati; phylum Pseudomonadota; class Betaproteobacteria; order Burkholderiales; family Oxalobacteraceae; genus Telluria; species Telluria sp. ZT3P26. The sequence goes on along the minus strand of NZ_JCASII010000001.1, from coordinate 648,554 downwards.
GGTGCTGGTGCGGCGGCTGGTGCAGGTGCTGCAGCGGGTGCCGGTGCCGGCGCGGCAGCAGCAGGTGCAGCGGCGGCTGGCGCGGCTGCAGGTGCGGCAGCCGGCGCGCCACCGGTCGCTTCCACGACCAGCACGAGCGAATCCTTGGCCACCTTGTCGCCAACCTTGACCTTGATTTCCTTGACCACGCCGGCATGGCTCGACGGGATTTCCATGCTGGCCTTGTCCGATTCGACGGTCAGCAGCGACTGGTCAACCTTGATCGTGTCGCCCACCTTGACCATCAGTTCGATGACTTCGACTTCTTTAAAATCGCCGATGTCCGGCACGGTCACGTCGACCAGGCCGCCGGATGCAGCGGGTGCGGCGGCCGGCGCTTCGGCAGCAGCCGGCGCAGGGGCAGCCGGTGCAGCGGCAGGTGCAGCTTCGGCAGCCGGGGCAGCAGCAGGCGCGTCAGCCGCGCCGCCCGCTTCTTCGAGCAGCAGCACGAGCGAACCTTCGGCAACCTTGTCGCCGACGTTGATCTTGATTTCCTTGACCACGCCGGCGTGGCTCGACGGGATCTCCATGCTGGCCTTGTCCGACTCGACGGTCACCAGGGACTGGTCCACCTTGATGGTGTCGCCCGGCTTGACCATCAGCTCGATCACTTCCACTTCCTTGAAGTCGCCGATATCAGGGACTTTGACTTCCACAATGCTCATAGTGTTAGCTCCGTTATTTTTTGAGTTAGCGTCCGAGCCGTCGTTCCAGCGAAGGCTGGAACCCAAGTTTGCCTGCACCCTGGCGCGCACGAATCAATCGGCTACGCGAAGGACTTGGGTTCCCGCCTGCGCGGGAACGACGGTTCATGAGCATTACTGGGTCACCGGATTCGGCTTGTTCTGGTCGATGCCGTACTTGGCGATCGCCTGCGACACGATGGCGCGGTCGATCTTGCCTTCGTCGGCCAGTGCGCGCAGCGATGCCACCGTGATGTAGTAACGGTTCACTTCGAAGAACTCGCGCAGCTTGACGCGCGAATCCGAGCGGCCGAAGCCGTCCGTGCCCAGCACTTTGTAGGTGCGGTCCTTCGGCATGAAGCCGCGGATCTGCTCGGCGAACATGCGCATGTAGTCGGTCGTCGCGACGATCGGGCCACTGGTGGCGGCGAGCTGCTCGGTGACGAACGGCACGCGCTGCGGCTGCTCCGGATTGACCATGTTCCAGCGTTCGCAATCGTTGCCGTCACGTGCCAGCAGCGTGAGCGACGGCGCCGACCACACGTCCGCATCGACGTTCCAGTCGTTCTTGAGCAGTTCGGCCGCAAAGATCGACTCGCGCAGGATGGTGCCGCAACCGATCAGCTGGACGCGCTGGGCGTTGTCCTTGCCGCCCTCTTGCAGCAGGTACAGGCCCTTGAGAATGCCCTCTTCCTGGCCAGGCTTGAGGCCCGGCTGCGGGTAGTTCTCGTTCATGATGGTGATGTAGTAGAACACGTCTTCCTGTTCTTCCACCATGCGGCGCAGGCCGTCCTGGATGATGACCGCGACTTCGTGACCGAAGGTCGGATCGTACGGCAGGCAGTTCGGCACGGTCGCAGCGATGATGTGGCTATGGCCGTCTTCGTGCTGCAGGCCTTCACCGTTCAGCGTCGTGCGGCCGGCGGTGCCGCCCATCAGGAAGCCGCGCGCACGGATGTCGCCCGCCAGCCAGACCAGGTCGCCCACGCGCTGCATGCCGAACATCGAGTAGAACGTGTAGAACGGGATCATCGTGCGGTTGTTCGACGAGTACGACGTCGCTGCAGCGATCCACGAGCTCATGCCGCCCGCTTCGTTGATACCCTCTTGCAGGATCTGGCCTGCCTTGTCTTCGCGGTAGTACATCACCTGGTCGCGGTCGACCGGCTCGTACAACTGGCCCTGCTGGTTGAAGATGCCGATCTGGCGGAACAGGCCTTCCATGCCGAAGGTACGCGATTCGTCGACCAGGATCGGCACGATGCGCTGGCCGATGCTTTCGTCCTTCAGCAGGCTCGTGATCACGCGCACATACGCCTGGGTCGACGAGATTTCGCGGCCTTCCGGGGTTGGCTCGAGCACGCCCTTGAACGATGCCAGTGCCGGCACGGTCAGCTTTTCGTCCGACTTTTCACGGCGCTGTGGCAGGTAGCCGCCCAGTGCCTTGCGGCGCTCGTGCAGGTACACCATTTCGGGCGCATCGTCGGCCGGCTTGAAGAACGGGATGTCGGCCAGCTGGTCGTCAGGGATCGCAATATTGAAGCGGTCGCGCATGTCGCGGATCGCCTGGTCATCGAGCTTCTTGGTCTGGTGCGCGGTGTTGCGCGCCTCGCCCGACTTGCCCATGCCGAAGCCCTTGACGGTTTTCACCAAGAGGACCGTTGGCGTGCCCTTGTTCTCCTGCGCATTCTTGAACGCGGCGTAGATCTTGTGCGGATCGTGGCCGCCACGGGTCAGGCGCCAGATGTCGTCGTCGCTCATCTTCGACACCATCTCGAGCAGCGCCGGATCCTTGCCGAAGAAGTGCTTGCGCACGTAGGCGCCATCCTTGGCCTTGTAGTTCTGGTATTCGCCGTCGACCGATTCCATCATCACGCGCTGCAGGATGCCGTCCTTGTCCTGGGCCAGCAGCGGATCCCACTGCGAGCCCCAGATGACCTTGACGACATTCCAGCCGGCGCCGCGGAAGTCGGCTTCGAGTTCCTGGATGATCTTGCCGTTGCCGCGCACCGGACCGTCCAGGCGCTGCAGGTTGCAGTTGACGACCATGACCAGGTTGTCGAGCTGCTCGCGCGCGGCCATGCCGATCGCGCCCATCGATTCCGGCTCGTCCATCTCGCCGTCGCCGCAGAAGACCCAGACCTTGCGGTTGTCGGTCTTGGCGATGCCGCGTGCGTGCAGGTACTTCAGGAAGCGCGCCTGGTAGATCGCCATCAGCGGGCCCAGGCCCATCGAGACGGTCGGGAACTGCCAGAAGTCCGGCATCAGTTTCGGGTGCGGGTACGACGACAGGCCCTTGCCATCGACTTCGCGGCGGAAGTTCAGCAGCTGCTCTTCGGTCAGGCGGCCTTCGAGGAAGGCGCGGGCGTAGATACCAGGCGACGAGTGGCCCTGGATGTACAGCAGGTCGCCGCCGTGGTCTTCGGTCGGTGCGTGCCAGAAGTGGTTGAAGCCGGTGCCCAGCATATTGGCCAGCGAGGCGAACGACGAGATGTGGCCGCCCAGATCGCCGTCGGCGCGGTTGGCCTTGACCACCATCGCCATCGCGTTCCAGCGCATCCACGAGCGCAGGCGCTCTTCGTATTCGAGGTTGCCGGGCGAGTTCTGGTTCAGGTGCGCGGGAATCGTGTTGACGTACGCGGTGTTGCTCGAGAACGGGACGTGCGCGCCGCGACGGCGCGCCAGGTCCACCAGGCGCTCCATCAGGTAATGGGCGCGTTCCGTTCCTTCATGTTCGATCACCGCCTCCAGCGCATCGAGCCATTCCTTGGTCTCGATTGCATCCGGATCGTTGGCGGTTTGCGAGGTCAACTGGTCGAGTTGAGCTGCCATGTCATGCGTCTCCTAGTGTGGTACGCCCCATCCGATCCCTGCGCAGGCTGGCGGCGGTTGATGAAATTCGAACTATCTTTTAGCTAAACCATCAGATTCTAACAGTGGACTTCCCCATTTTCAAACTATGATATTCGATTTCATAATGTGAAAACCTATGCTGCAACTGCACAATTTGTATAGGGAAACGTTGAACTTCCTGCCATCAAACATCGTATACCGAAGCGCCTGAAACACGGCAGAAATGGGCATTTTCAGCTTCGCGCAAGGGCCGACAGCGACCGGCAAGACGGGCGTGGGCCGTATAATTCTGTTTTTGTCCAGCGACGAGCCTCCCACCATGCCAGCCCAACACATCGACGGAATCCTCCTTTCCCAACAACTGCGCGCCGACATCGCCGCGCGCACTGCCAGGCTCACCGCAGCCGGCAAGCAGCCCGGCCTGGCCGTGATCCTGGTCGGCGAAGATCCTGCCAGCCAGGTCTATGTGCGCAACAAGGTCAAGGCCTGCGGCGACGTGGGTTTCCATTCGGTGCTCGAAAAATACGACGCCGACCTGAGCGAGGCCGCCCTGCTCGATCGCATTGCAGCATTGAATACCGACCCGGCCATCCACGGCATCCTGGTGCAGATGCCGCTGCCGAAGCACATCGACCCGAACAAGGTCATCGAAGCGATTTCGACGGCCAAGGATGTCGACGGCTACTCGGTGCTGTCGGCCGGTGAACTGATGACGGGCCTGGAAGGCTTCCGCCCCTGCACCCCGTACGGCTGCATGAAACTGATCGAAACCACGGGTGTCGACCTGCGCGGCAAGCACGCCGTCGTCATCGGCCGCAGCAACACCGTCGGCAAACCAATGGCCATGCTGCTCTTGCAAGCCAATGCCACCGTGACCATATGTCATAGCGCGACCGCGGATCTGGGCTATCACACCCGCCAGGCCGATGTCGTGGTGGCCGCTGTCGGCCGCCGCAATACCCTGACCGCCGATATGGTCAAGCCGGGCGCGATCGTGATCGACGTGGGCATGAACCGCGACGACGCGGGCAAGCTGTGCGGCGACGTCGATTTTGCCGGCGTGCGTGACGTGGCTGGCCACATCACCCCGGTGCCGGGCGGTGTGGGCCCGATGACGATCACGATGCTGCTGCAAAACACGGTGGAATCGGCGGAACGCGAATTGAAGAACCAACGCTAACGAATCTGGAAGGACTATTGATGACGAACGAAACGAGCAATCCCCTCCTCGACTTTTCCGACCTGCCGCGCTTTGACGCGATCAGGCCCGAACATGTCACGTCCGCCATTGACAGTCTGATCGCTGAGGCGAACGCCGTCGTGGCCCAGCTCGAGGCGCCGCTGGATGAGGTTACCTGGGCCACGCTGGCCCCGCTCGACGACGTCGGCGAGCGCCTGGGCCGCGCCTGGGGCGTGGTCGGCCACCTGAACCACGTGGTCGACACGCCAGAACTGCGCGCCACCTACAACGAGAACCAGCCGAAAGTGGTCGAGTTCTCGACCGCGCTGGGTCAGAACGAGGCGCTGTTCACCAAGTACAGGCAGCTGCGCGAAAGCGCCGGTTTCGACGCGCTGAGCGACACCCGCAAGCGCATCGTCGAGAACGCGCTGCGCGACTTCCGCCTGGGCGGCGCCGAACTGGCCGCCGACAAGAAAGAACGCTTTGCCGAAATCCAGGAAGAGCAGTCGCAGCTGTCGACGCGCTTTTCGGAAAACGTGCTCGATGCCACCAACGACTACAAGCTCGTGGTCGACAGCGAAGCCGAACTGGCCGGCCTGCCGGACGACGTGAAAGCTGCTGCGAAAGCCGCCGCCGAACGCGATGGCAAGACCGGCTGGCTGTTCACGCTGCACTTCCCGTCGTACTTCCCGATCCTGCAGTTCAGTACCAACCGCGCGCTGCGCGAAACGATCTACCGCGCCACCGCGACCAAGGCGTCCGACGCTGGCATCATGTTTACCGATGTCGCAAAGTGGGACAACTCGTCCAACATCGTCAAGTTGCTGCAACTGCGCAATGAAGAAGCAAAGATGCTCGACTACGGCAGCTTTGCCGATATCTCGCTGGTGGCCAAGATGGCCCAAAGCCCGCAGCACGTGATCGAATTCCTGGAAGACCTGGCGCGCCGCGCCCGCCCGTATGCCGAGAAAGACCTGGCCGAACTGCGCGCGTTTGCGCGCGACGAGCTGGCAATCGACGACCTGCAATCGTGGGACGTGGCCTTCGCGTCCGAAAAGCTGCGCGAGCAGCGTTACGCGTTCTCGGCCCAGGAAGTGAAGGAATACTTCCCCGAGCCGAAAGTGGTCGCCGGTTTGTTCGGCGTGATCCAGGAGCTGTTCGGCGTGACCGTGCGCCCGGACGACGCGCCAACCTGGCACCCGGACGTGCGCTTCTTCCGCATCGAGCGTGACGGCCAGCTGGTCGGCCAGTTCTACCTCGATCTGTATGCGCGCGCCGGCAAGGCCCAAGGCGCGTGGATGAACGATGCGCGCGGGCGCCGCCTGCTCCACGGCGGCACCGTGCAGACGCCAGTGGCGTACCTGGTCTGCAATTTCACGCCGCCGGCAATGAAAGATGGCGTGCTGCAGCCGTCGCTGTTCACGCACGACGAAGTAACCACACTGTTCCACGAATTCGGCCACGGCCTGCACCATATGCTGACCGAAGTCGAAGAACTGTCGGTGTCGGGCATCTCGGGCGTTGAATGGGATGCGGTGGAACTGCCATCGCAGTTCATGGAAAACTTCTGCTGGGAGTGGGACAAGCTGCAGCAGATGACGGCGCACGTGAAAACAGGCGAGCCGCTGCCACGGGCGCTGTTCGACAAGATGACGGCCGCAAAGAACTTCCAGTCCGGGATGCAGACGCTGCGCCAGGTCGAGTTTTCACTGATCGACATGCACCTGCACTACGACTTCGACGCGCACAACGGGCAAGTCCAGGCGCTGATCGACGACGTGCGCCGCAACTTCGCGGTCATCACGCCGCCGTCGTTCAACCGCTTCCTGCATTCGTTCAGCCACATCTTCGCGGGTGGCTACGCAGCCGGCTACTACAGCTACAAGTGGGCCGAAGTGCTGTCGGCCGATGCCTATGCTGCATTCGAAGAAGCGGTGGTCGATGGCGGCGCCGACCTGTTCGAAACGGGCCGGCGCTTCCAGCGCGAGATCCTGGCGGTGGGCGGTTCGCGCCCGGCGCTCGATTCATTCAAGGCCTTCCGCGGCCGCGAGCCATCGATCGATGCCTTGCTGCGCCACAGCGGCATGAATGCCTGACCAATTGGATTGACCCTGTCGGGAGTGTTAGCGCACTCCCGATTTTCCATAAGCGCCCATGACCCGCATCGACTTTCATACCAATATCCCGGATAAGCTGGCCTATGCCTGCCGCCTTGCGCGCAAGGCATATGGCGCGCGCGCCAAAATCGTCGTGCTGGCCGATAGCCCCGAACAGGCCGACGCCTTGAATGCGGCAATGTGGACCGTGTCGGATACTGATTTCATTCCGCACGTGATGGCAGGCGATTCGCTGGCGCCACAAACGCCGATCGTGATTACCGATAATGAAGACAGCGAGCTGCCGCACCACGATATGCTGGTGAACCTGACGCGCCGCAGGCCGCGCAATTTCACGCAATTCGCGCGCGTGTTTGAAATTATCTCGATCGATGAAGAAGACGCCGCCGAAGGCCGCAAACGCTATATCGCGTATAAAAAAGAATCCTATCCCCTGACCCACTTCGTCGCAGGACAGTCATGAGCCACGATCCCGCTTTCGATGCAAGCATTCCCGTCCTGACCGAGATCGTCGCGGAACCAATCGTGCCGGACGTGCCGGTGACGCCGCCTGCGCCAGTCACGGACGCCGCGCCGCACGATGCGCCAGAGGCGCTGGAACAGCGCGCCGTCGACCACTGGAGCGGCGAGCAATGGAGCGTGATGGAGCGCCGCGTCACCGGGCGCGTCCTGCAGCAATTGCAGGGCCGGATCGATTTCGTGCTCGAACAGCGCCTGCGTGACGGCATTGCCGACGCGGTCGACAAAGCGATGGCCAGTTTCTCGGCCGATATTCGCAGCAGTCTCGGCGATACACTGAGCGACGTCGTCACGCGCGCAGTTTCGCAGGAAATCGCGCACATCAGAATGCTGGACAAATAAATCTGCACCACTGGCCATTCTGCCTTCCATTTGATTCGAAATTAACCCCGCGCACGATTGTCATTCCAATTTGACGATTCAATAGTAAAATCCCTGCGCGGCTCTTCGAAACGAATCGAATCACCTAATCAAGGAAGAAACAAAATGGCAAACATCAATCTGTCGGGTTATAACCTCGCCGAACTGAAAGGTCTTCAATTCGATATCGAAAAGGAGATCAAAAACCGCCAGCAGCAAGACGTAAAGAAAGCGCGTGAGCAAATTCTCGAGATCGCCCAGAATATGGGCATCTCGGTCGAGGAACTGCTGGCCAAGGGCGGTACCAAAGCCAAGAAGACGGGCGGCGCCAAAGTCAGTCCGCAATATCACAACCCTGCCGACAATACCCAGACCTGGACTGGCCGCGGCCGTCAACCGAAATGGGTCGTTGAAGCACTGGGCAAGGGCAAGTCGCTGGACGATCTGCGTATTTAATACCGCAGCACCGATTGCGCAACACGTATTGACCGCACGCCGCCGCGACCTCTGTCCGGCGGCGTTTGCGTTTTCCCCTGTTCCATCCGTTCGCGTGTTTCGGCTAAGATCGCAACTTCAGCCATTCTCCGGTCGTCTTCGTGAAACGCACTCCCCTCATTGCAGCGCTTGCCGGCGCCGCCATCCTGGCCGTCGGCACCGTCTTCTGGTACACCGACCGGATCGAATCCCACAGCGGCGCCACCCCGGTGCTGACGGCGCCGGTGGCCACTACCCAGCCCTTCTGGCCCGCCCGCGTGCACCTGCTGGCCGGAGACGGCCAGGACGGCGCGCTGGATGGCGCCGCGCTGGCCAGCCGCTTCAGCGATCCGTATGGCGTGGCGATCGGCCCGCGCGGCGCGATCTATGTCGCCGACGGGGGCGAGGCCAACCGCATCCGCGTCGTCCAGCCCGATGGCGCCGTCTCGACGCTGGCTGGCGGCAAGGAAGGCTTTGTCGATGGCCTGGGCACTGCCGCGGCGTTCAATACGCCATCGGCCATCGCGCTCGACCATCTGGGCAACCTGTACGTGGCCGACACGGGCAACCATGCGATCCGCCGCATCGCGCCGGGTGGCGCCGTGACGACACTGGCCGGCAACGGCAGCCCTGGCTATGCGGACGGCATTGGCCGTGCAGCCCAGTTCAACGGCCCGGTCGGCATCGCGGTGGACGACGCCGGCATCGTCTACGTGGCCGATACCTACAACGACCGCATCCGCCGCATCGCCCAGGATGGCACGGTGACCACGCTGGCCGGCACCGGCAAGCCGAACCTGTTCGACGGCCCCGGCACGGCCGCGGCGTTCGACACGCCAAGCGCGCTGGCCGTCGACCATGACGGCAACCTGTACATCGCCGACACCGGCAACAACGCGGTGCGCCGCCTGCGCCCCGACGGCACGGTCGACACGCTCGCGCTGCCGCCCGAGGCCGAGCGCCGGCCCGCGCTGCGCCGCCCGGTCGGCCTGGCCGTCACGCGCGACGGCTACCTGTACATCGTCGCCAGTGCCGGCGGACGCATCCTGCAGATGACGCCGACGGGCGAATTCCGCCCGCTGGAGGATGCCGACCGCCCGCTCGAGCCGAACGGTTTCGGCAGCGACGGCACCGTGCAGCTCAACGGCCCGCGCGGCATCGCCGTCGCGCGCGACGGCAGCCTGGTGGTGGCCGATGCCAACGCCCACCGCCTGCACCGCCTGGCGCCGCCGCGTGCGGGCGAAGCCGCTCCGGTACTGGCGCGCCCGGCGCTGCAACGGCGCACGGCACCGATGCCCTGGCCGATCGGCCCGCAGGACACCGTCCATGAAGTGGTGGGCGTGATGGGCGAAGTACGCGGCACGTATGGCGGCGACAGCCGCGACCATTTCCACGCAGGCCTGGACGTGCGCGGCGACGTCGGCGCGACCGTGCTGGCGATCCTGCCGGCCAAGGTGACCGACCCGTATGCGAACTGGGGCTTCAACAACCTCGGCGAAGGCATGAGTGTCGGGCCGCTGTCGTACATCCACATGCGCGTGGGGCGCGACCCGCAAGGCCGCGCGCTCGATCCGCGCTTCCAGATCCAGCGCGAAGAAACCGCCAATGGCAAGACCACCGGTAAAGCCATGCGCGTGCGGGTGCCGCGCGGTACCCGCTTTGCCGTTGGCGACAAGCTCGGCACACTCAATGCACTCTCGCACGTGCACCTCGATTACTACCAGGGCGGCACGCTCGTCAATCCACTGACGCTGCCGTTCATCGGCTTCGTCGACACGGTCACGCCGACGATATCGCGCATCGCGCTGTATGACGCTGCCGGCAAGCGCATCACGGCGAAGAAGGGCCAGCCCCTGCAGCTGGACCGTACGCTGGGCGACGTCCAGATCGTCGTCAACGCCTATGACCAGGTCGATGGCAACCTGGCGCGCCGCAAGCTGGGCCTGTACAAGCTGGGCTACCAGGTGCTGCGCGCCGATGGCACGCCACTCCCCGGCTTCGAACAACCCGTCATCACGCAGGTCTACGACCGCCTGCCGCGCAACCCTGACGCCGTGAAAGCCGTCTACGCGCCCACCAGCGGCATCACGGTGTATGGCAGCGCGTCGACCCAGTTCGACTATGCGCTGAACAACCGCCTGCGCGATGGCAAAATCGAGACGGGCAGCTGGCGCATCGCCGACCTGGCGCCGGGCGAGTACCTGCTGCGCATCCACGCCGCCGACTATGCGGGCCAGGTGGCGCAGAACGGCCGCGACCTGGCGTTTGTGATCGAGTAAGCGCGCATATGCGCGCCACATAATATAGACCTTGATGTCTACTTTATATAGACATCAAGGTCTAGAGGTCATAACCTTGTCCTGACCCGGGAATGTTCCCGCTACGACAAGGATCATCATGCTCAAGATGTTTGCCGCCGCATTGGCCAGCGCTGCCCTGCTGCAGGCCGCGCCCGCCCACGCTGCCGACCTGCCCGCCTACCCGTTCATCCACGTAACGGCGGCTGCCGACCTGCACGTGATGCCCGATACGGGCGAGATCGACTTCGAGATCGTCGCCACCGATGCCGACCTGGACGCCGCATGGAAGCTGGTCCAAGAGCGCCTGGCAGCGGCCCGCGCGCTGCTGGCCGAACAGGGCGTGAAGGTCGAGGACATCTCGGTGCAGGACGTGCTGCGCCGCCCGCTCAAGGAGGGCGAGCGGGTGACGGCGATCGAAACCCGCGCCGCCGTGCACGCCACGGTGCGCGACCTGAACGGGTGGACGGCGCTGATCCGGAGCCTGATGGGTTTGCCCAATGTCGAAGCGCTGGCCGTGGCCTTCAGCCGCAGCGATGCCGACAGGATCGAGGCGGAACTCGTCAGCCAGGCGCTGGGCGCGGCGCGCGTAAAGGCGCAGAACATCGCGCGCGGCATTGGCGCCAAACTGGGCCCGGCCGGTGGCGTGGCGCTGGCGCCACTGAAGAACCTGTCCAACGCGATGGGCCTGGCCAGCGATGCGCCGCGCTACCCGTCGGTGTCGTCGCCACGCGATCCGCAGCTGGTGGGCGTGCAGAAATTCGTGCAGGGTGTGGACGTGATTTACCGGATCGCCAAGTAAGCTGCCCCGCCTTGCCGTGCGCCATGTCACGTGCCTGTCATGGAGATGTGAACGGATGAGTGCTCAGGCGTATGATGGACTCATCCACTGTCCACGAGAGGCACCAGCATGAGCAAGCACCATAAAACGAAGCACCTGACGCCTGAGATCGCGCCGGTCGCCACGCCCGATCTGACGGACGCAGTGACCATCACCGAGGCAACCGAGGCGACCGAGGCAGCCGACGAACCGCAGACGGACCAGCCGCTGCCGCAAGAGCCAGCGCCAGCGACAGCGACAGCGACAGCGCCAGAAGTCAAACAAGCACCGATCGGCGCCGTCAAGGCCGAACCGGTCCACCTGCGCGGGCGCATGACGCTCGAAGATGCGTTCCAGGCCATTGGCCTGAATTGTGTGGCGCAGATCGAAGCGAACGTGCCGGGCGTGCTGAAACAGCATGTCGAAAGCCTGCACCAGATGCGCGTTGGCCTGCGCCGCCTGCGCGCGCTGCTCGCGATGTTCGAGGAACTGGCGCCGCCGCCGGTGCCGCTGCATGCGAGTATCGAATGGCTGTCCGGCGAACTCGGTCCCGCGCGCGACTGGGACGTGCTGGCCGATTCCACGATCAAGCGCGTGCCGGGCATCGATGCGCAGGCGCTGCGCCAGGCCGCGCACGACCGCGCCACGGGTCACCACGCGCAGATCCTGCACGTGCTGCGCGATGCGCGTTACACCGAGCTGATGGCGCAACTGAAAGACTGGCTGGGCGAGCGCCGCTGGCAGCCGGAAGGCGGCCTGCCGAAGGATTCGCCGCTGCTGGAACGCGCCGAGAAAAGCGCCCTGCCCCTGCTGCGCGCGGCCGAGAAGCGGCTGGCCAAACGCATCGACGGGCTGGACGAAACCGATGCGCCGGGCCGTCACCGTGTGCGCATCGCCGCCAAGAAGGCGCGCTACGCGGCAGAATTCTTCCGCGACCTGCTGCCGGCGCAGCGCGTCAAGCGCTACCTCGGGCACCTTGAAAAGCTGCAGGACCGCCTGGGCGCACTGAATGACCTGGCCGTGGCTGACCAGCTGCTCGAAGAACTCAAGGGTGGCAGCAGCCAGGTCGCCAAGCAGGCAGCCTATGTGCGCGGCTATATCGCGGCGACGGGCGAAGCCGATGCGCAGGGGTTGTCGAAGGTGCTGGCCGATGTCGCCAAGCGCCGCATCACGCGCTGATCTGCACCGGCCAGGCTGAAAAGAAAAAGGCCCGGGATTCACCCCGGGCCAGACTACACAGTTACTTCACGTCGAAGCGGTCCAGCTCCATCACCTTGGTCCAGGCTGCCACGAAGTCCTTCGTGAACTTCTGGCCGGCATCGGCGCTGGCATACACTTCGGCGATCGAACGCAGCTGCGCATTCGAGCCGAACACCAGGTCGACACGCGACGCGGTCCACTTCTTCTCGCCGGTCTTGCGATCGCGGCCTTCGAAGCGTTCGACGCCCTGGCCAGGCCGCGTGGTCGGCCGCCACTCAGTGGCCATGTCCAGCAGGTTGACGAAGAAGTCATTCGTCAATGCGCCCTTCTGCTGCGTCAGCACGCCGTCGGCGCTGCCGCCGGTATTGGCGCCCAGCACACGCAGGCCACCCACCAGCACCGCCATTTCCGGCGCCGTCAGCGTCAGCAACTGGGCGCGGTCGATCATCAACGATTCAGCCGGGATGCTGTACACGGCTTTCTCGAAGTTGCGGAAGGCATCCGCGACCGGTTCCATCGCATGGAACGATTCCACATCGGTCTGCTCCTGCGACGCATCGGTGCGACCCGGCGTGAATGGCACAGTGATGTCGTGGCCCGCCGCTTTGGCTGCTGCCTCGACACCGGCATTGCCGGCCAGGACGATCAGGTCGGCCAGCGACACCTTCTTGCCACCTGCCTGCGCCCCATTGAACTCGCCCTGGATGCTTTCAAGCTGCGCCAGCACGCGGCCCAGTTGTTCAGGCTCGTTGGCAGCCCAGTCCTTTTGCGGGGCCAGGCGGATGCGCGCACCATTGGCGCCGCCGCGCTTGTCCGAACCGCGGAAGCTTGCGGCCGAAGCCCACGCCGTCGCCACCAGCTCGCCGATGCCCAGGCCGGACGCCAGCACCTTGTCTTTCAGTGCTTTGGCATCGGCGTCGTCAATCGCCGCGCCTTCAGCAGCCGGCACCGGATCCTGCCAGATCAGCACTTCGGCCGGGACTTCCGGGCCGAGGTAGCGGGCGCGCGGGCCCATGTCGCGGTGGGTCAGCTTGAACCAGGCGCGGGCGAAAGCGTCCGCAAACTGGTCCGGGTTTTCCAGGAAGCGACGCGAAATCGCCTCGTAAGCCGGGTCCATGCGCAGGGCCAGGTCGGACGTCAGCATCGTCGGACGATGGCGCTTGGCAGCGTCATACGCATCCGGAACGGTTTCTTCGGCATCCTTGGCTACCCACTGGTGGCCGCCGGCCGGGCTTCTCGTCAGTTCCCACTCATGGCCGAACAGGTACGTGAAGTAATCGTGGCCCCACTGGGTCGGCGTGCTGGTCCAGGTGACTTCGAGGCCACTGGTGATCGTGTCCGGGCCCTTGCCGCTGCCGAAGCTGTTCTGCCAGCCGAAGCCCTGCGCATGCAGGCCGGCCGCTTCCGGCTCTTCCTTGACGTGCTCGGACGGACCGGCGCCGTGGGTTTTGCCGAAGGTGTGGCCGCCGGCGATCAGCGCCACGGTTTCTTCGTCGTTCATGGCCATGCGGCCAAACGTGTCGCGGATGTCGCGCGCCGATGCGACCGGGTCGGGCTTGCCGTCCGGGCCTTCCGGGTTCACGTAGATCAGGCCCATCTGCACTGCCGCCAGCGGGTTCTCGAGGTCGCGCGAATGGGTGATCTCGCTGTCGTCATCCTTGTCGATGACGCCGCGGCCTTCGACGCCGGGCGAACCCACCGTGTAGCGCTCGTCGCTGCCCAGCCATTTGTTTTCACGGCCCCAGTAGACGTCGAGGTCGGGTTCCCACACGTCCTGGCGACCACCGGCAAAGCCGAAGGTCTTGAAGCCCATCGTCTCAAGGGCGACGTTACCGGTCAGGATGATCAGGTCGGCCCACGAAATCTTTTCGCCGTATTTCTGCTTGACCGGCCAGATCAGCCGGCGCGCCTTGTCGAGGCTGACGTTGTCGGGCCAGCTGTTCAGGGGCGCGAAACGCTGCTGGCCACGGCCGGCACCGCCACGGCCGTCACCGATGCGGTAGGTGCCGGCGCTGTGCCATGCCATGCGCACGAACAGGCCGCCGTAGTGACCGAAGTCAGCCGGCCACCAGTCCTGGGAATCCGTCATCACCTTGGCCAGGTCGGCCTTGACTGCGTCGAGGTCGAGGCTGTTGAAGGCGGCGCGGTAATCGAAGTCGCCGCCCATCGGGTCGGACTTGGCCGAATGCTGTGCCAGCAGATCGAGACGCAGCGCCTTTGGCCACCAGTCGCGGTTGGTCGTGCCGGTGCCGGCTGCGCCGCTGAACGGGCACTTGGCCGGGATATTGTCCACACTCATTTGTTTCTCCTGTCTGGTCGGTAAGATTTGACAAAATTATAGGGAAACTTCGGGCGTTCATGGATTGGCAATGTTGATGGGTGTGATAGCGGTTCGTCGCACGGAAGACTGACGGCAGAATCTCCGCACGCGCACCTTTGACCCGCCCTTGATTTCCACACGACAACATTACATCGACTTCCACTTTTTGACACGGTATCGTTCCTTCTTTCCAATAAGAACGAATTTTACAATGTCGATCAATCAACTCGTCTACGTCAGCCAGGCCACCCGCAAGATGTCCCCTGCCGACCTGGCCGCCATTCAGGATACGGCGAAAAACAACAATGCTCCACTCGACGTGACGGGAAGCTTGTTTTACAACGGTGGGTGGTTTTTGCAGGTGCTGGAGGGGCCGGTGAGCACGCTCGACAAGCTGTACCAGAAGATCGAACTCGATCCGCGCCACAAGAATTCGCGCGTCCTGTACAACGAACCAGCCAAGTTCCGTACGTTCCCACGCTGGAGCATGAACATGATCAACCTGAACGATCGTCAGGCCGACAAATACGATGATCTGGTCGAGGTGCTGGAAGCGGCGCAAGCCAATCGCCGGATCGGCGCAGCGACCCCGGCAGTGGCGTTACTGAAACTGTTTGCGAGCTGATTGCGAGCTGATCCCGAGCTGATGCCGCAACTGCGGCCGCTACCAGCGGTCGAACGTGACAAAATCGTCCAGCGTGCCCCGCTGGGCCCAGCCTTCCAGTTCCAGCATCGGCTTCTCATAGAACGCGGCCACATGGCCCAGGCACAGGATCGCCACCGGCTTGCCGCCTTCCGGAATCCCGAGCAAGGTCGCGAGGTGGTTGGGATCGAACAACGAGACCCACCCCATCCCCAGGCCTTCGGCGCGCGCTGCCAGCCACATGTTCTGGATTGCGCAGGACACCGAGGCCAGGTCCATCTCGGGCAGCGTGCGGCGCCCGAACACATGCCGCTCACGCCCGTCCATCAGCGCCACGACCAGCACCTCGCCGCATTCACGTAGTCCTTCGACCTTCAGGCGCATGAATTCCGCGCCACGCTCGCCCAGGGCGTCGGCGGTGGCCACGCGCTCCGCTTCGACGAGCGCGCAGATCTGTTCACGCAATGGCGTTGACGCGATGCGGATGAAGCGCCACGGCTGCATCATGCCGACGCTGGGCGCCTGGTGCGCCGCCGTCAGCAGGCGCAGCAGCACCGCCTCGTCGACCGCGCCGGGGATGAAGTGGCGCACGTCGCGCCGTTCGGCGATGGCGCGGTAGACGCCGTCGACCTGGGCGTCGTCGAAACGGTGCGCCATCGTCGTCACGCCTGTGTGTCCGCCTGGTGGAACACCAGGTCCCCGACCGGCTCGCCCTTACACAGGTGCTGGTCGATGATGCGGTCCATATTTTCCGGCGTGACGTCGTAGTACCAGGTACCGTCCGGCTGGACGCAGACGATCGGCCCGCCCTTGCACGCGGCGAAGCAGCTCACCCGGCTGCGTTTGACGCGCAGCGGGCCGCCATCCAGGCCACCGGCCTTGAGCTTCTCGCCCAGGCTGTCGAACAGCGCCTGTGCAGCGCCATCGGCATTGCAGCGCGGGCCGGTGCACACGAGCAGGTGGCGACGGTAGACACCGATGGTGGGCTTGACGACCTGGCGGGGCGTATCGGGTACAGGGGAATCGATGGTGGTCATGCTTTGGTCAGGTGGGGTCGCAGGCGAACAAGGGGCGATCTTACACCACGCTGCCTGTGCGCCCCCCAATGAAAAAGCGCGCCTTGCTCACGCAGGCGCGCTTCATGTCGTGCTGCAGCCGGATGGCTTATTTGGTCGCGAGCACCCACTTGACCAGCGAGCGTGCTTCGGCTTCGCTGACCTGTGGATTGGCCGGCATCGGGATCGGGCCCCAGGTGCCCGAACCGCCCTTGAGCACTTTCTGCACCAGCTTGTCTTCGGCGCCCTTCTGGCCCGCGTATTTCTCGGCGACGTCCTTGTACGCCGGTCCGACCAGCTTGGTAGCCGACGTGTGGCAGGCCATGCAATTCTTGGCCTTGGCCAGGTCGGCCTGGGCCAGGGCGCTGCCTGACGCAAACGCCGACAGCACGACACACAACAACAGGGACCGCTTCATGGGATTCTCCGGATTAATGACTGAGTGAATTTTACCGGCAATCCTCCAGACCTTCTGCAAGCGATACACTCTGTAACGCGATCACCACATTTGCTCATACGGTGTAACAGAAAACTGCCAGATTTTCCCATAGGCATCATTTACGCCGTAAGATGTGCGGTCACAAGGAGTTTTTACCATGCCCCTGATCCTCTTGATCGCCCTGCTTGCCGCCCTGCGCGGCTTCGAAGTCTGGCGTTTCGCCGACCTGTCCTGGTGGTACATCATCGGCCTGATGGTGGTCGCGTTCATCTGGTTCGAGTACATCGAAAAGGCACTGGGCCTGGACAAGCGCAAGGCTCACGACGTCGATGAACAGCGCCGCGCCGACCGCGTGAAAAAATCGCTGGAAAAACGCCGCTGACAAGACCCCGGCGCTGTCGTCGTTGTGCTGTGATACATTGAACAACTCACCCAGACTTGTTCATTCATCTTCTCCATCAATGCATCCCGAACTGCGCCAGCTGCGCCATTTCGTCGCCGTGGCCGAAGAGCTGCATTTCGGCCGCGCCGCACAGCGCCTGCACATGACGCAGCCGCCGCTCTCCCAAAGCATCGCCAATCTCGAAGACCTGCTCGGCGCGCCGCTGTTCCTGCGCAACCGCCGCATGGTCGGCCTGACGGCGGCCGGCAGCGCGCTGCTGCCCGAAGCCCGCCGCATCCTCGACGAAGCCAGCGCCCTGCCCGAGCTGGTGCGGCGCGCGGCCAGCGGTGAAGCAGGCCGCCTGGCGCTGTCGTTTGTGTCCACGGCCGGCCTGGGCATGCTGCCCGACGTGCTGCGCCGCTACCGCACCGCATTCCCGGGCGTGCGCCTGGTGCTGCACGAGGCGACGTCCGACGTGCAGTTCGACGACCTGCTGTCCGGCCGCATCGATGCCGGCTTCGTAATCCCGCTGCAGCCGGGCGCACCGGCGGGCGTGGCCGATCCGGCGCTTGACTACCGTAAGCTGCTCGACGAACCGCTGGTGCTGTGCGCGCCGAGCGGACTGGCGGCGCTGGCCGCACCGGGGCCGGTGTGGCTGCGCGACCTGCCCCCGCTGCCGCTGGTGATCTTCCCGCGCACGGTGGCGCCCAGCCTGCACGATGCGATCCTGGCGTGCTACCGCGCCGCCGGCGTGCTGCCCACGATCGGGCAGGAGGCGATCCAGATGCAGACCATCGTCAGCCTGGTCTCCGGCGGCATGGGCTTGGCACTTGTGCCACAATCCGTCTCGAACCTGATGCGCCCCGGCGTAGAATACCGTGCCTTGCGCGACGCCACGCCGCTGGCCGAAACGGGCCTGGCATGGCGGCGCGATAACGATTCGCCCGTCCTCAAGGGCTTCCTGGACTTATTGAAGAAAGACTGATTATGCTGATTCATCCGCAGCCGGACCCGATCGCGCTCGCGCTCGGGCCGGTGCAAATCCACTGGTATGGCCTGATGTACGTGGTCGCCTTTGCCCTGTTCATCATGCTGGGCCGCGTGCGCATCCGCATGCCGCACGTGGCGGTGCAGGGCTGGACCAAGGATGACCTGGACGACATGCTGTTCTACGGGATGCTCGGTGTGATCATCGGTGGCCGCCTGGGCGAAGTGCTGTTCTACCAGCCGCTGTACTACCTGGCGCACCCGCTCGAGATCTTCATGATCTGGCGCGGCGGGATGTCGTTCCATGGTGGCTTCCTGGGTGTGCTGATCGCGATGGCGCTGTGGGCCCGCAAGCGCCGCCGCAACATCCTCGACGTGTACGACTTCATCGCGCCACTCGTGCCGCTCGGCTACGCAGCCGGCCGCATGGGCAACTTCATCAACGCCGAACTGCCGGGGCGTCTGGCCGATCCGAGCCTGCCGTGGGCGATGATCTGGCCGGGCGTGGCCGGTCCGCGCCATCCGTCGCCGCTGTACCAGGCGCTGATCGACGGCGTGCTGGTCTTCATCATCCTGTGGATGTTCGCGCGCAAGGCGCGTCCGCGCCTGGCCGTGGGCGCCATGTTCACGCTGCTGTATGGCTGCGCGCGCTTCTTCACCGAATGGTTCCGCGTACCGGATTGGGAAACCACCGTATTCGGCCTGCCGATCACGTCGGGCCAGGTGTTGTCGCTGCCGATGATCGTCGCTGCGCTGGCGATGCTGGTGTGGGCATATCGCAAAGCACCGGCGCAGCCCGTGACGGCATAAGTCCCCTGGGTGGGCGAACGCACAGAGCGCCCACCCTTGCTGCATTCACAATGGGACTCCTCTATATGGAGTCCCGATGGTTCAAGTCCGGCGCACACGACATATCGGCTGGTGGCTGCTGCTCGCAGCCGTCATCGTCGCCAGCGGCATCGCGTTTGCCATCATGTGGCGGCCCACGCTCGCGCCGCACACCGCACCACAATCCTTCGACACCACCCGCATCGACCGCGGCGCCAACCTGGCGCGCCTTGGCATGTGCGCGTCTTGCCATACGCCGGACCTGTCGCGGCCATTCGCCGGCGGCAAGCCGATGAACACCCCGTTCGGCACGGTCCACAGCACCAACATCACCCCCGACACCACCACCGGCATCGGCGCCTGGAGCGCAGCAGCTTTTACACGCGCGATGCGCGAAGGCGTCGCGCGTGATGGTCACCTGTTGTATCCCGCCTTCCCGTACAACCACTATGTACGGATGACCGACGGCGACATCCAGGACCTGTATGCCTATTTCATGACGCGCCCCGCGATTGTGGCGCCGGCGCGCGAGAACCGGATGACCTTCCCGTTCGGGTTCCGCCCCTTGGTCGCATTCTGGAATGTGCTGTACCTGGACGACGCGCCATGGCAGCCAGTGGCCGGGCAATCGGCCGAATGGAACCGCGGTGCGTATCTGGCGGATGCTGTCGCACACTGCGCAGCGTGTCACACACCGCGCACGCTGCTGGGCGGACCCGACCTGAAGAAACAGCTTGGCGGCGGCGAAGCCGATGACTGGTATGCGCCGGCGCTGAACGAGCATTCGCCATCACCCCTGCCCTGGACCCGCGACCAGCTGCAGGCATACCTGCGCACCGGCGTCGCGCACGACCACGCGATGGCGGCCGGGCCGATGCAGGATGTGGTCACGCACCTGGCGCAAGCGGACGAGCGTGACGTGGTGGCGCTGGCCGCCTGGACCCACACTCAATTGGCCAAGGCGCCGCCGCGCGCGACACCGGCGCAGCAGGCCGGCCCGCTGCCTCAGCCCGCGAAGAATGACACCGACCTGCAACGCATGACGCTCGGCTACGCCGTGTATGCCAATTCGTGCGCACGCTGCCACGACGCCGGGCGCGACGCCAGTTCCGGCACCGCGCTGCCGCTGCAAAAGGCGATCGCGCTGTACGACCCCGACCCACGCGACCTGATTCACATCACGCTGGACGGCATCACGCCGCCCGATGGCGAGCCGTCGCGCTTCATGCCGGCCTTTAAAACGATCCTGACTGAGGAACAGACCGGCGCCCTGTCGGCCTACCTGCGCAAATATGGCGCGAACCAACCCGTGTGGCCCGATCTGGACAAGGCCGTGCGCAAAGCGAGCAAAGAATGACGACCTACCGCCTGCAGGTAAACGGCAAGGTGCATGCCGTCGACCAGGATGCCGACACCCCGCTGTTGTACGTGCTGCGCAACGACCTGGAACTCAATGGCGCGAAGTTCGGCTGCGGCCTTGGCCAGTGCGGTTCGTGCACCGTGCTGCTGGACGGGAAGCCGGCGATGTCGTGTATGGTGCCGGTGTCCGTCGTCGGCCAGCGGCCGGTGCGCACCGTCGAAGGGCTGGGCAATGCCACCACGCCGGGCGTGCTGCAGCAAGCGTTCATCGACGAGCAGGCCGCCCAGTGCGGCTACTGCATCGCCGGCATGCTGATGCAGGCCACGGCGCTGCTCGAACGCACGCCCGCGCCGACCGACGCCCAGATCCGCGCCCACATGTCGCCGAGCCTGTGCCGCTGCGGCACGCACATGCGCATCCTGCGCGCGGTGCGGCGCGCCGCCAATGCGCTGGCAGCGAAGGGCAAGCAATGACGATCGATACCGGCCGCCGTGCCTTTCTCGCTGGCGGCGGCGCCCTGACGCTGTCGTTCGCACTGCCGGCAACCGCCTTTGCCGCCCCCGGCGAGCTGCCCAAGAGCCTGGACAAGTCGCCCTGGCTCGACGCCTGGATCCGGATCGAAGCCAATGAACGCATCACGGTATTTACCGGCAAGGCCGAACTGGGTCAGGGCATCAAGACCGCGCTCTTGCAGGTAGTGGCCGACGAACTGCGCCTGGCGCCTGGCCGGCTGCAGCTCGTGACCGCCGACACGGCGCGCACGCCGGACGAAGGCAT
This sequence comes from Telluria sp. ZT3P26, assembly GCF_059686035.1. Classification (NCBI taxonomy): domain Bacteria; kingdom Pseudomonadati; phylum Pseudomonadota; class Betaproteobacteria; order Burkholderiales; family Oxalobacteraceae; genus Telluria; species Telluria sp. ZT3P26. The sequence goes on along the minus strand of NZ_JCASII010000001.1, from coordinate 627,221 downwards.
CACCGCCGGCAGCAACTCGATGAAGGACAGCGGCACGGCGCTGCGCCATGCGGCCGGCCAGGTGCGCATGCGCCTGGGTGAACTGGCCGCAACGCGGCTTGGCGCGCCTGTGGGCAGCCTGATACTGAAGGATGGCGCGTTCAGCGCGGGCGGCCGGCGCGTCACGTTCGGCCAGCTGGTGACGGGCCAGGAACTGCACCTGCGCGCCACGCCGACGCCGGCGCCACCTCCGCCAGGCCCGCGCACGGCCATCGGCAAGTCGGTGCCACGCGTCGACATCCCGGCCAAGGTCACGGGCGGCGCGGCCTACGTGCAAGACCTGCGGCTGCCGCAGATGGTGCATGCGCGCATCGTGCGACCACCGTCGCAGGCCGCGCGGCTGATCGCCGTCGATGTCGCCGCGATCGAACGCCTGCCGGGGGTGCTCAAGGTGGTGCGGGACGGACGCTTTCTCGCCGTGATCGCCGAGGGCGAGTACCGCGCCGTGAAGGCGGCAACGGCGCTGGCGCGGGCCACGCGCTGGGAGACACCGGCGTCGCTGCCGGTGCATCCCGACATGAATGCCTTCATCCGCGCCCAGCCCGCCGAGGCGCTGCCGATCCTGGCGCGCGGCACCGCCGGATCGGCCGGCCACAAGTTCGCCGCGCGCTATACGCGCCCGTTCCAGCTGCACGCGTCAATTGGCCCCTCGTGCGCCGTGGCGCAGCTGGTCGATGGCCGCTACACGGTCTGGACCCATGCGCAGGGTGTTTATCCGCTGCGCACGGCCCTGGCCGAACTGATCGCCGTCAACGAAGACACGATCCGCTGCATCCACGTCGAGGGGTCCGGCTGCTATGGTCACAACGGCGCCGACGACGTCGCGGCCGACGCCATCCTGCTCGCACGCGCCCTGCCCGGCCGGCCCGTGCGCGTGCAGTGGATGCGCGAAGAAGAACATGCGTGGGAGCCGTTCGGCGCGGCGATGGTGGTGCAGGTGGCCGCCACGCTCGACAGCACCGGCCGCATCACCGACTGGCAGCACGACGTCTTCACGCCGCCGCACAACACGCGCCCCGGCAAGGCCGGCAACCTGCTGGCGGCCACGCACCTGGCGCGCCCGTTTGCGCCACCGGTCGCCAAGCCGGCACCGCAACCCGAAGGCAGCGGCGACCGCAATGCGATTCCGTATTACGTGCTGCCCAATGCGCGCGTGGTGCACCACTTCCAGCCAAAGCCGGTCCTGCGCTCATCGGCACTGCGCGGCCTGGGCGCCTACTGCAATGTGTTTGCCATCGAAAGCTTCATGGACGAACTGGCGCGCGCCGCGAACAGCGACCCGGTGGCGTTCCGGCTGCGGCACCTGGACGATCCACGCGCGCTCGACGTGGTCAAGCTGGCGGCAGCAAAGTTTGGCTGGGATGGCTACCGGCGCCCGGCCCGGCGCGGACGTGGCTTCGCATTTGCGCGCTATAAAAACCTGGCGTCGTACTGCGCCATTGCGGTGGAAGTCGAGGTGGCGCGTGAGACGGGCCTGGTGCGCATCACGCGCGCGGTGAGCGCCGTCGATTGCGGCGAGATCGTCAGCCCGGACGGCGTGCGCAACCAGATCGAGGGCGGCATCATCCAGTCGGCCAGCTGGACCTTGCTGGAACAGGTGCGCTTCGACGAATCGCGCGTGCTGACGGTGGACTGGGCGTCGTATCCGATCCTGCGCTTTGCCCAGGCGCCGGAACAGATCGACGTGCACCTGATCGACCGCCCTGGCCAGCCGTTCCTGGGCACCGGCGAAGCGGCGCAGGGTCCGGCCGCGGCAGCCATCGCGAATGCGGTGTTCGACGCCTGCGGCCTGCGCATGCGCGACCTGCCGCTGGACCGCGCGCGGGTGCGCAAGGCCTAGTTGAAGGCTTTCCAGAACATGTAGGCGGCCAGCGCACACAGGATGACGCTGAAGCTGCGCTGCAGCTGCCGTACCGGCAGCTTGTGCGCGGTGCGCGCGCCCAGCGGCGCCATCGACACGCTGGCCAGCACGATGATTGCCAGCGCCGGCAGGTAGATGAAGCCGAGCGACCAGGGCGGCAAACCGGGTTCGCCCCAGCCGAAATAGATGTTCGACAGGGTGCCCATCAGCGCCACCGGAAAGCCGATCGCCGCACTGGTGGCCACGGCATTATGGATGCGCACATTACAGCGCGTCATGAACGGCACCGAGACGAAGGCGCCGCCCGCGCCCACGAGCCCGGCCAGGATGCCGATCACGCTGCCCGCTGCGAACATGCCCGGTTTGCCGGGCAGTTCGCGCGCCGCCGCCGGTTTTTTCCCGATCAGCATCTGGATCGCCGAGAACGCCACGAAGCAGCCGAAAAAGAAGGCCAGCACCGAGGTGTTCATCTGCTTGCCGATCCAGGGCCCGACCCAGGCGCCGATCAGGATGCCGGGCGTGAACAGGCGCACGACCGGCCACAGCACGGCGCCGTGCTTGTGATGCGCGCGCACCGACGACAACGAAGTAAAGAAGATGGTGCCCAGTGAGGTGGCGATCGCCATGTGCACGACGAGTTCTTCGGGAAAGCCGCGCGCCGTGAAGATCATCGTGATGAACGGCACCAGGATCATGCCGCCGCCGACGACAAGCATGCCGGCCACGAAGCCGCCAAACGCACCCATTCCCAGCAGGGCCAGGATCAGCAGCGGATCGAATGCGGGCGCCATCATGGCGCGCCCTTGCCGCGCACGAGCGCGACGATGGCCGTGTACTGGGCTTTCGTGACCGGCGAAATCGATAGCCGGCTGCCCTTCTGCAGCAGCACCATGTCGTCCAGCGCGGCGACCGTGCGCAGTTCGGCCAGCGGCACGAAGCGGCCCGCTTCAACCGCCTTGACATCGACCGAGACCCAGCGCGGCGTTTCCGGCGTGGCCTTCGGGTCGTGGTAATGGCTGGTGGTGTCGAACTGCGATGCGTCCGGGTATGGGCCGCTGACGATGTCGGCGATGCCGGCCACGCCGGGCAGCTTGCCGCCCGAGTGGTAGAACAGCACGCCGTCGCCGACGGCCATCGCATCGCGCATGAAGTTGCGCGCCTGGTAGTTGCGCACGCCAAGCCAGGCCACGGTGGCGCCGGGGGCGGCCAGGACGTCGTCGAAACTGACTTCGTCGGGCTCGGATTTCATCAACCAGTAGCGCATCGCGCTGTTCTCCCTGCCAGCACACGATGCACCGGACGCACACGTAAAAAAAAGCGGCTGCGTACCGAGTGCGCAACCGCTTGTATGTCTAGCCCCCGCCTGTGCCGTTTTTGCCGGCATCCTGAACCACAACGGTTCAAGGCGGTCACGGTCAGATCAATTTCGGGTTCGTCGGACTAGCGACGCTCACACCCATCGAACTTGTTCCACGACCTATGCGTAAGAATGGTTCAAGGAATATATGGCAAATCTCGAACACCGCAGGGTAGGAAGGAGTTTACTCCTTTGACCAGTCCTGTCAAACGGATTCGGCCTTTCAGGCCAGATTTTCCTGGTCAGCCAGAACGCGGTCGAGCACCGTGTGCATCGACTCGAGTTTTTGCTTGACCTCGAGGATCGACATGTCCGACAGCGGCCCTTGCGGCGATTTCACCGACAGGAATTCGGCGGCCACGCTCAGTGCTGCCATGACAGCGATGCGGTCGGTACCCTTGACCTTGCCCGAATCGCGCAACTGGCACATCTTGCTGTCGAGGTAGCTCACGGCTTCGCGCAGCGTGCGCTGTTCGCCGTCGCGGCAGGACAGGCGGTACGACTGGCCCATGATATGTACGTCGAGATAAATCATGCTGTCCCCTCACGGCGGGCGTGGGCAAGATGCGGCGGCACCGGCGCATTGGCATCGAGTGGCGCGTCTGCGGCAGGTTCGTCCGCGGCGTCCGATTCGTCTGGTGGCTTGGGCAGCTCGTCCAGCAGCGCTTCGACGCGGCGCTGCGCTTCGATCAGGCGCTCCTTGAACGCCACGTTCTCGGCGCTGAGCAGCGTATTGGCCTGGCGCAGCAGGTAGTTCTCGGCACGCAACGACTGGGTCAGTTGCGCAAGCCGGTCGATTTTGTCTGAGAGGTCTTGGAATTCGGAAATCATCCGACACTATAGGATCGAGTTGCTTTTTCCGTCAACCGGTGCGTATTGCCGTGCGGCAGTAGTAGCGCGCTGGCGTGCGGCACCGTTATGGCTGGCGGTGTACGCTGCCGGCCTCCCGTCCTGCCGCGCGCTGCGGACAAGGCGCAGCAAACATGGTGCAAATGCCAATGTCATCATTGCGCTATATCACCTGTTTACAATGATTTCGCCATCATGCGCCTTGAAATGACAGGGTATCGTCCCTATAATTAGCACTCGTTAGCTGAGAGTGCTAACAACTCTTTGCAGACCGGCGCAGCATCGACAAGTTGCTGCGACGGCGTCAAAAACGCCAGTTAAACCATTGAATATTAAGGAGTTTTGCATGAACCTTCGCCCTCTGCACGATCGCGTAATCGTGAAGCGTCTCGACCAGGAAACCAAAACTGCGTCCGGCCTGATCATCCCTGATGCCGCGGCAGAGAAGCCGGACCAAGGCGAAGTTCTCGCCGTTGGTAACGGTAAAGTGCAAGATAACGGCCAGCTCCGCCCTCTGGAAGTGAAAGTCGGCGATCGCGTGCTGTTCTCCAAGTATGGCGCTCAGACCGTCAAGATCGATGGCCAGGAACTGCTGGTGCTGCGCGAAGAAGAAATCCTCGCGATCGTCGCACTGTAATTTCTGATCCCACTCACGAACATTTCGGAGAAATAACAAATGGCAGCTAAAGAAGTAGTATTCGGCGACGCAGCGCGCGCCAAGATGGTCGAAGGCGTCAACATCCTCGCCAATGCAGTCAAAGTCACCCTGGGCCCGAAAGGCCGTAACGTCGTGCTCGAGCGCTCGTTCGGCGCGCCGACCGTCACCAAGGATGGTGTCTCGGTCGCCAAAGAAATCGAACTGAAAGACAAGCTGCAGAACATGGGCGCGCAGATGGTCAAGGAAGTTGCTTCCAAGACCAGCGACAACGCCGGTGACGGTACCACCACCGCAACCGTGCTGGCCCAGGCCATCGTCCGCGAAGGCATGAAGTTCGTTGCCGCCGGCATGAACCCGATGGACCTGAAGCGCGGCATCGACAAGGCAGTTGCTGCCACCGTCGAAGAACTGCGCAAGATCGCCAAGCCAACCACCACCACCAAAGAGATCGCACAAGTCGGCGCCATTTCGGCCAACTCGGAAACCTCGATCGGTGAGCGCATCGCTGAAGCGATGGAAAAAGTGGGCAAGGAAGGCGTCATCACCGTGGAAGACGGCAAGTCGCTGAACGACGAGCTGGACATCGTGGAAGGCATGCAGTTCGACCGCGGTTACCTGTCGCCGTACTTCATCAACAACCCGGACAAGCAAGTCGCTGTGCACGAAAATCCATTCGTCCTGCTGTGCGACAAGAAAATCTCGAACATCCGTGACCTGCTGCCGGTACTGGAACAAGTCGCAAAAGCTGGCCGTCCACTGGTCATCGTCGCTGAAGACATCGACGGCGAAGCGCTGGCGACCCTGGTCGTCAACAACATCCGCGGCATCCTGAAGACCGTCGCTGTCAAGGCCCCGGGCTTTGGCGACCGTCGCAAGGCCATGCTGGAAGACATCGCTGTCCTGACCGGCGGCCAGGTCATCGCTGAAGAAGTCGGCCTGACGCTGGAAAAAGTCACGCTGGAAGAGCTGGGCCAGGCCAAGCGTATCGAAGTCGGCAAGGAAAACACCATCATCATCGACGGCGCTGGCCAGGCTGAATCGATCGAAGGCCGCGTCAAGATGATCCGCGCCCAGATCGAAGAAGCGACCTCGGACTACGACCGCGAAAAACTGCAAGAGCGCGTGGCCAAGCTGGCCGGCGGCGTTGCCGTGATCCGCGTCGGTGCAGCCACCGAAGTCGAGATGAAAGAAAAGAAAGCACGCGTTGAAGATGCACTGCACGCTACCCGCGCTGCCGTGGAAGAAGGCATCGTTGCCGGCGGCGGCGTGGCCCTGCTGCGCGCCCGTGCCAACATCACGGTCAAGGGCGACAACCCTGACCAGGACGCTGGTATCAAGATCGTCCTGCGCGCAATGGAAGAGCCACTGCGCATGATCGTCCAGAACGCCGGCGAAGAGCCATCGGTCGTCGTTGCAGCAGTGTTGGCCGGCACCGGCAACTACGGCTACAACGCAGCCAACGGCACCTACGGCGACATGGTCGAAATGGGCGTGCTGGATCCAGCCAAGGTCACCCGTTCGGCACTGCAGAACGCAGCGTCGATCGCCGGCCTGATGCTGACCACCGATTGCATGGTCTCGGAACTGTCGGAAGACAAGCCAGCCGGCGGCATGGGTGGTATGGGCGGCATGGGCGGTATGGGTGGTATGGACGGCATGATGTAATTGCCGGGGCGGTCCGGGCGAAGCGCGCTGCATGCTTCGCCCAGGTTACCCACGATAAAAAACCCGCGAGGCTCACACCTCGCGGGTTTTTTGTTGTCTGCACATCGTGCGTTGAGCGCAACTCAGCGGGCGCGCGGGCCCTTGCGGCGCAGCCACAGCAGCGCAGCCAGTGCGACACCGCCCAGCCACAGCGTGCCCGGTTCGGGCACTTCGGTCGGCGGGACCGGCTCGACGACGGTATTGCCCGGCGGCGTCGGCGCGGTTGGCGTGCCCGGCGTGCCCGGCGTGGTTGGCGTGCCAGGCGTGGTTGGCGTGCCCGGTGTCGTTGGCGTGCCCGGCGTGACAGGCGTATCACCCGGCGTATCGATCACCGCAACCGGTGTTGGCAGGGATGGCGGCATAGCGACCGGGATCGGTCCCGTGTCACTGCCAGGACGACCAACGCCACCCGTATCGCCAGCGACCACGCTACCCGGCGCTGGCGTCGGCACCGGCACCGGCGACAACACGTCAATGGTGGTGTCCTCGTTGCCAGCGACCGGGCTGGCAAAGTCTGGCACGCCGCCACGATAGATCGGTGTGTCATACCAGTCCGGCAGGCTCGGTGCCTGACCCGGGCGGGACGGCATCGGCGTCGGCGTGGCATTTGCCAGCGTCAGCAGGCCAGCGCCATTCGGGAAGCTGGTGGCATAGTAGCGCTGCCCCACTGCCTCGCTGGTGTTCACGTCGTCCATGCCCACGGGCAGCAAGCCGCCCTCTTCACCGGGCACACCCACCAGATCGGATGGGGCGCCGGCATCGAGCACGGTATCGAGTTCGGCCTCGCTTGGGCCATGGCGTTCGACCGGATACTGCGGCACGTCCGAGATGCGGTTGGCGCAGCGGGCGCGGATGTCATGCTCGCCATCGGTCAGCAGCGTTTCGCCCTTCTCGAGCATGACCTTCTTCGACGTCCAGTAGATCTGGTCGTTCTTCCGGTACGAGACATATACGGCGCGCGGGCTTGTCACGGTGACGGCGCGCGCGTTCTCGACATTGAAGGTTGCATAGTGCGCCGCCACGACCCGGTCGGTCCGCAGGATCTGCGCCAGTTCGACCTTGTCCGCCACGCCGCCCGGCACGACCGAGTGGCGGTAGATGCGCCGCGCCGAGGCGGTCTGCTGCGCCGTTGGCGCCGTCGGACTCAAGACACGTGCCGGCGCTGCGGCAACCGGGGCCGCATTCGACGCCTCGCCGAACGTCGGCCAGCTGATCGATGGCGATGGCAGCACGACACCGGCCACGCCGACGGCAACGCCCAGTACGGCCAGCGTCATCAGGCGTTTTTCGCGGTGCGAGCTTCGTTCGAGACGACGTTGATAGGTAGCGCGGGTGTCCATGCGGTGTATTGACTGGTAGGAGTGATCCTACAGAATATCATTAGTTGCACAAACTAAATCAGATGCCATCGCGAAACAACTGAAGATCGTGGCGAAAACCACGAAAGCATTTCCATGTGGAAATAATAACACCCGTACGGCGCTTGCGGGTGACGTATGTTGCCGCTAAAACAAGCATGGTTTAGTATGGCCGTCTCGTCTTCCGGAACCTGCCATGTCCAATCGCGCCACCGCCTCGTACACCCTGCGCACGACCCTTGCCGCAATCGCCCTGTGCTGTGCAGTTGCCGGCTGCAAGCGCGCCGAGCGGCCCGTGGCGCCGCCCGCAGCGGCGCCGGCCGCACCCGTCGTTCAGGCACCGGCTTACAGCAAGGAACAGGCGATGGCCACGCTGCTGGCGTTGCCGGAACTGACTGCCTGGTCGGCGCAGATCGAGCGACGCACGGGCGGCAAGGCGCGCGGCGCCGTGGTCGAGGACGACCCGGTGCCGCGCGAGGTGAACGGCAAGACCTATTACCAGCTGAGTTTTGTCGAGAACCGCGCGCAGGACGCGCGGCGGCAGGAAAGCTTTCTGGTTGCGCAGGATGGCAGCGAGATCCTGGTCGACGATACCGAGTCGGACACCCTCCTGAGCCTGCAGGAATGGCGCCGCAAGATCGAGCGCGTCAACCTGAAAAGCGCTGACTGAACACTAGCTGTCGAGGTGCGAGATCAGCAGCCGGCGCGGATCCTGGCCCGGGGCCGGTCCATGCTGGCCATCCACCGAGATCCCGACGGCCATGATGTCGATCAGCAGCAACTGCAGGATGCGCGAAATCATCGACAGAAAACTCGTGCTGTCTTCGGCATGATCGACCGCCAGGCAGACGCTGGCCTTGCGTGCCAGCGGCGACTGGCTGTTGCTGATCGCGATGACGTCGGCGCCGGCCGCGCGCGCGATGTCCACCGCCTGCAGCAATTCGGGCAGGCCGCCTGAATTCGACACCGCAATCACCACATCGCCCGGCCCCAGCAATTCGGCGGCCAGCGTGAACAGGTGCGCGTCGCCATACAGCGCGGTCGGGATGCGGAAGCGGAAGAACTTGTGCTGCCCATCGAGCGCCACCGCGCGCGAATTGCCCATCGCGTAAAACTCGACGCGTTTGGCGCGGCTGACCATCTCGATCGCGCGGTCAAGGGACCGCACATCGAGCTGGTCGCGAAAACGCAGGATCGCCGACACCGTGTTGTCGATGACCTTGGCCGACAGATCGTGCGTGCTGTCGCTCAGGCGCACCTGGCTGTGGCGCACGGGGATCGAGCCGGTCAGGCTGCTGGCGAACTTGAGCTTGAAGTCGGCCAGGCCCTGAAACCCCAGCGAGCGGCAAAACCGGATCACGGTCGGCTGGCTCACGTCGGCCAGGCGCGCGATCTCGGCGATCGGTTCATTGAGCACCATGCGCGGCTGGTCGATCACGAGGCTGGCCACGCGCCCTTCCGCTGGCGAGAGCTCGTGGCGCAGCTGCGTGATGCGCTCCATCAGCGTGTTGGCGCCGCTGCGTCCGCGCAGGTGCTCGGCCAGGATGGTGGCCACACCATGGAAGGCAGGGTTCGGCGTCGTGATCACCCAGGTCGGAATGTCGGCCAGGTAGTCCGAGAAGCGCCCCTTGGCTTCGAAGCGCGCGCGAAACGGCGAGCTGGCAAACCACTCGCCCAGGCGCGGCACGATGCCCCCGCCGATGTACACGCCGCCAAACGCGCCGAGCGTGACGGCCAGATTGGCCGCCGCGCCGCCCAGCATGCCGCAGAAGCACTCGAGTGTTTCGAGGCACAGCGCATCGTTCTGTTCGAGCGCGCCGGCCACGATCGTTGCGGCCGTGCGCGGCACGGCCTCGACGCCATTGCGATCGGCCAGCGCGCGGTAGATGACTTCCATCCCGGGCCCGGAAATCAGGCGTTCGTTGGAGACGTGCGGCCACTCGCGCCACGCATATTGCAGGATCGCGAATTCACGCTCGTCGAACGGCGCGAAGTTCACGTGCCCGCCTTCGCTGCCCAGCGTGACGAAACCGTCGGCGGTCGGAATCCCGCCCGAGACGCCCAGGCCCGTGCCCGGGCCCAGCACGCCGATGACGGCGCCCGGCACGGCCTTGCCCGGGCCGACCTGCATCAGGTCGTCGCGCGCAAAATTGGGCAAGGCCGTGGCCAGCGCCGTGAAGTCATTCACGATCAACAGCGTGGCCAGGCCCAGTTCGCGCCGCACCGCATCGGTGGAAAACTCCCATGCGCGGTTGGTCATGCGCACATAGTCGCCGCTGATCGGATTGGCCACCGCAAACGCGCCGTGGTGCAGCGTGACGTCCTGGTGGTCGAGCAGGTAATGGCGCAGCAGCGGCACGATGCCGGCGAAGTCGTCGCAGCGCAGCACCGCCACGTCGCGAAACACGCCGGGCGCACATTGCAGCGCGAAGCGCGCATGCGTTGCGCCGATGTCCGCGAGCAGGCGCGGGCCATCGGCAAACGCCGTGCGCGCGAATTTCTCGGGCTGCGCGCCGGCCATCAGCGTTTCGCCGCCACGGTGCCAAACCAGGCGCCGTAAGGCGCCAGCGTGACGCGGCCCTGCTGCGCACTGCCCTGCAAGCCGTCGACCGGCATCTGCGCCACGCCGTCGGTTGCCGGCCAGTCGAAGCTGACCTCTTCGCCCGACAGATTGAACGCGGCCAGCACGCTGTCGTGCCCCGCCAGGTCGCGGCGCAGGGCCAGGACCGGCTCGGGTGCATCGAAGAACGCGATCTCGCCGCGCGTGAGTTGCGGCAGGCTGCGACGCAGCGCGATGAAGCGGCGCTGGAAATTCAGCATCGAATCGTGGTCGCGGTCCTGCAGGTCAACCGCGGCCTTGACGTGCGCGGCGTCCACCGGCAGCCATGGCTGGCCGTCGGTAAAGCCCGCGTGCGGCGCATCGGCCACCCATGGCATCGGCGTGCGGCAGCCGTCGCGGCCCTTGAACTCGGGCCAGAAGGTCTTGCCGTACGGGTCCTGCAGCAGTTCGTACGGGACATCGGCCTCGGTCAGGCCGAGTTCATCGCCCTGGTACAGGCATGGCGTGCCCTTGAGCGAGAGCTGCATCGCCAGTACCAGCTTGGTGAAACCAGCGCTCGGCGCGGCCCCGCCCCAGCGCGTGGCCACGCGGATCGCATCGTGGTTACCGACCGACCAGGAGGCCCAGCCATCCTTGACGCGTTCGTTGAATTCCTCGACCTGGCGGCGCACATGCGCGGCGTTGAAGACCGGCGTGAGCAGGTTGAAGCTGTAGGCCATGTGCAGCTTGTTGCCGCCTTCGGTGTACTCGCTCATCTGGGCCAGTGCATCGTCCGAGCTGATTTCGCCGATCGACACGGCGCCGAATTCATTCAGCTGTGCGCGCACGCGCTCGAGGAACGCGATGTTCTCGGGCTGCGTCTTGTCGTACAGGTGCGCCTGCATGCCGTACGGGTTCACGTCCGTCACCGTCGACGTGTCGCGCACCAGCGCCGGCGGGTTGCTGCGCAGCTGGCGGTCGTGGAAGTGGAACACGCACGCATCCATGCGCACGCCGTCGACGCCGCGCTCGAGCCAGAAACGCTGCGCGTCCAGGTGGGCCTGCTGCACCAGCGGATTGTGGAAGTTCAGCTGCGGCTGGCTCACGAGGAAGTTGTGCAGGTAGTACTGCTTGCGGCGGGTGTCCCACTGCCACGACGAGCCGCCAAACACCGACAGCCAGTTGTTGGGCGGGTTGCCGTCCGGGAGCGGGTCGGCCCACACATACCAGTCCGACTTCGGATTGTCGCGGCTGGCGCGGCTTTCGACGAACCACTTGTGGGTGTCGGCCGTGTGCGACATCACCTGGTCGATCATGATCTTCAGGCCCAGGCTGTGCGCCTTGGCGACCATGCGATCGAAGTCGGCCAGGTCGCCGAACAGCGGATCGACGTCGCAGTAGTCTTCGATGTCGTAGCCAAAATCGGCCATCGGCGACTTGAAGAACGGCGAGAGCCAGACGATGTCCACACCCAGGCTCGCGATATAGTCGAGCTTTGCGGTCACGCCGTTCAGATCGCCGACCCCATCGCCGTCGGTGTCAAGGAAGCTGCGCGGGTACACCTGATAGATGATGGCTTCGCGCCACCAGTTCGGGTTGTCGGTCGTCGAGATCTGGGTCATGGGCAAGTCCGGGCGGGTGCGTGATGTGGAATTCTAGGCAATATACATCAGGCGAACCTTCTTGACAATTCCGGCCAGTCAGCAATAAATCGCATTTAGTCGTTTGATTTCAAAGACTTGAAACGTTATATGCGATTTCGCCGATTCTTCGTCCGTACCTAAACTACGCAGCCATGTTGCCAGTTTGTTTCTAGTTTGTTTCACGACAATTTTTCTGTTGCAAAGAGAGGCGTCCCCGTCATAGCATCGCGTCTGTTTGCCAATTCAAGGAAGCGGTTCGATGACATCTCTCGCAAAACCAGGCACCGGGCGCATGCCCCGGCAGATTCCCTACATTATTGCCAATGAGGGGTGCGAACGCTTCAGTTTCTACGGGATGCGCAACATCCTGACGCCGTTCCTGATCACGACGCTGCTGATGTTCCTGCCGGAAGACATGCGCACCGGCGAAGCCAAGCACGTGTTCCACACCTTCGTCATCGGCGTCTACTTCTTCCCGCTGCTGGGCGGCTGGCTGGCCGACCGCTACTTCGGCAAGTACAACACGGTGTTCTGGCTCAGTCTCGTGTATTGCCTGGGTCACGCCTGCCTGGCCATTTTTGAAGACAACGTCAATGGCTTCTATTTCGGCCTGTTCCTGATCGCGCTCGGCTCGGGCGGCATCAAGCCGCTGGTGGCCAGCTTCGTCGGCGACCAGTTCGACCACACCAACAAGGACAAGGCGAAAGTCGTCTTCGACGCCTTCTACTGGATCATCAATTTCGGCTCGTTCTTCGCGTCGCTGCTGATGCCGCTGCTGCTGCGCGACTACGGTCCGGCCTGGGCCTTCGGTGTGCCCGGCATCCTGATGTTCATCGCGACGATGGTGTTCTGGAGCGGTAAGAAGAAGTACGTGCACGTGCCACCGGCACCGGCCAATCCGCACTCGTTCATGCGCGTGGCGAAAAGCGCGTTGCTGGCCAGGCAGCCGGGCCAGGGCCGTCCGGGCCTGAACCTGGCCTTGCTGGGCGCCGCCGGCGCACTGGCGTCGCTGGCCATGGCCGCGCAATGGGGCTTCGTGATCGCTGCCTGTACCGCACTGGTGCTGTTGATGGCCTTTGGCGGCATGGGCACGTCGATGCAGCTCGACCGCGCACGCGGCCTGCATCCGGACGACGCGGTGGATGGCGTGCGCGCCGTGCTGCGCATCCTGATCGTGTTCGCGCTCGTCACGCCGTTCTGGTCGCTGTTCGACCAGAAAGCCTCGACCTGGATCGTGCAGGCCAACACGATGACCACGCAGGTGAACCTCTTGGGCTGGACCTTCTACGTGATCCCGGCCCAGATGCAGGCCTTGAATCCCCTGCTCGTGATGCTGCTCATCCCGCTGAATAACATCGCGCTGTTCCCGCTGATGCGCAAGATGGGCGTCGAGCCGACGCCACTGCGCCGCATGACGGCCGGTATCGCACTGTCGGCCGCGGCCTGGATCGTCGTGGGCAATCTGCAGGTAGCGCTCGACGCCGGCGACGCCGTCTCGATCGCGTGGCAGATCGCGCCGTATGCGCTGCTCACGCTGGGTGAAGTGCTGGTCTCGGCGACGGGTCTCGAATTCGCCTACAGCCAGGCGCCAGCATCGATGAAGGGCGTGATCATGGCACTGTGGTACCTGGCCGTCACGGTCGGCAACCTGTGGGTGCTGATCGTCAATGCCAGCGTCAAGAACGAATCGGTGATCGCGTATATCGAAGGCTCGGGCGTCGGGGTGATGGCGTTCCAGATGTACTTCTTTGCCGCGTTCGCGCTGCTGTCGGCGGCGGCGTTCGGGTGGTATGCGACGCGCTACCGCATGGTCGACCACTATCGCACCAGCGTCGCGGGGTAAGCGGTCCATGAAACGTCACCTTGCCCTGCTGGCAGCATCGCTGTCCTCGAGCGCATATGCCGCCGTTCCTCTCGCCACCTGCGACAGCCCGGCCTTCCAGGAGGTGCTCAGCGCCTCCGCGACCAGGTTCGACGCGCGCGCCGTCTGGCTCGACCGCCGCTTCGTGCGCTGGCCCGGCGCATCTGGCGATGGCGTATACCGCCTGTACCACTCGCCTGTCGGTGGCATCCAGGCCACGGCGGGCAGCAAGGTCACCGGCAGCGCCGGCGCGATCACGCTGGCTGTCGCGCGCGTAGCGGTACCGCAAGCCGCGGCCGCGCGCTTCAAGTGGGTCGCCAGCGGTCCGACCCTGAGCGTGCAGGAAGCCGACCTGGCGCGCCTGCCTGCCCTGCACCGCGAACAGCTGGTGCTGGTCCACGAGAACCCGGACGGCACCGTGCGCGACGCAACCCGCGTGCAGGCGGCCGGCGCGCTCGACGATTTGTATTCAGCGGCCGAACGCATCCCGGACCTGGGCGCGACGCCCACCGGCGACAAGACTGCCTTCAAGCTGTGGGCGCCGACCGCGCGCGATGTCGCGGTGTGCACCTATGACAGCGCAACGGGCCGCGCGAACGCCGTGCTGCCGATGACGCTGGATGCACGCACCGGCGCCTGGGCCGCCAGCGTCCCGCGCGATTTGTCCGGCACCTATTACAAGTACGCGGTCGACGTCGTCGCCGATGGCGCCGGGCTGGTACGCAACCTGGTGACCGACCCGTATTCGGTCAGCCTGAATGCAGACTCCAAACGCAGCTACATCGCCGACCTGGACTCGCCGCACCTGAAGCCCGCCGGCTGGGATGGCACGCAGCCACCGGCCACGGTCAAGGCGCAGACCGACATGGTCATCTACGAGCTGCATGTGCGCGACTTTTCGCTGATCGACCAGACCGTGCCGCCGGCCAAACGCGGCAAGTACGGCGCGTTCGGCGAGACCAGTTCCAACGGCATGCGGCACCTGCGGGCGCTGGCGCAGGCAGGCCTGACCGACATCCACCTGCTGCCCGTGTACGACATCGGCAGCATCCCTGAAGTGGCATGCGCGCAGCCCGCCCCTGCCGGCGCGCCGGATGGCGAGAGCCAGCAGGCACTGGTGGTCAAGACCGCGCACACCGACTGCTTCAACTGGGGCTACGACCCGCAGCACTTCAACGCGGTCGAAGGCAGTTACGCGAGCGACCCACAGGACGGCGCGCGCCGCATCATCGAGTTCCGCCAGATGGTGATGGACCTGCACAAGGCCGGCCTGCGCGTGGGTACCGACGTCGTCTACAACCACACCTTCATCGCCGGCCAGGAAGAAAAGTCGATCCTCGACCGCGTGGTGCCGGGCTACTACCATCGCCTGAACGCCGTGGGCGGCATCGAAGCGTCGACCTGCTGCTTCAACACGGCAACCGAAAACACGATGATGGCCAAGCTGATGATCGATTCGTCGGTGCTGTGGACGCGCCAGTACAAGATCGATTCGTTCCGCTTCGACCTGATGGGCCACCAGCCGCGCGAAGCGATGGTGCGCCTGCAGCAGGCCGTCGACGCGGCGGCGGGCCGCCACGTGCAGCTGATCGGCGAAGGCTGGAACTTCGGCGAAGTGGCCGATGGCGCGCGCTTCGTGCAGGCGTCGCAGCTGTCGCTGAACGGCACCGGCATCGGCACCTTCAGCGACCGCGCGCGCGACGCCGTGCGCGGCGGCTCGCCCGGCGACTCCGGCGAACCTGTGATCAGGCAGCAGGGCTATATCAATGGCCTCGTGTACGATGCGAACGCCCTTGGCGGCGACGCACAGAAGGCTGACCTGCTGCGCGCAGCAGACCTGATCCGCGTCGGCCTGGCCGGCTCGGTGCGCACGTATCCGATGCAAGGGTTCGATGGCCAGGTGCGCCAGTTGCAGGCGATGGTCTATGGCGGCAACCAGCCGGCCGGCTACGCGAGCGAGCCGGGCGAAGCGGTCAACTACGTCGAGAACCACGATAACCAGACGCTGTACGACATCAACGTGCTCAAGCTGCCCGTGGCAACGAACAGCGCGGAGCGCGCGCGGGTGCAGGTGCTGGGGATGGCGATCAATGCGTTCAGCCAGGGCGTGGCGTACTACCACGCCGGCATCGACACGCTGCGCTCGAAATCACTGGACCGCAACAGCTTCAATTCGGGCGACTGGTTCAACCGCATCGACTGGACGTACCAGGACAACTTCTTCGGCACCGGCCTGCCGCCGGCGCCGGACAATGCAAAGGACTGGCCGCTGTTCAAGCCGTTGCTGGCCAATGCCGCGATGAAGCCGGCGCCCGCCGACATCGCGTTCGCGCGCGACGCGTTCCGCGACCTGCTGCGCATCCGCGCCAGCAGTACGCTGCTGCGCCTGCGCACGGCCGACGACATCAACACGCGCCTGCGCTTCTTCAACACGGGGCCGCAGCAGGAACCGACCGTGCTGGCCGCCTGGATCGATGGCAAGGGCTATCCGGGCGCAGGCTTTGCCGGCATGGGTTACCTCGTGAACGTCGACAAACGGGCGCACACGATCAAGGACGCCACGCTGCGCGGCAAGCGCCTGAAACTGCATCCGGTGCACAGCGCACCTGGCGCGGCCGACAAGCGCGCGCTCAAGGCGCGCTTCGACGGCGCCAGCGGCACATTCACGGTACCGCCGCGCACCGCCGTCGTATTCGTCGACATGTGAAAAGGCGATTCTCGCGACGGGGCGCCGCTGACCTGAAGACCGTCATTCCAGCGAAGGCTGGAATCCAGGTCTGTTGCGGGCCGCTGTCGATGTTGCGGCAAAGGTGCTGAACTTGGGTTCCAGCCTTCGCTGGAACGACGTTGTCAGGCCAGCACGGACGCTTGCTCCACCGCCGGCAGCATCGCCAGCCGCGCAATCGCAAACGTGTTGCGCCCCTTGTCCTTGGCTTCATACAAGGCGCTGTCGGCCAGCTCGCTGATCGTCAGCGCCGTCACGCCAGGCGCATCGGCCAGTGCGATGCCAATGGTCGCGCTGACGGAAATCGGCTGGGAGCCGACCATGAACGGTGCTTCCATGACCTGCATGATCTTCTTGGCGACCAGCTCGACGTCGCGCGGCGAATTGACTTCGTCGAGCAGCACCGTGAATTCGTCGCCGGCCAGGCGCGCCACCATGTCGGAGCTGCGCACCACCTTGCGCACGCGCCGTGCAAATTCGACCAGCACCATGTCGCCCACTGCGTGGCCGTAGGTATCGTTGATGCGCTTGAAAAAATCGATGTCGAGATAGAACAGGGCAAACGCGCGCTCGCGCTGCGGCGCGCGCTCCACGGCTGCCTGCAGCGCCAGCTCGAACTGGCGCCGGTTCGGAATGCCGGTCAGCGCATCGGTGTGGGCCAGCGCGTGCAGGTTCCGTTCGTGCATGCGCGCAGCGGTGGCGTCCGTCGTCAGGATGTACACGCCCACCACTTCGCCGTCGCGCAGATGCGGCAGGAAGGTCGAGTGGACGATGCGGATGTGCTTCTTGCGCACGATGTCATGCTCGCACTGCGAGGCCTTGCCCAGCCAGGCATCGTCCAGCGCTTCCTTCTGCTGCAGGTAGAAGTCTTCGCCGAAGGCTTCGACCATGGTCTGGCCGACGACCTGCTCGGACGCCTTGCCGAGCCATGACTGGTGCACCGCATTGGCAAACATGTAGCGGTGATCCTGATCGAGGTGCGCGATCAGCACCGGCAGGTTGTCGGTAATCGTGCGCAGGCGTTCTTCGCTGTCGGCCAGGCGGTCGCGTGATGCCTTCAGTTCGGTGATGTCCTTCATCGCCACCACTGCGCCCAGGGTCTTGCCCTGCGCGCTGCGCAGCGGGCGGCCACTGGCCAGCAGCGTGTACGGCGGGCGGCCGGCCGGCGCAATGACCATCGCGCCGTCACGCACCACTTCGCCCTTGAGCGCGCGCACCAGCGGCACGTCGTCCATCGCCATCACGGTCTGGCCGTCGCCGTGGTACAGCGAGTAGAACTGCGGCCATTCCGATGGCGCGATCGCCTTCAGGTCGTGACCATGGAAGGCGCGCGCCGTGCGGTTGAACAGCGTCAGGTTGCCGACGGCGTCGCAGGCGACCACGCCGACATCGATCGATTCGAGCACCGCGTCGAGCAGTTCCTGTTTTTCTTCCAGCTGCTGCTGCGTGCGGATGCGGTCCGAGATGTCATTGACGAAGGCGCCGATGTAACGCGCGCCGTTCCATTCGTGCGCTGCCACCGTCATCTGGATCGTGATCTGGCGTCCGCTCTGCGTCAGCGCCGGCAGTTCGACGTTCTGGTTCAGGTAGGGGCCGGCGCCGGTATCGAGCAGTCGGCGGATGTTCGCGTCATGCGCCTCGCGCTGCTGCGCCGGCATCACCAGCTCGGACAACTTGCGGCCACGCGCGTACTCGCCCGACCAGCCGAAGATGCGCTCGGCCGACGTGTTCCATGCCACCACCACGCCATTGCTGTCGGCGCCGATGAAGCCACTGAACGACGAATCGATGATCGTGCGGTTCCAGGCTTCGCTCTCGCGCAGCAGCGCTTCGGCCGCTTCGCGCTGCGTCACTTCGTGCGACAGTTGCGCGACCTTGTCTTCCAGTTCGGCGGTGCGGGCGACGATGCGCGCTTCCAGGTCGGTGTTGAGCGACTTGAGCGCCTGCTCGGCGAGCATGCGCGCGGTGACCGCCTTCAGGTGATTGATTTCAATTTCGACCAGCCCGGCCAGGTCGGCCAGCACCTGGCGCTGCTCCTGGTTCAGGCGGCGCGGCGCGCGATCGATGATGCACAGCGTGCCCACGGCTTCGCCATCGCTGTAGACCGGATGCCCGGCATAGAAGCGGATATGCGGCTCGCCGGTCACCAGCGCATTGTCGGCAAAGCGGGGATCCTGCGCCGCGTCCTCGATCACGAGCAGCGCGCGCGCCTGCACCGCGTGGCTGCAGAACGACAGCGAGCGCGGGGTTTCCGAGGCTTCCAGGCCGTGATGCGATTTGAACCACTGGCGCTCCGCATCGATCAGCGATACCAGCGCGATCGGCACGTCGAACGTCATGGCGGCCAGGCGGGTAAAGCGGTCGAAGCGGGTCTCGGCTGGGGTGTCGAGAATCTGCAGTTCGGCCAGCGCGGCAAGGCGGGCCTGTTCAATTAACATTTGGCTGACGATGATAAAACCTCTTCCATGGTCCGGAACGGAGACGGCGGGGCAGGACGGCCCAGTCGACACGGCGCCGGGGATTGGGGGAGCCACATGAAATGGTAGCACGCAGTGCCGTGCGGAAACTACAGGTTCCGTCCCGTGCGTCGCGTGGCGTTGACGTTTTTTTGACAACTTTTAGCGCGACATCGGTACAAAAGGACGTGCGCGGGCCAGGCATGACCCGCATTGCATGCCATGTTGACGCGCGGTCGTGTGTCAGCGCTGCCCGGTTTCCTAGATATCGAGGTGTGAAATCAGCAGCCGCCGCGCATCGAGGTCGCCCGGCTCATGCCCGCCGCCCTCCCCTTGCGCGCCCAGCGAAATCCCGACCGACATGATGTCGATGAGGAGCAGTTGCAGGATGCGCGAGATCATCGACAGGAAGCTCGTGCTGTCCTCGCTGTGATCCACCGCCAGGCACACGGTGGCCTTTTTTGCCAGCGGCGAGCGGCTGGCCGTGATGGCGATGATGTCGGCGCCCCGCGCGCGCGCCGTGTCGATCGCCTCGAGCAGCTCGGGCAGCTCCCCGCCGGTGGAGATCGCGATCACGACGTCGCCCGGCGCCAGCAAGTCCGCAGCGAGGTTCAGCAGGTGCGAATCGCCGTAGGATGCGGCCGGGATGCGAAAGCGGAAGAACTTGTGCTGGCCATCGAGCGCCACCGCGCGCGCATTGCCCAGCGCGTAGAACTCGACGCGGCGCGCACGCCGCAGCAGTTCGATGGCGCGGTCGATCGCGTGCACGTCGAGCGCATCGCGAAACTTCAGGATCGCCGAGACCGTGTTGTCGATCACCTTGGCCGACAGGTCATGCGTGCTGTCGGTGACGCGCACCTGGCTGTGGCGCACCGGGATCGTGCCGGTCAGGCTGCCGGCGAACTTGAGCTTGAATTCGGCCAGGCCCTGGAAACCCAGCGAACGGCAGAAGCGGATCACGGTCGGCTGGCTCACGTCGGCCAGACGCGCGATCTCGGCGATCGGCTCGGACAGCACCTTGCGCGGATGCTCGATCACGAGCGCCGCCACGCGCTGCTCGGCCGGCGAGAGCTCGTGCAGCAGTTGCTGCACGCGGTCGGTGAGCGTGTTGGCGCCGCTGCGTCCGCGCAGGTGCTCGGACAGGATCGCCGAGACGCCGTACAGCGCCGGGTTGGGCGTCATGATGATGTAGGTCGGAATCTGGGCGATGTAGTCGCGGAAGCGCCCCTTGGCCTCGAAGCGCGCGCGGAATGGCGACTGCGCGAACCAGGCGCCGATGCGCGGCACGATGCCACCACCGATGAACATGCCGCCAAACGCGCCCAGCGTCACCGCCAGGTTCGCCGCCGCGCTGCCCAGCATGCCGGCGAAGGTCTCCAGCACTTCCAGGCACAGCGGATCGTGGGCGTCGAGCGCGGCGCTGACGATGTCGGCGGTGCTGCGCGCCGGTGCATCCACGCCGTTGCGCCCGGCCAGCGCGCGGTAGATCAATTCGATGCCGGGGCCGGAGATCAGGCGCTCGTTCGATACGTGCTTCCACTCGCGCCATGCGTACTGCAGGATCGCGAATTCGCGCTCGTCGCTCGGTGCGAAGTTGACGTGACCGCCCTCGCTTCCCAGCGTGACGAAACCGTCGATGGTCGGAATCACGCCCGAGACGCCAAGGCCGGTGCCCGGGCCCAGCACGCCCGAGACGGCATGCGTCTGCGGCGCGCCGCCGCCGATCTGCAGCAGGTCCTTCGGCTGAAAGCCCGGCAGCGCCATCGCCAGCGCGGTGAAATCGTTGACGATCAACAGCGTCGACAGGCCCAGCGCGCGGCGCACGGCATCGAGCGAAAATTGCCAGTCGCGGTTGGTCATGCGAATGAAGTCGCCGCTGATCGGATTGGCCAGCGCAAAGGCCGCGTGGTGAATGCGCCCGCCCGGATGCTGCTCGAGGTAGGCGTGCAGCAGCGGGATGATGCCGTCGAAATCGTCGCACAGCAGGACGGCGACCTGGCCCAGTACGCCGGGCGCAGTCTCGAGGCCCAGGCGCGCATGGGTGGCGCCGATGTCGGCCAGCAGGCGCGGGCCGTCGGCAAAGGCGGCGCGCGGGGGTTTGCTTTTTGGATCAGGGTCTTCCGTCATCGCGCAAGGATAGCATTAACCGAATGACAAAAGAATGGCCTCTGATCAGCGCACGAGCCCCTTGAGCAGCGCCTTGTGGAACTGTACCGGGTCCTGCATCTGCGGCGCGTGCCCCATCTCGGGGAACGTCACCAGCACCGCGTCCGGAATCGCCTTGCGCGTGGCCTCGGCCAGCACCTTGTAGTTGCCCAGTTTTGGCCGAACGTCAGCCGGCGCCGCATCCTTGCCGATCGCGGTCGTGTCCTTCAATCCCATCAGCAGGAAGGTCGGCGTTTTGATCAGCGGGAATTCATGCACGACCGGCTGCGTGTAGATCATGTCGTAGATGAGCGCCGAATTCCAGGCCACCACTTCCTTGCCCTTGCCGCGGTACATCCCGGCCAGCATCTGCACCCACACTTCGTACTCCGGCTTCCACTGACCGTTGTAGTAGGTCGTGCGCTCGTACTCGCGCACGCGCTCGGCCGACAGTTTGAGCTCGCGCGCATACCACTGATCGACGCCCAGCGACGGCACGCCCAGGTTCTTCCAGTCTTCCAGCCCGATCGGGTTGATCATCACCAGCTGGTCCGTCAGTTCGGGATACATCAGCGCGTAGCGCGTGGCCAGCATGCCGCCGGTCGAGTGGCCGATGATGATGGCTTTCTTCACACCGACCGACTCGAGCAGCTTGCGCGTGTTGTCGGCCAGTTGCTGGAACGTGTACTGGTAATGCTGCGGCTTGGTGGATTTGCAAAAGCCGATCTGGTCGGGCACCACGACGCGGTAACCGGCCTCGCTCAGTGCCTTGGTGGTGCCGGCCCAGGTCGCGCCGCAGAAGTTCTTGCCGTGCATGAGGACGACAGTGCGGCCGTTTGGCGTGGCCGGTTTGACGTCCATATAGGTCATCTGCAGGTCGACGCCCTGCGACCTGAAACGGTATTGCTGCGTCGGTGCGGGGTAGGCGAATTCTTCGAGTTCGGCGCCGTAGACTGGCGCGGCGGCCGGTTGCGCCTGCGCCGGGGCCAGCGCGAGGGCGAAACCGAGGCCCGCGACAGCGCGGGCAATGTGCGTAAACATGGTCATGAAGGCGGGCAGACTGGCAGCCGAAAGTGGACGGAACGGCCAGTCTACCCGGAACCCGGTCAGTCCTGCGCG
The DNA here is from genome assembly GCF_059686035.1 of Telluria sp. ZT3P26. NCBI lineage: Bacteria > Pseudomonadati > Pseudomonadota > Betaproteobacteria > Burkholderiales > Oxalobacteraceae > Telluria > Telluria sp. ZT3P26. Next base: position 604,907 of record NZ_JCASII010000001.1, on the reverse strand, counting down.
ATCAGCGCCACCGGTGCGGCCGTTTCGAACCGCACCTTGCCGTCCTTGACCACGGCGGTCTTGCCGGTGTACCAGTCGCGCACCGTGGCGCCGTCGCTGAAGACGCCGCCCACCGAAATGGCCACCGACTGCTGCGTCGACAGGCCCAGCGCGACGACCACGCGGTCGCTCACGCCATTCTGTTCCCAGGTGCGCTTGAACGTGTACGGGCTCGAGCCGATCATCTGGTGCTTGCCCGCGCCGACGGCCGGGTGCGCGGCGCGGAAGCGCCCCAGGCGCGCCCAGTGCGCGCGGATGTCGGCCACGCGGTGCATGCCGCGCTCGGCGTTCGACGCCAGCTCGTCCCAGTTCATGAAGGTGCGCAGGTTGGCGTCGCCCTCGGCGCCGTCGAACTTCAGGATGCGCGCCGTTTCGTCGCCGTAGTAGATCTGCGCCGCGCCGGGCGCCAGCAGCAGCTTGTTGGCCGACTCGAACGGCTGCTGGCGCAGCGGATCGAACGGGCTGCTGTCGTCGTGCGAACTGATGTAGTTCAGCACCGAGAAGCCTTTCATCTCGCCGTGCAGGATGGTCGAGTATTCCGAGAACACCTGTTCGTACGGGCGCTTGGCGTCGCTGCGCAGGCTGAAACTGATCATGCTGTCGAAGCCCTGGTCCAGGTAGTCGACGAATTCGCCGCCGCCCAGGTCGAACTTGCGCGCGTGCTTGATCTCGTAGTTGTAGACCTCGGACACCATCCAGAACGGCTTCTGGTCGATGCTCTTGGCCGGGTTGGCGCGCTTCCAGTCCGCCAGCGCCAGGCTTGCTTCTTTTTTCAGTTCCTTCCACAGGCCTGGCTCGGTGTGCTTGACGGTGTCGGCGCGGAAGCCGTCGATGCCAAACTTGCGCACCCAGTCGGCATGCCATTTCATCAGGTAGTAGCGCGGCGCGCGCGGGTAGCCGGTGCGCTTGAAGAACGCGTCGAGCTCCTTCACCTCACGCTCGTAGCGCCCTTCCTTCTTCCACTTGGCCACCAGGTGCGGCGGCAGGTCGACCGGCTTGTCGCTGCCGGTCAAAAAGTCCGGCAGGTTCGCCACCAGCGTGCAATCGACCGTCGTGCGCGCATCCTTGTAGGTGCAGGTCGGACCAGTGCGCACCCACGACGCCGGCCAGACTTTATCCTGCGGCGTGACGGGACCCGTGTGGTTCATCACCACATCGAACACGATGCGGATGCCCTTCGCGTGCGCCGTGTCGACCAGCGTGCGCAGTTCGTCCTCGGTGCCAAACGCGGCGTCGAGCGCCGTGAAGTCTTTCGCCCAGTAGCCGTGGAAGGCATAGCTCTTGCCGGTGCCTTCATCGGTCGCGCCGTGGATCTGTTCGATCACGGGTGTCAGCCAGATTGCGTTCACGCCCAGGTCGGTGAAATACCCTTCCTTGATCTTGGCCGTGATGCCGGCGATGTCACCACCCATGAAACCGCGCAGTGGCGCCGCGTCGTCCTTGCGTCCATAAGCCTTGTCGTTGGCCGGGTTGCCGTTGTTGAAGCGGTCCGTCAGCAGGAAGTAGACGGTCGCATTCTCCCAGACGAACGGCTTGGCGACGGGCGCCGGGCCGGGCAACTGGGCGCTGGCAGGGGCCATCGCACCGAAGGCGAGCAGCATGGCGGAAGCAAGGACGGGTAGTTTCATGCGGGGTTCCTGTGTGGTGAAGGGGTCAGGTGACGACCGTGGGTTCGCTGCGGCCGGTGCGCTGGCGCAGATCGGACAGGCTTTCGGCCAGATCGATCAGGCCTTGCAGCGCGGCCTGCGTGTCGAGGTTGTGGTGCGCCGGATCGGCTTCGTAGCGTTCGAGATAGACACGCACGGTGGCGCCTTCGGTGCCGGTGCCGGACAGGCGGAACACGATGCGCGAGCCGTCCGCCATGATGATGCGGATGCCCTGCTTGGTGGACACCGAACCGTCAACCGGATCGGTATAGGCAAAGTCGTCGGCCAGTGCAATCTGGTGGCCGGCCAGCGTCTGCCCTGCCAGCTCGGGCAGGCGCGCGCGCAGCGCGTCCATCATGGCGCCGGCGGCGCCGGCATCGACGGCTTCGTAATCATGGCGCGAATAGTAATTGCGGCCGAAGCGGGCCCAGTGCGCCGCCAGCAGCTGCTCGACCGTCTGGCCGCGCACGGCCAGCAGATTAAGCCAGAACAGCACGGCCCACACGCCATCCTTTTCGCGGATGTGGAACGAGCCCGTGCCGTAGCTTTCTTCGCCGCACAGCGTGACGAGACCGGCGTCCATCAGGTTGCCGAAGTACTTCCAGCCGGTGGGTGTCTCGAAGCAGGCAATGCCCAGCGCTTCGGCCACGCGGTCGGCCGCCATCGACGTGGGCATCGAGCGGGCGATGCCCTTGATGCCGCCTGCGTAACCCGGCGCCACGGTGGCGTTGGCGGCGATGATGGCCAGGCTGTCCGATGGCGTAACGGCGATGCCGCGTCCGACGATCATGTTGCGGTCGCCGTCGCCGTCCGAGGCGGCGCCGAAGTCCGGTGCGTCGGGCGCGGCCATCGCGGCAATCAGCTCGGCAGCGTTGACAGGGTTCGGATCCGGGTGCCCGCCGCCGAAATCTTCGCTCGGCACGCCATTGACGACGGTGCCGGCGGGTGCGCCGAGGATGTCTTCGAGGATCGTGCTGGCATACGGGCCGGCCACGGCGTGCATCGCGTCAAAGCGCATCCGGAAACCGCTCGCGAACAGGCCGCGGATCGCGTCGAAATCGAACAGGCCTTTCATCAGCTCGGCGTAGTCGGCCACCGGGTCGATCACCTCGATCAGCATGTTTTCGAGTTGCGTGGTACCCAGCACGTCGAGGTCGACGGCCGCTGCGTCGCTGATGCGGTACTGCGTGACCGTCTGCGTGTGCGCGAAGATGGCGTCGGTGATTTTCTCGGGCGCCGGGCCGCCATTCTCGATGTTGTACTTGATGCCGAAGTCGCCATCCGGACCGCCCGGATTGTGGCTGGCCGACAGCACGATGCCGCCCTGCGCGCCGTGCTTGCGGATCACGCAGCTGACGGCCGGCGTGGACAGGATGCCGCCCTGCCCCACCAGCACGCGCTCGACGCCGTGCGCGGCCGCCATGTGCAGGATGGTCTGGATCGCATCGCGGTTGAAGTAGCGGCCATCGCCGCCGACGACCAGGTGACGGCACGCGCCTTCGCCCAGCGTCAGGAAGATCGACTCGACAAAGTTTTCAAGGTAGCCGGGTTGCTGGAACTCGGTCACTTTCTTGCGCAGGCCCGAGGTGCCGGGCCGCTGGCCGGCGAACGGGGTGGTCGCGACGGTCTGGATGGTCATGCTTTACTCCTGTCAATGTAAGCGTTCACAACACCGCCGGGCGGGGCCGGACAATGTTGATAAAACGTTACGATACGACAGACGCCGGATTCACGGCGCGCACACGCGTACCGTGCGCGCCGGACATCAGACGCCAGCCTTGACCGGCGCCGCCTTGTCCGTCACCAGGAGGGTCAGCAGCGCGGCGACGAGCATGCAGACGCCGCCCAGTACGAGCGTCAGCACGGCGTGGCCGCCGAACAGGTGCTTGGTCACAAAACCCAGCAGCAGGCCGCTGACGATCTGCGGAATCACGACGAAGAAGTTGAACAGGCCCATGAAGTAACCCATGCGCTTGGCGGGCAGCGAGCCGGCCAGGATCGCGTAGGGCATCGTCAGGATCGACGCCCACGCGATGCCGATACCGATCATCGGCACGACCAGCATGTTCTTGTCGGTGATGAGGAATACGCTGGCCAGGCTCAGGCCACCGATGGTCAGGCACGTCGCATGGACGATCTTGCGGCTGGTCATGCGGGCAAACACGGGCAGGATGAACGCAGCCAGTGCCGACACGCCGCTGTACACGGCGAACATGATGCCGACCCAGCTGCCGGCGTCCTGGTAGGCGCTCGACTGCGCGTCGGTGGTGCCGTAGACGCTGTCGGCAATGGCGGTGCCGGTATAGATCCACATCGCGAACAGCGCGATCCAGGTGAAGAACTGCACGAAGGCCAGTTGCACCATCGTGCGCGGCATCTTGGCAAAGCCGCCGAAGATCTCGGCGATGGCCACGCCCACGCTGCGGGAAGCAGCGCGTTCTTTCTTGAACGCTTCCATGTCGGGCGGCGGCAGTTCGTCGGCGAACACCACGGTCCAGGTCACGGCCAGGAAGAACACAAGGCCGCCTGCGTAGAACGAGTAGCGCACGGTGTCGGGGATCACGCCGCCGATGACGGCGTTCGACACGCCCAGGCTTTCAAAGAAGGTCGGCAGGAGCGAGGCGATGACCGCGCCGCAACCGATGAAGAAGGTCTGCATCGCATAGCCGGCCGTCTGCTGCGACGGATCGAGCTTGTCGCCGACAAAGGCGCGGAACGGCTCCATCGACACGTTGATCGCGGCGTCCATCATCCACAGCACAGCCACGGCCATCCACAGCGCGGTGGAATTGGGCATCAGGAACAGCGCGATGGCGGCCAGCACGGCGCCGATGAAGAAGAACGGCCGGCGGCGGCCCCACTTCGGGTGCCAGGTGTTGTCGCTCAGGTAGCCGACGATCGGCTGGATCAGGAGGCCGGTAACGGGCGCAGCCAGCCAGTAGAGGGAAAAGTTTTCGGGGTCGGCGCCGAGGGTGGCGAAGATGCGGCTGGTATTCGCGTTCTGCAGTGCGAAGCCGAACTGGATGCCGAAGAAACCGAAGCTCATGTTCCACAGCTGCCAGAACGACAGGCGTGGTTTGAGCACGGTCGATTGCATATCCATGTGTGTCCCTAATCTGGCCCGCCGGAGGTACGGGTTATGTTATCTAATCTGTAGCAAAATAACATGGGGGTATCCGAGTGTCAATCGTGTCAATCCCATAGTGGGATCGATATGACAGCTTCGCAGCCAGAAGCAGGTTTGTAGTCAAACAACAGCAGAAAAACACGACCGCAGCCTCAAACCGTCAGCCCAAAAACGTTGTTCCCGCGAAGGCGGGAACCCAAGTCCGGCGCGCTGCAGGTAGCAGTGCCGAACTGAGGTTCCCGCCTGCGCGGGAACGACGTGGTAACGCTCGTGGTAAAACTGATGGTGAAACGATCAGTCCTTGCTGCCCTCGCCCTTACGATGCGGCTTCTTGCCCGGCATCGGCTTGTCGGTCACGCGGCGGTCGGCGCCGCTTTTCGTGAACGGCTTCTTGGCGCCGGCGGCTGGCACGGCTGGCGTTTCGCCGTCACGCGTGATCGACAGCTGGCGGCCGGCGACCCAGATCGACTTGAGCTGCGTGAACAGTTCAGCCGGCATGTCCGATGGCAGGTCGAGCGTCGAGTAATCGTCATAGATCTCGATGCGGCCGATCTGCTTGGAGGGGATGTTCGCTTCGTTGGCGATCGCGCCGACGATATTGCCGGGCTTGGCGCCGTGGGCAAAGCCCACTTCGATGCGGAACGTGGCCATGCCTGGCTCAGGGTCGCGCATGACGCGCTCTTTCTTGAAGCCCGGCTCGCGTGCAGGCCGCGCCGGACGGTCTTCCCAGTCACCGCGCGGCTCGCGTGGTGCGCGCTCGTGGCTGCCGCCAAATTCGCGCTGCGATGGCATGCTTTCCGGACGCACGTCGCGGTCAGGCTTGGTCAGCAGCAGCGGCTCGTCGCCACGCGCCATCTTGGCCAGGGCCGCGGCGATGTCGATCGCCGGCACATTGTCGTCGCGCTCGACGTCTTCGATCAGGGCGCGGAAGACGTCGAGGTTGCCTTCGGCCAGCGTGGCGCGGATCTGATCCTTGAAGCGCGTCATGCGCACTTCGTTGACGGCCTTGACGGTCGGCAGTTCGAGTGGCGACACCGGCTGGCGGGTCGTGCGCTCGATCAGCTTGAGCAGGCTGCGCTCGCGCGGCGTGATGAACAGGATCGCTTCGCCGCTGCGGCCAGCACGGCCGGTACGGCCGATGCGGTGGGTGTAGCTCTCCGGGTCCGACGGCACGTCGTAGTTGATGACGTGGCTGATTCGCTCGACGTCCAGGCCGCGCGCGGCGACGTCGGTCGCGACCAGGATGTCGATCTTGCCCTTCTTGAGGTTATCAATCGTGCGCTCGCGCTGCTGCTGGGCGATGTCGCCGTTGATGGCAGCGGCCGAGAAGCCACGCGCCTGCAGCTTGGTCGCCAGTTCTTCGGTGCCGAGCTTGGTGCGCGCGAAGATGATCATGCCGTCGAACGCTTCGGCTTCGAGGATGCGCGTGAGCGCGTCGAGCTTGTGCATGCCGGCCACCAGCCAGTAGCGCTGGCGGATATTGTCGGCGGTGCCGGTCTTGGCAGCGACCGTGATCTCTTGCGGCTCGCGCAGGTAAGTCTTGGCGATGCGCTTGATTGCTGGCGGCATGGTGGCCGAGAACAGCGTGGTCTGGCGCGTGGCCGGGGTCTTTTGCAGGATCTGCTCGACGTCGTCGATAAAGCCCATGCGCAGCATTTCATCGGCCTCGTCCAGCACGAGCGTGGTCAGCTTCGACAGGTCGAGCGAGCCCTTCTGGATGTGATCGATGACGCGGCCTGGCGTGCCGACGACGACGTGCACGCCGCGGCGCAGCGACGACAGTTGCGGGCCGTAGCTCTGGCCGCCGTAGATCGGCAGCACGTGGAAGCCCTTGATGTGGGCCGCGTAGCTCTGGAATGCTTCGGCGACCTGGATCGCCAGTTCGCGCGTCGGCGCCAGCACCAGCGCTTGCGGCGCGGTCTGCTTGACGTCGATATTCGACAGGATTGGCAGTGCGAAGGCGGCGGTTTTACCGGTACCGGTCTGCGCTTGTCCCAGCACGTCGCGCCCTTCCAGCAACAGGGGAATGGTGGCTGCCTGGATCGGCGACGGCGTTTCGTATCCGACGTCTTTCAATGCTTTCAGGACAGGCGCCGAAAGATTGAGGTCGGAAAACGATGGGATTGGGGTGTCTGACATAGAGGAAGTTGCTCTTATTAAGTAAGTACGAATGCGACAGTTTACACCGTTGCTTCGTGGGGGGCGCTAAATACAATGGACCGGGCGGCCGAAACCACAGAATCCGAACAATGAAAAATGCCCTTGCAGGCACACCTGCAAGGGCATTGGCGATCGCGGCAGCGCCCCATTGGGTGGCGCCACCTTCGCTTGATACCGGATTACAGCTTGTAGTTCAGGCCGAACAGCATCTGGCGGCCGTACTTGGCGTAGCCGCGCGGACGGTCTTCGGTACCAGCGTAGCTGCGGAAGGCGGTGTCGGTCAGGTTGTTGACCTGGAACAGCACGGACAGACCTTCGACTTGCTTGAAGTCATAACCCAATTGCAGGTCGACTACTTTATCAGCTTTTACGTAAGTCAGCTCGGTTGCACCACCAATTCCGCCGATTTCACCCACATAATCGCTGCGATAACGCTGGCTGATACGTGCCGAGAAGCCATCTTTCTCGTAATACGCCGTCACGTTGAACACGCGCTTCGACAGGCCTGGCAGCGGAATCGCGACGTTGCCGAAACGCTGGTCGAGAATCGAGATCTCGCTGTTGGTGAACGACGCGTTGGCGGTGATGCCGAAACCGTCGAGCATCGGGTGGATCATGTCCAGCGGGGTCGATGCCGCAAACTCCAGACCGCGCAGGCTACCGCCCTCGCCGTTACGCGGCTGGGTGATGGTACCGATGTTGGTCAGGGCGCCCTGCAGGTTGAACTCCGAGAAGTCACGCGGCACGGTCACGCTGTAGATGTACGAGGACAGATCCTTGTAGAAACCAGCGGCCGAGATATAGCCCTTGTTGCCGAAGTACTTTTCGTACGACAGGTCGACCTGCTTGGCGCGCCATGGATCGAGCTGCGCATTGCCGCCGTTACCGTACGGGGTGCCGGTGGTCTGGGCGGTCAGGCCCACTTCCAGCGCCGCGTTCAGCTGGTTCAGCTTGGCGCGGGCCAGCGTCTTGCCGGCGCCGAAGCGCAGGAATTGCTGGTCAGGCAGGCTCCATGCCAGGTTGATGCTTGGCAGGTAGTCGGTGTACTTCTTGCCGTCGGTCAGTGGCACCAGGTCGGCGAATGGCCAGGCGCGCAGCGTGTTCGCGGTCGAGCTCTGGTCGGTTTCGATGACCTGCATGCCGATATTGCCGCGCAGTGGCATCGACATCAGTTCGGTGTCGATGTTCAGCTTAGCGTAGCCGGTCTTGACCTTCTCTTCGATGGTCCAGTTCTTGGTCGCGCCCCATGGCACCAGGACGGCTGGCGTGAATGGGCCGAAGTTGTTGGCCAGCACACCGTCGATGTCCCAGCTCAGGCTGTTCTGCAGGCCGTACAGCGCTTGCGAGCTGTTGAGAACGTTGGCGCCGAAGGTGCCGTTGCCGATCTTCGAGAAGCCCGTTTCCAGGTGTGCTTTTTCTTTCTCGCGCTTCGAGTAGTTAAAGCCCAGCTCCATGCTGCTGAAGTGCGCGTTGTCGAACTTGCGCTCGATGCTCGTGCGGAACGAGGTCATCTTGTCGGTCATGTTCGGGGCGTTGACATAGCCTTCGCCGAACTGGCCGCCGATGGCGATCTGCGACGGATCGTCGTAGGTGCCCGACAGGCCCAGCACTGGAATCGTGCCGCCGTTGTAGCTGTAGTTCAGCGTTTGGCGTGCAGCGCGGCCGGCGTTGATCTCGACCAGCTGTTCCTTGTGATCAGCCTTCGAACGGCTGATGTCGACGATGCCGACCCAGTCGCCCGTCGTGTAGCGGTTGTTCCAGCCGAAGGCGGTCAGCTTGTCGTCGCGCGTCAGGCGGTTGTTACGCACGACCGGATTGACGTTGTTGGCAGTGCCGCTGATCATCGTGCCATTCACGACGGTCGGGTTCGAGAAACGCACTTCGCCGTCGTCCTTGAGTGGCATTTCGATGCCGCGGCGGATTTCTTCCTGGTCGAAACGCGAGTGGTAGACGTCGAAGGTCGAGCTGAAGTTGCGGTTAGGACGCCATTCGAGCACACCCATCAGGCCATCGCGCACCTGGTTGCCGGTGGTGGCGATCGACTTCATGCCCTTCGGCACTTTGACGGTCGAGCCTGGCACGACATTGGTGTCGTCCACCCAGTCCCAGGTTTCGAACTGTTCGCCGACGTTCGGCTTGTCCTGGCGTGCGTAACCGATGGCCACACCGAGCGTGCGGTTGGCGAACTGGTCGATGTACGACGCGCTGACGCGGCTGCCGGTGTCCGGCGAGCCGGCGCTGATTTCGCCTTTCGAGTTCTTTTCGCCACGCACGTTGACGGTGACGACGCGTTCGCGCAGCGACAGCGGCTTGATGGTCTGCAGGTCGACCGTGCCCGACAGGCCCTGGCCGATCACGGCGGCGTCGCCGGTTTTATACACGGTGACTGCGCTGATCAGTTCGGATGGGTACTGGTCGTATTCGACGGTACGGTCCGAGCTGGTGGTGACTTGTTCGCGGCCGTTGAGCAGCGCGGTCGACAGGTCGCCCGAGGTGCCGCGGATGCTGATCGACTGGGCCTGGCCGTTGACGCGCTGCGCCGACAGACCTGGCAGGCGGGCCAGCGATTCGGCGATTGACACGTCCGGCAGCTTGCCGATGTCTTCCGACGAAATGGCTTCGACGATGCCCGTCGATTCGCGCTTTACGGCAATCGCGTCCTCGATGGCGCGGCGAATGCCGGTGACGGTCACGGTGGCGACCGGCGCATCGCTGGCGGCGGTGTCAGTCGTCGTAGCGGTTTGCGCCTGCGCGCTGCCAGCCATGATGGTGACGAAGATGGCGCACCCGGCGGCCACTGGGCTCAGCTGGAACGCGGAACGCTTGTTGGCGAAAGTTTTCATGATCTCCTCAGAACGACGTAATTTCCCTAGAGCAGCTTTCGACCGCCATGTTCGGGACTTTGTTATGACACGCCTTAACAGCAACGCTCGGCGGGATTCTGTATTAAAACTAGATGCACTGTCAACGGGAGTGACTTTCAAACGAACTCACCCGGCATGAAACGGATATCTCGAATCAAAACAATGACTTAGTAACTGATGAGCAGCTCAGGTGTGGTTTTTAAAGCCTGTAGTTGGGCTACAAATGCTCTAAAAAGCAACAGTTTATGCTCGATTGCACCGAATCGGTGCGGCGAATGTAGTAAAACATTCAGGCCTTGTAAGAGGCCTTGTAACTTCACTACACGAATTTTGTATTTTTACAACAGACGAAAAAAATCCCCGGCAGCCTTTCGGCTGGCGGGGATCGCTTGCTGCGGCCTGGAAGCTGCTAGGCAGCTTCGCCGGTCATCAGAACTTGTAGTTGGCGCCGAACTGGTAGGTGCGGCCGTAATCGACGCGACGGGTGATCGAATCGCTGCTGTTCGTGTACTCCTGGTACGGCGCATTGTTCCAGTTGTTGGCTTGGGCAAACACCGACAGGCCCTTGGCAAAGCCCGACTGGATTTCATACGACAGCTGGAAGTCGACGATGGTCTCGCCCTTCACGAACGTGTACTGCAGCGTGTCCGAAAAGTCCGGCGACTGGCCCAGGAAGTCCGAACGCTTGCGCGCTGCGGCAGCGATCTGGAAGCCGTTCTTTTCGTAGTACAGGCGCAGGTTGCTGACCTTGCGCGACAGGCCCGGCAGCGGGATCGACTGCGCCGAGGTCTGCACGTTGCCAAAGCCCAGGGCCGGGATGTCGATCGCCGAGCTGGTGAACGAGTGGTTGGCCATGATGCCGAAGCCGTCCAGCCAGTCGCTCGCCATGTTCAGCGGAATGTTCACCGCCAGCTCGTAACCCTTGATGCTGCCGCCTTCGCCGTTTTCAGGACGGTTCAGCACGCCAACGGTCGAGCCGGCGAAGTCGCCGGTGGTCGGCAGCGGCGTGGTCGAGGTCGCCCATGGCGCAAAGTCGTATTCCGACGGCGTGCGCAGGATGAACGTGTCGAGCTTCTTGTAGAACACGGCTGCGCTGACGTAGCCCTTCTTCGCAAAGTATTTCTCGTACGACAGGTCGAACGCCTTGGCCTTGAATGGCTTGAGCGTTGGGTTGCCGCCGCCGCCGCTCAGGAACGGATTGGCCACGCCGGTGTTGACGCCAAAACCGATGCCGCCGCGCAGGTCGTCCAGGTTCGGACGCGACAGCACTTGCGCCAGACCCATGCGCAGCACCTGGTCGTTCTTCAGGTCGAACGACACGTTCAGGCTTGGCAGCACATCCCAGTAGCTGACGCTGTCAACGACGCGCACGGCCGGGCAGGCATCGGCCGTTTCGCCGGTGCAGCTGCCGCTGTTGTAGCCGCCGCCCGATTGCTTCGTGTGCACGAACTGGGAGCCGACGTTACCGCGGTATTCGAAGCCAAACAGTTCGCCGTTCAGGTCGCCCATCAGGTAAGCGGTCTGGACCGTTTCCTTGACATCCCAGAACTTGGTCAGGATGTCGGCATTGATTTTCGTGGCCAGCTGGTACACGGTGCCGAGCGATCCGGACGGATTCCACGAGGCGATCGGAATGCCGGTGGTGCCGGCAACGCTGGTGCCCGTGCCCGGCATCGTCTGCGCGCCGAACTGGGCGCCGCCCAGGATCTCGAGACGGCCTTCTTCGCCGCTGCGCGCTTTTTCGCGGTCGGTGAAGTTGTAGCCGAACTGCATGGCCGATACCGGGCCCCACTCCACCGGACGCTTGGCATTCAGGCGGATTGCCTTGAGCGTGTCTTCCACGTACGGCTGGGCCAGGTAACCGGCCTGCGGCAGGATGTTGGTGGCGGTGCCCGACCAGCCATTCACGTCGGTCAGTTGCGCGACCGCGCGGTCCGAATAGTTCAGGCCAGTGCGCCAGGCGACATCGGTGAAGTTGCCGCCGTTGAAGCCCGTCCACGAAATCGTGTCCAGCGGGTTCGCATTGCCCGGCAGGCCGGCAGTGGTTTCGTAGCGCGCGCTCAGCTTGGTCGCTTTCGACCACGTGATGTCGGCGCTGGTGCTCCACTCGCCCAGCTTGAGCTCGTTCTTCCAGCCGACCGTTTTCAGGTCGTCTTCCGACGTCTCGACGTGATTGCGCACCACGCCCTTGTAGTTGGTCAGCGTGCCGCTGGTGGCGACGCCATTCTGCACGACGACGTTCTGCAGCACGCCGGCCGGGTCATACAGGCCCGACACGTTCGAGCCGACTGCGCCTTCGAAACCGCTGCGCTTCAGGCCCGTCTCGCCGGCCGAATAGAACAGGTCGAGGGTCGAGCGGAAATCGCGGTTCGGACGGAACTGCAGCGACATGAAGGCGCCGTCACGCTTGTGCGACGTCGATTCGGTGTCAGCGGTAAAGCCCAGTGGCACCAGCACGTTCTGGCCATTGAATGGCAAGGCTGCCGTGTTGCCGCCCCAGGCGTCGAACTTGCGCTGCTCGCCGCCGGTTTCGTCGTACGACGTGATGCCCAGCGCGATGCCGAACTTGCGGTCGGCGAACTGGTCGATGTACGAGAACGAGACGCGGTCGCCGCTGCCTTCTTCGGCAGTGCGTACGCCCAGGCGGCTGCGCTTGTAGTTGGCGGCGATGACGCGCTTGCCGAAGTCCAGCGGCTGCACGGTTTTCAGGTCGATCGTCGCGGCCAGACCCTGGCCGATGACGCTGGCGTCCGGCGTCTTGTAGATCACGACGCCGCCCATCAGCTCGGACGGGAACAGGTCGAATTCAGGATTGCGGGCATTGCCGGTCGAGGCCATTTCGCGGCCATTGAGCAGCGTGCCGTTGAAGCTTGGCGACAGGCCGCGCACCGAGATTTCCGATGCACGTCCCGAACCGCGGCTGCGCTGGGCGGTCACGCCCGGCAGGCGCGCGATCGATTCGGCAACCGACGTGTCCGGCAATTTGCCGATGTCTTCGGCCGAGATCGCTTCAACGATCGAATTCGAATTGCGCTTGATCGAGATCGCCGCTTCGATGCCGGTACGGATGCCGGTCACCGTAACGGTCGAGACCGCTGCGTTAGGGAACGCGGTGGGTGCGGCAGCGGGCGCTTCTTCAGGCGTCTGTACCGTGGCGCTGGCCACGGGCGTGTTCGGTGCGACGGGAGTGGCTTCTTCGCTGCCCGAGGCTTGCGCATACGCGTTGCCGGCCAGGACCGACAGCAGCACGGCGCAACCGGCGGCGAACGGGTTCAACGGGAATGCAAACGTGGCTGCAGTACGGCGGCGGGCGCTGGTGGCCCGGGTGGCGATGGCGTTCATGTGTCTCCTCGGTTTTTCTTAACTGCCGGTCACGACTCTGTACTAAAACTAGAGCCAGGACAGGGCAGCAATGTGTGGCGAGGATCATGGCATGCTTTGCACGGCAACAACATTGTGCACGTTGTACTTGGGCTACACATTTGACCGCTTTTGCGACCATTGATGGGACTTTCGCACCCAATCTGAAGGCAATCTGAAGGTTCACCCGTCGCGCGACTATGTAGTCGGGGTGAAATCGAATCCGGCTCGCATGATTGTTGGCGGGCAGGGTTTATAGTAACCTTCCATCAACACAACAATCACCGGCCCCGCGTTCCACCGTCGACCTGCTGACCCTGTAGTCCAACTACGTCAGCAGTAGTACGACTGGCACCAGCCCCAGAACCCATGAGACAACTCCTCGCCACTATCGTGCTCGGCAGCGCTTCGCTTGCCGCTTTCGCCCAGGCCCCGGCCATCGACCGCATGGAGCCGCCGTTCTGGTGGGCCGGCATGCACGACAACAAGGTCCAGCTGATGGTCCACGGCGAGGCGATTGGCGACCTGACGCCCACGCTGAACTACCCTGGCGCGCGCATCGCATCGGTCACGCGCACGCCGAACCGCAACTATCTGTTCATCGACCTCGTGCTCGATCCGAAGGTTGCGCCCGGCACGTTCGACATCACGTTCAGCGGCGCCGGCCGCACGACCACGCATGCCTACCGCCTGCTGGCGCGCGACCCGGGTTCGGCCACGCGCCAGGGCTTTTCCAGCAAGGACGCGATCTACCAGATCATGCCGGACCGCTTCGCCAATGGTGACCCGTCCAACGACAATGTCGCCGGCATGCTCGACAAGGCTGACCGCAAGGGTGGCCTGGGCCGCCACGGCGGCGACATCCAGGGCGCGATCAACCACCTCGACTACATCGCGGACATGGGCTTCACGCAGCTGTGGCCGACGCCGCTCATCGAGAACAATATGCCGGGCTACTCGTACCACGGCTATGCGGCCACGGACCTGTACAAGATCGACCCGCGCTACGGCAGCAACGAAGACTTCGTGCGCCTGTCGACCGAAGCGAAGAAGCGCGGCATCGGCATCATCCAGGACGTCGTGCTGTCGCACATCGGTTCGCACCACTGGTGGATGAAGGACGTGCCGGCCCCGGACTGGATCAACTACAGCGACAAGTTCGTCCCGACCCAGCACTACCACACGGCGGTGCAGGACCCGTACGGCGCGAAGGAAGACGCCGACAACTTCACGCGCGGCTGGTTCGTCAAGAGCATGCCCGACCTGAACCAGTCCAATCCGCTGCTGGCCAACTACATCATCCAGAACAACATCTGGTGGATCGAATACGCAAAGCTCTCGGGCCTGCGCATCGACACCTTCGGCTACTCGGACGGTGCGTTCCTGTCGGAGTACACGCGCCGCATCATGGCCGAATACCCGAACCTGAACCTGGTCGGCGAAGAGTGGAGCACGAAGGTGCCGGTCGTGGCGCGCTGGCAGCGCGGCAAGGACAACTTCGACGGTTACCGCGCCTACACGCCAAGCCTGATGGACTTCCCGGTGGCCGAGGCGATGCGCACCGCGCTGGCCGACAAGAAAGGCGGCAACGTGTTTTCGGACGTGTACGAGACGCTGTCGCTCGACTACCTGTATCCGGAGCCGGGCAACCTGGTGCTGTTCGCCGACAACCACGACATGTCGCGCATCTACAGCGTCGCCGGCGAAGACTTCGACAAGTACAAGATGGCGATGGTGTTCATGATGACTGCGCCGCGCATCCCGCAGTTCTACGTGGGTGACGAGCTGCTGTTTACCAGCCCGACGAAGGACCGCGACGACGCCAGCTACCGCATCCCGTTCCCGGGCGGCTGGGCCGGCGACAAGGTCAATGCCTTCACTGGCGTTGGCCTGAAAGACAAGCCGCGCGCGGCGCAAGCGTTCGTGCGCAAGCTGACCAACTGGCGCAAGGGCCAGCCGGTGATCCACAGCGGCCGCATGATGCATTACGGGCCGCAGAACAATACCTATGTCTACTTCCGCTACAACGCGGACAAGAAGGTGCTGGTTGCGTTCAACAACAATGCAAAGGAAATGGCGCTTGATGTCGACCGCTTCCGCGAAATGCTCACGGGCGTGACCAGTGGCGTCGATGTCCTGACCGGCAAGACGTTCGACCTGCGCTCGACGCTGACCCTGCCAGCGGGTGCTTCGGTGATTCTAGAGCTTGATGCGCTGAAGCTGGAGGCAGCACGATGATGCGCAGCGCCATCGCACTGGCCGCCCTCCTCGCCTGCGGCGCCGCCCACGCGCAGATCGATACCGCACTATTCGTGCGCGGCGCGTTCAATGGCTGGGGAACGGCCGATGCGCTGGCGCCCAAGGGCAAGGGCATCTACCAGGCCGACATCGCTGTCGCGCCGGGCAACCACGCCTTCAAACTGGGCAGCAGCGACTGGGCTGCCGAGTGGGTCATTGATCCGGACAAGAGCGTCAATGTGGCGCCCGATACCGAATACAAACTGGAACGCCTGTCAGGGCCCGAAACCTTCCTGTTCGTGCGCACGTCCGGCACCTACCGCTTCACGCTGGACGCGAGCGATCCGGCCAAACCGGCGCTGAAGGTCACGCGCCTGGCCGATGCCGACCGTGCCAACGCGCCCGATCCGCACGCGGGCCACGCTGCGGTTGTCACGCAGGCCTGGCCAACGTGGGACGGCAAGACCGAGACGGTGCGCTACTCGACGCCGGATGCACAGGCGCCCCTGCGCCAGTATGTCCAGTCGAGCACCATGAGCCTGCGCGATCCCGGTCCGCAGCATGTCGCGTATGCCGAGCAGGAAGGCTTGCCGCGTGCCCGCACCGGCAACCTCGCCTTCGACGCGCTGTTCGCTCTGGCCGGCGCCGAGATGCGCCTGAATTCGGTCAGCCAGATCAAGGACGGCAACTACAACGGCGGCAACGCCATCGATTGCGACTGCTTCTCCACCGGCGAAAAGTGGGCGTATGTCTGGACGCGCGACCTGTCGTATGCGGCCGACCTGGGCCTGGCCCTGCTCGACCCGCAGCGCGTGCGCAATTCGCTCGACTTCAAGCTCTCTGGCTGGCGCGCCGGCGTCACGCCGGTGGCGCAGATCCCTGGCACGGCAGACGGCTTGCAGATCGTGCAGGACACCGGCAGCGGCGGCAGCTGGCCGGTCAGCACCGACCGCCTGACGTGGGCCTTCGCGGCCGAAGAAACGCTGCGCACGCTGCCCGCTGCCGCGCGTGCGGCATTCGCCGGCAAGGCCCTGACGGCACTATCGAACACGCTCGAGATCGACCGCGTGGCGGCGTTTGATGCGGCCACGGGCCTGTACACGGGCGAAGAATCGTTCCTCGACTGGCGCGACCAGACCTACGCTGCATGGATCCCGGGCGACCTGGCATCGATGGCAAGTTCAAAGGCCCTGTCGACCAACGTCGTGATCTTCCAGGCGCTCAAGCTGGCGGCGCAACTGGCGCGCGAACAGCGCGATGCGACGAAAGCCACGCGCTACTCACGCTGGGCATCGGAGCTGAAACGCGCGATCAACAAGGAGCTCTGGCTGGCCGACGAAGGCATGTACAGCAGCCTCACCGCCGGTCACCTGGACGGCGCGCCGCTGCACAAGTTCGACTGGCTCGGCCAGGCGCTGGCCATCGTCAGCGGCGTGGCCGACGACAAACAGACGGCGTCGATCCTGGCGCGCTATCCGCATGGTCCGATGGGCGCGCCGGTGATCTGGCCGCAGCAGATCGGCGCGCCGGTGTACCACAACCGCGCCATCTGGCCGTTCGTCACCGCGTACGGCCTGCG
Organism: Telluria sp. ZT3P26; assembly: GCF_059686035.1. Taxonomy (NCBI): domain Bacteria; kingdom Pseudomonadati; phylum Pseudomonadota; class Betaproteobacteria; order Burkholderiales; family Oxalobacteraceae; genus Telluria; species Telluria sp. ZT3P26. The sequence continues at coordinate 587,894 of NZ_JCASII010000001.1, read as the reverse complement.
CGCCGCGGTGCAGGGCAAGAATGCAGCGGTGGCCGACGCCGGCTACGCGACGCTGATGCGCGGCGCGGCGGTGAATCTGTCGAACATGGAAAACCTCGAGTGGTTGTCGGGCCAGCCATTGCTGCTCGACGAGACCACGCCATCATTGAGCGGCCCCGTGATCAATTCGCGGCGCCAGTTATGGTCGGTCGGCGGGTATCTGGGCATGGTGATCGACAATGTGTTCGGCGTGACGGTGCAGGACGACGGCATCGCGCTGCGTCCGTTCGTGACCGCCAGGCTGAGGCGCGAGACCTTTGGCGCATCGAACGAAATTGCGCTGCACGACCTGCGCCTGCACGGCAAACGCATCGACGTGGTGCTGCGCCTGCCGCCAGCGGCCCAAGGCGACGGCTATCACCGGGTCGAGCGCATCCTGTTGAACGGCAAGCAGGTGGGGGACACGCTGCGCACGGGTGATTTGCAGGCCGAAAATCGCATCGAGATCGTGCTGGGCAAACTCGTCGCCGGGGCGCAGGGCATCCGCCGCGTGCAGGCCAATCCGTATGAAGAATCGTCCGTCACGTTCGGGCCGCGCGAACCGGTACTCGAGGCGCTGACGCGTGCATCGTCCGGTGCCGTGGGGTTGACGATCGGCGCGAATGGCAATGCGGCGAACGTGACCTACCGCGTCTACCGCGACGGCAAACTGGTGGCCGACAAGCTGCCGGCCGGCGCCTGGACCGACGACAAGGCCGGGGTGGCGTCGTGCTATGCGGTGGAGGCGCGCTTTGCCGACAGCGGCAATGTCAGCCACCACAGCCAGCCGCGCTGCATCGACGCAGTCGCTGGTGCTGGTAATGGCATCGACATCGGCGTGACCGACCCGCGCGTGACGTCAAACCTCAAGAGCACGGCGCCGGATGCGCGCTTCGCCCTGCCCGCGATTCGCGACTGGGGCCGGCCGCAAGACCGCTTTGCCGTGGATGGGATGCGCGTCGACCAGGCAGGCGACTACCGGGTCCAGGTGCGTTATCACAACGGCGCAAACCAGGTGAACCTGGGGATCAGCGGTGGCGTGAAGTGGCTGGCATTGAAGAACGGCGCTGGCAAGGTCGTGGCGCAGGGCGTGATCCAGTTGCCGCATGCGCCGCTGTTCAAGGGTGCGACGCCGACCGTGTATTCGACGCCGCTGGCCGCGCGCCTGCAGGCCGGCAGCTACCGCCTGGAGATGACGGACTTCTACAATATGAGCTATCTGGAGAGCAACCGCACCTTCACCGGCGCCGGTGGCGCCGAACCGGCCAACCGGTTCGACATCCACGGCGTGCGCCTGCTGCGCGTCAGGTAAGTTGGCTCAGGCAGCGTCGCCCGGCGTGGCGGCGGCTGCCTGTGGCGGCGCCAGCAGCAGCTTGAGCCGGCCTTCCAGCACGCGGAACTCGAACGGCGTCGCCATCTTGCTGACCTCGCCATCGACAGCCACTTTCAGGCGCTTGCGCCCGTACAGCGACGGCGTACGCACGGTCATGCGCTTGAACGAGAACGCCACGACATCGTCGGCGTCGCCCAGTTTGCCAAGCGCACCACGCACCAGCAAGCCCAGCAGCCCGAGTTTACCCATCGGCTTGGGCGCCAGCGCCGCCAGCTCGCCGTCCTCGACTGCATCGGTCAATTGCTGCATGCCGACCTGCTCCATCTGCAACCGGTTATTGCCAACGAACAGCGTCGTCGTGCGCAGGCGTTGCTCCTTGCCGTCGAGCTCGAGCCGGATCTGCAGGTGGCGGTGCGCGCGCAGCGCCATCTTGATGGCCGACAGAAACGCGACCACGCGGCTGCGGCCGAACTCGCGCTTGTCGTGTTCGCGCTCTTCGAGCAGCGCCGGGTACAGGCCCACGCTCGCATTGACCAGGAATATCTTGTCGTTAAGCATGCCCACCTGCACCGGCTGGATCGTGCCGCGCAGCAGCGCGTGTACAGCCTCGGCCAGGTCTTCCGGAATCCCGTGGGTGCGCCCAAAATAGTTGAAGGTGCCCTGCGGCAGCACGCCGAACGCACACCCGGCCAGCACCGCCTGGTGCGCAACCGTGTTGATGGTGCCGTCGCCGCCGGCGGCGACCAGCACGCCGCCACTGGCAACGGCCTTGGCCGCCATGTCCTTCGCGATCTGTTCGATGCGCTCGGGCTCGTCCACCACTTCCAGATGGCACACGCGGCCACCGGCGTCCATGACCTCGTTGATCGTGGAGATGCGCATCTCGGTTTCGGAATGACCCGACCCCGCGTTCAGAACAATGAAGAAAGGAGCGTCAGGTAGCAACTCGGTGGCTGGCATCGCAGGGTCGACTCGGTGAATGATGGTTGATCGAAATTGCAGCCATCGTATCACCGGCGTTGCCGGCGCTAGGTGCGTTATTCAACCGTCGCGTGCAGGCGCCAGGTCGGCCAGGTAGACGTTGACGGCCGGCTGGTCGGGCACCAGGACGGCCAGGCGCTCAAACCGCATGCCCAGACGCAGCAGCAGCGCGATCGAGGCCCCATTCGCGGGTGCCGTGAATGCAGCCAGGCGCGTGATGCCAAGGGCGCGCGCATGCGCCATGACGCCGCGGGCTGCCTCGAGCGCATAACCCTGCCCGCGCGCCTCGGGCAGGAACGCGTAGCCGATGTCGACATGTTCGAGAAAATCGCGTTTGACGAGGCCGGACAGGCCGAGCGGTGCGCCGCCATCCAGCGCCTCGACGACGTAGAGAGAGTGCCCGTGCCTGGCCTGCATCGCAATCGGGCCGTCGCGCAGCGCAGCCCGCGCGGCTGGCACGTCATGCAGATTGCGCTGGCCGATATGTTCGATGAAGGCAGGGTCGTTGACCAGCCGCAGGAAGAATGGCGCGTCGGCCTCGGTGACAAGGCGCAGCCGCAGGCGTTCGGTCTGCAAGACAGCGAGCCCGGCGTCCATCACCCACCCGGCACGTCGTCGACTGTCGGCCAGTGATCGGGATCCTGCAGCAGCTGGTACATCACGTAGGCATCGATATAGCCCAGGCGCTTGTGGCGAAACGCCTTGGGCAGTGTGCCGACAATCGAAAATCCGAGCTTCTTCCAGAGCCCGATGGCCGGCCCGTTGGTGCTGACCACATGGTTGAATTGCATCGCCAGATAGCCGCGATCGCGCGCTTCGGCCAGGCTGTGCTGGCCCATCGCGCGGCCCACACCCGCGCCCTGCGCCGCCGGGCTGACCATGTACGAGGCATTGGCCACGTGATGGCCACGCCCGACCTGATTCGGCACCATGCGGTACATGCCCAGCACGCGGCCACCCGCGCTCACCGCGACAAAGCTGGACACGCCCTCGCCCAGCCAGTATTGGTATCCGGCTTCGCGCGACGTCGCCGTGCTGAAGACATAGCTTTCACCCGCCTCGATATGGGCGCAAAAAATGGTCCAGATCGCCTCGAAATCGGTGTCGAGCGCAGGACGGATAACAAGATCTTTCACAACAATCTACAGGAGTGCCAGGACAGGGCGGTCCGCTATTTTGCCTGAAAATACACAGATTATCACGCACTATATTGACATTTTAGCTACGGCCGAGGCGGAAGTCGGCGCTGTCCGGGCGCCCCGGCAGCTGCAGTTGGCTGGCCGCAGCGGGCGCTTCGGCCACGATCTGGCCGCGTCGCAACACGAAGCGGCGCGGGGCGCGCAGGCGGATCGCTTCTACCGTCGAGCCGGCGTCAAGAATTACCAGATCGGCGTGGCAGCCCGGCGCCAGGCCGTAGCCTTCCAGGCCAAGGATGCGCGCAGGCGTTTCGGTGATGGCGGTAAAGCACGACTGCATCGCTTCCAGTCCGGTCATCTGCGCCACGTGCAGGCCCATATGCGCTACCTCGAGCATGTCGCCCGAGCCCATGCCGTACCATGGATCGAGCACGCAATCGTGGCCGAAGGCGACGTCGACGCCGGCCGCCATCAGTTCGGGCACACGCGTCATGCCGCGCCGTTTCGGGTAGGTGTCGTTGCGACCCTGCAGCGTGATGTTGATGAGCGGATTGGCGATCGCCGCCACGCCGCTCTCGGCGATCAGCGGGATCAGCTTGCTCACGTAATAATTGTCCATCGAGTGCATCGACGTCAGGTGCGAGCCGGCCACCCTCCCCTGCAGCCCCAGGCGCTGGGTTTCATACGCCAGCGTTTCGATATGGCGCGACATCGGGTCGTCGCTCTCGTCGCAGTGCATGTCCACGCGCAGGCCACGTTCGGCCGCGAATTCGCACAGCAGGCGGACGGATTCAGCGCCCTGCGCCATCGTGCGCTCGAAGTGCGGGATGCCGCCCACGACATCGACGCCCATGCCGATCGAGCGCTTGAGGTTCTCGAATGCGTTGGCGCTGCGCAGCAGGCCGTCCTGCGGGAACGCGACCAGTTGCAGGTCGAGATACGGCGCGACGCGGCGCTTGACTTCCAGCAGCGCCTCGACCGCCAGCAGCCGGTCGTCGCACACATCGACGTGGGTGCGGATCGCCAGCAGGCCGCGCGCCACCGCCCAGTCGCAATAACGCAACGCGCGCTCGATCAGCGCATCCTGGCTCAGCTGCGGTTTCAGTTCGCCCCACAGCGCGATCCCTTCCAGCAAGGTGCCGCTGCGGTTCACGCGCGGCAGGCCGTAGCTCAGCGTGGCGTCCATATGGAAGTGCGCATCGACGAACGGCGGGCTGACCAGGTCGCCGGCGGCGTCGATTTCGCGCACGCCCCGTGTTGTCAGTTGCGGCGCCAGCGCCGCGATGCGGCCGTCCTGAATGCCGATGTCGATGCCGGTGCGGCCATCGGGCAGCGTGGTATTGCGGATCACGAGGTCCATGGTGACTCCATTGAGTGGTTATCCGATTGTAGCAACTGTGGCGCAGCTGTATGGCAATGCTGCAACGCAATATGACCCGCGCCGAATAAGCGACCGACGTTCATTGCACGGGCCGGGAATCGTGGGTACACTGACTTTATTGCAGCGCGCCATACTTGATAGATAGGAAACTTCATGACCTCACTCTCCGAGCAGTTGTCCGCAGCACCTAACCATTACCTGACTGCACCGATGAATGCCCAGCTCACGGTGCTCAATGCACTGACCACCCAGGCGCTCGACAGCGCCAGCCGCATCACGGCGCTGAACCTGTCCACGTCCCAGGAAGTCCTCGAGCGCTCGGCGCAGACTGCCCGCCAGCTGATCGGCGCGCGCGATGCACGCGACCTCGCCGTGCTGCGCAGCCATGCCGAAGAACAGGTGCGCAGCCTGTTTGCCTATAGCCGCGAATTGCTCGGCATCGCTGCCGGCGTCCAGCCGTTGCTGGTGCGCAGCATGACGCCGGCACCGCTGGCGGCGCCGGTGACCGAGATGGCGCAGGCCGTCGTCGATACGGTGCAGGCAACGACCGAGCGCACGATCGATGCGGTTGCAGCGACGCCGGCGCCAGAACCCGTCGCCGTCGCCCCGGCGCCGGTTGCCGAAGCGCCCGAACCAGCGATTGCTGAACCGGCACCGGCAGCACCGGCAGCACCGGCAGCCGAAGCAGCTCCGGCCATCGACGCAGTGGCCAGCGTGCTGCCGGAACCGGCATCCGATGACGCGGCGCCACAGGTACTGCCCGGCCCGGCAGCCGTCAAGGCCACGCCGATCGCCCAGGCGGCCGGCAACGGCGCCGTTCTGGCGGCAACGCCACCGGCGCCAGCGGCCGCGCCGATCGAGCGGCGCGACCCGGACGCCCCTGCCACCGCGGCCACGCCACGCCGGCGCCGCAAGTAACACAGCAACCCGCGCGACGGCCAGGCCGCATCAGACCAGCGTATCGGGAATGGTGCCGCGCAGCGCCAACTAGGCAAAACGACTACACTAGCGGGCTCAGGCCCGCTTTTTTTTCGGGCGCAACAGCAAGGAATTCGAATGAGTTTGTCCAGGCTGATCGGCGGCTTCGTGCGCCGGCATTGGCAATCCTATGCCTCATCGGCCGTGATGCTCGTCGGTGTGGCGATCTGCACGGTCCTCATCCCCCGCAAGGTCGGCGCACTGGTCGACGCGCTCGCCAACAACCGCCTCGCCGAACAGGACCTCCTGCTCGGTATCGCCCAGGTCCTCGGCCTGGGCGTGGCCATCTACGTACTGCGCGTGTGCTGGCGTATCCGCCTGTATTCGGCCGCCTACCAGCTCGGCGTCGAGCTGCGCACGCGCCTGTATGCGCGTCTGGCTGCGCAAGGCCCCGCCTTCTACCAGCGCCAGCGCACCGGCGACCTGATGGCGCTGGCCACCAACGACATCGACGCCATCGAGATGGCCGCCGGCGAAGCCCTGCTGGCCGCGTTCGATGGCACGCTGACGCTGGTCATGGTCCTCGGGATCATGACGCTGGGCGTGGACTGGCGCCTGGCGCTGGTCGCGCTGCTGCCATTCCCGCTGATGGGACTCGCGTTCTGGTACATCTCGACCCACATCCAGAAGGCCGAGGGGGATGCGCTTAAAGGTTTCTCGAAGCTGAACGACCATGTGCAGGAATCGCTGTCGGGCGTGCGCACGCTGCGCGCCCTGGGCCTCGAAGCGCGCAGCAGCACCCAGTTCGGCGTGCTGACCGCCAATGCAGCCGAGGCCAGCCTCACCGCCCAGAAATGGGAAGCGGCCTACGAACCGGCCGTCGGCCTGGCGCTGACTGCCGCCACCGGCCTGACGCTGGGCCTGGGCGGCTATCTGGTCTGGCAGAACGAACTGACGGTCGGCGCACTGACCAGCTTCACGATGTACCTGGGCCAGCTGATCTGGCCCATGTTCGCCGCCGGCTGGGTGGTCACGCTGATCGAACGGGGCCGCGCCGGCATGGCGCGCCTGCAGCCGCTGCTCGAGGCGCCGCTGTCGGTCGAAGACGCCGGCACGATCGACCGGGTGGGCCAGGGCCCGCTGGTGCTCGAAGGCGTCACGTTCACGTATGGCGTGAACGGCGCCGGTAAAGACGGCGCGGCTGCTGACGACACGGCGCAGGCGCCCGCCCTCTCCGATGTGTCCGTCACGCTCGAACCGGGCCAGACGCTGGGTCTCGTCGGCCCGACCGGCTCGGGCAAATCGACGCTGCTGCGCGTGCTGCTGCGCCAGGCGACGCCGCAACAGGGCCACGTACGCTGGGCCGGGCAGCCGCTCGACGCCTATCGCCTGAGCGCCCTGCGCAGCGCCACCAGCTGGGTGCCGCAAGAGTCATTCCTGTTCTCGTCCACGATTGCCGAGAACATCGCGCTGGCCCGGCCCGATGCCTCGCGCGCCGAGATCGAAGGCGCGGCGCGCATGGCCGCGATCCACGACGACATCCTGCGCTTCCCGTATGGCTACGACACGCCGGTCGGTGAAAAAGGCATCACGCTCTCGGGCGGCCAGCGCCAGCGCGTGGCGATTGCCCGTGCGCTGCTGGCCGACAATCCGCTGCTGCTGCTGGACGACGCATTGTCGGCGGTGGACACCGGCACCGAAACGCGCATCCTCGAACACCTGGCCGAACTGCGCCGGGCGCGGCCCGAGCGCGCCGCCATCATCGCCAGCCACCGCCTGTCGGCCGTGGTCGGGGCCGACCACATCGTGGTGCTGCGCGCCGGACGCGTGATCGAAGCCGGCACGCACGACGAACTCTTGCTGCTGGATGGCTGGTACGCCAGCCAGTGGCGCTATCAACAACTGGAGGCCAGCCTTGACGCAACCTGAAGCAACGCTGGACACAGCCGACGCATCCACCACCACGCCGCCGCTCAAGACCGATAACAGCCTGGAACGCGGCGTGATGCGTGACCAGGCCAGGCTGGCCATGCGCCTGCTGCGCCGCGCCGCTGCGCCCGAACAGCGCCACCTGATCATTGCCACGCTGTGGCTGATTCTGGCGGCCGCCTTCGAAGTGGTCGGCCCGCTGCTGGGCAAGGCGCTGATCGACGACCACCTGCTGCCGCGCCATCTCGACTGGCCGCAGATGGCCCTGCTGCTGGGCGGCCTGGTCGTCACCGGCTGGGTGTCGAGCTGGGTGCGTTACCTGCAACTGATCCGCCTGTCCGGCGTGGCGATGCGCTCGGTGCAGCGCCTGCGCGAGTGGGTCTATGACCACGTGCTGCGCCTGCCGATGGCGTTCTTCGACCGCGCCATCACCGGCCAGCTGGTCAGCCGCGTGACGAACGACACCGAGGCCGTCAAGACGCTCTACATCCAGGTCCTGTACGTCTTGCTCGACAACTCGATCGTCCTGATCGGCACGATGGTCGCGATGGCCTGGCTCGACTGGCGCCTGATGCTGATCGTGCTGTTGCTGGTGCCGGCGGTGGTCGGCATCGTCTGGCTGTATCAGCGCCTGTCGGCACCGGCCGTCACGCGTGCGCGCGCCCTGCGCAGCGACATCAATGCGCAGATGGCCGAGTCGATCGGCGGCATGACCGTGCTGCAGGCCAGCAATGCCGAGCTGCGCTTCGGCGAACGCTTCCTGGTGACCAACCGCACCCACTACACGGCGCGCCTGGCCGAGCTGCGCGCCAACGCCTTCCTGCTGCGCCCTGCGCTCGACCTGCTCAACGTGGCCCTGCTGGCGCTGGTGATTTTCGCTTTCGGCCAGCGCGAGATCGGCGCCGTCGAAGTGGGCGTGCTGTACGCGTTCGTCAGCTACATCGCGCGCGTGGTCGAGCCGCTCATCCAGATCACGATGCAGTTCAGCGGCCTGCAGCAGGCGGTGGTCGCAGCCGCACGCGTCAACACGCTGCTCGATGAAGCCGGCGCGCCGGAACACGACGTGGGCCGCATGGATGGCGAGAACGCGTTTTCGCCCGACGCACCGGCCGTCAGCGTGCGCCACGTCAACTTTGCCTATGTTCCCGGCCAGCCGGTGCTGCACGACCTGTCGCTCGACGTTCCGCAGGGCGCGTTCTTCGGCATCGTCGGCCACACGGGCAGCGGCAAGTCGACGCTGCTGTCACTGCTGCTGCGCTACTACGTCGTCGAACAGGGCAGCATCGAGATCGGTGGCGTGCCGCTGGCGAAGATCGGCAATGAACGCTTCCGCAACGAAGTGGGCCTGGTGCCGCAGGACCCGTTCATCCTGGCCGCCAGCGCGCGCGAAAACATCGACATGGGCCGCGGCCTGCCGCTCGAACGTTTGATGGATGCCGCGCGCGCGGCGCATGCACATGATTTCATCAGCGCGCTCGAACAGGGTTACGACACGCAGCTGGGCGAAGGCGGCTCACGGCTGTCGTCGGGCCAGAAGCAGCTGATCGCCATCGCCCGCGCGCTGGCGGGCGAGCCGCGTGTCCTGCTGCTCGACGAAGCGACGTCGCGCATCGACAGCGCCACCGAACAGGTGGTGCAACAGGCACTGGAAGAATTGCGCGGCAAGGTGACCATCATCGCCATCGCGCACCGCCTGTCGACGATCCGCGACGCCGACCGCATCATCGTGCTCAACCACGGCAAGATCACCGAGGCCGGGCCGCACGAAGACCTGATGCGCATCGAGGGCGGCCTGTACCAGCGCCTGTACCTGTTGCAACAGATCGCGCTGTAGGGCGGCGCTCTGGCTGCGCCCGTGACGCTGTGTCATTTTTGTGACATTTGACGACAAACTGAATTTCTTGTTTGCAACAGCCTATAATATTCCAAACCAACTTCTACCGGTTTTTACCGGTGCGACGAAACCACGGCATGTTCGCTATCCTGCATCGCGCCCTGTCGCGCTCCCGATTCAACGCCGTGGCCTTGGCCCTGTGCGTTGCGTCGGCCTGTGCATTTGCCAGTAACGGCCCGGCGCTCGATGCGCGCCTGGCCGAAATCCGCGAAGTCAACCGCATCGTTCCCGAACGCGCGCTGCCGATGCTCGAAGCCATCGAGGACCAGGCGCGCGTGGCATCGCTGCCGCAGCGGATCGAATTTCTGAATCAGATGGCCGCCGCCCGCCATGGCATGGGCCAGCATGCGCAGACCATCGCGCTGGCCAACGAGCTCATTGCACTGGGACGCCAGCACGATCACACGGGCGCACTGGCCAAGGGCCTCCTGATGCAGGGGTATGCCGCGTTCGCGCAGCACCGGCCGGCAGAATCCCACCGCCTGATCTGGGAAGCCGAGAAACTGGCCAACACCACCAACGACATCGACCTGCGCGTGCGCGCCGCGATCTCCTCGGGCGAATCGTATGCCGAAGAGGGCAACCTGCCGCGCGCCCTCCAGGGCCTGCAGGGCGCTGCTGCACTGGCGCGTTCGAGCGGCGATCCGATTCATGTCGTGATGGCGCTGTATTCGCTGGCGCGCCTGTATTCGCAGATGCGCGAGCCCGAAAAAGGCTTTGACGTATTGGACGAGGCCTATGCCGCCGCGGCCAGCGCCAACTCGCCCGGCCGCACGATGCTGCTCAAGCGGATGGAATACGGCCTGGCGATCGACAGCGGCCAGAACGAGCGCGCGCTGCGCGTGCTGCAGGAAGGCCTGGCGCTCGAACGCAAGCTCGGTGCCTCCAACCGCATCGCCGGCACGCTGGTCAACCTGTCCGACTGGTATCTCAAGACGGGCGACTACCGCAACGCCGTCAGCTACGCCCAGCAGGCCATCGACGCGGCGCGCCCGCTGAACGACCGCCGGCTCGACGCGATCGCGCACCTGAACCTGGGCCAGGCCTTCCTCGCCACCGGACGGCTCGTCGAGGGCAAGCGCCATATCGAGGCCGGTATCGCCGGCTTCGAGGAAATGGGCGACAAGCCCGAACTGCAGACGGCGCTGGTGGAATACGGCGTGGCGCTCGAGCGCGCGGGTGACCTGCCGGGCGCGCTGAAGGCCTATCATCGCGAGCGCGGCCTGTCGAACGAACTGTTCGAAAAGCGCCGCCAGAAAGCCATGCTCGAGCTGCAGGAGAAATACGAGGCCGAGCGCAAGCAGCGCCAGATCGAACTGCTGCGCAGCGAGAACACGATCAAGTCAGCCGAAATCGACAACCGCCGCCTGCAGCAGCGCGTCTGGTGGCTGGTGCTCGTGGTGATCGCGCTGGCGGCAGTCGTGGTGGGCCTCCTGTACCGCAAGGTGCGCCACGCCAATGCGCAGCTGCACGCCAAGAACACTGAACTGAAGCAGCAGAGCGTGCGCGATCCGCTGACCGGCCTGTACAACCGCCGCCACTTCCTCGAGTACATGCGCGCGCTGCCGGCGTCTGTCCCGGCAGCGGTTGGCGACGAAGGCGTCGGCGCACTGTTCCTGCTCGACGTCGACCACTTCAAGCATATCAACGATACCCACGGCCACGCGGCCGGCGACACGGTGCTGACCACGATCTCGGCCAGCCTGGCCGAGATCCTGCGCGAGACCGACATGATCGTGCGCTGGGGTGGCGAGGAGTTCCTGGCCTTCCTGCCCTCGGTGCCGCGCCATCGCATGGACGAAGTGGCCGCGCGCATCCTGGCCGGCATTAACGCCACCGTCATCGACCATGGCGGCGTGCAGATTGCCGTGAACGTGTCGATCGGCTTTGCGCCGTTCCCGCTGGCTGTCGGCAAGCAGATGATGGCGTGGGAACGCGTGGTCAACCTGGTGGACATGGCGCTGTACATGGCCAAGTCGCATGGCCGCAACCGCGCTTACGGCGTGCGCGGCTTCGCCGATGGCGATCGTGTGAACCTGGATGTGATCGAGCAGAACCTGGAGCACGCCTGGCGCTCGGGCCAGGTCGACATGACCATCGTGTACGGCGACCCGGACATGCCGCGCGCCGCCAACGCTTAGTCGTCCTTGTCCTTGCCAGCGTTCTCCTGGATCGCCTGGCCTGCCCGCTCGACCGACTTGCCCATTTTTTCGGTGGCGCGCTCCAGGCCCCGGCTGGCTTCCTGTGTCGCGTTCCCGACCTTGTTGCGCGCCTCATCGACGGCGTCGTCGGCGCGGGCGATTTCATCCTTCACCGACCTGGTAACCCCGGCAGTGGCCTGATCGAGCGCCTTGCCGACGCGCTCGGCGGGGCCCTTGCCTTCGTCATCGCGCGCGCAGCCGGCCAGCGCCAGCAGCATGGCCGACGCCAGCAGCGTGTTCGTGATGGTGGCTTTCATGCTTCGCTCCATTTTTTTCAACGCGTTCGATGATACACAAGACGCGGCGGCGTGGCTGTCCTTACGGGTTCAGCGCGAAGGATCGGCCAGCGGATGATCGCGCCGGCCGGCGTCGATGCGCGCCTTGACTTCGCGCGTGCGCGCATCCTCGCCCCAGCGTCTGGTAAACGTGGCCAGGCGGGCGCGGGCCTGTTCGAAGCTGCCCGTATTCAGCAGGCGTTCGATGGCGTTGTTGGCGGTGGTCCACGCAGCGCGGCGCTGCTCGGCGCGCGTGCAGGCCGCTGCCGCCGTATTGAGCGCGCTTTGCACCTGGCGCAGCTGCTCGGGCGTCGCGCGGGTCTTGCGCAGGGCGATCAGGTCATCCTGCGCTTCCTTCGGTTTGCATTCCTTGGCCAGGGCAATGGCCGACGCCATGCGGCGCTCGATGCGGGCTGCCGTTGGCTTGGTCAGCATCCAGGCCAGCCACAGGAGGCCCAGGCCGATCAGCCACCAGCGCAGGCGGATCGGTTTGCGCGTCGGGACGGCCGGGGGTGGTGCCGGCCGGGCGCGCAGGGGCGGCGAAGGTGGCACTGGTGGCGCTGGCGCCGGGATGGGTTTCGGCGGCGCTGGTGGCGGGATGACTGGCGCAGTGATGACCGGTGCCGGTGGCACGGGCGGCGGCGGTGGCGCAGGTGGCGTCACGACCGGCGGCATCGGCATGGCGGTGACCGGTGCCTGCGCCGTACCGCACCACGGACAAAAGTCGACCGGATGGGGAAACGCGCGGCCGCAGCCGGTATTGATGCAGGAATCGTCGTGTGCCATGGTGCCCCGTATTTCGCTGTTGCCCTGAATGCCGAAAAACGGCCTGCCAACCGCTGTCGTGATGGTTGATGTGATGGTGTTCGAAGGCCGCATGATAGCGCCCCGCACGCTCACGCGTCGCGCTGTTTGCCCGGTAGCGCCTTCTGATCCCTCACGGTGCAGCGGAACGTATAATGGCCGCTTCCCTCTTCCCTCCTGTGCGCCGATGACCGCTGCCGCCCCCATTCTTTCCGACGACGACCTGCCCGCCACCGTGGTCAATGCCGCAACCGCGCATCTGGCGGCCATGCTGTCGATCGCCCTCGAGCACGGCCCGGCGCACAAGGCGCTGGTCGTGTACGACACGCGCACGCCGCTGGCGCGCGCCCTGCTCGCGGGCTACCGCCAGAATCTGCCCGACGCCGTGTTCGTCGACTTCGACAGCGTCACGCCCGATGCGGTGCTGGCGGCATTCCGTTCGATGGCCGCGCACGACCTGGTGGTGCTGGTCCAGTCGACCAATTTCCGGCTCGACGGTTTTCGCATCCGCGTCGAGCTGTTCAAGCTCGATCTGAAGGTGATCGAGCACGTGCACCTGTCGCGCATGCCCGGCATCCAGGGCGAACACTATGTCAATGCGCTGGCCTATGACCCTGCCTACTTCCGTGGCACCGGGCGCGCGCTCAAGGCGCTGATCGATCGCGCGCCGCATGGCCGCGTGGTGGGCGGCGGCGAGACGCTCACGTTTGCTTCGCCGTTCGAAGCGGCCAAGCTCAATATCGGCGACTACAGCGAGATGAACAACGTCGGCGGCCAGTTCCCGATCGGCGAAGTGTTCACCGAAGCGCAAGATCTCGAAGCCGTGCATGGCCGGGTCCAGATCCACGTATTCGGCGATACCAGTTACCGCTCGAACCATCCCGACGTACCTGTCACCTTGATCATCGAAGCGGGTCGCGTGACCGGCACCGAACACGCCACACCCGCGTTCGAGCAGGTGCTCGATAACATCCGTCTCGAGGAAGGCGAAGTCTGGGTGCGCGAGCTGGGCTTCGGGCTGAACCGCGCCTTCACGCGCGACCTGCGGGTGGACGACATCGGGACGTATGAGCGCATGTGCGGCATCCACCTGTCGCTGGGCGCCAAGCATGGCGTGTACACGAAGCCGGGCTTCAAGCGCAAGGATGCGCGCTTTCACATCGACGTGTTTGCAGTCACCGATGCCGTGTTCCTGGGCGACGTGCAGGTGTATGCCGACGGGCGCTGGCTGGCCTGAGCCGGACCACGCGCGGCGGCCAGTGGTATGATTTCGACCTCATTGACCCAGCTATCATGATGCCAGACACCGTCCCCCAGCATGTCAGGGAAATCCAGGCCATCGCCGCCGTGCCGCGCGTGCTGCAAACCGTGGCGACCATGACCGGACTGGGGTTCGTCTGCATCGCGCACGTCACCGCCACCACCTGGACCACCTGCGCTGTCCACGACGAACTCGGGTTCGGCCTGCAGGCAGGCGATCCGCTCGACGTCACCACCACGCTGTGCGAAGAAGTGCGCGCGACGCGCGAGCCGATCGTCATCGACAGCGTGCGTGACAGCGATTCGTACCGCGACCACAACACGCCGCGCCTGTACGGGTTCCAGAGCTATTTTTCGATCCCGATCTTCCGTCCCGACGGCGACTACTTCGGCACGCTGTGCGGCCTGGATCCCGAGCCGGCGGCATTGAGCGATGGCGCCACGATGTCGGCGCTGACGCTGTTCGCCGAACTCATTTCGCGCCAGCTCGAAACCGACCGTTCGCTGCGCGCCACCCGCTCGGACCTGCTGTCCGAACGCGAGACGGCCGAACTGCGCGAACAGTTCATCGCCGTGCTGGGCCACGACCTGCGCACGCCACTGAGCGCCATCCTGACCGGCGCCGAACTGCTCAAGCACCGCAGCACCGATCCGGCCACCGGGAAGATCGTCGAACGCATGCGCAGCAGCGCCATGCGCATGGCCGGCCTGGTCGACAACGTGGTCGATTTCACGCGCGGGCGCATGGGCTCGGGCCTGGCGCTCGAACTGTGCCAGAGCGCCGACGTGCACCTGATGCTCGACCAGGTGGTCGACGAGCTGCGCGGCGTGTACCCCCACCGCGTGATCCGCTCCGACATCGCGCGCGACATCGCGCTGCGCAGCGATCCGCAGCGGCTGGCCCAACTGCTCTCGAACCTGCTCAAGAATGCGCTGCTGCACGGCGACAGCGGGGAGCCGATCCACGTGGACGCGCATATCGACGGCGCCAGCTTCGTGCTCGCCGTGAGCAATGCCGGCCCCGACCTGAGCCAGGCCGTCATCGACCAGCTGTTCAAGCCCTACTGGCGCGCCACCTCGCGCGCCGGCGACGAAGGCCTGGGACTGGGCCTGTACATCGTCGACCAGATCGCGCGCGGCCATGACGGCGCGATCGGCGTCACGTCAACGGACGGGCGCATCACGTTCACCTTCAGCATGCCGGCAGCATAACCTCCCTTTGGCGCTTGCCGGTCTGGCTGCGCGTGCCCATACTGTTTGCCATTTGTGCAACCATGTCTGGAGAAGAAGATGCGTTCCGCCCTGCCTCGCCGCCATTCCCATGTTGTCTACCTCGCCGCCTGCATCGCAACGCTGGCTGCTGCCGGCGCACACGCCGACGACAGCGCCGCCATCGCGCGCATTGAGTCCGGCCTGCGCCCGGAGGTCGCCCTGGCCGATGTGCCGGTAGCGCCACTGACCCTGCTCGACGAGATGAAGCGGTTGAACGTGCCGGGCGTGAGCGTGGCCGTGATCAAGGACGGCAAGGTGGCGTGGACGCGCGGCTATGGCGTGGCCTGGGCCGGCGGGCCCGCCGTCACGCCGCAGACGCTGTTCCAGGCAGCCTCGCTCAGCAAACCCGTATCGTCCATGGCAGCGCTGCGGATGGTCGAACAGGGTAGGCTCGATCTGGATGCCGGCATCGACCAGGCGCTCACCAGCTGGACGCTGCCGAAGGGTGACGGCATGCCGAGCCTGCGCCAGCTGCTGTCGCACACCGGCGGCATGAGCGTCTCGGGCTTTCCCGGCTACGCTGCGGACAAGAGCGTGCCGACGCTGCAGCAGGTGCTCGATGGCGCCGGTCCCGCCAACACGAAGGCGATCAGGGTCATTGCGGCGCCGGGGTCGGCCTTCCGCTACTCGGGCGGCGGCTACACCGTGGTGCAGCAGGCGATGATCGACCGCGCCGGCCAGCCATTTGACGCGATCCTGCACGAACTGGTGCTGGCGCCGCTGGGCATGACCTCCAGCACCTATGCGCAGCCGCTCCCGCCGGATCTGGCGCCCAATGCAGCGCGGCCGCATGACGAGGACGGCAAGCCGTTCCCCGGCGGCGCCTATACCTATCCCGAGCAGGCTGCCGCTGGCCTGTGGACCACGCCGAACGACCTGGCGCGCTTCGCGATCGCGATCCAGCAGGGCGCGGCGGGTGCAACGGGCGGCGTGCTCACGCCCGCCATGACGCGCACGATGCTCCAGCCAGTCAAGAACAACTATGCGCTGGGCTTGAGCATCCAGGACGGCGGCAAGGGCTTCAGCCACGGTGGCAGCAACCAGGGCTTCAAGGCGGTGTTCTACGCCGCCGTCGCTGACGGCAGCGGCGCGGTCATCCTGACCAACGGCGACAATGGCATCGACGTGGCAGCAGGTCTGATGCGCGCCATCGCCTACGAATACAAATGGGACACCAACCAGACCAAGCTGCGCAAGGCCGTCGCGCTCGCGCCGGAAACGCGGCGCACGCTGGTGGGCCGCTACCAGCTCGACGCCGTGACGGACTTCGAGATCGCCGAGCGCAAGGGTGAGCTGGTGCTCAGGCAGCGCGGCGGCCAGTGGGAACCGTTGTACGCCGAATCGGACAAGGTTTTGTTCGTGTTGTCGCGCAACCTCGAACTGCATCGCCATGACGCCGACTTTGGCCAGATCGTGCAGGGCACGTGGGCGCGGGGGTACGCGCGCGTGACCAACATGTACTGAACCATGGAATAAGCATGCAGGCGCCGCCATTGGTGTGGCGCGCGCCACATGTATCCGGATTTTTACAAATACGTTAAGCATTTGAAGAATATCAACGATAGAATTCCTGTCATATTCCAACAACAAATCCAGGGGAATCATGTTTCGTTTGCCAATCGGCGTAGCAGCGCTATGCCTTGCAGCTTCATCGTTTGCCGCAGCACCGTTCGACGACAAGTTCCGCCAGCTCGATGAGCTGCTGCCGACGCCAGGCACGATCCGCACCGCCTCCGGCGCCCCGGGCCACGCCTACTGGCAGCAACGCGCCGATTACACGATCCGCACCACACTCGATGAAGCCAGACGCGCCCTCTCCGGCGCCGGCACCGTCACCTACCACAACAATTCCCCGGATACCCTCAAATACCTGTGGGTGCAGCTCGACCAGAACATCTATAAGACCGATTCGGATGCGCGCCAGAGCGCCATCCTGCCTTCGCGCGAGGCGTGGGCCAACGGCACCCAGACCACCGGCCTGAAATACGACGGCCTGCGCACGGTGCTCGAGGGTCGCACCTTCCCCGGCGGCTTCGACATCCTGGCTGTCAAGGATGCGGGCGGGCGCCCACTGCCGTACACCATCAACAAGACGATGATGCGGATCGACCTGCCGCAACCGCTCAAGCCTGGCGCGAAGGTGACGTTCGGGATCGACTGGCGCTACAACATCAATGAGCAGAAGGTGCTCGGCGGGCGCGCCGGCTACGAGAAATTCGACGACAAGAACGACCTGTTCGAAATCGCCCAGTGGTTCCCGCGCATGGCGGCCTACTACGACGTGTATGGCTGGCAGCACAAGCAGTTCCTGGGTTCGGGCGAATTCACGCTGGAATTCGGCGACTACGACGTGCGCATCACGGTGCCGGGCGACCACATCGTCGCTTCGACGGGCGAGCTGCAGAATCCGGGCGAAGTCCTGAGCGCTGCCCAGCGCGATCGCCTGCAGCAGGCGAAGACGGCGAAAAAGCCGGTCATCATCGTGACCCAGGCCGAAGCCGAAGCGGCCGAGAAGGTCCGCAGCACGGGGACCAAAACCTGGCACTTCAAGGCGAAGAACGTGCGCGACTTCGCGTTCGCGTCGAGCCGCAAGTTCATCTGGGACGCGCAGGCGATCAAGAGCGGCAAGCAGGACGTGCTGGCGATGTCGTACTACCCAAAGGAAGGCAATCCGCTGTGGGAGAAATACTCGACCCAGGCGATCATCCACACCATCGAGCAGTACAACAAGTACTCGTTCGACTACCCGTACCCGACCGCGATCTCGGTCAACGGTCCGGTGGGCGGCATGGAATACCCGATGATTTCGTTTAACGGTCCGCGTCCGAGCAAGGACAAGAAGACCGGCGAACTGACGTACTCGCAGCGCACCAAGTATGGCCTGATCGGCGTGATCATCCACGAAGTGGGCCACAACTACTTCCCGATGATCGTCAATTCGGACGAGCGCCAGTGGACCTGGATGGATGAAGGCCTGAACTCGTTCGTGCAGTTCCTGGCGCAGGAAGCCTGGGAAGCCAACTGGCCGGGCGGCCGCGGCGACCCGCGCGCCATCACCACCTATATGAAGAGCACCAACCAGGTGCCGATCATGACCAACTCGGAATCGGTCCTGCAGTTCGGTAGCAACGCGTATGCCAAGCCGGCGACCGCGCTGAACGTGCTGCGCGAAACGGTGCTGGGCCGCGAACTGTTCGATTTCGCGTTCAAGGAATACGCCGAACGCTGGAAGTTCAAGCGCCCGACCCCGGCCGACTTCTTCCGCACGATGGAAGACGCCTCGGGCACGGACCTCGACTGGTTCTGGCGCGGCTGGTTCTACACCACCGATGCGGTGGACGTGAGCGTCGACGGCATCACCGAGTACACGGTGTCGTCCAAGGATCCGGAAGTCGAGAAAGCCATGGCGCGCGCACGCCGCGCCGCCGAGCCGGTGTCGATCACGGACCAGCGCAACAAGGGCATGCCACGCCGCGTCGATGCACACCCGGAACTGAAGGACTTCTACAACGAGAACGACGAGTTCACCGTCACCAACAAGGACCGCAACAAGTTCGCGGAAACGACGGCCGACCTGGAAGACTGGGAAAAGGCGCTGCTCAAGGAAGGCAAGCACCTGACGCTGGTCGACTTCTCGAACGTGGGCGGCCTGGTGACGCCACTGATCGTGGAACTGACGCTGAAGAACGGCCAGAAAACCATCGAGCGCATCCCGGCCGAAGTATGGCGTTATTCGCCAAC
The DNA here is from genome assembly GCF_059686035.1 of Telluria sp. ZT3P26. Taxonomy (NCBI): domain Bacteria; kingdom Pseudomonadati; phylum Pseudomonadota; class Betaproteobacteria; order Burkholderiales; family Oxalobacteraceae; genus Telluria; species Telluria sp. ZT3P26. The sequence goes on along the minus strand of NZ_JCASII010000001.1, from coordinate 568,751 downwards.
GAAGATCACGAAGCTGTTCGTCACCGATGAACCGATCGTCGGTCTGACGCAGGACCCGAACTGGGAAACGGCCGACGTCGATGTCAGCAACAACAGCTGGCCACGCAAGGCGACGCCGTCGCGTCTCGAACTGTTCAAGACCGAACGCGATCCGAACAACCTGATGCGCGACTTCAACTCGAAGCTCAAGACGAAGGATGCAAAAGATGCGGAAGACGCAGCAACGCCTGCGCAGTGACGTCCATGCGTCATTAAGTTAGCACCAGACCCGTCGTTCCCGCGGAGGCGGGAACCTAAGTTGTTAGCGTCGTCGACACGCTGGCAAACTTGGGTTCCCGCCTCCGCGGGAACGACGTTTTTACGCTGTCGCAGAAAATATATTGTCAGGCTCCACGACCATGAACATCCCTCACCTGCACGCGGCCTTCGCGACCCTCACCCTCGGCGTTGCGATGACCGCCAGCGCGGCCGGCCCGGCCTTCGACGACAAGTTCCGCCAGCTGGACGAGCTGCTGCCGACGCCGGGCGTCACGCGCAACGCGGCCGGCGCGCCGGGCCACGCCTACTGGCAGCAGCGCGCCGACTATAAGCTGCGCGTCACGCTCGATGAAGCCAGGCGCGCGATCAGCGGCGCCGGCACGGTCACGTACCACAACAACTCGCCCGACACGCTGTCGTACCTGTGGGTACAGCTGGACCAGAACATGTTCCGCAGCGACTCGGACAATCGCAAGATCACGACGCTGCCATCGCGCAGCGCGTGGCAGGCCAGGGGCAACGACGGCGTGAAGTTCGACGCGCTGCGCTTCACGCTGGAGGCAGGCAAGTTCGCCGGCGGCATCGACATCCAGAGCGTGACCGGCAGCGACGGCCGCGCGCTGGCGCACACGATCAACAAGACGATGATGCGGATCGACCTGCCGCAGCCATTGAAACCCGGTGCAAAGGTGTCGTTCAACGTGGCCTGGCGCTTCAACATCCCCGAGATGAACGTACTGGGTCGTCGCATGGGCTTCGAGCGCTTCAAGGACGGCAACGACATCTACGAAATCGCGCAGTGGTTCCCGCGCATGGCCGCCTACTACGACGCAGCCGGCTGGCAGAACGCGCAATACCTGGGCGACGGCGAATTCACGTTGGAATTTGGCGACTACGACGTGGCGATCACGGTGCCAGGCGACCATATCGTGGCCGCCACGGGCGAGCTGCAGAACGCGGGCGAGGTGCTCACGAGCACCCAGCGCGAGCGCCTGCAGCAGGCGAAAACCGCCGGCAAGCCGGTGATGATCGTGTCGCAGGCCGAAGCGCAGGCAACCGAAAAGGGCCGCGCCACCAGCAACCGCACCTGGCGCTTCAACGCAAAGAACGTGCGCGACTTCGCGTTCGCGTCTAGCCGCAAGTTCATCTGGGATGCGCAGGGCATCAAGAGTGGCAAGCAGGACGTGATGGCGATGTCGTACTACCCGGCCGAAGCGAACCCGCTGTGGGAAAAATACTCGACGCCGGCCGTGATCCACACGATCGAGCAGTACAACAAGTACTCGTTCGACTACCCGTATCCGGTGGCGATCTCGGTCAATGGTCCGGTGGGCGGCATGGAATACCCGATGCTGTCGTTTAACGGCCGCCGGCCCGTCAAGGACGCCAAGACGGGTGCGCTGACGTACTCGCAGGCCGCCAAGTATGGCCTGATCAGCGTGATCATCCACGAGGTGGGCCACAATTACTTCCCGATGATCGTCAATTCGGACGAGCGCCAGTGGACCTGGATGGACGAGGGGATGAACAGCTTCCTGCAGTTCCTGGCCGAACAGGCGTGGGAAGAGAACTATCCGGCGCGCCGCGGCGAGCCGCGCGACATCGTCAGTTACATGCGCAGCACGAACCAGGCGCCGATCATGACGAATGCCGAGTCGACGCTGCAGCGCGGCGCGAACGCGTATGCCAAGCCGGCCACGGCCTTCAATATCCTACGCGAGACCGTGCTGGGCCGCGAGCTGTTCGACTTCGCGTTCAAGGAATACGCCGAGCGCTGGAAGTTCAAGCGCCCCACTCCGGCCGACTTCTTCCGCACGATGGAAGACGCGTCGGGCACGGACCTCGACTGGTTCTGGCGCGGCTGGTTCTACACGACCGACGCGGTGGACATCAGCGTCGATGGCATCAGCGAGTACACGGTGTCGTCCAAGGACCCGGAAGTCGAAAAAGCCTGGCAGCGCGCGCGCCGCGCGGCCGAGCCGGTGTCGGTGACCGACCAGCGCAACCAGGGTATGCCGCGCCGCGTCGATGCGCACCCGGAACTGAAGGACTTCTACAACGAACACGACGAGTTCACCGTCACCAACAAGGACCGCAACAAGTTTGCGGAAACGACGGCCGAGCTGGAAGACTGGGAAAAGGCGCTGCTCAAGGAAGGCAAGCACCTGACGCTGGTCGACTTTTCCAATCGCGGTGGCCTCGTGATGCCGCTGATCGTCGAGCTGACCTTCAAGAGCGGCCAGAAGACCATCGAACGTATTCCGGCCGAAGTGTGGCGCTATTCGCCCAAAAAGATCACGAAGCTGTTCGTCACCGATGAACCGATCGTCGGCCTGACGCAGGACCCGTACTGGGAAACGGCCGACATCGATGTCAGCAACAATAGCTGGCCACGCAAGGCGACGCCGTCGCGCCTGGAGTTGTTCAAGACCGAGCGCGATCCGAACAACCTGATGCGCGACGCGGCCACGCCATTAAAATCGGCACCAACCGCGGCACCGAAGGCGGCCCAATGAACGTGCGCGGATTGAAGTCCCTGCTCCTGGCGCTGCTGCTGTGCGCCAGCGCTGCCGCCAGCGCGCACCGCTTCCATTTCGGCATGACCGACATCTCGTACAACGCGCGCACCGAGAGCACGGAAATCGTCCACACCTACACGGCGCACGATATCGACGCGCTGCTGCTCAATCTGTACGGGCGCCAGTTCGACCTGAGCGACGCAGAAGACCAGGCGGTGCTGCGCACCTACGTCGAGCGCCACTTCTGGCTCGCCGACAAGAACGGCAAGAAGCTCCCCGTGACCTGGGTCGGCATGACGGCCGATGCGCAAAGCGTCGTGATCTACCAGGAGCTGGCCGCCACGCCGCTGTCGGCAATGGCCGTCATCCACCAGGGCGTCCTGGTCGACTTCATGGCCGAACAGGTCAACACCGTGAACCTCAACGAAGGCGGCGCCGTGCGTTCGCTGACCTTCCTGCGCCAGGTGCTTGAACAGCCTGCGCGCTGACTCCTATTTTGAATTTGCCCATGCTGCTTCGTCCCATCGCCTGCGCGCTCGCCGCGCTGTTCGCCTCATCGACTGTCCAAGCCGATGATTTCCAGCTCCAGCGCGTACTGGTCGAAGGCGCCCGCGCCAGCCAGCTCGGCATCGCCGATTCCGCCGGCGCCGGCAGCGCCGGTGCGAAGGACCTGGCCGGGCGCATTGCGTACCGGCCGGGCGAACTGCTCGAAGTCACGCCCGGCCTGATCGCCAGCCAGCACAGTGGCGAAGGCAAGGCCAACCAGTTTTACCTGCGCGGCTTCAATCTCGACCACGGCACCGACCTGGCCACCTGGGTCGACGGCATGCCCGTCAACCAGCGCAGCCACGCGCACGGCCAGGGCTGGACCGACCTGAATTTCCTGATCCCCGAACTGGTGGGCCGGCTCGATTACCGCAAGGGCCCGTATTCGGCGCGCGAAGGCGATTTCTCGTCGGCCGGCGTGGCCTCGCTCAGTTATGCGAATCGCCTGGTGAAAAGCATCGCATCCGCAACGGTGGGCCAGGACGGCTACGCCCGCACGATGCTGGCCGGTTCGGCCGAAGTTGCCGGCGGCAGCCTGCTGTACGCACTGGAGCTGATGAAGAACGACGGCCCATGGACGCGCCCCGACGGCTACCGCAAGGTCAACGCCGTGCTGCGCTACAGCCAGGGCTACGCCAACAATGGCTGGAACGTCACCGCAATGAGCTACAGCGGCCACTGGAATTCGACCGACCAGATTCCACTGCGGGCCATCGAGGATGGCCGCATCGGGCGCTTTGACCTGATTGACGACAGCGATGGCGGCAAAGCGCGCCGCCAGAGCATCTCGGGCATCTGGCGCAGCACGGACACCGATTCGGCCTCGAAAGTGAGCGCCTACGTGATCCGAAACGAGCTCGAACTGTTCTCGAACTTCACGTACTTTCTGAACGATCCGGTCAACGGCGACCAGTTCGCGCAGCCGGACCGGCGCGTGACGACGGGCCTGGACGCCACCCACACGTGGCACATGCACCGCAGCGACACGCTGTCGTCCGACCTGACGGTGGGTGCGCAGCTCCAGAATGACAATATCTACAACGGCCTGTACGACACCCGCAAGCGCGCACGCATCGCCACCACACGCGAAGACCACATCGTCGAGACGAGCGGCGCGGTCTTCGTCGAGAATGCCACGCGCTGGAGCGATGCGCTGCGCACGGTCGTCGGTGTGCGCGCGAATAACTACCGCTTCCGCGTCGATGGCGACCGGCTTGAAAACGCCGGCAAGGCGCGCGACACGCTGGTCACGCCGACGCTGAACATCGCCTATGGCCCGTGGGCCTCGACCGAGCTGTATGCCAACTACGGCCACGGCTTTCACAGCAACGACGCGCGCGGCACGGTTGCCACGGTCGATCCGAAAACCCTTGATGCGGTCGAGCGCACGCCAGGCCTGGTGCGTTCGCGCGGTGTGGAGTTCGGCCTGCGCACCGAGGCGATTCCGAAGATGCAGATGTCGCTGGCCGTGTACCGCCTCGACTTCGATTCCGAGCTGACCTATATCGGCGACGCCGGCAACACCGAGGCGGGCGATCCGAGCCGCCGCTACGGCATCGAGTTTTCCAATTACTACCGGCCCTACAAATGGCTGTCGGTCGACGTCGACGCAGCCTGGGCGCGCGCCCGCTCGCTGGGCAACCGGATACCGGGCGCCATCGAAGGCGTCGCGCAACTGGGCGTGACGGTCGACCGCAGCGGCCCGTGGTCCGGTTCCCTGCGCCTGCGCTGGTTCGGTCCGCGCCCGCTCATCGAGGACGACAGCGTGCGTTCGAAGGCGAGCGTGACGCTCAACGGGCGCGTGGGCTACCAGCTGGCGAAGGACCTGCAGCTGGAGCTCGAAGCGTTCAACCTGACGAACCGGCGCGCCTCGGCGATCGACTACTTCTACGAGTCGCAACTGGCGGGCGAAACGGCGCCCGTGGCGGACGTGCATTTCCACCCGATCGAACCGCGCTCGCTGCGCCTGACCCTGGTCAAGACCTGGTGAGGTCTGGCCCGGCGCGGGTGAAAGTGCTAGGCTAGCGGGATGACCACTCCGCCCCTGCCCTATCTCGATCCGTCGCACCTGACGGCCGCACTGCGCGACACCGGCTACGCCCTGCTGCGCCCTGACGACGTTGCTCTGCTGGCCGGCTGCAGCCTGCCGGAACTCGCCACGCTCGTACCGAGCTGGGACCGGCTCGAACTCGACGATTACCTGAAGGATGGCGGGCGCTATCGGCGCCGGCGCCACTCGTGCTTCATCGACGACGGCGCCAGCCTCGTGCAGACGCCGCACCGCGCGCACTGGCAGCCGGTCGAGTACAACGCCCTGCACGGCGGCATGCACCGCCTGTTCGCGCCGATGGAAACAGCCACGGTCGCCAACCCGGCCTGGGAACGCCTGCTGCACGCACTCGGCGCAGTCTGTTCGGCGGTGACGCCGGTGCAACCGTGGTTCGTCGAAGCGCACCAGTTCAGGATCGACACGGCGGACGGCATCGGCCGCCCGACCCCCGAAGGCGCACACCGCGACGGCGTGAACTTCGTGGCCGTGATCATGATCGGCCGCCACGGCATCAAGGGCGGCGAGACGCGCGTGTTCGATGCCGACGGCCCCGCCGGCCAGCGCTTCACGATGACCGAACCCTGGACGCTGTTGCTGCTGGACGACGCGGCCGTGATCCACGAATCGACGCCGATCCAGCCGCTGGGCGAGCATGGCTACCGCGATACGCTGGTACTGACCTGGCGCGCCGGGTCATTCCAGGGCGAAAACGCTTAAATAAAGCAAAAAAAACGCCCGCAGAACCTGTTGGTTGGCGGGCGGCAAATCCAATTTTCGGAGAAAAGTGGAGGAGACAGTTCCAATATAATCCTTTTTATTGTGCAGTGCAATACGGTAGATCTACTGTTGTAAATTTGCAGAATACCCTGCCAACAGGCTCATTTTTTCGCACCGCACTATTTGTAACGACACCCGTGCAGCCCTGCCGGGCGCGTCACATTTGCTACACTCAGCTGCTTGCCGGAGCGCCGGACCGCCGGATTGCTGGACCAGGCCGCGATCACCCAGACACCATGAAAACCATTCGACATCCACGTGCCCTTGCCATCGCCCTCGGGGCCGCGTCGCTGTGCGCCGTCGTTGCGCTGGCACCGATCAACCGCGCCGACGCCAAGGAAGAAAAAGCTGCGCCGCGCCCTGCCCTGAGCGTCACCACCACCCGCCCCGCCACCGCCAGCCTGCCGATCAGCCTGACCGCCAACGGCAGCATCGCCGCGTGGCAGGATGCCGTCATCGGCAGCGAATCGAACGGGCTGCGCCTGAACGAAGTGCGCGTCAATGTCGGCGATGTGGTCAAGAAGGGCCAGGTGCTGGCCGTGTTCGCGGATGAAACCGTGCGCGCCGATATCGCGGGTGCGCGCGCCGCGCTGCTCGAAGCGAAGGCCAATGCCCAGGAAGCCAAGGCGAATGCCGACCGTGCCCGCGCCCTGGAAAGCTCCGGGGCTCTGAGCGCCCAGCAGGTCACGCAATACGTGACGGGCGAGCAGACTGGCGCCGCGCGCGTCCAGTCCGCCCAGGCCACGCTGACGCAGCAGCAGCTGCGCCTGAAGTACACGCAGGTGACGGCGCCCGACAGCGGCGTGATCTCGGCGCGCAGCGCCACCGTCGGCGCCGTCGTCGGCGTGGGCACCGAACTGTTTCGCATGATCCGTCAGGGCCGCCTCGAATGGCGCGCCGAAGTGACGGCGCAGGACCTCGGGCGCATCAAGGCGGGTACGCGCGCCACCGTGCGTGGCGCCAGCGGGCTTGAAGTCACGGGCAAGGTGCGCGTCGTGGCGCCGTCGGTCGATCCGCAGACCCGCCTTGCGCTGGTCTATGTCGACCTGCCGCCGGCGCTGTCGGGCGATATGCCACTCAAGGCCGGCATGTTCGCCAGCGGCCGTTTTGAACTGGGCACGTCGAATGCGCTGACCGTGCCGCAGCAGTCGATCGCCGTGCGCGACGGCTTCAGTTATGTGTACCGCCTGAATGCGGACAGCCGCGTGAGCCAGCTGAAAGTCACCACCGGTCGTCGCCTGGGAGACCGGGTCGAGATTGTCGGCGGCCTGGCGGCCGACGCGCCCATCGTCGTCACCGGCGCCGGGTTCCTGAATGACGGCGACCTGGTACGCAATATTGCTACGCCCGCAACCGCGCCAGCTGCAGCACCGGCAAAGGCTGAGCGATGAATTTCTCCGCCCTGTCGATCCGCAATCCGATCCCGGCGATCATGCTGTTCGTCCTGCTCACCGTGGCAGGACTGATGGCCTTCAATGCCAGCAAGGTGCAGGACTTCCCGGACATCGAACTGCCGATCGTCACCGTCACCGCCGTCCTGGACGGCGCCGCCCCGGCGCAGCTCGAAACGGAAGTTGCGCGCAAGATCGAAGACTCGGTCGCCACGCTGCAGGGCATCAAGAACATCTACACGCGCGTACTCGATGGCGTGGCCACCGTCACGGTCGAATTCATCCTCGAGCGCGATTCGGCCGAAGCCGTCAACGACGTGCGCGACGCCGTCTCGCGCGTGCGCGCCGACATGCCGGCCGAGCTGCGCGAACCGACCGTGACCAAGGCGGCCACCGCAGGGCGCGTCGTCTCGACCTTCACGGTCGCCGCCGCCGAAGGCTCGGGCCTGGACGACCAGGACCTGAGCTGGTTCGTCGACAACGACGTCGCCAAGCGCATGCTGGGCGTGCCGGGCCTCGGTGAAATCCGCCGCGTGGGCGGCGTCACGCGCGAGATGCGCGTGGAGCTCGATGACCAGAAGATGGCGGCGCTGCGCGTCTCGGCGCTGGATATCTCGCGCCAGCTGCGCAATGTGCAACGCGAAGCGCCGGGCGGCCGGGGCGATGTCAGCGGTGTCGAGCAATCGGTGCGCACGCTGGCCACCGTCGGCACCGCGCAGGCACTGGCCGCGATGGAGATCCCGCTGCCGGACGGGCGCCATGTGCGCCTGGACCAGGTGGCGCGCGTGCTCGACACCGTGGAAGAACCCCGCGCGCTGGCCGAACAGGATGGCCGCCGCGTCGTCGCCTTCGAAGTGTTCCGCACGCGCGGGGCCGGCGAGATCGATGTCGCCACCGGCGCCCGCGCCGCGATGGAGCAGCTCAAGAAAGAAAACCCGAAGCTGATCGTCAATGAAGTGATCGACAACTCGGTGTCGGTCGACGAAAACTTCGACGCCTCGATGCACATGCTGTACGAAGGTGCGCTGCTGGCGGTGCTGGTCGTCTGGTGGTTCCTGCGCGACTGGCGTGCGACGCTGATTGCCGCTGCCGCCCTGCCCCTGTCGGTGATTCCGGCCTTCCTGGGCCAGTACCTGTTCGGCTACACCCTCAATATGGTCACGCTGCTGTCGCTGGCCCTCGTGATCGGCGTGCTGGTCGACGATGCGATCGTCGAGATCGAAAACATCTCGCGCCACCTCCACATGGGCAAGTCGCCGATGCAGGCGTCGCTCGAAGCGGCCGACGAAATCGGGATGGCGGTGATCGCTACCACGTTCGCGCTCGTGGCCGTGTTTTTGCCGACCGCCTTTATGGGCGGCATCCCCGGCAAATTCTTCAAGCAGTTCGGCTGGACCGCCGTGCTGGCCATCCTGGCCTCGCTGCTGGTGGCGCGCCTGCTCACACCGATGATGTGCGCGTACCTGCTCAAGGCGCCGAAGAACGCCGGCGTGGCCGGCCACGAGCCGCAAGACAGCGCGATCATGCGGCGCTACCTGGCCGTCATGCAGTGGTGCCTGCGCCGCCGTGGCCTGACGATGCTGGGCGCGGCCGTGTTCTTCGCGGGCTCGCTGGCGCTGGTGCCGCTGCTGCCGACCGGCTTCATGCCGCCGGCCGACCGCTCGCAGACCCAGGTCAGCGTCGAATTGGCGCCGGGCGCCACCTTGGCCCAGACCCGCGCCGTGGCCGAACAGGTACGCCTGGCGCTGATGAAGGTAGAGGGCGTCACAAGCGTCTTCAGCTCCATTGGCGGCGGCTCGAGCGGCGACGCATTCTCGCCCGGCGCCGCGGCCGAAGCGCGGCGCGCGGTGCTGACCGTGAAAACGGTGGACCGGGGTGACCGCGACGTGAAGCTGGGCGTGATCGAAAACACGATCCGCGAACGCGTGGCCGCCATTCCCGGGGCGCGCTTCACGGTCGGCATTCCCGACGCCGGCACCAAGATGCAGCTGGTGCTGCGCAGCGAAGACGCCAATGCCCTTGGCATTGCAGCGCGCCAGGCCGAGCGTGAATTGCGCGGCCTGCCCGGTGTCGGCAACGTCAGTTCGAGCGCCTCGCTGGTGCGTCCCGAAATCATCGTGCGTCCCGACTTTGCGCGCGCGGCCGATCAGGGCGTGACGGCAGCGGCGATCGGCGAGACGGTGCGCGTGGCCACCGCTGGCGACTACGAGCAGTCGCTGGCCAAAATGAACCTGGACGAGCGCCAGGTGCCGATCCGCGTGAAATTGCCGGATACCGTGCGGGCCGACCTGGATGCGATCGGGCGCCTGACCGTGCCCGGCAAGAACGGACCGGTGCTGCTCTCGACCGTGGCCGACATCACGATGGAAAGCGGCCCGGCGCAGATCAACCGCCTGAACCGCACCCGCAACGTCACGCTCGACGTCGAGCTCTCGGGCCGCTCGCTCGGTGAAGTCAATGCCGAGGCGCGCGCGCTGCCCGCCTTCCAGTCGCTGCCGTCCTCCGTGACGATCGCGGAACTGGGCGACGCGCAGGAGATGCAGGCGCTGTTTGCCAGCTTCGGCCTGGCGATGCTGATCGGCGTGCTGTGCATCTACGGCGTGCTGGTGCTGCTGTTCTCGGACTTCATGCAGCCGGTCACGATCCTTGCCGCGCTGCCGCTGTCGATCGGCGGCGCCTTCGTGGCGCTGCTCGTCACCAGCAATGCGCTGTCGATGCCGACGATGATTGGCCTGATCATGCTGATGGGGATCGTGACCAAGAACTCGATCCTGCTGGTCGATTACGCGATCCTGGCGCGCCAGGCGGGCATGAACCGCTTCGACGCGCTGGTCGACGCCTGCCACAAGCGCAGCCGCCCGATCGTGATGACCACGATCGCGATGGGCGCCGGCATGCTGCCGCTGGCGCTGGGCTTTTCGGGTGACCCGAGCTTCCGCTCGCCGATGGCGGTGGCCGTGATCGGTGGCCTGATCACGTCGACGTTACTCAGCCTGCTGGTGGTGCCGGCCGTGTTCACGTACGTGGACGACTTCGAGAATTGGCTCAAGCGCACCGGACGCAAGATGCGGCGCCAGCCGGCGCGGGCCGTCGAGGTCGACAACACGCCGGCCTGAGCGCGACGCTTCAGCGGAGTTCTTCGACGCCGGCAGCCTGCAGCTGCTGCCAGAGCGCGAAGAACTTCGCGCCATCGTTCGCCGGGCAGTGCTGCAACAGCCCGGTCTTGCTTTGCTCGGGCAGCGCGTCGATGATCCGCCCGATCAGCGCCGCATCGTCGTCGCTGACAATCGCCAGCGGATGCGCCCAGCGCGGGCGGCCCGGTTCGCGGCCGAACAGCCAGACCGGCAGCACGCCCACCAGCAGCAGCGGGCACACGACGGGAATCAGGTAAGTCCACCAGGGCGACCAGAGCGCACCGACCAGGCCAGTCAGTCCCAGACTGGCCACGATGGCCGCGCCATACAACTGCGCGCCGCACCGCTCGAGCCAGTCCGGCGGATACGCCCTTGCCAGCCGGTTCACCACGCCCTGCAGACGGACACTGTCGCCGCGCATGCTCATGATGGCGTGGCCTGCAAAGTGGCGATCAGCGCCACGACGATCGTGCATGCGATCCAGATCGACCACAGCGTGTGCGTCATGAAATGCGCGCCGCGCAGCTGCTGCAGGTAGCCGACCGTGGCGCCGGCGCCGATGGCCAGCAGCGCGGCCGCGCGCGCCCGCGATGGCCGCGCCGGCAGCCAGCAGACGGCCAGTGCCACCAGCCACAGGGCGCTCGAAGCATGGCCGGCAGGCAGGCACTGGCCCGGCAGCGTACCGGCCGGGAACGCGCCGAACAGGCGCACGTACGGCTGCTCGCCGCCATAGCGCAGCAGGTCCCACGGGCAGTGCGATGCGCTCAAGTGTTTCAGGGTGCTGGTCACGACCGGCACCAGGACGGCGGACAGCGCGACGATACGCAGCTGCAGGCGGCCAAGGGCGCCCAGCGCGGCGCGGGGCCGCCAGGCATCGACCAGCGTGTAGCCGACGACCCCCACCGCCAGCACCGTCAGGAGCTGTTTCAACATGACATGGTTGAACGTGACCGTCAGCCACGCATCGCGCCAGGGAAAGACGCGGCGCTGCGCATCGAACATGGCATCGGCCAGCACCAGGTCGAGATCCGTATAACGACCGAGCCACAGGATCGCCAGCGCGCTGGCCACCAGGAGAGCGGCCAGGCGTCGCAGGGCGCGCGCCGACAGCAGCGTGGTAGCGCCGCGCACCTCACGCACCCCGCACGCAGGCATGGAACAGGTCCAGGCGCGGGTTGAGCACAGCCGTGTTCACGTCGAGCATCCCGAGCACGGAATGGAACACATTGTCATGCGACAGCGGTTCATTGCGCCGCGCCGCCAGGCAGCGCCGGTCGATGCGGAAACGATCGCTGAAGCTGTCCGACATCCACAGCATCATCGGCACCTCGGTCTGCTCGCGCGGTGCGAACAGGTACGGCGCGCCGTGCAGGTAGACGTTGTTTTCGCCGAGCGACTCGCCATGGTCCGAGAAGTACAGCATGGCCGTATCGGCGTCCTGTGCGGCCGCGATCGCGCGCAAGCCGTCGATGGTCTTGCTCAGGAAGTAATCGGTGTACAGGATCGTGTTGTCGTAGGCGGCCCGGATCGATTCGCGCGAGCACGTGTCGAAGTCATTGCTCGCGCACACCGGACCGAAGCGGCCAAACCCCTGCGGGTAGCGGCTGGCATACGCGGGGCCGTGGCTGCCCTTCTGGTGCAGTACGACGACCAGGTCCTTGCTGCTGTTGGCGAGCAGGCCCGGCAAGCCATCGAGCAGGCGCTCGTCATAGCATTCGTCGCCGCTGCAGTGCACGTTTTTACCATCGGGCCGCGACAGGTCCTCGTACCCGACGCGGTTGCAGACGCCCTTGCAGCCCGAATTGTTATCGCGCCACAGCACGGAAAAGCCCGCATGCGCCAGCACGTCGAGCAGGCCTTCCTGGCCCGCCCCCTTCGACTGGCTGTAATCGTTGCGGCCGAAGGCGGAAAACACGCACGGCACCGACACCGCGGTCGCGGTGCCGCATGAACTGACATGCGAAAAATTGATCAGGCCAGCTTGCCGGGCCAGCAGCGGATTGGTGTCGCGGGCGTAGCCGTCCAGTGAGAAATTCGCCGCCCGCGCCGTTTCGCCCACGACGATCACGGTCAGGGTCTTGCGGTGATGGCCGGCCCAGGCAGCGCCTTTGACGGCATCGCAGCCCAGCGGCGCGACCACGATCTGGGCTGCCCAGCGGCTGCGCAGATACCCATCCACGGCTTGAATCAAATTGGTGGGCGTGAGCAGGAAGCGCAATTCGCGGTGCTCGTGCAGCGTCGGCGCCAGGCTCTTGAACAGCAGCGCCAGCAGGACTAATGCCAGCAGCAGCGAACCGCCGGCATTGCTGCTGCGCCTGAGCAGCCCTTTCACCCCACTGGGAAACTGGATATTGGCGCGCGCGATCCACAGCGATGGCAGCACGCCCAGCAAGCCGATCCTGGCGGCCATCTGCCAGCTGATCAGTTCGGTCGCTTCGCGGGTGTCGGTCTCGAACACATTCTGGATCATCGCCTTGTCGATGACGATCCCGTAGGCTGCGATGAAATAGCCTGCCGCGGACGCCACCAGCACGAGGGCGATCAGCACCGGCTTGGCCAGGTAACGGAAGCTGGCCAGCGTCAGGCAGGCATTGAAGAACAGCACGACGATCAGGAAGGTGCCGGCCAGCATGGGCAGGCTGGCCAGCGACACGCCCCCGGCGGCACGGGCCAGCACGCTCCAGAAGGTGACGTTGCCCAGGCTTGCCAGCAACAGCGCCACGACCAGCACCAGCAGCGACGCATCGATCCGTCTTGCAAACAGTTTGTCCATCTCACGCCCTTGTCAACATTGCAGCAAACAACGCTGCAGTACTTCAAGGATAGAAAGGATGACTGCAAGCCACCGTCAACGCGGCGTTAGGATGGCGTGAACGACACAGGAAAAATGATCGTGAAGCGGCTGCCGCCGCTTGGCCGGTTCTCGTACACCAGCGACGCGCCCAGGTATTCGCAGATGCGCTTGACCAGCGACAGGCCCAGCCCGGTGCCGGCCGACCCGCTCGACGGGATCGGGCGTGCACCCTCGCCCAGCGTCTGCCGCACCGCATCCGGCAAGCCGCGCCCCGTGTCTTCGACCGTGATGCGGCCGGGTTCGATCACGACCGTCACCTCGCCCTGTTCGGTGTACTGGCAAGCGTTGCGAATCAGGTTGGCAATGGCCGACACGCACAGTTCAGCAGGGGCACAAATGCGGAAGGCCGCATCGCCGACACAGCGCAGCGTCACTGGCCGGCCCGTCACCATGGCCTGGTAGCGCTCGGTTTCACGGCGCGCGATCTCGTTGACCGAGACCGGAGAAAACAGGGCGAGCTGGGGTGCGCGCGCCAGCACCAGCAGCACCGTCACGCACTCCGTCGCTTCCTGCGCCGCCCGGTAAATGCGCTGCGCCGGCGCCTGCACCGCCGGGTTCCTGCCATTTTCGACGAGGATCTCGGCTGCGCCCATGATGACGGTCAGCGGCGTGCGCAGCTCGTGGCTGACGTCGCCGGTGAACAGGCGTTCACGGTCGAGGTAGTCACGTAATTCACGCGTGTGCGCGGCCAGCGCGCGCGCCAGCGTCCCCAGTTCGTCGCCCCGTTCTGTGTGCGGCAAGGCAAATGCGCCCTGCCCCACGGCATCGGCCAGTTCGCGCAGCGGCGTCACGATGCGCCGGCCGACAAAACGCCCCAGAAACAGCGCCAGCGTGACGAAGCCGGCGAAAAAGGCGGCGAACATCGAGTACACCAGGATCTCGATCTCTTCGTAATCGCTTTCATGGTCGACCACCACATACGGCCCCCGTTCGTCGGCGCCGGCCAGCACATGCAGGCCGATGCCATCGACCTCGGCCTCGGACACGCCCGCCGGCAACGCGCGCAGCGACAGCGGGATATCGTCGCCCCGGTGAAAGCGCAGGCCCGCCGGCAGGTCGGCCGGCAGCCCGGCAGCGGCCCTGGGGCGCGCCCATTTCTCGACTTCGGCCAGGCGCTCGTCGACCAGATGCACTTCGATGCCTTCGACTACCAGCGCAGCCAGCACGGCAAAGAACAGCGACAGCACCACACCGAACAGGATGAAGGCGCCGACAATCGGCCGGCTGAGCGAACTAGCCGGGCGCATCGGGCATCGCCAGCTTGTAGCCGACACCGGCAATGGTATGGACCATCGGGCTGGCAAACGGCTTGTCGACCGCCTGGCGCAGTGCGTGGATGTGCGTGCGCAGCGCATCGCTCTCGGGCCGGTCTTCGCCCCACACCGCCTGCTCGAGCGCCTCGCGCGAGACGATGCGCGGGGCCGCCGCCATCAGGCTGCGCAGCAGCACGTAGCCGGTCTTGGTGAGCACGATCTTTGCGCCATCGCGCGACGCCTGCTGCTGGTCGGGATCGAACACGAGCGGACCGAAGCGCAGGACGCGGCTGAACGCATGCTGCCCGCCCGCGCGGCGCGCCAGGGCTTTCAGGCGCACGTCGAGTTCGACCAGGGAAAACGGCTTGATCAGGTAGTCGTCGGCGCCGCTGTCGAAGCCCAGCACCTTGTCCTGCAGGCTGTCGCGCGCCGTCAGCATCAGCACCGGCGTCGCGCTGGAGAGCTCGGTGCGCAGCTTCTGGCACAGCTCCAGGCCACTCAAGCCGGGCAGCATGACGTCGAGGACGATGACGTCGTAGTTGTTTTCAGAGGCCAGCGCCAGCCCGCCATAGCCGTTGCGCGCCGAATCGACGGCGTAGCCCTTCGGCTCCAGGAAGCCGTACAGGTTGGCCAGGATGTCCGGGTTGTCTTCGACGATGAGGATGCGCATGCTGGTCATTGTAAGGCGAATCGGTCGCCGTTTTCAGCGCGGGCGATAGCGCTGCTCGCGGTACAGGATCGACGGAAGGATCACGTGCGCCATCGCCTTGTCGACCTGGGCCTGCGTCGGGCTGCCGCTGCCCGGGCTGAAATGCCCGCTGGCCGCATCGTACTGGCCCGCCAGCGGCGATTGCCCGGGCCGCAGCACGGTGGCCGAGGTGCCTTCGAGGTAGGCAAAATAATCGTTGAACTGGATCAGCGCGCGGCCCGGCGTCGTGCTGTCCTTCGCGAGGTCGCGCCCGATCATCGGGTGCGTGCTCGACACGCCCAGCAGCGACAGCAGCGTTGGCGCCAGGTCGATCTGGCTGGCGATCGTCGTGATGTGCTTCGGTTCGATATCCGCGCCCAGGATCAGGCCCGGGATATGAAATTTCTTGATTGGCACGAGGCTGTCGCCGTACACGCGGTTGTCGTGGTCGGCCACGATCAAAAACACCGTGTCTTTCCAGTAGGCCTGCTGCCGGGCTTCGCGGATGAACTTGCCCAGCGCGTAGTCGGCGTACTTGACGGCGTTGTTGACGGTCTGCTTGTCGGGGTCGTGCAGCCCGATCTTACCGTCCGGGAATTCGAACGGCTCATGGTTCGACGACGTGAAGATCAGGCTGAAGAACGGCTTGTTCGCGGCGTGCAGCGTGTTCAGGCGTTCGAGCGACTTGTCGAACAGGTCTTCATCCGACGCGCCCCAGCTGGCGACGAACTTCGGCTTCATGTCGCCGATATCGACGATCTTCTGGAAGCCGTTACCGGTGAAGAAGCTGCGCATATTGTCGAAGTGCGCTTCGCCGCCGTAGACGAATTCAGTGTGGTAGCCCTGGTCGCCCAGGCCGGCTGCCAGCGTGTAGAAATTCTGCTGCGACAACGACAGCTTGACCGTGCTGCGCGCGGGCGTGGGCGCGTAACCGGCCACCACCGCCTCGATGCCGCGCACCGAGCGGGTGCCGGTCGCGTACAGCTGCTCGAACCACCAGCCTTCGCCTTTGAGCTTTTCCAGCTCCGGCGTGACGGCCAGGCCGCCCAGCGACTCGACGAACGTCGCCCCCAGGCTTTCCTGCAGCACGATGACGAGGTTCAGCGGCCTGGTGCGTGCAACGGCCGCGCCCTGGTAGTGCTGCGTCGGCTGCTCGGGATTCGTGAAGCGGTACTCGCGCAGCCACGGCGCCGCCTTCACTTCGGCAAACACCTTCTCGCGCGGGAAGTCGCCATAGATATCGGACGACTTGGCCTCATTGTCCATCGAGCGCATCGCGTCAAGCACCGACCAGGCCGAATTGATGACCAGCGAATTGACCATCGCATCGCCCGTCAGCGCGAACATGGCCGGATTGGCAGGCCGGTGGCCGGTGGTCGAGCGGATCTGCATGAACACGAGCAGGCACAGGACCGGCCACACCAGCAGCATCTTGCGGCTCGGCCACATCGGCGTGCCGGCGGATGCGCCTTTGAGCAGCCGCACCAGCGCTGCGCCCAGCAGCACGGTCAGCGCACAGCCCAGCAGCACCGCAGTGCGGAAACCGTGCCACAGCGTGGAAAAGACTTCGCGGGGATTGTTCAGGTATTCGATGAACAGGCGGTTCGGGCGCACGTCGTACTGCATGATGAACTGCGGCGACGCGACTTCCATGAACAGGATGAAGATCAGGGCCACCGTCGTCCAGCCCAGCGTACAACGTTGCCACAGGCGCGCCGTGCGGCGGTGTGCCAGCAGCGGCGCCAGCAGCAGTGGAATGGCCAGGAAATAGCCCAGCAGGATCAGGTCGGCGCGTACGCCCTGCAGGAAGATCTCTGGCACGACGCCGGTGGCGTGCACGCGCTCCCATTGCCAGGCGACCATTGCCAGCCGAAAGCCCGACAGCAACACCAGCCCGATGACCAGCATCTGCACCAGCGGCGCAAAGGGGCCGGCCATGCGTGTGCTGCGCGCCAGCCAGGAGGATGCAGGAGGCGTCGGGGCACTGGATGACCCATGCAGGTAGAGCTCGTCAGTATTCATGAATCCGTCGGATTTGTCGGGCCTTACCCTGCCCGGCGATAAATCGATCACGCGGACCTTGATCCAACGCGCCTTCTGATGCGATACGGATGCTAGATTGCCTGCTGTCACCGCGACGTTAATCAGACGTTAAGAAAGCGTTAAGATACAGGACGCAAAAAAGCCTGACCAGCAGATGCTGGTCAGGCTTCGGATCGGCGCATCGATGATGCGCCTGGATCAATCCACGGTATTAAACTGTGAAATTAATCGCGGTACGAGTTGTAGTCTTTGCGGTAGTCGTTGCGATAATCGTCACGATAGTCGCTACGGTCGCTCGAGCCACCCAGCAGCTTGGCTAGGATGAAGCCGACGCCGACTGCAGCCAGCAGTGCGCTGCCTGGGTTGTTCTTGACGTATTCCTTGCCCTGGGCCGACAGGTCCGAGTACTTCTCGGTGATCTGGGTCGAACGGTCGCCGAATTTCTCTTGCGCGGTGCTGATCAGGCCAGTGACCTTTTCGACGCCGGCATGTGCCTTCGATGCGATGTTGTCAACGACTGGCTGAGCGGCTTGCGCTGCCTTGTCGATGGCGCCGTGGGCTTTCTCTGGCGTGATCGACGAGATCGCTGCCTTGATGCCACCTGCGGTGTTTGCTGCGGCGTCGCTGATCGACGAAGCGGCCGACGAAGCGGTCGACGAGGTCGATGGCGTCGATGGGGTCGACGACGAACCGGTGGTCGAGCCCGACATGTTGCCGGCGCCGGTGCTGGCGCTGCTGCCGCTGTTGCCCAGACCGCTGTTGCCGGTCACGCTGCTCGTGCCCAGCGAACCGGTGCCGGTGCTCGACGACGACGCGTTTTGCTGGTTGCCCGAACCTGGGTTCGAAGCGTTGGTTGCGTTGATGCCTTTACCCTCGGTAGACTTTTGATTATCCATGATGTAACCCTCATAAAATAGTGATCAACGCGGAGTAGAACGAAATTCGACTAGCACCACATCTTTGATTGAATAAGTCCGATACAACAAGCGGGAACGATCTTTGACTGCGCTACATCAACATCGATTTGAATCGGCGTCTCTGTACATTTTCTTTGCGTCCCATCCCGGTTGGCCACCTTGCGGCGACTTTCCGAGTCGCAGTATCGGATTCACTGCGTCGCGATACAAAAAATACAATGGCGCCCTTCCCCAGACCGTGCGCTGCCTAACAGAACCGTCACATCGGTTCATAAAGCGGTCATTTTGGGTGATTTAGGCGCACTTTGCTGGCAGCTGGCAGTACCATACGCCCCCATTACAGACAGGAACGAAGCACATGGCAGGAGAGAAGGACCCGGGCGCGGCGCGCCTGCCGCCACTGCGACGCACGGACGCGGCGCAGGCGGAACAGGATGCCGCAGCGCGCGCGCAGCGCGATGCGCAGGTGCGCGGCGTCGACTCGATTCCCGGCATGCGCGAGGCAATCAAGGCCGCGGCGCGGTCACTGCCCCCGTTCACCCACGTGCCGTGCCTTGCGCGGCTCGATGCCGCGGCGTTTCGCGCGCATGCGCTGGCCGGCATGCCATTCCTGGTGACGGACGTGGTCGGGCGCTGGCCGATCGTGCAACTGGACATGACCACCTTGCGCGCGCAGTACGGCCACCTGCCCGTGCGCGCGCGCGTGGGCGACTACGTGCACACCGCATTCGCGCCGGACCGGGCGATGCAGGACATGCTGCTGCGTGACTATCTGGATCTGTCCACGCCTGTGGATTCGGGGCTGCCGCCGTATGTGGGCAACCTGGCGCTGCGTGAACTGAACCGGCTATGCCACTGGCCAGCGTATTTCGACAAGATGGGCCCACCCCGCTTCTGGATCGGCCCGGCGCGCACGATCACACCGCTGCACTGCGACTATGATGACAATATTTTCGCCCAGATCCGCGGCGTGAAGCGGATCTTCCTGGCCCCGCCCCACCACGACGCGTATTTGTATACGCGGGAAGCCAATCCGCTGTTGTTCGGCTCACCAGTGGACCCGGAAGCGCTGGACGACGCGCGCTTTCCGCTGGCGCGCCAGGCGGCGCTGGTGGAAGTGATCGTCCGGCCGGGCGACATGCTGTATGTGCCGGCCGGCTGGTACCACCAGGTGCGGGCGCTGGAATTTTCGCTGTCGTCGAACCGCTGGGCGCGCGGGCTGCCGCTGGCGCTGGCGGACCAGCAGCCCCGCTAGGCGGCCTTCTTCGGCCGTTCGGCCACGCGCTCGGCTGCCTTTTCCTCGCCCAGCTTCAAAAACTGCGTGGAAGGCCGGCCATCGGCGTTGTGCTGCACGATGCGCTCGGGCCGGCCCTTCGCATCGAGCCAGACCTGGCCGATGCCGGAACCGTTCCACAGGCGCTCGCCGTGCTTGCGCTGGTCGGGCAGGTGCGGCGTGATCGACATCGCGCGCCGCTTGGTGAACCAGTTCAGCGGCGAGCGCGGCGAATACAGCCAGCGATTGAGGCGGTCGAGCCAGTTGAGCAGGTCTTCGGGGAATTCGTTCTTGAAACCGCTGCTGGTGATCTGCCAGATGTGCGGCGGCCGCGTGTCGTCGCGCACTTCGACGTCATAGGCGAACGAATAATGCACGTCGCCCGACAGGATCACGTAATTGCCCGGCGTGCGCGAGTGGCGGAAGATATTCAGCAGGCTGCGCGCCGCGCCGCGGTGCGCCATCCAGTTTTCGGCGTCGACCGTCAGGGCCTGGCCCATCAGCGTTGCAATCTTCTGCACCACCTCGATCAGCTTCACGCCAAACATCGGCGCCGCCGATACGATCACCGCCGCCGTCTCATCGATAAGCTCATGCTGGAACTCGGTCAGCGACTCCCAGTCCATCAGGCCGGACGGATGGCTCGGGCGGCGCTGGTTGCGCCAGCGCCGCGTGCGGGTATCGAGCACGATCACGGCCGGCTGCGTGCGCAGCATGTAGTCCCACTGCCGGAAGGTCAGCAGCCGCTCGATCAGCGCGCCATGCGGTTCCGGTTCGAGGCGATTCCGGGAATCCGGCCTGGCGGCCATCGCCGCCATGTCGTCCAGCACCTCGCCGAAGACATCGGGCCGGTTGCCCCAGCCCTGGCACAGCATGTAGGCCACCAGCGCATTGCCCATGATGCGGCGCGAGAACGGGTGGCCGTAGGCGGTCTTTTCCCACTTGTACGACAGGTTCCAGTCATCCGTGACGTCGTGGTCATCGAAGATCATCAAGGTCTGCACGTGCGCCATCAGGCGCGCGGCGCGCGGCAATTCGTCGCAGAAGCCGTGAATAATGCCTGCTTCCTCGTGCCAGCGCTCCTGGTGCTTGGGGTCGAGTGCGGGCATCGCGATCTCGCCAATCACCTGCCATGGCACCGGCGACCAGACCAGCAGGTACATCGCCAGCACTTCGCCCAGCGTCATCAGGTGGTTGTCGGCGTTGGCCGTCGTGAAGATCGGTTTTTCGACGCCGCCGAAGAACTTCTCGCGCAGCGCCTCGCTCGACTTATGGGCCGGCAGCAGGCGCTGGCGGCCATAGTAGCCGTCGGGATGGGCGTACAACTCGTCGCTGTCGGCGACGATGGCGCCTTCGACGCATTCGCCGAACAGGCCCAGGCGCTCGATCAGCGCATGGGTCGCGCCCAGCATCGGCCCGGCCACGTCGTCGGCATACACCTGGTCGCCAGCCAGCAGCAGCATCGACGGGCGCTCGCCGGCCTGGTCCACGTGTCCGGCAATCAGATCGTCGCCCCGCGCCAGACCGTCGCGCGACGGGTGATGCGGCTTGCGGCACGAGCCATACAGGATGTTGTCGGAGCGGCTGCGCAGCACCATGTTCGGCATGGTGGCGCCTTCGTGCACCAGATGAGGCGCCCAGGCAGCGATGCCCTGTTCGGCGCCTTCGACATCCGTCAGCAACAGGTCGTAGTCGATCAGCGTGTCCTGCGGCAGTGGCGCGGGCAGCGTGACGTCGATGAAGTGAATGTGCGCATCGCGCCCGATCGGAATGATGCGGCACGAATCCTCCCCCACCACCAGCCGCTGCGCCTCGCCGCCATGCGGTTCCAGCACCAGGGTGAAGGATAACGGCGTGCTGCCGACCAGCCAAAGGACGAGACGGCCAGGTTCGAGGCGGCGCAACAGAGGACCGACGAGGACGGATGGGAGGCCGTTGGGGGTGTGTAGGTGGATCACGCGGACGACGGCTGGCTGTGAAAAAAGTCGGGTCAGTGTAACAGAGCCATCTGGAAATCAAAGTTGCTCATGCACGCGCGCGGGCACGCAGGATCACGTCAGATGCGTTTTCGGAAATAGTCAGGGAGATGTAAATTCTGCTTGCACGACGCGCAGACTGCGATAGAATAAATGAGAATCATTATCATTTGATGGAGGGCACTGTCCTCCTGCCACTTTCTGTGCCAAGGATCTGCCATGTGCGATAAACATGCTTCGACCGTACCCTGCTCCAACGATGGCGCGCTCAGTTCGCGCCGGCGGCGCGTCTGGGAGTTGTCGCATGCGTCGCATTGTCCGCTGGTGGGCGTGGGCCTGCCGCTCAACGGCTTGCGCAAGCTGGTCGAGAAGGTGACCGGTGGCAAGGTGCTGCATGATGATTACGATATTCACGTTGGCACCGTCAGCGAATGCGCATTGCGCACCCCTGTTGCGGATGCCGTGCAGAAGGAACTCGAACGTCGCTATGCGCAGCATGTCCAGCGCTTCCGCGCGGCCAAGACCACCGAGCAGGTCGAGGCGTTGTGGGCGGCGGCCGTTGCGGCGGGCGACGTAGCGGGCGCGTTCTGGGCTGGCCTGTCGCATCCCCGCTGCACGGTGGCACTCGAAGAAAAGATGTGCCGGGATATTCACATGGTCCAGCACCAGGCCGGCGCCTGCGCCCGCGCCGATCTCAACAAGTTCAATGCGATCGTTGCCGACCATACCCGGCTCGAACGCGACGTCGCCCGCCTGCAGGAACGCTGCAACGCACTGGCGCAGGAAAAAGCGCTGGACGCCGAGCGCCACGAGCAGCTCCTGATGACGGCGCGCGCCGCCACCATTGCCCGCGATGGTGATGTCGCCACCCTGCGCGCCGAGCTGGCGCGCCTGCAAGCCAGCGTCCCCGATCTCGATACGCGCGAACGCATGGCCGAACGCATCGCGCAACTGGAAGCGCGCGAGCAGGGTTTGCGCGCGCAGGTTGCCGAGCTGAAGGCGTCACGTGCCACAGCGCCGGATGCCGACGAAGCGCCCGCGCCGGAACCCGTCGCCGTGCCTGTGGCGATGCCGGTACGGCTGCACAACCGCGCCGTGCTGTGCGTGGGCGGGCGTAGCAGCAGCGTGCCGATCTACCGCACGATGATCGAACGCGTCGGCGCCCAGTTTGCGCACCACGACGGCGGCCTCGAAGACAGCAGCAGCCAGCTCGATGCCAGCCTGGCCGCCGCCGACCTGGTGATCTGCCAGACCGGCTGCATCAGCCACAGCGCCTACTGGCGCGTGAAGGACCATTGCAAGCGCCATGGCAAGCGCTGCGTGTTCGTCGACAATCCGAGCGTATCGAGCCTGGCGCGTGGGCTGCAGGAAGCTGCGACCGAAGAGACCCAGCCCGGTTAAAGCGGCAGGCGCTCACTGCCAGCAAGCGGCTCGTCGCCGCCAGGCAACCCATCTGCGTCGTGTTCGTCAAGGTGACGGTGCGAGGCAAAACCGGGGCCAGCGCGTGCGATGACGTCGCGTTGGTCATTGGCCCTTTCGTCGATTTCAGCCACCCGTCACATCGACGACCAAGACATCGAAGTCATTGTCAACCGCAACGCCGCTGCGCCGAACAGCTGTTGACGCACCAGACCAGGCAGCCAATGACGGCTTGACCTCCCGCCCCCCCACCCTGCCGGCGCCCCGGCGACCCGTGCAGCCCCCGAGCCCATGCTGCGCATCAATCCTGCCCAACAGGACAGGCGCGATCGTGACCGTATTGGTATCCTGCACGAAGAGCTCGCCGCCAAAGCGCAACGATGCTGACGCAATGCAGCGCGCGCAGGATGCCAGCAACAGGACTACCGAGTTATCCGCTGCCGATAGCCAGCGACTTCCCGAGGAGTTGTATGACCATCAAAAAAATATGCAGGCACGATTCGGAACTGCGACGCGCCCGCAGTGTGCAATCAGCTTCATGCAGCCATATGGTTGGGCGCAGCGCTGCTGGCGACGGCCCCTGTGCTGGCCGCCGACAAGACGGCCGTCGACCGCAAGGGTGGCGCCGACAGTCCGCTACTGAGCCGGTACAAGGGGTCGATCCTGTACATGTACGGCGACAGCCGCCTGGAGCAGGCGTCGGTCGTGACTGTGCAGAAAGGCAAACCGGTACTGATCCCGGTCGAGGGCAAGATCAGCAACCGCCTGTATCTTGCGCCCGATGACAGCAGTCCGCTTGAGATCTACCGCAACTACCGCCATGCGCTCGAAGCCGCAGGCTTCCAGACCTTGTATGCCTGCGAAACCGCCGCATGCGAACAAGCCAATGTGCAGCAACTGGTAGAGAATTTTCCGCGTAAGGCGCACTGGAACGGCTACGACAATGCCGTTCTTGGCACGTTCAACAGCGCCAATCAGCCGGGTTTTCATTACTACAGTGGCCAGCGCAAAGGACCTTCCGGCGTCACTTACGTGTCGATCGGGATCGTCTCCGGCTTTCCAAATTCGGGAATCATGAGTCGCAAGCGCCAGTTCGTGCAGATCATCGAACCGGCAGCAACCCGGTTGGGCAACGTCGAGGTCGACGCGGCGGCCATCACGACAGGACTCAAGCGCGACGGCAAGATGACCCTGTACGGTATCGAGTTCGACACCAACAAGGCAGTCCTGCGCAGCGATTCGGCCAGTCAGCTGGCCCAGATGGCGAACGTGCTGAAAGCCACGCCGGCCATGAAAGTATTCATTGTTGGCCATACGGACAACCAGGGCGAGTTTGCCGCCAACAGCACGTTGTCACAAAAACGTGCTGAAGCGGTATGTGCAGCGCTGGCCTCCACGTATGGGATCGCCTCGACAAGACTGGTGGCGCGCGGTGTCGCCAATCTGGCACCGGTGTCGACCAACGAAAGTGATGAAGGACGCGCAAAAAACCGGCGCGTCGAAATGGTCGTCCGCTGAGCCACTTGCCTTACTGCCTGGCTCGATACTGATCTTTCAGGAGATTTATTTGTTCACCACGTCCTTTCCCCCTCGCCTGCCGGCCATGATCGCGGCAATCCTGCTGCCATTCGGCGCAGCTGATGTAAGCGCCGCGACGGCGCCCGCCCTGGTCAATTTGCCACCGCCTGGCCTGTACCGGATCGACGCCGATGCCAATGCCATACAAAGCAATGGCGCTGTGCTGAAGCAGAAAAACGACAGCGCCAGTGGCATGGCCAGTATGCGAGTCCAGGCGCCAGGTGGGGCGGCCGTTGTCGGCGCGCTTCCCAGTCCGGGGCGACTGTGCATTGGCGCCACGGGCAGCGGCCTGTTGCCGCCAGCTGACCAGCAATGCACGAGTTCGGCACCAGTGCACGCAGCCGGCAGCACCACGTTCAGTTCGCGCTGCCCGAGCGCCGATACCACCGTTGCCGTCCGCAAGGTCAATGTCACTACCTGGGAAATGAAAACATCGGTCACCGAACGTATGGGGCAACAAGGCCTGCTCGACTTCGATCAACAGCGCAAGACGTTCGAAAACGCGTTGAAAAATTCCACCAGCGCCGATGAGCGTGAGGATGCGCGCTACGCACTCGAAAACTGGGAGGAACACAAGGCCGACATGCGCGCGATTGCTGCTGAACGCGGCGGCGCGGGCGCTGGCGGTGCCGTCATACGTTCGAGCGTCCTGGTGACGCGCCTGACACGCATCGGCGGCCAATGCAGGAGCGTTGGCGCGTCGGCGACGACAGGGGGACGATGAAGAGCATGTGGACCGTCGCCTGCGCGGCCCTGCCACTGACCGCTGCGCCGTATGTCGAAAGGCTATGTATTCTTTAAACAGCAAAAAAGGTCGATGAAATCTGGGCAGCCCGTGAGTTGCGCTCACGCTATAGGCAAATGCACTCGCCCGCCCATCGTGTCGCTCTGGATTCCTGTACCAAGGACTGGAGCATCGCCAACAAGAAAAAAGGGTTACCGGCCGAAGCCTGTAACCCTTTTTTCTGACTAACTAATTTTGGTGCCGCTGACCGGAATCGAACTGGTGACCTTCGCATTACGAATGCGCTGCTCTACCGACTGAGCTACAGCGGCGAAACCTGTGCTTCGCCTTCCATCATGCCCGACAAACAAGCCGTCGCTCACGAAAGAGCCGTATTCTAGCAAACAAACCGGCAACCTTGCTAGTGTGTATCGCGTCACTTTCGCAAGATTTCCGGTTTGCCTAATTTATCAGCACGTCTTCACGCAGCGTGATAGCCCGTAACGACATCCACTTCTTCCTTCGAACCCAGGAACACCGGCACGCGCTGGTGCAGCTTGGTCGGCTGGATATCGAGGATGCGGCCCTTGCCGTCGGTGGCCGCGCCGCCAGCCTGCTCGACGATCATCGCCATCGGATTGGCTTCATACATCAGGCGCAGCTTGCCTGGCATGCTGGTGTCGCGCAGGTCGGCCGGGTACATGAAGACGCCGCCGCGGGTCAGGATGCGGTGCACGTCGGCCACCATCGAGGCGACCCAGCGCATATTGAAGTCCTTGCCGCGCGGGCCGGTGGAACCCGCCAGCAGCTCGTCAACGTAACGCTGGACTGGCGGATGCCAGTGGCGCTGGTTCGACATATTGATCGCGAATTCCTTGGTTGCTGCCGGAATCTGCATGTCGCTCTGGGTCAGCACCCACGAACCCTGCTCGCGGTCGAGCGTGAAGCAGTGCACGCCGTTGCCGGTCGTGAGCACCAGCATTGTCTGCGGGCCGTACACGGCGTAACCGGCGGCCACCTGGGTGCTGCCGGCCTGCAGGAAGTCCTGCTCGGTCGGGTCCTGCATGCCTTCCGGGGCTTTCAGCACCGAGAAGATCGTGCCGATCGACACGTTGACGTCGATGTTCGACGAGCCATCCAGCGGATCGAACAGCAGCAGGAACTCGCCCTTCGGATAGCGGCTCGGGATCTGGCGGATGGTTTCCATTTCTTCGGACGCCATCGCGGCCAGGTGGCCGCCCCACTCGTTGGCTTCGAGCAGGATCTCGTTGGAGATCACGTCGAGCTTTTTCTGCACTTCGCCCTGGATGTTTTCGGTGTCGGCACTGCCGAGCACTTCGCCCAGCGCGCCCTTGCTCACCGAATAGCTGATGCGCTTGCAGGCGCGAGCCACGACTTCGATCAGCAGGCGCAACTCCGCATTGATGCTCTGGTGCTGGCGTTGCTCTTCCACCAGGTACTGCGTCAGACTTACGCGTTTCATGGGTTCCTCAGGTTGTGTTGAATGTGTTTAGTTGGCCAGCGCCTTGCCGACAATCTCGCGCACGTCGTTCGACAGCTTGACCTGCCCCGCCACCTTCTGCAAGGCTTCGCGCATCTGCCACTGCAGCGACGGCGCATAACGGCGCCAGCGGTCCATCGCGCGCGCCAGGCGGCTGGCCACTTGCGGGTTGAGGGCGTCGAGTGCGATGACCTGCTCGGCCCAGAAGGCGTAGCCGCTGCCGTCCGGCGCGTGGAACTGTACCGGATTGTTCACGCAGAACATCGCCACCAGGCTGCGCGCGCGGTTCGGGTTGCGCAGCGTGAAGGCCGGGTGTGTCATCAGCGCGCGCACGGCCGCCAGGTCGGTGGTCGGGCTTGACGCCTGCATCGCGAACCACTTGTCCACGACCAGCGCCTCGTTCTGGAATTCGTCATAGAACACGGCCAGCGCGTCGGCCGCCTGCGGCACGCGCGCGGCGACCAGGGCGGAGAGCGCCGCGGCGCGGTCGGTCATGTTGTCCGCTTCATCGAACTGGCGCTGCGCCAGCGCGACGCTGGCGTCGTCCGGCGCCGCGTTCAGGTAAGCCAGCGCCAGGTTCTTCAGCGCGCGCTTGCCGGCCGAGGCGGCGTCCGGGCTGTAGGGGCCGGGCGTGGCGTTGGCGTTGTACTGGGCCATGAGCTCGCTGCGCAGGCGCGCACCGAGGTCGGCGCGCACGAACTGGCGCGCGATGTGCACGGCCAGCGGGTCAACGCAGTCGAGCTGCTCGGCGACCATCGATTCGGATGGCAGCGTCAGGCACTGCTCGCGGAAGGCCGGATCGAGCGTATCGTCGACCAGGATCTTGCGCAGCGCCTCGATGAAGGTCTCGTCCAGGTTCAGGCTGGCGGCGGCATCGTCCTTCGCGCCGGCTTCACCGGTCAGCTTGAGCAGACGCTCCATGGCCAGGCGCTGGCCCGCTTCCCAGCGGTTGACCGGGTCGCTGTCGTGGCTGAACAGGTGCAGCAGGTCGGCATCGGTATAGCCGCCCTGCAGGATGACCGGCGCCGAAAAGTCGCGCAGCACCGAGGCCACCGGCTGCCCGGTCACGCCCGTGAAGACGAAGGTCTGCTCGGCTTCGGTCAGCTCGAGCACGGCGGTCGTGCCGCGCTGCTGGCCATCGACGACGAGCTGCATGTCGACGCCGGCAGCATCGAGCAGGCCAACGGCCACCGGGATATGGAACGGCAGTTTCTCGGACTGGCCGGGCGTGGCCGGGCACGACTGGAACAGTGTGAGCGTGTAGGTCTGCGCGGCTTCATCCCAGCGGCCTTCGAAGCGCAGCACCGGCGTGCCGGCCTGGCTGTACCAGCGCTCGAACTGGGCCAGTTCGCGGTCGTTGGCGTCGGCCATCGCGCGGCGGAAGTCGTCGCATTCGACGGCTTGCTCGTCATGGCGCGCGAAGTACAGGTCCATGCCCTTGCGGAAACCGTCGACACCAAACAGCGTCTGGTACATGCGCACGACTTCGGCGCCCTTTTCGTACACGGTCACGGTATAGAAATTGTTGATCTCGACAAACGAGTCGGGCCGCACCGGGTGCGCCATCGGGCCGGCGTCTTCCGGGAACTGCGCCTGGCGCAGCGTGCGCACCTGGTCGATGCGGGTGACGGCGCGCCCGGTGGCGGTGCCGATCATGTCAGCCGTGAATTCCTGGTCGCGGAATACCGTCAGGCCTTCTTTCAGCGACAGCTGGAACCAGTCACGGCACGTCACGCGGTTGCCGGTCCAGTTGTGGAAGTATTCGTGCGCGACCACGGCCTCGATGCCCTGGAAGTCGATGTCGGTGGCCACGCGCGGGTTGGCCAGCACGAACTTGGTGTTGAAGATGTTCAGGCCCTTGTTTTCCATCGCGCCCATGTTGAAGTCGCTGGTGGCGACGATCATGAAGCGGTCCAGGTCGAGTTCGAGCCCGTATTTTTCTTCGTCCCAGCGGATGCTGTGCTTGAGCGACTGCATTGCATAGTCGGTCTTGTCCAGGTTGCCGTCCTCGACCCACACCTGCAGCAGCGCGTCGCGGCCATCGGCCAGGCGGAAGGTTTCTTCCTGGCAGACCAGCTGCGCGGCGACCAGGGCGAACAGGTACGACGGCTTCTTGAACGGGTCTTCCCACAGTGCATAGTGGCGGCCATCGTCCAGGTCGCCTTCTTCGAGCAGGTTGCCGTTGGACAGCAGCACCGGGTAGCGGGCTTTATCGGCGCGCAGCATCACGGTGAACTTGGCCATCACGTCCGGGCGATCCGGGAAGAACGTGATGCGACGGAAGCCTTCGGCCTCGCATTGCGTGAAGAAGTTGCCGTTCGACACATACAAACCGCTCAGCGTCGTGTTCTTGTCGGGCGCGCACAGCGTTTCGATCTCGAGCACCACGTCGTCCGGTGCCGAGCGGATCGTCAGCAGGTTGTTGGCCAACGTGTAGTCGCGCTTGCCCAGCAGCTTGCCATTCAGGCGCAGCGCGACCAGCTCGATGTCTTCGCCGTGCAGCTCGATGCCGCGCGTGGTCGCGGCCGGGTTGCGCCGCAGCGTGAGGCGGCTGGCCACGACGGTACGCGCCGGGTCGAGGTCAAAGCCCATCTCGACGGTATCCACCAGATAGCTGGGCGGGGTATAGTCCTTGCGGAAAATGGTCTGGGGCGTATCGGTGCGCATGGTGGGCTCGGGCTGACACAGTGGATGAGGGGCTTATTTTACCAACAAGCTTTTGGATCGCCGCCGACGAATTGCCATGTATCGCTTTGTAGGCACGGTAACGGGGTGTAAAAGTGGCTCCCCTGAATCTGAACAAAGGGTAATCTTGAAGATCGGGGAAAAACCGACAAGACAAACGGGAGATTTGCATGAAAC
Source organism: Telluria sp. ZT3P26 (assembly GCF_059686035.1). Lineage (NCBI taxonomy): Bacteria > Pseudomonadati > Pseudomonadota > Betaproteobacteria > Burkholderiales > Oxalobacteraceae > Telluria > Telluria sp. ZT3P26. Next base: position 538,988 of record NZ_JCASII010000001.1, on the reverse strand, counting down.
GCTTCATCACGATCGCTCTGGGTACCGCATTTGCGTTGCTGCTGGGCGGCTGCGCGACGAGCATCCGCAGCGATGTCACGACGTTCCACCAATGGCCGGCGCAGATTGCCGACAAGAGCTATGTGTTTGAAGTGCCGTCGCCGCAGGACGATACCCTCGAGTGGCGCAGTTACCAGGACCTGGTACGTGGCCAGCTGGCACGCCAGGGCTTCCGCGATGCCAACGGCGCCACCCCGGCGCTGACCGTGGCGATGCGCTTCACCACCACTGAGGTGCCGGTGCGCGTGGTCGAACCGCTGATGACGCCGTACTTCTATCCGAGCGCGCGCTTCGGCTACGGCGCTTATCGCAGCGGATTCAACCGCCGCTACTGGGGCGGCTGGTACAGCCCGTTCTACGATCCGTTCTGGGGCCCGTACCCGTCGTACCAGACGTCGATCGAGAACCAGTACCGGCGCGAGCTGCAGGTGGCGATCAAGTCGTCGCGCGACGGCAAGCGCCTGTTCGAAGTGACCGTGCACAACATGAGCCGCACTATGTCGACACCGGAAGTCATGCCGGCGCTGGTGCAAAGCGCGTTCGAGGGCTTCCCTGGCCAGTCGGGCATGGCGCGCCGGGTGGTGGTGACCAAGGAACCGGGCCGCTGAGCACCACCAACGGCGCATACCCCCCCCACGTCATTCCCGCGCAGGCGGGAACCCAAGTACTGTTCGCGTTGTCTTGACGCGGGCACCCTTGGATTCCCGCCTCCGCGGGAATGACGTTGTTGGGCCGTCAGCTGAAATACGCCTCCGACCCGAACGTGATGGCCACGACCAGCAGCAACGCCAGCACCAGCACCATCAGCAGCCGCCCGAACTTCGGCGAACCATCGTTTGCCGGCCGCGACGGCGGTGTGAACGGCGACTCGTCCCGGGTATCCCTCATGGCAGCAGCACCGTCGAGCCGGTGGTGCGGCGCGATTCCAGCGCGCGGTGCGCCTCGGCGGCCTGCGCCAGCGGGAAGGTCTGGTTGACGTTAATGGTCACCTTGCCGCTCGTGACCATCTCGAACAGCTCGGCCGACATCGCCTCGGCGTCCTGCTGGTTGGTCATGTAGTCGAACAGGGTCGGGCGCGTGATGTACAGCGAACCGCGCCGGGACAATTCGCCGGGCGTGAACGGTTCCACGGCACCGGACGCATTGCCGAAGCTGACCATCAGGCCGCGGCGCTGCAGGCAGTCGAGCGACGCGGCAAACGTGTCCTTGCCCACCGAGTCATACACCACCGGCACGCCGGCCCCGCCCGTAATTTCTTTCACACGCGCCACGATGTCTTCGTCGTTGTAGTTGATGACGTGCGCCGCGCCATGCGCCAGCGCCAGTTCGCCTTTCTCTTTCGAGCCGACGGTGCCGATCAGCTGCACGCCAATGGCGCGCGCCCACTGGCAGGCGATCAGGCCCACGCCACCGGCTGCGGCGTGGAACAGGATCGTCTGGCCGGCCTTTAGCGGATAGGTCGATCGAAACAGGTATTGCACGGTCAGGCCCTGCAGCATCATGGCCGCTGCCGTCTCGAACGAAATCGCGTCGGGCAGCTTGACGACGACTGCGGCCGGCAGCACCCGCAGATCGGCGTAGGCGCCGTTGGGCCCGCCGGCGTACGCGACGCGGTCGCCCGGCTGCACATTGGTCACGCCCTCGCCCACCGCCTCGACCACGCCCGCGCCTTCCTTGCCCAGGCCGCCGGGCAGCGGTTGCGGGTACAGGCCGGTGCGAAAGTACACGTCGATGAAGTTTAGGCCGATCGCGTGCTGGCGCAGCAGGATTTCGCCCGGGCCAGGCGCCCCGACGTCAACATCGACATACTCCATCACCTCGGGGCCGCCATTGGCGGCGATGCGGATTGCTTTGGCGTGCATGCGGTTCTCCTTTGTGTGTACCAAGAATACCGTATTCATGCCCGTCGCCGGCGAAAGCGCCGGCGCGCCAGACTGTTGTTTCCATGCCGATTCGCGCCCCTGGCTTGATGGCCCTTGGACGTTTTTGCAAGGGGGCGCTATGCTAGAATGTCGGCCACTCTTGCATACCGTCTAAGGAATTCTCGACATGGCTGGACACAGCAAATGGGCCAATATCAAGCACAAAAAGGCCGCAACTGACGCCAAGCGCGGCAAGATCTGGACGCGCCTGATCAAGGAAATCACCGTCGCCGCGCGCATGGGCGGCAGCGACATCCCGTCCAATCCGCGCCTGCGCCTGGCAGTCGAGAAGGCGGCTGATGCGAATATGCCGAAAGATAACGTCACGCGCGCCATCCAGCGCGGTTCGGGCGAACTCGAAGGCGTCAACTACGAAGAAGTGCGCTACGAAGGCTACGGCATCGGCGGCGCGGCGATCATCGTCGAGTGCCTGACCGACAACCGCGTACGGACCGTCGCCGAAGTGCGCCACGCGTTCAGCAAGAACGGCGGCAATATGGGCACTGAAGGCTCGGTCGCGTTCATGTTCCAGCACACGGGCCAGTTCCTGTTCGCGCCGGGTGTCGACGAAGACAAGCTGATGGAAGCGGCGCTCGAAGCCGGCGCCGACGATGTCGCGGCCGACGACGAAGGCGGCTTCGAAGTGCTGTGCGATCCGCACGCCTTCGCTGCAGTGAAGGAAGCACTCGAAGCGGCCGGCTTCAAGGCCGAAGTGGCCGAAGTCATCATGAAACCCGCGACCGAAACGGTGTTCACGGGTGACGACGCGATCAAGATGCAGAAGCTGCTCGATGCACTGGAAAACCTGGACGACGTCCAGGAAGTGTTCACCAACGCCGTGATCGACGAATAACCTGGTAGGCAATATGAAAATTCTCGTAGTCGGCTCGGGCGGCCGCGAACACGCTCTGGCGTGGAAACTGGCCCAATCGGAACGCGTGCAAACGGTGTTCGTCGCCCCCGGCAACGGTGGCACGGAGCTCGACACGCGCCTGGTGACGGTCGACCTGCACGAGCCGCAGGCGCTGGCCGACTTCGTCGTGGCCGAGCATATCGCGCTGACGCTGGTGGGCCCCGAAGTACCGCTGGCCGCCGGCATCGTCAACCTGTTCCGCTCGCGCGGCCTGAAGATCTTCGGCCCCACCCGCGAAGCAGCCCAGCTCGAGAGCTCGAAGGATTTCGCCAAGTCGTTCATGCAGCGTCACGGCATCCCGACCGCCAAGTACGAAACCTTCTCGGACGCTGCTGCCGCCCACGCCTACATCGACGCCAACGGCGCGCCGATCGTCATCAAGGCCGATGGCCTCGCGGCCGGCAAGGGCGTCGTCGTTGCCATGACGCTGGAAGAAGCGCACGGCGCCGTCGACCACATGCTGGCCGATAACGCCTTTGGCGACGCCGGTGCGCGCATCGTCATCGAAGAATTCCTGGCCGGCGAAGAAGCCAGCTTCATCGTCATGTGCGACGGCAAGAACGTGCTGGCCCTGGCCACGAGCCAGGACCACAAGCGCCTGAAGGACCACGACCAGGGTCCGAACACGGGCGGCATGGGCGCCTACTCGCCGGCGCCGATCGTCACGCCGTCGATGCATGCACGCGTGATGCGCGAAATCATCAACCCGACCATCCAGGGCATGGCGCGTGACGGCATCCCGTTCACGGGCTTCCTGTACGCCGGCCTGATGATCGATGCCGACGGCAATCCGCGCACGCTCGAGTTCAACTGCCGCATGGGCGACCCGGAAACCCAGCCGATCATGGCGCGCCTGAAAAGCGACTTCGCCACCGTGCTCGAACACGCCTGCAACGGCACGCTCGACACGGTCGAACTCGAATGGGACCGCCGCACTGCCGTGGGCGTCGTGATGGCCGCCGCCGGTTATCCAGACAGTCCGCGCAAGGGTGACGTGATCGACGGCATCCCGCCGGAAGTCGCCGAATGCGTCACCTTCCACGCCGGCACGCGCGTCGTGGGCGGCACGCTGCAGGCCAGTGGCGGCCGGGTACTGTGCGTCGTGGGCCTGGGCGACAGCGTCAAGATGGCGCAGAAGCGCGCCTATGAAACGGTCGAGAAGATCCACTTCAATGGCGCGCAGTACCGGCGTGATATCGGCTGGCGCGGGATCAAGTAAGCGGGGGTTGAACTTGGGTTCCCGCCTTCGCGGGAACGACGGACTGACAGCCGCCTTGAATATCACGTCAGCATGTTTGCACGTCGTTCCCGCGCAGGCGGGAACCCAAGTCACACCGAACAGCCTCAGGCACCAACCGCCTTACAACGAACCACCACGTGCACAGGTGTACAATCTGCGCTCTTTTCATTTCCCGACCGCGATCGTTCCATGCCATCCCTTCATAGCGCAGCCATCAAGGCCTGGTTGCTCGACCTCCAGGCGCGTATCGTCCACGACCTCGAACAGGTCGATGGCAAGCCGTTCCTGCGCGATGCATGGGAACGGCCCGAAGGCGGCGGCGGCATTTCGCGCCTGATCGAAGAAGGCAATGTGTTCGAGCGCGGCGGCGTGAACTTTTCGCACGTGATGGGCGCCGCCCTGCCCCCGTCGGCCAGCGCCGTGCGCCCGGAGCTGGCGGGCCGCGCCTGGGAAGCGATGGGCGTGTCGCTGGTGCTGCATCCCCGTAATCCGTATGCGCCGACGGTGCACATGAACGTGCGGTTTTTCGAAGCGACCGCGCCCGGTGAAGAGCCGGTCTGGTGGTTCGGCGGCGGCATGGACCTCACGCCGTATTACGGCGACGAGGCCGATGCGCGCCACTTCCATCAGACCTGCCACGATGCACTGGCGCCGTTTGGCCCGACGCTGCACCCGCGCTTCAAGACTTGGTGCGACGAGTATTTTTATCTGAAACACCGCAAGGAAGCGCGCGGCGTGGGCGGCATCTTTTTCGATGACCTGAACGAACTGGGTTTCGAGCAGTCGTGCGCGCTGATGCAAAGCGTCGGCAACAGCTTCACCACCGCCTACCTGCCGATCCTGGCGCGCCACAAGGACCGCCCGTACGGCGAGCGCGAGCGCGATTTCCAGGCTTACCGGCGCGGCCGCTATGTCGAGTTCAACCTGGTGTGGGACCGCGGCACGCTGTTCGGCCTGCAGTCGGGTGGCCGCACCGAGGCGATCCTGATGTCGATGCCGCCGATCGTGAAATGGCGCTACGACTGGCAGCCCGAGCCGGGCAGCCCGGAAGCGCGCCTGGCGACCGACTTCCTGCCGCACCGGGACTGGCTCGCGCCGTGACGGCCTGCATCGCCGTGCTGGGCGGCAGCTTCGATCCGGTGCACCGCGGCCACGTCGCGCTGGGCCAGCTGTTTTGCGGCTTGCTGCAGGCCGACCAGCTGCGCATCCTGCCTGCCGGCCGCCCGTGGCAAAAGAACGGCATGGAAGCCGGCGACGCGCATCGCATCGCGATGCTCGAACTGGCGTTCGGGCCACTGAACAACGACAAGCTGCAGGTCGTGTTCGACCTGCAGGAAATCGAACGCACGACGCCGACCTATACGGTGGAGACCTTGCGCGCGCTGCGCCGGGAACTCGGCCCGCAGGTCTCGATCGTATTCCTGATGGGCGCCGACCAGCTGCGCAATCTGGATACCTGGAATGAATGGCGCGAACTGTTCGCGCTGGCCAACCTGGGTGTGGCCACGCGCCCGGGGTACGACCTGGCACAAGAAACATTGCCACCACCGGTGGCACAAGAATTGTCGACGCGCCTTGCGACGCCCGACACCGTGCGCGCAAGCAGCCACGGAAAAGTTTGCCTCGCACCGACGCTGGACGTCGACATTTCGTCAAGCCGCATTCGTGCGGCCTTGCACGCGGGCCACGAAGCGGACGCAAACACGCTCGCAATGGCGCAAGTGCTAGACTATATTCAACAACATAACCTGTACAAAAACTAATGGATCTCAAGAAACTGCAAACCCTCGTCGTTGACGCCCTGGAAGATGTCAAGGGCCAGGACATCGTCATGTTCGACACGACGCACCTGACCAGCCTGTTCGACCGCATCGCCGTCGTCTCGGGCACCTCGAACCGCCAGACCAAGTCGCTGGCCGCATCGGTGCGCGACAAGGTCAAGGCTGCCGGCGGCGACGTCATCGGCATGGAAGGCGAGGACACCGGTGAATGGGTGCTGGTCGACCTGGGCGACATCATCGTCCACATCATGCAGCCGGCCATTCGCCAGTACTACCGCCTCGAAGAAATCTGGGGCGAGAAGCCGGTCAAGCTGGGTGCTGCCAAGCGCAAGTCGACCGCCGAAGGCGCTGAAGCCGACGAAGCCAAGCCGAAGTCGAAGCACCTTGCCGCCAATCAGGACAAGGTCGAGGCCAAGCCGGTCAACGAACGCAAGCCTGCCGCCAAGCGCGCTGCCACCGTCGCCAAGACCATCGCTGCCGAAGGTCCTGCCGCCGCCAAGAAGCCGGCTGCCAAGAAGGCCGCTGCCAAGGCTGTCCCAAGCGGCAAGACCGTGAAGGTCGGCCCGAGCAAGACCGAGACCGCCGCTGTCGAAGCAACCAAGGCCAAGCCACCAAAGCGCGCCGTGAAAGCTGCCGCGCCGAAAGAAGCGCCAGCAGTCGAAGCGCCGGCCAAGAAAGTGATCCGTCGTATCAAGAAGGATGCTGAGTAAGCGTCCATGCAATTGATCATTGCCGCGGTCGGTCACAAGATGCCGGCCTGGATCGAGTCGGGTTTCACCGAGTACACGAAGCGCATGCCACCCGAGCTGCGCATCGTGCTCAAGGAAATCAAGCCGGTCGAACGGTCCGGCAGCAAGACCGCTGCCACGGCGATGGCGCTCGAACGCGAGCGCATCGAAGCGGTCCTGCCCAAGGGCGTGCGCATCATCGCGCTCGACGAGCGCGGCCGCGACCTGACCAGCGTCGGCCTGTCACAGCAGCTGGAAACCTGGCAACGTGACGGGCGCGACACGGCCTTCCTGATCGGTGGCGCGGACGGCCTCGATCCCGAGCTCAAGGCGCGAGCCGAGGGCTTGATCCGCATTTCCAGCATGACGCTGCCGCACGGTATGGTGCGGGTCATGCTGGCCGAGCAGCTGTATCGTGCCTGGTCGATCACCCAGAACCATCCTTACCACCGGGTCTGAATTTTGCTTCTGCAGTAATTCTTTACCTGCCTGACTGCTTGCCTGATCGTCCGAATCGATGAGAAATAACCAGAACAAGATCTACCTCGCTTCGAAAAGCCCCCGCCGGCGCGAGTTGCTGCGCCAGATCGGCGTCGACTTCGAACTGATGTTGCTGCGCAGTGATCCGGGCCGCGTGGTGGACGTCAGCGAAGACGTGCTCTCGGACGAAGACGTGCACCACTATGTGGCGCGCGTTGCCAGGGAAAAGGGCGCGTTTGCCTTCAACCTGCTGCTGCAGCGGCGCCAGCCGCTGCGTCCCGTGCTGACGGCCGACACCACCGTCACGATCGATGGCGAGATTCTCGGCAAGCCCGCGGATAACCGAGAAGCGGTCGCCATGCTCGAGCGCCTCTCGGGTCGTACGCACCAGGTGCTGACCTCCGTCGCCGTGCACGCCGAGCGCGTGGCCGAGCAAATCACGCAAGTGTCGAACGTGCGCTTTGCCAAACTCACGCCGGAACAGATCCGCGCCTACTGCGCCACGCCCGAACCGTATGACAAGGCGGGCGGCTATGGCATCCAGGGGCCGGCGGCACTGTTCATCGAGCACATCGAAGGCAGCCACTCGGGCATCATGGGCCTGCCCCTGTTCGAGACCGCCAGTTTGCTGCGCAAGGCGGGCCTGACGGTCTGAATTGATCGCCTTGCCGCCCCGGCGATGCCCCGTGAGCGTGTATCATGATCACCCTGAACAATACGTGCGGCAGGGTCCATGAACGAAGATATTCTCATCAACATCACGCCGCAGGAAACACGCGTCGCGCTGGTCTTGCAAGGCGCGGTGCAGGAACTGCACATCGAGCGCACGCTCACGCGTGGGTTGGCGGGAAATGTCTATCTGGGCAAGGTTGTGCGCGTGCTGCCAGGCATGCAGTCGGCCTTCATTGACATCGGCCTGGAACGCGCCGCATTCCTGCATGTGGCCGACATCTGGGAAGCACGCAGCCACGACGGCGCCAACCTCCCTCCGACCGCGATTGAAAAGCTGCTGTTCGACGGCCAGGTGCTGACCGTCCAGGTCATCAAGGACCCGATCGGCACCAAGGGCGCGCGCCTGTCGACCCAGATTTCCATCGCCGGCCGCATGCTGGTGTACCTGCCGCAAGACCAGCACATCGGCATCTCGCAAAAAATCGAAAAGGAAAGCGAGCGCGAACGCCTGCGCACGCGCCTGCAAGGCATGTTGCCGCCGGACGAAAAAGGCGGGTACATCGTGCGCACGATGGCCGAAGAAGCACCGGACGACGACCTGGCCGCCGACGTCGACTACCTGCGCAAGACCTGGGGCGCCATCGTCCAGGGCGCCCGCACGCGGCCGCCGACCACCCTGCTCTATCAAGACCTGTCGCTGGCCCAGCGCGTGCTGCGCGACTTCGTCCACGACGAAACCGCCACCATCCAGGTCGATTCGCGCGAGAATTACCTGAAACTGGTCGAATTCGCGCAGGTCTACACGCCGAGCGTGCTGTCGCGCATGGCGCACTACACGGGCGAGCGGCCGCTGTTCGACCTGTACGGCGTCGAAGAAGAAATCCTGCGCGCGCTCGGGCGCCGCGTCGACCTGAAGTCCGGCGGCTACCTGATCGTCGACCAGACCGAGGCGATGACGACCATCGACGTCAACACGGGCGGCTACGTGGGCGGACGCAATTTTGCCGACACGATCTTCAAAACGAATCTGGAATCGGCGCACGCCATCGCGCGCCAGCTGCGCCTGCGCAACCTGGGCGGCATCATCATCCTCGACTTCATCGACATGGAGAACAACGAGCACCGCAACCAGGTGCTTGCCGAGCTGAAAAAAACCCTGGCACGCGATCGCACCAAGGTCTCCGTGAGTAATTTCTCGGCGCTGGGCCTGGTGGAAATGACGAGGAAGCGCACGCGCGAATCGCTGGCCCACATCCTGTGCGAACCGTGCCCGGCCTGCTCCGGCAAGGGCCAGGTGAAAACCAGCCGGACGATCTGCTATGAAATCCTGCGCGAACTGCTGCGCGAAGCCAAGCAGTTCAATCCGCGCGAGTTCCGCATCGTCGCCTCGCAGGAAGTCATCGATCTGTTCCTGGAAGAAGAATCGCAGCACCTGGCCATGCTGGGGGACTTCATCGGCAAGCGCATTTCGCTGCAGGTCGAGAAGGGGTATCACCAGGAACAGTACGATGTGATTTTGATGTAACCATGGACTTGCTGCCCGCGCGCTGGCTCGCAACCTGGGCAGCCCTGAACCTGGCCCCGCCCGCAGGCTTGTGCGAGCAATTGCTGCGCGCGTGGGACGAACCCCAGCGCCATTACCACACCCAGCAACACCTCACCGAATGCCTGACGCTGTTCGACACGCTGCGGATGCATGCCGAACAGCCTGCCGACATCGAGCTGGCCCTGTGGTTCCACGACGCCGTCTACGATGTACAAGCCCACGATAACGAAGCACGCTCGGCGCACTGGGCCACCGAAGCATTGGCGGCCGGTGGCGTCGATGCGGCCCGCTGCCAGCGCGTGCATGACCTGATCATGGCCACCTGCCACACCGCCCTGCCCGCCTCGCCGGACCAGGCTTTGCTGGTCGATATCGACCTGGCCATCCTGGGCGCGCCCGCCGCCCGCTTTGCCGACTACACGCGGCAGATCGGCGCCGATTACGTCTGGGTGCCGCCGCAGGTGTACGCCGTCAAGCGCCGCGCCGTGCTGCAAGGCTTTCTCGACCGCGAACAGATTTACACGACGCCAGCCGTCGCGCAACGCCTGGAGCAGCAGGCGCGCGACAACCTGGCAAAGGCCATCTCATTGCTCTGAACAACGATCCATCAACCGGCAGCAAGCTTGATCCAGATCGATTTCAGCCTGCTTGACGAACACGCCTGCAAACCTATCGAGCGCCAGTCCATCCAAGCTGCATGGTGCGCCGTTCCTGCCGCCCGCGATTACGGCTCGCACCCTCCATGCGCGCGTGATTTTGCGTGCGTTCCCATCGGTTTCGCTTGACTTGCGTCAGCAAAATACTTAGCGTCTCACAATAGGTAGCAGGAAAAATCCTCCTTTTTTCGCGCGTGAACCTTCGCTGATTGCCATGGCAACCCGACTCCGCAATCGTCACAGCAAAGCACCTGACCAACCAGGCGATCCGCTGGCGCCATCGCGCTATGCCGATGTGGTTGCCGACGACGGCCTCGAAGCGTCCATGCGGCACCTGACCGAGGGGCACATGCTCATCAACCAGGCGCTGGTCGAAAAGATCATCGCCTGCCAGCATTCCGAAGCCTCGCTACGCGCATCCGAGCAGCAACTGCATTCGTTGCTGGCGCACCAACGCGCCAGCACTGAGGCCGAGCGCAAGCGGATCTCGCGCGAGATCCACGATTGCCTTGGCCAGAACCTGCTGGCCCTGCGGCTCGACATCGTCACACTGCACCAGCAAACGGACGACCGCCATGGCCGCCTGCACGACTGGGTGCGCGCGGCGCTGGGCAATATTGACGAGACGCTGCGCACGGTCAAGCACCTGCTGGGCGAGCTACGGCCTGCCGGCCTTGAGCTGGGCGTCGTGGCCACGCTGGAGATCGAGGCGCGCAAGTTCACGCGTGCAAGCGGCATTGCGTGCGACGTCCAGGCGGACAGGCATCTCGACGATCTGCAGATCGATGAGGACATCCTGCTGAGCCTCTACCGCGTGCTGCGAGAGTCGCTCGACAATGTGTGCCGTCATTCGCTGGCCAGCTGCGTTCAGCTGCACCTGGTCAGCACGGACGGCATGCTCGAACTCAGCATCAGCGACGACGGCGTCGGATTTACTCCTCAGGCGCTACGCAAACCGGGCAGCTTTGGCCTGGCGACGCAGCAGGAGCAAGTTGCCGCGCAGGGCGGCACGCTGGTCATCGACAGTGCCCGTACACAAGGCGCACGCCTTGTCGTGCGCCTGCCATTGGTGTCGATGCAGGCGATCTCGAAGGGCATGGATCGGCTGGCATAGTGGCCTGCTGACACGATTTGTTGCGGTGCCGCACCGAGCGCAAACGCATCAATGCCGCACGAATAGTTTCTTTATTTTGAAGCAAGCCACTGATTGAAAATCCTGATCGGTATCATAGGAATAATTAAATACTGATCTTCCTGTGTGTGTGTGAACTCACAGTGGACGGGCGACGGGCTGGGCTATGTTATCGGGAGTTTAATTATCCCTACAACAGACGAGGAACAGCATGCCAACATCCAAGCACCCCAGCTCCTTCGACGGCGCCGGTTCGGTCCTGAGCACGGTAGCCGGTCCATCCGATGCCAAGCCGCCACAGAGCCTTGGCGTCAGCAACCCGATCGCGGATCGTTTGCTCGATAAAATCCCTGCTGAGCAAGAACTGGCTGCAGCACGTCCATTCAATGCGAACAAGGCCAGCGAGTACGGCGATGCATCGCGTACGCCGGCAGTCGGCGAAACCTTCAAGCCATCGACCCATGCAGCCACCGGCAGCACGACGACCGAAATCATCGCCAATGACAAGGTCGGCGACGGCAATCCGCCAAAAGGCGAAAACGCCACCGTCGATCCGCTCGACCGCGTGCGCGTCGACCCGGCCGACCGTCACCTGACGACCAACCAGGGCGTGCCGGTCTCGGACAACCAGCATTCGCTGAAGGCCGGCCTGCGTGGTCCGACCCTGCTCGAAGACTTCGTGCTGCGCGAAAAGATCAGCCATTTCGACCATGAGCGCATTCCTGAGCGCGTCGTGCACGCACGCGGTTCGGCTGCCCACGGTTATTTCGAGTCCTACGACAACTTCAGCGCACTGACCCGCGCTGTCCCGTTTGCCAAGAAGGGCAAGCGCACGCCAGTGTTCCTGCGATTCTCGACCGTGGCCGGCGAGCGTGGTTCGACCGACACCGCACGTGACGTGCGCGGCTTCGCCGTCAAGTTCTACACCGAAGAAGGCAACTGGGATCTGGTGGGCAATAACATGCCCGTGTTCTTCATCCAGGACGCGATGAAGTTCCCTGACCTGGTGCACGCCGCCAAGCCGGAACCGCATCACGCGATGCCGCAGGCAGCCACCGCCCACGACACGTTCTGGGACTTCGCCTCGCTGTCGCCTGAAATCGCGCACATGCTGATGTGGGCAATGTCCGACCGCGCCATTCCGCGCAGCTACCGCACGATGCAGGGCTTCGGCGTGCACACGTTCCGCCTGATCAATGCACAGGGCGAAGCGCGCTTCGTGAAATTCCACTGGACGCCAATGCAGGGTACGCACTCGCTGGTATGGGACGAAGCCGTGCGCATCTCGGGCGCCGATTCCGATTTCCACCGCCGCGACCTGTGGGAAGCCATCGAAGCCGGCAACTTCCCTGAATGGGAACTGGGTCTGCAGATCTTTACCGAAGAACAGGCTGCCAGCTTCTCCTTCGACGTACTCGATCCGACCAAGCTCATTCCGGAAGAGCTGGTGCCACTGACGCCAGTGGGCAAGATGGTCCTGGACCGCAATCCGGACAACTTCTTTGCCGAAACCGAGCAGGTCGCGTTCTGCACCTCGCACGTCGTGCCGGGCATCGATTTCTCGAATGATCCGCTGCTGCAAGGTCGTAACTTCTCGTACCAGGATACCCAGCTGACCCGTCTGGGCGGCCCGAACTTCCACGAGATCCCGATCAACTCGCCGATCGTCCAGATCCAGAACAACCAGCGCGACGGTTTCCATCGCCAGGCCATCAACCGTGGCCGCGTGAACTACGAACCCAATTCGCTGGGCGGTGGTGTGCCATACCAGGCTGGTCCTGCAGGCTTTACCAGCTTCCCGGAAACGATTGCAGCGGACAAAGTGCGCGGCAATCCGGAACTGTTTGCCGATCACTACTCGCAGGCACGCCTGTTCTGGCAGAGCCAGAGCACGCCCGAGCAGAACCACATCGTCAATGCATTCCGTTTCGAGCTGACCCGCGTGCAGACGCCGGCTGTGCGCGAGCGTGTGCTGGCGCTGCTGGCCAACGTCGATGACGTGCTGGTGTCCCGCGTAGCAGAAGGCCTGGGCATGGATGTGCCGGCACCGCTGCCACTGGCCACCAATGCGCCGATTCCGACCTATCCGCCATCGCCAGGGCTGTCGCTGATGAGCCGTCCGGGCGTCACCGGCATCAAGGGCCGCCGTGTCGCGGTGCTGATCGCCTCGGGTGTCGACGACAAGGCAGTCAAGAGCCAGTACGGCAGCCTGCTCAAGGATGGCGCCGTGCCACGCATGGTCGGCAATATGCTGGGCAAGGTGAAAGCGCAGGACGGTGACCCGATCGACGTCGAGATCTCGGTCGAAGCCGGCCCGTCGGTGATGTATGACGCAGTGATCGTGCCGGACGGCGCGCAAGCCGTAGCGACCCTGGCCAAGAACGCCCAGGTGCTGGAATTCCTGCGCGAGCAATATCGTCACGGCAAGCCGATCCTCGTGTTCGGCGCCGGTTCGGACCTGCTGACCAAGGCCATGATCCCGACCGCGCTGCCGGACGGTTCGGACGATCCGGGCCTGATCATGGGTGACGCTGCCAACGGCGATGCCGCCCTGGCCGCGTTCAAGAAGGCCCTCGCCGGCTTCCGCGTGTTTGCCCGCGAAACCGATCCACCGTCGGTGTAAGTCGATCAGGCTCATCTGCCCTCACGACAGGGGCAGAGAGGCCTGATGACATCGCAGCAAGATAAAAGACACCATTCGGTGTCTTTTTTTTATTAACTTTTCATACATGTTCTGTTTACTGGAACAAATAATTCGCGTAACCTATTGGTTGCTATTTTGCTACCAAGTGGTATGTACACGCCGTGCGCTGCCTTTGGATGACCCACCCGATACCTATCCGAAAGGCTCACGATGACCCTTGGCCATGCAACCGGTGACCGCATCGCATTTTTGCGAATTGTTATGATTTTCGGTGTCATTGTGTTGCACACGCCAGCTTATGTGCCCATGTCGGCCATTGGCGATGGCTGGTTCGACATGATCAAGGCCTTTTTCCAGCTTGCCGTGTTCCGCGCCAGCGTGCCGGTGCTGACCGTGATTTCGGGCTACTTGCTGTTCAAGTCCTGCATCGACCAGGAACCAGTACGTTGCCTGACCAAAAAGGCGCGCACAATCCTGATTCCCTTCCTGTGCTTCAACCTGCCGCTGGCACCCGTGGCGCTGGGCGCAGAAATGTTTGGCGGCATGCAGTTGTCGGCCAACCTGTGGCCGTTCGATGCGGCAGGCTGGCTGAATGCGGCGTTTGGCCTGACGGGCTCGCCCATCAATTACCCGCTGAATTTCCTGCGCGACCTCATCGTGCTGATCCTGCTGGCGCCGCTGTTCGGCTGGTTGATGCGCAAGGCCGCCTGGGCCGGGCTGGTGCTCGTGTCGGTGGTGTTCATGGGTGACTTTGACGGGCATCTGCTGCAACGCAATCTGATGGCCATCCAGTTCTACGTTGGCGGCATGGCGGCAGTGCGGGGGTGGAATTTGCGCTACCTCGATCGCCACGCCGGCATCCTGTTTGCCGCCTTCGTGCTGGCCTGTCTTGCCACCCTGCATTTCCGGATGGAGGACACGACCTGGCTGCGCCTGGCGTCGCCATTCCTGCTCTGGCCGGCAACTGCCTGGGCGGCCAGCACGCGCTTTGGCATGTGGCTCGCAGGCATGAGCAAATACAGTTTTTTCCTGTTCCTCGGCCATGCACCGATTCTGATGCTGACCTGGATCCTGTATGGCCACTATGGCAGCACCATTCCCTATCCCGTCTACTGGGTGCTGGCGCCGATCGTCGTGAGCGCAATCTTGCTGGCGTTATATCAGTTGGCCATCGCAACCATCCCGCGCGTCTTCAAGGCCATGATCGGTGCCAGCAGCAAACCGGCAGCAGCACGGGACCAGCGCCGGGGGAGCCTGTCACAGCCAGCCGCCCTAAAGATCTGATCCGTGGAATTGGGTGACTTTCCTGCAGTGCAACGATCGCTATAATCGTCCTGCAGCATCGGCCTGGCGCCGCGATGCGCCCCTCTCCCAATTTCAGGAAAGCTCTCATGTTCTGTTCTCACTGCGGCGCCCCGATGGCGCCGGATGCTACTGCATGCGCCGTCTGCGGCAAGGCGGCAGCGATCGCTGCAACGTCATCCGTCAATCTCGACAAACCAGCGCCGTACAGCGCCGATGATGGTGGCATTCCCGACGGTGTGAAGGGCTGGAGCTGGGGCGCATTCTTGCTGAACTGGATCTGGGCCATCGGCAACCGCTCGTGGATCGGTCTGCTGGCAGTGATTCCGTACGTGGGCTGGATCATGGCGTTCTGGCTCGGGTTCAAGGGCCGCGAGATGGCCTGGAAAAACAAGCAGTGGGACAGCCTGGAACACTTCAACCGTGTCCAGCGCAGGTGGTCGCAATGGGCCATCGGCATCATGGTCGTCGCAATCATCGTCGGCATCCTCGCGGCCATCGGCGGCCCCGCGTATCAGGACTACACGACACGCGAGCTCGAAGTACAGCGCGCTGCCGACCAGGCCGCGGATGCCGCGCCGCTCGCCGGCGGAAGTCGCCTCGACAGCAATGCCGACAACCTGCCGACCTCGCTGCGCACGGTGGCGGGCCTGCTGGAACGCAAGACCGGCGCCGAAGGCACCGGCGCGCTGCTGCTCGATGGCCAGGCCCTGTTCACGGGCGAAGATGCACGCTGGCAGTTCCCACTGCGCAGCTTCACGCTGTCGGGCGGCAAGGAAGCGATCCTGATCGCCAGCAGCGGCGGGCGCGGCAACAGTTGCGAGACGCTGTTCTACTTCCTGCTCGCCGATGCGGCCGGCGTCACGCCCACGCCGCTGTTCGGCACCTGCGCCGCGCAAGGCAGCATCGCGCAGCGTGGCGATGCCATCACCATCACGCTGCCGGACCTGAACCGCGCGTCGACGATCGTGCTGGAGAACGGCGTCGTGCGCGCCGACGGCCAGGTCGTGAGCCTGACCGGCCTGAACGATCCATCCCGCTAGCGGATCGAAGCGCTAACTGCGCCGCTTCTTCCAGCTGTAATCGGCACCGGTAACGTCCACGCCGGGATGGCCCACCACGTCCGGATGCTCCGAACACATGGTGATGAAGCGGATGCCTTCGCCATCGCGCTGGCGCTTGCGCAGCGCTTCCATGAACCCCATCGCCGGGACCATCTCGGTCGTGTCGAAGCCCTGCGCCTGCGGGTGGGTGGCAGCGCCATCCACGATTGTCCAGTACACCATGTACATTGATTTCTCCTGCATTGTGAGTCAGCACCTTGTCGCCTGAAATAGTTCCCATCGGCAGAACAGGCACGCTACCCAAAAAAACCCCGCCAGAAAGTAGGACTGGTCCGAAAACCGGTCGCTATGTGAACTACTTAACATAGTGAGGACCGCGCGACCGTTAGTCTGTTGTCATGTTCACTATGCAGGTACGCTTTCATGACTCTTCGCACCGATTCCCAGCCCGACCTCGCCCTGTGGGGCGGGCTCGAATGCACGGTTAACCGCGTTCGCGACGACTACTTCAGCCAGATGGACCGCAACGGCCACGCTGGCCGCCTGCAAGATATTGAACGCTTCGCATCGCTTGGCATCCAGGCGATCCGCTATCCGGTGCTGTGGGAGCGCACGGCGCCCGACGGCATTGACAAGGCCGACTGGTCATGGGCCGACGAACGGCTGCCGGCCCTGCGCGACCTGGGAGTCAACCCGATCGTCGGCCTGATCCACCACGGCAGCGGGCCCCGTCACACGAGCCTCGTCGATCCCGCCTTCCCCGACCAGCTGGCCGAATACGCCGGCGCCGTGGCCGCACGCTATCCGTGGGTCGAGCACTACACGCCCGTCAACGAGATCTGCACCACGGCGCGCTTCTCGGGCCTGGCCGGGGTCTGGTACCCGCATGGCGGCGATGAAGCCACGTTCATCCGCGCCCTGCTGATCCAGTGCCGCGCGACGGTGCTGTCGATGCGCGCGATCCGCGCCGTCAACCCGGCCGCCAAACTGGTCCAGACCGACGATCTGTCCAAGACCTACGGCACGCCGGAGATGCAGGACATCGCGAACTACTTCAACGAGCGCCGCTGGCTGGCCTGGGACCTGCTGTGCGGGATGGTCGATACCAATCACAAGCTATGGGACTACCTGCTCGACTCGGGCGCCACGGCCGATGAATTGCGCTGGTTCCGCGAGAACCCGTGCCCGCCCGACGTGATCGGCGTGAACTACTACGTCACGAGCGAGCGCTGGCTCGACCATCGCCCCGAACGTTATCCCGAGAGCCATCGCCACGTGTACCGGGGCGTGGCCCACGCCGACATCGAAGCGCCGCGCGCACTGGCCACGCCCACGCCCGGCATTGCCCCGCTGCTGATGGAAACCTGGGAGCGCTACGGCATCCCGATCGCGATCACCGAAGCGCACATCGACGCCAACCGCGAAGACCAGCTGCGCTGGCTCGTCGAAATCTGGAACGCCGCGCTCAAGGCGCGCCAGCAGGGCGCCGACATCCGCGCCGTCACGGTCTGGGCGCTGCTCGGTTCGTTCGACTGGAACAGCCTGGTGACCGCCTGCCATGGCTACTACGAGCCGGGCCCGTTCGACGTGCGCTCGCCCACGCCCCGTCCCACCGCACTGGCAACGCTGATGCGCGAACTGGCCAGCAAGCGCGCGCTGTCCAATCCCGTGTTGCAGGGCGAAGGCTGGTGGCGCCGGCCGGGCCGCTTCTGGTGCAAACCCGTGGCCACCCGCACCGCGGTGGCCGACATTGCCGTGCGCAGCCAGTTCAAGTCGGCGCCCGTGCAACCGATCCTGATCACCGGTGCGACCGGCACGCTGGGCGCGGCCTTCAAGCGCATCTGCGAAGCGCGCAACCTGGCCTGCCACGCGCTCACGCGGCAAGAGATGGACATCACCGATCCGGCCTCGGTCGACGCGGCGATCGTGCGTTTCAAGCCGTGGGCGATCATCAATGCGGGGGGCTTCGTGCGCGTCGACGAGGCCGAGACCGACAGCGAGCGCTGCATGCGCGAAAACACGCTGGGCCCGACCGTGCTGGCGCTGGCGTGCATGCGCCACGCGCTGCGCTTCATGACGTTCTCGAGCGACCTGGTGTTCGACGGCGCCAAGGGTGCGCCGTATGTCGAATCCGATGCGACCAATCCGCTGGGCGTCTACGGGCGCAGCAAGGTCGACGCCGAAACCCGCGTGCTCGATGCCGATCCGCAGGCACTCGTGATCCGCACCAGCGCGTTCTTCGGGCCATGGGACCGGCACAACTTCGTGACCCAGGCGCTGGGCGCGCTGGCCAATGGCGAGCCGTTCCAGGCTGCGGGCGACATGATCGTCTCGCCGACCTATGTGCCGGACCTGGTGAAGGTGGCGCTCGACCTGATGATCGACCGCGAGCGCGGCATCTGGCACCTGACCAATGGCGACGCGGTGAGCTGGGCCGAGCTGGCGCGGCGCGCCTGTGCGGCGGCGGGCATGTCAGCGGATGGCTTGCAGGAGATCGCGGGCACTGCGGTGGATTATCCGGCGCAGCGCCCGGCGTTCAGTGCGCTGGGCAGCGAACGCGCGCTGCTGCTGCCATCGCTGGACGATGCGCTGCAGCGGTATGCGCATGCGGTGCAGGAAGCTGCCGGCGGCGCGGGGATCCGGCAGGTGGGGGAAGCGGCGCATTACGCGCGCTGAGGATGTCGGCTTGATGCCGCTGCCAACCATCACCGCGTGGACGGCGTAGGGTGGACGGGTCTCCCGTCCACGCGGCGATCGTTACCGGTGCCGCTTTCGTGCCGGATGATCTGGCTGCCAACCATCACCGCGTGGACGGCGTAGCCGTCCACCCTACGGGGAACTCGCCGCACGGACGGCGTAGCAGGCTAGATTGCCTGTTTCTTCTCGGCCGTGAACTGCAGATAGTACAGATTCGCGTACATGCCCTTCATGGCCAGCAGTTCTTCGTGCGTGCCCTGCTCCACGATGCGCCCTGCTTCCATGACCACAATGCGGTCGGCGCGCTCGATCGTCGACAGGCGGTGCGCGATCACGATCGTCGTGCGTCCTGCCATCAGCGTGTCGAGCGCCGACTGCACCGCGCGTTCGCTTTCGTTGTCCAGCGCCGACGTGGCTTCATCCAGGATCAACAGCGGCGCATCCTTGTAGATCGCGCGCGCGATCGCCACGCGCTGGCGCTGGCCGCCCGACAGGCGCGAGCCATTTTCGCCGATGCGCGTGTCGATGCCCTCCGGCAGGCGCGCCACGACGTCCGTCAGGTGCGCCGCGCGGATCGCGCCGGCCAGGCGCTCGTGGTCGATGTGCTCGGCCCCATAAGCGATGTTGGCCGCGAGCGTGTCGTCGAACAGCACGACGTTCTGGCTCACCATCGCCAGCTGGCTGCGCAGCGATGCCAGCTTGATGTCGGTGTACGGAACGCCGTCGAGCAGCACGCGCCCGCCTTGCGGATCATAGAAGCGCGTGACCAGGTTCACGAAGGTCGACTTGCCGCCGCCCGAGACCCCCACCAGCGCCACGGTCTGCCCCGGCAACACCTCGAGCGAGACATTGTCGAGCGCCGGACCAGCCGCATTCGGGTACTGGAACGCGACCTGCTCGAACACCAGATGGCCGTTGGCGCGGCCCAGTTCACGGCTGCCGGTATCGACTTCCGGCTCGGCGTCGATGATGCCGAACACCGTCTCGGCGGCCGACATCCCGCGCTGCATCGGGCCATTCACTTCGGCCAGCGATTTCAGCGGCGTGAGCAGCATCAGCATCATCGTGACGAACTGCGTGAATTCGCCGACCGTCATGTCGGCCTGCATCGCCAGCACGACCACCAGCGACAGCGCCAGCGAGGTCGCGATCTGGGTCACCGGCGTGGTGGCGGCAAACGCCACCGTCATGCGCTGCGAAAAACCGCGCAGCGCGACGCTGCGCTGATGGAAGCGGCGGCGCTCGTAGGCTTCGCCGGCGAACACGCGGATCACCTGGTGGCCGCGCGCGGCTTCCTCGACCACGCCGGTCATCTCGGCGGTGACGCGCTGGCTTTCGCGGTTCAGGTTGCGCAGGCGCTTGGTGGTCGTGCGCACGATGACGGCGGTCAGCGGGATCACGACGATGGCGATCAGCGTGAGCTGCCAGTTCAGGTACAGCAGGCTGCCGAGCAGGCCGATCACGACCAGCACGTCGCGCACGCAGGCGACGAACACCGACTGGATCATGTCGACGACCTGGCGCACGTCGTTGACGACCGTGTTGATGATCTTGCCGGTGCTCTCGTCCTGGTAGCGCGCGACCGGCAGGCGCAGCACGCGCTCGAAGGCCATGGCGCGCATGTCGTTGAGCACGCGCGAGAGCACCCAGTTGTTGAAGTAGGCGGTGCCGAAGGTACCGATCCCGCGCAGCACGAAGATCGACACCAGCACGGCGGGAATCAGCCACAGGCTGAACGAGACGCGTTCTTCGAAGCCGCGATCGAACAGCAGCTGCATCGCCTTGGCCAGCAGCGGCTGCGTCGCGGCGGTGATCGCCATCGACAGCAGCGCCAGCGCGGCGCGCGATCTGTACGGTTTGACGAGCGCCAGCAGGCGCCGCACGATGACCTTAGTTTCCACGTTGTTCTACCTTCTTTTCAAGCTGCATTTCACGCGTTGCGGGCTGCGCCTGGCGCGTCTTCGCGACCAGGCACAGTCCCATCAGCAGGAACACCATCAGCGCATAAAACATGCTGCCCTTGAGCGACCAGAAAATCACCTCGGTCAGGCCGAAGCTGAAATAGCACAGCACCACCAGCATGCCCGCCAGCGCGGGCGCGAACTGCGGCAGGCCGGTGCCGCGCACATGCAGCCGGGCCTGGTCGGCGCGGCCGAGCTGGCGCGCGAAGAACACGAACGGCGCGACGAGGATGCCGGCCCAGGCCAGCAAGCCGAAGATGCCGCCGGTCGCCAGTGCCTGCAACCCATCGTTGTGCAGGTGTTCGAGCGACAGGATCGCCGGATCGAGCTTGCCCTGCTCGACCATGTGGCGCATTTCGCTGCGCAGCGTGTTGCGGTCCAGGCCGAACAGCGGGCGCTCTTCGATCAGGATCGCGGCGCCCTTCCACAATTCGAGCCGGGTGCCGACATTGGTAAAGACGTTGCCGCCATCGACCCAGGTCTGGACATCTTCCACGCCCTGCAGCGCGCGCTCCTGCATGCCGGTGGCCGGCACGAAGAACGCGGCGGCGATCAGCGCGAAGCTGCCGGCCAGCAGCAGGCGCAGCTTGCGGCTGTGCAGCAGCTGGGCGTAACTGAGAAACAGCACGGCGGCCAGCGCCAGCGCAATCCAGCTGCCGCGGGTGCCCGTGAGCAGGCAGGCGGTGAGGCCGGCCAGCGCGCCCAGGCCCGCCAGCGCCGCCTTGCCGGCGTGGTGGCGATAATCGATGACCGCCGCCAGCGCCAGCAGGCCCAGGCACAACGCCAGGTCACCGAACGTGATCGCATTGAGAAAACCGCCCGGGCGTTCGATGCCCATGACGAGGCGCTGCCAGGCCACGAACGGCAGCGCCGCGATCGCACCTGCCACCACGCCCCACCACAGCATCGCGGCGCGCGGCCGGGCCAGCACGACCAGCGCCATGGCGCTCATGGCAAGCAGCAGGCGCGATGGTTTGTCGAGCGAATCGAGGTGCGCTTCGGGCCGCACCACCACGGCCGCCACGGCCAGCGCGAACTGGAACACGAAGGCCGCAAGCACCCAGCGGATCTCTTTCCAGTACGGCGTAACCGCAGCCCAGGCCTTGCGCGGCACGAACAGGGCGGTGAGCAGGAACAGGAGGCTGGAGAAACCGATGCCGGACGGCGTTGTCAGACTAAGCAGGGGAAACAGGAACATCTGGAAGCCGATCCACAACTGCAGCGGCTCCCGGGGCATCATCGACGTATTGTTCATTCTTGTTCTTGTGGGCTATTCTTGCGACCTAGAGCGCATTTGTATCGGACACCATGCAGCAAGCACAGACAATGTCGGTCGTGATCACCACGTACAACCGGCCCGACGCCCTGGCGGCGGTGTTGGCAGCCTGTTTTTTACAGGACGACAAGAATTTTGAAATCATTATCGCTGATGACGGCTCGACTGCCAACACGCGGGACTGCGTCGCGCGGCTGGCGGCAGGCGCCCCGGTGCCCGTCAAGCACGTATGGCAACCGGACGACGGCTTTCGCGCCGCCATGGCCCGCAACCGCGGCACGCTGGCGGCAACGGGCGACTATATCATCTTCCTGGACGGCGACTGCGTGCCGCAGCGCGACTTCATCGCCCGCCACCGCGCATTGGCCCAGCCCGGCTTCCTGGTGTCGGGCAGCCGCATCCTGCTCAGCCAGGCGCTGACCGAACGCGCGCTGCAGGACGGCATCGACGTGGCCGGCCTGGGCGTAATGGCGCGCCTGCGCCTGCGCCTGGCCGGCGACATGAACAAGGTGCTGCAAACGATGCTGCGCTGGCCCGACATCGGCCGCGTACGCCGCAAGTTCAGCTGGCGCCGCATCAAGAGCTGCAATCTGGGGGTCTGGAAGGCCGACCTGATGGCGGTCAATGGCTTCGACGAGAGCTTTACCGGCTGGGGCCACGAAGATTCGGATCTCGTGGTGCGCCTGTTTCATGCCGGCGTCATGCGCAAGGACGGCGCCCTGGCAACCGAGGTGCTGCACCTGTGGCACGCCGAGGCCGAGCGCGACCAGGCGTCGAGCAACCGGCGCATCGTGCTCGAGCGCGCCGCGAATGGCACCACGCAGGCCAGCGTCGGCCTGCGTGAACATGCTGTCCCGCCAGCTGACCTGGTCGGCTGACGGCCAGGCCCTATACGCCGGCCGCCGGCAACGTCTGCGCAAACTGCGAGACGCCGTCCAGATTGAACAGCTCGACCTTCATCGCCTTGCTGCGCGGGTCGATATTGACTTCACCAAAGAACTGGTAGCCGGCAAACGGCGACGAATTCTGGATCAGCGGGCTTTTCGAGAAGACCGCCGTGGGGCCGAAGGTCTTGTCGAGCACACCCGGACCGAATGCGCCGGCATTCATCGGGCCGGCCACGAATTCCCAGAACGGCGAAAAATTCGTGAACCGCGCCTGGGCCGGATCGTAATAGTGGGCCGCGCAGTAATGCACATCGGTGGTAATCCAGACCACATTCGGGATGGCCTTGATGCTGCTGAGCAGGTGGGCCATTTCGAGTTCGCGCCCGAGCGGCACCCCATCGTTGCCGTTGGCAATGGCTTCCCAGACGTCTTCACCCCGGGCGTTCTTGCCATCGCCGACGTTCAGGCCAATGGGCATGTCGGCAGAAATGACTTTCCAGGTGGCGGTCGAGGCCTTCAGGCCGGCGATCAGCCATTCCACCTGGGCACTGCCCAGGAACGCCGAACTGGCGTCTTCCCCGGTTTGCAGATTGGCGCTGTTCGGACCACGGTAGCTGCGCATGTCCAGGACGAAGACGTCGAGCAGCGGGCCGTGCGAAATGGTGCGGTAAATGCGCTGCGGCTCGCTTTGCTTGTAATAGCGCATCGGTGCATATTCGAGAAAGGCGCGCCGGCCGCGCGTGGTGAGCGTGGCGATGTTTTTCTCGGTATAGCGTGCGTCGCCCGATAAATCCTTGGCCGCGCTGTAGTTGTTCGTGACTTCGTGATCGTCCCATTGCCAGATCTGCGGCACTTGGGCGGCGAATTTGCGAAAGTTCGCATCCAGCATATTGTAGGCATGGCGGCCGCGGTATTCCTTCAGTGTTTCGGCGACCTTGCTGACTTCTTCGGTGACGACATTGCGCCAGACCTGGCCATTTTCCGCCGTCACCTGGGGCAGGATCGGCCCATCGGCATAGATCGTGTCGCCGTTGTGGATGAAAAAGTCCGGATCGCGCAACCGCATCGCTTCATAGATTTTCATGCCGCCGAAATCGGTATTGATGCCCCAGCCCTGGCCGCACTGGTCGCCGCTCCAGTGAAACCGCACGGCGCGCGTGCCATCCGCCGCCGGTGTGGTCCTGAACTGGCCCGAGACGGTTTCGCTTTCGATCTTTGCATTATTGGGATCGACATAGCGCACGCGTACGAAGACCGTCTGGCCGACCGGCAAACCGCCCAGATCGACACGGGTCGTGAAATCGGTTGCGTCGGTGGCCGTGGGCCCGACAATGCGGCTGGCGTTGTTGAAACGCTCGCTGGTATCGTATTCGACGATCATCTGCGCCGTGCGGTCGCTGCGGCTCCAGATGATTGCCCGTTGATCGGTGATGTCACCGAACTGTATCCCCGACGGCATCTTCGGCCGTTCGTTGTCACTGACGCCGATGGCGGCATGGCTGCTGCCGCCGCAGCCCCCCAGCAGCAAGGCGCCGCCCAATGCCGAACTGCCTGCCAATGCCCCGCCCTGGGCCAGGAAAGTGCGACGTGATTGCGATGAAGTCATGCCTGCTCCGATCATGTAAGAGCAGACAAGCTTATTTTTTCAATATGACGTGGGCATGAATCGTCAGGCGGATCGCATCAAACCTTGTAGTCCAGCGCCGGGACAAGACCATCGATTTTGTCGAAGAAGGCTTCGACCTCGCGATCCGGCCGGGCATGCCGCAGGATTCACGTCTGGTTGCCTTGAAGCTCGAAGACGCGTCGCTGGGCGTCTTTGCGACGCCCGCCTACCTGGCCAGAAAAGGGCTGCCGCGCACGAACAGCAGAACAGGTGCAAGTTTTCGTGTATTTTGCGCTTTGCCTTACGTGTAAGCTGCATGCTATCGCCACAGAACGAAGGTATTGCCATGCTCAATGCACGCCATCTTGCGATGTTCTCGGTAGTATTCCTGACTGCGTGTGGTGGTGGCAAGGACGACACCGCGCCTGCATCATCGCCGCCGCCTCCGCCGACGATCGCGCTGGCCTCTTCGGCCGCGTCGATGATACTCAATGGCTCGGCGGTCGAGATCACGCCAGCGCTGACGGGTGTCACGGGGCCGGTCACCTGGTCAGTGATGCCCAGGGCCGGTATTGGCGATACCTTGTACACGGATCCAAACAAGCTGATCGCCGCCTACGCGGCCTCTCTTGATCTGACAACGGACAAGGTGACGATCACGGCCAGCGCAGGCGGCATCTCGAATTCGATTCAGTTGAACCTGAAGCCATCGCCAGTGCCCGTGCCCTGGGTCACCCTGCCGGTCACGTGGACGGTTCTCATCGCCGATCCGCCCCAGCTCAGGGGAGCGCGGCCTGTCGACTCGGCTGCCGATCCATCCGGCAATCTGTACATCGCTTATTCATCCCCCGTGTCGGACATCAAGAAGGTGACGACGGACGGCACCATCACGACCTATGCAACCGTGGCCGAACCGATATCGCTGGCGTTCGGGCCGGACCGGGCGCTGTACGTCGTGGACCGACTTGGCACCGCCGCGTACGCAATCCGGCGGATTGCGGGCGACGGTACGGTGACCACGTTGACGCAGACCGCGCCCTATGATGCGGCGACCGGAACAATCGATGGCGCCTCCGGCGTCGCCACCGCTTACACGTTGAAGCTCGCGGTGGCGCCAGACGGCACCATCTACGCAACCGACGGGTCGAGAGTTCGCAAGATCGCGCCAGACGGTGCGTTTTCGACGTTTGCTGGCGGCGGTTGCGAGGCTGTCAGTCCGCCGGGATCGACCTGCGCCGGCCGCAGCAATCCAGTCGACGGCCCTGGAACGCAGGCACGATTCATGGGACCGGCTCAGATTGTCACCGACAAGGCCGGAAACCTGTACGTCAGCGATGTATTGCTGATCCGGAAGATTACCCCTGCAGGCGCGGTCACGACGCTTGCCGGTCGAACAAACCGGAACTTTGATTTTCTCGACGATATCGATGGCTCGGGCACCGCTGCCTTCTTCGGCAGCAACGGCCCGATGGATATCGATACCGCAGGCAACCTCTACAAGCTCGGCTCCAGAGGGCAGCTGAGGAAGATCACGCCCACCGGCGTTGCCAGCACGGTGGCAGCCAGTCTGGGCTTTACCGGAGCGCAACCTCAAAACGGCCTCGTCTCGCTCCATGCCGGTACGCCCGGGGTTGTGACACTGATGTCCTACGCTCAGTTAAGCAGGATCCAGGTCGACTGAGGTCCAAATGAAACCCTAGGCAGCCCCGCGTCGCGCTCCCGCCCCACCCCAGGCCCGCACGCGTGCGGCCACGTCCTGCGGCGTAATCGCCTCCATGCACGAGCACGTCGCTGAGTCCTTGCAACCAGCGCACTGCTGGCGGGCAACCGCCACTTCGGCCAGCGCGCCCAGCGGCGCCCAGCGGCCCGGATCCATCGGCTTGATCGGCGGGAACAACCCCAGCGTCGGCCGCCCCAGCGCTGCCGACAGGTGCATCGGGCCGGTGCTGCACGCCACCAGGCCGTCGCAGGCTCCGATCAGCGCCAGCAGCTCATCGAGGTCGAGCCGGCCGCACAGATTGTCCACGTTCGGCAGCGCCAGCAAGGCCGGTGCCTGCGCGGCCAGCAGCACGCCCTCGGCGGCGCTGCCGGTGACGAACAGGCGCATGTCCGGGTCGCTCCCGAGATCGCGCGCCAGCGCCGTGAAGTGGGTCAGTGGCCATTCGCGGGCGCTGCCATTCGATTTGGGATGCAGGATGATGTGGCGCCGCCCCGGCGCCAGCAAGGCGTCGACGGCGGCGCGCCGCGGTGCATCCAGCCCGTACAGATGCGGGATCTCGGCCAGCGTCGGCACATGGTCGATGCCCAGGGGGCGCAGCAGCAGGAAATTCAGCTGGGCCTCGTGCAGGTCGGACTTCGCGCGGCTGAAACGGGCCAGGCGGTTGCAGGTGAACCAGTGATACACGCGGTGGCTCGTGCCCACCCGGTTCGGCACGCGTGCTGCCTGCGCCGCGCGCGCCAGGCGCCGGTCGGGAAAGGCAAAGATCACGGTGTCGTAGTCGCCGTCAGCAAACAGGCGCGTCAGGTCGTCCGCGGATTCGAGCGTGATCACGCGATCGAGATGGCGGCTGTGGCGCATGGCCGGGGCCACGTAGGCACGGCACAGCAGGTCGATCCGCGCCTGCGGAAAGCGCTGCTTCAGGTAGCCGGCCAGCGGCAGCGTCAGGACGACGTCGCCGATATTGTCGGTGCGGCAGATCAGGATGCGGCCGAAGGCCGATCTGCCGTCGCCCGCATGCGCGCTAGTACTCAACGGCGACGTCCTTCGCGCCCAGCGACAGCTCCAGCGCCGCCTTGAGCGCATCGGATGGCGCCACGCGCCAGTCGTCGCCCAGTTGCACGGTGAACGGAATATCCTGCGTCTGCAGCCGCAGGCTCACCGGCATCCCGTCATGCACCCGGTGCGGCTGCAGGATCTCGGCCAGGCGCGCTGCGCTGACCGATTTGTCCAGGTCCATCTCGAGCTTGTGCCCGTACTGGATGCGCGCCGTGGCCAGGTCGTACACCTTCTCGGCCGTGATGCGCAGGCCGCCATTGAAGCGGTCCTCCGACACCTTGCCCACGACGAGCAGGAATTCGTCTTCCTTGAAGGCGTTCTTGTTGGCCTCGAACACCTCGCTGTAGACCGTCACTTCATGCACGGCGGTCTTGTCGTCCAGCGCCACGATCAGGATCTTGCCGCGCTGCGTCATCTGCGTGCGGATGCCCGAGATCACGCCGCACATCATGCGCGGATCGCGCGACGGCTCCAGGTCTTTCATGCGCGTCTTGGCAAAGCGCCGCACCTCTTGCGCATACGAGTCGAACATATGGCCCGACAGGTAGTAGCCCAGCGCGATCTTTTCTTCGGACAGCTTCTGGCGGTCGGTCCACGGCAGGGCCTTCACGTACTCGGGCGGCGCGACCAGGTCGGCATCGTCGCCACCGAACAGGCTGACCTGGTTGATGGCCGCCGCAGCCTGGCCGGCCGCTTCCATCGCGAACGAGACCGACGCCAGCAGCACCGAGCGGTCGACGCCGAAGGCATCCATCGCGCCGGCGCGGATCAGCGATTCGATCGTGCGGCGGTTGATCTGCTTGCGGTCGACCCGGTTGCAGAAGTCGAACAGGTCCTTGAACTTGCCGCCCGCCGTGCGCGCGGCGATGATCGCCTCGATCGCGCCCTGCCCCGCGCCCTTCACGCCGCCCAGGCCGTAGCGGATATTGGTGACCTGCTTGCCTGTTTTCGAGCGCGCCTCGCCCTCCGGCGTGAAGCGGAACTGCGATTCGTTGACGTCCGGCGGCAGGATGGTGAGCTTGCAGACTTCTTTTGCATCCTCGACCAGGATCTTGATCTTCTCGGTGTCTTCCATCGCCAGCGACATATTGGCTGCCATGAACGCGGCGGTGTGGTGCACCTTCAGGTACGCCGTGTGGTACGACAGCAGCGCGTAGGCGGCGGCGTGCGACTTGTTGAAGCCGTAGCCCGCGAACTTTTCCATCAGGTCGAAGATTTCGTCGGCCTTGGCCGTGGTGAGGCCGTCCTTGGCTGCACCGGCGCGGAAGATCTCGCGGTGCTCGGCCATTTCTTCGGCCTTCTTCTTGCCCATCGCGCGGCGCAGCATGTCGGCGCCGCCCAGCGAATAGCCGCCGACGATCTGCGCCATCTGCATCACCTGCTCCTGGTAGACCATGATGCCGTAGGTCTCGGACAGGATCGACTCGGTGCGCGGATCGGGATAATCGAATTTTTCGCCGTGCTTGCGCTTGCAGAAGTCGGGGATCAGGTCCATCGGGCCCGGGCGGTACAGCGCGACCAGCGCGATGATGTCCTCGAAGCGGTCGGGCCGCGCATCCTTGAGCATGCCCTGCATGCCGCGCGACTCCAGCTGGAAGATCGCGACGGTCTTGGCGTCGGACAGCAGCTTGTACGATGCGCGGTCGTCCAGCGCCAGCTTGGCCAGATCGAATTCGCTCTCGGCCGGGTCGAGCTGCTTGATGTACTTGACGGCGCGGTCGAGGATCGTCAGCGTGGTCAGACCCAGAAAGTCGAACTTGACCAGGCCCACGGCCTCCACGTCGTCCTTGTCATACTGCGAGACCACGCCGGTATCGCCGCCCTGCGTGTAGAGCGGACAGAAGTCGGTGAGTTTACCCGGCGCGATCAGCACGCCACCGGCGTGCATGCCGATATTACGCGTGATGCCTTCGACCTTCTGCGCCAGTTCGAGCAGCGTCTTGACCTCTTCTTCGTTCTCGAGGCGCTCCTTGAGCATCGGTTCTTCTTCGATCGCCTCGGCAATCGACACCTGCTTGCCCGGCTTGAACGGAATCAGCTTGGAGATGCCGTCGCAGAAGTTGTAGCCGAAATCGAGCACGCGGCCGACGTCACGGATCGCGCCCTTGGCCGCCATCGTGCCGAAGGTGGCTATCTGCGAGACCGCATCGCGCCCGTACAGGTCTTTCACGTGCTGGATGACGAGTTCGCGCTTTTCCTGGCAAAAGTCGATGTCGAAGTCGGGCATCGAGACGCGTTCAGGGTTCAGGAAACGCTCGAACAGCAGGTTGTACTTGAGCGGATCCAGGTCGGTAATCTTGAGCGCATACGCCACCAGCGAACCGGCACCCGAACCGCGGCCCGGGCCAATCGGCACATCGTTGTTCTTGCCCCACTGGATGAACTCGGCCACGATCAGGAAGTAGCCGGGGAACTTCATGTTGATGATCGTTTGATTTTCGAAGTCCAGACGCGCTTCGTAGCGCGGGCGCTCGCGTTCGCGCTCCGCCTCGTTCGGGTACAGCTGCAGCAGGCGGTCTTCCAGGCCTTTTTTGGTCTCGGCGATCAGGAATTCGTCGATCGTCATGCCCGGCGTCGGGAAGTTCGGCAGCTGCGGCTTGCCCAGCGTGAGCGTGACGTTGCAGCGCTTGGCGATTTCAACGGAGTTGGCCAGCGCCCCCGGCAAATCCCTGAACAGTTCGGCCATTTCGGCCTGCGACTTGAAGCACATGTTCTCGTTGAAGCGGCGCACGCGCTTGGCGTTGGCCAGCATCTCGCCCTCGGCGATGCAGACGCGCGCTTCGTGGGCGATGTATTCGTCCTTGTCGAGGAACTGCACCGGGTGCGTCGCCACGACCGGCAGCCCGAGGCGCCCGGCCAGCGCGACCGAATGGCGCACCTGCTGCTCTTGATTGAGCTGGCCGGCGCGCTGGATCTCGATATAGAAGTGGCCCGGGAACACGCGTGCCCAGCGCGCGGCATTGGCTTCGGCGCGGGCGATGTCGCCGTTCTCGATGGCCTGGCCGATGTCGCCAAAGTGCGCGCCCGACAGCACGATCAGGCCATTGGCCTGCGACTGCTCGGGATGGAGCGTGGACGTGGACGTGGCCAGCGCTTCGAGCCATTCGGCGCGCAGTTCGGCGCGGCCCTTGTGCTGGTTGGTGAGCCAGGCACGCGCCAGCAGGTCGCACAGCTGCAGGTAGCCGGTGTGGTTCTTGGCCAGGATCAGCAGGCGGTGCGGCTTGTCGCGGTTGTCGTCGTTGGTGATCCAGGCATCGACTCCGACGATCGGCTTGACGCCCTTGCCGCGCGCCTCTTTGTAGAAGCGCACCAGGCAAAACGTGTTGGCCAGGTCAGTCACGGCCAGGGCCGGCTGCCCATCCTTGACCGCCGCCTTGACCAGCTCGTCAATACGGACCAGGCCGTCGACGATGGAGTATTCGGAGTGGATGCGCAGATGGGTAAAAGTCGGGGAAGTCATCCCTGCATTTTACCGCGCCCGGACCAGTCGCATGGCGCGGACCGACGCAAATGGCGTTACAGAAATATCTCCCGGCGCAGGTTGTCCCGCGCGCGCGGTGCTGCACTGCCAGCCGATTCCGTTCTGTGGTTAACGTGAAAAAACGTCGTTCCCACTCGCGCAGGAAACGACGTTTTCAAGCTACCACCGGCGAGCAGGCCAAAGCCTGCGCGCGCTTGCGTGATCAGCCGCGCTTGTTGCGACGGGTGAATGCCAGGCCGGCCAGTGCCAGACCCATCAGAGCGATGCTGCCTGGCTCAGGCACTTCAGCCTCGAGGCCGGTGACGTTCAGGCCGTTCACGTTCATGGTCAGGCCCTTGTCCAGACCCAGGGTACGAATACCGATCGTGTCGAACGACGTCAGGTTCGAGTTACCGGTTGCCATCAGGTCGGCGCCGGTCAGCGACGACTTTTCGGTAGCCGTTGGATTGAGCCACATGTCGAAGCGGTTGTAGGTCGTCGAGCCGGCGGCCTTGTACAGGTTGGCGAAGATGTTGTAGGTGGTGCCTGCGATCAGGTTGCTGTTGGCCATGAACGGGCCGCTCACGCCGCCCAGGCGGGCGAACAGGTCGTTGGTGCAGGTGCCGTCACCGCAGTTTGCCTTGAAGCCGACGTTCGGGCCTGAATAGGCTTCGGACAGGTTGTTCGAGTTACCGAACCACAGGGCCAAAAAGTCGTTGTTGTCGACCGTAGCGCCGGTGTAGGTGAAGCTGAAGTCGATCAACACGCTACCGCTCTGGGCTGCCGGCATCACGTTGGTGTAGGCATTGTTGCTGTCCGAGTTGAAGGTCAGCGAAGCAGGAATGGTAGCGGCCGAAGCGGCACCGGCGGTCAGCGAAAGGGCCAGCAGAGCGATATTACGGATCATTGTTGTTTTCCTAGTAGATCAAAGTTTGAACAGTACTGCCCCCTATAAGCAAACTTGATGCCAGCTCATTACCTACCATACAAATCAATGACTTATTTGATATTCATCAATGCTCTGATGCAATGGTGTAAATCTATTCGACAAGCATACGGCCCTTCCCTGATGGTTGGCGCCGCCGACTGACTTATAATGTCGGCCTGTCCCGTTCACGTTTGCTTCTCCTTACCGCCATGTCTTCCGCTCAACAGTACGTCAACATCGCCGCCTACAAATTTGTCACGCTCGACGATCTGGAAACCCTGCGCCCCCAATACCAGGCGCTGTGCAACGAGCTTGCCCTGAAGGGCACCGTGCTGCTCACGCCGGAAGGCATCAATATGTTCTTGTCGGGCACCCGTGAGCACATCGACACGTATCTGGACTGGGTACGCAGCGATGCCCGCCTGGCCGACCTGACGTGGAAGGAAAGCCTGTCGACCGAACAGTCGCACAAGCGCATGCTGGTCAAGATCAAGAAAGAAATCATCACGATGCGCATGCCACTGATCAAGCCCGAGCTGGGCCGCGCGCCTGCGGTCGATCCGGTCACGCTCAAGCGCTGGCTCGACCAGGGGCACGATGACGACGGCGTCGAGGTCGTGATGATGGAAACGCGCAATGCGTTCGAAGTCGACGTCGGCACGTTCGAGAATACGCTCGACTACCGCATCGACAAGTTCACCGAATTTCCCGAAGTCGCGGCGCAACACCGCGATGAGCTGGCCGGCAAGACGGTCGTGACCTTCTGCACCGGCGGAATCCGCTGCGAAAAAGCGGCGATCCACATGAAGGAAATCGGCTACGAGCGCGTGTACCAGCTCGAGGGCGGCATCCTGAAGTATTTTGAAGACGTCGGCGGCGCGCACTACACGGGCGACTGCTTCGTGTTCGACTACCGCACCGCGCTCAATCCGAAGCTCGAGCCGACCGAAACCGTGCAGTGCTTCGCGTGCCGCGCGATCGTCACGCCGCGCCAGCAACTCGCGCCGAGCTATGTGTATGGCGTGTCGTGCCCGCATTGCATCGACAGCGCCGGCGTCAGCCAGGCAGCCGCCGGCCAGAACGCAGCCGGCGAGGCCGCGGCCTGATCAGGCCAGCGGCGCTACCCCGACCAGTTCCACATG
Organism: Telluria sp. ZT3P26; assembly: GCF_059686035.1. Classification (NCBI taxonomy): domain Bacteria; kingdom Pseudomonadati; phylum Pseudomonadota; class Betaproteobacteria; order Burkholderiales; family Oxalobacteraceae; genus Telluria; species Telluria sp. ZT3P26. Next base: position 506,136 of record NZ_JCASII010000001.1, on the reverse strand, counting down.
GTCGGTCGCGGCGCCTTCGGCGCCCACGATGCGCGCGATCCACGCGTCGACCACGACCGGGTCCACCGCGGCTTGCGCGCTGTCGGCATCCTTGATGGTGGCAAGAAATTCCATGGCCAGTGCAAAGGCCGCATCGCGCCCATAGGCCACCACTTCGTTCGGCGCATCCAGGCGCTGTGTGAAGACCGTGGCGGCCGCCACCTTGCCGTTGAAGGCGACGCCATCGGTGCCGAGCGCCGCCCGTGAAATTTCCCTGACCACGTTATCGATGGAGATGACGCCTCGCTCCATCAGGTCGGCCCAGTAAGCGACGCCGCCCGCCTCGGCCACGCGACCGAACAGGTGGTCGTAGACCTTGCTGACCACGCTGCGGCTGTCCATGTGACTGTAATTGTCGCGGTACTCGCGCGACGCGGCGAAAGACTGCGAGATAACGGCCAGTGACACCACGTTGCTGTTCAGTGTAGTCAGCCAGTAGTCGATCCCGCCCGGATCGGCCGGGCGGCCGAAATAGGCAACGTAGAGTTGCTGGACGTCGCGTGCACTGGCTGCCATGCCCGGTCTCCTCGAGAGGTAATAAAATGATATTACGCCAATCGAGGTAGTGGCGACATGAAATCCACTGCGGCGAAACTAGACCTTGGGCGCCGCCACGGGCTCATGGCGTGGCGCCCCATAATTGCGGCGCAGCCGCAGGAACGGTTCTTCCACGATGTAGTAGCACAGCGTGGCCAGCGCCCAGGTGAGCGCGTAGACAACGGCGACCATGATCCCGGCATCGAGCCAGCCAATGCCCGTGGGCTGCACCAGGCCAACCCGCTGCGCCAGCAGGTGCAGCAATCCCATGTGCAGCAGATAGAACGAGAAACTGATCTTGCCGCCGTGGTTCAGGACGTTCTCGAGCAGCGCCGGCAGGCGATGCCTGAAGGACACCCAGCCAACGATCAACACGGACCAGCCGGCACTCTCGAGCATCGACCAGCCGATCCAGAACTGCGCGCGCGGCGCGTCCAGGAAACTGGCGGTGGTGTGCATCAGCCGGGTGTTCCAGAGCACCACCGCGACGCCGGCCACGACCACCATCCATGCCCGGCGCTGCAGCGCGGCGGCGTGCCGGGCGTGGAACATCGCGGCCATCATCCCGATCAGGAACTGGTCAAAGCGACCGACGAAGGTGCTGAAGTACATCAGGGTGCTGTTGATGTTGACGGTGAACGCTGCCGCCTTGAAGAACAGCAGCAGCACCAGCCAGCCGGCCAGGTAGCGCATGCCGCGCTCCATGGCAAAGCGGGCCAGGAACGGGAACACCAGGTAGAACATGAACTCGAGCGAAATCGTCCACGCCGCGCCCGTGATGACGGTCTGCGAGGTCGGCGCCATGCCCAGGTTGGACGCGAACACATACAGCAGGTCTTGCGGCTGGAACTTGTCGCGCGAAATCGACGTGGCGACCAGGAAAATCAGCAGGTACAGCGGCACGATGCGCAGGACGCGATTGCGCACGAAATCGGCGTACACGATCTGGCGCTGGTGCAGCGCGATCTGCATGAACAGGAACCCGGACAGGCTGAAGAACAGCCCGACCCCGGTATGGCCCTCGATGATCAGCGAGGCCCAGGGATTGACGAGGCCGTGCCCGCCCAGGCCACGGTATTCGAGATGAAAATGGAACAGAAAGACAAGGGCTGCGGCCAGCCAGCGCAACTGGTCGATGCGCGGGTTGTACTGAATATTCAGCGATTGCATGCCATGCCTCTTTATCAAAGACAATATTGTAGCGGTTGTGCTCTTGGGATAGTTTGGTTTTGTAGTCACCCCATCGGGCTGGACTTATAATGTTGCTCTGTGTCTCTTTGCTATCCAACAATGCCTGCCACTGTAACGCAGCATTCTCACAGGTCATCGGCGCGCCTGAATGCGTGAACAGTCTCGACACTAACCGGCATGACGCTTTCAGTCGCGTGCGATAACCTCTACCTCTCATGTCCCGACTTGAAACATGGCTTGCATGGAGCCTGCTAGCCGTAGCCATTTCACTGCTGCATCTGCGCATCGTGCTGCAAAGCGATATCCTTTTCTATGACGAGCTGCTGAATGATTTGATCGTCCATGGCGGTGCGTGGAGCAACTGGAAATTCAGTGCGGCGCCGGGATTTTTTCCCGACCTAGCGCTATATGCCGTGGGATTTTTTGTTTTCCCGGATGCGCCTTCCCGCATTCTGTTCGTCTCAGCCATGCAAGCGGTCGCACTGGCACTGTTGTCCATCGCTTTGGTACGGCGCCTGACCCAGCACGGATTACGCCGCAACGATACGCAGGTCGTGCTGGCCGTCGCATTCGCCACATTGGCGTCGGCGCAGTCGGGCATGTGGCTCTACTTTCAGACGACCAACAACCATTTTGGCGCAGTCCTTTTTGGCCTGCTTGGAACGATGCTGGCACTGCGCCTCGCGCGTCAGTCGTCGTGGCCGCATGCGCTCGCATTGCTGGTCGTAGTCGGCGCGGCGAGCGTGTCATCCAGGCTCTTCGTTCTCACCTTCACCCTGCCCTGCCTGGCCGTGGCCGGAATGGCGCTGTTGCTGACACGACGCTCTGAACGAAGCGACTGGCGCCAGCAGCGCACTGCGACACTGGCGCGTCTGGTCGCCGTCCTCGCGGGCGGCCAGGCATTGGCCATGCTCCTCGAGCATCTGCTGATCCATCACATTCCGGTTGAAGCCAGGCCCCCGCTGTCGGTCGAGTCGATATCGGCCTCGCTGACCTTCTTGACCAAGGCGACGGTCGCCGCCTTTGACCACGACAATGTCGCGACGCTGCTCCTTGCGCTGATGCTGTCGGGGTGCCTGCTATATCTGCTGTATCTGCTGCTGAGCCGAAAAATCCGTCACGATCATGCCGCCGCCGCTCACGCGCCGATCCGGACCAATGCCGTTGAACGCGATATCCAGGCCGTCGGCGCCCTGCTCTGCGTTTCCCTGCCGCTCACCATTGCCGGCGCCGTGCTCTCCGGCGCGATCGTCGACAATGCAGGTTACCGCTATCTGGCATTTCCTCTCGTGCTTGCGGTACTGCTGGCTCTCGTTCATGCCAACCGACGCGCGTGCCGCCCCCGGTGGGCGCACCGGGCGTGGGCAGTTTGCGCCGCGCTCGTTGCTGGCAACGCGGCCTGGCTTGGGTATCAGGCGCCACAGCGTAGCGACCCGTCCACTGCCGTCGCGCAGTGCGTCGCCGCAGCCGGCGCAGAAGGTTTCCCGCTGCAAGCCGGCATTGCCGATTACTGGAATGCGCGTGCAGTGAGCTATCAACTGCCTGACCGCAACCCGATCATCGCCACGCTGCGCGATGTGAGCCCGTTGTTCTGGGTTTCGACGCACGGACCATTGTCAAATCCGGACCGCTATCCTGGATACCATTATAATTTTGCAATATTGCGGCGTCCCGGCGGTGGTGATCAATTCGATTACACCCCGGAGACGATCGGGCGCCTGCTGCCCCAGCCGGCCCATATCCGGAGGTGCCCGGATGGCGTTACCCAACTGTGGCTATATAACGATGCAGGATTGCACACGGTAGTGCAGGCAGCAATCACCACGTTCCTGCAACAAAGAAAACCTACTCCATGAGCTTTTCCGGCACCGACCGAATTCTTGTTTTCATCCCGGCTTACCGCTGCGCGTCCCAGATCACGCGCGTCATCGACCAGTTCGACGCAGAGGTCCAGCGCCGTATCGATACCGTCATGGTGGTCGACAACCGCTCACCTGACGACACGCTTGAAGCGGCGATCTCACAGGCGCGTTCGCGCATCACCGGTTGCCAGTTCATCGGATGGCGCAACGACGATAACTATGGCCTGGGCGGCTCGCACAAAGCCGCTTTCCGCTATGCGATCGAACACGGCTACACCCACCTCGTCGTCCTGCACGGCGACGACCAGGCCGATATCCGCGACCTGCTGCCCCTGCTCGACAGCGGCGCCCATCGCGACCATGATTGCCTGCTTGGCGCCCGTTTCATGCCTGGCAGCCGGCTGGTCGGCTACTCGCTGACGCGCTCCTGGGGCAACCGCGTGTTCAATCTGTTGTTTTCGCTGGGCGTGCGCGGCCGGGTGCGCGACCTCGGCTCGGGATTGAATATGTATCGCCTGAACGCGTTCGAACAGTTCTATTACCTGACCTTCCCGGACGACCTCACGTTCAACTACATGATGTTGTTGAGCAGCTACGATCGCCGCCACCGAATCCGGTATTTCCCGATCAGCTGGCGTGAGGAAGACCAACGTTCGAATGTGCGGATGGTGTCGCAGTCTTTCAGGGTCCTTGGACTGCTGGCGTCGTTCATGATCGACCGTACGCGCTTCCTGGCCCGGGATGTACGCGAACGGGCGCGGGCAGCGTACCCTGGAACAATCGTGCACCGGCACGGCGCCGAATGAGCGCATCCCTGCGCGTCTACCTGTGCCTGCTCGCTTCCCTGACACTGGGCTGGCTGGTGCTGCAGCTGCGCACCGCTGGCGCCGGCTGGCCTGAACCGGATCTGTTACTGGCCGGCGCAATCGCCTTGTACGTGGGATCGCACGGCGTACGCATGCTGCGACTGGGTCTGCTGACACTCGATCAGCGCGACAAGGCGCTTGCGCTGGTTTGTGCGCATGCGCTGACCGTGTTTCCCAGCGCGCTGATCCCGTTCAAGATCGGCGAGATACTACGGCTGGCCGCGTTCCGTCACGTGTTCAGGCAATGGGGCAAGGCGCTCGCGGTCTGGCTGGCCGAGCGTTTCGGCGACGTTCTCGTACTCGCCGCCTGCATCCTGGCGCTGTATCTGCTCGATGTACGCCTGCCGGAATCGATGCGCTGGGTGTTGCTTCTGTTCGTCCTGACCAGCGTGTTCGGCCTGCTCGGCCTGTTCGCGGTGGCCACCACCTTCGTCTACCTGAACCGGCACCTCGTGCTGGCCAGTCATAGCACACGCGGCCTGCGCCTCCTCAGGGCAAGCCACGCCGTGCGCCATCTCGAACTGAACATCCAGCGTTCGGTGGAAGGACGGATGAGCGGCCTGCTGCTGCTGTCGATCCTGACCTGGGCCCTGGAGATTGCCGCTTTTGCGCTGTTCGCCCATCGTTTCGCCGACAATGCGCCCGATGCCGGCGCGATGTTCGCGTCGGGACTGCTGGCGAGCCTGCCGGGTGGCGCGGCCGGTTCAGGCGCCTTCGGCATGATTCAAACATTCGCCCTGGCCGCCCTGACGCTGGCGTTTCTGGCGGCCCTGTTACTGGCACTGCGCCTGCGTATCGAAAGACCCTGACATGCGTCATCCATCCCAGAATATTGTTCTCGTCCTGGACGATCGGGAGAGCACCAGCGATGAAGTACGCAGCCTGGTAGGCCACCGGCGCTACGGCAGCATCATCCTCAAACGCCAGGCGCTAAGCGACCGGTTCAAGGCAGCACTGCCTGCCTGGTGCGCGACGCGCCTGTTCCACCTGCGCAATGCAGACGACCTGCCAGCACTGCGCGCAAGCCTGGAAAGCAGCGGCCATGACACCGTGCTCTGCGTGGTCGCCGGGCGCGCCGGCTTCAGTGATCCGGAACGGCTGCGCCAGCTGTGCGAACGTATTCCGTATGCCGAGGAAGACTTCACCGATCGCCTGTACAAGCCGCTGCTGGTATTCATGCGCGACCCGCATCGCCTGGTGGAACAGTGGGCTGCGTTCTGCGCTGCGCCGCTGCACCAGTGGGGGCAAGCGTGGCAGAGCAGCCAGCGCCTGCAATCGTTGCAGCCCCTCGATCTGGCAAACATCCGCGACTTTTTGACGTTCATGCATGGCGCGACACCGGCACGCCACTTCAATGCGCTGTCGGCCGATGCCCATTATTTCACCAAGAGTTCCGCGGACCGCGACAAGATGCGTGCCGAGTACACCTTCTATCAGCTGGTGCCGGAGTCGATGCAGTCGTGGCTGGTGCAGCCGTTTGATTTCCGCGAAGACCGCAGTGGCGCATCGTATCGCATGCTGCGCTATTACCTCGCGGATGCGGCCTTGCAGTGGGTTCACGGCGCCTTCGACGCGGAAAGCTTCGAAGCATTCATCGAGCGACTGCTGTTTGTCCTGAACGAACGCCCGCGCCGGCCCTGCACGAAGGCTGCATCGGGAGCCGCCGCACGCACGCTGTTCGTGGACAAGCTCGCTGCACGTTGCGCGCAATTCCTGGATTCAGCCGAAGGCAAGCGCATCAACATTCTGGCGGCCAGTGCGTCGCCAGAGCTCGACCTGGAGCGCCAGCTTGCGCGTTTTCGTGGGCTGTACGAACGTCATGCACGCGGTTTCGAGAGCGATTACATGGCAGTGGGACACGGCGATCCGTGTTTCTCGAACATTCTTTATGACCAGCAGCGTTATCTGCTGAAGCTGATCGACCCGAAGGGCGCAACGACCGAGGCCGATTTGTGGACGCACCCGCTGTATGACATATGCAAGGTGTCGCACAGCGTGCTGGGCGACTACGATTTCATCAACAGCGGGCTGTACCGGGTAGGTTTTACGGACAGCAACGATCTGCTGCTGCACTTGGAACACACCAACCATCCCGCGCTCAAGCAGCAGTTCCTGCGCCAGCTGCGCAAACTCGGTATCGATCCCGGAGTAGTACGCCTCGGCGAAGCGTCCCTGTTCCTGTCGATGCTGCCGCTGCACAGCGATCATCCCAACAAGGTCATGGCCTTCATGCTGCGCGCCAGACAGATTCTCGACGAGGTTGAACATGACAAAGCAAGCTGACTCAGGTACCACGATCGTGATCACCATGGCAGGTCGCGGCTCGCGCTTTCGCGAGGTGGGTTATACCGTGCCCAAATACGAGATCGTTGTGCACGGGCACAGCCTGTTTTATTGGTCGATGCTGTCGCTGAAAAACTTCATCGGGCCGAGAACCCGGGTGGTATTTGTCAGCCTGGCGGAGAATGCGTCTGTCCCCTACATCCGCGAACAGTGCGCTACGCTGGGCATCGACGACCTGCGCATTATTGAACTCGAGGCGCTGACCGATGGCCAGGCGACGAGCGCCCTGGCGTCGCGTTCGTTGTGGCTGGACGACGACAGCCCGCTACTGATCTACAACATCGATACCTTCGTGCAGCCATTTGCCTGGACGCCACAGCATATTCGCGACGGATCGGACGGGTGGATACCGTGCTTCCAGGTCGCGGGCGACCATTGGAGCTTCGTCAAGATCAACGGGGATGGCTGGGCGACCGACGTGGCCGAGAAGGAGCGCATTTCCAACTATGCGTCGGTCGGGCTGTACTGGTTTGCGCGCGCTGGCGATTTTGTACGCGCCTATGATGCATTCTTCGCCGAGCCGGCCAACCTGGTGCGTGGCGAACGCTATGTTGCGCCACTGTATCGACAGCTGCTGGCCAACGGCGCGCGGGTCTCGATTGCCGACCTGAATCCCGCTGACGTCCACGCACTCGGCACGCCAGCGGAAGTGACGGCATTCAGGGCGGCGCCCGCGCCGCCAGCCGCCGCTGACAGCCATTGAAACTCTGCGAGCGGTGGCGCTCAGGCGCCATCGATGCCTGACGCACCCCTGGCGCGCCTGGTCACTGGAAAAACGCCGCGATCTCTCGCACCGCTTCCGGCGCCATCGTGCCGGACGCTGCGCGCAGACGCATCAGCCCCACAAGGTAGGAATAGCGCGCCTGGGCCAGATCGCGCCGGGTCGTGACCAATTGAGACTGGGCGTTAAGCAGGTCGAGATTGATGCGGACCCCGCCCTTGATGCTTTGCTCGGTGGCCTTGACCAGTTCCTGGCCAGACTCTGCCGCCTTGGCAAGGGCATCGATCTTGCGGCCACTGCTCTGCACCAGGTCGTAGGCCTTGCGTAATTCGACCATGATCTCGTTGGTACGCGCGTCGAGCTCTGCCTGCGAGCGGCCATAGCTGGCTGCCGCCTGACGCGTCTGGGCGCTGATCGCGCCGCCCGAATAGATCGGAATATTGACCTGGATGCCGAGCGTCCGGTTGGTGGTTTCCTGGCCCAGCACGTTGATCGTCTCGCTCAGATTCTTGCTGTACGACGCAACAAAATCGACGCGTGGCAGGTGCCCCGCCTTGTTACGGCCGATCTCCAGGCGCGTGTTTTCCACGGCCAGCCGCAGGGCCGCCAGCGTATTGTTCTGACGCAGCGCCAGTTTCTGCCAGTCTTCATACGTCGCAACGTCGAGCGTCACCGGACGGAAGTTCGCGCCGATCTGCTTGAGCGTGCCCGGATCCATGCCGATCACACCGGCCAGTGTGTTGCGAACCGAGGTCACATTATCCTGCGCCTCGACCAGGCTGGCTTCGGCCACGTCGAGCCTGGCCTGGGTTTCCAGCATGTCGGTGCGGGTGCCCTCGCCTTTCTCGAACAGGAACTGGTTCACCTTTTGTTGCTCGGCATTCATATCGCGCTGGGCGATCGCCAATGCCAGCTGGTCTTCGGCGAACAGTGCATCCATGTAGGCGCTGACCGCGCGCACCGATACCTCGTCGATGCCAGCCTCATAGGCCTGCTCCGCTTGTGCACTCTGCACCTTGCCCTGCCGATAGCGCTGCACCGCGTCCATATTGAACAGTGGCTGACGCAACTGCACGACCGACGAGCGCCCCAGATATTGCGGGTGATCGAGCTGAAGCCGGCCGTTCTGGGTGTATTGGCGATCCACCCGGTTCTTGTTGACGGTATGGCTGGCCGAAATATTCGGCAGCAACTGGGAGCGACCGAGAATCTGGTTTTCCTTGCCGCTCTCGTTTTCGAAATAGCGCATACGGAAGACCGGGTCGTTCTTGAGAGCGGCCTGGTAGGCTTCTTCAAGTGTGATGGCCGAGGCGCTGCCAGCGGTGCCAAAACCGGTGGTCAGCAACGCAGCAGCGATCAGACCGCGCAGGCGGGCCTTATTGGTCAATGCCATGGCTTATTCCTCGCTCAAAGCCGAATGGGCGCGATCGACGATCGGCTTGAGCAGGTAGCTCATCATCGTGCGCTCGCCGGTCTTGACGAACAATTCCACCGGCATGCCCGAACGGATGTCCATCTTGTGCTCGGCGATCATCTTGGCGCCCTTCGGCGTGACCTTCACGTGCACCTTGTAATAAGGGTTGCCGGTGCGTTCATCCAGGCTGCGGTCAGCAGAAATGTGCGTGACTTCGCCATCGATGTGCGGCGTCTTGTTGGTGTTGAACGCGGAGAAGATCAGCTCCACCGGCAAGCCGGGATGCACCTTGTCGACCAGGTTGGTGGCCAGTTGCCCGTCCACGATCAATGGCGCATTGCTCGGCACGATGTCCATCATCTTGAAACCGGGCTGCACCACGCCGCCATTGGTAAACACGGCCAGCCCCACCACCGTGCCATCGACCGGGGCCTTGACCTCGACATTCGACAGCTCGAAGCGCTGGGCCTGCAGGCGCGCGCCCTGGCCGTCGACCTCTTTCTGGAATTCGGATAGCTGACCGCGCACTTCTTTCTGGTAATCCTGAACCCGTTGCGCACGGCGCATGGTCAGTTCGGTGACCTGGCGCTGCGAACGGCCGATGTTGCCGATGTCTTCCGAGATCGCACCGCCCAGCTGGGCATAGGTCCGTTCCAAGTCGAGCAGGCGGTTGCGCGCAACATAGCCATCCTTGGCCAGATCGCGCATGCCGCCCAGCTGTTCCTTCAGGAATTCCACCTGGGCCTTCTTGCTGTCACGTGATTCCTGCAAGCCGGTGATCTGCAGTTTCAGGCCGGCGATGCCGGCGTCCAGACCGGCCAGCTCGCTCTTGAGCGACGCCTGGCGCGACATCAGGAACTGGTTCTGCACACCGATCAGCTCGGCTACACGCGGCTCGGCGCGGCGCTTTTCGATCTCGGCCGGGAACGTGATCGTGCCCGAGCCATCGCGCTCTGCCGTCAGGCGCGCGATATTGGCCATGGCCGACAGGTATTGGGTGTCGGTAATATCCACTGCCGAACGTGCCTGGATGGGGTTCATCCGCACCAGCACCTGGCCCGCCTTGACGACGTCGCCATCGCGCACCAGCAGTTCCTGCACGGTGCCGCCGCTCTGGTGCTGCACCGCCTGGCGGTTTGACTCGGTGGCCACGGTGCCGGACAACGGCACGCCCTTGTCGAGCGGCGCCAGCAGGGCCCACAACAGGAAGCCGCCGACGCCGGCCAGCACGATCAGCCAGCCGATACGCACGAACGCTTTGGCATCGGTATTCACTTCGAGTGGCGTCGCATCGTGCGAAATGACATCCACTGCATTTTTCTTGATCAGATCCATCGATTATTCTCCCGTCCCGGCGTTGGCCGGCGTACCAGACTGCTGCATCTGGGCTTGTGACTGCGCCTGCGCCTGTGCTTGTGCCTGCTGCGCTGCCTGCAACGCCTTGGTGTTGACTTCCTGCAGTGCCGTCAGTACCTGCTGCGTCGGACCGAACATCTGCACCGAGCCGTCGCGCATCAGCAGCAACTTGGTCGTCACACTGATGATGCTGGTACGGTGGGTAATCAGGATGATGGTTTTGCCGCGCTGGCGCAGATCGTTGACCGCCACCACCAGCGCCTGCTCACCCGCATCGTCGAGGTTCGAATTCGGCTCATCCAGCACGATCAGGGCCGGGTCGCCATACATGGCGCGCGCCAGGCCGAGACGCTGCTTCTGGCCGCCCGACAGGCCACCGCCGCCGTCACCCAGCTGGGTGTCGTAGCCTTCCGGGAAATGCAGGATCATGTCGTGCACGCCGGCGCGCTTGGCAGCCTCGACCACTTTTTCGGGATCGACTTCGCCAAACCGGGCAATGTTTTCGCTGACGGTCCCGCCAAAGAGCTCGATATCCTGCGGCAGATAGCCCATGTGCGGGCCGAGTTCAGCCTTGTTCCAGCTGTAGATGTCGGCGCCATCGAGGCGCACCTTGCCCATCATCGCCGGCCAGACGCCCACCAGCAGGCGCGCCAGCGTCGACTTGCCCGACCCGCTGGGGCCGATCACGCCAAGCACATCGCCCGGCAGGATGCCGAACGAGACATTCTTGACGATCGGGTTGCGCATGCCGGGCGGCGATGCAGTCACGCCTTCGAGGGTCAGCATGCCTGTCGGCTTCGGCAAGGCCATGCCAGCTTCGCGCTTTGGATTGGTTTCAAGTAACTTGGTCAGGCGCTCATGTGCGCTGCGCGTGGTGGCCCAGCTCTTCCAGACACCAATCACCTGCTGCACCGGCTGCAGGGTGCGGCCAAGCAGGATCGACGCGGCAATCATCATGCCCGGCGTAATCTTGTGTTCGAGCACGAGCAGCGCGCCCAGGCCCAGCACCAGCGACTGCATCGACGTCTGCACGAACTTGGTGGCGGCGCCGACACTGCCTGCCTTCTGGCTGGCATCGGCCTGCAGATTCAGGAACTTGCCATGCAACTTGAACCAGCGGCTCATCAGGTTGGGCAGCATGCCCATCGATTCGATGACTTCGGCGTTGCGCAGGTTGTTGGTGGCCAGCGTGCTGGCCGAAATAGCCATCGTATTGGCTTCGCCCAGCGGCTTCTTGGTGATGCGCTCGTTCACCACGGCCAGGATCACCAGAATGATCGTGCCGAACAGTGCGAACAGGCCCAGCATCGGATCGAACATGAAAATCACGGCCAGGTAGATCGGGAACCATGGCGCGTCAAAAAACGCGAACAACGCATTTCCGGTGAGGAACTGGCGCAGTGTCGTCAAATCGTTCAGCGCCTGGCCCGCATTCGCGCCCGACTGCTTGAGGTTCTGCTCGAACGACGCGGTGTAGACACGCTTGTTCATCATCATGTCGAAGCGGGCGCCGACGCGCACCAGGATGAACGAGCGGATCACGTCGAGGCCCCCCATGAACAGGTAGGCGCCCAGCATGATCAGGGTCAGCATCAGGAGCGTGATTTCGTTACGGCTTGCCAGGACGCGGTCATAGACTTGCAGCATGTACAGCGATGGCACCAGCATGAGCAGGTTGATGATCGCGCTGAACACCCCCACGGTGATGAAGGTGCCTTTGAACAGCCGCAGGGCACGGCCAATTTCGGTTTTTTCGTCGAGGAGTTTCATGGATGGATGCGTGCGACCTTCGTCAGTAAATAAGACTTCCAGCAGGAAATTACAGTGATCCGTATTATGTACCAGATTCTCGGAAATTTGTGATGCGCGTCACAAATTGTTGTTATTGAAGAAATCAAATGTGGCAGACTTGCCTCAAGTAAAAAAGCCCCGCTTCCTTGCGGAAGCGGGGCTTTTGCGTCAGGCCAGCCCGGTTGCCGGGGCTGGAACTGAAACTGTCTATTTAGACGGTGGTGATGATGCCGTTGTTCAGCTGAACGTCGGTTGCATCGACGCCAACCAGGGTGATGGTGACGACTTCTGGGGTCGTAGCAACCGACGAACCGAAGACCGACTTCTCCAGGACGATGTGCGCGCCATCGGTGCCGTTGAAGATGAACGCTTCCAGCACGCCGTTGTTGCCGCCGGTGATTGCGCCGGTGGTAGCGTTCATGGTTGCGGTGGTGTTCAGGGTGTAGCCGGTGCCGATGAACAGCGCATCGTTGCCCACCAGGCCGAACAGGTTGATCGAAGCATTGACCTTGCCAGCGACATAGATATCCGAAGCAGCAGTTGCGATCAGGCCGGCGGTAGCGTCTTGTGGAGCGACCAGACCTGCGTCAACGAATGCCTTCTTGGCTGCGTCGATCGAAGCATCGAAGCCTGCCAGTTGAGCTTGTGCACCTTCAGCCTTGGTCAGGGCAGTGGTTGCCTTGGTCAGTGCTTCGATAGCCTTGTTGGCATTGCTGGCAGCCGTGGTTGCCGTGCCCAGCGCGTCAACGCGGGCGTTCTGGCCGATTACGGCATTGTAGTCAGCGATTTTGGTGTCGAATGCAGTTTTAGCAGCCGTATCCGTACCTGCGTCCAGAATGGCTTTCTGGGTAGCGATCTGTGCCTGGGTTGGCAGCGCACCAGCAGCAACGGTGCCAGCTGGCAGCAGTGCCTTGATGGCTTCCAGTGCGTTGACTTCAGCCGTGCCCATGTCCAGGTAGTTGACGCTGGCTTGTGCCGAGCTCACAGCCTTGACCGAGTTGGCGACGCTGACGTCAGCAGCCAGCTTGGCGTTGATCGAAGCGATCAGCGCGGTCACGCCTGGGTTGGTGGCTTCGGTGACGTTGGTGCCTGCAACGACAGCGGTTTTTGCGGTGTTTTGCACGATAACGGTGCCCACGACGCCGGTGACCGGATCGATGGTGATGGCAGTACCGCCGTTCAGAACTTCGTACGAACCTTCTTTCGCAGCGACGTCGGCAGCTGCAGTCAGCAGAACCTTGTCAGCAGCGGTCTTGGCCGTGGTAGCAGCGGTCAGGCTGGCGACAGCAGCGCTCAGACCAGCGACTTTAGCGATTTCAGCGTTAGCCGAAGTGATGCTGTTCTGTGCGGTAGTCAGTGCGGTGTTGTTGGCAGCGACTTTGTCTGCGACCAGAGCAGCGCGGACGTTGGCCGTGGCAGCGGTGTCGAAACCAGCAACATTGCCTTTGGTCGAATCTGCCACGTCAGCGATTGCGGTGGTGACGTCGCCAGTCTTGACTTTGGCTTCGGTACCAGCAGCCACGACGCCATCGGTCTTGCCATCGGCAGCGTCCAGGAAGGCGGTCTTAGCCGACGTTGCGGTTTGCAGGTTAGCCAGGCCAGCGGTCAGGGTGAACGGGGTACCGGCAGCGACGACGCCCGACACGGTGGTGTTCAGGTTTGCTGGGGTGATTGCGGTCGTCAGCGTAGCATCGGTGGTGATGCTGGTGATGAAGGCTTTGGCCAGGTTCAGGGCAGCGGTGCCAGTGTAGCCAGCTTGCTCAGCAGGCAGGTCCAGGGCGGTGGTGAAAGCAGTTGCGCCAGCAACTTTGTTTTCGACGATTTCTTTGTCGGTGGTTTGCGCGCCGTTGGCGACGTCAGCGACGATGGTGTTGACCTTGATCGAGCCGGCGTTCAGCAGGCCAACCCAGTAGTCACGACCAGCGGTGTCGGCAGCGCGGCCGAACAGGTTCATGTAGATCTTGTCGACGATCTGGGTGTTGCTCATGCCAGCGAAGGCAGCGGTGTACTCGGTCGACAGAGCGAAGTTTGCCGACACTTCGGTCGTGGAGCCCTTGCTGTTTGCAACGACGTTGGTCCAGAAGTCCAGGCCAGCGACATCAGCAGGACGGCCGAAGTAAGCGACGTACAGTTGTTGAACTGCTGCGACGTGGGTGGTGACGATTGCCATGTGTAACTCCAATTAGAAAGATCGATCAATCAAATGTTGATTCAAGCATTGCAAGAGTGGGTGCACCCTTGAAGACCAACGGATCGCATCATGACAGAATCGGGCACGCTCGATGTGTGATGGGCGTCACATTTTGAACAAACTAACGGGAAAAATCGACGCAAAATCGATAAATCGCCGCGCAAATCGATCCCTTGCAAACATTCTTAACAACTATCTTGAAAAGCGATAAAGAAAACACCACATCTTCGGCGCAGTTTTGCGGTTACATTCAGAAACAAAATCGAACGCCATTTAACCGGCGTGCATAATCCGCATTCAGCACGGATATAAAAAAACCCCGGCGAACCGGGGTTTTCAATTAGTCATTATTAAATAAGCATCAGCGCCAAGTAGCAGCACCGTTGACAGTGCGCTGGCCATCCAGCCGTCCATCGAAAATCGTCGCTGCACCCGATGAGGGACCACGCTCATTGCTCAGTACGCCCTGCAGATTGAGATAGCCCTGGCGCCCGCCTGCCGCGCCGCTCAGGCGCCCGTCGGCAGACACCACGCCATCACCACGCATATTGACGACATCGGATGCAGTAATGACATCCATGCTGGTGGCAAAGCTGCGTTTGCCGAAATCGATATTCATTGTGCCATTAGACAATTGCGCCGGTGCAGTAGTGGTATAACCGCCACCGTACTCCGTCAGCACATAGGCTTCGCTATTACGCAGCGTGAATCCGACGGCGCCGTTATTCGGCGTGACATATTCGGCGCCCGGAGTGCGGAACAGCGCAAAGTAACCGTTGAGTGCGATTCGCTCGCTCGATGCACGGTAACCCGCATAATCGAACGGCGACGACAGCCCGTTGACTGCCTGCCAGCGGCCCCAGACCACACGCTGCTCCGGCAACGCCGGCGGCACGATCACCGGCGGCACGACCACGGGCACCTCAACCACTGGCGGACCGACCACCACCGGCGGGATCAGCGGTGGCGTCGTTTCATCGACCGGCCGCGGTGGTGGCAGGTTCTTGCTGATGGCCACCGTCAGGCCGACGTTCTTCGCGGCCTCGACCGTGATTTTGGAGTCGCCCGCCCCGCTGCTTTTCGCAACCGGCTCGTCCGAACGCGGCGGCGACACCTGATCGGGCGCGCCTGCGCCACCCTCGATCACCTGTGGCGCGGCCTGGCCACGCTTGACCTGCAGCAATTGACCGCGCTGGGCAGCGCTCAGTTCGCGGCTGGCCGCGCCTTCGCATGGCCCGCCGCCATCGGGCCGGCAAGCACCGGCGAAACCGCTGACCACGACACCGCCCGAGAATACCGACACGCGCGACGTGTCGTTGTCGGTCACCACCGTGAAGTCGGTGCCGCGCACGCCGATTGCTGCAACCGGCGTGTTGAACCGGAAGTTCTGGCGCGCGTGCTTGACCGCGTCGCCTGACCGGCTGCGCGCCGTGCCGCTGAGCAGCTCGAACTTGACCCGGGTATTGGCCGGATTCTGCTGGTCGATATGGTAGGCAACGATGCGCGCGCGCGTCTGCGGACGCAGGATGAACAGGCCGTTGTCGGCGGTCTTGACATACAGGTAGCCGTCGGCGCCGGTGCTGAGCATCTGCCCCTCTTCCACCGCGGCGCCCTGGACAGCGGCGCGCTCGCCCGCCTGGGCGACGCCGGCGACGAAGATGATCTTGCCTGCCTCTGCTGCCTGGACCGAATACGATGCGCAGGCGAGCGTTGCGCTGATCAATAGTTTGTGCAAGTTAAACCCCTTTTCCGCCACTGTAGCCTGCCGTCCAGCAACCCAACAGTGACGACCGTCACATTCTATCCCAAAGGCGCTGCCCGAATATCGCCATAACTGTGTTGCATATTTCCAAAAAAACAATGCAATCAAGAAACTCAAACGATATACTTGTGGTCTTCTTCATGTCGGTACACCTGGAACGAGCAGCGCGTGGCGCAACCTGAAACCCAAGCACGACCCCGTGGTCGCTGGATCATCGCCTCGCTGGCCTTCGCGGTGGCCGTCTGGTCGCAATATGCGGCCATGGCGCCGTTGTCTTTTGGCGACACCAGGTGGATGCGGGTCGTTCTCAACCAGGTGTCGTTCCTGCCCAACGAATGGCTGCGCGACAGTTTCCTGCGCCTGCAGGTCAGCCAGAAACCCGACCCGCGCATCCTGGTCGTCGATATCGACGAGGCCGCACTGAGTGAACTGGGGCCCTGGCCCTGGCCACGCGAGCGGCTGGCCGACCTGGTGGAGATCCTGCTCACCCGTTATTCGGCGCGTGGGGTGGCGCTCGACATCCTGCTGCCCTCGCCCACCGGCGCTGCGGGCGACGCGCGCTTGGCCATGCTGGCGGCCCATGGCCCGCTGGTGCCGGCCCAGGCCTTCGACTTCGACTTCGCCGGCAACCGCCCGCAACCGGTACGCGACGGCGAACTTGGCGGCGCCAGCGATGTCTACCAGGATGGCGTGCCTGCCACCGGTTACCTCGGCAATTACGCGGCACTGGCGGCAGCTCCCCATATCGGCGCGATCGGCTTCATTCCCGATCCCGATGGCGCCCTGCGCCGCATTCCACTGGTTACCCGGTTCGGCGGCCAGCATTACCCCACGCTGGCGCTGGCACTGCTCAATTGCTGCAGCGGCCAGCCGCCGCTGGCCGTCGCCGATACCGGCCTGATGCGAATTCCCTATCGCCGCGACTGGAGCGCCTACACCGTGGTCAGCGCCGCCGACATCCTGGGCCAGCGCATTACGCCCGTCAGCGCCAGCAACCGGCTGGTACTGGTCGGCTCATCGTCGCTCGGCATGGGCGACCGGGTTTCCACGCCGCTGGCGGCCAACCGGCCGGGCCTGGGCGTGCAGGCCACGATCCTGTCGGCGCTGCTCGACCGGCAGGCCAACCTCCAGCCTGCCCCCTGGCCCGGCCAATTGATCGCCTGCCTGTTCGCGCTGGTCTCGACGCTCATGTGCACGCTCGCCTTTCCGCGCCTGTCGGCCGCTGCCGGCGTGGCCTTGCTGGGCATGAGTTCGGTGCTGTGGCTGACCCTGGCCTACCTGCTGGCACCGCACGATCCCGATTTTGCACCAGCTGGCCCACTCGCTGCCAACCTGTTCCTGCTGACCGTGGCCGTGCCGTATCAGTGGCACCAGGCCCAGCGCCGCTCGCGTCACCTGCTGCAGACGCTGCGCCAGTATGTCGCGCCGGCCGTGGTCGAACAATTGCTGCGCAGCGAAGAAACCGATCCGCTGCGGCCGCGCCGCTGTGACGTCACCACGCTGGTGGCCGACATGGAGGGCTACACGACGCAGGTCGAGACCCTGCCCGTCGAAGAGGCGGCGAAGCTCACGCGCGACTTCCTCGATTGCCTGACCGGCGAAGTCATCGCCCACCAGGGCACGCTGGATAAATACACCGGCGATGGCATGATGGCCTTCTGGGGCGCGCCCCTGCCGCTGGCGCAGCACGCCGACCTGGCCCTCGATGCGGCGCGCGGGATGACCCGGCGCGTGGCCGCGCTGAGCGCCGAGCGTGTCCGCCAGGGCCATCTGCCGCTGCGCGTACGGATCGGCGTCGAAAGCGGCACCGCGATGGCGGGCGACTTCGGCACGTCATTTCGCAGCATCTATACGGCGGTCGGCGACAGCGTCAATACCGCAGCGCGCCTCGAGCAAGTGGCGCGCGACTTTTCACATGACATCATCATCGGGCCAGGCACGATCGACCGTAGCCAGCGCCACCGCTTCATTGCCCTGGGCGAACGCCTGCTGCGTGGCAAGGAGCGGGCAACCCCATTGTTTACACTCGATATGAACGAATCGGACACCGGCATGACGCCGGTTGGCGACAATGCCGCGCGGGGCAACGCATGAGCGCTGCACGCACGTTTGCCATGCTGCCCCTGCTCCTGCTGCTGGCGCCTGGCCGGGCGCTGGCCCAGACGGATGCGCCGGCGCCCGCCAGCACGCCACAGGAGCAGCTCTACCAGCAAGCCCTGCAATCGCTGAACGAGGGCCGCAAGAACGATGCCTCGAAGCAGATGTCGCGCCTGGTCGAGCTCGTACCGCAGCACGCCGGCGCCTGGCTCGACCTGGCGCTGATCCAGTGCAGCCTGGGCCAGGCCGACGAGGCCGAACGCCTGTTCGCCAATGTCGAGACGCGCTTCGATCCCGCGCGCGAAATCCTCGAACTCATCGCCGAGGCGCGCGACACCGGCTGCGCCGCCTGGACCCCGGTCAGCTCGGGCGCGGTCAGCCTCACGCGCGGCATCGACGACAACGTCAACCAGGGCGCCAGCAATTCTTCCTTCATTGTCGAGGGGCCCGATGGCTCGGTCGAACTGCCCCTGCTGGCCGACTTCCTGCCCAAGCGCGACCAGTACACGCAAGTGAGCGCCGACTACGTGCGCGATATCACTGCCAACGGCACGCTGGGATTTGTCCAGGTCCAGGGCCGGCGCTACGACGGCCTGCACGCCTACGACACGGCTTCGCTGTACGCCGGCATCGAATCGCCCTGGCGCTTCGGGCAGTGGCTGGTACGCACCACCGGCTCGCTGGGCCTGTCGGGCATGGGCTCCCACCTGTACCAGCGCCAGGCCCAGGCGCAGCTGCGGGTGACGCCGCCGCTGCCGCTGCCGCCACGCACCCAGCTGCACCTGATCGGTGCGGCCACCTACACCGACTACGCCACGCTGCCGACCTTCAACTCGGACATGGTCGAATTACGCGCCCTGCTCAGCCACCAGACGGGCTCGTTCAGCACCAACGCCACCTTTGCCCTGCTCAACGACCGCGCACGCGCCGACCGGCCGGGCGGGAATCGCCATGGCCATTACCTGAGCCTGAACCTGCGCAAGCCACTTGGCTGGGATACCGTTGGCGAACTTGCCTACACGCGCCAGCGCTGGGACAGCGCCAACGCGTACTCACCCGAGCTGCTGATCGACCAGGTGCGGGCCCAGCGCACCGAGGTCCTGCGCGCTTCGCTCAGCTACAAGATCGGCCCGCGCCAGAACCTCGTGCTCGAGGCACGCGCCGTGCGCAACCGCGAAAATATTTCCATCTTCCAATACAATAACCGGCAGGTGCAGCTCAGCTGGCAGTGGCTGTATCCCTAGGGAGCGCCGAATTTTTCCGGCTTCCAGGGGGTAGACGTTACAATCGCCCTTTCTGAATTCACAGGTTGTCGGCAGGATGGGGCTCGAAGGTATTTTGTTTGTCTGCGCCGCCACGGGCGTGTGCATCGGTTGTCTGGTGCCAAACCGTTGGCTGCCGCCACTACCTAACGACAAGTTCCTGCATTTTTCGGCGTATGCCTTGCTGACCGTGCTGGCACTGCGCCTGGCCGACGGCGTCGTGGAAAGCGTATGCTGGCTGGTGGCCCTGCTGATCAGCGGCTGGCTGATCGAATGCCTGCAAGCACTGGTGCCGGACCGTCGCTTTTGCTGGCGCGACATGGCGGCCAACGCCGCCGGTATCGCCGCCGCGGCGCTGGTCGTGGCGATCACCGTCCGGTACTGATCCGGCCATGCCTTTTACGAGATGACACGATCGATGAGCTCCACTGCCAAACCCGTGCCAGGCCCCGACGACGCACCCGATGCGGCGCCGGTCCTGCACGAGCAGAAGCTGCAGGTTCACCTGCGCAAAATTCCCCTGTTTGCCGATCTCACCGAGGACGAACTGGCCCAGGTGAAGTCCGAACTGCGCTATCGCCACTTCCCCAAGCGCACCGTGGTGCTGCACAAGGGCGGCAGCGCAGACGCCCTGCTGTTCCTGCTCTCCGGCCAGTTGCAGGTGATCGATGTCACCGAGGACGGCCGCGCCATCGGGCTGCGCATGCTGGCGGCGGGCGACTTCTTCGGCGAAATCGCGCTGATCAATGGCTCGACCCGTTCGGCCTCAGTGGTGGCCACGTCGGAGGTGCTGGTCGCGTTCTTGCCGGCCTCTACCGCGCTGCACCTGTTTTCGCACTCGCCCTCGGTGGCGCGCAAGATGCTCGGCCACCTGGCGCAGAAAATCCAGCGCGACTCCGAATTCCGCGCCCTGCTCAGTATTAACAACACGTCGCGCCGGATCTTCACCTACATCGCCCTGATGCCCCAGATCGAGGGCAAGGACGGCCAGCGCATCGTGGAGAACCTGCCGACCCACCAGGACATCGCCAACATGATCAATACCAGCCGCGAGACCGTTACCCGGGCGCTGCTGACACTGGTCCAGCAGGGCGTGGTGCAAAAAGACACCAACCGGCTGGTGATCCTCGATCCTGCTGCATTACTGCGTCTGTCACAGGGGCTGTGAGCGCTGCCGCCCCTGCGGCGGCAGCCCTTCTGGCGTGTCCGCACGGGTGACACGTCGTTACAATTGAACAATATGTGTGCGGGACCGTGGAGTATAATTCCGCTGTTAACGATTCTGCACGACTATGAAAATCTCCCTGCCGCCTACCTGCCTGGCGCGCTCCGACGCGACCTCCACACGATGATTTCCCCACTGATGCTGCGCGGCCTGTGGGCGTACCGTGGTTTCGTGCTGGGCAGCGTCAAACGCGAATTCCAGTCGAAATACACCAATGCCATGCTCGGCGCCGTCTGGTCGGTGCTCAGCCCGCTGGCCATGATCCTGGTCTACACGGTGATCTTCTCCGAGGTGATGCGCGCCAAGCTGCCCGGCAGCGATTCGAGCGCCGCCTATTCGATCTACCTGTGCGCCGGCATCCTGACCTGGGGCCTGTTCGCCGAGATCGTCGCGCGCGGCCAGGGCATGTTCCTGGAACAGGCCAACCTGCTCAAGAAGATCAGTTTCCCCCGCATCTGCCTGCCGGTGATCGTGGTCCTGAATTCGCTGGTCAATTTCGGCATCATCTTCGGTTTGTTCACGGTTTTCCTGATCGTCTCAGGCAATTTCCCCGGCGTCGTGTACCTGGCCATCGTGCCGCTGCTGGTGCTGCAGGTCCTGCTGGCGATCGGCCTGGCGATGGTCACGGGCGTGCTGAACGTGTTCTTCCGCGACGTCGGCCAGTTCGTCACGATCGCGATGCAGTTCTGGTTCTGGCTCACGCCGATCGTCTACCCGGCCTCGATCCTGCCGCCCAATATCCGTCCGCTGCTCGACTACAACCCGATGGCGCCGATCATCCAGTCCTACCAGGCGATCCTGGTCGAAGGCACGCTGCCGCAGTGGGACCGCCTGCTGCTGCCGGCCGTGCTGGCACTGCTGCTGTGCGTGCTGGGCATGCACCTGTTCCGCAAGCGCTCCGGCGAAATGGTGGATGAACTCTGATGGGCGCGATTACTGTCTCCGGCCTGGGCAAGGCCTACAAAAAATACCCGACCCGCTGGTCGCGCCTGGCCGAATGGATGTTGCCGTTCGCACGCCAGCGCCACAGTCTCAAATGGGTACTGCGCGACATCAGCTTCCAGGTTTCGCCCGGCGAAGCCGTGGGCCTGATCGGCATCAACGGCGCCGGCAAGAGCACGCTGCTCAAGCTGATCACCGGCACCACCCAGCCCACCACCGGCAACGTCTGGATGCAGGGCAGCGTGGCCGCCCTGCTCGAACTGGGCATGGGCTTCCACCCTGATTTCACCGGGCGCCAGAACGCCTACATGGCCGGCCAGCTGCTGGGCATGACGGTCGATGAACTCAATTCGCTGATGCCGCAGATCGAAGCCTTTGCCGACATCGGCGACTACATGGACCAGCCGGTGCGCGTGTATTCGAGTGGCATGCAGATGCGGGTTGCGTTCTCGGTCGCCACCGCGCGCCGGCCCGACATCCTGATCGTCGACGAAGCACTGTCGGTGGGCGACGCCTACTTCCAGCACAAGAGTTTCGACCGCATCCGCCAGTTCCGCAAGGAAGGCACGACATTGCTGCTGGTCTCGCACGACAAGCAGGCGATCCAGTCGGTGTGCGACCGCGCCATCCTGCTCGACGGCGGGCGCCTGGCCAAGGAAGGCCGGCCCGAAGAGATCATGGATTACTACAATGCCCTGATCGCCGAACGTGAAAACGGCACCGTGCGCCTGGCCGAGACGGATGACGGCAAGGTGCAGACCGTGTCGGGCACCGGCGAGGCGGTCGTGGCCGACATCGCGCTGCTCGACGAGGCCGGCGCGCGCGTCGAAGTGGTCGACGTGGGCAGCGCAGTGACGCTCGAGGTGCGGGTCAGGGTCAATGCGCCGATCCCGCGCATGGTGCTGGGCTACATGATCAAGGACCGCCTGGGCCAGCCGATGTTCGGCACCAATACGCATTTGAAGCAGCTGCCGCTGGACGACGTGGCGGCCGGCGAAGAGGTCGTGTACCGCTTCGCATTCCCGATGAATCTGGGTCCGGGCACGTATTCGGTCGCCACCGCGATCGTCAGTACCGACACCCATCTCGTCAACAATTATGAATGGCGCGACCTGGCACTGGTGTTCACCGTGATGAACATGCGCCGTCCCCATTTCGAAGGTTCGGCCTGGCTCGACCCGGTCATCGACATCCAACGCACATGACTTTCGTTTCCTATTCCCAGAACGCCGAGGACGTGCTGTTGTGGCGCGCCCTGGGCCACGTTGCCAACGGCTTCTACATCGACGTCGGCGCCAACGATCCGGTCGAGCATTCGGTCACCAAGGCATTCTACGAACGCGGCTGGCGCGGCATCAGCATCGAGCCGCTGCCCGCATTCCACCACGAGTTCGAGCTCCAGCGCCCGCGCGACATCAACCTCGCGATTGCGGCCGGGGCCACGGATGGCGAACTGACCCTGTACGACGTGCCCGACGTGCGCGGCTGGGCTTCGCCCGACCAGGCGGTGGCCGAGATGCACCGCGCCGACGGCCACAGCATCGCCGAACTGACCGTGCCGGTGCGCACGCTGGCCTCGGTCTGTGCCGAGCATGTGCAGGGCGAGATCCACTTTCTGAAGATCGACGTCGAAGGCTTCGAGGGCGCAGTCCTGGAAGGCATGGACTTCGCGCGCTGGCGCCCGTGGGTGCTGGTGATCGAGGCCACGCTGCCGGGCAGCCGCGAGACCAATCACGCGAGCTGGGAACACATGGTCAGCACGCAGGGCTATCGTTTCGTCTGGTTCGATGGCCTGAACCGCTGGTACGTCGCTGACGAACATCCCGAACTGATGGCGCACTTCGGCATCGGCCCGAACGTGTTCGACGACTACATCTCGCACCACCTCGACAAGGCCTGGGACCAGGTCAAGTCGCTCGACACGCGCCTGAAGGACCTCGACGCGGCCGCCAGCGACGCTGCGCGCCAGGCCGAGGCGCGCCTGGTCGAGATCGACACCGCGCTGCGCGCCGCGCACGCGACCAGTGCGCACGAAGCAGCGCGTGCCGAACGCGCCGAGACCCAGCGCGTGCGGCTGGAAGAAGAAAAGCAGCACGCCGACGAACAGATCGTCCAGCTGCGCGAGCAGCTGGCGCACCTGCACGAAACGGCGCGCCAGATGGGCGACTGGGCACGCGGCCTGGACGAGCGCCTCAAGGCGACCATGGCCAGCACCTCGTGGCGCGTCACCCGGCCGCTGCGCCAGCTCGGTTCGGTCATGCATGCGCTGCGCCGTCCGCACCTGATGCGCAAGCTCGTCAACCGCATCACCGCCAACGAACGCATACGGCGCGCGATCATCCCGGTGCTGCGCCGCCATCCGGCGCTGGGCGAGCGCGTCTCGGCCTCGATCGCCACCATCAAGCTCGATCCGCCGCAACAAGCGCCGGCCGGCATCGAGGTACCCGAAGAACTCAAGGGCTTGCCGCTCTCGGCCCGCGCGGTCCTGGCCGACCTGCAGCGCGCCCGCGGCAACCAGCAGGCAGATAGCTAACCCATGCGCATCGTCATCGATTTCCTGAACGGCCCGGTGTCGCCGGCCACCCTGGCGCTCACGCGCGACCTCGCGCACCTGGCTGCCGGCCACGACGTCTGGCTGGCCGTGCCGGCAAGCGAACCCGGCGCGAACGACCACCTGCGCCTGGCCTTCGACGGCGTGGTGCCACGCGCCCGCCTGCGCCCGTTTGCGCTGCTGCCCGATGCCGGCCTGCGCCCACTGCTGCGCAGCCATGCGCTGGGCAGCCTGATGCCCGACGTCGTGCTGGTCACGGCCGGTGCTGCCCCCGCCACCATCGCGGGCGATGTCCCGGTGGTCACGATGGCAGGCGAGGATGCCGCGCTGCTGCTGGACAAGCTGCAGGCCGCAGCCGCAGCCGGCCGCACCGATGTCGCCCCGCCGGCCACGCGCCCGCGCCTGGCCTACATCTCGCCGCTGCCGCCACAAAAATCCGGCATCGCCGACTACAGCGCCGAACTGGTGCCCGAACTGGCCGCCTGGTATGACATCGACCTGATCGTCGACCAGGACCCGGTGCAGGACGCGCGCCTGGCCGCGTTCCCGCAACGCAGCGTGGCGTGGTTCCGCGCCCATGCGCACGAGTTCCAGCGCGTGCTGTACCACTTCGGCAATTCGCCGGTGCACAGCCACATGTTCGAGTTGCTGCGCGAGGTGCCAGGCATCGTCGTGCTGCACGACTTCTACCTGTCGAACGTGCTCGATTATCTCGAGCACGACCGCGTGCTGCCGCAAGGCTTCCTGCGCGCGCTGTACGAGTCGCACGGTTACACGGGCCTGATCGGGCACCGTCAGGCCGGGCGCAATCGCGCAGTCTGGAAGTACCCGGCCAACCGCGGCGTGCTCAATCACGCGACCGGCATCATCGTGCACTCGGCGTTTCCGCAGCAGCTCGCGGCCGACTGGTACGGCCCCGGTGCCGCCAGCGACTGGCGCAGCGTGCCGCTGTTGCGCGGCAAGCCGGACGGCGCCACCACGCCGGCCGCGCGCGCCGCTGCCCGCGCGCGCCTCGGCCTGCGCGAGACCGACTACGTCGTCTGCACGTTCGGCATGCTGGGCCAGACCAAGCTCAACGACGAACTGCTCGATGCCTTCCTTGCGTCGCCGCTGGCGGCCGATCCCCATTGCCGCCTGGTGTTCGTGGGCCAGAACGATGCGGGGCGCTACGGTGCCGACCTGCAGAAGAAGATCCGTGCCAGCGCCGCCGCCTCGCGCATCACGATCACGGGCTTCACCGACGCCGCCACGTATGCCGACTATGCGGTCGGCTGCGACACCGCCGTGCAGCTGCGCGGCGCTTCGCGCGGCGAGACGTCGGCATCGGTGCTCGACACCATGCTGTATGGCGCCGCCACGATCGTCAACGCGCACGGCTCGACCGCCTCGATCCCGGACGACCTGGTACTGATGCTGCCGGACGCCTTCACGGTGGCCGAACTGGCGGGCGCGCTGGGCCGCCTGTATGGCGATCCGGTCCTGCGCACATCACTGGGCGCACGCGCGCTGGCGTATGTCGAGCGCGATCACGCCCCAGCCCACGCCGGCCGTGTCTGCATGGAAGCGATCGAACACTTCGCACAGCGCGGCGCCCATGCCGGTTACCGCGCGCTGATCGGCGCTGCCGCCGCGCAGTGCCCGCCGGCGCAGTTGCCGGCGCTGGCCGAGGCGATCGCCTTCAACCGTCCCTTGCTGCCGACGCGCCAGTTGCTGGTGGATGTATCGGCCCTGGTGCAGTCCGACCTCAAGACCGGCATCCAGCGCGTGGTGCGCAGTATCCTGCTGTCGCTCGTGGCCACGCCGCCAGCGGGCTTCCGCGTCGAGCCGGTGTTCACCACGGGCGGCAACCGCCCCTACCATTACGCGCACCGCTTCGGCATGGGCATGGTGGGAGAAACCGCGCTGGTCCTGGAAGATTCACCGGTCGACTTCCAGCCGGGCGACGTCTTCTTCGGCCTCGATCTGTTCCTGAGCGGCGTGGCGCAGAACGAGCAGCTGCTGCTGTCGATGCGCGACCGCGGTGTCGAGATTTACTTCTGCATGTACGACCTGCTGCCGATGCTGCGGCCCGAAGTGTTCCCGTTCGGGACCGACCAGGGCTTCGGCGACTTCCTGCGCACCGTGCACAAGGTGTCCGATGGCGTGCTGTGCATTTCGCGCGCCGTCGCCGACGAGCTGGCCACCTGGTTCGAGCAGCAGGGGCTGCAGCGCGAATTGCCGCTGCAGCTGGGCTGGTTCCACCTGGGCGCCGACATCAATGCCAGCGCCCCGAGCGTCGGCCTGCCGCCGGATGCACCGGTGGTACTGAACGCGCTGGCGCAGCGCCCGAGCTTCCTGGTCGTTGGCACGGTCGAGCCGCGCAAGGGCCATGCCCAGACGCTGGCCGCATTCGAACTGCTGTGGGAACGCGGCATCGATGTCAACCTGGTCGTCGTCGGCAAACAGGGCTGGATGGTCGAGACCGTGGCCGAGCGCATGAAAAACCACCCCGAACTGGGCAAGCGCCTGTTCTGGCTGGCCGGCATCTCGGACGAAATGCTGCTCAAACTCTATACCGGCGCGGCCGCCCTGCTCGCGCCATCCGAAGGCGAGGGTTTCGGCCTCCCACTGATCGAGGCGGCCCAGCACGGTATTCCGATCATTGCGCGCAGCCTGCCGGTATTCCGCGAAGTGGCCGGCACGCATGCCCATTATTTCGATGGCCGCGAACCGGCCGACATGGCCGCTGCGATCGAGGCCTGGCTCGCGCTGCACCGCACCGGCCAGGCACCGGCCTCGACCGGCATGCCGTGGCTGACCTGGGACCAGAGCGCGCTCCAGGCCGTGGGTAACCTGATCCGCCACCGCTGGTACCGTACCCTGCCGGGCAACGCACCAATGCCGGGAGCGCACGATGCGTGAACAACCGCCCTCGACCAACGGGGCGCCGCGTCCGCTGGTCATCGACCTGGACGGTACCCTGATCCATTCCGACATGTTGTGGGAATCGATCGTCCTGTTCTTGAAGAAAAATTTCCTGCGCATCTGGCAATTGCCGTTCTGGCTGTTTCTGGGCAAAGCCGGCTTCAAGGAGCGGCTCGCCAATGAGGTCGAGCTGGATCCCGCCGCCCTGCCCTACGACAAGACCGTGCTGGACCTGATCGCGCGCGCGCGCGCCGAAGGCCGGATGGTGGTGCTGGCCACCGGTACGCAGCGCCGTTTCGCCGAGCAGATCGCGGCCCATCTCGGGCTGTTCGACCAGGTGCTGGGCACCGAGAACGGCGTGAACCTGACCTCGCACAACAAGGCGCGCCAGCTGTGCGCGCTGTTTGGCGAGCGTGGCTACGACTACGTCGGCAACTCGCGCGCCGACCTGGCGGTGTGGCTGACCTGCGAGAACGCGGTGTCGGTCACGCGCAAACCGTTCCGCCTGTCAGATGGTCGCGACACGACCCATTCGGGCAGCGTGCGCGGCGGTGCGGCAGGCGCCCTGCTCAAGGCCATGCGCCCGCGCCAGTGGCTCAAGAACATGCTGGTGTTCGTGCCGATGCTGGCCGGCCACCAGCTCGACCTGTGGACACTGCAGGCCTCGCTCGTGGCGTTCCTCGCCTTCTCGCTGTGCGCCTCGAGCGCGTACCTGCTCAACGACGCGCTCGACGCCCAGGATGACCGCGTGCATCCGACCAAGCACAAGCGCCCGATCGCGTCCGGCGCCCTGCCGCTGCCGCTGGCGCTGGCCGCCAGTCCCCTGCTGGCACTGGCTGCGCTCGGTCTCTGCCTCTGGTACAGCCCCCTGCTGCTGATGGTCGTCATGCTGTATTTCGCCAGCACCGTGGCGTATTCCATCTACCTCAAGCGCCTGCTGATGGTCGACATCGTCACGCTGGCCATCCTGTACAGCCTGCGCGTGCTGGGCGGCAGCGCCGCGACCGAAATCGCGCCGTCGTTCTGGCTGCTGTCGTTCTCGTTCTTCATCTTCCTGAGCCTGGCCCTGCTCAAGCGCCATAGCGAGCTGTTCAACCTGCACCGGGACGGCAAGGAAAAGACGCGCGGCCGCGGCTATACCACCGCCGACAAGACGCCGATCGGGATCATGGGCGTGAACACGGCCTTCGTGTCGGTGCTCGTGTTCATGCTGTACTTCAATTCCGCGAACGTTCTCGACCAGTACCGCACGCCCGCATGGCTGGCCGGCATCCTGCCGCTGCTCGTGTTCTGGCTTGGCCGGCTGTGGGTGCTGGCCTTCCGCGGCCAGGTCAATGAAGACCCGGTGCTGTATGTCAGCAAGGACAAGGTCAGCCTGATCGTGATCGTGCTGTGCCTGCTGCTTGCAACGCTCGCCTCCCTTTAATTTGTCATGATCAAGACCGACGCGTTGTCCGCCACCGCCTGGCGCTTTCCCCTGCTGCTGGCCCTGCTGATGCTGATGCTGGTGGCACTCAGGCCAACGGCGTTCCGTGGCGACAGCGTGGAATACACGGTCGGCACCGTGGCCATCGCCACCCACGGCACGCCGGACATCCGTCTCGATGACATCGCCCGCACGCGCGCCTTGCTGGGGGATGCCTACCGCGCGCCGTTCGACGAACTTGAGCGTGGCATGCGCGCCGGCGACGCCAACCTGTACGCCGCATTCACGCGTGGCAAGCACGGCGACGTCTATCCGGTCCACTTCTTTGGCTACTCGCTGCTGGCAGCCGTGCCGTACAAGGTGCTCGACCTGACTGGCGCGCCACCGTTCCAGGCGTTCGTGGCGGTCAACCTGGCCGCCCTGTTCGTGCTGGGACTGGCGCTGCGCCACTTCTTCAGGTCGGAAGCGCGGGCCTGGGCCGGCCTGGCGCTCTTCATGCTGTGCGGCGGCATGCTGTACTGGCGCTGGTCGAGCCCCGAATGCGTCAGCGCCGCCCTGTTGCTGGCCGGCCTGCTGTACTTCACCGCCAATGCGCCGTTGCGCGGGGCCATGCTGGCCGGGCTGGCCAGCTGGCAGAATCCCACCATCCTGTTCTTCTTCGGGTTCGCACCGCTGCTCAAGCTGTGCATGGACTGGCAGCGCGGCGCCGGGCTGGCCGCCAACCTGCGCCTGCTCGCCACCCGGCGCAACATCGCCGCCCTGGCCGCTGGCGTGGCCGTGTTCAGCGTGCCGGTACTGTTCAATTTTTATCAGTACGGCGTGCCGAACATCATCGCGCGCAAATTCTCGGACCCGACACTGGTGGGCGCCGAGCGCCTGCTCTCGTTCTTCTTCGACCTGAACCAGGGCATGGCGATCGGCCTGCCGGGGCTGCTGCTCGCCGTGCTGGTCTGGAGCGCCGTCATGCGCGCCGGCGCGCGCCGCCAGGCACTGATGGTGGCTGCCTGCGCGCTGCTGTTCACGCTGGCCCTGGCCGTGCCGGCGCTGGCCGTGCTGAACTGGAACTCGGACGCGGCGGGCATGATGCGCTACGCATTCTGGGCCTCGATGCCACTGCTGTTCGTGCTGCTGTTCATGCTGCGCGGCCGCGCCTTGCCGGTGACACTGGTCATCGGTGTGGCGCTGGTGCAGGCACTGGCCATGGACCACGCCGCCAGTTACCAGTACACGACCTTCAGCCCGCTGGCGCGCCTGGTGCTGGCCCATGCGCCCGGCCTCTACCATCCGGAGCCGGAAATCTTCGGCGAGCGCAGTGCCCATCATGACAACTACATCCGCCCCGACCAGGTCTACACCTGGCGCGTCGATGGCCAGCCGGTCAAGACGCTGGTGAACGTGGCCAATCCGGGGCTGGACGCTGCCGTCTGCGGCGCCGGCGCCACGCTCGCGCCCGACAACCACTTCACGGACAGCACGCGCGGCTGGCGCTACGTCGACGCGCCGGTGCGCTGCATGGCCGGCACGCTGGTCCAGCGCAGCTTCCAGCACGATGCGTTCATCGATCGCAGGCAGGTCGAACTGGGCGCCGGCTGGAGCACGCCCGAGGCCAACGGCCCGGGCTGGAACGGTGTCTGGTCGGATGGCGCGCGCTCGCGCGTCGTGCTGCACCTGGACACGCTCGCACCACAACAGATTTTGATCAGCGGCGCCTACCTCGAGGCGCAGGGCCGCACCCGCCTGACCGCCAACGGTGTCGACCTGGGCTGGCACCAGTTCGACCGCGAGGGTGCACTCGTGCTGCCACCGGCAGCGGTTGCTGCCGGCACTGACACGCTGACGCTCGAATTCGACCATGAACAGCCGCGCTCGCCAAGCGCATCCGACCCGCGCCAGCTCGCTTTCTTCCTGCGTGAAATCAGCGTGCGCGCCCAGCCTGCAACCCAACCATGAACCACCCAATGACTTCCACCCTGGATGCCGCTGCCAGCAGCCAAGCCGGGCCCACCCGGCCCGCTGCGACGATCGCCGTCGTGATCCCCAGCTACCGCGTCACGCGACATATCCTGGGTGTCATCGCGGGCATCGGCCCCGAGGTCGCCCGCGTGTACGTCGTCGATGACAAGTGCCCCGACGCCAGCGGCGCGTTCGTGCGCGCCAACTGCACCGACCCGCGCGTCACCGTGATCGAGCACGCAGAGAACCAGGGCGTGGGCGGCGCCGTGATGAGCGGCTACCGCGCCGCCATCCTCGATGGCGCCACCGTCATCGTCAAAGTCGATGGCGACGGCCAGATGGACGCCAGCCTGATTCCGGCATTCGTGGCGCCGATCCTGTCGGGCGAAGCCGACTACACCAAGGGCAACCGCTTCTTCAACCTGGAGCAGATCCGTTCGATGCCGCCGATGCGCCTGTTCGGCAATGCGATGCTGTCGCTGCTGACCAAGCTGTCGTCCGGCTACTGGGACCTGTTCGATCCGACCAACGGCTTTACCGCGATCCACGCCGACGCCGCGCGCTTCCTGCCGTTCGACAAGATCAGCCAGCGCTACTTCTTCGAAACCGACATGCTGTTTCGCCTGAACACACTGGGCGCCGTGGTGGTGGATGTGCCGATGGATGCCGTCTATGGCGACGAAGTGAGCAACCTGAAGATCTCGCGCATCGTCACCGAATTCGCTGCCAAGCACGTGCGCAATTTCTTCAAGCGCCTGTTCTACAACTACTACCTGCGCAATATGTCGCTGGCCTCGATCGAGTTGCCGCTGGGCGTGCTGCTGCTGACGTTCGGCACCGTGTTCGGGGTGGCGCACTGGATCGACGGCGCGCAGCACGACGTTGCCGCACCTGCCGGCACCGTGATGCTCGCTGCGCTGCCGGTCATCATGGGCGTACAGCTGATCCTGGCGTTCCTGGCCTACGACATTGCCGCGGTGCCGCGCCGGCCGTTGCACAAGAAAACGCGTTTTCGCGTCCAGCGATGAGGCACATGCTCTCCAGCCTCATCAACCTCGCCATCCGTTCACGCCAGTTCCTGCTGTTCCTGGTGGGGGGCGTGCTTGCGGCGTCGATCGACATCGGCGTCCTGCAACTGCTGCTCTACAACAACGTGCACCTGACCGCCGCGACGACGATCGGCTTCCTGTCGGGCCTGTTCGTGAACTACACCTGGCATAGCCGCGTGACCTTCGACACGGCGGCCTCGCCAACGCGCTTCGGCCGCTACCTGTGTGTCGTCGTCATCAACTATGCGTTCACGCTGGGCCTGGTGACGCTGGCCCAGGCGCTGGTGGATATGCCGCTGGCCGGCAAACTCGTCGCGCTGCCGATCACTGCCATCAACAGCTACCTTCTCGGCAAATACTGGATCTTCAAATGAGTTCCCCGTCCCCACTCCAACCCGCAGCGCCGGACCGCATGCGGGTCATTGCCGTGGCGCTGTTCACGGCAATCGCTGCCTACCTGGTGCTGCGCACCTGGGGCACGCAGCCACAGATCATGGCCGACGAATGGTATTACAGCCGCCTCTCGCGCCTGCAGGACCTGGGCGACTCGATCCTGCCGTCTTACCTGTACCTGTGGCTGGCGCGCGGCAGCAATGCCTGCGGGACCCGCTTCTATGACTGCATCCACCTGGCCAACGTGGCCTTCATGGTGGCCGCGGCGCCATTCCTGTACGCGATCGCGCGCCAGGTCGCGACGCGCGGCGTGGCACTCGGCATCGCGGTGGCCGCGACGCTCGCGCCACTGAACCTGTACACCACCTATTTCATGCCGGAGACCGCGTACTACTTCGGTTTCTGCGTGCTCAGCTGGGTCGCGCTGACGCGCAGCCACTGGCATCCGGTGCGCTGGAGCCTGGCGCTTGGCACGGTGCTCGGCCTGCTCTCGCTGGTGAAGGTCCACGCGCTGTTCCTGGTGCCGCCGCTGGTGCTGTTCATGTTCTACGCGCGCTGGGCCCTGAGCCACAGCGGGCGCTGGATGCTGCCGGCACTGGGCTCGATTGCGCTGACCCTGGGCACGGCCGCCGCGCTCAAGTTCGGCATCGGCTGGCTGCTGGCCGGCCCGAACGGCCTGCAACTGCTGGGCAGCTTCTACCAGTCCAACGCCAATTCCGCCGGCAACCGCACGCTGGCCAACACGCTTGGGCCGGCGCTGGTGAGTGCGTTCGGGCACCTGATGGTGCTGGCGATGCTGATTCCGCTGCCGCTGGCGGTGCTGCTGCATTCGCTGCTGCGCCGCCCGCTGCGCGCGTGCACCGGCAAGCCCGAGCTGCTGCAGGTCTGGGCACTGCTGGTGCTGGGCGCCACGGTCTGCGTGACGTTCCTGTTCACCGCCTCGCTGGTCAACCCGGGCGCGGCACCGGACGAAGGCTGGCGCCTGCACATGCGCTACTACAGCTTTGCACTGCCGCTGTTGTGGCTGATTGCCGGGGCCACGCTGCACCGGCGCGACGCGCCGGCGCGCCCGCTGCTGCGCTGGAGCATTGCGGCCGGCATCGCGATCGTGATGGTGCTGGCGCTGATCAACCTGCCGACCTACGCCTTCAATCCGGTCGACGGTCCCGACATCTTCGAGTTCAAGCCGGATGGCTGGGCAGGCCGCACCCTGATCGCCGTCGGCCTGGCCACGCTGCTGTTCTGGGCACTGAACAAGTCGCTGGCGCCACGCCTGTTCCTGTATGCCGGCCTGCCCATCGCGCTCATGGGCGGCCTGGTGTCGTCACACGACATCACGGCACGCTTCAATCACATCGAGACGGCTGCCGACCGCGCCGGGTACGCCGTGCTGGCCCATGTGCCGGCCGCCGAACGTGGCGCAGTGACGGTGGCTGGCGACGAGCCGGTCGAGATGATCCGTGCCCAGTTCCACATCGACCACAAGGATACCGAGCTGCTGATCGTGCCGAAGGATGCGCCGATCGCCGACGAGGAGCTGCCAGCGCACCAGAAGTGGCTGCTGGTCATGCGCAACCATCCGCTGTCGGCCACCTACAAACCCGTCGTCGCCACCGATGAATTCGCGCTGTACCGCTTGAGCGTGCCGCAAAGCCGCATCGGCCGCATCGATTTCAGCAAGCCCTACGATGGCTTCGTGACGGGGACGGAAGGGCTGTCGACGATCGAGCCGTTCGGCCGCTGGTCCGATGGCAAGCGTGTGGTGCTGCACCTGAACACGGTGCTGCCCCGCACAGTCCGGCTGATGATCCGCGCATCGAGCTATGGTGACAACGCCGGCCTGCCCTTCGTGCTGCGCATCGGCGAGGCCAGCGCGCCGTTCCGGGTGCCGAATCATCCAATGAAGAGCACCATCGTGACGCTCGAGACCGATGGCGCCCAGCGCAGCATCGTGATCGAGGTGCCGCATCCGGTGTCGCCGCAGGAAGCCGACGGTTCAAGCGATACCCGCAAGCTGGGCATCGCACTGGGCGAGATCGTGGTCGCCGAACCAACACCTTGAGTACGCAGGCGGCGCCGCCGGCAACGGCGCGCCGCCACCCGCCTTCACACCATCAATTCGTTGCCGAGCCCCTGGCCTTCTGCTCTTCGGCGAAGCGGGCGCCGACATACAGGTCGCCATCGTAGGTGAGGTGATTGTTGTCGCGGTACAGCAGCTTGTCGTCCAGCCTGGCTTTGCACACCTTGTCATCGCACAGGTATTTCGCGGGCTGGAACGTCGACACCGCAGGAAACTCCCTCAGTACCGAAGCGACGATCTCGTCATGCGCACGTACGGCCTGGTTGAAGTCGGCGGCAGCCATGGCACAGTCGCGATTGGTCGTCGAGCTGGCAACGCCGGCGCGCCGGATGCAGGCGCGCGGATCGAAGTTCAGCGTCGGCACATCGTAGAAGTACGTGACCTCCTTGCCGGCGTCCTGCAATGCCTTGAGCGTGGCACGGAATTTTTCCACCAGCGCCTTCCCTTCCGGGGTATCGACATTGTGTTTCAGGATCGTGGAGATGATGACTTTCTTGATGCTCGGCGTCGTCAGGGCCATTTCCAGCATCTGCGGCGTCGCCTCCTGGTAGGGATTGTTCAGGCCCGGATCGACCCCGAGGTACGGGATGCTGGTGCCCAGGTACAGCAGGTTTTCGCCGTGCTCGTTGTAGTACTTCGTGAGGCCGGCCACGACATGGTAGGCGTGGCTGTCGCCGATCAGCGCGATCGTCGGCGGGCGGTCGACCCGGGCCTGCAGGCAGTATTCGTAGAGCGTGTCGAATCCGTAGCGCTTCTTGCACGCTGCGGCATTGTCCCGATCCTCGACCAGAATCAGCGCTTTCTGGAAATTCGCCGTCTCGACGATCCGTGCCCGCGCCGGCAGTCCGTCATTCTTGTACACCCAGCCACCGACGGCGCCCGTCGCCACCACGCCGAGCGCCAGCGCGATTGCCACTGCCGGATGGCGCGCGCCGCGCCGCCGGATCGGCTGTTCGACCAGCACATACGTCAGCCACGCCAGCAGCGCCGCAGCGGCGACCGCCGCCATCCGGATCTCCCGTGACGGCACGCCCGACTCGACGATCTGCGCGAACGACAGCAGCGGCCAGTGCCACAGGTACAAGGGATAGCTGATCAGGCCGACCCAGACCAGCACACGGTTCGAGAGGATGATGCGATTGACCCAGGCCTTCGGCCCGGCGGCAATCAGGCAGCCGGCACCCAGCGTCGGCAGCAGTGCCCACCAGCCCGGAAACCCTTTGCCGCCGCGCACCAGGGCGCACGCCAGGACGATCAGGACCAGACCGGCGAACGACAGCGCATTGCGGCCACCCGGGCTGTTCGAATCGAACAGCGGCCGGGTTTGCATCCCGCTGCCGTCGGCGGCAGGCCGGCGCATGCCACCGAAAAACACCGAGACTTTCTGCAGCGACAGGCAGGCCAGCATGGCGCCAATCAGCAATTCCCAGGCGCGGCTGGCAATCGAATAGAACGTCGCGCTCGGGAAGTGACGGATCCCGCCGACATTGACCAGGAACGACAGCGCCAGCAGCGTCATCGTCAGCCAGAACAGATTGGTGCGAAAGCGAAACGCCAGGGCCAGCAGGATCGGCCAGAAAATATAGAACTGCTCTTCGATACCGAGCGACCAGAGGTGCAGCAGCGGCTTGGTTTCGGCAGCGGTGTCGAAATAGCCGACCTCGAACCACAGGAACACATTCGACAGGAAGGTCGAGCCGCCGACAATGTGCTTGCCCAGCATCTTGAATTCATCCGGGAACAACGCGATCCAGCCAAAGGCCAGCGTTGCGCTCATCACCAGGATCAGGGCCGGGAAGATGCGCCGCGCGCGGCGCGCATAGAACTGCGCGTAGGTGAATTTTTTGGTTTCGAACTCGGTGATCAGGATCCTGGAAATCAGATAACCGGAAATCACGAAGAAGATGTCCACGCCAATGAAGCCGCCAGGGATCAGAGTCGGAAATGCATGGAACAGGACGACGATGGCCACTGCAATGCCCCGTATGCCGTCAATGTCTGCGCGATATGGCAAATGTTGAGCGGCGACGATTGCATGACGATCATGGTGCATGGGAACTCCGAGGGAAAATACAGGCCAAGAAAATAGCTTTAAGGCAAGATTATCGCATGAGGGGTTTGTTACCGAAAGGTATTTCCCCGCATAGGGTCCAAGGTGTGCGTTTTTGTGCGCTCACGAACGGAATCCCCCGCTGTTGTACCGTTATATTTATTGCCATACTCCGAGATGCGTCTTCAGCATCCCGGCCTCCCACGCTCAAGGAAACGCATGGTACTCGGACCACCCAAGGACGACACGCTCAAGAAAGACCTCGATGTGCAAGGAGGCGGCCAGAGCCGCGGCGTACCGGCCGCCGGCCAGGT
Organism: Telluria sp. ZT3P26; assembly: GCF_059686035.1. NCBI lineage: Bacteria > Pseudomonadati > Pseudomonadota > Betaproteobacteria > Burkholderiales > Oxalobacteraceae > Telluria > Telluria sp. ZT3P26. Next base: position 469,817 of record NZ_JCASII010000001.1, on the reverse strand, counting down.
CGAGGGCAATGCCGTCAACCCGATGGGCCCGACTGAAGACAATCCGGGCGTCAACCACTGGCAGGCCAGCTATATCGAGCACGGCGGCCTGGACGAACGCGGCAACATCTTCTTTGCCGCCGTGGAAATGACGCGCATGCCGATGCTGATCACCGACCCGCGCCAGCCCGACAATCCGATCGTGTTTTCCAATGGCGCGTTCGAAGACCTGACCGGCTACAAGCAGGAAGACATCCTGGGACGCAACTGCCGCTTCCTGCAGGGGCCCGACACCGACCGCAACACCGTGGCCGAGCTGCGCCAGGCCGTCACTGAAGCGCGCGCGGTGGCGGTCGACCTGCTGAACTACAAGGCCGATGGCACGCCCTTCTGGAACGCGCTGTTCTTCGGCCCCATCTTCGACCAGCAGGGGCAGTTACTGTTTTTCTTCGCCTCGCAGATGGACATCACCGAGCGCCGCACGACGCAGGAATCCCACCTGCAGGCGCAGAAGATGGAAGCGATCGGCCAGCTCTCGGCCGGCATGGCGCACGATTTCAATAACCTGCTGCAGGTCATCAACGGCAACCTGGACGTGGCGCTGCTGGGCACCGAGCGCCAGCACAAGGCGCTCGAGCCGATCCGGCGCGCCCAGCGCGCGACGATGCAGGCGGCCAAGCTCACCCAGCAACTGCTGACCTTTGCACGCAAGCAGCGGCTCGAGCCCAAGCGCCTGAGCCTGAACAGCCTGGTGGTCGAGTTCTCCGACATGCTGGTGCGCACGCTGGGCGACAAGATCGACCTGCAGCTCGACCTCAAGCCCGGCCTGCCGGCCTGCACGATCGACCCGACCTACCTCGAGATGGCGCTGCTCAATGTGGTGCTCAATGCACGCGATGCGATGCCGGGCGGTGGCGCGGTGAAGGTGGGCACGACGGTGCTGTCCGAAGAGCGGCGCCGCAAGCTGGGCCTGCGCGCCGGCGATTACGTCTGCATCTGCGTGCACGACCAGGGCGAAGGCATGACGCCCGACGTGCGGCGGCGCGCGACCGAGCCGTTCTTCACCACCAAGGGCCCGGGCACGGGTCTGGGCCTGGCGATGGTGCATGGTTTCGTGCAGCAGTCGCACGGGCGCCTGGACATCGACAGCGAACCGGGACACGGCACGCAGGTGCGCATGATCTTCCGGGTGGCCGATCAGGTCGAGGATCAAACGGGCGCCGGCGCAACGGCGAAGGGTCCGGGCGCCGATGGCAAGCAGCGCTGCCGCATCCTGGTGGTCGAAGACAATGTCGATGTGCGCGAACTGGCCGAGGCGATGCTGCAGATGGCGGAGTACGACGTGGTGGCCGCACCCAGCGGCGAGCGCGCTCTCGAGATCCTGGATACCGATAACGGGTTCGACCTGCTGTTCACCGATGTGATCATGCCGGGCGGGATGAATGGCCTGGAACTGATCGAGCGCGTGCACGCCCGGCTGCCGGAGATGCCGGTGCTGGTCACGACCGGCTATATGGAACAGTTGCCGGGGTCCGACCTGCGCAGCGACGGTTTGAACGTGCTGGCCAAACCGTACCAGCACCAGGACTTGCTGGACCGGATCAAGGCGGCGTTGAAGCGGGATTGAACGCGTGGACGGGGGGACCCGTCCACCCTACGGCAGCGGTAGGGTGGACGGCTATGCCGTCCACGCGTTCAGATTCATGTGATGTTCGTTGCACGCGTGGACGGGAAACCCGTCCACGCGAACCAATGGTTACTTCGGCCCGCCGCCGAGCAGGAACGCCAGTTTCTGCTTGCCCGCCTTGGCCGGCGTGTTGACCGGATCCGGGTCCTTGCGCGGGCTGCTGGCTGGCTCGTAGGGCTTGAGGAACCACGGGTCGACGCGCTCGCGGCGCGAACCCGGGCCGGCACCGGTGCGCGGCGTGCGTGGTACGCCACGACCGGCTTCGGCGTCACGGCGCGGGCCGCGTTCTGCATCGCGTGGCGCGGCCGCGTCGCGGCTGCCGTCGCGCACGAATTCACGGCTGGCGTCGCGTGGTGGGCGGCCAGCGTCACGGCCCGATTCGCGGCCCGATTCGCGGCTGCCAGCGGCATCGCGCCCGCGGCTGGCCGGCGCGATGAAGCCGTCGAGCGTGCCGCGCGTGATCGTCTGCTTGATCAGCTTTTCGATGTCGAGCAGCAGGCGCTCGTCTTTTTCGGAATACACCGACAGCGCGTCGCCCGAGGCGCCCGCGCGGCCCGTGCGGCCAATCCGGTGCACGTAGTCTTCGGCGTTGTACGGCAGGTCGTAGTTGATCACGGCCGGCAGGTCGGTGATGTCCAGGCCGCGCGCGGCGACGTCGGTTGCCACCAGCACTTCGACGCCACCTTCCTTGAACGCATCCAGGGCCGCCATGCGCTCCTGCTGCGTCTTGTCGCCGTGGATCGCCGACGCCTTGATGCCGCGCTTTTCAAGGTGCGTCGACAGGCGCGAGGCGCCGATCTTGGTGTTCGAGAAAATGATCACCTGCTTGAGGTTGCGCGAGCGGATCAGGTGTTCGACGACGTCGCTCTTCTGGCCTTCTTCGACTTTGTAGACGATCTGCGTGACCTTGTCGGCGGTGGCATTGCTGCGCGCGACTTCGATGGTCAGCGGGTTGTTCAGGAAGGTGTTGGCCAGCTTCTTGATCTCGGGCGAGAACGTGGCCGAGAACATCAGGTTCTGGCGCTGCTTCGGCAACAGGTTGATGATGCGCTGAAGGTCGGGCAGGAAGCCCATGTCGAGCATGCGGTCGGCTTCGTCCATCACCAGCATCTGCACCTGGCCGAGGCTGACGTTCTTCTGCTCGATGTGGTCCAGCAGGCGGCCCGGCGTGGCGATGACGATCTCGACGCCGCGGCGCAGCAGCTCGGTCTGCGGCTTCATGTCCATGCCGCCGAAGACGACGGTGGCGCGCAGCGGCGTGTGCTTGGCGTAGGCCTTGACGTTTTCGGCCACCTGCACCGCCAGTTCGCGGGTCGGCACGAGGATCAGCGCGCGCACCGGGTGGCGCGCCGGCGACATGCTCGGGTTGGCGTGCTGCATCAGCAGCTGGATGATCGGCAGCGAGAAGCCGGCCGTCTTGCCGGTACCGGTCTGGGCGGCGCCCATGACGTCGCGGCCCTGCAGGATGACAGGAATCGCCTCGGCCTGGATCGGCGTCGGGTGCACATAGCCCTGGTCCGTCAGTGCGCGCAGGATTTCCGGCGCCAGGCCGAAATCGGCAAAGCGCACGACCGGGACGGCGTCGGCGGCAACCAGCACATCCACGTCTGGCGTAACAGCGACTTCGGTATTGTTCGGGGTATCAGACATAGTTTTTTCGGGAAATCGTTCGTTCAGCTCTACGATCGGGCAGGTTGACCCATCGCGATCGGCACTACGCGGCGAGAGGGGACAACGGAAACCGGACGCCAGCGCAAGGCGGCGGGACCGGAAGATTGGCCTGCAAGCGGGCCGGAGAAAGCGGACGTAGAGACACTTTTAGCGGGTGACAAGATACCCGAAATCGGCACCCCTGTATATGCCCGCCACTTTTTTAAGCAGTTTACCAGAAGGAACACTGCGGCGCCTGCAGACGGCGGCTGCGCCCTCTTCACCGCGCCCAGCCGCGTTGCCGGGCGGCGCGTTCAGCGGCCGGGTCGAGCGCGCTGCCGGCCATGCGGGCCTCGATGGCGGCGCGCACGGCGGGCGGCGGGATGCTGCCGTCGAGCCAGGCCGCGCCGGCCGTGCCCTGCGACAGGACCGGGATCGTCCAGCGTCCACGGCGCAGGCAGGCCAGGCCGGCCGTCGTATCAACGACGAAGCTGCGGCAATAGCCGCCGTCCTTGGCCACGAACGTGACGCCGATACGCACCCCGCTGTCGGACGGGCCGGGCGTGGCCAGTTGATCATCCAGCGCCGCGACCAGCGCGCCGCGCGCGACCAGCACGCCGTTGTCATGGTCGAGCACGGCCAGGCCGGGGCCCTGCCCCAGGTGATGCCAGCCGACCGCGCCCAGTACGGCGCTGCCCAGCAGGGCTGCCGTGAGCGTCACCCAGTGCAGGCCGACGACGCGGGTTGGCGCGGGGGGCGGGAGTGGCATGGGGCGGCCGGGGCGCAGCGTATTCAGGTGCACCACCTTGGCCCCCTGCGGCACCGGGCGCTGCGCGCTGGCGCTGCCATCGTGGCCATTGGCCGAGACGCCGACACTGCGCCCGCGCCCGTTGCGCAGCTCGGCCCGGTGCTGGGCCACGCGCGCCGCCAGGATGGGATCGGCATGGGTTGCCCGCTCGACCGCCGCACGCGCCGGCTCGGCGAGGTCGCCGTTGATGTACGCAATGAGCAAGTCGTCCGAGAATGTCATGCTGGCTGGACCCCGATGAGCGGCTAGGAAGTGATCAACCCATGTTCGTCAAGGACATCGTGCAGCAGTTCGAGGCGGATCACGGGATTATCTAGCATCAGCATATTGTGCTTTTGCTGGTTGGGCAATGGCAATAGCTCACACCAGCGGTTGGCGACCCAGCCACAGTCGTCCAGCCGGAACGGCGGTTGCACCGGCCAGCGGTGCTGCGGGACTTCGTGCAGCGAGTTGAGCACGCGGTCGAGCGCATCGGCCGCACCCTGCAGCTCGGACGGAATGCGCACGACCTGGTCTTCTTCGGCCAGCTCGGCCTCGGCCACCCACAGACCGTTGACGCGCTGCTCGGCGGTCACGACATTGAAGCGCGCCCCGCCCCGGCACAGCACTTGCAGCAGGCCCGGCGATTCAGCCGTGGTCTCGGTGACCGAGGCAATGGTGCCGGCGGCCACGAAGCGCTCCTGCTGCGCATCGGCCTTGCGCACCTCGTGCCCGCTGGTGAGCAGGACGACCCCGAACGGCGTGCCGTCGACGATGCAACGGCTGATCATGTCGAGATAGCGCACCTCGAACACCTGCAGCGGCAACACCCCGTCCGGAAACAACACCGTACTGAGCGGGAACAGTGGCATGGAAATCGTCGACATGGCTTCATGATGACAGAATCGTCGCCAACGCGGGACACGATTGCGGGCCTGACGGGCACCGCTGTCACCGCCCTGTCAGTCGTCCGGCGAGCGCAGCGGCAGGTAGCGCACCCAGTGACGCAGGCTGCCCAGGCGCCAGACGAGGCGGCCCCAGCCGGGCCCGGGTGCGGCCACCACGCGGACACGCACCACCTTGCCCAGCACCGGCGGGCACACGTAGTCGAACACGCCTTCTTCGCCGAAAGGCAGGCGCACGTCGCGCCCGGGCCCGACCTTGAGCGGGCCGAACACGATCGGCACCCGGTCACTGTTGCGTATAAGCAGCACATCCTGCACACCCCGCGTCAGGCGGATTTCGCCCGGCACGGCCATGCCGCTGACCGTAACGCCGGGCGGGAACGCCAGCAGCAATTGATGACTGCCGCCCTTGATCGGGGCCAGCATGCTCCACAGCGCGGTCAGGCCGAGCCCGGCAAGCAACACCGTCAACGGCCAATGGCGGCGCAGGAATGGCATCATGGCGTTACCTCGTACTTACAAGAGAAGCGATTCGGGCTAGAATGTTTCATAAAATAAATTAACAGCACATGGACCGGGCTGACGTGACTCATTAATCAATTAGCAAAAGTTGCGTGCGCCCTGCGAATGCGAGGGTGCGTATCCTGTCGAGATCCCACTGCTCCCATCCATTGCGCCATCACGGCTGCACCACACAAGGACATGCAGCACACCCCCTCCCGCCCCCCTGCCTCACCGCCGCCGCCTGCCGCCGGCCATGCGCCACTGTTGATGGCGCTGCTGGTGTTCATGATCACGCTGCTGGTGACCTGGGCGGCCTGGTCGAGCGCGCAGCGCAATGCGGAAGCGCAGTTGCGCGAAGCCTTCGATTATCGCACCGGCGCGATGACCTACAACATCAGCCGGCGCATGCTCGTCTATGAGCAGGTGCTGCAGAGTGCACGCGGCTTCCTGCGCGGCTCGGTCGACCTGCCGCGCGCCGTGTTCGGCGAGTATTACCAGAGCCTGGACCTGGTGCAGAATTTCCCCGGCATCGGTGCGCTGGGCATCGCCACGCGGCTGGCGCCGGGCGACGTGGCGGCGCATGAAGCACAGGTGCGCGCCGACGGTTTTCCCGATTACCGCGTCGAGCCGGCGCCGGGCGACCCGGCATCCGGCGCACTGCTCGCGGCGGTCTCGCACATCGAGCCGTTCAATGCGCGCAACCTGCGCGCGTTCGGCTTCGACATGGCCAGCGAGCCGGCGCGCCGCGCGGCCCTGCTGGCGGCGCGCGACAGCGGCCATGCGACCCTGAGCGGCAAGGTGGTGCTGGTGCAGGAAGACGATGGCAGCGCCGAATCGGGCGTGCTGATGTATCTGCCCGTGTATCGCACGGGCCGCCTGATCGACGACGTGGCCCAGCGCCGCGCCGCACTGACTGGCTGGATCTACGCGCCGTTTCGCATGAACGACCTGATGCGCCGGGTGGGCGGCGTCAGCGCCCCCGAACTCGACGTCACGATCCACGACGGCGACACCATCACACCGGCCTCGCTGCTGTACCAGTCCGCCGGGGCGACCGCGCACACGACGCCGCGCTTTTCCACGACCACCAGGATGATGATCGCGGGCCGTGTCTGGACCGTGCAGATGGGCTCCGGCACCGATCTCGAAGCCACGCTCGACACCACCCGGCCACGCATGGTCGCCATCACCGGCATCGTCCTCGGCGCACTGGCCAGCCTGATCGTCTGGCTGCTGGCCAGTTCGCGCCACCGCGCGCTGGAACTGGCGCACGCGATGACGCTCGAACTGCGCGAGTCGCACGACCGCATCGCCGCCGACGGCCGCCGCACCCGCGTGATCCTGGAAACAGCCTACGACGGCTTCGTCGCGCTCGACCGCCAGGGCCGCGTGACCGACTGGAACGCGCAGGCCTCGCAGATCTTCGGCATGGAGGCCGACGACGCCATCGGCCGTCCGGCCGAGGAATTGCTGCCGGCCGAAGGCCATGCGGCCTTCCACAACGCGTTCGACGCCTTCGCCAGGAGTGGCGTGGGTCCGCTGCCGGGCCAGCCGACCGAAACCGAGGTGCTGCACACGAGCGGGCGGCGCGTGCCGGTCGAACTGGCGGTGGCGCTGCTGCCGCCATCGGACGGCGCTGGCGCCACCGTGTTCGTGCGCGACATCACGTCACGGCGCGCCGCCGAAGAACGCGAGCTGCAACGCCAGGCGCGCCTGGTGGAAGCGCACCTGGCGATGCACAGGGCGCAGAAGCTCGAAGCGGTCGGCAAGCTCACCGGCGGGGTGGCGCACGACTTCAACCACATCCTGCACATCATCAGCGCCAACGTCCAGCTGATGCTGCGAGCCGACGGCCCGCCGTCGCGCAAGCGCCTGCACAACGTGCTCGACGCCGTCGAACGCGGCGCGAAGCTGGCTGGCCAGCTGCTCGCGTTCGCGCGGCGCCAGCCGCTGCACCCGAGCGTGGTCAACGTGGCGGAACTGCTCGACCGCAGCGACAGCCTGCTGCAGCGCGCCGCCAGCGACGCCGTCAAGCTCGAGCGCAGCAGCGCGCCCGACCTGTGGCCGACACTGGTCGATCCGAACCAGCTCGAACACGTGCTGCTCAACCTGATCATCAATGCGCGCGATGCGATGGAGGGTGGCGGCCACATCGCACTGCGGCTGGACAACGTGACGATCGACGCGGCAGCCGGCCAGCTTGACACTGAGCTGGCGCCGGGCGACTACGTGATGATCACGGTGGCCGACACCGGCCACGGCATGCCGCCAGAGGTGATGGAGCACGCGTTCGAACCGTTCTTCACTACCAAGCCGGAAGGCAAAGGCACGGGGCTGGGGCTGTCGATGGCGCATGGCTTCGTGCGCCAGAGCGGCGGGCAGATCCGGCTGGCAAGCCAGCCCGATGCCGGCACCACGGTGACCATCTACCTGCCGCGCCATACCGCGCATGTGCTGCCGGCGCTGGTGGCGCCGGACGCGGAGGCGTTGCCGTGACTCCGGCCGGCGGCCGTCAGCCGACCCGGGTGCGGTAGCTGCCCGAGATCCGGTTGCGCCCGTGCGCCTTGGCGTCGTACATCGCCAGGTCGGCGCAGTGCAGCAGCGCTTCGCCATCGTCGCCGCAATCGGGATACATCGCGTAACCGAGGCTGCCGGAGATATTCAATTCGCGCGCGCCGTCCATGAAGGGTTGTTCGAGGCAGGCCAGGATGGCCACGGCCACGCGCTCGGTGTCCTGGGCCTGTGCGCAGCGCGGCAGCAGCACGGCGAATTCGTCGCCGCCCACCCGCGCCAGCGTGTCCGATTCCCGCAGCACCGCGCGCACGCGCTCGGCCACCATCCGCAGCAGGCGATCGCCCACCGCGTGGCCATGCGTGTCATTGACGGGCTTGAACTTGTCGAGGTCAAAATAGATCAGGCCCACCTTGTGGCCATCGCGCGCCGCGACCCGGATCGCCTGGCGCATGCGGTCGTCGAGCAGCACGCGGTTGGGCAGCTGCGTCAGGGCGTCTTCGTGCGCCATGCGCCGCATGCGCTCTTCTTCCTGCTTGCGCGCGTCGATGTTCGAGAACGTGCCGACCATGCGCAGCGGTTCGCCACGCTCGCCCCATTCGGTGACGGTGCCGCGCGCCTCGATCCAGCGCCAGCTGCCGTCGCGCATGCGGATCCGGTGCACCATCGCGTAGTCCGGCGTGACGCCGTCGATATGTTCGCGCAAGGCCATGCGCACGGCCTCGAATTCGTCCGGGTGCACCAGCTCGGCCAGCCCCTTGCTGCCGAACCAGGTCACGGTCGCGTGTTCGCTGTCGAGAATGCGCTGCGCACTGGGCGAGAGCAGCGCCGTGCCGTTCGTGATATCGCAATCCCAGACACCGTCGCCGGCGGCGTTCAGCGCCAGCTTCCAGCGCGCCTCGGCGGCCGCCAGCGCCCTGAGCGCGCGCCGGCGCCGGTCGGCAGCGCCGATCGCCGCCCAGCCCAGCACGCCCAGCACGAGCGAGGCGATCACGCCCACATTGCGCATGACCTCGCTTTGCTGGGTGAAGCGCGCTTCGACGTCATGCACGGCCTGGCCGACCGTGACCACCAGGCCGTAGTCCGGCAGCTTGTGCCAGGCAAAGAACCGGTCGATGCGATCGAGCGAGCTGACCTTGCGGAACATGCCGCTGGTGCCCTGGGCCAGGATATGCGGCGCCTGCGCCATGTTGACGCCAGTAAAGCGCTGGCCGTCCGGGCGCGAGCTGCGCGCGACGATGGTACCGTCCAGGCGCATCAGGCTGACAGCGGCATCCGGGCCCAGATCGATGCTGTCATAAAAACGCAGGAAGTACGATGGGGGAATCGAGGCGGCGATCACGCCCGCCAGGCGTCCGCCGGCATCGCGAATCGGGCGCGTAAACTGGATCGACCACTGCCCGCTGACGGAATCTTTCTCGGGGCGACCGACATACAACCGGTCGCCGTCCTGCGTGCGGTGGACGGCGAACTCGGGCAATGCGCCCTGCGCCAGCCGCTGCGGCTGTGCGTCGTCATTGGAATACAGCAGACGGCCACCGGCATCGGTGATGGTGAAATGGATCGGCATGCGCAGATGGCGGGCGTGCTCGGCCACGCCTTGGGCGAAATCGGCCGGGTCGCGCTGCCACGTACCGCGCAGCTGGACGAGCGACAGGTCGACCAGCCCCACCGTGGCCCTGACCTCTTCGGAAAACGCACGCGACAGGTTCTGCACATTGCTCTTGCCACCGGCTTCGGCCAGCTCGGCAAAGCGCGCCTGCTCGATCGCCACCAGCACCCAGACGGCCAGCAGCATCACCGTGAGATACAGCACCAGCTGGCGCAACACACGGGGTCGGACGTAGCCGCCGAGGATGGCCACCGACGAACGGGGCAATGTGGGAGAAGACATGAAAGACGGCCGGATCGAGCCAGGCAGCAGGCGGACAGCACATGGAATGGATAGCCGGGCGTCAAGACAATTCCTGTTACTGCCAAATAAACGCGCCCGTCGTTGGACTCGACATTATACTGACTTACCCTGCCAAAGTTGCAAACAGGAACTTAAAGTTGCGTGACGACATACGGTTCAACGTCGTTTCAATGGTACAAGTTGCAGAGAATGCACATTGGATAGCCATTTCGACAAGTTCAACCCCGGGGTGCTAGAGTATCGCCATGAAATTTTTCTACAACACCCTCGGCGTGCTGGCTGTGCTGCTGGGCATCCTCGGCATTTTCCTGCCGCTGCTGCCGACCACGCCCTTCCTGCTGCTGGCGTCGGCCTGCTTCGCGCGCGGCTCGGTGCGCCTGCACCGCTGGCTGATCGGGCATCGGGTGTTCGGCAAGTACATTGCCAATTTCGAGGCTGGCCACGGTATCCCGCTCAAGGGCAAGATCGTGGCGACCGTCATGTTGTGGGGATCGATGGCCTGGTCGTCGCGGCACTTCGACAGCATCGCGATCCTGATCATGATGGGCGTGATCGGCGCCTGCGTCAGCACGTATATGTGGTGGTACCTGCCGACGCTGAAGCTGCCGCGCGAGTCCGTCGTACCCGCCGCACCCGCCACCCCTGCCGCCCCTGCCGCCGCTGCCGACCACATCGTTTCCCGCACCGAGCTGCCGTAAATTCCTGTTTTCTCAGCGCGTTGCCCTCTGCTGCCCGTTTTTGTACTATCATTAGTTACATGAAACGCGACAGCAAACTCTCTTCCGTCCTCCACGTGCTGCTGCACCTGGCCCATAGCGACCGCCCGATGACCTCGGAGCAGATGGCCGGCATGCTCGGCACCAACCCGGTTCTCGTACGGCGCATCTTGGCCGGCCTGCGCGAACGCGGCTACATCAGTTCCGAGCGCGGCCACGGCGGTGGCTGGACCGTCACGTGCGACCTCGCCCGGGTCACGCTGCGCGATGTCTACGATGCGGTCGGCGCCCCCACCGTGTTCGCGATGGGCAACCGCAACGAGCACAGCGAGTGCCTGGTCGAGCGCGTGGTGAATGCCTCACTTGAAAGCGCCTTCGCCGACGCCGAGGCGCTGCTGGTCGAGCGCCTCGGCCAGGTGAGCCTGGCCGACCTGTCGCGCGACTTCAACGGCCGTTACGACAACCACCTTCACACGAGGCCCGTACATGAACACGACTGAACCGACACCGGCACCGGCAGCGCCGGAGCCCTACGACGCCATCATCATCGGCGGCAGCTACGCCGGCCTGTCGGCCGCGCTGCAACTGGCGCGCGCACGGCGCCGCATCCTGGTGGTCGACGCCGGCCAGCGCCGCAACCGCTTCGCCGTCAATTCGCACGGCTTCCTGACGCGCGATGGCCAGCCGGCTGCCGACATCGCCGCCGAGGGCCGCGCCAACGTCGCGGCGTATCCCAACGTCCACTGGCACGACGGCACGGCCACGGCCGCACGCCGCGCCGGCAGCAGCAGCGGCGGCAGCAGCACCGACGGCACCGACGATGACGGGTTCATCGTCGAGCTCGATGGCGCCGGCACCGTGCGCGGCGCACGCCTCGTGCTGGCCACCGGCGTGCGCGACGACCTGCCGCAGATCGAGGGCCTGGCCGAGCGCTGGGGCAAGAGCGTGTTTCATTGCCCATACTGCCACGGCTACGAACTGAACGAAGGCCGCATCGGCGTGCTGGCCAGTGGCCCGCTGTCGGTGCACCAGGCGCAGATGCTGCCGCACTGGGGCCAGGTGACGTTCTTCACCAACGGCGTGTGCCCACTGGACGACGCGCAACGCGCCGATCTGCAGGCGCGCGGCGTGCAGATCGACGACACGCCGGTGCGCCGGCTGGTGAATGTCGCCACCGTCGTGCTGGAAGACGGACGCCAGGACATCATGACCGGGCTGTTCACCTATGGGCGCGTGCACATGACCAGCCCGATCGCGGAACAACTGGGTTGTGCATTCGAGCAGGGACCGCTGGGGCCATTCATCCGCACGGACGAAGGCCGCCAGACCACGGTGCCCGCGGTGTTTGCCGCAGGCGACGCGATGCGCGCCGCCAGTTCGGTGGCGCTCTCGGTGGCCGATGGCGCCATGGCGGGCATCGGCGCGCATCGCTCGCTGCTGTTTGGCGTGACACCATTCGCGGCGCCCATGATGGCCAGCGCAGCATGGCCAGCACCTGCAGACGCCCGTTAATGCGCGGCATCAGCAGACGTCGACATAGCGACCGCGCCGGTCAGCGGGATAACTGACGACGATCCGCTCGACCTGCTCGTCGGTCTCATACCGCAGCCGCACCAGGCCATCGCGCGATTCGAAGCGGTCGGGCGCGACGGCCACCAGCGGGATCTGGTGCCAGCGACCGAAATCGGCCACGACCCGTTGGCGATCAGTGGCCAGTTCGAGCTTTTGCCCGTTCGACAGGCGATAGGCGCCATCGATGGCGCCGAGCACGTCGGCGCTCGGCGTGACGGGGGTTGGTGGCGGGCCGATGCGGGTGCAGCTGATGGCGGCAATCGGCACCTGCTGCCGGGCCATGATGGCATCGGACGGTGGCGGTTGCGGGCCCGGCTGGGCTTGTGCAGCGGCGACGGACGTTGCAGCAAGCAGCGTGACAACCACTGCTGCGCACAGCGCGTGCCAGAATTGATGACGCATGGTGACCTCCTGAATGAAAAGGCGGGCATGGCCGCCCGGATGGCGGCACTCCCGCCAGGTCTGACACCAGCGCGCCAGGCAAGTGCGCCGCGATTTGACTGCACGGCGACCGTATTGATCAATCTCAAACCATGTGCAGTTAGTTGCACATGACGCGCTTGTGCCCGCGCGCCCGAGCCGGCCGGCTTTCCGGATAATCGACACATCACTTCACGAGAACTGTTTATGGAAATCATTGTCTTGGGGACGTCGGCCGGCACGCCGACCCGGCAACGCAATATGTCCGGCCTGGCGCTGCGCCTGCGCGGCGCCAGGCAATGGGTGCTGATCGACTGCGCCGAAGGCACGCAGCACCGCATCCTGCGCACGCCGCTATCGGTGATGAGCCTGCGCGCCGTGTTCATCACCCATTTGCACGGTGACCATTGCTACGGCCTGCCCGGCCTGCTCGCCAGCGCCGCGATGGCGGGCCGCAGCGACGCCCTGACCATCGTCGGCCCGCCACCGCTGCGCGGGATGATCGAGGCGATCATGGTGCCCAGCCAGCTCAGTCTCCCTTACCCGCTCGTCTGGCTGACGCCGAACGACCTGACTGGCGACCTGGCTGGCGCGCCGCTCATGCCGGAACTCGCGGTGGATGCAACGGCGTTGTCACACGGCCTTCCGTGCTGGGCCTATGGATTCACCGAGGCGGCGATCGAGCGCGGGCTGGATACGGAGAAATTGCGGGCGGATGCAATACCGGCGTCGCCGTTGTGGGGCGACATCCAGAAAGGGCGCGATGTGACGCTGCCCGACGGCCGCGCGATTGCGGCCAGCGACTACCTGCTGCCGGCCCGCCGCGCGCGGCGTATCGTTGTCGCCGGGGATAATGATCGGCCTGAATTACTGGCCACTGCGGCGCAGGGCGCGGACGTGCTGGTGCACGAAGCCACCTACACCGAAGACGTACTGCAGAAGATCGGACCGGGCCCGCAGCACAGTTCGGCAATGCGGGTGGCGCGCTTTGCCGAACAGGCCGGCGTGCGCAATCTGGTGCTGACGCATTTCAGTCCGCGCTATCAGGACCACGGCGCGCTGCCGGTGTCGCTGCTCGGGGACGAGGCACGCGCACACTACAACGGCAATCTGACCCTGGCGCGCGACCTCGATCATTACGTACTCGACCGCAGCGGCGCGTTGCAGCCGGCAGTTGCCTGATTACGCCGGTTCGCCGAACTCGGCTTTTGCCGCCTTGACGCGCCCGAGCGACGTTTCCGGATCGAGACCGGCCATGATCAGGTTGATGATCTCTTGCTTGTCTTCTTTTCCGACCCACGCGCATTCCTTGCGGTGCGAGCAGAAATAGGCGTACCAGGAAACATCTGCCGGCCGTTCCTTGCGGGGTTTCAGGCGCGCCGGCACAGCGGCGCGCGCCTTGCTCGCGTAGTCGGCAAGCGGGGCGTCGATTGCGGACCAGTCGAAGGCGGCGACGGCCTGTCTGTCGGCTTCCCAGTCGCCCTGGTACCGCGCAGGCGGGCGCATCGTGACTGGATTCACGGCGAGACAGGCCAGGTTCGGGTAGCCATGGGCCGCGCAGAATGCTTCGACGAACTGCAGCTTGGCGCCGATGCCGACCGGGACTGCGCGGTCCAGGACCAGATCCTTGGGGTACATGATCCGCGCCACCCTGAGCACATCCTTGTACGTGACGGGCGCGCCCTTGACGGCGCCTGCGTGCTGCCGCAGTGCCTCCACCAGGCGCACGCCAATGTCGATATCGTTGTGGGTACGCAGTACGTCTGCAGCGGGTTGAGTGACCATGCGAGTCTTGTCGGAAAAATCTGGCCGTGGGCCCAATCCGTCATTATGCATGCACCCGGCCAGCACCGGCCGGATGCCGGCGGCGCAGCACGAGCAGCGCGCCGCCGGCCAGCATCAGAGCCCAGCTCGCCGGTTCCGGCACGGCCGTCACGGCCAGCTGGCCGATGGTGGCAGGAATGTCATTCAGCGCCGCGTCGAGCAGCACCAGGTTCCCCAGCTCCAAGACACTGCTGCCGACCGCCAGACTGGTGAAGTGCAGCGTCGCCAGGATGCCGTCGCCATCGACGCCCGCCGTCGGACCGAGCAGGGTGGCAAACAGGAACGACAGCGTGCCAGGCTCGCCCGCCACAGTACCGGGATCGAACAGCGTCGGCCCTGCACTGGCCAGGAAGGCGCCCTCCTGCGCGCCGTCGAGCCTGAACATGGCGCTGTCGAAGCCGAGGTCGAACTGGTAGGCATACAAGTCGGCAACGTCGGCGGCGCGAACGTCCACCGTAAAGCGGGCTCCGGCGGTAACGCTGGCAGGACCGGACAGGGTTACCGTGGGACCGGCGTGCGCCGTCACGGGCGCCAGCACCGACAGAACGAACGCCGCGCAGGATGCGGCAAGCAAGCGTGAAAACATCATCATCGTATCTCCAGTCAGTGAACGTCGTTGTCAGGCATTGCAGGACAGGCCAGCCGGGATCAGCCGTGCGATGGCCGACACATCGCGGATATCGATCACGCCGCTGCCATCCACGTCGAGCCGCGGCACATAGGCAGCGGTATTGCGGCGCGCAGCGATGATCGCCTTGACGGCCAGCAAATCATTGCAGCCGAAGTCGACCATTGCCGTGGTCTCGCTGCCCAGGTCGACGATGCCGGGACCGGTTCCGCCCTCGAACGTCGCCGTGACGCGGTCCATACCTGCGCGCAAGCCGGCCGGCACGGGACAGGTCGCCACACCGCTGGCATCGGTGGTGGCCGTGCAGACGGCGCCGTCGGCATTGACCCGGAACGAGACCTGCTGGAGCGCAAGCGGCCCCCAACCGTTGCTCAGGCGCGCAGCAAGGCGGTTCGGCGACGGTGTCGCGGGAAGGAAGTCGAGCGCGCTGACACGCCATACCGGTACCGACGTTGCAGCATCCTGCCCGGCCAGCCAGGCCGCCGTGCATTCGCGCCCGACCGCCAGGGCACGCAGCAGTTTTTCGTTGCCGATGATGAACTGACTCGGCGAACGCAACCCTTCGGCCTGGATCTTCTTGACCAGGTTGACCGAGCCGTCCCAATACACGTGCGGGTTGGATGCGCTGTCGATCTTCTGCCCCTTGACCAGCGCATAAGTCCGCTCCATCGAATCGAGGTAGTCGCGGATGAGGGGCGCCGCTGCCTGCATCGACGAGCCGCCGGAAACGAACAATCTGACCGGCTTGCCTTTATCGTGCGCCTCGATGACGTAGGCGGTGGCGCCCGGCGTATGGCCGGGTGTCGCCAGCACCGTGACGGGCACGCCGGCGATGGTCACATTCTTTGGCGCGCGATCGGTCGAGACCCAGGTGGCCGGCTGGTACGCCTTGCCGGTGGCATCGGCCGCGCCCAGGTAGGCGATCGCGCCGAGGTTCGTCCGGAGATAGTTCATGCCGCCATCGTGGTCGCCATGGCCATGCGTGAGCAGCACGGCATTGAGCGGCAGACTGGCGCTCAGGCCCAGCGAGCGCAGTGCCGGCACCGTGTAGGTTTCGACTTCCTGGGCATTGTTGCCGGAGTCGATCATCACGAAGCCGCGCTCGTTCTTGATGATGTAGGTGCCGACGTACTCGCTGCCGATGTACCACACGTCGTCGAAGAGCCTGGTCAGCGGCATGCGGATCACATTCCTGGCACGCTGCTCCAGGACGATCCGGTTGTTGTCATCGGGCAGATTGCAATAGAACGCGCGCCAGGATTGCACCAGCGACGGGTCGCCACCGGTATTGCGCGTCGACGCTTCCATATGGCGCTGGAATTCGGCAGTGGATTGCGCCTGGACCCAGGGGCAGACGGCCAGCGCAGTCGACAACGCGCTGCACTGGAGCAAAGTCTTGAATGTTTTCATGATCGTCTCGGCAGTAAATAGGTAATCCGTCGGGATAACGCGGTCAAGCGCGGCTTACTGGATCGTGACGTTCGCGTCCTTGACCAGCTTCGCGTAGCGCTCGGTGTCGGTCTTGATCTGGGCCGCCATCTGCGCTGCGGTGTTGCCGACCGGGACGGCGCCGATGTCGCTCATCTTCTTGCGAAACTCCGGCGACGAAACAACCTTGATCACTTCATTGTTCAGGCGCGTTACCACGTCCTTTGGCGTTGCCGCAGGCGCCAGGATGCCGAACCAGGTGCCCTGGTCAAAGCCCTTGAGCCCGGCTTCGTCGAGCGTCGGCACGTCGGGCAGGGCCGCCGAGCGCTGGATGGTGGTCACCGCGAGGGCGCGCAGCTTGCCGGCGCGGATGTGCGACAGCACGGGCGTGACCGTGTCGAACGACATGTCGATCTGGCCGCCCAGCAGGTCGATGGTCAGCGGCCCGCTGCCCTTGTACGGCACGTGCAAGATGTCGACCCCGCTGCCGATATTGAACTGGGCGCCGATCAGGTGCTGGCCGGTCCCGTTGCCGTTCGAGCCGAAGGTCAGCTTGCCGGGCGACTTTTTGGCCAGCGCCACGAGCTCGGCGATGTTTTTGGCCGGCAGCTTGGGATTGACCACCAGCACGTTCGGCACGATCGCGATCGTCGACACGGGCGCCAGATCGCGCTGGAAATCGTACGGCAGCTTCTTGTAGACGCTCGTGGCAATGGTGTGGTGGACCGCGCCCATCAGCAACACGTACCCGTCGGGCCGGGCCTTGGCGACATAGTCGGCGCCGATCGTGGCGCCGGCACCCGGCTTGTTTTCGATGATGACCGGCTGGCCCAGTCCCCGGGACAGCTCCTGACCGAGGGTGCGCGCGATGGCGTCGGTCGTGCCGCCGGTGGCGAAAGGAACAATGATGCTGATGGTCTTGGCCGGCCAGGCCTGGGCCATGGCCGCGCCACTGCCGCCGATGAGGGTGGCAGCGGCGATGGCAATGGCTGTCGCGCAGCCCGAGTACGACCGGGTCAAATGGTGCATGCTTGTCTCCTGATTTATTGGAAATTGCCCGGACGATACGATCTGACGGGGCCAGGTCGTTCGCTTTTTATACGTCGGGTCAGGTGAAATATACGGACTTGTTGCCAATTAAAGATGGTGCTAAGGTTGAACCATTGTCAAATTTGGTTCAACAATGTCAACGCCAGCCACTGCCCATTCCGAGATGTCGTTCTTCAGTTTGCTGGTGCGCGCCGGCAGCCTGTCCGCTGCCGCGCGCGAACTCGATGTGACCACGGCGGGGGTGAGCAAGCGCCTGTCGCAGCTCGAGGCGCGCCTGGGCGTGCGCCTGCTGCACCGGACCACGCGCCGCATCGGCCTGTCGGCCGAAGGCGAGATGTACCTCGAGCATTCACGCCGGATCCTGGCCGATATCGAAGACATGGAGCAGATGATCACCAGCGCCGGCACCGCGCCCAAGGGCTTGTTGCGGGTCAATGCCACACTCGGGTTCGGCCGCAGCCATATCGCGCCGCTGATCTCGGCCTTCCACAAGCGCTATCCCGAAGTCGATATCCAGCTGCAATTGACCGTCAACCCGCCCAGCCTGATCGAGGACGCGTGCGATGTCTGGATTCGTTTCGGCCAGCCCCCCGACACGCGTGTCATCGCGCGCCGCATCGCCTCGAACCGGCGCCTGATCTGCGCCGCCCCGGGTTATCTCGAACGCCACGGCACGCCGCGCGTGCCGCACGATCTGGCCCACCACAGCTGCATCGGCATTCGTCAGGGCGAAGAAGGCTACGGCATCTGGCACCTGAAGTCGGGCCAGCGCAACGAAACCGTCAAGGTACGTGGGCCGCTCAGCACCAACGACGGCGAGATCGCCGTCGACTGGGCGCT
The DNA here is from genome assembly GCF_059686035.1 of Telluria sp. ZT3P26. Classification (NCBI taxonomy): domain Bacteria; kingdom Pseudomonadati; phylum Pseudomonadota; class Betaproteobacteria; order Burkholderiales; family Oxalobacteraceae; genus Telluria; species Telluria sp. ZT3P26. The sequence goes on along the minus strand of NZ_JCASII010000001.1, from coordinate 451,401 downwards.
CGAGGGCCACGGCCTGATCATGCGGGCAGAATGGAATATCGCGCGCTACCTGGAGAGCGGCAGGCTGCGTCAGGTGCTCGAGAACTGGGAGACGCCACCGGCCGACATCTACGCCGTCTACCCCTACCAGTTGCAGACGGCAGCGCGGGTGCGCAGCTTCGTCGACTTCGTCGCCGACGCCTTCTCGGCCGCCACGCCGACCGGCATCGAGGTGGCGCGCTGGCCGGCGCAGGATGCCGACGCCGCTGCGCCCTAGAACGTGTGGCGCACGCCCAGGTTGAAGGCGCGGTCGCCGCTGCCTGACTCGGAATTGTTCGCCACCGTGTAGCCGGCGCCGTTCTTGTTGTCGATGACGCCATAGACCGTATACAAGGTCGTCCGCTTGGACAGCAGGTACAGGTAGCCGACGCCGTACGCGCGGGCATCCTGGTCGAATGCGGTCTTGTCGTCCTTGCGCTGGAACGTCACGACCACGTTGCCGGGACCGGCGCGTACCACGGCCCCGAGCAGCAGCGAATTGCCATCGGTCGATGCCGTTGGCGCCACCCCGCCGTACGGATTGCTGTTGTTGCCGAGCGGCGCGCTGTTGAAGCCCTTGTCCACGCTGAACGCCAGGTGGGCTTTGAACAGCTTGAAATCGTAGTTGGCCGCCAGCAGCTTGTTGCTGCCGTTACCGCGATTGACCGGCGTCACGCCCGGCGCCGCTGCCACGTCCGAATTCTTGTTGTTGTAGACCAGGCGCACATTGAGCGGTCCGGCCGAGTAACCGACCGATGCACCGTACTGGCGTCCTGCCTTGCTGCTGCCGGGCTGTTCGCCGAAACTGTAGGCCAGGTCGCCCGAGAAACCGCGCATCACCGGCGAGGCGTACAGCACCGTGTTGCTGGTGCGGACATTGCTGCCGTAATCGGCGAACAGGTTCTTTGAACCGCCGGCATAGCCGGTGCCGAACGGATCGCCGACCTGGGTCAGCGCCTGGTGCCACGCCGTGTACTGGCGCCCCAGCGACAGCGCGCCGGCCCTGGTCTTGAGCCCGACGAAGGCCTGGCGATTGAAGATGGTGCCCGAGGCATCGACTTCACCGGTGTCGAGGCGATGGCCATTCTCGAGCGTGAAGAACACCGACATCCCGTCGCCCAGATCTTCGCTGCCGCGAAACCCGATCCGCGATGTCGATCCGGTGCCGCTGGTAATCTTGTTGACGCTGCCATTCTTGCCGCCGCTTTCGTGCACGTAGCCGGCATCGGCGATACCGTAGATCGATACGCTGCTTTGCGCCCAGGCCCCGCCTGCGCAGCAGGCCAGGACGGCTGCCACGCTGAGTTTGCTGTACATGTCTCCTCCGTTTTTTATTGTGGAGCGATCGCCCCTTTTACCACGCCTGTGCAGGCCCTTCACCGGCAAGCCTGCGGTACCACTCACTGCACTGCCCCGCCCTCGCCCAGCCGGGCAATGTGCAGCAGATTGGTGCTGCCGGCTGCGCCGAATGGCATGCCGGCTGCGATCACGACAATCTCGCCCGGCGCCGCAAGATGCTCGCGCCAGGCGGTGGCGCAGGCAAATCCGGTCATCTCGGAAACCGATGCGACGTCATGCGTCAGCACCGCATGCACGCCCCACACCAGCGCCAGCCGGCGCGCCGTTGCCAGCCGCGGCGTCATGCCGAGAATCGGTGCGCGCGGGCGCTCGCGCGCAATGCGCAGCGCCGAGTGGCCGGAGCTGGTATAGGCAACCACCGCGGCCGGGGCCAGCAGGTCGGCCACGCTGCGCATGGCCAGGCCGATGGCGTCGGCGATCTCCGCGCGCGCCGGACTGTGGCTGGCCTGGATGCTCTCGGTGTAGTGGGTATCGGCCTCGGTTTGCACGATGATGCTGTTCATCATCGTGACCGCTTCGAGCGGAAATTTGCCCGACGCCGATTCGGCCGACAGCATCACCGCATCGGCGCCGTCATAGATGGCGGTGGCGACGTCGGATGCCTCGGCCCGGGTCGGCACGGGCGCGGCCACCATTGATTCGAGCATCTGGGTGGCGACAATCACCGGTTTGCCAAGGCGGCGGCAGACCCGCACGATGCGTTTCTGGATCGCCGGCACCTGCTCGGCCGGCATCTCGACCCCGAGGTCGCCGCGCGCGACCATCACGGCGTCGGCCGCGTCGACGATCGCATCGAGTTGTGCGATCGCCGCCGGCTTTTCGAGCTTGGCGACGATCGCCGCACGCTCGCCCACCAGCGCGCGCAGTTCGTGGATATCCTCGGCGCGCTGCACGAACGACAGCGCGATCCAGTCCACGCCCAGTTCGAGCCCGAAGGCCAGGTCGGCGCGGTCCTTGGCCGTCAGCGCCGACAGCGGCAGCACCACGCCAGGCACATTGACGCCCTTGCGGTCGGACAGCAGGCCGCCATTGACCACCGTCGTGTCGGCCCGTTCGGCATCGAAACCTTCGACCCGCAACTGGATGCGGCCATCGTCGAGCAGCAGCTCGGTGCCGACAGCGAGTGCGGCAAAGATTTCAGGATGCGGCAACGCCACACGGTTTACGTCGCCGGGCCTGGCGGCGTCGAGGTCGAGCCGGAACGCGGCGCCATTCTCGAGCCTGACCGGACCGTCGGCGAAGGTGCCGATGCGCAGTTTGGGGCCCTGCAGATCGAGCAGCACGCCGATCGGCCGGCCCACGCTGTGTTCGAGGGCGCGCAGGGTGGCGAGCCGGCGCCGGTGGTCGTCATGCGTGCCGTGGCTGAAATTGAGGCGAAATACGTCGGCGCCGGCACGGAACATGGCCTCGAGCGTGGTTGCATCGGTGCTGGCCGGTCCCACGGTGGCGACGATCTTGGCTTTGCGGGCACGGTTCATCGGGCAGTCTCCATGGCAGGATCAAGAATGAGAAAGGCGCGAAAATCGTTGACATTGGTCAGCGTCGGCCCGGTGATGACGGCATCGCCCAGCGCCTGGAAAAAGCCGTGACCATCGTTGCGGTCCAGGCTCTCGCGCGGCCGGATTCCCCGGGCGAAGGCGCGCGCCAGCGTGTCCGGCGCGATGTACGCGCCCGCGATCTCTTCGCGGCCGTCGACCCCGTCGGTGTCGCCGGCCAGCCCATGCACGCCGGCAGCGCCGCGCAGCGCGAGCGCCGCCGCCAGCAAAAATTCCACATTGCGCCCGCCGCTGCCGTCGCCGCGCAGCGTGACGGTGGTCTCGCCGCCGGACAGCAGCACGCACGGCGCCCGGAACGGCTGACCGCGCCGCGCCGCCTGCAATGCGATGGCGGCCAGGGTCTTGCCGACGTCGCGCGCCTCGCCCTCGATGCCATCGCCGAGAATGTACGCGTCGATGCCGGCCCGGCGCGCAGCCGCGGCCGCGGCGTCGAGCGCCATCTGCGGCGTGGCGACCAGCCTGACCTCGTTGCCGGCCAGGCGCGGGTCGCCCGGCTTGACCGACTCGCCGGCCCCGCTGGCCAGTATCTCGCGCACGTGCGGGTCCAGCGCAATGCCGTAGCGGTCGATGATCGCCAGCGCATCATGGCAGGTACTGGCATCGGCCACGGTTGGACCGGAAGCGATATCGCACGGATCGTCCCCCGGCACGTCCGAGATCAGCAAGGTGATCACGCGTGCCGGATGGCAGGCGGCCGCCAGGCGCCCGCCCTTGATCGCCGACAGGTGGCGCCGCACGCAGTTCATTTCGCCGATGCTGGCGCCCGAAGCCAGCAATGCGCGGCTGAGCGCCTGCTTGTCCTCGAGCGTGATACCGGGCAGCGGCAGCGGCAGCAGCGCCGACCCGCCGCCCGACACGAGGCACAGCACGGTGTCGGCAGCGTCGAGCTGCGATACCAGCGCCAGCATGCGCGCGGCGGCATCGCGCCCGGCGCCGTCGGGCACCGGGTGGGCGGCCTCGACCACCTCGACCTGCGCGCAGGGCGCACCATGGCCGTAGCGTGTGACCACCAGGCCTTCGATGCCGTCGCCCCAGTAGTCCTCGACCACGCGCGCCATCTCGGCCGACGCCTTGCCGGCGCCGATGACGATCAGGCGGCCGGCCGCGGCTGATGCCCCCTGGCGCGGCAGGCATTGCTCCAGGTGCGGCGTCATGCAGTGCACCGGCTGCGCTGCCGCAATCGCAGTGCGAAACAGCTGTTCGAGAAAAGTGCGTTCGGCGCCGGCGCCGGCATGTGCCCCGTCCAGCGCGCTGTTGACTGTCATGTCCATCATCATCTCCATAAGTCCGGGCCGGCTCAGGCGTTCGCCTTGCGCGGACCCGCGCCGCCGATCAGGTTGAGCGCAACCGCGTCGGCCTCGCCATGCACATCCTGCTCCGGCGCTGCCAGCGGTTCGACCGGGTGGCCGTCGAGGATGCGGTGCATGCGCACGGTGTCCACGGCGCCGACCCAGCGCGCCACGGCCACCGTACCAACGGCATTGCCGATGGTATTGGTGATGGCGCGCGCTTCCGACATGAAGCGGTCGACGCCGAGCAGCAGCACCATGCCGGCCACCGGAATATTGCCCATCGATGCCAGCGTCGCGGCCAGCGTGATGAAGCCCGAACCGGTGACCCCGGCCGAGCCCTTCGACGTCACCATCAGCACGCCAAGGATCACGAACTGGTCCATCAGCGACAGTGGCGTATTGGTGGCCTGCGCAATGAAAATGGCAGCCATGGTGTAGTAGATGCACTGGCCATCGGGATTGAAGGTGACACCGGATGGCACGACCAGGCCCACGACAGGCTTCGAGACCCCCAGGTGTTCCAGCTTGTGCATCAGCTGCGGTACGACGGATTCCGACGAACTGGTGCCAAGCACGGTAAACAGCTCGTCACGGATGTAGCGCAAAAATTTCCACAGGCTGAAGCCTGCGATACGGGCGATCGTGCCAAGCACGAACACGACGAACGCCACGCAGGTCAGGTACATGCACGCCATCAACTGGCCGAGCGACACGAGCGATTCGAGACCGTATTTGCCGACCGTAAAGGCAATCGCACCAAAGGCAGCAATCGGCGCGATGCGCATCACCATGGCCACCACGACGAACATGGCGTTGCTGAATGCTTCCAGCACGTCGACCACCGGCTTGGCACGACGCCCCATATGCGACAGCGCGATACCGAACATCGTGGCAAACACGAGGATCTGCAGGATATTATTGTTGGCCAGAGCATCGACCACGCTGGTGGGCACCATGCCCAGCAGGAAATCAATGAACCCGCCCGACGTCGCCGCGGCCGAGGTGTAATTGCTGATCGCGCTGGTGTCGAGCGACTTGGGATCGACGTTCATGCCGACACCCGGCTGGAACACATTGACCACCAGCAGGCCCAGCAACAGCGCAAACGTCGACAGAACCTCGAAATAGATCAGGGCCCGTACGCCGACGCGCCCGAGCTCTTTCATGCTCTCCATCTTGGCGATGCCAAGCACGACCATGGCAAAGATGACCGGTGCGAACACCATCTTGATCAGACGAATGAAGAGGTCGCCGAGCGGCTTGAGATCCTCGCCGAGTTGGGGATACAGAAATCCGATCAGGCCGCCGGCAAGGACGCCGATCAGGACCTGGACATACAGCTTTCCGAAGAAGCGCTTTGACATGGGGTGTCTCCTTGATAGGTGCTGCGCGGTACGCGCCCTCCCCGCTCTGCGGCGAGTTGATGCTGGACACGTACGGGAATGCGCCGCGCCGCGCGGGGAGCGCGGGCGGCAGGCTGCCGTGCGGCGGGCGCCACGACCGCCGGATGGGGCGGTCAGGCAGCGCGGGCCGCGACGCTGGCGAGTTTGCCGATGAAGTCGCACACGGCGCTGGTGACGTCGGCGGTCGTGGCCTTGCCACCCAGGTCGCGCGTGTGCAGCGCAGGATTGCTTGTCACGCTTTCAATGGCTTCCATGACGTCGCGCGCCGCGGCATTCTCGCCCAGGTGTTCAAGCAGCATCACGACTGACCAGAAAGTGCCGATCGGATTGGCCAGACCCTGGCCCATGATGTCAAACGCCGAACCATGGATCGGCTCGAACATCGACGGGTAACGGCGCTCCGGATCGATATTGCCGGTTGGCGCGATGCCGAGGCTGCCTGCCAGCGCCGCCGCCAGGTCGCTCAGGATATCGGCATGCAGATTCGTCGCGACGATGGTGTCGAGCGTGGCAGGCCGGTTGACCATGCGCGCCGTGGCGGCATCGACCAGTTCCTTGTCCCATTTGACGTCTGGGAATTCCTTCGAGATCTGCACCGCGATCTCGTCCCACATGACCATCGCATGGCGCTGGGCATTGCTCTTGGTGATCACGGTCAGCAGCTTGCGTGGACGCGACTGGGCCAGCTTGAACGCATACCGCATGATGCGTTCGACGCCCACCCGGGTCATCATGCTCAGATCGGTCGCCGCTTCGATCGGGTGCCCCTGGTGCACGCGACCGCCGACGCCAGAGTATTCGCCTTCGGAATTCTCGCGCACGATCACCCAGTTCAGGTCTTGCGGCGCGCAGCGCTTGAGCGGACCATCGATGCCCGGCAGGATACGGGTCGGGCGCACATTGGCGTACTGGTCAAAGCCCTGGCAGATCTTGAGCCGCAGGCCCCACAGGGTGATGTGGTCGGCAATATCCGGATCTCCGGCCGAACCGAACAGGATCGCATCCTTGTCGCGCAGCGCATCGAGGCCGTCGGCCGGCATCATGACGCCATGCTTGCGGTAGTAATCGCCTCCCCAGTCAAAATCCTCGAAGTTGAACTGGAATGTACCGCTGGTTGCCGCCAGCGCTGCCAGTACTTGCTGGCCTGCCGGCACGACTTCCTTGCCGATGCCGTCGCCTGGGATGGTTGCAATGTTGTAGGTATTCATTGATGCTGTCTCCGTGAAGGGTAATGTCGTGAGCACCACTTTATCGGATGAAGACAGTTACAAGATAACCATAATTCAAAGCATTGTTAACTCAGTTTTAATAATTGCAGCAATATCGGTGGGGACGACGAAGCCAAAGGGCGCGCCAACAGCCAGCGCCTCTCTATCATGGACGAACTTTCGACCACAGTTCTTTTTGGTTATATGATCATGCTTCCGGGTCGGGCGGTTCAGCAGGATCGTGCATACCGAAAATTCATCTCGTCACAGGAGCATGCATTGAACACACGCTCGCTAACCTTGCTCGCAGCCGGGGTCCTCGCGGCCATGCTTGCCGGACCAGTCCTGGCGCAGGGAGAAAAAGTGTCGTCCGCTGTCGAGCTGGCACGCCAGGCAGACCGGCTCAAGCCCGGCCAATGGGTGTGGGCGCCGCAGATTTCGCCGCAGGGGCCGCTGCTGGTCTTCGTCGACCTGTCGAAACAGCTCGCCACCGTGTACCGCAACGGCGTGCGCATCGGCGTGAGCACCGTCTCCACCGGCAAACCCGGGCACGAGACGCCGACCGGCGTATTCACCATCCTGCAAAAGGATGCGAAACACCGTTCCAGCAAGTACAACAACGCGCCGATGCCGTTCCAGCAGCGCCTGACCTGGGACGGTGTCGCGCTGCATGCCGGTGGACTCCCGGGCTACCCGGAAAGCCATGGCTGCGTGCATCTTCCCTTCGCCTTTGCCAAGGCACTGTTCGAGACGACCGGGCATGCCACGACCGTCATCATCGCCGGCAATGCAGCCCATCCCGTCAGCACCGGGTCGGGTGACGTGCTGGCGCCGTCGGATGGCGACGTGCCGGACACCGGCTTCTGGAATCCGGAGCGGTCCGCATCGGGGCCGGTGACCATCGTGATGTCGCGCAGCGACCAGGCACTGATCGTGCTGCGCAACGGGGTCGAGATCGGCCGCTCGCCAATCTCGCTGGATCAGGGCAACGATGCCACCCATGTCCTGACGCTGACTGAAGATGCCGATGGCCAGCCGGCCTGGGTCTTTGCCGGGGTGTCGGGCCATGAGGACGAGGCCGGCCGCGTCGTCGACGAGGCCACCCGCAACCTGGTGCGCATTCCGCGCGAATTCCATGAACAGGTGGTGCCGATCCTGCGTCCTGGCACCACCTTGCTGGTGACCCAGGCGCCGCTCAGGAGCGGCCAGCCGGGTACCGGTCTTACGGTGATGAGCAGCAGCCCCTAGCAGGTCAGAAGCGGCGGTGTCCGCTGTCCATTTCGCAACGGCCGTTGAAGGCGATCATGCCTTCGACGGTGATTGCGCCGCTGCGGCGATCGATGTTCAGGGTCGGCCGGTTCAGTGCGTTCAGGCGGAAGCGGCCCCGGATCTCGTTGTGACCGACGAGCAGCTCATCGATATCCCACCAGCCATCGCTGCCGCCGGAATTCATCGGCGGGATCAGCTGCTTCGGAATGCGGATGCGGCCCCGATCGTCATGGATCGAAATAGTCACGGTCGTGTCGAAGTCATGCTTGCCGGCGACCACTTCCGACTTCTGCTCGTACTTGTGGGTGGACGAATTCCACTCCACGCCCGACCGGTTTTCGTAGCGGGTGTTCTCGGCCTGGCCGAAGCACGACAGCTGGATGTCTTCGCCACCGTAACGGCGGTCATCGTTCTGACGCGTGTCATCCGACCGTGGACGGTCATACCGTTCGTACTGCTGGGCACTGGCCGACATCGCGACCAACAGCATGGCAAGAGGGAGAATTTTCATGACTGACTCCTTTGAGTGTTGTTGAATAATAGACTTACATAACTACCGGGTCCGCAGCAGTGCCGTGCAGGTTCACGTCGAACTTGCGGCGCGCAACGGCGATGCCCTCTGCCTGCAGCGCCGAATGGATCCGCGTCAGCAAGGCGTTACGAACGGTGCCCCAGCTCCCCGGATCCTCGGTCCACACACTGACAACGAACCTGAGCCCGCCATCGCCGTAGTCGGTCAGCATCACCCTGGGCGGTGGTTCGGTGGACAGGCCGGCGGTCGCCTCCACCTGCGCGCTCAGGATCGTGAGCACACGGTCCGGATCGGCATCGTCGGCCACACCGATCGTGATCTCGAAGCGCCTGGTGCGGTCGTACATCGTCCAGTTCGTGAGACTCCCGTTCAGGAGCAGGCCATTGGGGATGACCGTATCGGCGCCATCGGCCGTGCGGATGGTGGTCGAGCGCAGGCTGATCTCGCGCACGGTGCCCGAGACGCCGGCCGCATCGACCGTGTCACCGGGCTGGATCGGGCGCTCGAACATCAGCACGAGCCCGGAGACGAAGTTGTTGACGATATTCTGCAGACCGAACCCGATGCCCACGCCGAGGGCGCCGAACACGATGGCCAGTTGTCCGAGCGCCACGCCGGCGGCCGACAGCGCAATCAAGAAGCCTGCCAGCAAGACGGCGTAGTAGCTCAGCGTGGCGATACTGCTGCCCACCCCGCGCGCCAGATGACGGTGGCCTGGCAATTCCTCGCGCAACACGCGGCGCACGGCGCGCGCGGTCCAGTAGGCCAGCCAGGATGACACGGCAAAGGTGAGCACCTCGCCCAGGTGCACCGAGATTTCCCCGACTTCGATGCCAAGGCCCAGGATGGTGCTCAGCGCGCTGCGCGCGGGGCGCAGCAGGCGGAAGCGGTCGAGGCTGTACAAGAGCCAACCGCAGGCCGCCGCCAGCAGGAGCACGTTGACCAGCGATGTCCGCAGGTCGGCATAATTGCCGGCGCCGGTCTGACCGCGCCGGGCTGCGCGGCCTGCCAGCGCCGCGCGCGCCATGTCGCGGCACACGATCGCGCAGGCATAGAGCAGGATCGCCATATAGGCGCTGTCGATGATGCCGCTGGTGAGCATTTCGGCCAGCGTCACGTTGCCCACGATATTGCCGACGACAGCGATGACCAGCAAGCCGGCAACCGTCCACGCGAACGGCCGTACGAATACCCGTGCACGCGACGCCAGAGCAGCCTGCGGCGCGCGCTCCGGCATTGGCGTTGCCAGGCGGATCGCGTGCCAGGCCAGGACCAGCGCCAGACCATCCAGCACGAGCAGCAACGCGCGATACAGGCTGCTGTCGGCGCTCGCCAGCACACCGAGCCGGTCGACCGCATACAGCAACACCGCCGCGAACGGCCATACGGCCGAGGATCCCCGTCGCCGCTTCGGCAGCAGGCGCAACACCGGAATGAGCGCCGCCATCAGGGCGATCTCATGCACAAGCATCGGGGCATCGGGCTCCAGCACCAGAACCCCGACCATCGACAGCAGGATCCATGTCGAAACAGGCCGGTGCAAGGCGTGGCGCGTGGTGACTGTGGCTGCGGTGGCCGTGCGCCGGTTGCGCATGTTCAGCCAGACCAGCAGGATCAGCAGCAGCACTTGCACCAGCAGCAGCGCGTGCTGGTTGTCCGTGCCGGCGGCCTGATAGTCGATGGCGAACTGGCGTTCGATCAGCACGCCGCGCTCGATGGCAGCCCACATTTCGTGGCGTCCCCCGGCTGCGTCAAAGGCGTGCCAGATCGGCGGCGAATCGATCCGCAGCAGACGCTCGTCGACCTCGGCAATGACGAGCGCCATGCGGTTGCGCTCGGCCTCGAGGCGCGCCCTGAGCTCCCCGCTACGCTGCATCAGCATCAGCTGGTCGCGCAGCACGTCGCCCAGCCGCGCCTCGGCATCCGCGATGCCTGCCAGGATGACTTCGACCCGCTCGGACAGCACGACCGGCAGCGCGCCGCTGGCCGCCGCAGCGCGCGTCGCCGTCCAGGCAGCGCGGCTGTGCGCCAGTTGCACGGCCAGCTCATCGTACGGTGTGAACACGTGGCGCGCCTGCTGGTCCCAGGCGACCAGCCGCCGCGCATTGAAATCGAGATGGCGCGCCAGACTCTCGAGCCGCATCACCGGCAAGCCACGCAGCTGGACACCCATGATGTTATTGGTCCTGGCGTCCACCGCCGCCGCGATGGCGTCGAGCGCACGGGCCTGACCGCGTGTCACCTCGGTATTCGCCGCCAGTTGCCTTGCCAGTTCGACCCTGCGCTGCTCGGCATCGGCCTGAAACAGCAGATCCTGGACCGGGATGGCCGGGACGCTGGCCCCGGTTGGCGCCGGGTCAGGCTTGGGGGCGCCGGGAAACGCCTGGCTCGCGTTCCCGGTGCAATGCATCATTGCCATCACCAGGAAGCAAAACAGGGTACGGCTCAGGCTCGAGAAACAGGCAGTCCGCATGCAGGTACCGGATTTCAAAAACGGGTATAGACGAAATGGGTAAAGAATATTATTCTCAAGACAACCTTATACGTAGTTCAATTGCCGCTAGCAACATTTTTTTCAAGCGAACGATAACGGGAGGAATACCATGCGCGTGACTTCAGCGATCCTGACAACCTGTCTTGCTCTCACTGCATGCGCAGGTGCACCACCGCCGGCCACGCTGGACGGAACGTCGTGGCGCCTGGCGATGTTCCAGTCCAATGACGACGCAACGGGCACGCTTCGCCCGGCCAACGGCGACAGCTTCACGATGGCGTTCGGCAAGGACGGCCAGGTCGCGGCAAAACTCGACTGCAATCGTGGCACCGGACCATGGCGTGCCGAGCCAGCCGCCGGCAGCAGCAGCAGCAGCAGCAGTGGCAGTATCACCATCGGCCCGCTGGCCACCACGCGCATGATGTGCCCTCCCGATCCGGTGGGTGACCGGCTGGCACGCGATGTCGACACGCTGCGTTCCTACCGTCTCCAGGACGGCCGCCTGTACCTGATGTTGCCGGCCGACGCCGGCGTCTATGTCTGGGACCGCGTGGCGCCATGAGCGTTCCTGCCGCAGGCCCATCCGCAATGCGTGCACCGTTGCAGCTGAACCCGATACGCGCGTTGCTGATCATGGTGGTGTGGGTCGCGCTGACCATCGGCATCGGCTACGCCGTCGGCGACGGCGAGAAACACCCCCTCGCGTACGCAGCGTCCAATCAGATCGGCTGGCCCTGGCTGGCCGGGGCAGCCTTCGCAGGCGTCGTGGCCTGGCTTGCCGGCGCCGACGCGATGGGCCTGCGTCGCCCCTCGCCTGCGTCATCCATCAAGCTCGTCTGGCTGCCGCTGCTCTACGCCGTCATCATGCTGACGGTCGATGCGCTGATCGGCTTGCCATCGCCGGGCGTGATAGCCATTCTCGCGCTGAACATGCTGTTCGTCGGCCTGTCCGAAGAACTCATGTTTCGCAGCATCGTGTTCCGGGGCCTTCTCGCACGATTCAGTATCTGGCCCACCATCCTGCTCACGTCATTCCTGTTCGGCATCGTGCACTCGCTCAATGTCTTCACGACCGGGCAACTGGACCAGGCAGTGCTGCAATCGGCTGCCGCAGGCATGCAGGGCCTGGCCTATCTGGCCATCCGCATCCGTACCCGCTCGGTGTGGCCCATGGTGATCGTCCATGCGCTCTGGGATTTCTCGCTGATACTTTCGGCCACGACGCACCCCGCCGAGGCAGGCGCCGATGCCGGCTGGACGTGGACACCGTTGCTCATCGCGCTGCCCGTGTTCCTGTATGGCCTGTTCTTGTTGCGTCATGTCGGCAAGAGTGCTGACGACTGGCGCAACGCCGCCCCCAGTACGAAGGGATCACCATGATGCTGCGGGCAACTCGATCAAACCACTATTAGAAAATTTGGAGACATCAATGCCTGTATCACATCGTCGCTGGATCGTACCTGTGTTTCTGAGCACGGTTTTCTTCGTCGCGCCCGTGACGGCGCAAGTGCAGCCCGAGGCGCCCCCGGTACCGCTGCGGTTCGCTCCCGGCCAGACAGAGGTGGAAGTGCGCGGGACCGTGACGGGTTACCAGACCCAGGCCTACACGTTCGACAGCGCCGCTGGCGGCAACGCCACCGTGCGCCTGGATCACAAGGGGCAAGCCTCGCTGTACTTCAATGTTGCGGCGCCTTCCGGTGCGACGATCTTCAACGGCAGCATGGACGGCCCAAGGTTCCAGGCCATTCTGCGCGAGCGCGGCCGCTATCAGGTCAGCGTCTATTTGATGCGCAATGACGCTCGCCGCGGCAAGCAAGTGCCATTCACCTTACGTATCAACCAGTCCGCATCCAACATGCAACAGCCCTTGCCGCCACACGCAGATGGCCCGAGCTTCGACTGCAGCAGGGCGCGCGGCGTTATTGAAACTGCCATCTGTCGCAGTCCCGCCCTGTCCGAACTCGACGGGCGCCTCGATTTTGTGTATCGGGACGCGCTGGCAGGGGCTGGTCCCCGGCAAAGGGAAGATATCCGCAACGACCAGCGCCAGTGGCTGAACGCGCGTGCGTCGTGTGCCCGTGATTCTGCGCTGGAGCGGTGCCTGACCAGGCTTTACCTGGCGCGTATCAGCAGGCTTGAGCCGAAACGTTGAGGGTCGGTGGGCGGGGGAAGCCGAGGGAGAGGAAGCAGTTAGCGCGTTTGCTAACCGTTTGGTTTGACTGGTAGGCCTCCCGTGAGTCGAACACGGCACCGACGGATTATGAGTCCGTCGTTAGCGCTTTGCGCTACCTTGCTCTCGCTGCTCTTTCCCTTTCAGATCAACAGTTTACGCTGGTGGTGCTACTTGAGGCAACCAGGTTCGCAGTGCTTTGCTTGAGCAACAGTTGAGCAACAGTTGAGCATAAGAGAGTGCCCCCACCCCGTGGGATGCCTCTAACCCTTCCTTAGGTGCATTGCCCCTTCAAAATATCTCAGCAAAATTATCCGTTTAAGACGCTTGTTGACTCTCAGCGAACCGCAACATCAAGGCACCAGTAATCGCAAATGCATCCACTCATTCATTCGCTCAACGGTTTGTTTGGTTGGAAAAAACTGATACAAATTCATCACGCACGGACACGGGCACGTAGGCGCTCATAGAGGACAATCGATGACTCATGCTGAAGTTCAACGACCACTGCAAAGCGTTGTGCCAACTCTGCAGGAGCCCATCCCCCTTCACATCGAACAATTAGGAAGTACTTGTCGCCATAAGATTCTATCCCTCTAGCAAACTCGATAGATGCTCGTTGCAGTGTCCCCTTTTCTCGCGATGTGGACCCAGGCTTCAATTTACAGTCAAACTTGGCTGAAAGTTCAGGTACCCCCCCTTCATCCTTGGACCGTTTTCGATAATGTTCAAAGACAGTTTCAGCGGTACAGCCTCGAATGAGCCGAAAGCTCATTTTTATACCGAGATAGTCACTGCGGGAGTGGCGAACAGGAGGGTCATATGCAAGTGTTACCGTGACTTTCCTGCGTCCTGTGTTTCCTTGAAATTCCGAAGGGATCGGAATTTCATAGACAGCAAAGTGATCGACTGGAAGGCTCGCCTCTGCATAAAGGACAACTCGGCTTTCATCTGAATATGCTGCCCGTTGGACATCAGCCTGACCATGCCCACAGACATCAGAAACTGCGCTCCCTGATAAGGTCTGTAACCTACCCGTCATCTCATCACTATGGCTAGCGGAATTGGCTAGGAGTGCACGCAACAAATTTGCGCTCGCTGTGGGAATAAGAGCAAGAAGCTGGCTTGCCTTGAACGCTACAAATGGTGCTGCGTATGAGGTACCGGAACCCGAGCTGAACAAATTTTCAACGTGCTTGTTGTGAAGGGTAAGTAGTCCTGCGCTAGGATAATGTGAACCATTTTTTAGGCTTCCGGTGACTGCATCGTAGACCATAGTTCCGCCGAAATCGACTAAGTCAGGCTTGATACACCCATTCACTCCGGGTCCAGCGCGTGTGAACGGTGCGGGCTCTCCTGGTTCCGTGATGTGCCTAATGTGAATGTCATCGACCATGGCCTGAGTCATTCCGTTTCCATGCGCAAGCGCTCCTACAGTCAATACGTTTGCAGCTCCTGCAGGCTCCAGAATTCGATTGTTAGGCTCAGTCAAGTATGCCGGGTACGACGTAACTCCTTCTTCAACTTTGGCCCCGCTCCTTGGAACTCTATTTCCAGCAGAGACGATGATCAACGCATTCAGCTCACGTGCAACTTCGTCTAGAGTAGCCGCCCATGCCCCAACCTTCCCCCCAGTATACGGACTGGTACGATCACCTAGTGAAATGACAAATATTCTGCAACCGTACCGAGAATGTAAGGTGGTAAGCGCCTCCCTCATTTGCGAAGGCACTAGCTTCCTGTTATCAAAGGCTCCATGACTATTCACTACTTTGGCTGAGCAGATACGCGCATTTCTCATCAGGGAACCTGATTCCAACTGCAAGCGCAAGTCTCCAAAGATCGCCGTCCCAGCTACCCGTGTCCCGTGCCCCCAATCATCCGCTATTCCAAGGGTATCCGGCACTGCAATGGAACCTACTAAGATATCTGTAAGGAGGGGATGAGCGTTGACTCCACTGTCAATGATCCCTATGACCGGAGCATCGTCCGGAACTTCGTCCATTGGCGGCACATCGACCAGCGACAAATCATACATATCGTCTTGAATCATGTCCGGCACTGGAGGCAAATCAATTGATGCAATTTCTTCAACTGAAAGCAGTGCTTTCAATACGATGCCGTTGATGTGAAGGCGGAGAAGTGAAATAGAAGGGCCAATGTACTCATCGTACACCTCACCCTCCATGGCAGTGACATAATTGCCAATTTCAGACAATTTCAGCTCGCGAAGAGCTCTCTTGCCCAAGTCCCACAGTTCAAGGTCGACAGTGAACTGGGCATGCGGGAGGATGTCATCAAGTGAATTGAATCCGGCCTCACGCAACCTTGGGCCTAGTCGGTCCTTTGGCTCGATTGTGGAAATCGATTCGACTGATGTGATGAAGTTTTCATAGGGCGGGTTTTTCTGCCCTGCTGGCTTAGGCCCACCGTACGCAGTAAGGCGATAACGAAATGCTGATAACTCATCAGCGTTAGCAAACAAAACCAATGTCCTGTCGGCGTCATTTGACAACACTGTAAGGCCAGCGGCTTCCCAGTCGGCCTCAAGCAAAGGACCAACCATTTGCACACGAAGTATTAATGCAGGATCAATAAATGTAACTGGGCGACGTTGCTTTTGTACTTGAATTGCAGTGTCAAGTTGCGTCTCGAGCTTAGCAGCATGAGCAGCTTTTTCTCGTGCATACGGCTTGCCAAAGCCAGGTTTTTTACGGCGCTCTAATTGCTCTGGGAGGCGAACTAACTTGAGATGTTCGAAATTTGGCATAGGTCCCTACAACAACGCTGTTGTACATTAGGCGACTCTTGCTCGCCTTCGTTTCTCATCGGATAGGGCGGCTTTGAAATCGACAGCGCTCACCTCTCTCGCACCTCGAATAATAGACGATTTTATTGCCATTACGCAAACCCTCTCAATTTCAGCATAGCTAAATCCCTTGAACGCCATCGAATGCTTCGTTGGATCAAATGTGCATTTAACATTCTTGAGCTGCGATACTAGAAATCGTTCAACCAGTGCTGGTGTAGGCCGATCGAACCATAGCACCTCATCAAAACGTCTCCAAATAGCGGGGTCCAGTGAACTATCAAGGTTTGTTGCAGCTACTAGAAATCCCTTGCTCTTTAATCGATCAATGAAAAGTAACAGTGAGTTAACTACGCGCCTGAGCTCACTGTGTTCACTACTGTCCTCTCGTGAGCGGGCAAGTGCGTCAAATTCATCTAGAAAGAGGACGCAAGGACGCTTAGAAGCGAACTCGAAGATTTTACGAATGTTAGTCGCCGTCTCACCTAAATACGAAGAGATCAGTCGATCTAATTTGACGATATATAAAGGAAGGCCAAGCTCGGCAGCGAAGATCTCAGCAAAGAGTGTCTTGCCGCACCCAGGGGGACCGCAAAGCAACACTTTCGATCTTACAGGCAGACCCTTTAGTCGAATTTGGTCCCCATGGCGGAACTCCTTCAAGAGTCCGACTAAAACCCGTTCATTGTCGCTAGAGAGGGTAATTGCTCTGTGAGAGATGTTAGGTTCAATACGTTCAACGAAATCCCGTGCAGGGTCGGTGACGTTAGGCAAAACAGACATCCCGGCGATCCCAACTTCCACCGTCGAAGAGGCTTGCTCAAGCGTTTTACGCAACGACTTCGCGAGGAGCGAATTCTTCTTGTTCTCTTCCTCCAGAATTATCTGCTCGGCTACGGATCGGAATTCGTCATTCCGACCATAGCTTGCAAATAACTTCCTCATCAACTCGCCGCGCGCCATAACTCATCTCATCACTTAGTAGGTTCGCATGGCGAACAACTTGTCTACTGACCAGCGTATTCTAACAGGCAACCGGGCTGAATCAGCATTTGAATGAGGCTAAAGACTCTGGGCACTGAGTCGTTGCTAACGTCAGGAACATTCATGCTAGATGTTCTGACTTTATCGGATTCGTTCATGCAGTGAAGAACTTAACTTGCACACAGACGTTACCAATTGCCTAATTTTTGAGCATGGCCATAAGTTACTGTTGTACCAATTCGTTGCCCAGCAGATGATTGGCAATGAACTTAGCGCTGCCACTTTCCGGATGGGGTTCGGCGTAAGCCAAGAGCGCGGCTATGGAATCGTAATCCAACTATCCCTGCCCGCTGCGTGGCCCGTTTAAAGGCATTAGAGATGGTATATGAGGCAGAGGCAGCAAATACGGTATCGCCTGCTTTTTCGATGCTGTTTAGGATTGCTAGGGCTCGGAATGATAGCGGCACGATCCTACGCTCGCCGTTCTTCGTATCAGGCAGAAGAGCTATTCTCTTGTCGAAGTTGATGTTGTCCCATCGAAGAGATAGAAGCTCGTCTGCACGCATTGCTGTCTCAACCGCCAATAGGATGAGTGACGACAGCACAGTTCCCTCCGTAACCGCCAACAAGGCATTCAGCTCTCCTTCTTCTAGGCGGCGCTCTCTTCCTCTCGATGGTCGTGGTCTTTTGATCTCGGCTAGCGGGTTCGCTAGCAAGGTGAAACCCCACTCAAGCTTAGCGCACTTGTATACCGCAGAAAGCAAGGACAGCTCAATTCTAATAGATGTGTTTACCTTCCCTGCTTTGGCTCGCTGATCACAGTAGGGGGCAATTTCTGCTGGTTTGATGGATGCGGCATCTCGACTCGCCAATGGATGTTTGAGCCAGGAATTGATGCGGACACTTCCTGCTTGCCTTTTCTGCAAGGGTGAGACTGAGGCCAAGTCGCGCTGAAAGAGCGTAGAGAGAAGAACCGTCTCACGTCCAAGCGCCTCACCTCGCTCAAGTTTGAGTTCGGTGTTCTTCGCCCATGTTTGCGCGTCCTTGAGCAGACTGAAAGACTTACAGACCGTAGGATGGTCTTTCCTACAGATGCGTACGTGCCACTTATCGCCACGCTAGCCGATTGATGCCATTTGATTCCCCCTTGAGCATACGTTGAGCAGGAGGGAAAGGCAGAGAGATAGGAAGGTGATCAAAGTCACCTAACCCTTTGAATACACAACAAAAATATTGGTAGGCCTCCCGTGAGTCGAACACGGCACCAACGGATTATGAGTCCGCTGCTCTAACCAAGCATGAGCTAGAGGCCCAGAAACTGGGATAGTGGCAAGCAACTCGCCACCTGCTCATCGATAGGAACGTGATGAGCGAAGTGGCGAGAGCATATTGCCTTTAGTACAGGGCCGTCAAGCCCGCATCAACAATCAGCTGTTGTTCTCGAGGAAGCTCTTGAGCTTGTCCGAGCGCGACGGGTGACGCAGTTTGCGCAGCGCCTTCGCTTCGATCTGGCGAATCCGCTCACGGGTGACGTCGAACTGCTTGCCGACCTCTTCCAGCGTGTGGTCGGTCGACATCTCGATGCCGAAGCGCATGCGCAGCACCTTGGCTTCGCGTGGCGTCAGCGAGTCCAGCACATCCTTGACCACGCCCCGCATCGACGCGTGCAACGCAGCATCCGATGGTGCCAGCGTGTTGTTGTCTTCGATAAAATCGCCCAGATGCGAATCGTCGTCGTCACCGATCGGCGTTTCCATGGAAATCGGCTCTTTCGCGATTTTCATGATCTTGCGAATTTTATCTTCCGGCATCTCCATCTTGATTGCGAGCGTGGCCGGGTCGGGCTCGGCACCGGTCTCTTGCAGGATCTGGCGCGAGATCCGGTTCATCTTGTTGATCGTTTCGATCATGTGAACCGGAATACGGATCGTGCGCGCCTGGTCCGCGATCGAACGGGTGATTGCCTGGCGGATCCACCACGTTGCGTAGGTCGAGAACTTGTAACCGCGGCGGTACTCGAACTTGTCCACGGCCTTCATCAGGCCGATATTGCCTTCCTGGATCAGGTCGAGGAATTGCAGGCCGCGGTTGGTGTACTTCTTGGCAATCGAAATCACCAGGCGCAGGTTGGCCTCGGTCATTTCGCGCTTGGCCTTGCGCGCCTTCATTTCACCAGCCGCCATCTGGCGGTTGATGTTGCGCAGGTCAGGCAGCGGCAGCACGACGCGCGCTTGCAGGTCGATCAGGCGTTGCTGCAGTTCCTTGATCGTCGGGATATTACGGCCCAGGATCGCGCTGTAGGCGTGGCCGGCGTTGACTTCGCCATCCACCCATTCCAGATTGGTTTCGTTGCCCGGGAAGACCTTGATGAAGTGGGCGCGCGGCATGCCGCAGCGGTTCACGGCCACGTCGAGGATCTGCTTTTCGATGTGGCGCACTTCGTCGACCTGGCCGCGCAGCGTGTCGCACAGCTTTTCCACGACCTTGGCCGTGAAGCGGATGCCCAGCAGTTCGTTGGAGATCGCGTCCTGCGCCTTGACGTAGGCTTTCGAGTTGTAGCCGTCCTTTTCGAACGCCTTGCGCATCTTGTCGAATTGCTGGGCGATCTCGGCGAATTTGCCCAGGGCAGTCACTTTCAGCGCTTCGAGCTGTTCGGCCGAGTAGCCGGCGGCGCCCGAGTTGCTTGGCGCCTCTTCTTCTTCCTCTTCGCCTTCGGCGTCGTCTTCGTCGTCTTCGTCGTCGTCCGAGTCGCTGGCGGCGGGCGCGGCAACTTGCGGCGTATTGTCTTCGCCTTCCTGGTCGACCAGGCCGTCGACGATTTCGTCGATCTTGATTTCGTCGCTGTCGATCTTGGCGGCGGTGCCGATGATCTCGGCGATCGTCACCGGGCAGGCCGAGATGGCCTGGATCATGTCCTTCAGACCGTCTTCGATGCGCTTGGCGATCTCGATTTCGCCTTCGCGCGTGAGCAGCTCGACCGAGCCCATCTCGCGCATGTACATGCGGACCGGGTCGGTGGTGCGGCCGAAATCGGAGTCGACCGTCGACAGCGCAGCTTCGGCAGCCGCTTCGGCTTCATCGTCGCTGGTGGCGTTGGGGACATTGTCGGACAGCAGCAGCGTCTCGGCATCGGGCGCGTGTTCGTAGACCGCGATACCCATGTCGTTGAACGTGCCGATGATGCCCTCGATCGCTTCCGGATCGACGATGTTTTCGGGCAGGTGGTCGTTGATCTCGGCGTACGTGAGGAAGCCGCGCTCCTTGCCCGACTTGATCAGGGCCTTGAGCTTGCTGCGGCGCAGCTCGAGTTCTTCTTCGCTGGCCTCTGTATCGGACGAGAACGCATCCTTGAGCAGTGCCTTCTCTTTGGCCTTGCGGTCCTTGGCCTTGGCCTTGTCCGCAGCCTTGAGTTCGGCGCGCTCGACCGCATTCAGCGCGGCGATCTCGTCGTTTTCAGGAGTGAATTCTTTTGGCTTGCGACCGCGCCGGCCCGGCACTTTGACAGAAGGCAAGACGTAGCCCGACGTGTCGATGGCGGCAAGCGTGGCCGCATCGGTCGTCTGGTTGACAGGTGCCGAGGTCGCCGTACGCACCTCCGCCTTGTCTTGCACATTGTCGGCCTTGGCGGCAGACGTTCTCGTGGTCGTGGCAGCCACGTTGGTTTCGGGTTTCTTGGTTGGCACAGGCGCTTTCGATGTCACAACGACTAACTTTACGATGGTTAAGAATAAAGTTTTGTTACCTTCATCATCCTGCAGGCACAAATCCATGCCCCGCTAACTAATACTCCACGCACGCAATTGAACCAAGAAGTGTTTCAACAGTTGCAATAGTTAGCGTTTTATTATAGCACGCACCCTTTCTTTTTCCAGTCGTGAACGCCTTGGCCCACGGGGAGAAAGCCAGTGTTCATCGGGGTGCCATCGCCGCAGTGGCTTCACGTTCCAGAAGGTCCAGCTGGGCAGTAATCTCGCGATAGCGAGTACTGACCTGATCTGGGGTCAAGCCGGCAGAAAACAACTGGTTCAATTCTTCGCGTAACGAATCCATCTTGATCTGGCGTACCGAACTGAGCAGGACGATGCGGTCGCCGTCGACCTCATTTTCAGGTTCGGCGGCAATTTCGGCAATCATGCCATCATACTCGTTAGTGACTTCATGCAACTGTTGTGACAGTGCGGCAAACGTGCCGTGTGGGCCCAAGGCCTGCGCGGTGTCGATCAGATGCCGCAGGCGATCCGCGCCCTCTTCGCCAAAATAGTCGAAGGCGCTCAGCGCGACCTCGTCGAGTTCCAGCGCCAGGTGCGGATGCGCGACCAGGATGCGCAGCATCTTGCGCTCCAGGCCAACCGGCTCGGGCCGGCCCTGGCGCGGCGGCGCCCGGCGCGCGGTGGCTACCGGCTTAGACAACTCGAACAGGCTTTCGATCTCCGCCGGCGTCGACTGGGTCATGCTGGCCAGGCCGCGCACGATCTGCAGGCGCAGGCTCGACGGCGTCATCGATTGCAGCAGCGGCTTGGCGTCGAACTGCGATTTGGCGCGGCCTTCGGGCGTATCGAGATCGTGCTCCTGCGTGACTTCGCGCAACAGGAATTGCGACAGCGGCATCGCATCGGCAATTTCTTGCTCGAAGGCTTCGGCGCCGCGCTCGCGCACGAAGCTGTCCGGGTCATGCTCTTGCGGCAGGAACAGGAACTTGATGGTCTTGTTGTCGCTTACTTGCGGCAGGCATGCTTCCAGTGCGCGGCGGGCGGCCTTGCGGCCGGCCTTGTCGCCGTCGAAGCTGAAGATCACGTCGTCGGTCTGGCGCAGCAGCTTTTGCACGTGGGTGCTGGTGCAGGCGGTGCCAAGCGTGGCCACCGCTTGCGGGAAGCCCAGCTGCGCCAGCGCGACAACGTCCATATAGCCTTCGGTCACCAGCACATAGCCGGCGTCGCGGATTGCCTGGCGCGCCTCGAACAGGCCATACAGTTCCAGGCCTTTCTGGAACAGCGGGGTTTCGGGCGAGTTCAGGTACTTCGGTTCGCCTCTGTCGAGCACGCGGCCTCCGAAGCCGATGACCTGGCCCTTAGTGTTGCGGATCGGGAACATCACGCGTTCACGGAAGCGGTCATAGCGTTTGTGGCGGTTGCCCTCTTCGTCGACCTTGTCGATCACGAGGCCCGACTCGACCAGCACATGCGCCTCGTACTCGGGGAACACCGCGCGCAGGCTGTCCCAGCCGGCCGGCGCGTAGCCCATGCCGAAGCGGGCGGCCACTTCGCCGGTCAGGCCACGGTTCTTCAGATACGCGATGGCGTCCGGCGCCTCGCGCAGCTGCGCGCGGTAAAACGCGCACGCCTGCGTCAGTGCATCGGTCAGCGCCAGCGACTGCGCCTGCTGCGCAGCGCGCTGGGCCGGCGGGATCTTGTCATCGACGTCGGGCACGATCATGCCGACGTTCTGGGCCAGGTCTTTCACCGCATCGACAAAGCCCATGCCCGAGTATTCGATCAAAAAGCCGATCGACGTCCCGTGCGCGCCACAGCCGAAGCAGTGATAGAACTGTTTCGTCGGGCTGACGGTAAAGCTGGGGGACTTTTCGTTGTGAAACGGGCACAGGCCCATGAAGTTCGCCCCGCCCTTCTTGAGCTGGACGTAGCGGCCCACGATATCGACAATGTCGACCCGGTTGAGCAAATCGGTGATGAAAGTTTGCGGAATCACTTGAGCTTACACAGTGTTTGTCTAGGGCCAGACTATACCGCAGCGCCTGCTGCAAATTGATATGCAACAAGTTGTCGTCCCTGCCCGAGGGTGGGCAGAAACGACGCGTTGCAGGTACCGCTTACGCGCCAGCCAGGGCTTTCTTGACCAGGCCGGAGACCACGGTCATGTCGGCGCGGCCAGCCAGTTTCGGCTTGAGCACGCCCATCAGCTTGCCCATGTCTTGCGGACCGGTCGCGCCGGTTTCGGCAACGGCAGCAGCGACTTCGGCAGCGATTTCTTCGTCCGACAGGCCGGCTGGCATGTACGCCGACAGGATGACCATCTCGGCCTTTTCGATGTCGGCCAGGTCAGGACGGTTGCCGGCCTCAAACTGGCTGATCGAATCCTTGCGCTGCTTGATCATCTTTTCGATCACGGCCAGCACCTGGGTATCGTCCAGCTGGGTCTGTTCGTCGAGTTCCTTGCGCTTGACTTCGGAAATGATCAGGCGCACCGCTGCCAGGCGGCCGGTTTCCTTGGCGCGCATGGCGCTTTTCATGTCTTCGGTCAGTTGTTCTTTTAAGCTCATGGGATCTCCGTATTCAAAAGGGTGAAACGACAAAACCCGCTGCGGCGAAACCGAAGCGGGTTTGCGGACTTCAGCGACTCGCCGGGACTGGCAATGCCGTCACCGGGTCTTGGCCGTCTGAACTGTCTTAGTACAGTTTCTTCGGCAGTTGCTGGCTGCGGATGCGCTTGTAGTGACGCTTCACTGCTGCTGCCAGCTTGCGCTTGCGTTCTGCGGTCGGTTTTTCGTAGAACTCGCGTGCGCGCAGTTCCGTCAACAGACCGGTCTTTTCGATGGTGCGTTTGAAGCGACGCATGGCGACTTCGAACGGCTCGTTTTCTTTAAGGCGGATAGTGGTCATGTAAAAATCAAACCGTTGGATTTAGGGAAGAACGAAATTCTAGCATCGTTTGCAGTCGAGTGGAAGCTTTAATCACGAAGTGGTGTTTTCAAACGTCAACTATTTACCACCGCCAGACCGGCCGCCACGCCCGATGCCCAGGCCCACTGGAAGTTGTAGCCGCCCAGCCAGCCGGTCACGTCGACCGTCTCGCCGATGAAGTACAGGCCGGGCACCTTGTTGACCATCATCGTCTGCTGCGACAGGCTTTTGGTGTCGACGCCGCCGAGCGTGACTTCGGCCTTGCGATACCCTTCCGAGCCGGTCGGGACGATGGCCCAGCGGTTGATCGCGTCGCCCAGCGCGCGCAGTTTTGCATCGGCCATGTCGGCCAGGCGCGCAGTCGCATCAAAGCCATTGGCCGCGAGCAAGCCTTCGGCCAGGCGCGCGGGCAACCACTGCGTCAGCACATTGCCCAGCTGTTTTTTCTCGGTTTTCTTCAGGCCGATCAGTGTGTCGGCCACATCCATATCGGGCAACAGGTTCAGCACAATCGGCGTGCCCGGTTGCCAGTAGCTGGAAATCTGCAGGATTGCCGGCCCCGACAGGCCGCGGTGCGTGAACAGCAAGTCTTCGCGGAAATGCCCTCCCCGTGCGCCCTTGCCTTTGCTGCTGCCGGTACTGACGTCGACCTCGAGTGCGATGCCCGCCAGCGGCACGAACGGTTCCCAGCTCGGGCCGTCGAAGGTCAGCGGCACCAGGCCGGGGCGGGTCTCGATCAGTGGCAGGTCGAACTGCGTGGCGATGCGATAGCCGAGATCGGTCGCGCCGATCTTCGGGATCGACAGGCCGCCCGTGGCAACCACGACACTACCCACCAGCAACTCGCCGGCATCGGTGTCGACGGCAAAGCCGTCATCGGTCTTGCGCACACCGGCCACCTTGCACGGCATGCGCCACTCGACGCCGCCCAGATCGCACTCGGCGCGCAGCATCGCGATGATCTGCTCGGCCGAATCGTTGCAGAACAATTGGCCGCGGTGCTTTTCGTGGTGGGCGATCCGGTATTTCTTGACCAGCGCCAGGAAGTCCTGCGCGGTATAGCGCGACAGCGCGCTGCGGCAGAAATGGGGATTGTTCGACAGGTAGTGCTGCGGTCCGGCATTGACGTTGGTGAAGTTGCAACGCCCACCGCCCGAGATGCGGATCTTTTCGGCCAGCTTGGCCGCGTGGTCAACCAGCACCACGCGCTTGCCGCCCTGCGCCGCGACGGCCGCGCACATCATCCCGGCCGCGCCCGCGCCGATTACCGCCACATCGAATTGATTTGCCATGCCTGCCACCACCTTTGCTCAACCCGCCATTGTATGCGAGTGGCGCACTGGCGAACAGCTAGTCGGCCGCTGGCAGACTGCGGGCGCGGATCTTGCGCGAGACCTCGACGCAGTACGCCACCTGCGTGGCAATCGATGGCGGCACCGGCACCTCGCCGCGCAGCGCGGCGCCGATCCAGGCGGCGGTGGTCACGGCATCGCGGCCGTCGGGCACGATCGCCAGGTCGTCGGTGGGCGCGTCGCGCTCGACCAGCAGCGCGCGCTGGCCCGCATGGAACCAGTCGATGCGCTGGGCGCGGTGCGGGTGGGCGACGGTTTCGCCCTCGGTGCCGCGCATCAGGAACGCGTCGCCACGGGTTTCGCTGTCGACGCCTTCGAAGTATTCGCCCAGCGTCGTCAGGTATTCAGGGTGCGTGTACGAGACCAGGCGCAGCGCCGGGCCATCGAACGGCTGCAGGACCTTGACGATGGTGTGGGTCGAATTGCGCACGCCCAGCACGCGGCGCAGCGCCAGCATGCGCGCCAGTTCCGGGGCCAGGTGCTCGATCGGCATGAAGGCCGCGCGGCCATGGACGAATTCATTGTGCACTTCGGCGCCGGTGGTTGCGTCAGTGACGCCCAGTTCGTGCAGGATTTCAGCCGTGGTGACGCGCCCCGGATCATTGCTCACGCCATGCACCAGCACCGGCACGCCTTCGCGCGCCAGCAGCAGCGCCAACAATGGCGTCAGGTTGGCCAGCTTGCGCGAACCGTTATAGGTGGGAATCGATACCGGTGCGAATTCGCCGCGCGGCGCGGGCAATGGCGTGAATGCGGCGCTCGCTGCATCCATGAAGCCGGCCAGTTCATCGACCGACTCGCCCTTGATGCGCATGGCAAGCAAAATGGCACCCAGTTCGAGGTCGGACACGCGGCCCTCGAGGATGGCCGCATACAGCCGGTGCGCGTCATCGCGCGTCATGCTGCGCGCCCCTTTCACGCCGCGGCCGATTTCCTTGATGAAGGGGGCAGCGACAAAGCGTTCGATATCGGTAGTCATGGCAAAAGGATACACGTGAAAGGGGCAATCCGAGCGCGAGCTTGACTAACGTGTTGCCGACCTCGACTAGGGAGAGCGCTCCTCGCGTTGCGTACTTAGTTCCTTACCGTCCAAGAGTATTGACCGGCTGCCAGTTTTCTCCAACATACCAACATATTTCTCCGATGCTGAAACAAGTATGCCTATCGAAACTTGCCTTCCCTCTTCGGTTACTTCAGTACAAGGGAAAAATTTTTCTCTCGAAAGCGATTCGCATCCTTTTGAAATCTTTGCCAAATAAGATTTGGCTTCACGCTTTGCCGCAGTCTGACCTAATATAACCGGCATCGTGAGGATTAGAGCAAAAAACAATGGAACGTAAAATGTTAGGATCGAACCTAGCAACGGAAAGAAAATTGTAAATGACACTTTCTTCAACAGCGGGCTACCGATGAACCTAGACTGGATGCTGGTAACCCATCGATGCTTTTCCAAAGCCACCACTATCAAACCAATAGCTGTGACAAACACCCATATGAAAACAATAACCAACGCTACTATGACATCCGAGAATATTGGCGGCAATATCGCAGATAATGTTGAGAAACAAGCATAAAACGCGTATATGAAATACTCAGTGGCCTCTTGTGGATAAAGTTCCGCGTTTAAACCCAATTCACTAAGTAAGCTTTGATGATATACCACCCCTACTAAGTAAGCAGTCCAAGTTAGCGCGGTAATAACTATCGTTCCATTAATGAATGCAAGAGAAGCAGTGGTAGGCAATTTCTTCTCTCTGACGTACTTCGAAGCCCGTTTTCGACTGAATATCATAGTCTTATGCAAAATATATAATTCCGAAAACCAATTCTTACATAATTTTGACGCCTCAAAAGCTAATTCAACTGGTAGTTGTAAAAAAGAAACTTTTGTGATTCACTTAGCGCAAAGGACATCTCATGTGCACATACAGCAATTTCCGCTTACACTGATCCATCCCCCAAAAGAAATATAGATCGCATCATGACCAGTACGCCACAAATCGAAAATACCAACGTCAGCTCGTTTGCCCGCATGCCAACGCCAGTCGAGCTGCATACCAGCCTGCCGCTGAACGAACGCGCCTATGCCACCGTGATGCAGGGCCGCGAAACGCTGCGCAATATCCTCGACCGCAAGGACAAGCGCCTGTTTGTCGTCGTGGGTCCGTGCTCGATCCATGATCCCGAAGCCGGCCTCGACTACGCGCGCCGCCTCAAGGCGCTGCAGGATGAAGTGAGCGAGACGATGGTGCTGGTGATGCGCGTGTATTTTGAAAAGCCACGCACGACCACCGGCTGGAAGGGCTATATCAATGACCCGTTCATGGACGATTCGTTCCGCGTCGAGGTCGGCATGGAACGTGCGCGCCAGTTCCTGCTCGATGTCTGCGAAATCGGCTTGCCGACCGCGACCGAAGCACTCGACCCGATCTCGCCGCAATACCTGGGCGACCTGATCGCCTGGACCGCCATCGGCGCGCGCACGACCGAATCGCAGACGCACCGGGAAATGTCGTCGGGCCTGTCGACGCCCGTGGGCTTCAAGAACGGCACCGATGGCGACGTCAGCATCGCGATCAATGCGGTGCTGTCGTCATCCAATCCGCACGCGTTCCTGGGCATCAATGGCCAGGGCTCGGTGTCGATCGTGCGCACCAGCGGCAATGCCTATGGCCACGTGGTGCTGCGCGGCGGCGGCGGCCGGCCGAACTACGATTCGGTCTCGGTGGCCATTGCCGAACAGGCGCTGACCAAGGCCAAGCTGCCGGCCAACCTGGTGGTCGACTGCTCGCACGCCAACAGCTACAAGAAGCCGGAGCTGCAACCGCTGGTCATGTCCGATGTCATCCAGCAGATCCGTCACGGCAACCAGTCGCTGGTGGGCGTGATGATCGAGTCGAACATCGTCAGCGGCAGCCAGTCGATTCCAGGTGACCTGTCGCAGCTGGTGTATGGCTGCTCGGTGACCGATGGCTGCATCGGCTGGGAAGAAACAGAAACCATGCTGCGTGAAGCGCACAAGGAATTGCTGCAGCGTCCGTAACAAACCGCGCAGCATCCGCAGGGTGGGCAGCGCCGCCATCCGCCCTGCGGTAGAATGCCCGGTTCCGCTCAATCCACCTGGCTTTCCCCCATGATCGTTCTCGGCGTCGAATCCTCCTGCGATGAAACCGGCTTTGCTCTGTATGACACCGAGCGCGGCCTGCTGTCCCACGCCCTGCATTCGCAGGTGGCGATGCACGAAGAATATGGCGGCGTGGTGCCCGAACTGGCCTCGCGCGACCATATCCGGCGCGCCATTCCGCTGCTGGACGAGGTGCTCAAGCGCGCCAATCTGCCGGCCTCGAACATCGACGCCATCGCTTACACGCAGGGCCCTGGCCTGGCCGGCGCGCTGCTGGTCGGCTCGTCGGTGGCGTGCAGCCTGGCGCTCGCGCTCGACAAGCCGGTGCTGGGCGTGCATCACCTCGAAGGCCACCTGCTCTCGCCGCTGCTCGCGTCGGAACGCCCGGACTTCCCGTTCATCGCCCTGCTCGTCTCGGGCGGTCACACGCAGCTGATGCGCGTCGATGGCGTGGGCAGCTACACGCTGCTGGGTGAAACGCTGGACGATGCTGCCGGCGAAGCCTTCGACAAGTCGGCGAAGCTGCTGGGCCTGGGCTATCCGGGTGGCCCGGCGATCTCGCAACTGGCCGAGCGTGGCGACCCGGCGGCCTACAAGCTGCCGCGGCCGATGTTGCACAGCAAGGACTTCAATTTCAGCTTTTCGGGCCTGAAGACGGCGGTGCTTACCGTCGTCAAGAACCACGACGTCAAGGTGATTGCGGATATCCCGGAACAGGACAAGGCCAATATCGCGCGCGGCTTTGTCGACGCGATTGTCGACGTGCTCACCGCCAAGTGCGTGAGCGCCATGAAGCACACGGGTTTGAACCGGCTGGTGATCGCCGGTGGCGTTGGCGCCAACAAGCAATTGCGCGCGTCGCTCAATGCGGCGGCCGCCAAGCGCAAGTTCAAGGTCTATTATCCGGAGCTGGAATTTTGCACCGACAATGGCGCGATGATCGCGTTTGCCGGTGCGATGCGTCTTGAGCGCAACCCGGCACTGGCGCAGCGCGATTACGCGTTCAATGTGCGTCCGCGCTGGCCGCTGGACGAGCTCGAAGCGGCCTGAAAACACAGCGGCGCCAACCTTCAAAAAGACTGCCGCCCGCATTGAACTTGCCTGTCTGACACTGATCCTACGGTGTGACCGTTGCCATTAAAACGGTGGCAATATCCGTCGATCAAGTTTTACGGAGGTGAACAATGCGCGTAGTCAGCTGGAATATACATTGGGGGTGTGGCAAGGACGGTCGGATCCGCATTCATGCGATGATCGACGTGCTGCGCCGGCTGAACCCTGATGTCATTTGCCTGCAAGAAGTCGCTGCCAATCACCCCGAGCTTGAAGGCAGCGCCAGCGCCAACCAGTTCAAGCAACTCGCCGGCGCCTTCGGCGGCTACCACGCAATGGAGCACGCGCCGAGCGAGATTTACCAGAACAATGTCCCGCGCCTGTTCGGCAACCTGATCCTGTCCAAGTACCGCATTTCGCAGGTGCACCGTCACCTGCTGCCGTGGCCGGCCGACCCGGAGCATGCGGCCGGCATGCCGCGCGGCCTGCTTGAAACGGTCGTCGAAGCGCCTGGCGGCAAGCTGCGCCTGCTCACGACGCATCTCGAATATTATTCGCCCGTCCAGCGCATGGCGCAGGTCAACCGCATCCGCGAACTGCATGCCGAGGCCAGCGCACGCGCGCTGCTGTTCCAGCCCGATCCGAACCTGGACGCGCCATACCAGCTGGGCTTTCGGCCCGGCTCGGCCATCCTGTGTGGTGATTTCAATTTCGCGCCCGATGCGCCGGATTACGCGGCGCTGCTGGCCGCGCCGGAAGGCAGTGCGCTGGCACTGGTCGATGCCTGGCGCGTGGTGCACGGCGACATGGCGCGCGCGCCGACCACCGGCTTGCACGGCTATCCGTGGCCCGAGCGGCCTGAATGCTACGATTATTTCTTCGTCACCGACGATCTGGCGCCGCGGCTGACTGCCCTTGACGTGCAGTCCGAAACCGCGGCATCGGACCACCAGCCGGTGGTCCTCGATCTGGTTTAAACGGCGGCGTCGACCGGCGCTTCCAGGCCCGGAATCTCACGCAGCGCGCGTTCGAAGACTTCCGGCAGCTGGCCACCGGAAATCAGGTGTTTCTGGTTGATGATCACGGCCGGTACCGACTTGATGCCGGCATTGAGGAAGAACTGCTCGCGCTCGCGCACTTCGTCCTTGTACTCGTCCGATGCGAGGATGCGCGCTGCCGTCTCGCGCTCCAGGCCCACGCTCTCGACCGCGCGCAGCAGCACGGCGTGGTTGCTCGGGTCTTCGCAGCGGGTGAAGTACGCTTCGAGCAACGCGACTTTCAGCTGGCGTTGCTTGCCTTCTTCTTCGGCCCACGACAGCAGGCGGTGCGCGTCGAAGGTGTTGTAGATGCGGCCGCGGCGCTCCATGTCGAACGTGAAGCCGACGGCGGCGCCGCGCTCGCGGATCATTTCGCGGCTGGCTGCCTGCTGCTCGAGGCTGGCACCATATTTTTCAGTGACATGCTCGACGATGTCCTGGCCTTCCGGCGGCATGTTCGGGTTCAGCTCGAACGGCTGGAAATGCAGGTCGACGCGCACGTCGTCGCCCACTTTCAACAGTGCCTGTTCGAGCGATTTGAGACCGACCGCGCACCATGGGCACGAGACGTCCGACACGAAATCAATCCTGAGTTGCTTGGTCACGGTGTAGTACCTTTCTGTCCGGCGCGGCGCGAATGTGCCGCTATTGCCGACCATGGTAACGCCTCCGTAAAAACCCCGCGCACGCTGCCCTATTTTGCTTTCCCGGCCCCGCCCGACTTGCTGCCGAGCTTGGATTCCTTGCCCGCGATCAGGTTGCCGATATTGCCGCTGTGACGCCACACCAGCAGTGCGCTCATGGCGATCACGGCCAGCAGGATCGCATCGGCGCCAAACAGCAGGCCGTAGTACAGCGGCGCGAACACGGCCGCCACCAGGGCTGCCAGCGACGAGTAGCGGAAGGCATAAGCGATGATCAGCCAGGTCGCCAGCGTTGCCAGGCCGAGCCATGGATTGATGCCGAGCAGCACACCGAGCGCGGTGGCCACGCCCTTGCCGCCAACGAAGCGGAAGAACACGGGCCACAGGTGGCCGATGAACACGGCGATGGCCACCAGCGCGATGCCGGTATCGTCCAGCCCGTAGTCGTAGCCATAGCGCACCGCCAGCCAGACGGCCAGCCAGCCCTTGGCCGCGTCGCCGACCAGCGTGGCAATTGCCGCCTTCTTGCTGCCGCTGCGCAGCACGTTGGTGGCACCGGGGTTTTTCGAGCCATACGTGCGCGGGTCGGACAGGCCGAATGCGCGGCTCATCACGACGGCAAAGGAAATCGAACCGAGCAGGTAGGCGGCAATCGTGGCAATCAGGGTGTTCATCGT
This sequence comes from Telluria sp. ZT3P26, assembly GCF_059686035.1. NCBI lineage: Bacteria > Pseudomonadati > Pseudomonadota > Betaproteobacteria > Burkholderiales > Oxalobacteraceae > Telluria > Telluria sp. ZT3P26. The sequence continues at coordinate 419,782 of NZ_JCASII010000001.1, read as the reverse complement.
GTCTCTTTCGTGGGCACCGGTATCGGGCTCATTCTTCTACCGGAAATTGGTGCGTGAATATACACCATCGGATGGGTGCGGCGAAGCTACTCGGCGATGGCGCATGCCACCGGCCGCGCCTGCAGCACATCGACCAGCACGCGCGGATCGATGCCCACCAGATAGCCGCGGCGCCCGCCGTTGATGTAGATTTTTTCGAGCTGCAGGACACTCTCTTCGACATACACCGGCAGCGCCTTGCGGATGCCGAACGGCGATGTTCCACCAACCAGATACCCTGAATGGCGCTGGGCCACATCCGGCTTGCATGGTTCGACCGACTTGCAGGGGATGGCGCGGGCCAGATTCTTGGTCGAGACCTTGCAGTCGCCGTGCATCAGCACGATCAATGGCCTGGCTGCTTCATCCTGCATGACCAGGGTCTTGATCACGTCATGTTCCGGCACGCCCAGCGCACTGGACGAGACCGACGTACCACCATGCTCCTGGTACGCATACGGATGCTCTGAAAACACGACGCCATGCTTGCGCAGGAATTGGGTGGCGGGGGTCTCGGAGACGTGCTCTTTCTTGGCCATGCGTGTTACGCTAAAGACGAACAATAGGGGTTTCTATTATGCAGGAAGAACTTCGGTTTGCCACCTTCAACACTTTCAATCTGGCACCGCCTGGCGCACGCCTGTACGACAATCTCGCCCCCACCACGGCCGACGAATACGAAGCCAAACTGGACTGGACGGCGCGCCAGCTCGACCTGATCAATGCCGACGTGATCGGCTTCCAGGAAATTTTTTCGCAGAGCGTGCTGGCGGAAGTCCTGCGGCGCACGCGGCGCTATCACGACGCGCACCATATCGGCTTCGATCCCGACCCGGGCGCGGCGCGCCTGACGCCCAGCGTGGCCCTGGTCTCGCGCCTGCCGCTGGCCGAGCCTGGCACCGAGCTGGGCACCTTCCCGGCCAATGTCACGATGCCCGCCGGCAGCCGCGACCCGGACCGCTTCACGCGCGCCCCGCTGCATGCGGGCGTGATTGCGCCGTCGGGCGTGGTGATCGACGTCGTCGTCGTGCACCTGAAATCGCGCCGCCCCGATTACCGCTCTAGTGACAGCGGGGCCGACCCGCACCTGTACGCGCTGGCATGCCTGCGCTCGCTGATCCGGCGCGGCACCGAGGCCACCGCGCTGCGCGTGCTGCTGACGGACATGGCGCACACCCACCGCCGCCCGCGCATCGTGCTGGGCGACTTCAACGACGTGGCCGATTCGGTGACGACCGAAATCGTGCTGGGCGCCGGTACGCCGCTGAGCGAACGCCTGTACGACGCGAGCCAGGTGCAGCGCCGGCTCGATCACCAGCGCCATGTGGGGTATTCAATTTTGCACGACACGCGGCATTCGACGATCGACCATATCCTGGTCTCGCCGGAATTCAATCCGGCATTGCCCGATGCAATCGGAGAAGTGATCGATGTCGTGTATCTGAACGATCACCTGAACCTGGCGTTGCCGGAATCGTCGGATCACGGGCAGGTTCTGGCCAGGATCCGGCTCTTCGGCTAACACCGCCAGGTTCACGGCCGATGCGGCGCCAGGTTCGGCCGTGTACTGGCCGCGCTGGCATAGAACCCCTGGTAATCGTCGCAACCATGGCGGCGCAAGAAGTCGAGCTGCCCGGCAGTCTCGACGCCCTCCCCCACCACCCGTAGCTGCAGGCTGCGCGCCACCGCAATGATGGCCGGCACCATGGCGGCATGCACGGGATCGTGCATCACGTCGCCCACGTAGCTGCGGTCGATTTTCAGTTTGGTGAGCGGGAAGCGCCGCAATGCTTCCAGGCTCGACAGGCCAGTACCAAACCGGTCGACATTCAACTGGACACCGCGTGCGCGCAGCGCCAGCGCCGTGGCGCGAAACGCCGGTTCGCCCCGGATCAGCGCGTCTTCGGCGATCTCGAGTTCGAGCGCCTCTGGCGGCAGGCCGGCGCTCTCGAGAGCGGCGTCGATTGCCGGCAGCAAACCGTCATGCGCCAGCTGGGCATCGGACAGATTGACCGCCACCGTGGCGGTCGCACCGGCATGGCGCCATGCGCGCGCACGGCGACACGCGGCGCGCAGCACCCATTCGCCGATCGGGACGATCAGCCCGGAATCTTCGGCCACCGGCAGGAATTCGTGCGGCAGCAACAGCCCCCGTTGCGGATGGCGCCAGCGCAGCAAGGCTTCGACCGATGTGACGCGCCCGGTTGCCACTTCAATTTCAGGCTGGTATTGCAGCATGAATTCCTTGCTGTCGAGCGCCTGGCGCAAGCGGTTTTCAAGCTCGACCCGCTCGATGACGTGGGCGTTCATGGCGGGATCGAAAAAGCGGAAGGCGCCGCGACCGTTCTGCTTGGCGTGGTACATCGCCACATCGGCATGGTGCAGCAGGGTTTCGACATCGGCGCCATCGTCGGGACACAGCGCGATGCCGACTGACGCCGACAGCATCACGTCCTGCCCGCCAATGTCGATGGGCTGCGCCACGGCTTGGGTGACCGCGACGGCCACGTGGGCTGCCTGGTCGGCGCCCTTGATGTCCGACAGCAGCACGACGAACTCGTCGCCGCCCAGGCGGCTGATGGTGTCGACCTGGCGCACGCAGGCGCATACCCGTGTGGCCACTTCACGCAGCACCACATCGCCGGCCTGGTGGCCGTAGGTATCGTTGATGGCCTTGAACTTGTCGAGGTCGAGAAACATGACGGCGCAGCGGTTGCCCTGGCGCCGCCAGGTGGCCAGCGCCTGGTGCAGCCGGTCGAGGAACAGCATCCGGTTGGGCAGGCCCGTGAGCGCGTCGTGCTCGGCCTGGTGGCGCACCTGCTCCTCGATACGCTTGCGCTCGCTGATATCGGACAGCATCGCCATATAGCTCGACACGTCGCCATGCGCATCGCGAATCGCCGTGAGCGTGACGCGGACCGGATAGCGCTGGCCATTGCTGCGCGCGCTGGCCAGTTCGCCTTCCCAGTGGTCGGTGCCGTCGAGCTCGGCCCAGATGCGCTCGTAGAAGCCGTCGTCGACACCCCAGCCGAGGCTGGCAAGCGTGTGGCCGATGATCTGCTCGGGCGCATGGCCGGTGATGCTGGTGAACGCGCCATTGACGGCGCGCACGCGGTACTGGGCATCCATCATGATGATGGCGTCGCGCGCATTCTGGAACACCTGCGCGGCCTGCGCGAGACTGGTTTCGGCCTCTTTGCGCGCCGTGATGTCGACTTCCATGCAGAAGATTTCTTCCATCACGTGGTCGTGCTTGACGGGGTAGTAGCAGGAATACACCCAGTGGCGGCGGCCGGTCGGCGACTGCACCAGCCAGTCGCTCGCCTGCGGCGCCTGGCCGGTACGCCAGATGGTGGCGATCACGTCGTCGAATTCGGTCTGGCGGCCGGGGTGGAACACCACGTCGCGAAACGCCCGGCCGACCGCGTCGATGGCGCGGATGCCGTAAAGTTCTTCGCTGGCGTGGTTCCAGAAGCGGATGATGCCGGCGCGGTCCATCGAGTGCACGGCAACCACCGGCGCCGCTTCGAGGGCGGTGACGAAATGGTAGAGCCAGCCAAAGGCCTGCGGGTTGCCCCCGGCCCAGTCGAACCCGGCCTGCCTGGCTGCCGCACGCTCCGGGGGGTCTGGCAATGGCTTGCTCATGGCAGCGCCTTTCGCTTGGGCAGTGACAGCAATCAGGAAGACAAGCCTGTCATTGGCATGCTGCGAGACACGCTTCGTTTGCGACGCGGCGCTGCGTGCTGGCAGCGAGGCAATTGCACCCACCCGTCAGGTCGGGCAGCCAGCTGCCCGCTTGTCGCATTCAGATGGCTCAGACTGCAATTACCGCGGTTAGTTCAATGATGAGATCAAGCGGGGCTGGCAGGCACGGCTGCCGGGGCCACGGCCTCGCTGTCGCTGTCGTTACTGCTGTCTTGCACGATGACATTGCCGTCGGCATCGAGATCATTCTTTGGTTCGAGCTTGCGCTTGGCCTTGTCGTCGGCCTTGCGCTTCTTGTCGAGTTCCCGTTGCCGTTTTTCGTATTGAAAATTATTCCGTGCCATAGTCACCTCGATATGATGGAGCGGTAGGGGCTACCGTCCTGACCGGCCATTATGGACTACCGCGCCGATCCCGGCTTGCCTTAACGCTAACCGCGGGGGTGGTGCTCGGTGTGCAGGCGCTTGAGTCGTTCGCGCGCCACATGCGTGTAAATCTGCGTGGTCGAGATATCGGCGTGGCCCAGCAGCAGTTGCACCACGCGCAGGTCGGCGCCGTGATTAAGCAGGTGCGTGGCGAATGCGTGGCGCAGCGTGTGCGGCGACAGCGGCCCGGTGATGCCGGCTTTCTTGGCGTGCTTCTTGATCAGGATCCAGAACATCTGGCGCGACATCGGCCCACCGCGGCTTGTCACGAACAGGGCGTCATCCATCTGGCCATTGAGGATGATGCCGCGCGCATCCTTCAGGTAGCGCTCGATCCAGCGCCGCGCCTCTTCGCCAAACGGCACCAGGCGCGTCTTGCTGCCCTTGCCCGTCACGCGCAGCACGCCATCGTTCAGGCTCACTTCCACCAGCTTCAGGGCCACCAGTTCCGACACCCGCAAGCCGCTGGCATACATCAGCTCGAGCATCGTGCGTTCGCGCAGGCCCAGTGGCGTGGCCACGTCCGGTGCCGCAAGCAGCGCCTCGACCTGGCTTTCGTTCACCGTGTGCACGAAACGGGTCGGCTGGCGCGCGGATGCCATCTTGAGGCACGGATCGGCCTCGATGCGGTTACGGCGCAGCGCCAGCCCGTAGAAGCGCTTGAGCACCGACAGCCGGCGGTTGGCCGTGCTCGGGCGCGAGTCGGGATGGCGCTCGGCAAAATAGGCGGCCAGGTCATCCGCGCCGACGGCCAGCAGGCCGCGCTCGGGATGATGCGCATGCAGCCAGGTGGCGAACAGGCGCATGTCGCGCCGGTAGGCATCGAGCGAGTTCTTGGCCAGGCCCTGTTCCAGCCAGAGCGTGTCGCAGAACTCGTCGATCAGGGAAAGATCGACTGTTGTTGCCATGGGCTTGCGGTGGCGCCTTCGTGGCGCAGCAACCAGCGTTTGACGGACAGATGGAAACCGTTTTCGTCATCCTGGTTGGCAAAGCCGCCCAGGCCGCCGGTGGCGGTGACGCGGTGGCACGGGATCACGAGCGGGAACCGGTTGGCGCCGCAGGCCTGGCCGACGGCGCGCGGGGCCGAACCGATCACGCGCGCCAGGTGCCCGTAGGTGCGCACGGCGCCGCGCGGGATCGCGTGGATGTGTTGCCAGACCTTGCGCTGGAATTCAGTGCCGGCTTCCAGCAGCGGCAGGTCGAACACGAAGTCAGGATCCTGCAGATAGCGCGCAACCTGCTGCGCCGCCTCCCCGGCAAGCGCGTTGTCGGCGCTTTTTTCGGCGAACGATGGCGGCAGGTAGACCAGCTCGCAGACCTTGTCACCGTCCGTGCGGATGCCCAGCGCGCCAAAGGGCGCCGGTACGATGGCATTGAACAACAGGGAGGCGCGATCTGGCTTCATGGCGGCGGTTGGCAGTGCGCGGCAACGGGACCATCCCGCTGGCAGGCACCCCGGCATCTTACCCGCCGCAGCGAGTGCGCGGCCAGTCGTTTGGTATCAGCACATGAAAAACAGGCGAAAAAAAAGCGCACCATCTGGTGCGCTCCAATTCGGGTCACGTCTCCGGTCGTTTGGCAGTGCCAACGACTTCTGTAAAACGTGCTGTCTCCTCGAATATTCTCCGGTACGAATACCGTTCTTATAGCAATGCTCCCCCAAAACCTGTACTGCATGTTGCTGGCCCTGCGCCGCACCACTTCAGTGCGTATGAGCGCCATGATAACGCAAATGCTTATAGAAAATGTATCTTTTAGGTCACAAAAACAGAAAATTGTTTTACTTATAAACAAAATGCTTTGGTGACCACGCTTTGACGCTCAGCGTGCAACTTCGCGCAGGATAGCATGCACGGTCTCTTTGCCGATACGGCTTTCCATCTGGCTGTACACCGGCTGCAGTGCACGGCGCCATTCGGCCTGCTGCGCCGGATTGAGCGTATGGATCACGGTCGTGCCCGACTGGCGGATTTTTTCCATCGCTTCGTCATTGGCGCGCTGGGCAATCTGCTTTTCATACACGGTCGCTTCGCGCATCGCCCGCGTCAGGATCGTGCGGGTCGCCGTGGGCAGGCCGTCCCAGAACTTCTTGTTGACGATCACGGCGTAGCCCAGATAGCCGTGGTTCGACACGGTCAGGTGTTTCTGCGTCTCGTGCATGCGCTGCGTGTACATATTGGACGGCGTGTTTTCCGTGCCCTCCACCACACCATCGCGCAGGGCCGGCGCGGCTTCGGAAAACGCCAGCACCATCGGCTGCGCGCCCAGCGCACGCATCTGCGCGTCGAGCACCATGGAGGCCTGGATGCGCATGCGCACGCCGTCGAAATCCTTCAGCGCGACCAGCGGCTGATTGGCCGACATGACCTTGAAACCATTGTCCCAGAAGGCCAGGCCGGTGATGCCCTTCGGTTCGAGCTTGCGCAGCAGCTCGCGCCCGATGCGCCCTTCCGTCACCTTGTACAGCGCGGCCTTGTCCGGGAAGATATATGGCAGGTCGAACGCTTCGAATTCGCGCACGCCCAGCGGCGAAAACTTGGCCAGCGACGGCGCCAGCATCTGCACGGCGCCCAGTTGCAGCGCCTCGAGTTCTTCGCGGTCCTTGTACAGCTGGCTGTTCGGATAGACTTCCACCCTGACCTGGCCGCGCGTCATTTGCTCGGCCAGCGCCTTGAAACGCTCGGCAGCGCGGCCCTTGGGCGTATCGGGCGCCACCACGTGACTGAACTTGATCACGATCGGCCCTTGTGCCCAGGCATTCATACTTGCGGCTGCGGCCAGCGCAGCGCACAGCGCGCGCATGGCCAGGGAATTGAGTTGCATGACGATTCGATTCTTCCTGATGAAACGTTACACTGGTGGATGCCGCATTGCCCGCCATCGCGGCGATGCCACAATGCGCCCGACAGTGTAACCAAAACAGGACCTTGCATGAAATTTCCATTCATCCAGCCCGGGGCGACCGACGACCTGGACGCCGAGCCCGAGCCGCGCGCGCGCTCGCGCGGCTGGCGCTTCCTGCGCTGGATGGTACCGATCCTGCTGGTCCTGCTGTTCCTGGCCGTGCTGATCTGGCTGCCATGGCAGGCGCGCCAGATGGAGAGCAACGACCGGCAAGAGCAATTGATTGCAGATACGCTGTGGGTCGAACAGACCCTGCGCTTCGAGCTGGCGCGCAGCGAGGAAGCACTGGCCGCGCTCGGCGCCGACCTCGTCGTCGCGCCGCTGCCGCCGGCCAAGCTGTCAGCGCGCTTCCGCCAGATGTTTACCAATGGCCCGGAACTGGTGCGCGTGGTCTGGAGCGATGCCGACGGCGTCCAGCAAGCCATCCACGGCAGCGACCTGCCTGCCGCCGGCCTGCCGCCTGCCACATTGCTGGCCGGGGAGATGGCGCGCTCGATCCGGCGCGGCCGCTACAGCGTGCCCTACGGCGCCACGGCATCGACCCACGGCGTGATCGACTACTACCTGCCGCTGTTTCGCGGCGGCCAGTTCGCCGGCAGCCTGGTGGCCACCTACAGCCTGCAGGTGCTGCTCGATGAAACGGTACCGTGGTGGTTCGCGCAGGACAATGCGCTGACCCTGCTCGACCGCAACGAACTGCCAGTGGCGCGGCGCGCGTCGGGCGGCCCGGGCCGCAACGTCTACACGCACCAGCGCGAGCTCGACCTGCCCGGCGCCCAGCTGGTGCTGTCGACCAACAGCGTCAAGCGCGCGCCGCAACTGCTGCCGAACCTGCTGGTGGGTTCGGTGATCGTGCTGGCCCTTGGCCTCTTGATGAGCCTGGCGGCGCTGTGGCGCCACATCTCGCGCACGCTGGCGGCCGAGGCCGCGCTGCGCCAGCAAATGGCGTTTCGCACGGCCATGGAAAACTCGCTGATCACGGGCCTGCGCGCGCGCGACCTCGAGGGCCGCGTGACGTACGTGAACCGGGCCTTTTGCCAGATCGTCGGCCTGTCGCAGGAAGAATTGATCGGCAAGAAGCCGCCGATGGCGTACTGGGCGCCCGAAGCGATGGCCGAATACGAAGACCGCTTCCAGGGCATCCTGTCGGGCAAGGTCACGCCGCAGTTCGAAACCGTGTTCCAGCGGCCCGACGAAGTGCGGGTGCCGGTGCTGGTGTTCGAGTCGCCGCTGGTCGATGTCGACGGGCGCCATACCGGCTGGATGAGTTCGGTGCTCGACATCACGGATCGCAAGCGCGTCGAGGAACTCAACCGCCAGCAGGAAGAAAAACTGCAGGCCAGCGCCCGCCTGGCCACGATGGGCGAGCTGTCGTCGATGCTGGCGCACGAACTGAACCAGCCGCTGGCCGCCATCTCGAGCTACACGGTCGGCGCGCTGAACATGCTCGACCGCGCCGCCGGCGCCGGCCAGGAAGTCAAGCCCGGCATGCTGCGCCACGCGCTGGAACAGGCGCGCCAGCAAGCCCAGCGCGCCGGCCAGATCATCCGCAGCGTGCACGAGTTCGTCAAAAAACGCGAACCGCTGCGCCAGGAACTGACGATCCGCAGCGTCATTGCCAGCGTGCATGCGCTGATCGAATTGCAGGCGCGCCAGGCCGGCGTGGTGCTGCGCGTGCACCTGCCACCGGGCTTGCCGCCGGTGCTGGCCGACCGCGTCCTGCTCGAGCAGGTGCTGCTGAACCTCACGCGCAACGGCATCCAGGCGATGCAGGACACCGTGCCCGACCAGCGCGTGCTGCGCATCGAGGCAGCGCACATCGATGATCAGGTGGCCGTCTCGGTGATCGACCGCGGCCATGGCATCTCGGCGGAAGTGGCCGAGCGGCTGTTTTCGCCGTTCTATTCGACCAAGGCCGAGGGCATGGGCATGGGTCTGTCGATCTGCCGCACGGCGATCGAGTTCCACGGCGGCACCCTGAGTCACGCGCCGTATCCGCCCGGCGGCACCGTGTTCACGTTTTCGCTGCCCGCGCAGGCAGGGAGTCGGGCGGTCGGCTAGAATCGCGTGCGGCGCCCTGCCCGACCATTACGGAGACCTCCCATGCTGCACATCGTCGACGACGAAGAAGTCATACGCGATTCGCTCGCCTGGCTGGCGCAATCGCGCGGCCTCAACGTGCGCAGCTATCCCGGCGGCCAGGAATTTCTCGATGTCATCAAGGATCTCGACGGCAGCGGCGACTGCGTCCTGCTCGACGTGCGCATGCCCGGCATGAACGGCATTGCCGTGTTCGACCAGTTGATCGGCCGCGGCCTGCTGCCGCGCCTGCCGGTGATTTTTCTGACGGGCCACGGCGAAGTCCCGATGGCGGTCGATTCCCTCAAGCGCGGCGCCTTTGATTTCTTCGAGAAACCGTTCAACGACAATGTCTTGATGGACCGCGTCGAAGAAGCGCTGGCGGCCTCGCGCAAGGCAGCCACATCCGCTGCAGTGCAGGCGCGGCTGGCAACGCTGTCGACGCGCGAACGCGAAGTGCTCGACCTGATCCTGGCCGGCATGATGAACAAGGTCGTGGCCGACAAGCTCGGCATCAGCATGCGCACGGTCGAAGTGCACCGGGCCCACATCTTCGACAAGATGCAGGTCAAGACGGCGGTCGAACTGGCCGGCTTGCTCAAGTAAATACCGGCGGCGCGCCCGCGCTGCCTTCACACTGTCTTCATTTTCCGCGCGTCAAGGGTCTGAACGGTCCGCTGCAAGCCTTGTAAAATAATGTCTGAACGCGCCGCGGCCAGGGCGCCGCGATGCACAGGCTCTTTCAGGGAACGCGCATGAACGAAAAGACAGTTGCAGACAAAATGTTTTTACGCACGGCGAAATCAATGCTCGTGCTCAATGGCCAAGCCAATCCGACCGTCGCGGCGCAGATGCCGGCCGACATCGTCAAACAAGGGGACGGGCCGTTCGACGTCATTCTGATGTTTTGCATGGGTCAGAACGACCTCGCGCATTACCTGCCGCTCGCCAGACAACAGCTGAACGCCACCGGCTCGCTCTGGATCGCGTACCTGAAGCAGACGGCGTCGAAGGCGACCGACATCAACCGTGATTCGATCAACGCCTATGCCAGGGAGCATGGCATCACCGGCGTGGCCATGATTTCGATCGACGGCGACTGGTCGGCGCTGCGCCTGAAACGCATCGACGTTTAGGTGGCCGGATGGGGCCGGGCGCCGTGGCGCGCCAGCGCCCACGCCACATGCTCGCGTACCAGTTCCGATGGATGATCGGCCCGCCCTTGCAGTGCCGCCACGATGGCTGCATCGCCGGGCAACTGATCCGCCGCATTGCCAAGGCCCACCGCCAGATTGCGCAACCAGCGCTCGTGCCCGATGCGCCGGATCGGGCTGCCTTCCATGCGCCGGTTGAATTCCGCTTCTTCCCATGCGAACAGGCCCACCAGGTCACCCTCGCCCAGGCCGTTGCGCTCATCGAAATCCGGCACCTGCGCCCGCTGCGCGAACTTGTTCCACGGGCACGCGACCTGGCAATCGTCGCAGCCGTAGATGCGGTTACCGATCAGCGGGCGCAACTCTTCGGGGATGCTGCTTTTCAGCTCGATGGTCAGGTACGAGATGCAGCGCCGCGCGTCGAGCTTGCCCGGGCCCAGGATGGCGCCGGTCGGGCACATGTCGATGCAGGCCGTGCAGCCGCCGCAATGCTTGCCGGTGGGCGGATCCACCGGCAGCGGCAGGTCGATCAGGATTTCGCCGATGAAGAAGGTGGAACCGGCCGCGCGCGACAGCAGCAGCGTGTGCTTGCCGCGCCAGCCCAGGCCCGCTTTTTCGGCCAGCGGCAATTCCATCACGGGCGCCGAGTCGGTGAACACGCGAAACCCGAACGGCCCGATTTCTTGCTGGATCTTCTCGGCCAGCGCCTGCAGCCGGTTGCGCAGCACCTTGTGGTAGTCGCGGCCCCGCGCATACACCGACACGACGGCCGCATTCGGGTCAGCCTGGCGCAGGCGTTCCGTGGCGCGCCAGTCGTCCTGGCGTTCGGTCGGCAGATAGTCCATCCGCACCACGATCGCGCGCACGGTGCCAGGGACGAGTTCAGCCGGCCGCGCACGCTTCATGCCGTGGGTTGCCATATAATCCATCTCGCCGTGGTACCCCGCATCCAGCCAGGCTTGCAGGCCCGCTTCCAGGTGCCCCAGATCGACATCGGCAATGCGCACGTCGGCAAAGCCCAGCCCCGCGCCCCATCCCTTGATGGCGCGCGCTAGCTGGGGCAGGTCGACGGATGAGGTTGGGGAATCGGACATACCGGGGTGGGAACACCACAAGAAAAGAATGCAGTACAACACGCTATTTTATGCCATGCAGCCCATCAAAGCGCACTTGCACCACTATTTGCCGGACGAGTCGGCCACCGATGCACTGGGCGGCGCGCTAGCCCGCGCGCTGGCGCCCGGCCTGGTCATCTACCTGCACGGCGACCTGGGCGCCGGCAAGACCGCCCTCACCCGCGCCCTGCTGCGCGCGCTGGGTCACACGGGCACGGTCAAGAGCCCGACCTACACGTTGTCGGAGCCGTACAACGTGACGCTTGACCATCAACCGCTGAGCGTGATCCACTACGATCTGTATCGCATGTCGAGTCCGGAAGAATTCCTGGACGCCGGCTTTCGCGAAGATTTCGACGGCCACAACGTCTGCATCGTCGAGTGGCCCGAAAAAGGCGAGCCCGTGTTACCGCCGCCGGACATCCGTTTACTGCTGAGCGTCAGCGGCAACGGTCGTGCTGTAGAATTGCAAGCGTTGTCTGAATTGGGCCTGCTATGCCTCGATCGTCTCGCTTTCCCCCCGCCGCACCAGTAAGTACGCCCTCCGCACGCCGCCGCGTCATGCTCAAGGCCGGCGGGACGCTGCTGTTGTCCGTCGTCGCCCCACTGCCCGCCAGCGCCAACCAGATTCTCGCGGTGCGCGTCTGGCCCGCGCCCGAGTACACCCGCGTCACGCTTGAAAACGACACCGACCTCAAGACCGAGCATTTCCTGATTCCCGATCCGCCGCGCCTGGTCGTCGACATCGACGGCCTGGGCCTGAGCCCCACGCTCAAGAGCCTGGTGGCCAAGATCGAATCGAACGACCCGTACATCAAGCAGGTGCGCGTGGGCCAGAACCGGCCGAACGTCGTGCGCCTGGTGTTCGACCTGAAAGCCGAGGTCAAGCCGCAAGTGTTTACGCTCGCGCCCGTGGCCGGCTACCAGCACCGCCTGATCTTCGACCTGTACCCGGTCACGCCGGTCGACCCGATCGCGGCGATGATCGAAAGCGGCGAATGGAGCACCGGCCCGACCAAGACCGTGGCAGCCGGCACGCCGGCGCTGGGTGACCCGGTATCCGGTCCGCCGGGCGCCACGATGCCGGCCACCGTGCTGCCGCCGTCCGGCGCCATCGGACCGGGCACTGCCGCAGCGGCAGGCGCCATCGTTGCCACCACGCCGCCGGTGCAGATCCCGACCCCGCCGCCAGTGGCGCCGCGCACCCAGCCGAACGCCGCGCCGGATGCCATCGCCCGGCTCGAAGCAGAGATCTCGGGCCTGCGCGGCACACCGCCGGCCCAGGCGGTGCAGCCCACGCCCGGCAGGGCCGGTGCACGCCCGTCCCAGAAAGTGGCGCGCATGGTCACCATCGCGCTCGATCCGGGCCACGGCGGCGAAGACCCGGGCGCGATCGGCGCCAATGGCAGCCGCGAAAAGGACATCGTGCTCGAAGTGGCCAAGCGCCTCAAGAACAAGCTCGAACAATTGCCCAACACGCGCGTGATGCTCACCCGTGACGGCGACTTCTTCGTGCCGCTCAATACCCGCGTGGAAAAAGCACGCAAGGTGCAGGCCGACCTGTTCGTCTCGATCCATGCCGATGCCTGGGTTTCACCCACGGCGCGCGGCTCGTCGGTGTTCGTGCTGTCCGAAAAAGGCGCCAGTTCCAGCGCCGCGCGCTGGCTGGCCAACGACCAGAACCGGGCCGACCTCGTGGGCGGCGTGAACCTGGCCGGCGGCAGCGCCGACCGGCAGCTTGCCAGCGTGCTGTTCGACCTGTCGACGACGGCGCAGATCACCGACAGCCTCAAGCTCGGCAAGGCCGTGCTGCGCGAAATCGGCGGCATCAACCGGCTGCACAAGGCTTCGGTCGAGCAGGCCGGCTTTGCCGTGCTGAAGGCGCCGGACATTCCGTCGATCCTGGTCGAAACCGCCTTCATCTCGAACCCGCAGGAAGAAGCGCGCCTGAACGACAACGGCTACCAGGACCAGCTGGCCAACGCCATCACGAACGGCATCCGCCGTTATTTCGCCGACAACCCGCCAATGGCCAAGAGCCGCCAGACCTGACATGGACCACATCACTTTCGGGCAGCTGCCTGCCATTCGCATCACGGCGCCCGACGGTGCCACCGCCGTCGTCACGCTGTACGGCGCGCATCTGGTCTCGTGGCACGGGGCCGACGGCGGCGAGCGCATGTTCCTGAGCGCCCGCTCGGCGCTCGACGGCAGCCGCGCGATCCGTGGCGGCGTGCCGGTGATCTTTCCGCAGTTCGCCGAACAGGGCGACGGCATGCGCCATGGCTTTGCGCGCGTGGCCACCTGGCGCCTGGAAGACAGCGGCGTCGAGGATGGCGCGGCGTGGGCCGTGTTTGGTTTGAACGAGGCCGACCTGCCGCCGGCACTGGCAGGCGCGTGGCCGCACCGGTTCGCGCTGCAGCTGCGCGTGGCCGTGCGCGCCAACGAACTGATCATGGCTTTCAATGTACGTAACACGGGCGATGCCGCGTTTCCGTTTGCGGCGGCGCTGCACAGCTACCACCTGGTGCCGCACCTGGCCGACGTGCGCATCGAAGGGCTCGAAGCGGGCACGCTGTCGATCGCCGACAAGCTCGACGTGGTGTACGAACAGGTCGACGACACCATCTTCCTGGGCACCTGGGCACGCGTGCTGACGCTCGAGCAGGAAGGCTTTTCCGATGCGGTCGTGTGGAATCCGGGTGCAGCCGACTCGGCGGCGCTGGCCGACATGGAAGACGAAGAGTATCAGCGCTTCGTCTGCATCGAACCGGCGCAGCTGACGCCGGTGCAGCTCGCACCCGGCACGGCCTGGGAAGGCCGCTACAAGGTCAGCTGAGCAGTTACATCGCGCTGTTACATTGATTCCTTGATCATCCGTCCATTGCTCGGCTGCACAGGCCGCGCATTGTACGGATACAACCGCGAAAACAGCGCCATCTGCTGCGGCGAGGCCGTCATTGGCTGCTTCATCACGATCCACAGCACGTTCTCGGTACAGGGCGGTTCGCTTAGCGAGCCCATGTACGTGAAGTAGTCGCGCCGCGCCGGCAGGATCTCGTTCACGTTCAGCACGATCGAGGGCGTCACGGTCGTCAGCTTTTCCAGCGGCAGGTTGTTCCACACGGTCTGGATCATCGGATTGGCATCGCCACGCTCGAGCTGCACCGCCAGCACGGCGATCTTGTTGTCGTAGCTCTTGTGCACCATGTGCACCACCATCTCGGTGCCGCGGCCATTGACGCGTTCTTCGCCCGGCCGGTGGAAGTGGAACTGCTGCAACTCGTACGTGGTGCCGCCCACGGTCAGGAAGTTCCCGCCCGCGACATTGACCTGCACCGTGTGGCCGTTGTCGATCTCGTTGAACGAGCTCGGCTGATAATCGAATGTGATCTGCTCGAGGTTGACCTTGATGCCGTCGCGCAGGTCGATCGGCGACTGGCGGTTGCCCGCATTGCAGGCCGCCCATGCGGTATTGATCTTGGACCAGTTCTCGGGCCCGAATTCACCGTCATAACTCCAGTGCGTACCGTTCTTCGGTTTGGCCGCTTCGACGGCCACGGCCGCCACCATCGCCGCTTCCCTCTTGCGGCGCGCGTCGGCGGCCTTGCGGGCGCGCGCGGCTTCTTCGGCGCGCAGGGCCTGCTTGGCGCGCAGCTCGGCGAGCTTTTCGGCGATACGCACCGACAGGTCGACCTCGGTATCTTCTTCGGATTTCGCGGGCGCAGCGGCAGCAGCAGGCGCAGCCGCGGCCGGCTTCAGATTCGGCCGGATGGAGGCGATCGCAGGCTTGGCCGGCTCGGCCACGGGCTTGGCAGTCTTCGGTGTCGGTTCGTTCGCCTGTGCCAGGGCAGTGACCAGGCCCAGCGTACAAAGTGCGATCAGGTTACGCATGTGATTTTCGGATAGTTTGATTCTCTCCCTCCTTTATCGGACCCGGCGCCTGTAACTTGAGTGCGCACCGGCAACATAGGGACTTAATTCGTCGGATTAGCCAGTTTGCAAGCCTTCGCGACAACATCCCGTGTCATTCTTGCATCGCCCGCCCCACACGCTGCGCCCTCGACTACAATTGCCCGATACTTACAACGACAGGGGGAGCAGATGCAGGCAGCGTCATCAAACAAGACGACAATCCAGGCAACCGTCGGCGCGGCGCTGTGCGCGCTGCTGGCCGTCTCAGGCGCGCACGCCGCGCCAGCCAAGGCTGACCAGGAATTGCCACCCAGGCTGACGGTGGCCGATGTGGTGAAAGCGTCCAAAGCAGCCGACTGGCGCGCGCTCGACCCCGAGAACACGATGTACATCGAGCTGCCGACGGGCCGCGTCGTCATCGAACTGGCGCCGCGCTTCGCGCCGAACACGGTCGCCAATATCCGCGCGCTGGTGCGCGAACGCTATTTCGACGGCTTGTGGGTGATGCGCGCGCAGGATGGCTTCGTCGTGCAATGGGGCGATCCGGATGAAGAAAAGCCGCGCCCGTTCAAGGCCGCCAAGACCGTGCCCGCCGAATTCACCGTGCCGTACACGAAGAACGATGCCTTCACGCACCTGAAGGAGCGCGACGTCTACGCGCCGCAAATCGGTCACGTCGACGGCTTTCCCGTCGCGCGCAATCCGGCCACCAAACAGACCTGGCTGCCGCACTGCTACGCGATGATCGGCGTGGCGCGCGACAACGGCGCCGACACCGGCAATGGCTCGCAGCTCTACACGGTGATCGGCCACGCGCCGCGCCACCTGGACCGCAACATCACGGTCGTGGGCCGCATCGTGGCCGGCATGCCGCTGCTCACCGTCATGCCGCGCGGGACCGGCGCTGCGGGCTTTTACGAGAAGGCCGAACAGCGCACGCCGATCGCCAGCGTGCGCATGGCGGCCGACGTGCCGCCCGCCGAGCGCAGCAAGCTCGAGGTCATGCGTTCGGACAGCGCCGCGTTCCAGGCCGTGATCGACGCCCAGCGCAACCGCGGCGGGCCGTGGAGCAAGGTAGCGGCCGGCGCGATCGACCTGTGCAACGTGCCGATTCCCGTGCGCGAGCAGCCCTGAAGCCACAGGGGCGGCGGCGCAATTTGCAGCCGGGGACGATCCGGCTCTTTTTGGGCGGGCTATAATCTGCGGATGAACGCCCCTGCCCCGACCATCCGTCCCATCCAGCAGCTTCCCGACCAGCTCATTTCGCAGATCGCCGCCGGCGAAGTGGTCGAGCGGCCCTCGGCCGTCGTCAAGGAGTTGCTGGAAAACGCGCTCGACGCCGGTTCGACGACGATCACGATCCGCCTGGAAGAAGGCGGCGTCAAACGCATCGCCATCACCGACAACGGCCGCGGTATCGCGCCCGAGCAGCTGCCCCTCGCGCTGTCGCGCCACGCGACGTCGAAGATCGCTTCGCTGAGCGACCTGGAAAACGTCGGCACGCTGGGCTTTCGCGGCGAAGCGCTGGCCTCGATTGCCTCGGTCGCCTCGGTGCGCGTGACCTCGCGCACGGCCGACGCTGCGCACGCGTTCGAGATCGTCGGCTCGCACGAAGGCGTGGTGGCGCCATCGTCCGGCGCCTGCGGCACCACGATCGACGTACAGGACCTGTACTTCAATACGCCGGCGCGGCGCAAGTTCCTCAAGTCCGAACAAACCGAATACGCGCACTGCGCCGAAGTCGTGCGCCGCATCGCGCTGTCGCGCCCCGATGTCGCCTTCAGCCTGTCGCACAACGGCCGCACGATCGACCACTGGAACGTCAGCGAAGCGGCCAAGCGCAGCGCCCACATCCTGGGCAGCGATTTTGCCGAGGCGCGCCTGGCGCTGGATGAAGCGGCCGGCCCGCTGCACCTGCACGGCTACGTGGGCCTGCCGACCGCCTCGAAGGCGCGCGCCGACGGCCAGTTCTTTTACGTAAACGGACGCTTCGTGCGCGACAAGGTGCTGGTGCACGCGGTCAAGGCAGCCTACCAGGACGTGCTGCACGGCGACCGCTTCCCGGCCTATGTGCTCTCGCTCGACCTCGACCCGGCGCTGGTCGACGTCAACGTGCACCCGTCGAAAACCGAGGTGCGCTTTCGCGACAGCCGCGCGGTGCACCAGTTCGTGTTCCACGCAGTGCAGCGCACGCTGGCGCAGACGTCGGCCACAGCGCACGGCAGCGTGCCGGGGCCGATGACCGCGGCCGAGGTGCGCCCGAGCGGCACGCCGCTATGGCAAACCTCGCAACTGTCGCAGTCGCCGTCGCAGCAACAGCGCCCGCACGAGCAGACCTCGTTCGGCGCGCAACTGACGCAGACCTTCTCGCCATCGCCGTACGCAGCGGGCAGCCGCTGGGACGATGCCGCCACCGGTGGCGGCGTGCCCCAACGGCTTGAAGCCTACGGCGCGCTGTTTGCCTCCGATGCAGCCAGCACGGCCGCGGTGCCGGTGCCGGTGCCCATGACGGCCGCCGACAAGCCGCTGTCGAACGACGACTTCCCGCTTGGCTTCGCGCTGGCCCAGCTGCACGGCATCTACATCCTGGCGCAGAACACGCGCGGTCTGGTGCTGGTCGACATGCACGCGGCGCACGAGCGCATCCTGTACGAGCAGATCAAGAATGCACTCGACGCCCAGGCACAGGGCCAGGAAATGCAGGTGCAGGCGCTCCTGATCCCGGTGACGTTCTACGCCGACGCGATGGAGGTCGCCACCGTGCACGAACATGCGGACACGCTGGCAACGCTGGGCTTCGACATCGCGGCCCTGTCGCCGACGACGCTGGCAGTGCGCAGCGTGCCGACGCTGCTCAAGAACGCCGATGCGCAAACGCTGGCGCGCGACGTGCTGCGCGACGTGCGCGAATTCGGCGGCTCGCGCGTGCTGATCGAACGGCGCAACGAGCTGCTGGGCACCCTCGCCTGCCACACGGCGGTGCGCGCCAACCGCATCCTGAGCCAGCCTGAAATGAACGCGCTGCTGCGCCAGATGGAAAGCACCGAACGCGCCGACCAGTGCAACCACGGCCGCCCGACCTGGGTGCAGCTCGAGATTTCTGCGCTCGACAAGCTCTTCCTGCGCGGTCAGTGATGGGTACCATGCACACACCGCTGGCCGTGGCCATCATGGGCCCGACCGCCTCCGGCAAGACCGCTGCCGCCCTGCGCATCGCCCAAACGCGCCCCGTCGAAATCATCTCGGTCGACTCGGCCCTGGTCTATCGCGAGATGGACATCGGCACCGCCAAACCCACGCCGGACGAACTGGCCGCCGTGCCGCATCACCTGATCGACATCCTCGATCCGCTCGACGCGTATTCGGTCATGCAGTTCCGCAACGATGCGATCCGGCTGGTGGCCGAGATCACGGCGCGCGGCGCGCTGCCGCTGCTCGTCGGCGGCACGATGATGTATTTCAAGGGCCTGGTCGAGGGACTGGACGATTTGCCCACCGCCGACGTGGCACTGCGCGCCGCGCTCGACGCAGAGGCTGCGCGCATCGGCTGGCCCGGCATGCACGACAAGCTGCGCGCGCTCGACCCCATCACCGCCGACCGGCTCGCACCGAACGACGCCCAGCGCATCAACCGCGCACTGGAAATCATCGAGCTGACCGGCAAGCCGATGTCGGCGCTGCTGGCGCTGCGCACCAAGCCCGTGCTGCCGTTCAGGCTGGTGTCGTTTGGTCTTGAGACCGATGACCGCGCGGTGCTGCACAAGCGCATCGCGCAGCGTTTCGATGCGATGCTGGGCACGCGCGACGACAGCGGCCTGGTGGCGGAGGTAGCGCGACTGCGGGCACGGGGCGACCTGTCGCCGCTGCTGCCGTCGATCCGCTGCGTGGGCTACCGCCAGGCCTGGGATTACCTCGACGGGCGCATCGACCGCGCCACGCTGCGCGAGACGGGCATCATCGCCACGCGCCAGCTGGCCAAGCGCCAGATCACGTGGCTGCGCGCGATGCCGGACCGGATCGTCATCGATTGCCTGGGGCCGGATCCGGCCGGCGCGATGCTGGCGCACCCTGCGCTGTTGGAAAAATGACATGCGCAGCGACTATTTGTGACCCACACGCCCCTGCGATCTTGACAGCCATCCACTCACGCCGGATAATACTTGCCGTTGCGGTGATATAGCTCAGTTGGTTAGAGCACAGCACTCATAATGCTGGGGTCGGTGGTTCAAGTCCACCTATCACCACCAAAGATTTCAGGCGATGGCCTGGCTCCAACGAGTCAGGCCATTTTGCTTTTGCCCGTTCCGGTGATATAGCTCAGTTGGTTAGAGCACAGCACTCATAATGCTGGGGTCGGTGGTTCAAGTCCACCTATCACCACCAGAGATTTCAGGCGGATGGCCTGGCTCCAACGAGTCAGGCCATTTTGCTTTCGCCCGTTACGGTGATACAGCTCCGCTGATTAGAGCACAGCACTCGTCATGTTTGTGTCGGTGGCTCAAGTCCATCTATTAAAATTTGCCGAAGCCGCTCCGCCTACAATAGCGCCGGCTTCCGGTGCCTGCAAACGTCCCTCGCTATTGGCCCAGCCATCTGATTATCCGGTCACAGCGCAGTGACCTCGGATGTCGTACCCGAGATAACACTGAACACTAGGTGCCACTACCGCTGTTGTGTCTGACCAGGGCACTTGCCGAACACATCTGCAATCAACGATGTTTCGGCCACGGCAGCCGTGCTGTGTTGGAACAGTTGCGCATCGTGCAGGGCATTCTGCTGCCATCTCCCGCGACGTCGCTGCACACCTTGACAACCTGCATCGGTCAGCAAATTTTATTTCTCGCATGCCCTCTTCCTGATGGTCCATGCACGCTGAATTGACGTATAGTTCTCTTGAGAAATATCTGTTTGAAAGCGGGCCAGCATCTTGAAAGGTGGTCGTCATGCAATTCGAAGAGTTTGATTTTTCCAGCACGCAGTCTGCCCGCGTCCTTCCCAATCCGTCCGAAGAAGCGTCGCCACCGCAACGATTCCAGTACCTCGTCGACAATACGCCGGCGATCATCTACTGCACCGTTCCCAGCGGCGACTTCAAGATGACGTTCGTCAGCAACAACGCCGTCCATGTGCTCGGCTACCGCCCCGAGCAGATGCTGGCCGATCCGAATTTCTGGTTCGACCACATCCACCCCGACGACGCCCCGCATATTTTTTCCAGCCTGGCACTCATCTTTACCCAAGGCCAGCGCAGCTATGATTACCGGTTCCGCGCCCACGACGGCAGCTACCTCTGGATGCACGATACGCTGCGCCTGATTCGCGACAAGAATGGGGCGCCGCTCGAAGTGATCGGTTCGCTGACCGACATCACGCTGCGCAAGCAAATGGAAGAAGACCTGAAGATCAAGGGGCTCGAACAACAGGCCTTGATCGCCGAGTTACGCAATGCTCACGAGCAGCTTCTGCAATCGGAAAAGATGGCGTCGATCGGCCAGCTGGCGGCAGGCATTGCGCACGAAATCAATAACCCGGTCGGCTTCGTCAACTCCAATATGGGGTCCCTGAAAACCTACGTCGAGACGCTGCTCGACGTGATCGACCGCTACGAACTGGCGGCGGCGGCGCATCCGCAGCTTGCAGCGCAGATGGCCGAGGTACGCAATCAAGCGGACCTGGCGTTCTTGAAAGGCGATGTGGTCGACCTGGTGGGTGAGTCAATGGACGGCCTCAAGCGGGTCAAGGACATTGTGCAGGCGCTCAAGGATTTTTCGCACGTCGGCGAAGCGGTCTGGCAAGTGGCTGACCTTCATCAGGGCCTCGACAGCACCCTCAACATCGTCGCCAACGAAATCAAGTACAGGGCACGGGTGGAGAAACATTATGGGGACATACCGCCCATCACGTGTCTGTCGTCCCAGCTCAACCAGGTGTTCATGAACCTGCTGGTCAACGCAGCGCAGGCGCTCACGGGCGATGGCGTCATTTCGATCCGCACCGGCGGATCCGGCGGCTGGGTCTGGGTCGAGGTGGGCGACAATGGCAGCGGGATCCCGCCGGACATCATGAAGCGGATTTTCGAACCTTTTTTCACGACCAAGCCGGTCGGCAGCGGCACTGGCCTGGGATTGTCACTGTCGTATGGCATCGTCAGCCGGCATGGCGGCCGCATCGACGTTGCGTCCGAGCCAGGCGTCGGCACCCGCTTCACCGTGCACCTGCCGGTCACCCCGCCCCAGCAGGCCGCTACAGCAGGATAGCGCCGTCGGCGTTGCGCCGCACGTGCAACATGCCGGGTTCCTCCGCCTCCAGCCGCGCCGCCTCGAGCTCCTGGGCACTGGGCGTGGCGGCTTTTGCTGCCACCAGGCGGGCGCGCAGCGCCAGCGCCAGGCGCACGTTTTCTTCGAGCTCGACCGGGTTCCACGGCTTGAGCATGAATCGGAACGCCTGCGCCTGGTTGATCGTGTGCAGCATGGTGTCGAATTCCGCCGATGCCGACAACATGATGCGCACGGTATCCGGCGCCACCTCCTTGAGCGCTTCGAGCAACTCCGCACCGTTCAACTGCGGCATCCGGTAGTCCGATATCACCAGGTCAACGTCGCAGGTGCAGATATGTTCGAGCGCCGCCATCGGATTGGTGAAGGCGTCGATGCGCAGCTGTTCGTGCTGGAACAGCAGCCGCAACGCGCGCTGCAAGGAATGCAACACATGTGGATCGTCGTCGACCAGTAAAATCCTGCTCATGCTGCCCCCGTTGGATTGCGCACCCATATCGCGAGGCGGCAGCGCGCTTTTTGCTCGAAGTCGCGCACGTGCGCGATGATGCGCGCGTCGAGCACATGGTCGGCCGACAACAGCATCAGGCCATCGCGGCTGACCATGTCGCGTGCCAGCACCATGCCGGGCACCAGCTCGGTCGACAGCACCTCCACCCCGGCACCGTTTCCCATGTCGCTGTTGTTGACAACCTGCCGGAACGCGGCCACCACTTGCGGATCGTAGCGCTTGCCCGCCGCATCGAGGATCAACGTGACTGCCTCGTCGGCGCGCAGATGGCGCTGCACCATGGCGCCCTGCTGCAGGTTGTAGTAATCGACTGCCACGGCGAGGATGCGCGCCCCGATTGGAATGGCGAGCCCGGTCAGGCCATCCGGAAAGCCATTGCCGTCGAAACGCTCCAGCTGGCTGCGCAAGATGGCGGCGCTGCCGCGCAGGTCTTCCAGCGGCATCAAGAGTTCTTCGGCGCGCACCGGATGCCTGCGAAACAGGCCCAGCGTCTCGCCCTGAAATGCCGTGAACGGTGTTTGCAACATGGCGTCGCTCAGGCCGATCTTGCCGATGTCGTGCAGCAGTGCGGCAATTGCCAGATCCTGGCTGTTGCGCGTGTCGAGGCCCAGCACGGCGCCCATCTTGCGTGCGAGCTCGGCAATTTGGCGCGTATGGCCCGGCAGGTTGTGGGCCCGCTGCTCGATCATGTTCGAAAAAATCTTGATGGTGACGACAAAATTGTGGCGCAGCTTGGCGTTGGCGGCGGTGGTCGCGGCGTGCTCCAGCTTCAGCAGCCGGGTACGCTCTTCGACCTTCGCCTCGAGGCTCTGGTTAAGCGCGCGCAATTGGGCGTTTTGCTGCACCGTCAGTGCTTCAAGGCGTACTTTTTCCTGCTCCAGCTGGCGCCGCTCGAGTACATCGCGCAGCACCATCAACAGGTCGCCGTCGACCCACGGCTTGGTGATGTAGCGACAGATTTCGCCGGCGTTGACCGCGTCCTGGATGGACTGGACTTCCGAGTAACCGGTCAACAGCAGCCGCATGGTGGCGGGCCACGAGGCCCGTGCGGCGGCAAGAAACTGCGCGCCGTTCATCTGCGGCATGCGCATGTCGGAAATGATCACGTCGACGGCTTCCTGCTGCAACACTGCCAGCCCGGCGGCGCCGCTGTCAGCAACCAGTACCTGGTAGCCATTGGCGCGCAACAGCCGCCGCAACGACGACAGGATATTGGGCTCATCGTCGACGCACAGCACTTTGGGCTGGGACGCCGATGACGGGGAGGAAGCCAGGGCGTTCATGGCGTCAACACCTGGCACAGCTCCCCAAACAGGGTCACCATCTCATCGCGCACACGGTCCCAGTCATCGTCCGGCACCGGGATCATGAACGGCAGCACACAGGACAGCGGCGCCAGCGCCCCGCCGGGTGCATCGACAACATGGGCGAGCGCATTCGCCAGGCCAATGAGCACCGTCAGCGCAGGCTGCGCAGCGTCGCCTGCACATTGGTGGTGACCGGCAACCGCTTCGCCGATCAGGGCGGGGAAATGCCAGTGCGCGGCCAGTGCACTGCCGATGCGTGCATGGTCGATCCCGAGGACCGCATTTTCCGCAAACAGCAGGCTGCAATCGTTGTCGCGGGCAAACCGCGCCACTTGCAGGTATTGCTCCTGGCACTGCGTGGCGATGACCAGCGTGCCGATATCGTGCAGCAAGCCTGCGATGAAAGCGTGCTCCGGATTAATCTGCATATACGGCGCCAGCACGCGCGCGCACACGGCTGTCGCTGTGGCATGGCGCCAGAAGCCCACCAGGTCGAAAGCAGCATCGCGGTGCGGCGCGAAATTGCCGATGATCGAGCACGCCGTCACCAGGGTGCGGATGCTGGCGACGCCAATGATGGACACTGCCTGCTGCACCGTCACCACTTTGCCCGACACGCCGTAAAACGAAGAATTGGCAAGCCGTAAAATGCGCGCCGCCAGGGCGGCATCGAGCGTAATGCGCTCGGCCAGCGTATGGATATCGATATCCTCCTGCTGCATCGCCGCCTGCAGCTCCATCACCAGTTGCGGCAGCGACGGCAATGCGCGCACGCGGTCGACATAGTCGCCCTCCAGCGCAGCGGCACAGCCAGGCGGGGTCGGGCCGGACGGTCCGGCACACGGTACGGTTCGGATCAGGTCAGCGCTATTCATGTGTCTGCCTCGGGACGAAGGTAAGCAGCGTGCCGCGCGACGCCGGGCGTTCACCCATCGGATAGCGGATGATGTCGTAAGGGTTGTCGTGAATGTCCCGCGCCTCGCTGGCTGGCCTGGCCAGGTGCACATCTCCTGCGTCGCCCAGTACAGCGACCCGCGCACCGAACAGGCGCCTGGCGCAGCCGTTGGCAAAGGCAATCATGCCACTGTCATCCACGCCTACCAGGGCCAGCGGCAAGTGCTCCATCAGATCGCGCGCCACCTCGAGGGCTGTCTCCTCAAGGCGGATTTGCTCCTGCTTTTCGAGCAACAATTGCTCCAGCTTGCGGTTGGCGCTGCGTATTTCCAGATGCAGGCGCTGGTTATCGTCGGCAATTTCCTTGATTCTGAAGGCCTCGGCGATATGCCCGCGCAGTTGCGTATCGTTCCAGGGTTTGGTGAGAAACTTGAAGATCGCCCCTTCATTGACGGCATCGGTCACGGACTGCAGCTCGGTGTAGCCAGACAGCATGATGCGGATCGAGTCGGGACAGAGCGCACGCGCCTGGCGCAAAAAATCCACCCCCAGCATGCCGGGCATGCGCTGGTCGGAAACAATGACATCGACACAGTGCTTGGACAACACCTCGAGCCCTGCGGCCCCGCTGTCGGCGCAAAATACCTCGTAGCCATCGCGCCTGAGCAAGCGGTTCAGGGCCGCCAGGATATTCGGTTCGTCGTCGACCAGCAACAGGCGCCGGTGCGGAGCAGGCGGGCGCAACGCCTGGGGTGGAGGGATGATTGGAGCGTTCATCGGCGTGCTCATCGGGATGCGCCGGTGGCGGACACGCGGGGCGGCGCGGGTGCGCGAGATTGGCCGCAGCCACTGGCCAAAGCCAGCGTGAAAGCTGGTCTGGTCGCAGTGTTGTACCTAGCTGGCATGGCCTGTCCGCCTGACAAAAAACGGTTGGGTGAAATCGGGTGCTGCCCTTGTCACGACTTGATTATGCGCTCAGTTGCAGCGAAAAAACATTCGCAAGAAAAAATTTAGTTACCCTAAGTCACGTGATTCCAATTGATCGTGTTAGCTACTGACCAGCCATGCCATGACTGTCTTTTCAGCATCAAAGGAAAACAACGCAAGCACGGGTAACTTTCACCTGCGCGTAAAGGCATTGGCGACATCAGAGTAGCGAGGTAACGGAACTGCTCAGGGCAGCAAGCATGGGGTCAGGTCCCGCGAACCCACACAGGCACTACCGTAGGATCAGATGTTGAAGCCTGCAGATTAGACCGTGTCCATTTTCCAGACCCGACCCCGTCACCAGCTCTGATTGTTGAGACTGCGGCTTTTTGTGCGCTGTCTCCCAATGCCTTCTGAGCGGCGGATTATTCACCATGCCCTGGAATCCGCCTGCACCACCCGCTTTTGACGATGCCTGCCATTTCAATGTGTCGAAAATCGTGGGTCAAGCCCAAACGCCACCATCTTTGGGTGCGCAGTCACGTAAGCCCAGACCTGCTCTGCGCTCGTCAGTGGCGCGTGGCCATATACTTTGTCGAGGGCGACGAGGGTAACAGTGATCAACTGGTTTTTGCAGTAAGTCTGAATCTGTGCTGACGCTTGATAGCGCTCCTGCTGTAACTGCCCAAGCATCCACAGTACCGGGCGCCACCAGTCGTACGCGAAGTCACAATGCCTGATGACCGTGGAGGATGACTCGCGCTGTGCCAGCATTGCAAAGAAATTGAGCATATTGTCGAGCATGAGCCTGTCGGCACGGTCGGCATGGACAATGTCTCCATCCGACTTGCCGTGCTTGGCCTCATCAAGCTCACGCAACATGCCCAAGCTGCTGGCAGGTAGGGGCAGCTGCTCGACAACAAATAGACGGCTGGCCAAAAAATGCGCATAGTCACGGTCCTTCACCGCAGCAAGCAGGGTGCGAAATGCGCTGTCTTTCACGTGCTGAAATTCGAGGCTAGTGAACGCTTGGAATAGCTCGAAGATCGAGCGCTCGATTTCTTCGCGGCGAGCTTCACCGCTTTGTTCGACCTGAAGCAGCAATCCGATGACCACACCACCGAAGGCCAATGCCGTGAACAATACATTCAAGCCATTGAACACCTTGTCGAACGGCTCCTTGAACGTCGCATCGGGCAGCGTACGCGCCACGGGATAGGCGATTAGCCAGACGAGGAAAATGATCAGCATGATTGCTGCAGTACGCACTGCTGGCGAGAGTTTCATGGGCATTTCACGGTGGGATGAATAGGGCATTCATCTTACGACAGTGACAATGCTGCATGTTTGCTTCTTACTATGGCGTACGCCACTCCCCATCCGGCGCATCCTCATCCAGCGCAAAATCCCCGCGTGCCAGCGCCAGCAGCACCTCGTGCGCCGCCTGCACATGTTCGGCCGGGACCAATAAGCGCACGCCGCCCAGCGCGGGCGCCAGCAGCAGGTCGGTCTGCATCAGGTGCGCATCGGCCAGCATCGCCGGGATGCCGGATGCTTCCAGGCAGCCCTGCGCCAGTGTGGCATCCACGGGAATCATGTAGCGGGCCACGACGTACAGATCGCGCTCGGGCACGGCTTCAATGTCGGGGTGGGCGGCGAGCCAGTCATTCAGGGAAAGCGTGTGCATCGGGGTTCCTTGGCTTAGCGCAGCAGTGCGGGAAGGTGCGACAACAGGTACAGGATCACGCCAATCATCCCGCCCACGATGGTGCCGTTGATGCGGATGTATTGGAGGTCCTTGCCGATATTGAGTTCGATCTGGGCCGACATCTCGCGGTCGTCCCATTGCTTGACGGTGTCGGCGATGTGGCGCGTCAGGTAGCCCGCGAATTCGGGCGCGACGCCGCGCGCGGCCGCCTCGAGGTTCTCCTGCAGCGACTGGCGCAGCTGCGGATCGTCGCCCAGCGCCTTGCCGATCCAGGCGCCCATCCCGACGATGCGGCGGCGCATGCTCGAATCGTCGCTGGCCAGGTCGCGCTTGAGCCACGCCTTCAGCTCGGTCCACAGTGAGCCGACATAGCCGTTGAAGGTGGCGTCTTCGAGCAGGTAGCGCTTGACGTCGTCAGCCTTGGCGAGGAAGTCCGGATCGACCTTCAGGCGCTCGATGAAATCGGCCACGTACTCGTCAAAGCGTGCGCGCAGCGGGTGCGCAGGGTCGGCCGCGACCTTGTTGAGCACACCCGACGCCAGGCGCACGGCGATGTCGGCGCCTTTGCGGCCGATGAGTTCGGATGGCAGCATGCGTTCGACAAACGCGTAATCTTCCTTGAGCCAGTCGACGATGCCCTCGGCGATGGCGCCCTGGGTCTCGGTGTTGTCCAGCAGATGGGCGAGCTGGCGGATGCCTTCGTCGAGCAGTTGCTGGTGGCGCCGGCCACGCGTCAGGCTCTCGAGGATCGCGCCGCTCGACTTCGACAAGTCGACGCTGCCCACCATCGTGTGCACCGCGCGCCGGATGACGTTCTGCACCGGCGCGTCCTCGATGAAGTCGAGCATGAAGGTGGCGGCGCGCACCAGGTGCGCGCCCATCAGTTCGGTGTTGGCAGGTTTCGCCAGCCAGTCGGCCAGCAGTTGCACGGGGTCGTGGCGGCGGATCAGCTTGAGGATCGACTCGGTGTCGAGGAATTTTTCGCGCACGAACAGCGCCAGGTTATCGGCGATCTTGTCCTTGTTGCCGGGGATGATGGCCGTGTGGCGCGAGATGATCGGGATCGGGATGCGCCTGAACAGCGCCACCACCGCGAACCAGTCAGCCAGCGCGCCGACCATCGCGGCTTCGGAAAACGCGCGCAACAGGCCCGTCCACCAGGTCTGCGGCAGCAGCAGGCTGACCACGAACAGTACGGCCGCACCGACGAAGAAGCCGAGGGCGATCAGTTTGGACTTGCGCAGTTCGTCGTGCTTGTGCATGCGGTGTGACTCGGCGGTGGCGATGCTGCCATGCTATCCGAGTTTGCCTGCCGATGACGCGCCGGGAGCAAGCCACCATGCTGTCGACAGCGATGGCCCTGCACCAGCCAGCAATCAGGCTCGATTCAGCGAATTGTGCCAGGCTGCATTCCCCAATATGACGCGCAGGCGCACTGAAATCCGACTGGCCCGATCCATGGACAGGCAACGACTACCGTGACACAGACCGATCCATTTGAAACTGGTTGCATCGGCATCGGCATCGGGACGAGGCCGGACTGGCGCGCATATGCTGCTGCTCTGTTTCCACGCCATGCCATGAATTCATTTGCCCGCTGATTGGCTTGCGCTTCAACTGACTCATAATCACGGATGTAACGCCTGGTGAAATCGTCAACACCCCATCGGCGGTATTGCTCGATATGCGCCAGTTCGTGCGCCCACAACCAGACACTGTTGATCTCATTGCGGGAGCGAAAAACCAGGACCGTATCCAACGCAATCGCCGCCCGGTCACCAAAGCGAAATGAATTGGCCTGAAGACTCAGCTCATGACCTTGTCCGATACGCCAGTATGCGGTCAGGACATCGGCGCCAAAAAAACCGCTGAATTCAGCCACGACTTCGCCTGGCAGCGGGCCAGCGCCCGCATTGAGCGCATTGTCGCGTGATGCAAGAATCAGGTTCTTGAGCAGCGGCGCCGTTGACTCAACAGTCAGTTCTGAAAAGGCCTTTCTTCCAGCTTGTGTTACGGCCTCTTCGGCCCTGCCGTATTCAGGAATGCTTTCTTTCACTGACCTGTTTGCATTGTCGATTGCACGCCCAACATTTCCCAAACCTACCCGATCGCCGACCCACGTCAGAAAGCCCTGGGCTTCAACGGGGGTGTTGGAGAGCATTACGACCAAAAACACTACACCTCGGCACAACGCCGCACCACGTTCCCGCGCCCTCATCATTGCCTCCCGTTTGTCGCCTGCATGGGTTGGACATGCCGGCCTAGATAAAGATTCCGGGATGTGCGCTAAACCTCATCAACCACACAACGACTCAAGACAGCGCAAAGAGGGACAAAAAAAAGCCCGTTCCGGTGAACCGAAACGGGCTGGCAGATCTTGAGAAACGGGGCCTGGCCGGCCTTACGCCGCCACTTCTTCCTCGCACAAGGTCAGCTTCGCGCAGCGCTGCCCGTGCAGTTGCGGCAGCAGCAGGTCGCTGCGTGCTTCCAGCAGCGCAAACACCTCGTCCTTCGACAGCACGTATTGCTCCAGCAGCGTGTCCTTGAGCGACTCCATCACCAGCTTGTAGTCGCGGATCGCATCCAGCGTGTAGCTGTACAGCGCGTCGGCCTTTTCTTCCACCAGCCGCACCGTGTGCTCGCCGCCGATCTCCTTCTGCAGCTGGCTGTAATCGATCTTCGAGCGCGAATACATCGACAGGCGGCTCACCATCAGGTTGAGCATCTTGGTGATCTTTTCGATGTCGTTCTGGCTGCCCACCGAAATACCGCGCGGGCCATAGAACAGCTCTTCGGCCGCGACGCCGCCGTACAGGCCCACCACGTCGCGCTCGAGTTCTTCCAGCGTGCGCAGCGACATGTCTTCGCCCGACTGCAGCACGTAACCCAGCGCGCCGATCTTCGACACCGCCTCGGTGCTGATCTTGAGCAGGTGCGAGCGTTCCTTGACTTCGGCCAGCGTCATCCCCTGGCGCAGGAACGGGTCGATCTGCATGAAGAAGTGGCCCAGCTCGTGCAGGGCGATCCGCTCGCGCTGCTTGTGCTTGTCGAGCGTCGTGGCGCGGTCGGTCAGGCCGATCGTGGCGCGCTCGTAGGCGCGGAACAGCAGGTTCGTGTTAATGATCGTCTTTTCCTGGATCGACAGCATGCTGGCGCGTTCGACCACGGTTTCCAGCAGCGCCGGGCTCAGGTTCTGGGTGATCTCGGCGACCTGGTCCAGGTTCAGGTCGTTCCAGTCGACGAGGCCATCCTTCTTGCGCGACAGGAAGCTGCGCAGCAGTTCGCGGCGCTCGCCCTTGTTCGGCAGGCGGAAGTTGATCTTGACCGAGAAGCGGCGCAGCATCGCTTCGTCCATCTCGGTCGAGTTGTCATCGAAGTTCGAGGCGACGATCCAGATGACGCCTGCGCCCTTGTCGCTTTTCACGCCGTCGAGCAGGCCGAGCATCGTGTTGGCGGTGTCGTCTTCCCATTTCTTTTCGCTGCGGCCACGTGGCATGAACAGGCTCTGCGCTTCATCAAGGAAGATGATGCACTTGCCCTTCGCGCAGGCCTTGCGGTGCAAGGCATTGAGCGCCTTGGAGCCGCCGCCGACATAGCCCGATTCGAGCGCCGAGCCGGACGCCGAAATCATCGGCAGGTTCAGGCGCTTGGCCAGATAGCCCACCAGCTTGGTCTTGCCGGTGCCGGCCGGACCGGTCAGCATCACATTAAACGGCTTGTCGATATTGTGCGACTGGTATTCGGCGCGGTTGCGGATCATCTCTTCCAGATGCAACACTTCCTGCTTGATGTCTTCCATGCCGATCAGGTCATCCATGCTGCCCTTGAGCTTGTCCGGGGTGATGACCGAGGCGCTCATGCCCATGCCCGGCATCCCGAATTTGATGAGGTACAGCACCAGCAGCACGATGGCGATATTGAACGCGTTCTGTTTGAAGAAGGTGCCGGTGCGTGCCAGCGTGCTTTCGCCCTCGTCCATCACGGCTTCGTGGGCCGCCAGGTAATCGTCCCTGGCGATCGAATACGGGATCGCGTTCTTGAGCAGTACTTCGCGCTCCAGGGACAGGTGCGAGGTGCTCGGCACCTTGACCACGTTCAGCGCAGCCGAATCCTTGAACTTGTAGATGTAGCGCGGCGCTTCCGACAGCGGTTTGGCAATGAGCAGGTATTCCAGACGGGCCTTCTGGCCGGCCAGCGCGGTGATCTCGGCGATGTTCTGCGAATGGACCACCGGGCGCGTGTCCTGCGGCACATTGGATTTGAAGATCGCCAGCGTCACCAGCAGGCCCATCAGGATGACTGCGAGGATGCGGACGTAGACGTTCTTGAATGCAATCTGAAGACGGGAAAAATTGGGCATAAGGTGTACTCGTCGAAAATGCGTGATGCAAAGGAGAGAATGCTGTGCCGTGCCATCGTGACTGGATGGCCAGCGTCGGCAATGGGCCGACGAATTCGAGGTGCTGCAGCTTGCTTTTGATGCTTTCGGGCAAGGGAGTAAGAAGACTATACCTTCAAAAAAAACCGCCGGGAATACCAAAAAGTCAAAACCGGACGCGATTTAAGGCGAATGAAAGTCTTGATAAGGGAATTGATTATCCGACTGACAGCTTTCGTGATGAGTGTGTCAAATAAATCGGTAATTATTGCGAGATCGGCATGCCGAAATGCCTATAAGAAGGCGATTCGTCTTTCCAGGCGCGGCATATTTACCACAGTCAACTTTTGAGACTGTGCGCAAGATGCCGCTATCGGCCTGCAAAGTGGTGGTAATTTCTACAACTGGCTGCGCCGATGCACATGCGACAGGAAGCGCCATTCAATCACGCGAAGAATGCCTGTTCGCCTTGGCGCGCATCGGGCGATGCACTGGCATTGGCGCTCAATACCGGAATGCGGTGTTCAACGAGGCGCCGGGAGGCTACCGTCGTGACACAGGCCATGCAGCTTGGTCATCGTGTTCCAGTTGCGCGACGTGGCACCATCGCCCAGGCGCTTGCCGAGCGCCGCTGCAACTGCACTGTCGAGCAAGCCTTGCGGGCACCAGACATAGACGGCGTGGCGGCCGAGCGCCACGGTTTCGGGGGCCCAGTCCTGGCGGCACAGATCGGCGGCCAGCGCGCGTTGCGACTCGCCGGCCAGCAAGAAGGCAAACAGGCGCGCGTGATCAGTGGCCAGGTGCAGCAACGGATTGTCGTCGATGATCTGGTCCACGTCATGACACGCGAACACGAACACGCGCGCGTTCACGCCCAGGCGCTGGGCCATGGCCTCTTCGATCGCTTGCGCGGCATCGATGGGCGGGACGGCGGCGTCGAACACGACGTTGCCGCTATTGAGCAGGCTGCGCACCCCGGTGTAGCCAAGGCTCTCGACCAGTGCGCGCAGGTCGGCCATCGCGACGCGCTTGGCGCGGCCGACATTCACGCCGCGCAGCAGGGCAACATGGCGATGCGACGTCATCGGCGCAGCCTGATGCGCAACCGCAATGCTGTGTCGGCCCCTGCCCGCATGCTATTGCAGCCCTTCCTGGCGCAGTGCCTCCTGCACCGCAGGCAGCGCCTTGATGCGCGCCTGATAGGCCTGCAATGCCGGCCAGCTGTCCAGCGAGAAGCTGGTAAACCCCACCCAGTTCAGGACCGTGAACAGGTAGGCATCGGCCACGGTGAAGCGCTCCCCGGTCAGGTAGCCATCGTCGCCGATCTGGCCCGCCACATACGTCAGTGGCGCCGCCAGCCCAGCCCAGGCTGTGTCCTTGGCCTCTTTCGGCGCGCCCGGTGCAAAGATGGGCGAAAAGCGCTTGTGCAGCTCGGTCGATGTCCACGCCAGCCATTCCATCAACGCATACCGTTCGACGGTGCCGTTGGCGGGAGCCAGTGCGCTGTCCGGGGTCTGGTCAGCCACGTATTGGAGGATGACCTGGCTTTCGGTAAGCACGCGGCCATCGTCCAGCGCCAGCGCCGGCACGTAGCCTTTCGGATTGATGGTGCGGAAATCGTCGCCGCCTGCGGTCAGCTTGGTACGCAGGCTCACGTGCTCGCTTTCAAAGGGCAAGCCGGCGACAATCAGGGCGATACGCGGCACGAGCGAGCAGGCGCCGGGGCTGAAGTAGAGTTTCACAGGGCTCCTGACAGAATAAAAATGATGGCAAGAGCCTACAACATTTTGTCGCAGCGCTCCACCGGGCGCACTGCGGCATGGAAGCGACATATTCCATCGCCACCGTGAAGTGCATGCACACCGGTGATACCATCTCTTGAATATTGAATGGAGGAAACTATGAGCGACGATCATGCGCTGGTCCCGGTGGCCAGCACCTTACCGGGCATGGTGCTGTCGGACGAACTGCTCGACAGCCACGGCCTGGTGCTGCTGGCCAAAGGCACGGTCTTGACCGAGGCGATCATTGCCTCGTTCGGGCGCCATCAGATCGACATGGTGCCGGTGGCGCGCGTCGAAGCGCATCGCGCGCCGGACGCCGCGGCGGTGCAGGCGCGGCTGGACATCGTGTTTCGCCGCCACGACCGCGACGACGACAGCGACTGGGCCGGCAACCTGCTGCGCCGTTACGTCGAGGATTACCGGCTCGAGCGGCAGGTGGCGCCATGACGCTCGATGAACTGACGTCCGGCCTGGACGACCTGCCCTCGCTGCCCGCCGTCGTGATGGAACTGCTGGGCAGCATCGACCAGGAAGACGCCGACCTGGCTGTGCTGGCAAAAAAGGTCGCCCTGGACCAGGCCCTGACGGCCAAGACGCTGCGCCTGGCCAACTCGTCGGCCCTCGGCCTGCAGGTCAAGGTCACGACGATCCATCAGGCCATGACATTTCTTGGCGTTCAGGCCACGCGCAACCTGATCCTGGCGGCATCGATCACGGGCTGCTTCCCGGGCGGCCGCTGTCCGGCGTTCGACCACAAGGCGTTCTGGCGCCTGTCGATCGCCACGGCCGCGTGCGCGCGGGTACTGGCGCGCCATATGCACTTCAATCAGGACGTGGCATTCACGGCCGGCCTGCTGCACGGCATCGGGCGTCTGGTGCTGGTGACGCGTTACCCCGAGCAATACGATGCTGTCCTGCGCGAATGCGAACGTGTCGATGGCGACCTGCTCGAGACGGAGCGCGCCATGCTGGGTGTCGACCATTTGCTGGCAGGCCGGGCGCTGGCCGAGCACTGGCAGTTCTCGGACACGCTGCGCCAGGCCATCGCGTTCTATGGCCAGCCCGAAATGCCGGGTGCGGGGTTCCTGGCGACCATCGTGCACGTGGCCAAGGCCGTGGCGCATGCGCTCGATCTGGCGGGCTATGCGCACGAAGTGGTGCCGACCGTGTCGAATGTCGCCTGGACGGCGCTGGGATTATCCGAGGAAGCGTGGTTGCAGGTGTTCCGCGAAACGGAGCTGCAGTTTGAAGAGATGACCGCCATCCTGTTGGCGTAAGCCGCAGGACGGAATCAGATCGTACGGGGGGACTTGCTGCGCGGCGCCACTCAGGCGGCGCCGCGGCACGCCAACAACACAGGCATGACAGACACGTCTGCCATGCCCACGATGTCAGTGCGCATAATTACCGGTCTTTGGCGTCACGTCGCCCGTCTGGTTCGCCTGGCCCTGTGCCGGCTGGCCGGCCTGCTGGGCGGCTGCTGCTGCAGCGGCTGCCGCTTTCTCTTCTGGCTTCGGACGGCCTTGTGCATCCGACAGACGATACTTGGTGCGGCGATCGCCCATCAGGTCACGCAGGTCGCGGATGCTCATGCCCGTGACTTCGTGCATGCGGATCAGCAGCGACGCGCCGACTGGCAGACGATGGTGACGAATCTTGCTGATCACGGGCGGCGCCACCTCGAGCATGCGCGACAGCGCAGCATCGTTCTTCAGCTGCATCTTGCCAAGAAGGATGTCGAGCAGATGGTTCGGGTTGTAACTCTCTTGCGACGACAGAGCGTGATGTTGTTGTGCCATGATATTCCTCACGAGTTGGTTAAGATAGTTCCCTTATGAACCTTAGTTAAAGACAACATATCCTCAACTAAAGTTCCCGGAACGTGTTCAGGAATTAAACAGGGCGAATCTGAGTAGTTCCTTAAGAATTCCGGTCCTGCAGTGCGCCACGTGGTTTCCGCGTACGCACTTGTCTTTCAAACAAATTATCGCTGCGCGCGCCAGGCCGATGCCGACCCCGCGCACGTGACTCCTTGTCAGAAATCAAGCTAACGGATGGAAAGCTTGTCACGTTTGCATTTCAGCACATGGGGCCACATTGTGGCGCACGCAAGAGATTTCCCTGATAAATTTTTCCAATCAGAATGATCACGGAACTCATTGATTTACATAGAGAAATACTTCGTGCACGCAGCACCACTGTGCGCCAAAAATAAAGTATGTTCGCTAGCGGACATTTAACATTGTAAATAAAACGATAATTACTTGAAGTAAAGAAATTAGACATTCCTTTCGGCATTATTCGTTTTCGCCTTCCGGTGTTTTTATCGGGCCAATACCGAATTACGGTAAACTGGTCGCCCAGCCTTGTCGGCGCCGTAATTCGTCCCCAACTACCCTCTCCATGCAGAAAAAAGTCTTTATCAAAACCTTCGGTTGCCAGATGAACGAGTACGACTCGGACAAGATGGTCGATGTCCTTGGCGCCTCGGACGGGTTGGTACGTACCGACAAGCCGGAAGACGCGGACGTCATCCTGCTCAACACGTGTTCGATCCGTGAAAAAGCCCAAGAGAAAGTGTTCTCCGATCTTGGCCGCCTGCGTGAACTCAAACGCAACAAGCCCGACCTCGTCATTGGCGTGGGCGGCTGCGTTGCGTCGCAAGAAGGCCAGGCCATTATCAAGCGCGCGCCGTTCGTCGATGTCGTGTTCGGCCCGCAGACGCTGCACCGCCTGCCCAAGCTGATCAGCGACCGGCGCGCGTCCGGTGTCGCCCAGGTCGACATCGCCTTCCCCGAGATCGAAAAGTTCGACCACCTGCCGCCGGCCAAGGTCGACGGCCCGGTGGCGTATGTGTCGATCATGGAAGGCTGCAGCAAGTACTGCAGCTACTGCGTCGTGCCGTACACGCGCGGCGAAGAAGTCTCGCGCCGCTTCGAGGACGTGCTGACCGAGGTCGCGGGCCTGGCCGCGCAAGGCGTCAAGGAAATCATGCTGCTGGGCCAGAACGTGAATGCGTTCCGGGGCACCATGGAAAACGGCGAGATCGCCGATTTCGCGCTGCTGCTCGAATACATCGCCGAAATCCCCGGTGTCGAGCGCCTGCGCTTCGTCACCAGCCACCCGAAGGAATTCAGCCAGCGCCTGATCGATGCCTACGCCAAGATCCCGCAACTGGTGAACCACCTGTACCTGCCGGTGCAGCATGGCTCGGACCGGATCCTGTCGGCCATGAAGCGCGGCTACACGGGCCTCGAATACAAGTCGATCATCCGCCGCATCCGCGCGGTGCGTCCCGGCATCACGTTCTCGTCCGACTTCATCGTGGGCTTTCCCGGCGAGACCGAGGCCGACTTCGAAGCCATGATGAAACTGGTGGCCGACGTCAATTTCGACAACAGCTTCAGCTTCATCTTCAGCAAGCGTCCCGGCACGCCGGCCGCGAACCTGGAAGACGACACGCCGCACGAGGTCAAGCTGGCGCGCCTGCAGCGCCTGCAAGCCCTGATCGACGCCAACACCCGCAAGCACAGCGCCGCCATGGTCGGCACCGTGCAACGTGTGCTGGTCGAAGGGTATGCCAAGAAAGATCCGACCCAGCTCCAGGGGCGCGCCGAGAACAACCGCGTCGTCCTGTTCCCCGTGGATGCGACCAATGTCCAGCTCATCGGCCAACTGGTCGACGTGCGCATCAGCGCCAGCCACGATTATTATTTGCGCGGCGAACTCGTCGCCAACCTTGATACGATTGCCATCGCCAGTTGAAAACACAGCCAACCCAGCCCTCGTACTTCATTCCTGAGCCGCTCGACAACACGCGGCTTGCCCACCTGTGCGGTCCGCTCGATGAAAACCTGCGCCAGATCTCGGCCGCGCTCGACGTGACCGTGTTTCGCCGTGGCGAGAAATTCATCGTCAACGGCGACAACGCCGATCGTGCCGTCGAATTGCTCGAACGCTTCTATGCGGTCGCCAACAAGGTCGTGCCGATCGAAGAAGTGCAGCTGGCCCTGGTCGAGCAGCGCGCCGGCATCAAGCCGCGCAGCCTCGACGCGCCCGGCGGCGAGCCGCGCGCCATCAAGGGCGTCAAGGCGATCAAGGCCGTGCCTGACATGGCACAGGACGACGTCGCCCCGAACGACGTCGACAGCCCGGCCCTGAAAACCCGCCGCAGCGACCTGCGCGGACGCACGCCGCACCAGATCCAGTACCTCAACGATGTGCTGAACCACGACATCGCCTTCGGTGTGGGTCCGGCCGGCACCGGCAAGACCTACCTGGCCGTGGCCTGCGCGGTGGACGCGCTCGAACGCGACGCCGTCAAGCGCATCATCCTGACCCGTCCGGCAGTCGAAGCGGGCGAGCGCCTGGGCTTCCTGCCGGGCGACCTGGCGCAAAAGGTCGACCCGTACCTGCGCCCGCTGTACGATGCGCTGTACGACCTGCTCGGTTTCGACCGCACGCAAAAGCTGTTCGAAAAGCAGGTGATCGAGATCGCCCCGCTGGCGTACATGCGCGGACGCACGCTGAACCACGCGTTCGTCATCCTCGATGAGGCGCAGAACACGACCGTCGAACAGATGAAGATGTTCCTGACCCGTATCGGCTTTGGCAGCAAGGCCGTGATCACGGGCGACGTGACCCAGGTCGACCTGCACAAGAACCAGCGCAGCGGCCTGGTCGACGCCATGCACGTGCTCAGGGATGTGCGCGGCATCGCCTTTTCCCAGTTCTCGAGCGTGGACGTGGTGCGTCACCCGCTGGTCGGGCGCATCATCGATGCCTACGAATCCGACAATTCGGTGCAGGAACTGGCCGATCTCCCCAAACCGATCCCGGTGAAAAATGCAAGAAAAAAAACATCCGCTTGACCTCGAGGTGCAGTTCGCTGACCCGCGCCTGGAAAGCCTGCTGCCCGAGGCTACCCTGCGCACCTGGGTCGAGTCTGCCCTGCTCGGCCCGGCCGAACTGACCCTGCGCTTTGTCGACGCGGCCGAAGGCCAGGCGCTGAACCTCGCGTACCGGGGCAAGGATTACGCAACCAACGTTCTCACCTTCGCCTACAACGAAGATGAAGACCTGGCCGAGGACGATCCGGTCAAGGCCGACATCGTCCTGTGCACCGACGTGCTGCAGCGCGAAGCCGACGAGCAAAAGAAAACCGTCGAGGAACACACGGCGCACCTGGTCGTGCACGGCGTGCTGCATGCGCAGGGCTGGGACCACGACAATGATGACGATGCCGAAGAAATGGAACAGTTCGAGCGCGACATCATGGAAGTGCTGGGGTTCCCGGATCCGTATGCAGACTGAGTAAAATCAGGTTGGCCCGAGCGGCGGCGCACTTGCCGCTCAGGCCGCACGCCTGCATCAAAAACAGGCAATGTGCCTTTTGGTGTATCCTACGCCCATCGTAACAACGGCTTCTCGCCAACTATGCCCGAGTATCCCAGTGACGTCCGTCCGGACGCCAAACCCCATCGGTCCCTGCTGGAAAGGTTGACCGCATTCATCTCCCCCGAGCCTGAAAACCGCGCAGAGCTGCTTGAAGTGCTGCACGACGCCCACGAACGCAACCTTCTCGATGCCGACGCCCTGTCGATGATCGAAGGCGTGTTCCAGGTGTCCGACCTGTCCGCGCGCGACATCATGGTGCCCCGTTCCCAGATGGACGTGATCGATATCACGAAGCCCATTGAAGAATGGATGCCCTACGTGCTCGAGACCGCCCACTCCCGCTTCCCCGCCATCGAAGGCGAACGCGACAAAGTCGTGGGCATCCTGCTGGCCAAGGATTTGCTGCGCTATTACGCCGAAGAATCGTTCGACGTGCGCACCAAACTGCGCCCGGCCGTGTTCATTCCCGAATCGAAACGCCTGAACGTGTTGCTGCGCGACTTCCGCGCCAACCACAATCACATGGCGATCGTGGTCGACGAGTATTCCGGCGTGGCCGGCCTGATCACGATTGAAGACGTGCTCGAGCAGATCGTCGGCGACATCGAAGACGAGTACGATTTCGACGAAGAAGAAGACAACGTGATCTCGATCCGCGAAGGCCAGCTCGGCCCGCGCTGGCGCGTCAAGGCGCTGACCGAGATCGAACAGTTCAACGACGAAGTCGGCACCAACCTGCCGGACGACGACGTCGACACGGTCGGCGGCCTGGTCGCCAGCCACCTCGGCCACATGCCCCACAAGGGCGAAGTGGTCGATCTGCACGGTGTACGCTTCGAAGTGTTGCGCGCCGACGCGCGCCAGATCCACGTCCTGCTGGTCGAAAAACTGCCATTGGCGGACGACGAACACGACTGATGCTGCGTCGCCGTACCTCTCCAGCCGCAGCGCCGGTCCCGGCGCTGCGCGCCAACAAGCCCTCGGCCCTGCTGCTGCTGGGCGCTGCACTCGCCGGCGCCTCGTCCCTCCTGTCATTCCAGCCGGTGGGCTGGTGGCCGCTGCAATTTCTGTCGCTGGCGTGGCTGTTCTATCAGGTCGGCATGAGCCCGTCCGTCAAGCGCGCCACGCTGATCGGCTGGGCCTTCGGCTTTGGCTGGACGCTGGCCGGCGTGCACTGGCTGTACGTCTTCATGACCGATTTCGCCCACTTGCCGGCCGTGCTGGCGGTGTTAGGCTTGACGCTGCTGTGCCTGTACATGGGCCTGTGGGGCGCCTTCACGGCGGGCGTGGCCACCTGGCTGCGCCGCCGCTGGTCGCTGCCGGTGGCCGCGTTCCTGCTGCTGGTGCTGCCCGTGACCTGGGGCGTGTCGGAATGGCTGCGCGGCTGGGTGTTTACCGGCTTTCCGTGGGCCTCGTCGGGCTACGCACATGATCTCGCACCGCTGGCGGGTTACGCGCCGCTGATCGGCGTGTATGGCATGGGCATCGTCGTGGGCATCATTGCCGGGTGCCTCGCGATGCTGACCCAGCGCGCGCGCTGGCCGGCAATTGGATTAATGGCCGCCCTGCTGCTGGGCGGCGCCGGCCTGCGCACTGTCGAATGGACGCAGGATGTCGGCCAGCCGATCAGCGTGCGCCTGTTGCAAGGCAATATCGCGCAAGACCGCAAGTTCGACGCCGAATTCTTGAACAGTATCCTCACGCGCTACCAGGGCTTGATCACGGCGGCACCGGCCGACCTGATCGCCACGCCCGAAACAGCGATCCCGACCTTCCCGCAGCACCTGCCCGACGGTTACCTGGCCGGTCTGCAGCGCTATGCCACCACCAGCGGCAGCACGCTGGCCATCGGCATGCCGCTGCTCGACGGTCCGGGCAAATACGGCAACAGCCTCGTCACGCTGACGCCGCAGCCCCAGGCCACCGTGTACCGCTATGACAAGGCGCACCTGGTGCCGTTCGGTGAATTCATCCCGCCGGGCTTCCGCTGGGTGACGGACATGCTCGACATTCCGCTGAACGACGCCACGCGTGGCGCGGCGCTGCAGGCGCCGTTCGCCGTCAAGGACCAGCTGGTGCTGCCGAATATCTGCTACGAAGACGTGTTCGGCGAAGAAATCGCCTACCAGCTGCGCAACGCGCCGCAACCGGCGACCCTGCTGCTGAACGTGTCGAACCTGTCGTGGTACGGCCACTCGGTGGCGATCCCGCAGCACCTGCAGATTTCGCGCATGCGCACGCTGGAGACGGGCCGCCCGATGCTGCGCGCGACCAACGACGGTGCCACCGCCATCATCGACCGCCGCGGCAATCTCACGCATGCACTGCCCTTCTACACGGACGGCGTGCTTGCCGCCACCGTGCGCGGCGCGACCGGCATGACGCCGTTCATTCGCCTGGGGAGCGCGTCGTTCCTGCTGCTGGGGGCATGCATGCTGCTTGGCGCGTGGTTTGCCGGGCGGCGTTATCTGCGCAAGAAAGCGTAAGGTGGACGGCATTGCCGCCCACCCCGCCCAAATCCCTTCCCAGAGGGTACGAAAAATTCAGTAGAATTGGCCATTTGGCAAATATACCGCGTTCACGGTCCACGGGCCGCGTTCCACTCGACATGCTCACATTCCAGCAAATCATCCTCACCCTGCAGTCCTACTGGGACAAACAGGGTTGCGCACTGCTCCAGCCCTACGACATGGAAGTCGGCGCCGGCACCTTCCACACAGGTACCTTCCTGCGCGCGATCGGCCCGGAGCCCTGGCGCGCCGCCTATGTGCAGCCATCGCGCCGTCCGAAGGATGGCCGTTACGGCGAGAACCCGAACCGCCTCCAGCACTATTACCAGTTCCAGGTAGCGCTCAAACCCGCGCCAGAGAATATCCTCGACCTGTATCTCGGTTCGCTCGAGGCACTGGGCCTGGACCTGAAGAAGAACGACGTGCGCTTTGTCGAGGATGACTGGGAAAGCCCGACGCTGGGCGCCTGGGGCCTGGGCTGGGAAGTCTGGCTCAACGGCATGGAAGTCACGCAGTTCACCTACTTCCAGCAAGTGGGCGGCCTTGATTGCAAGCCGGTGCTGGGCGAGATCACGTACGGCATCGAGCGCCTGGCCATGTACCTGCAGGGCGTCGAGAACGTGTACGACCTGGTCTGGACCGAGTGGCAGGAAGACGGCAAGACCAAGTCCCTGAGCTACGGCGACGTGTTCCACCAGAACGAGGTCGAGCAGTCGACCTACAACTTCGAACACTCCAACACCGAGATGCTGTTCCAGGCATTTGCGAACCACGAATCGGAAGCCAAGCGCCTGGTCGAACTGGCGCTCACGCTGCCGGCCTACGAGCAGATCATGAAGGCCTCGCACAGCTTCAACCTGCTGGACGCGCGCGGCGCGATTTCCGTGACCGAGCGCGCCGCCTACATCGGCCGCGTGCGCACGCTGTCGCGCCTGGTGGCGCAAGCGTATTACGACTCGCGCGAAAAGCTGGGCTTCCCGATGGCACCACAAGCCAAGCCAGCCGAACCAGCCGCTGACCAAGCCGCAGCCTGAAAAGAACAGAACAGACCATGAACCAAACACTCCTCGTCGAACTGCAGACCGAAGAACTGCCGCCGAAGGCGCTCGTCAAGCTGGGCGCCGCCTTTGCCGCCGGCATCGCGAATGGCCTCAAGACGCGCGACTTCCTCGAAGCCGACAGCGTCGTCACCACCCACGCCACGCCGCGCCGTCTGGCCGTCTCGATCACCAATGTGCGCGACACCTCGCCTGATAAAGCGATCCGTGAAAAAGTGCTGCCGGTGACGGTAGCCCTGGACAAGGAAGGCAACCCGAGTGCGCCGCTGGCCAAGAAGCTGGCCGCACTGGGCTTTCCCGACCTGACGATCGACCAGC
The DNA here is from genome assembly GCF_059686035.1 of Telluria sp. ZT3P26. Classification (NCBI taxonomy): domain Bacteria; kingdom Pseudomonadati; phylum Pseudomonadota; class Betaproteobacteria; order Burkholderiales; family Oxalobacteraceae; genus Telluria; species Telluria sp. ZT3P26. The sequence goes on along the minus strand of NZ_JCASII010000001.1, from coordinate 377,379 downwards.
TCGAACGCGCCCCGGACGGCAAGACCGAAAGCTTCTTCTACACCTACACCGCCGCCGGCAGTGCGCTCACCGGCGCGCTGCAGGACGTGCTGCAGGATGCAGTGAACAAGCTGCCGATCCCGAAACTCATGAGCTACCAGCGCCCGAACGGCGACACCGTGCAGTTCGTGCGCCCGGTGCACCGCCTGCTCGCGCTGCACGGCGAGCAGGTACTGCCACTGACGTTGCTTGGCTTGACCGCTGGCCGCGAGACCGCCGGCCACCGCTTCCTGTCGCATGGCGGCGCGATCACGATTGCGCATGCCGATCAGTACGCGAACACGCTGGAAACTGAGGGCAAGGTCATCACGTCGCCGCAGGCGCGCAAGGACAGCATCCGCGCCCAGCTGCTGGAGCAGGCCGGCGCCGACCAGGTCCTGATGCCCGAGTCGCTGCTCGATGAAGTTGCGGCCCTGGTCGAATGGCCGGTCGTCTACGAATGCCGCTTCGAAGAAGAATTCCTGGCCGTGCCGCAGGAATGCCTGATCCTGACGATGCAGACGAACCAGAAATACTTCGCGCTGACGGATGTCGATGGCAAGCTGCGTTCGCGCTTTCTGATCGTGTCGAACATCGCCACCGACGACCCGACCGCGATCGTCGGCGGCAACGAGCGCGTCGTGCGCCCGCGCCTGTCGGACGCCAAGTTCTTCTTCGAGCAGGATAAAAAGAAAACGCTCGAGTCGCGCCTGCCGGCGCTCAGCAACGTCGTGTACCACAACAAACTGGGCTCGCAGGCCGAACGCAGCGAGCGCGTGACCAAGCTGGCCATGTACATCGCCACGCGCCTGGGCTTTGACGCCTCGCTCGCCGAACGCGGCGCGCGCCTGTCGAAGGCCGACCTGCTCACCGACATGGTCGGCGAGTTCCCGGAACTGCAAGGCATCATGGGCACGTACTACGCGCGCCACGATGGCGAGCACGATGAAGTGGCGCGCGCGGCGTCCGAGCACTACCAGCCGCGCTTTGCCGGCGACACCTTGCCGACCACCGATACCGGCCTGGCCGTCGCACTGGCCGACAAGCTCGAAACGCTGGTGGGCATCTGGGCCATCGGCCTGCAGCCAACGGGCGAAAAAGACCCGTTCGCGCTGCGCCGCCACGCGCTGGGCATCATGCGCATGCTGGTCGAAAAGCGCCTGCCGCTCGAACTGTCCGACATGCTGCGCGACGCGGTCACGACGTTTGCCGACCAGCCGGCGTTCAAGGATCCGAGCGCGGAGGTCACGGCCTTCATGCTCGACCGCCTGCGCGGCCTGCTGCGCGATCGCGGCTTCTCGCCGAACGAAGTCGAAGCCGTGCTGGCCCAGAACCCGGACCGCGTCGACGACGTCGTGCAGCGCCTGGAAGCCGTGCAGGCCTTCGCCGCGCTGCCCGAAGCCGCCTCGCTCGCCGCCGCCAACAAGCGCATCACCAACATCCTCAAGAAGAACGAGGAAGCGCTGGCGCAAGCCGGCGCGGTCGATCCGGCCCTGCTGCAGGACCAGGCCGAGAAAGACCTGGCCGCTGCCGTCACGCGCGTGCAGCCGGCCGTCGATGCGGCGTTTGCGTCAGGCGACTTTGCCGGCACGCTCAAGACGCTGGCAGAGCTGCGCGAGCCGGTCGACGCGTTCTTCAACGACGTGATGGTGATGGCCGACGACATTGCGCTGCGCAACAACCGCCTGGCGTTGCTGGCGTCGTTGCACGGCATGATGAACCGCGTGGCCGACATCTCGAAGCTGGCAACGTAAGCACGGCATGCAGGCACCCCCGATGAAACTCATCATTCTCGACCGGGACGGCGTGATCAACCACGACTCGCCCGACTTCATCAAGTCGCCGGCCGAGTGGGTCCCGATCCCCGGCTCGCTCGAGGCCATCGCCCGCCTGAACCAGGCAGGCTATCGGGTGGTGCTGGCCACGAACCAGTCGGGCATTGCGCGCGGCCTGTTCGACATCGCCACGCTCAACGCCATCCACGCCAAGATGCACGCGGCGGCGCAGCTGGTGGGCGCCGACATCGACGCCATCTTCTTTTGTCCGCACGCGGCGCTCGATGCCTGCGACTGCCGCAAGCCCAAGTCGGGCATGTTCGAAGAAATCGGCAAGCGCTTCAAGATCAACCTGAAAGGCGTGCCCACGGTGGGCGACTCGCTGCGCGACCTGCAGGCGGGCTTCAACCGTGGCTGCACGCCCTATCTGGTCCTGACCGGCAAGGGCGAGCGCACCCAGATGACCGGTGGCCTGCCGCCCGGCACCAGGGTCTACCCGGACCTGGCCGCGATGGTCAGCGCCCTGCTCAAGCCCACCAGCGCCACTGGTGCTGGCGCTGCCCAGGCGTCATAATCAATACACCACCACGATAAGAACAACCAGATCGTTTTGTCCGGAGCCCCTTTGCGTAATTTCAGTCTGTTTCTGCGTTCCCTGCTGTTCACGATCGTCATGATGGTGGCGACGATCATCTGGGCTTCACTGTGCTTCCTGGCCGCCCCCCTGCCGTACAACCAGCGCTTCTGGTTCACCTCGCGCTGGAACGTCTTCATCATCTGGTGCGCGCGCGTCATCTGCGGCATCCGCTACGAATTCAAGGGCTACGACAACCTGCCCGACGCGCCGGCCATCGTGCTCTCGAAGCACCAGTCGGCGTGGGAAACCATCTTTTTGCTGCCGAACCTGACCCGTCCCCTGGTCTACGTCTTCAAGAAGGAAATCCTGTACATCCCGTTCTTCGGCTGGGCCATGGGTTTGCTGCGCATGATCCCGATCGACCGCAAGCAGGGCAAGAACGCGTTCTCGCACGTGGTGCGTCACGGTAAACGCCGCCTGGCCGACGGCCAGTGGATTATCATGTTCCCGGAAGGTACGCGCATCCCGGTGGGCCGCAAGGGCAAGTACAAGAGCGGCGGAGCGCGCCTGGCGGTCGAGACCCAGGCAGTGGTGGTACCAATCGCGCATAATTCGGGCGAGTGCTGGCCCAAGAATTCGTTCATCAAACGGCCCGGAACGATCACGGTGTCGATCGGCAAACCGATATCGCCGCAAGGCCATACCCCTGACAGCTTGATGCAAGAGGTAGAAAATTGGATAGAATCGGAAATGCGCGTCATTTCGCCCCACGCCTACAAAGGTGGTTGAGCGACGTTAGCACCCAGATCAGGAATTCGCGTCCGCAGCAAACGGCGGCGTCGTCGAAGATCGACGGCGACCAGCTCGAACTGTTTGCACAAGAATTCTTTGCGGCGCTCAAGCCTTCCGACAGGCCGGCGCCGCCGTCCCAGCCATTGTTCAAGGCGCCGCCGGCGCCACCCCGCACCAGGCTTCCTTCGCCGCCCGTCGGCCCGCAAGATCCTCCCCTCAAACGCATCGCGCTCGGCCAGCATTACGTTGATTATGCGCTGCGCCGTTCGTCGCGGCGCTCGATCGGCTTCATGATCGACGACGACGGCCTGCGCGTGACAGCGCCCCGCCGCGTGACGCAGGACGACATCGAGAACGCGCTGCGCGCCAAGAGCCGCTGGATCATCACCAAGCTGCTCGAACGCGGCGAGCGGCGTGAACTGCGCCAGCAACGCGCGCCGGTCGTCTGGGTCGACGGCGCCCTGCTGCCATTCATGGGTGGCGAGATCACGCTGCGGCTCGAACCGGCCACGCGCAGCCATTGCCGCTTCGACGAAGCGACGCGCGAACTGGCGATCGGCGTGGTGCCCGGACTGGCCGAATGGCAGCTCAAGGAACGGGTCAAGCTGTGGTTCCAGGCCGAGGCAAAACGGGTGTTCACCGAACGCCTGGACCACTACGCGCCGCGCCTGAACGTGCGCTATACAACCTGCACGCTGTCGTCGGCCGGTTCACGCTGGGGTTCGTGCACGGTGGGCGGGAGCATTCGCCTGAACTGGCGCCTGATTCATTACCCGCTGGCGTTGATCGACTACGTGGTCGCGCACGAACTGGCGCACCTGCGCGAGATGAACCACAGCCCGGCATTCTGGGCGACGGTGGCGGAGGTGTATCCGGATTACGATGGTGCGCGCCTGGCGCTGCGCAAGCAGTCGCACCAGATGCCGGTATTGTTTGACGAGTAGGCAGGCCGCTGGCCTGCCGGGAGAATGCCGGTCAGCGCCAGCTTAGTGCAGGCTCAATGCATGGCGCGCTGCTGCCAGATCGCGCATGGTGGCGGTCTGCTGCTGCGACAGGCAGCGAAACGGGATCGGCAGCGTGCCCCGTTTGAGCACCATCATGAAGCCGCGCGAGTAGGTACGCACGGACGCCACGTCGGCCCATTCGATCAGCGTCACGCCGCCACTGGTGCGCACGATGCCGTGGGCGTCGATGGTGAATTCGTAGGTGCGGCGCCCACGCCCGAGCAGCACGAAGTTCAGCCCCGCACTCAGCGTACTGCGCAGGCGCAGCAGGAAGCTGGCAGGCCAGCGCACGCGCCGGCGGCGGATCAGGAAGCCCCCGTGCTGCCACATGAAGCTGACGTATTCGGCCAGCGAATAGCGGACGAAAAAATGCAGTGCATCGAGCGGCAGCACGCTTGCCGTCTGCTGCTTTGCCGGCGCGTGGTCGGCCAGGCCTGAGCCCAGGATCGTCCCCAGCGTGTCGACTGCCCCTTCCTGAACCCGAAGAGACACTGGCTCACCATCACTGCCTGGTGTCGCGCGATTCATTGACAACATGGCGCATCCCCTTTTAGTTTTGTAGCGTGCAGATGGGAATGGTAACAAAACCTACCCAAATAGCCGTTGCACGAGTTCAACAGTGCGCAGGGTCGCGCCGCGGTGGCGGCCGGCGAAAGCCAGCGCCCTCGCGCCCATCGCCGCGCGCGCCGCATCGTCCTGCAGCAGCCGCGCGGCCTCATTGACGAGCGCAGCGGCGTCCGGAACGCGCAACGCGGCGCCACCGTCAACCGCGTCGATCGTCGCGTCCAGAAAGTTGAATGTGTGTTCGCCCACCAGCACCGGCTTGCCCAGTGCGCAGGCTTCGATCAGGTTCTGGCCACCCAGCGGCAGCAGGCTGCCGCCGATGTAGGCGCAGTCGCAGGCGGCGTAATAGGCGAACATCTCGCCCATCGAGTCGCCCAGCAGGACATCAGTATCAATCGCGGCGGCGTTGTCACCATCCAGCTGCGAGCGGCGCGCGAGCGTCAGGCCGCTTGCCTCGACCAGCTTCGCCACATCGTCGAAGCGCTGCGGATGACGTGGTACCAGCAACAGCAACGCGTGCTGCGGTTTGTCGCGGTTCTGCCGCCATGCTTCCAGGATCAGTGCCTCTTCGCCTTCGCGCGTACTCGCGCACAGGAACACCGGCCGCTGCGCCGCGCCATCGATGCGCGTGCGCAGCCAGGCGCCCTTCTCCAGCGCGCTCGGTGGCGGCACGATGTCGAACTTGACACTGCCGGTGACGACGACGTTCGGCGCGCCCAGCGAGGCAATGCGCGCCGCATCGGCGTCGGTCTGCGCCGCCACCAGCGTGAACGAGCGCGCCGCCTCCAGCATCACGGCGCCGGCCTTGCGGCCCCGCTTGAGCGAACGTTCGGACAGGCGTGCATTGGCCAGCACGATCGGCACGCCCTGGCGCGTGCAAGCGTGGATCAGGTTCGGCCAGACCTCGGTCTCCATCAGGATGACGGCGCGAGGACGATGGTGGCGCAGGAAGCGCGCCGTCATCCAGCCGGTGTCGTACGGCAGGTAGGCCTGCACGACGCGCTCGCCGTGGTGCGCAAACAGGTCACGCCCGGTGGCGCGGCCGGTCGGGGTCATGTGGGTCAGCAGGATGCGGCACTCGGGCCAGGCCAGCAGCAGCGCATCGATCAGCGGCTCGCTGGCGCGCGTTTCGCCCACCGACACCGCATGCACGATGATCGTGGGCCGCCCGCCGGCCGCAGGGCCGCCAAGGGACAGACGTTCATCCCAATGCGCGCGGTAGCCCGGTTCCTTGCGGCCGCGCCACCACAACCGGCCCAGCACCACCGGCATGGCCACCCACCAGAGACCTGAGTACAGCGTGCGGTTCATGTCATGCCGGCGCCAGCAGGCGCCGTGCGGCCGCGATAACGTCAGCGCTTGACGGCGGCGCGCCCAGGTCGCCCAGGTTGACGATGCTATCGGACCAGTTACCCTCGGTCTTCCACTTCGGCGAATCGCAGTAGATTTCGATCGTCGGCCGCACGAAGGCGGCGGCGATATGGGTCAGGCCCGTGTCGACGCCCACCGCAAGGCGCGCATGCTGGGCCAGCAATACCGCGTCCATCATCGACAGTTTTGGCAGCACGCGCGCATTGGGGATCGCTGCCGCCAGCGCCTGGGCATCCTCGTGTTCAGACTGCGAGCCCCATGGCAGCAGCACCGGCATCGGTGCAAGCGCCGCACCCAGTGCGATCCAGTTGGCATCCGCCCACTTCTTGGCCGCGCGCGCCGTGCCATGGAAGAAGACCGCATAGTCGTCGTGCGGCAGGAACGCCGGCCGCGTGGCTGGCGTTGGCGCCGGCAACCCGAACTCGGGGGCCGAATCGACGCTGTAATCGAGCGCAGCGCCCGCGACCATGCGCCCGCGCGCCACGGCATGCGTGCGCGGATTCAGCGGGATGCTGTCGGTATGGAAGATGCGCGAGATGCCTTCATATCCGGAGCCTTCGCTGCCGTTGGCCAGGCCGACTTTTTTGCCGCCCTTGCACACGCGCGCCGCGCCCATGATAATGCCGGTCTTGAGCAGACCCTGGGTGTCGAACACATAGTCGTATTCGTCTTCGCGCAGCGTGCGGAAGAACGCGCTGATTTCGGCCCGCGTTTCTTTCTTGCCCAGGCTCTTGCGCCAGCGGCGCAGCGCCCATGGGATGATCTTGCGCACATGGGGATTCAGGCGCACGAGGCTCACGTAGCCCTCTTCGACCACCCAGTCGATCGTGGCGCCCGGATGCTCGCGCAGCAGGTCGGCCACCATCGGCAGGTTATGCAGCACGTCGCCCAGCGACGACACGCGCACGAGCAGGATCTTCAAGCGACTGCCCTCAGAACGGCAGGTCGGCATCCGGCTTGGCAGCCAGGATCACGGTCTTGAACTCGGCCTGGATGCGCGCCAGTGCTTCCGGCGACTCGCCTTCGAAGCGCAGCACGACGACCGGCGTCGTGTTCGACGAACGGGCCAGGCCGAAGCCATCGGCGTACTCGACGCGCAGGCCGTCGATGTCGTTGATTTTTTCGGACGTCGGGAACGTGGCGTTGGCGCGCAGGTGGTCGATCAGCGTGAAGTTCTCGCCCTCTTGCAGCTGCAGGTGCAGTTCCGGGGTGCTGCTGGCCATTGGCAGGCTGTTGAGCAGCGCCGACGGATCCTGCTGCTTGGTCAGGATTTCGAGCATGCGCGCGCCGGCATACATGCCGTCGTCGAAACCGTACCAGCGTTCCTTGAAGAAGATATGGCCGCTCATCTCGCCGCCCAGCGGCGCACCGGTTTCCTTCAGCTTGGCCTTGACCAGCGAGTGGCCGGTCTTCCACATCAGCGGCTTGCCGCCATGCTGCTCGATGTATGGCGCGAGGTGGCGCGTGCACTTGACGTCATACAGGATCTCGCCGCCCGGCACGCGCGACAGCACGTCGGCCGCGAACAGCATCATCTGGCGGTCCGGGAAGATGATCTGGCCATCCTTGGTGACGATGCCGAGACGGTCACCGTCGCCGTCGAAGGCCAGGCCGATTTCAGCGTCGGTCTCTTGCAGCGCGCGGATCAGGTCTTGCAGGTTTTCCGGGTGCGCCGGGTCAGGATGGTGGTTCGGGAAGGTGCCATCGACGTCGCAGAACAGCTCGACCACGTCGGCGCCCATGCCGCGATACAGGTCGCCCGCGAACGCACCGGCCACGCCGTTGCCGCAGTCGACCGCGATCTTGATCGGGCGCGCCAGCTTGACGTCGCCGATGATGCGCTCGAGGTAAGCGGCGCGGATGTCGTGCGTGCTGTAGCCGCCGCGCTGCGCCGCGATCGCGCCGTCATACGCAGCGATGCTGTCGTGCAGGCCGGTGATGGCGTCGCCGTAGATGGCTTCGCCAGCCAGGACCATCTTGAAGCCGTTGTAGTCAGGCGGGTTGTGGCTGCCGGTGACCATGATGCCCGAGCGGGTGTCGAGCACATTGGTGCCGAAATAGACCATCGGCGTGGCAACCATGCCCAGGTCGATCACGTCGACGCCGGCGTCACGCAGGCCTTCGCTCAATGCGCCGGCCAGTTCGGGGCCGGACAGGCGACCATCGCGGCCGATGACGACCTTGCTCTCTCCCTTGGCCAGCGCGGCGGCCCCGAATGCACGACCGATATGACGCGCGATACCGGCGTCCAGGGTCTTGTCAATAATGCCGCGAATATCGTAGGCCTTGAAAATCGTTTTGGAGAGAGCGACCATTTTGTTTCCTGGAATATTGGAGGATTGATAAGTAGCCACTATTGTAACGGCAAGCGTCGCTGGCGGGGGAATGGTGCAAGCGTGCGCAAGCCGGCCCGGGAGCCGCACGAAAGACATCAGAAGGGGGATAGCGGGAATGGCAACGGCCGCGAATGCACGCCGGATTCGATGGCAGCACACCATCGGCGCCGGCGCTGGAGAAGCGCGCGGCGCATGCTCCGCGTGGCGGAGCGATACAGACTGCTTAGACGCGCAGGTCGTCGATCGACTTGCCGCCGTCGACCCATTCCTTGACCCACTTTGGCTGGCGGCCACGGCCAGTCCATTGTTGGCTGGAATCCTGCGGGTGACGGTAACGCACGGCGACGGTCGCGCCTTTCGAACCGCGGCCGGTAACTGCCATCAGTTCTTTCAGCGGCATGCCGACGCTTTGCGCGATTGCCAGGATTTGTTCACGTGCTTTCTGCACTTCCTGGGTTTCACGCGTTTTCATTTCCTGCTTGATTTGTTCTTGCAGGTTGCGCAAATCGCCTACCGACATATTCGACAGATCCATCATCGTTCCTCGTTCGTTAAAAATTGAATGCAGATTCAGCCATTGCTGACAATCGGTGAATACTCACCAAATGTCGCAATATACTACATCAACAATACAAGCTCAGTCCTTCTTGCTTAAAAAAAGCCAGCGTGGCGACTTGAATCGGACGATACGTCCGTACAACCACAGGTAACTGATTATGAACACGAGGCAAAATACCATCAATGCACCGGTACTTTCCCAGAATACGGTTGCCGGTATCACTGCCAGCAATGAAATCAGCCATAAATAAGGCGAGGTGCGCGCATTGCGTTTCATCAGTGCGCGTGCTTCGCGCGGCCCCACCGTCCATTGCACGATGCGCCTGAAAATCAAACTGTGCAAGTGAATACCGTCGGGCAGCGTCGGCGATTTACCCCGGACAAACATGCGCCGGTACGCAGAGAATATGGTTTCAAATGCAGGGTAAATCAGGAGCAGCGCGGCATACCAGGTCGACACCGTGGGATTGCGCATCACCAGCAGCAGCGCCAGTTCGCCCAGCAGGAACCCGAGAAAGTACGCGCCGCCATCCCCCAGGAAAATCAGCCCGACCGGATAATTCCAGATCAGGAAACCCGCCGTGGCGCCGGCCACAATCAATGCCCCCACCAGCACGAACATATCGCCCACCTGCAGGGCGACATAGGACAGCGACAGCAGCATGAAAATGCTGATCACGCCGGCCAGGCCATTGAATCCGTCGATGATATTGATGGCATTGGCAACGCCGGCCACGGCGAGCAACGTCAATGGCAGCGCAATCCAGATCGATTCCAGCGGCAAGACCGTCCACGGCAAATCGAGCCGGCCAATACGCGCGTCGAGCAGCCAATAACCGAAGCCTGCCGCGAGCATCGTCAGGAACAGACGCCGGCCCGGCGAGACCTTTCCCGTATAGTCTTCGGCAATGCCGCCAGCCAGAGCAATCGACGCGCAGGCAATCAGGGTTGCCAGCCAGGCTGCCATTTGCGGCTGGCGCAGGATCGATAAACCGGACGCCACCACCACTGCCAGAAAGATGGGAATGCCGCCGACGCGGGCGACTGCATGCGTATGGTTTTTCTGCACGCCGGCAAAATCACCATCGAGTCCCAGGCCATGTTTTCGCGCGGTCTTGATGACCAGGAGCGTGAGCAATGCGCAGGAAAGGAAACTGACAAAAAACGAGAACATTATTGTTTTCTTTCTGGGCGATTCTTGTGCAGCGCTCCGAGCAGGAAGCGAATTGGAGCAGCCACGGCAGGCTATTCAACAAGGGAAAGCCGGCCTCATTGTACCGGACTGGACGTACAGGCCGGCGCGCGTATTTATCGTGCTGCCTGTTTGCATGACCACGCAAAACAGCAGTCGCGCGTAAAATCATTTAGTATCCGCGAAAGCATCATGCCCCTCCTCTTTTCACAATGCCAGGCAGCAGGACCGCGATGTCCTGCCAGAACAAGAATATGACCACTTACGCCATTGGCGACCTCCAGGGCTGCGCGCATGAAGCGCAGCTGCTGCTTGACCGCATCGCCCTTGTAGCGGGCGACGACGCGCGCATCCTGTTCGTGGGTGACCTGATCAACCGCGGCCCCGAATCGCTGATGGCATTGCGGCGCATGAAGGCGCTCAACGAATCCAGCGGCGGGCGGGTCGATGCCCTGCTTGGCAACCATGACCTGCACCTGATCGCAGTGGCCGGCGGCGCCCAGCGCCTGAGCCGCTCGGACACGCTCGACGAGATCCTGGCCGCGCCCGACCGCGATGAACTCATTGCCTGGCTGCGCGCGCGGCCGCTGGCGATGTTCGTCGAGAACCACCTGCTGGTCCACGCCGGCGTGGCGCCGCAATGGGATGCGGCGCAGACGATGGCGCTGGCCGGTGAAGTCGAACGCATGCTGCAGGGCGACGGCTGGCTCGATTTCCTGAGCCAGATGTACGGCAACCAGCCCGACCGCTGGGACGACAGCCTGACGGGCATCGAGCGCCTGCGCTGCATCGTCAATGCGCTCACGCGCATGCGCCTGTGCGCGCCCGATGGCGCGATGGATTTCAAGCACAAGGAAACCGACACCGGCCCGACCGGCAGCGACCTGCTGCCATGGTTCGACCTGCCGGCGCGCCGCACGCAGGACGTGACGGTGGTATTCGGCCACTGGTCGGCCCTGGGCGTCGTGCAGCGGCCCAACCTGATCGGGCTGGACAGCGGCTGCGTCTGGGGCGGCAAGCTGACGGCCGTGTGCCTCGATGACCGCACGCTGCTGCAGGTGGATTGCCCCGAGTACCGCGAGCACGGCGGCAAGCAGCGCTGAATCAGCGTGGGACTGCGTTGGTCACTGCGGTTGCCACCGCCTCCTGCGACGCCTGCGCCAGTTCGCGCCGGTGCGCGCCGTAGCTTTCGAGCGACGCCAGGCAGGTCAGGCGCGCCATTACCGGCGGCCCCTGCAGAATCCGGAACAGGCTGTCGACAAACGTCGTCTCCCCGACGTACTCGATCGACGGGTGATGCGCGCCGTCGGCGCCGACATAGGCCAGTGCATACGGCTGCACCGGCACGCCGGCATCGATGGCCGCTTCGAACAGGTTGGCGTGAAACGGCAGCACTTGGCCTTGCAGGCCAGTGGTCCCTTCCGGGAACAGCGCGACACGCTCGCCGTGCTGCAGCACATCGACCAGACCCTTGAACACGTGACGCAGCTCGCGCCGGTTGCCGCGTGCGATGAACACGGTGCCGGCACCGGCGGCCAGGCGACCCATCACGGGCCATTCGCGAATCTCGGCCTTGGCCACGAACCGGCACGGGTTCAACGCATTGATGACGAAGATGTCGAGCCACGACACGTGGTTGGCCACCACCAGCGCATGCGCGAGCGGTGCTACGCCGCCGTCGCGGGCGACGCTGACGCGGCACAGGCGCAGCAGCTGGCTTGACCAGCGGCGCGTGATGCGCGCGCGCAGTGGAGGAGACGCAAACGGAAACACCAGCGCGCACGTCGCCAGTCCTTCGCACAGATGGACGGTGACGCGCGCAAGGCGCCAGGCAAGCCGGATATTCAAGGTGATGGGCGCTGTGGTTGGATCAACGCTGGTAGGCCACGCGGCCGCGCACGACCGTCGCGCGCACCTGCCCGGCCAGCTCGTAGCCGAGGAATGGCGTGTGCTTGCCCTGGCTGGCCAGCGCCTTGCCGTCCACCAGCCAGCGCGCGGCCGGGTCGAACAGCACGACATCGGCCGCCGCGCCCACGCCCAGCGTGCCAGCCGGCAGGCCGGCGATGCGCGCCGCTTCGCAGGTGATCTTGCCGATCGCCAGCGCCAGCGCGCCCTGTGCGTCCTGTGCGTCCTGTGTGCCATGCGGCTGGTCTTGCGCCCACTTGAGCGTGAGTGCCAGCAGCAGCTCGAGGCCCGTGGCACCAGGCGAGGCTTCGCCGAACGGCAGCAGCTTTTCGTCGTCATCGACCGGCGTGTGGTCGGAGCAGATCGCGTCGACCGTGCCGTCGGCCAGCGCAGCGCGGATCGCGTCGCGGTCGCGCTGCGAGCGCAGCGGCGGCGTGAGGCGCGCGTTGGAATCGAAGAAGCCGATGTCGGCGTCGGTCAGGTGCAGGTGATGCACGCCCACGTCGGCCGTCAGGTTCAGGCCTTCCTTTTTGGCGGCGCGAATCAGGTCCAGGCCCGCTGCGGACGAAATCCGGCACAGGTGCACGCGCGCGCCGGTAGCGCGCATCAGCTCGAAGATCGTGTGCAGGGCGATGGTTTCGGACATGACCGGCACGCCGGACAGGCCGAGGCGCGAGGCGAGCGGGCCGGCATGGGCCACGCCGCCGCGGCCGATGTGCGCGTCCTGCGGGCGCAGCCAGACGGTGTACTCGAAGGTCTTGGCGTACTGCATCGCGCGCAGCAGGACGGTGGTGTCGAGGATCGGCTCTTCGGCCTGCGCGAAGCCGATGCAGCCGGCTTCGGTCAGTTCGGCCATCTCGGTCAGCGCCTGGCCTTTCAGGCCCACGGTCAGTGCGCCCAGCGGGTGCACATTGGCCTGGTCGACGATGCGCGCGCGGTGCTTGAGCATCTCGACCAGGCCTGGCTCGTCGAGCACCGGATCGGTGTCGGGCGGGCAGACCAGCGTGGTCACGCCGCCCTGCATCGCTGCCTGCAGCTCGGATTCGAGCGTGGCCTTGTATTCGTAGCCCGGCTCGCGCAGGCGCGCGGACAGGTCGACCAGGCCCGGTGCGACCACGAGGCCGCTTGCGTCGATGCTCTGGTCGGCCGTGAAGCCCGCCGGTGCGACGCCGATGGCCGCGATCTTGCCGTCGACGATGAACAGGTCTTGCACGGCGTCGACGCCGTTCCCCGGGTCGATCACACGCCCGTTCTTGATATGGAGTTTCATGCGTGGGTTCCTGCCAAAATGCTCATTACGGCCATGCGTACCGCGATCCCGAACGTCACCTGCGGCAGGATCACCGCCTGGCTGCCATCGGCCACGGCCGAGTCGATCTCGACGCCGCGGTTCATCGGCCCCGGGTGCATCACGATCGCGTCGGGTTTCGCCAGCGCCAGGCGCTCGGGCGTCAGGCCGTAGCTCTTGAAATATTCTTGCGCCGACGGCAGCAGCGCCCCGCTCATGCGCTCGTTCTGCAGGCGCAGCATGATGATCACGTCGACGTCCTTCAGGCCTTCGTTGATATTGGTGAAGGTGCGCACGCCCATCTGCTCCAGGCCGCCCGGCAGCAGCGTGTGCGGGCCGATGGCGCGCACTTCGGGCACGCCCAGCGTGGTCAGTGCGTGGATGTCCGAACGGGCCACGCGGCTGTGCAGGATGTCGCCGACAATGGCCACGCGCAGGTTCGTGAAGTCTTTCTTGTAGTGCCGGATCGTGTACATGTCGAGCAGGCCCTGGGTCGGGTGCGCATGGCGCCCGTCACCGGCATTGACGACGTGGACGTCCGAACGCGTGCGGTTCAGGTGCTGCGCAATCATGTACGGTGCGCCCGACTGCGCGTGGCGCACCACGAACATGTCGGCGTGCATCGCGGCCAGGTTGTCGATCGTGTCGAGCAGCGACTCGCCCTTGGTGGTCGACGAGGCCTGGATGTTCAGGTTGATGACGTCGGCCGACAGGCGCTTGGACGCGATCTCGAACGTGGTGCGGGTGCGCGTCGAATTTTCGAAGAACAGGTTGAACACGCTCTTGCCACGCATGAGCGGAACCTTCTTGACTTCGCGGTCGGAGATCCCCACGAAGCTCGATGCGGTGTCGAGGATGTGGTCGATGTGCGACTTCTTGAGGCCCTCGATGGTGAGCAGGTGCTGCAGCTCGCCGTTTTTGTTCAGTTGCGGATTATTGTGCAGGATCGGCATTGTCTTGTTCGATGGTGAGCGAAAGTTGGCCTGTCTCATCGCGCTGCAGGCACAGCGACTCGTTGGCCTCGAGCGTGGCATGGACACCGACAAAATCGGCGGCCACCGGCAGCTCGCGCCCGCCCCGGTCGGCCAGCGTGGCCAGGCGGATGCAGGCCGGACGGCCGTAGTCGAACAGCACGTTGATCGCCGCGCGCGTGGTGCGGCCGGTCTGCAGCACGTCGTCGACCAGCACCACCGTGGCGCCGTCGACCGCAAAGCGGATATGGGTCGGTTTCACGTCCGGGTGCAGGCCCTTGCGCGCGTAGTCGTCGCGGTAGAACGAGACATCGATGGCGCCCAGGCGGTGCGTCAGGTCGAGGTCGCGCGCAAGGCGCTCGGCCAGCCAGGCGCCGCCGGAATGGATGCCGATGATGGCCGGATCGGCGACGCCGTCCAGGCCGGCGCGGACCTGGGCCAGCAGCTCGCGGTAGAGCGCCTCGGCATCGAATGCGTGTTTGTTGGTGGACATAGGGTTAGCGTGATGCGTCAAAATACTGTTGCAAAATGATGGCGGCCGCCTTGTCGTCGATGACATCGCCGCGCTTTGATGCAATCACGGCCGACGAATAGCGTTCATCGACCAGCTCGACGGGAAGATTGAAGCGGCCATGCAGCTGGTTGGCGAAGCGGCGGCTGCGCAGGGTCATGTCGTGCTCGGCGCCATCGGGATGACGCGGCTCGCCGACGACCAGGCGCGCGGGCTGCCACTGCGCGATCAGGTCGCCAATGATCTGGAAGCGGGTGGCATTGTCGATCGCGCTGACGACTCTCAAAGGCTGGGCTTGCCCGGTCAGGGTGTTGCCCATGGCAATGCCAATCCGCTTGATGCCGAAGTCGAAGCCCAGGACGATATCAACCATGCCCGCCGTTCGTGCACTGGAAGGTCTTACGCATGGCCGGCCTCGGTGGCGAGCATCAACGGATCGATGCCCAGCAGCTTGATGGCGGCGTGGTAGCGCTCTTCGATCGGCAGGTCGAACAGCACGCGCGCATCGGCGCCCACCGTCAGCCAGCCGTTGCGAGAAATTTCTTCTTCGAGCTGGCCCGGGCTCCAGCCGGCATAGCCGATGGAGACGAGCATGCGCGCCGGGCCACCGCCATTGGCGACAGCTTCAAGCACATCGATCGAGGTGGTAAACGAGACGTCGTCCGTGACTGTGAGCGACGACGAATAGCGCCCGCCCGGCGAATGCAGCACGAAGCCGCGGTCGTCCTGGACGGGGCCGCCGAACATGATCGGCTCGTCGACGACGGTGGCGCGCAGGCCTTCGGCGAGCTTGAGGTCGACGCGGTCGAACAGGGTTTCCATCGTCATGTCGGTCGGCTTGTTGATGACCACGCCGAGCACGCCCTTGTCGTTGTGCTCGCAGACGTAGACGACGGTGCCGCCGAAGACGGGATCCTGGATCGACGGCATGGCGATCAGGAAGTGGTTCGCCAGGTTCAGGCCGGATGCTGCAGGACCGGCCACGGCGAGGGAGCCGTCCTGCTCCTGGGGCATGCCCGGCATGGGAAGAGTTTTGCCAACTTTGGTTTTTTTCATACGATTGCTCTCAAAAGGCGCACTCTCGCGTTGTTACTTCTGTTGAATGGCTGCCAGGTATCTGCAGAGCAACCTACGCTTTCCGACAGTTTACACCCATTTGACCCGCGGGCCATTGGAAGCATTCCTCGGGCGCCACACGTTTCGATCATGGGCAGTAAAATCTGGGCCCACCTTGACCTCGCACACGATGATGAATTCAAGCAAGTCTTTAGTCTGGTTCCGCCGCGATCTGCGGGCATTCGACCATGCCGCCCTGCACCACGCCCTGCGCTCATCGCAACAGGTGTATTGCGTGTTTGTCTACGACACCGATATCCTCGATGAGTTGCCAAAGGATGACCGGCGTCTGCGTTTCATCCATGCCAGCCTGGCCCAGCTGGACGCCGAACTGCGTCGCCTTGGAGGCTACCTGATCGTGCGCCACGGCAGCGCGCGCGATGAAGTCGTTGCCCTGGCGGAAGAACTGGGCATCAGTGCCGTGCATGCCGGCAGCGACTATGAGCCGTCGGCCATTGCGCGCGACCTCGCCGTGGCAGAACAACTGGCCAGGCGCGACTGCGAATTCCACACCTACAAGGACCAGGTCATCTTCGAGAAGCAGGAAGTGCTCACGCTCGCCGGCGGCGTGTTCTCGGTGTTTACGCCCTACAAGAACGCCTGGCTCAAGCGTCTGGCGGCGCATCCCGAAACGCTGGCCACCTACCCGGTCGATGCCCATGCGCAGACGTTTGCGCGGCCCACCGGTGCGCCGGCCGCCGGCGCTCCGGCCGCCCTGCCGGCCCTGGAAGACATCGGCTTTACGTCGGGCGAGCCGCCACTGCCTGCCGGGATGGATGGGGCGGAAGAACTGTTCGACGCCTTTGTCAGCGAGATGGCCGACTATGGCCGCGCGCGCGACTTCCCGGCCGAGGACGGCACCTCGCGGCTGTCGGCGCACCTGCGCTTTGGCACCACGTCGATCCGCCACCTGGTGCGCAGCGCGCGGGACATGGTGCAGTCGGGCGCCGGCGGGACCGGTGCGTCCGTGTGGCTGTCGGAACTGATCTGGCGCGACTTCTATGCGATGGTGCTGTCGCAGAACCCGCACGTGGTCGAGCGCTCGTTCAAGCCGGCGTTCGATGCAGTGGAATGGGAAACGGGGGCCGAGGCCGACGCGCTGTTTGCCGCCTGGTGCGAGGGCCGCACCGGGTATCCGCTGGTCGATGCGGCGATGCTGCAGCTGAACCAGACGGGTTTCATGCACAACCGGCTGCGCATGGTGACGGCCAGCTTCCTGACCAAGGATCTGGGGATCGACTGGCGCCGCGGCGAGCGCTATTTCGCGCGCCAGCTCAATGACTACGAGCTGGCCTCGAACAACGGCGGCTGGCAGTGGGCGGCGTCGACCGGCTGCGATGCGCAGCCGTGGTTCCGGATCTTCAATCCGGTCACGCAATCGACGCGCTTCGACGCGCGCGGAGAGTTCATCCGGCGCTACCTGCCGCAACTGGCGAAGCTCGACGGCAAGCAGATTCACGCGCCGTGGCTGGTCAAGGAGGCCGAACTGGCCAAGCGCGGGGTGGTGCTGGGACGCGATTATCCGGCGCCGGTCGTGGAGCACGACGCGGCAAGAAAACGCACGCTGGAACGCTTTGCGGTGGTAAAGAAGGTGGTGCCGGAAGCCGATGAGGCAAAGGACGACTGAACGCCGTCTTCAGGCTGCCTCACGCCCCAGCAAACCCTCGATCGCCGCCAGCAGCACCGTCTCCTGGTACGGCTTGCCGAAGTAGGCATTCACGCCCAGCCCGAGCGCCACGTTGCGGTGCTTGTCGGCCGTGCGTGACGTGATCATGATGATCGGGATCGCCCTGGTGGCGTCGTTGCCCCGCACATTGCGGGTCAGGTCGAAGCCGTCCATGCGCGGCATCTCGATATCGACCAGCATCAGGTCCGGTACGCCCTGCCCGATCAGTTCCAGCGCCTCGATGCCGTCCTTGGCCAGCAGCACGCGATAGCCTTCGCGTTCGAGCAGGCGCTGCGTCACGCGCCGCACCGTCAGCGAATCGTCGACCACCATCACCGTGGCGCGTCGCACCTGGGGCGCGACGGCCTGCTTCACGCGGGCTTCGCCCTGCGGCTGCTGCGCCAGCGCCAGCGGATCGAGGATCAGGACGATCTCGCCCGAACCCAGCACCGTGGCGCCGTCTATGCCCGGCATGCGCGCCAGCTGGCGGCCGATGTTCTTGACCACCACCTCGCGGTTGCCCAGCACTTCGTCGACGCGCAACGCGATGCGGCGGCTGCCGCCATTGAGCACCAGCACTGGCGTCGAACGGTGCGTCGTGATGCGCTCGTCGGTCTCCATCCCCAGCAGGTCCGGCAAGCCATGCAGCGCCAGTTCATGGCCGGCCAGCTGAATGCTGCCGGTCTCGATCGCAGCGGCCAGGTCGGCCTCGCGCACCTGCTGCACCGCCTCGACCAGCGTCGACGGCACGGCGTGGGTGCGGCCACCGGCCACCACCAGCACCACCTGCGCCACGGCCAGCGTCAGTGGCAGCGTGATCGTGAAGCGCGCGCCCTGCCCCGCCTCGGACGCCACCGCGACACGTCCGCCCAGCGCCTGCGCTTCGGAGCGCACCACGTCCATGCCCACGCCACGCCCGGCCAGTTCGGTCAGCGTGTCCGCCGTCGAAAAACCCGGCGCGAAAATCAGGTCGGTCACCTGGTCGTCCGGCGCCTCGTCGCCCTCGGCCAGCAGGCCGCCGGCCAGCGCCTTGGCGCGGATGCGCTCCAGGTCCAGGCCCGCGCCATCGTCGCTGAAGTTGATCAGCACTTCGTTGCCGTGCTGGCTGACCTGCACCAGCAGCTCGCCCGTCTCGGCCTTGCCGGCAGCCTGACGGACCGTGCGCGGCTCGATGCCGTGCACGATCGCATTGCGCAGCAGGTGCTCGAACGGCGCCGCCATCTGTTCCAGCACGCCGCGGTCGATTTCCACCGCGCCGCCCCGGATATCCAGGTTGACGCGCTTGTCGGTTTCTTTCGCGGTCTGGCGCGCGACGCGGAACAGGCGCTCGGACAGGCTGGCAAACGGCACCATCCGCACCCGCATCAGGTCGCGCTGCAGGTCGCGCGTCATGCGCGCCTGGGCCGACAGTTCTTCGTTGGCCGAATCGACCGTGCGCGCCAGGCTTTCCTGGAACGAGGCGACGTCGTCGACGCTTTCGGCCAGCATGCGCGTGAGTTCCTGCAGGCGCGTGAAGCGGTCGAATTCGAGCGGATCGAATTCGCGCTCGCCGGCGATCGACAGGCGCGAGGCGATCTGCGATTCGGCCTGCATCTCGATCTCGCGCAACTGGCGCCGCAGGCGGCCCACGTTGTCCGAGAAGTCGCCCAGCGACGACTTGAGTACGCCAATCTGGTTTTCCAGGCGCGAGCGCGTGATCGACACCTCGCCCGCCTGGTTCACGACGCGGTCAAGGATGTCGGCGCGCACCCGCACCAGCGGTGCGCGGGCCGGCTCGGCCGGCACGGCCGCGGGGGCATCCACGGAGGCCGGCGCGGCTGCGGCGGCGGCCTCCGGTTGCTGCAAGCCCTCGAACAGCAGCATCGCGCTGTCGTAGTTGGCCAGCAGCTCGTCGAACGCGGTCGGCGGCAGCGTCGAGGTACCGGCATGGACCATGTTCTCGATCTGCGTTTCCAGTTCGTGCGCGTGCTGGCCCAGGCGCATCGCGCCGGCCATGCGCGCACTGCCCTTGACCGTGTGCAGGTCGCGCTGCATGCGCTGCGCGACGGCGGCATTGGACGGCTCCTGCTGCCACTGGCGCAGGTCATGGCCGATGCGCGGCAGCAGGTCGGTCGCTTCTTCGAGGAAGACCGGCAGCAGGTCGGCGTCGATCTCGTCGACATAGCCGCTGGCGCCGACCAGTTCGGGCTCGTGCAGGTCGTCGAGCGTCAGCGCGGGTTCCGGTTCCGGTTCCGGCTCGGCTTCAGGTTCAGGCACCGGTTCGGCGAGCACCGCTTCATCGGGCGTCACCGCCACGAAGCCGGGCTCCGGCTGCGGCGCGGCCTGTTCCAGCGCAGGCGCGGCGAACGGGTCGTCGCCGAACGCGCCGAAGATGTCGTCGATATCGTCCGCTGCTGCTGCAGGCGCGGCCTCGTGAGTCGCCGGCGCCGGCGCCGTGAATGGCGGCGGCTCGGCCAGCAACTGCTTGTACGCTTCGGCAAACAGCGTGTCGAGTTGACTTGCCAGCGCCGGTTCGAGCTGGTCGAATGGCGATGTGCCCAGCCGCGCGCGCAGCCCGGCCAGCTGTTCGATCAGGTCCGGCTGCGCCGGGGCCAGTTCGCCCAGCGTGAACACCTGCAGCATCGCGCGCATGCGCGCCAGCGTCGTATCGAGCAGGTCCAGCGCGGCCTCGTCGACGGGGGCGCCCGGCAGGGCAAGCTTCTCGAGCGTCTTTTCCAGCGCGTGTGCCAGCTCGCACAGGTCGGTGTAGCCGACCGTGGCCGAGGTGCCGGCCAGCGTATGCGCCGCCGTGATCGCATCGGCCGACGCACGCTGCGCCGGGTCCGTGCGCAGTGTGGCGAATGCGTCTTCCAGCGTCGCGCACAGCGATTCGGTTTCGAGCAGGTAGACATCGTGCAGCGCCTGGCCGATGGCCAGGTCGCCCACGCGCCGCACGGCATCCGGGCCCGGCGGCGTGATCTCTTCGTCGAGCACAGGGATGTCGTCCAGCTCTGCCGACGGTGCGAACGCACCGCCTTCCTGCACGCGCGCCGCCGCCTCGATCAGCGCCGCACCATCGCCCTGCGGCGCCTGGCCGGCGGCCAGTTCGGCCACCCACGCATCCAGTTCGGCGTAGGCGTGTGCCAGCAGCGCCAGCAGGTCGGCGGTGGCCGCACGGCCATCGGCCAGCCAGACGTTCATGACCCGCTCGATGCTGGCGGCGGTCGCGCCGAAGGCCTCCAGGCCCACCATGCGGCTGCTGCCCTTGAGCGTGTGGAAGGCGCGGCGCAGGCCGGTCAGGGTTTCCTGGTTGCCCGGCTCGTCGGCCGCGCGCGGCAGCGTCTCGACCACGAAGGCGAGCACTTCCTGCGCCTCGGCGATGAAGATGTCGAGCAGTTCGGCATCGACGTCGTCCTGCGCGTCGGCGCCGGCAACGGGTGCCACCGGCGTCTCGGCGGCAGTGGCAGCCTCGGTGAACTCGAACGGCAGCTCGCGCAGCAGCTGTTTCTCGGTGTCGAACGTGAAGCGGCCGCGCGCCAGCGCGCTGTCCTGCGCCAGCAGATCGGCGAAGAAGCCAAGCGCGCCGATGTTCTGCGCGATATTGTGCAGCGACGCGTGCTGCGCCGTGACATCACGCTCGCTGTCGGCCAGCGTGCGCACCGCGTCTTCGACGTGGTGCACGGTCAGCACGGCCTGTTCCTGGTCGAGGATGGCAAACGCCCCCTGCAAGCCATGCAGCACCGGCCCGGCCTGTTCCAGCACCTGGCGTTTGGTCGGGTCGTCGTAGTAATCGTCGAGCAGTTTTTCGATCTGGCGCAGGCCGGCCTTGATCTCGCTCGCCAGCACCGCCACGGTCTGGCCCTGCTGGATCTGGCGCGCCAGTTCGCCCTGCCACTGCGGCGCGTCGGGCGGCGTTTCGCCGGCGGCCAGCGCCAGGAGGCGCGCGCCGACGGCTTCGGCGTTCTGCGAAAAGTCGTCGGGCAACTGGCGCAGCTGGTCCAGGCTGTTCTCGACGAACAGCATGGCGGCCGCCATCTCCAGGCCGAACTGGTCGTCGCGGCCCGACTGCACCGAGTCGCCGGCCGCGCGGCCCAGTTCACGCAGCAGCTGCGCCAGCGCGGGTGCGCCCAGCTTTTCGCTGGCGCCGGCCAGGCGCGCCAGCGCATCGTTGAAATCGTGTTCGACGGCAGCGTCGGGCTTGCCGTCGCCGGCGATCAGATCCCAGTCGGACTTGGTGCGGGCCAGCGCTTCGCGCGCCTCTTTCAGCGCCTGCGGATCGAGTTTGCCGTAGCGGCGTTCGGCGTAGTCGTGCGGCACCGCGCCGTCCAGGCCCAGCGCCTGGCGCAGGGCACGCGCTTCAAGGCCCGGCGTACGTGCAGCGGCCACGAAAAACAGCGCGTCGCGCAGCATCGCTTCGGGCGCATCCTGCTGGCCCTTTGCCAGGCGGCGCAACTGCAGGTTGATCTGACCGAAGAGCTGCTTGATATACAGGTCGGTCGCGACCTGACCGTCGGCCACCACGCTGGCAAACGCGTGCATCGTCTGCCAGAACAGGCGCGCGCGTGCACTGTCCTGCGCGCCGGCGATCGGCGCGATGGCGGCGGCCATGTCGTGCGCCTGCGCGCGGCGCGCGGCGTCGTCATCGTCGGCCTTCAGGTACGGCAGCAGGGCTTTTTCAAACTGCGCACGGCAGGCGGCGATGTCGACGTCGGCATTGACGGGGGAAGTCGCAGGCAGCTCGGGGAGTACCGACAGATCGAGCGGCAGCAGGTCGGCCGGATGGACCTTGCCCTCGCCATGGCGTTCGACCATGTCGCGGTAATACGGGAACAGGCGCGCCGGCTGTTGCGGGGCACCGCCCAGGAGTTCGTCGAGGTATTCGCCCAGCGCACTGAAGGCATCCAGCACCACCTGCACGCTTTCGGCATTGCAGGCCAGCTGGCCATCCTTGAAACGATCGAGCACTGCTTCGGCAGCGGCGGTAAACACGCCCACGCCTTCGACATCGACCATCTGCAAGGCGCCGTGCGCCTGGTGCAGGTGCGATTTCGCATGCAGCAGCAGCGTTGGCTGGGCCTCGGGCGAACGCCCCGCGGCATCGCGCAGGGACGTGGCGGCGCGCGTGAGGGCGTCGCGGATTTCGCCAATGACCCACGACAGCGGGCCGGTATCAAAACTGCTGGAGCGGTTCAAGGTCGTCATCGCCCGGTCAGGATACCACGCGGAAGCGGGACACCGAATCCTTCAGTTCCTGCGCCAGCGTGGCCAGTTCCTGAATTGACAGCGCGGTCTGGCGGGTACCCTGGCGCGTCTGTTCGGTCACGGCGAGAATCTGCTGCATCTTGTCGGCCACGCCGGTGGCCTTGGTGGCCTGGCGTTCGGTGGCGGTCGACATGTCGCCGATCAGGTCACCGAGGCGGTTCGAGACGCGCGAAATGTCCGACAGCGCGGCGCCGGCGGCGTCCGACAGGCGCGCCCCCTCGACGACACCCTGGGTCGATTTTTCCATTGCCGCCACCGCATCGTGGGTGTCGGTCTGAATGGTGCGCACCAGCGCGCCGATCTGCTTGGCCGCGTCGCCCGAGCGTTCGGCCAGGCGCTGCACCTCTTCGGCCACAACCGAGAAGCCGCGCCCTGCTTCGCCGGCCGATGCGGCCTGGATCGCGGCGTTCAGCGCCAGCACGTTGGTCTGCTCGGTAATGTCCGAAATCAGCTCGGTGATCTCGCCGATCTCCTGCGACGATTCGCCCAGGCGCTTGATGCGCTTGGAGGTTTCCTGGATCTGCTCGCGGATCTCCTGCATGCCCTCGATCGCATTCTGCACCGCGGTCGAACCCTGCGCCGCCGCCGCCACCGACTGGCGCGCCACGTCGGCCGATTCCAGCGCCGAGCGCGACACGTCGGTGATCAGGCCGGCCAGGCGCAGCGTCGTGGCCGACGCATCCTGGATCTCGCGCGACTGCTGCTCGGCTGCGCCCAGCAGCTCGGTCGAGACGTCCTGCGCACCGTTCGAGGCGCGCGCCACCTGCTCCGCCGTGCGGATGACCCGCACCACCAGCTCACGCAGTTCTTCGACCGTGTAGTTGACCGAGTCGGCAATCGCGCCGGTGATGTCTTCCGACACCGTCGCCTGCACCGTCAGGTCGCCGTCGGCGACGTCCTGCAGTTCGTTCATCAGGCGCAGAATCGCGGCCTGGTTCTGTTCATTGGTGGCCTTGGCTTCTTCTTCCTTGGTCTGCGCCAGGTGGCGCATCGCTTCGGCTTCCTGGCGGCGCTGTTCGGCGCCGGCGGCGCGTTCACGCGAGGCCTGCAGCATGGCACGCGTGGTGCCCAGGGATGCCAGCAGCGTAAACACGCCGGCGCCGATGGCCAGCCAGAACCAGGGGCTGATCTGCGCCTGGTCGCGCTGGTAATCCATGTGCAGCCTGGCCAGCATCACGCGCAGCGGTTCGCTGTCGCGCGAGATCAGGCGCTCGGCGGCGCGGGCGCCGGCGTAGCTGGTCAGGTTGCCGATCAGCGGCGTGACGGTCTTGACGTACTCGCGCAGGCTGTCGCGGGTGCGCGAGAGCCGCACGCGAAGCTCCAGGTCGGTCAGCGGCGCCAGGCCATAGCGGCCACCGCCATCGAGCAGGCCGTCGACGAGCGCCTCGACCGAGGCGATGTCGCCCAGGATGTAAGTCACCGCGTTCTGGGTCGAACCGGGCGTATTGAAGGTCTGGGCGCCGGCCGTCAGGCGCTGGGTCACCGACAGCAGGCTCAGTGCCGCCACCTGGCGCCGGGCGTCCGTGGTCTCGTCGCGCTGCAGGCGTTCGGCAATGGCGATCAGTTCCGGGCCCACTTCTTCGTACTGGGCCAGGCTGGCGCCGAAGGCGATCAGGTTGCGCCGGTTGCCGAGAATATTGGCAGAGGCCTTGGACGAGCGGTTCCACAGCACGATCGCCTTTTGCAGGTCGTCGGCGCGCTGACCGCTGGCAGCGGGAATCCGGCCGGTGGGCGACTGGCCGCCGCGGGCCAGCAGATCGAGTTCGCGACCCAGCTCGGCGCGGCTTTCCTCCACCTGGAGGAAAGCCTGCGGATCGCCGCGCAGCGCGATCGGCGCCGCCTTGGCGAAACGCTGCGAGTGCATCACGGCGTCACCAGCCACCTGGCTCTGCCCCGCCAGGCGGGCATCGCTGGCAGCGTTCTGCCACATGGCCAGCACGGTCAGCACCGCGCCGGCGGCAACGGCGCCCAGCAGCACGCGCAGGCGGTTCGGCTGGAAGCTGCTGCCCATCAGCGCGGCGCGCATGTCGGTCCCGCCATCGGCGCCGCCATCGTCACGTCCACGAAAACCGCCCAGGCGGCGCGCCGCTGCAGCTGCCGATCCGCTGGCCGCCGCTTCCGGTGCTCCGGCGTCGGCGACGGGAACCGGCGTGACCGGCCGCACCGCGTCATCGGCTGCGCCACCCTTGGCGAAAACATTCATGGTCAATTTCGAGGCGAATCCCATTCCGGCTCCCTGTGCTGCGATTAGTGTGTTCGGTTAGCGTGCAATGTGCAGGAAGCGCTCTTCGCGCACCAGCGCCGCCAGCGATAGCGGCATCCATGTGTTGCCCTCAAGGTCGCGCAGGGCGTCGCCGTCGCGCGTCATCGCCGCGGCATGGCGCAAGCCATACACCGAGGACGCCAGCAGCGCGCAATTCAGGCCCAGGCTTGGCGCGAACACCAGCAGGCGCGGGGTGCTGCCGGCGGTTGCCGGCGTGGCGACCGCTGGCGCTTCATCGAGATAGCGCGCCAGGTCGATCACCCCCAGCAGGCTGCCGCGCACATTGGCCAACCCCAGGTACCAGGGGCGGGTCAGCGGCACGGGCGTGACCGGCACGGGCGCCACGATCTCGCCAACTTCGGCCAGGTCGACCAGGTAGCGCGCGTCGCCGATGGCCAGGCCAAGCTGGGCCACGCTGGCGCCGGCGCCGTTCCTGGCCGCCTGCATCCGTTCGAGCAGCTGTTCCTGGTACTGGCGCAGGCGGGTGCGCCGCGCCGCCGGATCGCGGCGGCCTGCACGTTCGTCCGCGCCGGCGGTGGTCATGCCTTCACGCTGCCGGCTGCGTCGCCCGGCACGGCCAGCGCCGCAATGGCTGCCAGCAGGCGGGCCGGATCGACCGGCTTGACCAGGTATTCCTTGGCGCCCTGGCGCATGCCCCAGATACGGTCGGTTTCCTGGTCCTTGCTGCTGCAGATGATGATCGGCAGCGCCGCCAGTTCCGGATCGCGCGAGATGGCGCGGGTCACCTGGAAGCCGTTGGTGCCGGGCATGACCACGTCCATCAGGATCAGTTGCGGCCGCTCGGCGCGAATGCGCTCGATCGCTTCGTCGCCACTGACGGCGGTGCATACAGTAAAGCCGTTCTTGACCAGGATGTCGGTCAGGTACAGTCGTTCGGTCGGCGAATCGTCGACGATGAGAATCTTTTGAATGGCCACGAGGGCTCCAAATCTGGTTGAATCGTCAGCCTGCCGCCTGGGCGTGCTCGCGCACGGCCGCCAGCAGGCTGTCTTTGGTAAAGGGTTTGGTCAGGTAGGCGCTGGCGCCGACCATCGCGCCGCGCGCGCGGTCGAACAGGCCGTCCTTGGACGAGAGCATCAGCACCGGGGTCGCGTGAAAACGCACGCTCTTCTTGATCAGCGCGCAGGTCTGGTAGCCATCGAGGCGCGGCATCAGGATGTCGCAGAACACGAGCGCAGGATGGTGGTCGTTGATCTTGGCCAGGGCGTCGAAGCCATCGTCGGCCAGCACCACGTGATAACCCGCCTGGGTCAGGAAAATCTCTGCTGACCGGCGGATCGTGCTGCTGTCATCGATCACCATGATGGTCAGGCTTGATGATTGCGGCGATGTCGTCATGGTCGTTTCACTTCGGCTTGAAGCGCCACGATAGCACAGCGAATCTTTCTTGTGCGCAAAGTGTTGCAGGGAGTCAACTACTACTTTGCGATGGCATCGGAGGGTTATCCGGATGCCATGCAAGCACGACAACAGGTGTTATATCGCCGTCATTTCGAAGTCGTCCTTGCGCGCGCCGCATTCGGGACAGGTCCAGTTCATCGGTACGTCGGCCCAGCGGGTGCCCGGCGCAATGCCGTCATCCGGTGCGCCGGCAGCTTCATCGTAGACCCAACCGCAGATCAGGCACATCCAGGTCAGGAACGGGGCGGTGGATTCAGTACTCACGGTGTTGATCCTTGTATCTAGTAAAATGTGGAATCAGAATCCGGCATCTTAATCTACCCGTCGTGCAAAACCAACCGTTACCCCTCATCCTGAGTTTTGGCGTCTGCGATCCCGTCGGCGCGCTGGGCGTGCAATCGGACGTCGCCGCCTTTGCCGCCCTCGGGTGCCACGGGCTGTCGGCGATTGCGGGCCTGCTCGTGTCCGACAGCGCACGCGTCGAGCACATGTATGAGCTCGACAGCGACTGGATGGCTGAACAGGCGCGCGCGCTGCTCGAAGACATGCCGATCGCCGCCTTCAAGGTTGGCGCCGTGGGCACCGCGCTGCACCTGGCCGCCATTGCCGAGATCGTTTCCGACTACCCGGACGCGCCGCTGATCCTCGACCCGTTCCTGTCTGCTCTGCCCGACGCCGGCATGGGCGACGAAGAAATGCTGATGGCCCTGCGTTCGATCCTGGCGCCGCAAGCCACCGCGCTGATCCTGTCGCAGGCCGAACTGGGCCGCATGGCCGAGCTGTGGCGCGACGGTGGCGATGCCGATCCCTGCAACCTCGCTGAAGACGTGGCCGAACTGACCTCGTCCGGCCTGCAGTATGTGCTCGTGACCGGCACGCGCGACACGGCCGGCGCCTGCTCGAACCGCCTGTTCGATGCCAGCGGCGAAGTCGCGCGGGTTGACTGGCAGCACCTACCCGGCCCGTTCCTGGGCGCCGGCAACACCTATTCGGCCGCGTTCACCGCCCTGATGGCGCGCGGCATGGATGCGCCGACCGCGCTGGCCGTGGCGCAGGAATACACGACCGGCGCGCTCGAGAACGCACAACGCTTCGGCATGGGCAAATTCATTCCCGCCAAATTCTTCCGTCCCTGAGTTTCAAGCGCGCTGCGCGGGACGGTCTTTCCTCTTCTTGAAACGTCAACATGACCACTGAACAAGCCACCTCGCGCAACGACACCCTGTTTGCCCGCGCCCAATTGACCACGCCGGGCGGCGTCAATTCGCCCGTGCGCGCCTTCCGCTCGGTTGGCGGCACCCCGCGCTTCATCACGCGCGCCCTCGGCCCGCACTTCTGGGACGCCGACGGCAAGCGCTACATCGACTACATCGGCTCGTGGGGCCCGGCCATCCTCGGCCACGCCCGCCCCGAAGTGGTGTCGGCCGTGCAGGCCGCTGCCGCCAACGGCCTGTCGTTCGGCGCGCCGACCGAAGGCGAGATCGAGATCGCCGAAGAAATCTGCCGCCTGCTGCCGTCGATCGAGCAGGTGCGCCTGGTCTCGTCCGGCACCGAAGCAACGATGAGCGCGCTGCGCCTGGCGCGCGGCGCCACCGGCCGCGACAAGATCGTCAAGTTCGAAGGCTGCTACCACGGCCACGCCGATTCGCTGCTGGTGAAAGCCGGCAGCGGCCTGCTCACCTTCGGCAATCCGACCTCGGCCGGCGTGCCGGAAGACTTCGTCAAGCACACGCTCGTGCTCGACTACAACAACGTGGCGCAACTGGAAGACGCATTCGCGACGATGGGTGACGAGATCGCCTGCGTGATCGTCGAGCCGGTGGCCGGCAACATGAACCTGATCCGCGCCACGCCCGAGTTCCTGCAGGCCATGCGCACCCTGTGCACGAAGCACGGCGCCGTCCTGATCTTCGACGAAGTGATGTGCGGCTTCCGCGTGGGCCTGCAAGGCGCGCAGGGCCTATACGGCATCCAGCCCGACCTGACCGCGCTGGGCAAGGTCATCGGCGGCGGCATGCCGGTGGCGGCGTTTGGCGGGCGCGCCGAGCTGATGCAGAAGATGGCGCCGATCGGCCCGGTGTACCAGGCCGGCACGCTGTCGGGCAATCCGGTCGCGGTGGCGGCGGGCATGACCACACTCAAGCTGATCCAGGAAGCCGGGTTCTACGAGCGCTTGAGCGCCACGGCGAACCGCCTGGTGGCCGGCCTGACCGAGGCGGCGCGCGAAGCGGGCATCGACTTCTGCGGCGACGCCGTGGGCGGCATGTTCGGCATGTACTTCTCGAAGGACGTCCCGGGCAGCTACAGTGAAATGATGGCCGGCGACAAGGAGCGCTTCAACCGCTTCTTCCACGGCATGCTGGACGAAGGCGTGTACTTTGCACCGGCGATGTTCGAGGCAGGCTTCGTGTCGATCCAGCACGACGATGCGGCGATCGACGAAACCATCGAAGCGGCGCGGCGCGTGTTCAAGCGGATCGGGTGACAGCCACTAGCCCCCAGACCGTCATTCCCGCGAAGGCGGGAATCCCATTGCCTGCGTCGCCACCAGCTTGAACTTTAGTGGACGTGCAACGGACTTGGATTCCCGCCTGCGCGGGAATGACGGGTAGCGGGGCGACGGTGGCTCTGCGTGCTGGCCTTACTTCAGCCAGCCACGCCTTCTGAAATACCACAGCGGCGCCACGCCGCAGCCAATCATCAACAGAATGGCCAGCGGGTACCCGAAGCGCCATTGCAGCTCGGGCATCACGGCGAAGTTCATGCCGTAGACACTGGCGATCAGCGTTGGCGGCAGGAACGCGACCGAGGCCACCGAGAAGATCTTGATGATCTTGTTCTGGTTGATGTTGATGAAGCCGACCGTGGCGTCCATCAGGAAGTTCACCTTGTCGAACAGGAACGATGTGTGCCCGTCGAGCGACTCGATGTCGCGCAGGATCTGGCGCGCTTCCTCGAACTGGTCCGAGTTCAGCAGGCGCCCGCGCATCAGGAAGCTGACGGCGCGGCGCGTGTCCATCATGTTGCGGCGGATGCGGCCGTTCAAGTCTTCCTCGTGCGCGATCGCGTTCAGTGCCGCGGCCGCGTCCTGGTCGGTAAATTCTTTCTGCAGCACGCGGGTCGAGACTTCTTCGAGACTTTCGTAGATGCCCTCGAGCGAGTCGGCCGAATACTCGGCGTCGGTCGCGTACAGGTCGAGCAGCACATCCATATAGTCTTCGATCGAGCCGGGCCGCGAGCGGGCGCGCATGCGCACCAGGCGGAACACCGGCAAATCGTCGTTGTGCACCGAGAACAGGATCTTGCCCGACAGGATGAACGCCACTGTGATCACGCGCGACGGGCCGTCTTCTTCTTCCAGCAGGAAGTCGGTGCGCAGGTGCAGGTCGCCATTTTCGGCTTCGTAGTAACGCGCCGATGCTTCGATGTCCTGGACTTCGTCTTCGCCCGGCAGGATCACGTTGTACTTGGCCTTGACCCAGACGCGTTCTTCTTCGCTCGGGTCGGTCAGGTCGACCCAGACCGGCGCCACGCTCTCGAGTTCCTCACGGGATTCGATCGTGACCTGGTTCAGGCGGCCGTTCTGTAGGACGAATACATTGATCATGCGCTGGGTCTCGCTATTCTTGGCCGGTCGACAAAAGTAGCGCAAGTGTAACCGTTTGCCCGCCGAGCAGCCAACTCCGGCGCCACAAACGCGCAATGACGGCTGTCAGTCAGCACGTGGCACGTCCGCCGACGGGATCCGGCGCTGGATCGTGCTGGTGCGGCGCTCCAGGTAGCGGGTCGAGCGGTTCTTGTCGTAGAAGCGCGGATTGGGCAGCATCACGGCGAGGCGCGCGGCCTGCGCCGTGCTGAGTTTGGCGGCGGACGTCTTGAAGTAATAGCGCGCCGCTGCTTCGGCGCCGAACACGCCACGGCCGAATTCGGCCACATTCAGGTAGATCTCCAGGATGCGCTGCTTGCTCATCACGGTCTCGAGCATGAAGGCGATGATCGTTTCCTGACCCTTGCGCAGATAGCTGCGCGAGCCGGACAGGAACAGGTTCTTGGCCAGTTGCTGCGTGATGGTCGAGCCGCCGCCGGCCAGCTTGCCCCGCCGCTCGTTGCGCTCATAGGCCCGCTCGATGGCTTTCAGGTCGACGCCATAGTGTTCGTTGAAATTGGCGTCCTCGGACGCCACCACCGCGCGTTTCAGGTTGTACGAAATCCGCTCGTACGGTACCCACTGGTGCTTGAGCGTGGCGTCGGGATTGGTTTCACGCAGTACCGACAATTGCGCGCGCATGAAGCTGGTCGAGCCGGGATCGACCTGTGAATACCAGCACACCATCACGAAGAAATACAGCTGGACCAGCAGCACGAGCAGCAGCGGGCCCAGAAAAATCCACTTGATCCAGCGCCGCTTCGCTGATCCCTTCGCTGCATTCTTACTACGCGATGTAGCCACGGGTTACCCCTGTTATTGTGATTGACGCATCGATGCCAGCACGTGCGCCGTGCCCGGCCGCTTGCCCCGCCACAGCGCGAACGCTTCGGCGGCCTGCTCCACCAGCATGCCCAGGCCGTCGCGCACGGCGGCGCCGTGACCTGCAGCAAAGTCCATGAACACGGTTGGCTTGTTTCCGTACATCATATCCAACGCGAGCGTGCCCGGGCCGAATACGGTCGCCGGCACCGGCGGCACGGCCGCGTCCAGGCTGGCCGACGTCGCATTGATGATCACGTCGAACGGACCCTCGACATCGGTGAAGCCGCTGACCGCCAGGCGCGCCGCATGGTCGGCAAACTCCGCCACCAGCGCCTCGGCGGTGGCCAGCGTGCGGTTGGCAATGACGATCTGGCGCGGGCCGGCGTCCAGCAACGGCAGGAGCGCGCCGCGCGCGGCGCCGCCCGCCCCCAGCAACAGCACGCGCTTGCCATCCAGCGACACACCCGCATTGCGCACGATGTCGGCGACCAGGCCCACGCCGTCGGTGTTGTCGCCGACGATCCCGTCGCCGTCGAAGACCAGCGTATTGACGGCGCCGGCTGCCTGCGCGCGCGCGGTCAAACGCGTGGCCAGGCGGGCCGCTTCCAGCTTGAATGGCACGGTGACGTTGGCGCCCTTGTAGCCTTCACTGACCAGGCGCGCCACCGTCGCGGCAAAGCCGTCGAGCGGCGCCAGGCACTGTTCATACTGGATGTCTTCGCCCAGCTCCGCGGCGTACTGCCCGTGGATGCGCGGCGACTTGCTGTGGGCAATCGGGTTGCCGATGACGCAGTAACGGTCGGTCATGGCGATGCATTTCCCAGGGTTGCGCGCAGACTGTCTTCGCGGGTGAACTGGAAGCGCGTAAAGACTTCCCACAAATCGTCCTTGCCCTTGGTGCGCATATTGGCCGGGAACGCACCGTACGGCGCCGAGCGGCGCACGATGTCGAGCGCCGCCTTGTCGAGCGCGGGATTGCCCGAGCTGCGCTCGACCTTCGGGCCGCCATCCTTCAGGTACAGCGTGCCGTCCTGGTAGACGGGGATGTACACGACCAGCTCGCCATACAGTTTCTTGCCGGCCTGCTGCGGGAAATTCAGCGTGCCGACTTCCTCGATCCGCTTCTGCATCGCCTTGTAGTACAGCGCGTAGCCGGCCTCGCGCGTGCTTGGCGTGATCTGCGTGCGTTTCGGGCGGCGGTTTTCTTCTTCGATGCGCTCGAAGATTTCGGCGGCGCTGCGCGAGATGGCGCGCGATGTGTCGAGGTTGTCCTCGCCCGTGCGCGACGGATCCGGCTTTTCCCGTTCGGTGACCGGGGGCGCAGTGAAGCTCGACGTGCGGGCGCGCGTGACGACGTTCTGCTGGATCTGCTCGAGCGCCGCAATGCGGCGCTGCAGCGCCTTGATGCTGTCACCATCCTCCGTCTTGCGCAGGTCGGGCAGCGGCGACTTGGCGCGGCCCGCTTCGGCCGTGCCGCCGCCGTCCAGGTTCGCCTGGGCCAGAGCGTCGGCCTTCGCTGGCGCGCGGTCGTGCTTGGCGTTGACCAGGATGACCTCGAGCCCGGGGTCGGCCGGGGTCTGGCGGAATGTTTCAGGCGCAGCAAAGCGCACCGCCAGCAGCGCCGCGTGGGCTGCCACCGATACGGCCAGGGCAATGATCAGGGGACGGTTGTGTAGGAGAGACTTCACGCGCTGCGGGTGAGAATTGAATCGGAGAATGGATTCATTCTAACCTGAGGCGAACTGATACGGGAGGCGGAATTGGCGCACGGCATAACGTGGTGCGTTCGACAATAGCATCCGGATAACAGGCGTTATCAGGTAGTCACGCATGGCTGACAGCGCCAGCCATCCGTGACCATGGATATCAAGGCGCGGCTGGCGCGGTGTCACCCGCATCGCCCGTGTCGACCACCGCAACAGCGCCTTCCGCCTCCACCGCTTCGGCCGCAGCCGCTTCGCCGGTGTCGGCGTCGGTGTCTTCTTCTTCCTCGATGGCCGCATCCGGCGCGGCGCTTGCCACTTCCAGCAAACGCGCCTCGAGGTTCAGTTCGATCTCGTCCCAGCGAACGATGTCGAGCTTGACCTGCGCGCCGCGCGCCACCTGCGACATGCCCGGCAAACGCACCACCAGCGGCACGTCGGTCAGGCGCACGAGCTCGTCCTTGAGCACGACGGCGTCGACCATCTTGACGCCCTCCTGCCCCAGCCAGCGCAGGCACCAGTAGCGCTCCATGTTCTGCTGGAACTCGTTGTAGGCCGCGTACGCCGCGTCGAAACTCGACACAATGGAAAACAGCGTCGCATCGCGGTGCTTGAACGGCGCGACGAGCGGCGCGGTGACGCCGTTTTCAGCTGCTGCGATGATCTGCCACTGGTTGACCAGGTCGGTATAGCGGCGCAGCGGTGACGTGCTCCATGCGTACTGGTCCACGCCCAGGCCCTGGTGCGGCGCGGCGTGCGTGACCATGCGCACCTGCATCTTGGCGGCCCAGCCGCCGGCGCCCGGCCCCTGCGAGCGGTAGATGCCCGGCACGCCCGAGTCGTGCAGCAGCTTGCCCCAGGTACTGTTGGCAAAGATCATCAGCTCGGCGACGATCTTGTCCAGCGGCGCGCCGCGCTTGCGGCGCACGATCGAGACCACGTCGTCCTCGACGTAGAAATTGAAGTCCATGCGGTTGGCTTGCTCGGGCTTGAGGCCAAAGGCTTCGCGCTTTGCCATGCGGCCAGCTTCGAGCTGCAAGGCCCACTGCCACAACTGGCCCAGTTCTTCCTTGTGCGGATACTCGCCCTCGCCGCTGGCCAGCGTTTCTTCATTGACCAGGTCGTCCAGGTCGTTGTGGCGGAGATTGCTCTTGATCGGCACCAGCTCGGCGCGCGTCGTCGTCGACACCACGCTCCAGTCTTCGGGATTCAAGACGGCGTACAGCGACAGCGCCGGGCAATCATTGCCCTCGGCCAGCGTGAATGCATTGACCACCTCGTCCGGCAGCATCGTGATCTTGTCGCCCGGCATGTACACGGTCGACATGCGCGCGCGGGCGATCTTGTCGATCGCGTCGTCCGGCCGCACGGCCAGGCCCGGCGCCGCGATGTGGATACCCACGCGCACGGTGCCATCGTCCAGCTTGACGACGGAGAACGCATCGTCGATCTCGGTGGTGGTCACGTCGTCGATCGAGAACGCGGCAACGTCGGCGCGCGGCAGGTCGGTCGGTGCTTTCGGCACGTCCACCGGCGCAAAGCCGGCCCCGCGCGGGAAGTTCTCGAACAGGAAGCGCCCCATGTGCAGGTCTTTGGGCGAGGCCAGGCCGCCGACGTCCAGCATCAGGCGCGCAGGATTGGTCTGCAGCTCGTTGGCCGCGGCCTCGAACGCCTTGTATTCGATCGTGTTCTTGTCGGGCTTGAACAGCAGCTGGTGCACGAGTGGCTGCATCGACTCGGGCAGCTTGCCCGCTTTCAGTTCGTCGACATAGCCGGCCTGGATGATGGCCTGCTGCTTTTTCTTTTCAATGCCGGCCAGGGCGGCCTTGAGCGACGCTTCTGGCGCGGCCTTGTAGCGGCCACGGCCCTTCTTGTAGAAGTAGATGGGCGAGCCGTGCAGCGTCAGCACGAGGCCGGCCGCTTCGTGCGGCAGCGGCGCGTGGCCGAAGTATTCGGCGCCCAGCTCGGCAAAGCCGAATTCCTCTTCGCCCGCGACTTCCCACAGGAATTCGAGGTCGACGTCGGCCGCCACGGCCCTGGCCGCGTCCATCAGTTCTTGCGGCGCGGGCTTTTCAAACTGCAGCAGCACGTCACGCGTTTTGACCTTGGTGCGCTTGCCGCTGGCCAGTTCGACCTGGTATGCCTCGCCGGCTTGCGACAGGATGGCGCCGACCTTGAAGTCGCCCGATTCCTCAAAAAATACATTCATGATTATTCTGTGTTGTTCGTGGTTGCGCCCGCTCCCAGGCTGAGCACCGCCGGCAAGAATACCTCGGTGACCAGGAGCAGGCCTTGACGGCGGCGATAGACGCAGCGCCGCGCATGGTAAATCGGCTGTTGGACGCCGGCGCCGCCAATGGCCGCGTGCGCGCGGCGCACCAGCGGATGGTCGGCGCCCAGGCGCGCAAATTCAAGTGATCCGCGCCGCACGAGCGGATCGTAAAACAGGGTCGAGCCGAGCGAGCGTTCGCCCAGCGCCGAAAACAGCGGCCAGTCGCTCGCATCGGCATCGGGCGGCACGACCGTGTGCGCAAAGACCACCGGCGTGCCGTCGCAGACGAGCAGCACTTCGCGTTCCCAGACGCGTTGTGGCCGCGCCAGGCCAATCGCTGCCGCTTCGTCGGCCAGGCAGACGGCACCGTGCTGGTGCAGGCGGCGCACGCAAAACGCGTCGCTGCTGGCGACCAGGCGCGCGGTCAGCGAGCCGGGCGTGACGAGCCAGTCGTGCATTGGCGCGGACGCGCGCACGGCGCGTGCATGCGGCTGCCAGGCGGCCAGGCGCAGCGAACGGTTCCTCACTGCGCCGGGTCTCCAGCTGCGGGGGCGGCGGCGTCCATGCCGCAGAACGCCAGCACGTCATCGACATACATCGGAAACTCCGACACTGCGTGGTCGCTGCCGTAGATCACATGCTGGCGCGCGCCGGCGTAGTGGGCCACCATGTCGCGGTAGTCCAGCACTTCGTCACCTGTGGCGGCCAGCAAAAAGTACCGCTCGGGCTGCGTGATGGCGTCGACGCGCAGTGCCTTGAGTTCATCGATGTACTCGGCGCGAAACTCGAACGGTTCGTCCGAATGCCAGTTGGTCGTCACGCCCACGTGGTGTTCGAGGTTGCGGGTCGGGTCGACCGACGGGTTGATGACGACGGCCGGCACACCCAGGCGCTCGGCCAGCGCGCACGCATAGAAGCCGCCAAGGGACGAGCCGACGATGGCGAGATTGCCCGGTGCATGCTGCGCGGCCAGGTCCAGCGCCATCGCGAACGCGGCCTTTGGCGACGCCGGCAATTGCGGGCAGATCAGGCGGTCGAGCAGGCCGCGCTCTTCAAGCGCCGCCTGCACGACGCGCGCCTTCATCGATCTGGGCGACGAGCGAAAGCCGTGCAAATACAGAAGGTACGGTGGCAAAGCAGGCACCGACGTCATGGGGCCAGCGCGTCCAGCAGCTTCTGGTGCACACCGCCGAAGCCGCCATTGCTCATGACCAGGATATGATCGCCCGGCTGCGCCTGCTGCACGATGGCCTGCACCATATAGTCGATCTGGTCGAAGCTGTGCGCGATCGTGCCCATCGGCTTGAACGCATCGGCCAGGGACCAGCCCAGCGCCTGCTGGCTGCCGAAGCCGAACACCAGGTCGGCATCCTTCAGGCTGCCCGGCAGCGCGTCCTTCATCGCGCCCAGCTTCATCGTGTTCGAGCGCGGCTCGAGCACGGCCAGGATGCGGCCGCCGCCCAGCGCGCCCAGCTTCTGGCGCAGGCCGCCGACCGTGGTGGCGATCGCCGTCGGGTGGTGGGCGAAGTCGTCGTAGACGGTGATGTTATTGACCACGCCGCGCACCTCCATGCGGCGCTTGACGTTCTCGAAGCGGGCCAGCGATTCGATGGCCTGCGCGACCGGCACGCCGACGTGGCGCGCGGCGGCGATGGCGGCCAGCGCGTTCGAGCGGTTGTGCTTGCCGGTCAGGCTCCAGTGCACGGTGCCTTGCGGCGCGCCCTTGAAGATGACGTCGAAGCTGGCGCCGCCCGGGTGCTCGACCATCGTCCAGTCGACGCCATCGGCGCCGCCAAAGCTCTCTTTGTCGCTCCAGCAACCGCGCTTGAGCACGCGCCCGATCGAGGCTTCGTCGCCATTGACCACCAGTCGGCCCACGCCTGGCACGGTACGTACCAGGTGGTGGAACTGGGTTTCGATGGCGCCGATGTCCGGGAAGATGTCGGCGTGGTCGTATTCCAGGTTGTTCAGCACGGCCGTCTTGGCGTGGTAGTGCACGAACTTGCTGCGCTTGTCGAAGAATGCCGTGTCGTATTCATCGGCTTCGATGACGAAGAAGTCCGATGGCTTGTCGCCATGCAGGCGCGCCGAGACGCCGAAGTTCATCGGCACGCCGCCAATCAGGAAGCCCGGTGCATAGCCGGCATCTTCCAGTATCCAGGCCAGCATCGACGTCGTGGTCGTCTTGCCGTGCGTGCCGGCCACGGCCAGCACCCATTTTTCGCGCAGAATATGCTCGCCAATCCACTGCGGCCCCGACATATACGGCAAGCCGCGGTTCAGGATTTCCTCGATCAGCGGATTGCCGCGCGTCATCACATTGCCAATGACATACAGATCGGGATTCAGCGACACCTGTTCCGGGCCATAGCCCTGGATCAGCTCGATGCCTTGCGCCTGCAACTGCGTGCTCATCGGCGGATAGACGTTGGCGTCGCAACCGGTCACGCGATGACCGGCTTCCTTGGCCAGGACCGCCAGGCCACCCATGAAGGTGCCGCAAATGCCGAGAATATGAATGTGCATGAGAAGGTGCGCTGGTGCGATGTAAATGGACGAAACCGGGATTCTACCCGAGGCGCTGCCAAATTAAGGTTCAGAGTATGATCTCGATCATGATGCCGAACTTGAACAACGATCTTATTCAATTGCGCGCCGAGATCGCCCTCGTGGCTGCGCGCATGGTTGCCCAGGATGGCGCCGACATCGATACCGCGCGCCGCAAGGCGGCCCGCCAGGTGCTCGGCGTGAACCAGCCTGTCCCCAATATGATGCCGGACGACATCCAGATCGAAGACGAAGTGCGCAAGTACCTGGCGCTGTTCGGTGGCCCGGACCACGGCGAGCGCCTGGCGCAATTGCGCACCACGGCGCTGCAGGTCATGGAGGCGCTGGCCGACTTTAATCCGTACATCACGGGCCCGGTGCTGCAAGGCACGGCCGGCGAGCACGACGATATCCACCTGCAACTGTTCGCCGACAGCGCGAAAGAAGTGCAGATCTATCTGCTGAACCGCAATGTTAATATCGAGATCTCGGAAACCCCGCACTTCAAGGGGGGGCGCCATGCGCCTGTCGAGACCGTCAGTTTCCCGTGGATGAAGGAAACTGTGCATGCGCAATTGTTTGAATACCAAGACCTGCGCGGCGCGCTCAAGCCGCGCGCAGATGGCCGTCCGCAGCGTCTCGACGCTGCCGGCCTGCGCGCGCTGATCGCTGCCGACTCAACACTGGAACAGAACGAATGAACAAGAAACACCTGGCCGCCTACGCGGCAGTGGCCGCGCTGTTTGGCGTGATGGGCGCCGTCGTTGCACTCTATAAAAAAGCGCCGGCCCCGGCCTCTCCCCAGATCAGCACGACTGCCGGCGCGGGTGCAGTGACCAATGCCGTCACCAACCTGTATGCGCAATCGCTCAACAACCTGGCGGGTGAACCACAGCCGCTGGCCCAGTGGAAGGGCAAGCCCCTCCTGGTGAATTTCTGGGCCACCTGGTGCGGCCCTTGCGTACAGGAAATGCCGGAGCTGTCGCACCTGGCAGGTGAAGACAAGGGCAAGCATTTCAATGTGATCGGCATCGGCATCGATTCGCCGACGAACATGAGCGAATTTGCTGCCAAGCACCAGATTGCCTACCCACTCTACGTGGCGGGTATGGGCGGGACCGAGCTGTCGAAGGAATTGGGCAACACGATGGGCGGCTTGCCGTACACTGTGCTGATCGGCGCCGACGGGCAGGTACTCAAGACGTATATTGGCAAGCTCAAGTTCGACGAACTGCGCGCCGACCTGGCCAAATTGAACGGTTGATGACGGGTTTAACGAACGATCGTACGATTTGCAATTGCGGCCAATTTCGGCTAATCAGCAGCAATTTTACCGCTTGCCAACAGCCGAGCTAGGCGGCACAATGCCTGACTTTCGGGCTACCAGACTCTCATTATGGCGAAAAAGCTACTGCTTCTCAACGGCCCCAACCTCAATTTATTGGGGACGCGCGAGCCTGCAGTGTATGGCACGACGACACTGGCCGACATCGAGAACGCAGCAGTTGAACAAGCCATGCAAGCCGGCGCTGCACTGGAGCATTTCCAGAGCAATCATGAGGGCGCCCTGATCGATCGCATCCACGCCGCACGCAGCGAAGGCGTGGATTTTATCGTGATCAATCCTGGTGGCTTGACCCATACCAGCGTAGCACTGCGCGATGCGTTCGCGTCGGTGGCCATTCCATTCGTCGAGGTGCACGTGTCGAACGTGCATGCCCGCGAATCGTTCCGGCAGCATTCCTACCTCTCCGGCATCGCGCGCGGCGTGATCTGCGGACTGGGGCCGCACGGATACAGGTTTGCCATCGACTTCGCACTTAAATAGCGTTAATCTACGTCAACTTCATGTATCAGCGGCCGTGCGGCGTGTTTGACGCGCCGGCCTGCTCTCTAAAACGAATAATTCCAAGGGGTTTCACATGGATCTACGAAAACTCAAGACCTTGATCGATCTGGTCGCTGAATCGGACATCGCCGAACTCGAAGTGACCGAAGGCGAAAGCAAGGTCCGCATCGTCAAGTCGTCGGCTGTTGGCCAGGGCCAGATGATGATGATGCCGCAACAAGGCGTGCAACAATTCGCGGCACCAGCCCCGGCCGCTGCGCCTGTCGCCGCAGCGCCGGTCGTGGCCGCCGAGCCAACCGGCCACGTCGTCAAGTCGCCGATGGTCGGTACCTTCTACCGTTCGTCCGCACCGGGCGCTGCCGCGTTCGTCGAAGTGGGCGCCAACATCAAGGAAGGCGACACGCTGTGCATCATCGAAGCGATGAAGCTCCTGAACGAAATCGACGCCGATGTCTCGGGCGTTGTCACCAAGATCCTCGTGGAAAACGGCCAGCCGGTCGAATTCGGCCAGCCGCTGTTCGTGATTGGCTAAAGCCTCAAGCTGGGCGGCAGTCCTGCCCCCAGCTCACCCATGACGTGTCCGGCGCCGCTTGTCTTTCAGCTGCGCCGGTTTTCACTGAACCACCGGACCAACCATGTTTGAAAAAATCCTCATCGCCAACCGTGGTGAAATCGCGCTGCGTATCCAGCGCGCCTGCCGCGAGCTGGGCATCAAGACGGTCGTCGTGCACTCCGAGGCCGACAAGGACGCCAAGTACGTGAAACTGGCGGACGAATCGGTCTGCATCGGCCCGGCGCAGTCGAGCCTCAGCTATCTGAACATGCCCGCGATCATCAGTGCGGCCGAAGTGACCGACGCCGAAGCGATCCACCCGGGCTACGGCTTCCTGTCCGAAAACGCCGACTTCGCCGAGCGCGTCGAGAAATCGGGCTTCGTCTTCATCGGCCCGCGTTCCGAATCGATCCGCCTGATGGGCGACAAGGTCTCGGCCAAGCAGGCCATGATCCGCGCCGGCGTGCCGTGCGTGCCAGGCTCGGACGGCGCCCTGCCGGACGACCCGAAGGAAATCGTGCAGACGGCGCGTCGCGTCGGCTACCCGGTGATCATCAAGGCTGCCGGCGGCGGTGGCGGACGCGGCATGCGCGTGGTGCACACCGAAGCGGCGCTGCTCAACGCCGTGGCGATGACCAAGACCGAAGCCGGCGCCGCCTTTGGCAATCCGGAAGTCTATATGGAGAAGTATCTGGAAAATCCGCGTCACGTGGAAATCCAGATCCTGGCTGACGAACACAAAAACGCCGTCTGGCTCGGCGAGCGCGATTGCTCGATGCAGCGCCGCCACCAGAAGGTCATCGAAGAAGCGCCGGCGCCGGGCATCCCGCGCAAGCTGATCGAAAAGATCGGTGACCGCTGCGCCGAAGCCTGCCGCAAGATCGGCTACCGCGGCGCCGGCACCTTCGAATTCCTGTACGAGAATGGCGAGTTCTACTTCATCGAAATGAACACGCGTATCCAGGTCGAGCATCCGGTCACCGAGATGATCACCGGGATCGACATCGTCCAGGAACAGATCCGCATCGCCTGCGGCGAAAAGCTGCGTTTCCGCCAGCGCGACATCATGCTGTCGGGTCACTCGATCGAGTGCCGCATCAATGCCGAAGACCCGTTCAAGTTCACGCCGTCGCCGGGCCGCATCACCAGCTGGCATCCGCCGGGTGGCCCTGGCATCCGCGTCGATTCGCACTCGTACGCCGGCTACTACGTGCCGCCGCACTACGACTCGATGATCGGCAAGGTCATCGCGTATGGCGCCACGCGCGAACAGGCGATTCGCCGCATGCAGATCGCGCTGTCCGAGATGGTGGTCGAGGGTATCCTGACCAATATTCCGCTGCACCGCGAACTGATGGTCGATGCCCGCTTCATCGAAGGCGGCACCAACATCCACTACCTGGAGCAGAAACTGGCCGCCAAGCCTGACCTGCCGAAGGAAACGGCGCTGTCGGCCAAATCCGAAGTCAAGGTGATCGAATGAGCTGGACTGAAGTCGTCATCGAACTGGCGCGCGAACACGCCGAGGCGCTGTCGGACGCCCTGATGGAAGCCGGCGCGCTGTCGGTGTCGGTGGAAGACGCCGACGAAGGCACCGAAGACGAAAAACCGCTGTTCGGCGAGCCGGGCATGGAGCCGACCGAAGCGGCCTGGGATCACAGCCGCGTTGTCGCGCTGACCGATGCCGATGCCGACCAGCTGGCGATCGTCACCGAGGCCGCGCAAGCGATCCGGCTGCCCGTCGTGCCGGCGTTCACCACCCGCAAGGTGGAAGACGCCGACTGGGTGCGCCTGACGCAGTCGCAGTTCGAGCCGATCCACATCGGCACCAATATCTGGGTCGTGCCGAGCTGGCACGTCGCGCCGGACCCGAACGGCCTGATCCTCGAGCTGGACCCGGGCCTGGCCTTCGGCACCGGCAGCCATCCGACGACGCGCCTGTGCATGGAGTGGCTCGAAGCCCATCCTGCGCCGGGCAAGTCGGTGCTGGACTACGGCTGCGGTTCGGGCATCCTGGCGATGGTGGCCAAGAAGCTGGGCGCGCAGGACGTGGCCGGTGTCGACATCGATCCGCAGGCGATCGAGTCGGCCCGCGCCAATGCCGAGCGTAACAACGTCGCCATCGACTTCTACCTGCCTGACACGTTTGCCGCTTCCGGCAATGCGCGCCATGCGAGCGGCAAGTTCGACATCGTCGTGGCCAACATCCTGTCGAGCCCATTGAAGCTGATGGCGCCGATGCTGGCTGGCCGCGTGGCCGATGGCGGTTCGCTCGTGCTGTCGGGCGTGCTGGCACGCCAGGCCGACGAAGTGGCCGCAGCCTACGCACCATTCATCAAGCTGGGCGTCTGGGCCGAGCAGGATGGCTGGGTCGCCCTGCACGGCACGCTGGGCCAGGACACACCGCCGGCGCGCACTGCTACTGCCGGCTGAAGGCATGGCGCTCGCCACACAATGCCCCCACTGCGGCACGCAGTTCCGCGTCGCCGCGGACCAGCTCAAGCTGCGTGGGGGCATCGTGCGTTGTGGCGCATGCCAGCAGGTTTTTGACGGGAACAGCGCGCTGATCGATCTGGCGGCCGGGCCTGCACCGGTTGTTGCGGCGCCTGCCGATACGCCGGTCGACGTTTCTGCCCCTGATACTTCCCCTGCCCCCGTCGACGAGACGCCGGTCGAGACGCCGGTCGAGACACTTGCCCCGGTGAGTGAGCCGGCCGTGCCGCAGGAACCAGAACTGGCGCCGACGCCGCCATCAACGCCCGAACCGGACACCCTCCCCGCCCCCGAGCCAAGCCGCGAACACACGGCAGACTCGATCGGGCCGCCGACCCTGCTGCTGCGCGAATCGTCGGGCGGCTCGCCGCCGATCGCATCGAACGTACCCGCCTCGCCGCGCAACCGCGCTGCCGAAGCGCGTGCACGCCGCGTCAAGGCTGCACCGCCGCGCATTGACGAGGCGCCCAAACCACCACCGCCGCCGAAGCCGAAACCGGACGTCGATGAACCCGAGTTCGTGCGCAGCACGCGCCAGCGCGAAGCCTCCAGCAAGACGACGCGCACCGCGCTGGCCGTCGGCAGCATGCTGCTGCTGATCGCGCTGGTCGTGCAGGGGGCGTTGAGCTTCCGCGACGTGCTGGCGGCGCGCCATCCGGGCCTGCGCCCGGCGCTGGTCTCGACCTGCGCCCTGCTCGGCTGCAGCGTCAACCTGCCGGCGCGGCCGGAGCAGCTGGTGATCGAGACCGGTGAACTCATCACGCTGGGCGGCAACGCGTATACCTTCAGCACCGTGCTGCGCAACCAGGGCGACATGGCGCTGGCCTGGCCCAGCCTCGAACTGACGCTGAACGACCTTGACGACAAGCCGCTGGTGCGCCGCGTGTTCGCCCCGCGCGACTATGCCGGCGCCGCCGCTGCCGCGCCCACCGGGTTCGCCGCACGCGGCGAGCAGCAGGTGCGCATCCATTTCAGGCTGGAGGGCGCAGAGCCGTCCGGCTACCACATTGCAGTGTTCTATCCATGAAAGCCACACCATGACCAAAACCGCCCTGATCTGCGGCTCGCTCGCGTTCGACAAAATCATGCAGTACCACGGCCGCTTTGGCGACACGCTGCTGGCCGACCAGCTGCACCGCGTGAACGTGTCGTTCCTGGTGCCGACGCTGCGCACCGAATACGGCGGCTGCGCGGCCAATATCGCCTACAACCTCAAGCAGCTGGGCGGCGAGCCGTTAATGATGGGCACCCTGGGCCAGGACGGTGGCGACTACCTCAAGCGCATGCAGGAACAGGGACTTGAGACGCGCGGGATCCGCACGATCCCCGAGGCCTATACCGCACAGTGCTTCGTGACGGCCGACCAGGACAACAACCAGATCAACGCCTTCCACCCGGGCGCGATGGAATACTCGAACCAGAACAACGTGGCCGACCAGGGCGCGATCCGCGTGGCGATCATCTCGCCCGACGGCCGCGACGGCATGATCAAGCATGCGCGCGACTGCGCCGCGCAGAAGGTGCCGTTCATGTTCGATCCGGGCCAGCAACTGCCGATGTTCTCGGGCGAAGAACTGATCACGTTCATCGGCCAGGCCAGCTACCTGGCCTGCAATGACTACGAATTCGAGATGGTCATGGACCGCACGGGCCTGAGCCATGCCGACATCGCGGCGCGCCTGGAGGCGTTGATCATCACGCGCGGCGAAGCCGGCTCGGACATCTACGCGAACGGTGAGCACATCAAGATTCCAGCCGTGACGGCCACGAACGTGGTCGACCCGACCGGCTGCGGCGACGCCTACCGCGCAGGCCTGCTGTTCGGCATCACCAATGACCTGGACTGGGCCACGAGCGGGCGCATCGCCAGCCTGCTGGGCGCAATCAAGATCGCCTCGGCCGGTGGCCAGAACCACCGCTTCACGGCGCAGGAATTCGACGCGCAGTTCGAGCAGGCGTTCGGCAGCAAGTTCCGTTAAGCCGAAGGCGCGGCCAGCGCCGCGTCGGACATAAAAAAAGGCCTCTGCATGCAGAGGCCTTTTTTACGATCGGGTGGTTCAAACGTAGCCGAACACCTGCCGCAGCACAAACAGCAGGATCTGAATCAGCACGAGCGCCACCAGCACCGACAGGTCCATGCCGCCGATCGGCTTGACGACGCGCCGGATCGGCTGCAGCAGCGGCTGGTTGAGAGCGTGCACGAACGGCGCCAGCGGCGCATTCGGATTGACCCAGCTGAAGATCGCTTCGATGATCAACAGCGCCATGAAGCCGTACAGGATCCACGTCAGGAAGCGGTGCAGCGCGTACAGCAGCATCGTCTCGCCGCTGGCACCGGCCAGCAGCAGCACCGTGCTAGCCACCAGGACCACCAGGAAGGCGCCGATGAGGCTTGCCCAGTCGTAGCCGCGGGTGCCGGGCACCACGCGCCGCAGCGGCATCACCAGCCAGTCGGTGATGGTGTGGACGAACTGGCGAATCTGGTCGGGAAGACGCACGCGGATGGCATTCGTCCAGAAG
Source organism: Telluria sp. ZT3P26 (assembly GCF_059686035.1). Taxonomy (NCBI): domain Bacteria; kingdom Pseudomonadati; phylum Pseudomonadota; class Betaproteobacteria; order Burkholderiales; family Oxalobacteraceae; genus Telluria; species Telluria sp. ZT3P26. The sequence goes on along the minus strand of NZ_JCASII010000001.1, from coordinate 332,401 downwards.
CGCAGCAACAGCACCCCACCCAGCAGGCCTGCAACGATGTCGACGATAAACTGAAGAATGGACAGCACAGACTCTCCTCAAAAAAAAACCGCTGTGCGAAGGATCACACAGCGGCATTGTGCCTGAAGCGCGCCCCACTTGCCATGCTGCACGAGGCGCGCGGCAGGCAGGGCGAGGTTGGCGATTACGGACGGCTGCTGGTCGGGAACGGCCAGGCGGTTGGCGCGATCACGCTTTTTGCTGGCGCGGCCGCTGGCGCTGCCGGCGCGGCGGCAGGCGTGTCGCCCGCTTTCGCGTCAGCCGCTGCTGGCTTGGTGGCGGCCTTCTTGGCGGCTGGCTTTTTCGCTTCCGGCTTGGCGTCGGCCTTCACGTCTGCTTTCATGTCAGCTTTGGTATCGGCTTTCGCGTCCACTTTGACGTCCGGCGTCGTGTCGACCTTGACGTCGGCCTTCGTATCCGACTTGGCGGCGACTGGCTTGGCAGCGACTGGCTTGGCGGCAGCTGGCTTGGCCGCGACGGTCTTGGTAGCGACGGTCTTGGTGGCGGCTGGCTTGGCAGCGACAGTCCTGGTCGCAGCAGTCTTGGCGACAGCAGGTTTGGCGGCAGCGGTCGTGGTGGCAGCAGCCTTGGTCACGGCTGGCGTGGCTTTTTTCACGGCCGGCTTGGCCGCAGTGCTGGTCACGGTTGCTTTTTTCGCAACGGTCTTGGCAGCGGTGGTTTTATTGGCTGCCGGTTTGGCGGCGGCTTTGGTCACGGTCGCTTTTGGGGCCGCAGGTTTTGCCGTTACTTTGGTCGTTGCTTTGGTCGCGGCTGCTTTTTTGGTCACCGGTTTGGCAGCGGTCTTGCTGGTGCTTGCTTTTTTAGCGACCGGCTTGGCTGCTGCTTTGGTGGTGGTTTTCTTTACTGCAGTTTTGGTCGCTGGCTTGGCGGTCGATTTGGCAGTCGATTTAGCCGGCGATTTAGCAGCCGACCTGGTGGTCGATTTAGCGGTCGACTTGGTCGTGGCCTTGGCCGTGGTTTTCTTGGCTGCAGGTTTTGCGGCCGGCTTGGCTGCGGCTTTCTTTGCTGCTGGCTTGGCCGCTGGTTTGGCTGCGGCTTTCTTCGCTGCTGGTTTAGCTGCTGGTTTCGCTGCCGCTTTCTTCGCTGCCGGCTTGGCCGCCGGTTTCGCTGCTGGCTTCTTTGCTGCAGGCTTGGCTGCCGTCTTGGTTACTGACTTGCTGGCCGATTTAGTCGCCGACTTGGTGGCTGGCTTGGTTGCCGTCTTGGTTGCTGGCTTGGTTGCTGCCTTGGTTGCCGGCTTTGCAGTCGTTTTTGCAGCGACTTTCTTTACGGTCGGCTTGGCTGCAGTTTTAGCGACAGCTTTCTTTACCGTGGTCTTTGCTGCGGTTTTAGGCGCCGCTTTCTTTACTGCTGGCTTTGCTGCAGTCTTGGCGGTCGATTTAACCGTTGCCTTGGCGGCCGTGGTTTTGGGGGCCGTGGTTTTGGTCGCGGCAGTTTTGGTTGCAGTGGTTTTCTTTGCAACAGGTTTTGCCGTGGTTTTTGCCACTGGCTTGCTCACTGCCCGGGCTGCCGGCTTGGCTGCTGCCTTGGCGGTGGTCTTGGCGGTGGTGGTGGTCGCGGCTTTTTTCGCGACTGGTTTCTCTGCTGCAGCCTTTGCGGTCGACTTCGTCGTGGACGAAGGCGCGCTCTTCACTGCTGCCTTTACAACTGTTTTTTTAGCGGTTGCCATTTTAATTCTCCTTCATCTGCGATGAGAAATACGCTCAGGGTTTAAAACCCGCCAGGCCCGTGTTGACCCAGCGAGTTATTCATCGGCGCAAACCGTCAATCGATATGCGCCAATGAATCCGGCACCGGCTGAACTGCTGCAACTCCTCACAGTTGCAGCGCTTCAGCCAACGTCGACAGGTTACTGTTCCAGCGTCGTCACATCGCTACCCTTGCAGGTGCGAAAAGAAAAAGCCGCCTTGCCTGAGCAATTGGTCAGGCAAGGCGGCTTGTTCTTTTCGCTTCGCGTCCGTGCATACTGTTTGGTTCAGCGCCCTATTATTCGATCGATTTGCCCGATGCCCGCGACAATATCACATCTTCTCGATTTGACAAATTCAATCGCGTAAAGTACGTGGATTCTTTGTGTGCGCGCAACCGTGAATCGGAAACAAGCCGCGCGATATGGCGCGCCAAATAGGCAAGCGCGCCTGAATTGACGGGGATTCTGCAAATCACGCCGGATTAACGCGCGGGTTTCAAGCCGGCGTTGAATCGACTCAGAGATCGAACGGTCCGAACCAATAGATACTGTCGCTAACGCCGCCGCGTTTGGCAATATAGGCCAGCCGTGTTTGGCAATTGACGAATACTGAATGGAACGAGCCGTCCAGTTGTCGCGCCATCCGCTCTACCGGATGGCTGCCAAGCGGTACCAGGTAGACGGACCGTTGCGCTGTATCTGCCGGCGTGCTGGCGGTGGGGGCGACCACCATGTCCCTGGCCACCAGATTGAAACCGTTGCTGGTGACCCGGGCCCGCGCGCCGTCGTCCAGGGCCAGGCACGCCGCATCGCGCGGCGCGCCGCCCACGTAGTCTTCGAGAACCAGCGTCGGCTTGACCGCCGCGGGCGGTGTGCCGGCGCAGCCGGTGAGCAGGGCCGCGCCACAGATGGCCAGCCGGAAGGTATGCGGGTTCATGGGCGTCCTTGTAACCAGGGGATTCCCATCCTAGCGCATGTGCGGTCGCGTGTGGACGCGCATATTCACGTCGTGTCAGCGTCCCGGCGCCACGCGCCACAGCGTGCCGCCGGCATCGTCGACCACCAGCAGCGCACCATCGCGCGCGACTTCCACCGCGGCCGGGCGGCCCCATACATCGCGGTCACTGAGCACCATGCCGCTCATGAAGTCCTGGTACTGCCCGGTGGGCACCCCGTTCTTCATGAACACGCGCACGACCTTGTAGCCGGTGCGCACGCCCCGGTTCCACGAGCCGTGCAGCGCCACGAACACATCGCCCTCGTACGCTTTCGGGAACGCATTCTGCGCGCCTTTGGGCGCGTGATACACCACCATGCCCAGCGGCGCCGAGTGGGCCTGCAGCAGCACGTCCGGGGTGATCGTCTTGCCCTTCAGGTCGGGCCGGTGACCGGCCAGGCGCGGGTCTTCGTTGTCGCCGATGTAGTACCACGGCCAGCCATAGAAGCCGCCCTGCTTCACGCGCGTGAGGTAGTCCGGCGGCAGGTTGTCGCCCAGCGCATCGCGCTCGTTCACATTGCACATGACGTCGCCCGTGGCCGGCAGCACCAGCAGACCGACGCAGTTGCGCAGACCGGTCGCAAACGTGCGGCGGTTCTTGCCGTCCGGGTCGAACGCCATGACGGTGGCGCGGTCCGTCTCGACGCCCCAGGCGCCGCCCACGCCATGCTGGCGCTCCCACTGCGCCAGCGGCACGGGTGGCGTGCGGCCGATGTCGGCGGCGACGTTGGTGGCCGAACCGATCGACAGCAGCAGCGTCTTGCCATCCTTCGAAAACGCCAGCGTGCGCGTCGTGTGCCCGCCGCTGGTCTCGGACAGTTCGGCGATCACGGTTTCGGGCGCCGCGCGTGCCGTCAGGTCGCCATTGCGGTACGGGATGCGTACCACCGAATTGACGCCGGCCACATACAGATACTGCGGATTGGCGCCGCTCGGCCAGAACGCCATGCCGTACGGGCGCGCCAGGCCAGTGGCGAACGCGCCAGCGCTGTCGGCCTTCTTGCCATCGCGCGAACGCAGCACCTTGATCGCGCCCACACCGGTCGCGGCCAGGAACACGTCACCGTTCGGTGCGCGCAGCGCCACGCGCGGCTTGTCGGCGTCCTGTGCGAACACGCTGACCGTGAAGCCGGGCATCACGGTCGGCAGCGTGCCGTTCGGCCGCACCTGCACGCGCGCGCTGTTGCCGGCGCTGTCCGTGGCAAACGGCGCGGCCAGGTCGGTCGGCTTGATGTGCCAGATCTTGCCGGGCTGGTTGTCGGTCCAGGCGCCGGTGCGGTTTTCAGCTTGTGCATCGGCTTTTACAACAGCTGGCGCGGCAGCGGCAGTGCCCTGCAGGCTGGCCAGGTAATCGATCAGCGCGCCGCGCTGTGTCGCATCCGGCACGCCGACCGGCATCGTCGTGCCGGGCACGCGTTTGGCCGGGTCGAGCAGGAACACATCGAGTTCGTCGCGCGTCCACACCGTGCCGTCCGCACCGGCCTTGGCCAGCGCCGCTGAATAATTGAACCCGGCGACACCCGCCGCCTTGCGCCCGATGACGCCAAACAGGCCAGGGCCGGCCAGCGGCGCCAGCCCGGCATCGACCGTGTGGCAGCTGGCGCAGTTGTTCTGGAAGATGGTGCGGCCCGCGGCCACCTGAGGCGCGGCGTGGGCAATGGATACCGTCGCCAGACCGGCGAGCATGAGGGCGTGCAGCAGCAGGGTGCGGGAATGCAAGGGTGTCTCCTGGTCAGGCTTGAAAGACCGCCATCATAGGGTATGCGCGCCGTCACGTCGCGTCGAGAATCGCCTGGTAGTCGCGCAGCAACGCCGCCCGCCGCGGCCGGAAACTGGCACCCGTTGGCGCGAGCGCCGCGATGCGCTCGGCGCGGAACATGCGAAAGTCGTCGCGCAGGCAGCAGCGCGCCAGCACGACCAGCATCCCGTCGAGATAGACGATGGCCAGCGGCCAGATGGTGCGCTTGCTGGCCGCGCCGTGGCGATCGCGGTAATCGATCGCCAGCGCCTCTTCGCGCCAGCAGCAGGCGCGGATCGTGGCCATGTCGGGCAGGCTGGAAAAGCGCTGGCCAAAGCGGTGAACCTGCGACACCGCATGCAGCAGGTGCTGCTGGCCGAGCGACGGCAGGGTTGCCGCCACCTTGGCCAGGACCGCATCGGCAGCACTGGCCAGCGCCGGGTCGCCCATCTGCCGTACTTCGGCCAGGCCCAGTGTCAGCGCCTCGATCTCGATGCGGCTGAATGTGTGCGGGCGCAGCGTGCCGTCGTCCACCAGCGTGTAGCCAAAGCCGCGCTCGCCGCCGATCTCGGCGCCACCCGCGCGCAGGGTCTCGATATCGCGGTAGACCGAGCGCACCGAGACGCCGGTGTCGTGCGACAGCTGCGCCGCCGTGACGGGGGGCGGCAGGCGCCGAAGTGCATCGAGCAGGCGAAACAGGCGCTGTGGGCGGGACATCGGCAACTGACAGAAAGTGGCAGGAGGGATTGCTATCGTAGCACCTGTCTTCCAACCTTCATCAGGAGTTCTTCATGTCCGTCCAGGCTGTCACCCATCTCAACTTCCAGGGCCAGGCGCGCGCCGCGCTGGCCTTCTATCAACAGGTCTTTGGTGGCCAGCTGATGCAGTTCACGTACCGTGACGCGGGCCGCACCGCGAACGAGGCAGACCTGGACCTGATCATCTGGGGCCAGGTCGAGGCGTCCAACGGCTTTCGCATCATGGCCTTCGATGTGGCGGGTGACATGCCGTGGCAGCAGGGAGAAAACGCGTTCTACGTCTCGCTGCGCGGCGACACGCAGCCAGAGATCAAGGCCTTGTGGGACAAGCTGGCCGACGGTGCGGCGATCCTGCTGGAGCTCGCGCCCTCCGGCTGGTCGCCGATGTACGGCATGCTGAAGGACCGGTTTGGCGTCGTGTGGGTGGTCGATGTGGTGGAACACGCGCGCATCGCCTGACGCGCACCAATAGAAAAGCCCGGCTGAACCAACGCCGGGCTTTTTGTGTGTGGCTGACACAGGGCGATGTACGCCCCTGCATCAATCCCAGCTCAGCGTGCCGCCAGTCTGGTACTCGGTCACGCGCGTCTCGAAGAAGTTACGCTCTTTCTTCAGGTCGATCATTTCGCTCATCCACGGGAACGGATTTTCTTCGTTCGGGAACAGCGGGTCGAGGCCGATCTGCACCGCGCGGCGGTTGGCGATGAAGCGCAGGTAGCCCTTGAACATCGGGGCGTTCAAGCCCAGGACGCCGCGTGGCATCGTGTCTTCGGCGTAGCGGTATTCCAGGTCGACGGCTTCCAGGAACAGGGCCTTGATCTCTTCGCGGAATTCCGGCGTCCACAGCTGCGGGTTTTCCATCTTGATCGTGTTGATCAGGTCAATGCCGAAGTTCACGTGCATCGATTCGTCGCGCAGGATGTACTGGTACTGCTCGGCAGCGCCAGTCATCTTGTTCTGGCGGCCCAGCGCCAGGATCTGCGTGAAGCCCACGTAGAAGAACAGGCCTTCCATCAGGCAGGCGAAGACGATGATCGACTTGAGCAGCTTCTGGTCGTTTTCGGTCGTGCCGGTCTTGAATTCAGGGTCGGTCAGCGTCTCGATGAACGGGATCAGGAACTGGTCCTTGTCATGGATCGATTCGATTTCGTTGTAGGCGTTGAAGATCTCGGCTTCGTCCAGGCCCAGCGATTCGACGATGTACTGGTAAGCGTGCGTGTGGATCGCTTCTTCGAACGCCTGGCGCAGCAGGTACTGGCGGCACTCGGGGGCCGTGATGTGGCGGTAGGTGCCCAGCACGATATTGTTCGCGGCGAGCGAGTCGGCCGTCACGAAGAAGCCCAGGTTGCGCTTGACCAGGCGGCGCTCGTCTTCCGACAGGCCGTTCGGGTTCTTCCACAGCTCGATGTCGCGCTGCATGTTCACTTCCTGCGGCATCCAGTGGTTCGCGCAGCCGGCCAGATACTTGTCCCATGCCCATTTGTACTTGAACGGCACGAGCTGGTTCACGTCGGTCTGGCCGTTGATGATGCGCTTGTCATCGGCATTGACGCGCTTTGCCACTTCGGCGACAGGCGCGAGGGCGAGGTTGGCGTCGGCTTGCGGAGCGCTTGGTGCGCTGGTTGGTTCGTCGTCCCAATTAAGCATGGTGGTTCCTTCTGTGGTGCGCTGGCGCAGCGACTGCGGCCCGGGCACGTTGATGCGTTGGTTATTCGTCTTGACGGCGACTGGCGCCGTTGTGTACTTCGCGGAAGGCGCGCCGGCCTTGCAGGCGGCGCGCATTCTCTACGGGATTACTGACAGGCTTCGCATTCCTCGAAACCGTCGTCACCCGGACGCAGGTAGCAGGCGGCGCCGTCTTCTTCGGTTGCTGCTGCCGTATTGGCTGCCGGTGCCGGCGCTGGTGCAACCGGCGCTTTCTCGCCAGCCGACAGGCCGCCGGACAGGCCGCCCGAGACCGACACGGCGTTCAGCGCGCCGGTGCGGGTGGTCGACTTCTCCAGGTGCGTCGCGGCGATCGTGCGCAGGTAGTACGTGGTCTTCAGACCGCGCAGCCAGGCCAGCTTGTAGGTTTCGTCCAGCTTCTTGCCCGATGCGCCGGCCATGTAGATGTTCAGCGACTGGGCCTGGTCGATCCACTTCTGGCGGCGCGATGCAGCGTCCACCAGCCATTTCGGCTCGACCTCGAACGCGGTTGCATACAAATCGCGCAGGTCTTGTGGTACGCGGTCGATTTTCGACAGCGAACCGTCGAAGTACTTCAGGTCGGCGATCATGACTTCGTCCCACAGATCACGCGCCTTCAGGTCGCGCACCAGGTACGAGTTGATCTCGGTGAATTCACCCGACAGGTTCGACTTCACGTACAGGTTCTGGAACGTCGGCTCGATACAGGCCGAGACGCCGATGATGTTCGAGATCGTCGCGGTCGGGGCGATTGCCACGCAATTGGAGTTGCGCATGCCGAACTGCTTGATGCGCTCGCGCACCGGGGTCCAGTCCATCTTCGACGACGTGTCCTGTTCCAGGTACTGGCTGCCGCGTTCGTCGGCCAGCAGCTGGATCGAGTCTTGCGGCAGGATGCCACGGTCCCACAGCGAGCCGGTGTAGGTCTCGTAGCGGCCGCGCTCTTCGGCCAGTTCGGTCGAGGCCAGGTAGGCGTAGTAGCAGACCGCTTCCATCGACGTGTCGGCGAACTGCACTGCCTTGTCGGAGGCAAACGGGATGCGCATCATGTGCAGGCAATCCTGGTGGCCCATCACGCCCATGCCGACCGGACGGTGACGCAGGTTCGAGTTGCGCGCTTTTTCAACGGCGTAGTAGTTGATGTCGATGACGTTGTCGAGCATGCGCATCGCGGTACGGATCGTCTTTTGCAGCTTGACGTGATCCAGGCCATCGCCCTTCATGTGCTGCGGCAGATTGACCGAGCCCAGGTTGCAGACGGCGATTTCATCGGCGCTGGTGTTCAGCGTGATCTCGGTGCACAGGTTCGACGAGTGCACGACGCCCACGTGCTGCTGTGGCGAGCGGATGTTGCACGGGTCCTTGAACGTGATCCATGGGTGACCGGTTTCGAACAGCATCGACAGCATCTTGCGCCACAGATCGAGCGACTCGATCTTCTTGAAGACGGCCATTTCACCGCGCTCGGCCTTGGCTTCGTACGCCAGGTAGGCTTGTTCGAAGGCCTTGCCGGTCAGGTCGTGCAGGTCGGGCGTCTCGGATGGCGAGAACAGCGTCCAGTGCGACTTTTCCATCACGCGCTTCATGAACAGGTCGGGAATCCAGTTCGCCGTGTTCATGTCGTGGGTACGGCGGCGGTCGTCGCCCGTGTTCTTGCGCAGGTCGAGGAATTCTTCGATGTCGAGGTGCCAGGTTTCCAGGTAGGCGCAGACAGCGCCCTTGCGCTTGCCGCCCTGGTTGACCGCGACGGCCGTGTCGTTGACCACTTTCAGGAACGGGACCACGCCTTGCGAGCGGCCGTTGGTGCCCTTGATGCGCGAACCGAGTGCGCGCACCGGCGTCCAGTCGTTGCCCAGGCCACCGGCGAACTTCGACAGCAGCGCGTTTTCTTTGATGGCGTCGTAGATGTCTTCCAGATCGTCGCCGACCGTGGTCAGGTAGCACGAAGACAGCTGCGAGCGGCGGGTGCCCGAGTTGAACAGCGTCGGGGTCGAGCTCATGAAATCGAACGACGACAGCAGGCTGTAGAACTCGATGGCGCGCGCTTCGCGGTCGTCTTCACGCAGGGCCAGGCCCATTGCCACGCGCATGTAGAACGCCTGCGGCATTTCGATGCGCACGTCGCGCACGTGCAGGAAGTAGCGGTCATACAGGGTTTGCAGGCCGATGTAGCCAAACTGCAGGTCGCGGTCGGCGACGATGGCCTTGGCCAGGCGCTCGAGGTCGTACTTGCCCAGTTCTTCGTCGAGCAGCTCGTTGGCGATGCCCTTGGCGATGTACTGCGGGAAGTAGGTCAGGTATTCGGCGGCGGCGCCGGCTTGCGCCACTTCGCGGCCGAAGACTTCCTTGCGGATCGTGTGCAGCAGGATGCGGGCGGTGACCTGGCTGTAGGCCGGGTCTTTTTCCATCAGCGCGCGCGCAGCCAGGATGGCCGACTTGTGCAGCTCTTCGACCGGCACGCCGTCGTACAGGTTCTTCATGGTCTCGGCCAGGATCGCGTCGGCGTCGACGTGCTTTTCGAGGCCGGCGCAGGCGGCGCCGATCAGGTTGATGACCGTGTTGATGTCCAGCAGGCGACGCTCGCCGCCATCGACGACGTGGATCTGCGGTGCGACGACGGCGCCACCGCCACCAGCGGCTTCTTTCGCGGCGCGGCGCTCTTCCATGCGCTTGGCGCGGTACAGCACGTATTCACGCGCGACATCATGCTCGCCCGAACGCATCAGCGACAGCTCGACCTGGTCCTGCACATCCTCGATGTGGAACGTGCCGCCGTTCGGCTGGCGACGCACCAGTGCGGTGACGACGTTGTTGGTCATCTGCTCGACCAGCTCGCGGATGCGCGCCGACATCGCGGCCTGACCGCCGGCGATCGCCAGGAAGGCCTTGGTCATCGCGACCGAGATCTTGTGCGGCTCGAATGCCACCACCGAGCCGTTACGGCGGATGACGCGGTAGTCGCCACGGGCGACGATGTCGGCCGGGGTGGCGCCGGCAGGCGTCGAACCTGGGGTGGCATTCTGGTTGATCGAACTGTTCTGTGCTTGGTGCATTGAGCCTCCAGGAGAGCGGACGGGCCGCCGTTTGTCGTCATGAAAACCGCCCGGCGCTGTGCGCACCCCCGGTTCCCGAACAAACAACTAGCAAATATGTCGCAAAAAAATTAGCAAAACGAATCCCCGCTGGCCGGCGGCCAACAGGCGGCGCACCAGAAAAGCAGGGCAAGAATATTCAGTACAAGTGCAGTGTGGCGTGTTTGAAAACAGCTTGCTGACTAAGGAAACACCGGGTTGGATCCTGGCGCCCTCGTTCCGAGGACTACCACTACATCTAGTGTCCAGCCTTGATATGAGACTAATTGTAGTACCTCAAACCCGCAGCGGCAAGTGAATAAATCCTCAATATTTGGCGTTTTCAAGCGTGTGAACCCTTGACTTTCAAGGGTCGCCCAAACGACGGGCGGCGCGCGGTTAGCGAGCGCTAACATCAGCGGGAGCTGCCGTAGATGAGCTGCTCAAGCAATCATCAGCACGGTGCGGGCCTGCCCAATCGGTGTGCAGCACGCACCAGAAAGCGTTCGCAGAATGACAAGAGTTGGTCACGGGACATGCACCCTGGATGAACCGACAATCGGGTCAATCCTCGGGCGCGCTGATATCCAGCTTCTGCATCTGGTAACGCAGCTGCCGCACACTGATGCCAAGCAGGCTGGCGGCCTGGGTCCGGTTGAACTGGGTCTGCTGCAGCGCGCGGCCAATGATGTCGCGTTCGACCTGCTCCAGATATTCGGGCAGGTTGGCGGGCAAGTCGGCGGGACCGACACCCGGCGGCGCGACCGGTGCGACCGGCGCGACGGCAACGGGCGGCGCGACTGCCGGCGGCGCCAGCTCGGCCCGCGCCGGCTCGATCGGCCGCGCCGCCTTGAGCGACAAATCGCCCACCTCGATCACCCCATCATTGGCAAACGCCAGCGCGCGCTCCAGCACGTTTTCCAGTTCACGCACATTGCCGGGGAACGAATACGCGCGCAGCGCATCGAGCACCCCGGCCCCGAGCGTGGCCTGCCCTGCCCCGGCCAGGCGCTGCAGGATGCCGTTCACCAGCGGCGCCAGGTCGTCCAGCCGCTCGCGCAGCGGCGGCAACCCCAGCTCGATCACGTTCAGCCGGTAGAACAGGTCTTGCCTGAACTTGCCCGTCTCGACGCAGCGCGCCAGGTCCTGGTGCGTTGCGCTGATGATGCGCACGTCGACCGGTTCCTCGACCGTCGCGCCGATCTTGCGCACGCGCCGCTCCTGGATCGCGCGCAGCAGTTTCACTTGCATCGCCAGCGGCAGGTCGGCCACCTCGTCGAGCATCAGCGTGCCGCCGTTGGCCGCCTGGAAGAAGCCGTCGCGCTCGTCGGATGCGCCCGTGAACGCGCCCTTGCGGTAGCCGAAGAACTCGGCCTCCATCAGCGTTTCGGGAATCGCGCCGCAGTTCACGGCGATGAACGGTTTCGCGGCGCGTGAACTCTGGGCGTGGATCTCGCGCGCGGCCAGTTCCTTGCCGCTGCCGGATTCGCCCGTGATCGAGATCGGCGCCATCGAGCGCGCCAAACGGGCGATCTGGGCCCGCAATGCCGCCATCGCCGGCGAACTGCCGATCATGCGCGAGTCGGGTGCAGCACCGTCACCGAGCGCAGCGCTTTCGGATTGCTTGAGCGCCGCGCGCACCATCACGCGCAGCGCGTCCAGCGCCACCGGCTTGGCGATATAGTCGAACGCACCGGCTTTCAGCGCCACCACGGCGTTTTCAGCGCTGCCGTAAGCGGTGATGACGGCCACCGGCGTGCCCTTGCCGGACACGCCGATTTCGCGCACCAGTTCGAGGCCCAGGCCATCCGGCAGGCGCATGTCGGTCAGCACCAGCGCGTAATCGCGCTCGTCGAACAGCGCGCGCGCCTCGCGCAGCGTGGCAGCGCTGTCGACGTCCAGGCCCATCTTGAGCAGCGTGATTTCGAGCAGCTCGCGCAGGTCAGCCTCGTCGTCGAGCACGAGGACGCGCGGCGCGCTCATGACGGCTCCCCGGCCACGTCAGGCAAGGGCGAAGGTGATGACAAAGCGGCCGCTGGCCTTGCGCGGGCCCAGCGCGGACGGGTCGAACCGGTATTCATAATCGAGTTTCGCATCGTTGTTGAGGCACAGTTCGCGCGCCAGGTAGAGTCCAAGGCCGGTGCCCTTGCTCGAGGTGGTATAGAACGGCTCGAACAGGTGGTCGCGCACTTCGGGCGTGATGCCGGGCCCGTCGTCCTGCACGTGCAGCTCGCGCCGCCCGGCCGCATCGCGCGCCGGGAAGATACGGATGCTGGCCGGCTGGCGGCTGGCGTAGCGCACCGCGTTGTTGAGCAGGTTGAGCAGGACTTCGTGCAGGTGCAGCGGATCGAACCGTACGGCGCTGCCGCCCGGATCGCCGACATAGACTATATCACCGGCCAGGCCGTGGATTTCGCAGAATTCGGCCTTGAGCTGCTCGAGAAACGCGGCCAGCGGCACCGGCTCGCCGTTGGGCTGCGCCTTGCGCGACAGCTGCAGGATGTCTTCAACCATGCGGTTCACGCGCGCCACATTGTCGCCGACGATTTTCAGCAGGCGCACTTCGGCCGGACCGTGCAGGTCTTCGGCCAGCAGCGCTGTCGCGTGGCCAATGGCCGACAGCGGGTTGCGTACCTCGTGCGCGATGCTGGCCGTCAGGCGCCCCATCGACGCCAGCTTGAGTTGCTGCGCCTGGTTTTCGATGGCGCTCACGTCCTGCATGAAGATCACGCTGCGCCCGCCTGCCTCGCCCACGGCATCGCCCACCGCGTCGGCCGGCGCCGCAACGCGCGCAAAGCGCAGCTTGACGTGCACCGGCTGGTCGCGCCGGCCGCGCACGTCGCCGGCGCCGTCGCCCTCGCGGTACGGTTTGACGGTGACGAAGGCCTTGTCGTTCTCGGGTGCGGCCAGCCAGGCATCGAAGGCCCCGGCCAGCGGCTCGAAGGCGGGCGCCGCTTGCAGCAGGAAGCCGGACGTGTCGGCCTGCAGCCCGAGCATGCGGCGCGCCGCCGGGTTCCCGGTAAACACCGTGCCATCGGCGCCCACCACCAGGATGCCGTCGCCCACGTCGGCAATCACGATTTCATTGATCGCCTGCTGGATACGCAGGTCGGCGCCGCGCTGGGCCGCCAGTTCTTCTTGTCCCAGCAGGCGCGCGGCCATGCGGTTGGCCACCAGCACGGCTGCAAAGAACGCCGCGCCAAACAGGCCCGCCTGCATCAGCGGCGGATCGAACCCCTCGACCAGTTGCCACACGCTCAGGCCAAGCAAAAACAGCGTGGCCACCGCTGCGGCAAACAGCGCCAGCAGCAGGGGCGCGAGGATCGCGGCGCCGGCCAGCGGGAACAGATACAGGATGCCCAGGCCGCTGCGCATGCCGCCGGCGGCCAGGTACAGCAGCGAAATGACCAGGAGGTCGATCGCGACCTGCACCCCGAGCTGCACCAGGAAGCGGCGCTGCCGGCGCGCAGCGAACGAGAACACCAGCGCCATGATCGCGTAGGCCAGGCAGATGTGCGCGACCTGCTGCGTGATGCGCAGCGCGCCGTTCTCGAAGTCGAAGCCGAAATACAGCAGCAGCACCAGCGCGATGACGATGCGCGTGAGCGTGAAGGTCTGCAGCGAGCGCCACAGGGCGACGCGCGCTTCGGGCGACAGGATGCGGCGTGGCGTCAAGACCGGGCTGCGCCTACGGCGGCGGCAGGCGCACGTGGCCTGGCGAACAGTAGTCGTGGCCGTCGGCGCGTACCGATTCGGACGCCGGGAAGTACATGCCGCAGTGGGTACATTGGGCCATCGCTTCGATCTGCACCGGCGCCTTGGCCGCGCCAGGGCGCGCCTGCGGCGGTACGGCCGCGCGCTTGCTCATGGCGCGCAGCTTGTTGCGCACGGCGAAGACCACGAGGGCGATGAAGGCAATCCAGAATAATAGTCGCATCAGATGGTTCCTCGGTGCAGGATGACTTCAAGCACGAAACGGCTGCCGACATAGGCCAGCGCCAGCGTGGCAAACCCGGCCAGCGTGAAGCGCAGCGCGGTCTTGCCACGCCAGCCTCGCCAGCGGCGCCCGGCCAGCAGCGCGGCAAACAGCGCCCACGACAGCAGGGCGAACACGCTCTTGTGGTCGAGCATGAGCGGGCGGCCGAACACCTGTTCGGAGAACACGAAGCCCGACAGCACCGTCAGGCTGAGCAGGATGAAGCCGATCCAGATCACGCGGAACAGCAGTTTTTCCATCGTGAGCAGCGCCGGCAGCTGGTCGAGCGCAGCGCCAAAGCGGCCGCCACCGGCGGTACGCGTGTGCAGCCGCGCTTCCTGCAATGCCATCAGCACGGCATGGAAGGCGGCAATGGTCAGCGTGCTGTAGGCCAGCACCGCGACCGCGATATGCCAGCCAAAGGCCGGCGACTTGCCGGCCAGCGGCGTCAGCGTGCCGGGAAACAGCAGCGGCAGCAGCGCGGCCACGGCGGCAAACGGCATCACCAGGCGGCGCATGCCGTCGAGGGCGAAATTGCGGTTCTCGAACCAGTAGGCGGCCACGGACACCCACAGCGCCGACGACAGCATGACGGCAAAACCGACGCGCAGCCGGCCCGGGACCATCACGTCCATGCCAAGCGAAACGCCATGCAGCACCCACGCGCCGGCCGTCACGGCCGAGATGGCCGGGGCACGTCGCGATGGCAGCAGGGCGCATACCGCGTACAGGAAAGCCGCGGCAAGGAAGAGGAAATTCTGCATGACGGGAGTCTACACCATTGCATGATGTCGACGTGGGGTGGGCGGGTTTTCCGGCCAGGCTTCGCACCGCCGCAAAACGCTCCCGTTTGCTGAAAAAATGTGCGCCTGCCGCGCCGCAGGAGAACCAGCGGCGCCTGCACGATGTAAAATGCCGCTTTGGCGGCGCTCGCCCACCGGCATTTCGCTCGGGACCGCGCGTCCGATGTGCCCTTACTGATTAGGTTGAACATGCTAGATAACCTCACCCAACGCCTTGCCAAGGTCGTCAAGACCATGCGTGGCGAGGCTCGCCTGACCGAGGCGAACACTGCAGAGATGCTGCGCGAAGTGCGGATGGCCCTGCTCGAGGCCGACGTGGCGCTGCCGGCAGTGCGTGAATTCATCGCCAAGGTCAAGGAAAAAGCGCTCGGCGAAGAAGTCGTCGGCTCGCTCAGCCCGGGCCAGGCGCTGGTCGGCGTGGTGCAGAAGGAACTGGCGGCCCTGATGGGCGCCGACCTCGGCCCGGAAGCCAGCCAGCTCTCGTTCGCCCAGCAACCGCCGGCGATCATCCTGATGGCGGGTCTGCAGGGTGTCGGTAAAACCACCACCACCGGCAAGCTGGCCAAGTACCTGAAGGAACAGAAAAAGAAGAAGGTCCTGACCGTCTCGGCCGACGTGTATCGCCCGGCCGCAATCGCGCAGCTCGAATCGGTGACCAGGCAGGTCGGCGCCGACTTCTTCCCGTCGACCTCCAACGACAAGCCGGTCGACATCGCGCTGGCCGCGCTCGACTGGGCCAAGAAGCACTACCACGACGTCCTGATCATCGATACTGCGGGTCGCCTCGGTATCGACGAAGCGATGATGCAAGAGATCGCGGCCGTGCACGCCGCCGTCAACCCGATCGAAACGCTGTTCGTCGTCGATGCCATGCTGGGCCAGGATGCGATCAACACCGCCAAGGCGTTCAACGACGCCCTGCCCCTGACCGGCATCGTGCTGACCAAGCTTGATGGCGACTCGCGCGGCGGTGCGGCGCTGTCGGTGCGGCACGTGACGGGCAAGCCGATCAAGTTTGCCGGCGTGTCCGAAAAACTCGACGGCCTCGAAGCCTTCGATCCGGCCCGCATGGCCAACCGCGTGCTGGGCATGGGCGACATCCTGGCGCTGGTCGAAGAAGCGCGCAAGGGCGTCGACGCCGAAGCGGCAGCCGAACTGGCCAACAAGATCAAGGTCGGCGGCCGCTTCGACATGAACGACTTCAAGTCGCAGCTGACGCAAATGAAGAAAATGGGCGGCATGGCCGGCCTGATGGACAAGCTGCCGGCCCAGTTCCAGCAAGCCGCGGCAGGCGCTAACATGGGCCAGGCCGAGAAATCGGTGCAGCGCATGGTCGGCATCATCGATTCGATGACGCCGCTCGAGCGCGCGAAACCCGAACTGATCAAGGCCAACCGCAAGCGCCGCATCGCGGCCGGCGCCGGCGTGCAGGTACAAGAAGTCAATCGCATGCTCAATCAGTATGACCAGATGCAGACGATGATGAAAAAGCTCAAAGGCGGCGGCCTGATGAAGATGATGCGCGGGATGAAGGGCATGATGCCCGGCATGCGTTAATTCGCTGTTTCCGCTCGCCGAACCGCGCAAAGTATCGCTTTGCGCGGTTTTTTTACGCCCCGTGTCGGCGTTTTATCGTTCTCGTGCGTTGTTGTGTGCGATAGCGCCCATTTGGCCGCTTATCAGAGTGAAAAAGTTTGGAAAAAGACTTGCACGAACAGTAAAACGCTACCAATATAGGCGTGCGATAAATTACGCATTTTTCCATGTGTTCGTTTTAGGAGGCTCGAAGATGGCAACAGCCAAAAAAACCACTGCAGCACCAGCAAAAAAAGCAGCTGCCAAGCCTGCTGCAGCGGCCAAGCCCGCAGCAAAAAAGGCAGCAGCACCAGCGAAAGCAGCCGCTAAATCGGCTGACAAGCCAGCCGTTGCACGCAAGCCAAACGCCGCGTTCATGAAAGCCATGACCCCGTCGGCCACGCTCGCTGCAGTCGTTGGCGACAAGCCGCTGCCACGCACCGAAGTGACCAAAAAGGTCTGGGATTACATCAAGTCGAAAGACCTGCAAGATCCGGCAAACCGTCGCATGATCAATGGCGACGACAAGCTCAAAGCAGTCTTCGGCGGCAAAGAGCAAGTCTCGATGTTTGAAATGACCAAACTGATTTCGGATCATCTGAAATAAGTTCAGGTTATATTCAGTCGATGTCGTGCTGATTAAAAAAGCCCCGGATTCAAACCCGGGGCTTTTTGTTATTCAGGTGTAAATAACCTGAATCCGAACTTGTTCCTGACCCGGATTCGTCTTACAAACCGCCAGCCGCCTTCATCAGTTCGAACACGCGGGTATTCTCCATCGTGCCTTTGAATGATGCCGAGCCGGCGCCAGTTGCATACAGTTTCACGTCGCCGCCGCCATGGGTTTCGGACGACTTGTGCACGCCCGTTTCCTGGTGGTAATCGTCGCTCTGCGCGACCATGCCATCGACATCGGCGCGCATCGCCGGCCGGTTCGGGCCATTGCCGAACACCAGCGTGGTGAACGTCTTGCCATCCGCATCCTTCTTGGGCTCGCCCGTCGCATAGTCGCGCACGATATCCAGGATCGGATTGCCGCGCTTCGGGTAGCCATTGATCTGCATCGTGTGGTCATGGTCGGCGGTGAGCACGATCAGCGTGTTCTGCAGGCCCGGATCGATCGCGCGCATGCGCTCGATTGCCAGTTGCAGCGCGTCGTCGAACGCCACCGTTTCTTCCAGCGCGTGCTTCGCGCGGGTGTCGTGCAGCGCATGGTCGATCTTGCCGCCTTCGACCATCAGGAAGAACCCGTTCGGATTGGTCGACAGCAGGTCGATCGCCTTGCCCGTCATCTCGGCCAGCGTCGGCTGCTCGGCGCGGCGCTGGTACGCATAATCGAGGTGGCTGCTGGCGCTGTAGATGCCGACGAACTTGCGCCCCGGCTTCGCCGACATCATGCCGGCGCTGGTGCCGGCCACGTAATAGCCGGCGCCGGCGAATTCGGCCATCAGGTCGCGCCCGTCGGGCCGGCCTTTCGGATTGAGCGCCGCGTCGCGCGGCGTGAAGTGATTGCGTCCGCCGCCCATCAGCACATCGACGCCGTCGCCCAGCGCCGCGTTGTAGCCGGCGCCGCCGGGCACGAGCTGCTGTGCGATCGTGTAGGCCGCATCGCGGCTGCAGGTATGCGCGAAAGTCGACGCCGGTGTGGCGTGCGTCAGTTCGGTCGTGGTGATGGCCCCGGTGGCCCTGCCCTGCGCCTTGGCCAGCTCCAGGATCGTCACGGCAGGCCGGCCGTTGGCCGGACCGCACTGGTCGACGCCTTCTTTCGTCGGGTCGATCGGGCGTGCGCCGGCCTGCGAGATGACGTCGTTGTTCAGCTTCATGCCCGTCATGTACGCCCCCATCGACGGCGCGCTGTCGGTGGTCTGGTAATCGAGCGAATAGGTCTTGATGCGCGCTGTACGGTCCATCAGGCGCTCGAAGTGCAGCAGGCTGTCTTCGCCGCCGCGGTAGATGCGGGCGGCGGTGATGACGGACGGGCCCATGCCGTCGCCAAGGAAGAAGATGATGTTCTTCGCCTTTTGCTGGGCCGAAGCCGTTGCCGGCAGCGCAGCGCCAAAGGCGGCGGCCAGCAGCAGCGGAAGAATGCGTCGTGAAGTCATGGTGGATTTCTCGTGCTTACAGACCGGCTGCGGTCTTGATCAGATTGAAGACGCGCGTGTTGTCGATGGTCCCGCGGAACAGCTCCGCGTTCGCGCCGGCCGCGCCCAGGTAGACGTCGCTGCCGCCATGCGTCTCGGCGCCCGCGCGCGTGCGCACGACCGCTTGCTGGTGGTAGTCGTCGGCCGTCACGATGGCGTCGGTCAGCGCCGTGGAACGCTCGCCCTGGTGGCGATTCTCGCCCGTGCCGAAACCGATGATCGTGTACGGCATGCCCTGGCTGTCGAGCGTCGGCTTGCCGTCGGCTGTGCGCACCAGGCCCAGGACGCCCGGGTTGGCAGGCGTGGTCTTGCCGGTGCGCGCTGCGTAGCCGTTCAGCAGCAGGGTGTGGTCATGGTCGGCGGTGGCGACGATCAGCGTGTTCTTCAGGCCCGGATCGAGCGCTTCCATGCGCTCCAGCGCGGCCTGCAGCGCGGCGTTGTACGTCACCGTCTCCTGCAGCGCGCGTTTGCCCAGCGTCGCATGCAGCGCATGGTCGATCAGGCCGCCCTCGACCATCAGGAAGAAACCGCCACGGTGTGGCGCCAGCAGGTCGATCGCCTTGGTCGTCATGGCTGGCAGCGCCGGTTGACGGGCAGCGTCGCGTGTCGCGTCGAAGTCCATGTGGTTGGCGGCGAACAGGCCGACGACCGGCGCGCCCGGCGCCAGGGCGTCGAACCCGGCGGTGTCGTTCACGACCCGGAAGCCCCTGGCCTTGAACTCTGCCTGCAGATCGCGGTTGTCGGCGCGCTTGCCGCCACGCGCGAACGGCGTGAACTGCTGCGCACCGCCGCCGAACAGGACGTCCAGGCCATTCGCGCCCAGCGCCCGGTTGTAGCCGGCGCCGCCGGGCACCAGGCTGGCGGCGATGTCGGTTTCCAGCTTGCGATGGCAGGCGTGCGCATAGGTCGCGGCCGGGGTGGCATCGGTGACGCTGGTATTGGTGACCACGCCGACGGCCATGCCGCGCTTGCGGGCC
The DNA here is from genome assembly GCF_059686035.1 of Telluria sp. ZT3P26. Lineage (NCBI taxonomy): Bacteria > Pseudomonadati > Pseudomonadota > Betaproteobacteria > Burkholderiales > Oxalobacteraceae > Telluria > Telluria sp. ZT3P26. The sequence goes on along the minus strand of NZ_JCASII010000001.1, from coordinate 312,929 downwards.
AGTTCGAGCAGCGTGACGGCCGCTTCGCCGTTCTCGCAGCGGCTCACCAGGCTGTTGCCGTTGGCGTCCTTGCCGGGCGCGATCGAGCGCGTGCCGGCCGACATCGAGATCACACCGTTGTTCTGCTTCACGCCCGTCATGTAGGCGGCCATCGAGGCGGCGCTGTCGGTGACCTGTGCATCGTTGGAGAAGGTCTTTACGAACGCCGATTCGGGCAGGCGGTCAATCGCCAGCTCGCCCTCTTCGCCGGCAGCAAAGATGCGCGCCGCGGTCAGCGTGTTGACGCCCATGCCGTCGCCCAGGAAGAAGATGATGTTCTTCGCACGATGGTCGACCGGGTTGGCCGTGAGGGTCGCGGTCGAGGGCGGGGCCGGCGGCGTCGCCGCGCAGCCGGTGAGCGCCGCCAGCAGTGCGCCAGCGGTGAAAAGAATGGGTCGCATGCAGTCCTCACTGGAGAAAGCGGGAAGTCTACACTGCGTCGATGACGGTGGGGTGAATTGCTATGTTAGGGTTTTGTACAACCCGGGAACGCATCAGCCCCCCGGTTTGAACTCCCAGTTCTTCCATGCGGCCAGCACCGCATTCGGGTACTTCGGCTTGCCCCGGCTGCCGTTGTAGCGGCCCAATGCCAGGTACAGGTCGCCCCGCTCCATGTCGATATACATGCGCAGGATCGCGCAGCCGTAGCGCAGATTGGTCTGCATGTGGAACAGGCGGCGGCGGTCGCCGTCGCCGATTGCCTTGGTCCAGAACGGCATCACCTGCATGTAGCCGCGTGCGCCGGCAATCGAGATCGCATACTTGCGGTAGGCCGACTCCACCTGGATCAGGCCCAGCACCAGCCCGGGATCGAGACCCGCGCGGGTCGCTTCATACCACGCGGTCTCGAGGAACTCGGTGCGGGTCTGGACGTCGGGCAGGCGCCTGGCCAGGCGCGGCGACATCTGGTCGAACCACGCCTGATAGCGCGCCCGCCCCGCCTCGGTGCGGAAGGTCGGGCGCGGCGGGCGCGCGTCGGCGATGGCGTTGGCCAGCGCCAGGCGCACCGAATCCGACAGCGCTTCTTCTTTCTGGTTGCCGGCATGCGCCGGCGCCGCCAGACCGAAGGCCAGCGCCAGCAGCACGCCTCCGGACCAGGAGGCCAGGCGCAATGCCATCACTTGCCCAGCTTGGCCTTGATGAAGGCGAGCATATCGCCGACAGCCACGCCGCTCGCTTCTGCATCGCGGCGGCCCTGGTATTCGAGGTTGCCTTCTTTCAGGCCACGCTCGCCGATCACGACACGATGCGGCACGCCGATCAGTTCCCAGTCGGCGAACATTGCGCCCGGGCGCAGGCCGCGGTCGTCGACGATGACGTCGATGCCGATGGCCGACAGCGACGCATACAGCTGCTCGGTTGCGTCCTTGACCATCTCGCTGCGGTCCATGCCCATCGGGCACAGCACCACTTCGAACGGCGCCAGCGCATCCGGCCAGACGATGCCCTTGTCATCGAAGTTCTGCTCGATCGCCGCGCCCAGGATACGGGTCACGCCGATGCCGTAGCAACCCATCTGCAGTGGCGCAGGGCGGCCGCCGTCGTCAAGGAAGGTCGCGCCCATCGCCTGCGAATACGCGGTGCCGAGCTGGAACACGTGACCCACTTCGATGCCGCGTTCGATCGCCAGCACGCCCTTGCCGTCCGGTGACGGATCGCCCTCGACGACGTTGCGCAGGTCGGCCACGATTGGCTCTGGCAGATCGCGGCCCCAGTTCACGCCGATGTGGTGGAAGTCTTCTTCGTTCGCGCCGCAGACGAAATCGGCCATGTTGGCGACCGTGCGGTCGGCCACGACGGTGACCGGCAGCTTGGTACCGACCGGACCGAGATAACCCGGCACGGTGCCGAACACCTCGAGGATTTCGGCTTCGGTCGAGAAGCGGTGGCCGGCCAGGCCGTCGACCTTGCCGACCTTGATCTCGTTGAGTTCATGGTCGCCGCGCAGCAGCAGCACCCAGTAGCTCTTCTTGCCGTCGTTCTCGGTAGTCAACGCGATGGTCTTGACGGTCTGCGCCAGGTTCACGCCCAGCAGCGCAGCAACGGTCTCGCACTTGGTCGTGCCCGGGGTCGGGGTCTTGGTCAGCGCCTGCGTGGCGGCGCCGCGCTCGCCGCTGGCCACGGCTTCGGCCGCTTCCATATTGGCCGCGAAATCGGACGTCGGGCAGTAGACCAGTGCGTCTTCGCCGGTGCTGGCGATGACGTGGAATTCATGCGAGCCGGTGCCGCCGATGGCGCCGTTGTCGGCCGCCACCGCGCGGAACTTCAGGCCGAAGCGCGTGAAGATGCGGGTGTAGGCATCGAACATGGTCTGGTACGACGTCTGCATGCCGGCGACGTCGCGGTCGAACGAATACGCATCCTTCATCGTGAATTCGCGGCCGCGCATCAGGCCGAAGCGCGGACGGCGCTCGTCACGGAACTTGGTCTGGATGTGATAGAAGTTCACCGGCAGCTGGCGGTACGACTTGATCTCGCTGCGCACGACGTCGGTGATGACTTCTTCGGACGTCGGCTGGATCGCGAAGTCGCGGCCATGGCGGTCTTTCACGCGCATCAGCTCGTCGCCCATCTTGTCCCAGCGGCCTGTCTCTTGCCACAGTTCGGCCGGCTGCACGAGCGGCATCAGGAGTTCGATACCACCAGCGCGATTCATTTCTTCACGGACGATCGCTTCGACCTTGCGGATGACGCGCAGCCCGACCGGCATATACGTATAGATGCCGGAACCCAGGCGCTTGATCATCCCGGCGCGCATCATCAGCTTGTGGCTGACGATCTCGGCATCGGAAGGCGCTTCTTTCAGAGTTGAAATAAAAAATCGTGAGGCACGCATATCTGTGAATTCTTTTTAAAAAGAGAGGGTTATAATCGACCTAATTTTAAAGGATTAGCCGGCTGATGCGTCCAATCTTTCTACAAACAGGGTCCGGAACCAGCATCATCGACCGCGCAAGCGGTGCGGAAACCCCTTGGGCATGAAAATACGTAAGTAAAAACACAAGGGTACCGAGTGCCCGCAAGAGGGAACGTCCGCCGGCAGAAAGTATCGAGGTGCACTTATGCTCGACCGTGAAGGGTTTCGGCCCAACGTCGGCATCATCCTGCTGAACGCTAACAACGAGGTCTGGTGGGGCAAGCGGGTGCGAGAGCACTCATGGCAATTTCCTCAAGGGGGAATCAAGTACGGCGAAACACCCGAGCAGGCAATGTATCGCGAGCTCGAGGAAGAAATCGGTTTGCGTCAGGAGCACGTCAAGATCGTGGGTCGCACCCGCGACTGGCTGCGCTATGAAGTGCCCGATCATTTCATCAAGCGTGAAATTCGCGGGCATTACCGTGGCCAGAAGCAGATCTGGTTCCTGCTGCGCATGGTCGCGCGCGACAACGAAGTCAATCTGCGCCTGACCGACCATCCCGAGTTCGACGCCTGGCGCTGGCACGATTACTGGGTGCCGCTTGACGTCGTGATCGAGTTCAAGCGCGACGTCTACCAGCGCGCGCTGCAGGAGCTGTCGCGCTTTCTGAGCTGGCCCGCCAAGGGCCAGCACGGCGAGCGGCGCCACAGCGCGCGCTACCTGCGCCAGCCCCATGGCCGCTCGCAACCTGGCGCCAAACCGGGGCAAGAGATGCTCGGGGCGGCCGGGCCGGGCAATCCGGCGGCGCCTGATTCGCTGGTGCTGGCGCCGAACAAGTAGTCATCGCGCAGCCCTCGGGGGACGCCTGCTTTCAGGGCATGCCCCCGGGCGGTGATCCGCTACAATTGCCGGATGCCTTTCTCCCTTCTGCGCACCGCCCTGCCCCTGCTGGCCGCGGCGACACTCTGGTTGCCCGTGCCGGCCGCCGCCCAGGCAACGTCCTGCCAGTTCATGCAAGTGGCCCAGGTGCCGCTGCACTATGCCGGCAACGGGCTGGGCTTGACGATGACCGGCGAGATCAACGGCAAACCCGCCACCATGCTGCCCGATACCGGCGCCGGCGTGACCTACCTGACCCGCACTGGCATCGAGCGCCACGGGCTGGTCACGCGCCCGACGGGCGGGTACGTGCAGGGCGTGGCGGGCAAGTCGCGGCTGTATGAAGCAAGGGTTGCGGAGTTTGCCGCCGGCCCGGTGCGCGCGCGCGACCTGTACCTTGGGGTCGTTGGCGAGACCACGTTCACGCCGCCCTTCGACGCCATCGCCGGCGCCGCCTTCCTGCTGCAAAGCGACCTCGAATTTTCGCTCGCCACCAAGGAACTGCGCTTCTTTCGCCCGCAGAATTGCGGCACGACCTGGCTGGCCTACTGGGACCAGAACGCGAGCGTGATCCCGTTTCGGGGGCACGACGAGCTGACGCCCAATCCGCACTTCTTCGTGCACATCAACGGCCAGCGCCTGATCGCCATGATTGACAGCGGCGCCTCTGTTACCACCATCACCAAGGGGGCGGCGCGACGCGCCGGCATCGATCTCGATGGCCCGCAAGCGCAGCGCATGGGAACAGCGCACGGCATTGGTCGCCAGTCGGTGGCCAGCTGGATCGTCACGGCCGACACCTTCAAGGTGGGCGACGCTACGGTCCACAATCCCGAATTCGACGTGGTGGACGCCCAGTTGAGCGTCGATGTGCTGCTCGGCGCCGATTTCCTGCGCGCGCACCGCGTGCTGTTCGCGATGAGCCAGGGCAAGCTGTACGTATCCTATCTCGGCGGCGCGCCGTTCGATGCGCGGCGCGAGGTCAGGCCATGGATGCGCCAGGAGGCGGACGCGGGCAATGCCGACGCCTGGCTGACGATGGCGCGCATGGCCGATTCCGAACGCAGCACGCGCCGCGATCCGGCCGCCGTGAGCGGCTACCTGGAACGGGCGGCGGCACTGGGCCAGCGCGAAGCCAGTCTGTCGCTGGGCACGCGCGCGCTGTTGCAGGGCAAGCCGGCGCAGGCGGTCACGTACCTGCGCGCTACCCTCGGCCAGGGGCACACCGGGCGCAATGGCGCCCTGTGGCTGTATCTGGCGCAACTGCAGGCGGGCGAGCAGCAGGCCGGCGCCGAGCTGGCAACACGCTTCGAGGGACACGACGCATGGCCGCGGCCCGTCGTCGATTATTTTCTCGGCAAGACCGGTGGCGCCACGGCGCTGGCTGCTGCCGATACGCCGGGGCGCGCCTGCTTTGCTGCAAACCTGATCCGGCTGCACGAGGAAGCGCTGGGCAAAACGGCTACGACGATCCTGCCAAAAAATTGTGCAGCGCTGCGCGACCAGTACGCCAGTCCGGGGGCAGACCTGGCCCTGTGACGCCCTCGCCGCACCAGACCGGCGGCTGCGCTACAATGCCCGCTCTCCCCTTTTTTCGCCCCCTCCTGCCATGTTCACTCCGTCCTCGCACGACGTGCGCCGCTTTTTCTGCGACGCCTATCGCAAGCAACGCAATGGCGAAATCCTGACGCCGATGGATGCCATCGCGGCCGACTGGATCGTGCAGCATCCCGAATACCACGACCAGTTCGAGGACATCGAGGCGGCGATCGCGCGCGACTATTCGGTCGAAGGCGGCAAGCCCAATCCGTTCTTGCACCTGTCGATGCACCTGTCGATCGCCGAGCAGATCTCGATCGACCAGCCGCGCGGCATCCGCGCCGCGCACGACATGCTGGTGGCCAAACGGGGCGAGCACGATGCCCATCACGAAATCATGGAGTGCCTGGGCGAGATGATCTGGGCCTCGCAGCGCAACGGCGTGCCGCCCGACACCGAGGCGTATATCGAGTGCGTGCGGCGCCGCGCGTTTGCCTGATCAGGCGAGCTTGTCGTCCGCGACCCGGTAACGCGGGTCTTCCACCAGATTCACCTCGATCATGTCCTGCGCCTTTTCCAGCAGCTCGCGGCAGTCAGGACTCAGGTGGCGCAGGTGCAGGCGCTTGCCCAACAGGCGGTAACGCTCGGCCAGCGCGTCGATCGCCTGGATCGCCGAATGGTCCACCACGCGCGCGTGCAAAAAGTCGATCACGACGTCCTGCGGATCGTCCTTTGGCGTAAACACGCCCTGGAATGCGCTGACCGACGCGAAGAACAGCGTGCCGTCGAGCGCATACACCTTCCAGCCCTGCGCATCGATCGAGACCGCCGCCTTCACCTGGCGCGCATGCTGCCACGCGAACACCAGCGCTGACACGATCACGCCCGTGAGCACCGCCACCGCCAGGTCGACCAGCAGCGTGATCCCCGCCACCAGCACGACCACGAACAGGTCCGCGCGCGGCACGCGGCCGGCCAGGCGGAACGTGCCCCACTCGAAGGTCTTTTCGCAGACGACGAACATCACACCAATCAGCGCCGCCAGCGGAATCGCTTCGATCCAGCCGGAGCCGAACAGGATGAAGCACAGCAGGATGGCCGCCGCCGCGATGCCCGACAGGCGCCCGGTCGCGCCGCTGTTCACGTTGATCATGCTCTGCCCGATCAGCGCGCAGCCGCCCATGCCGCCAAACACGCCGCTGACGACGTTGGCCGCGCCCAGCGCCAGCGATTCGCGGTTCGGCTGGCCGCGCGTGTCGGTGATTTCGTCGATCAGCGTCAGCGTCAGGAGCGATTCGATCAGGCCCACACCCGCCATCACGAGCGCGTACGGGAACACGATGCTCAGCGTATCCCACGTCATCGGCACGTCGGGCAGCGCGAAGCTAGGCAAGCCGCCGGCGATCGAACCGAGGTCGCCCACGGTGCGCGTCTCGACGCCCAGCAGCGCGCAACCGACGCTGGCCACCAGGATGCCCACCAGCGTGGACGGCACGGCTTTGGTGATGCGTGGGGTCAGGTAGATCACGGCCATCGTGATGGCGATGATGACGCCCATCGTGACCAGCTGCGCGGCGGGCATCCATTCTGGCGTGCCATCCGGGCCCGCCACCTTGAAGTGCCCGAACTGGGCCAGGAAGATCACCAGCGCCAGCCCGTTCACGAAGCCGAGCATCACCGGATGCGGCACCATGCGGATGAATTTACCGAGCCGCGCGGCGGCAAACAGCAGTTGCAGCACGCCCATGAGCACCACAGCTGCCAGCAGGTACTGCGCGCCATGCTGCACCACCAGCGCCACCATCACGACGGCCAGCGAGCCGGCGGCGGCCGAGATCATCCCGGGTCGCCCGCCGAATGCGGATGTGATGAAGGCAACCAGTACGGCGGCGTACAGGCCGGTGAGCGGCGACAGGTGGGCAACCAGGGCGAAGGCAATCGCCTCGGGCACGAGGGCCAGCGCGACCGTCAGGCCGCTGAGCAGGTTGGTTTTGAGGTAGGCAGGCGAAAGGGAAGACACGAAAAGCTCCGGCGGGTGACGCGGCAAGGGGCCCGCATGTTACCAGCAAGCGCCTTGCGCGTCTGGCGCCGGGCTTATTTTTTGGTCACCAGCTGGCCCGGCAAACTGCCCAGATACGCGCCAAGATCGGCCATGTCGCGGTTCGACAGCGGCTGCACCAGCGCCGCCATGATCGGGTTCACGCGCCCGTTCGGGCCGGCGCCGCGCTTGTACGCGCGCAGCGCCGTCGTCAGGTAGTCGGCGTGCTGGCCAGCCAGTTTGGGGTAGCTCGGGTCGATCGGCTTGTTGAAGTCGGCGCCGTGGCATGACGCGCAGTTGTGCGTCTTGGCCAGCGCCGCCCCGCGCGCGATGTCGGCGGCCGATGCGCTTGCGCCCAGCGCGCCCAGGGCCAGGGAAAGGACAATCCGCTGCATGAAATTATTCATCGCGAGGCCACCGTCTGTTGGGAGTAATAGGCCGCCACGTCGGCGATATCCTGGTCGCTCAGCGACTTGGCGATATTGACCATCGACGGATGCTTGCGGTCGCCCTTGCGGTAGGCCTTGAGGGCGGATTCGAGATACTTGGCCGACTGGCCGCCGATCATCGGCACCCGGTAGACTTCGGGGAACGCCGTCTTGTAGCCGCCCTGGATGCCATGGCAGCCGATGCACATCTCGATCTTGGCGACGGCCGCCTTGGGGTTGCCGACGACGTCCGCCGCCGTGGCGACGGCGCTGCCGGCGGCACAGGCGCATGCTGCCAGTACCAATGGTGCCAAACTTGTTTTCATGGGCGTCTCGTTAGTTGTAATTCGAAAACCGCAACCGCATAAAAAGTTAGCAAAGGTCTACCAACGGGCCGATTCTATCTGAAGACTTGTCACCAGTCTACAAACCGGACGGCGGCGGCGCGCCCAGGGTTATGGCGTATACTTCCTGCCACCGACCGACTCGACAAAGCACCCGCCATGCATGCAGCTCCCCGCTTCGAAGGCAGCGACAAGTACGTCGCCACCGCCGACCTGAAACTGGCCGTCAATGCGGCCCTGACGCTGGGCCGTCCGCTCCTGATCAAGGGCGAGCCGGGTACCGGCAAGACCATGCTGGCCGAAGAGGTCGCGGCCAGCCTGGACATGCCGCTGCTGCAGTGGCACGTCAAATCGACCACCAAGGCCCAGCAGGGCCTGTACGAATACGACGCCGTCTCGCGCCTGCGCGACTCGCAGCTGGGCGACGAGCGCGTGCGCGATATCCAGAACTACATCGTCAAGGGCGTGCTGTGGCAGGCCTTCACGGCGCCCGAGCCCGTCGTGCTCCTGATCGACGAAGTCGACAAGGCCGACATCGAGTTTCCGAACGACCTGCTGCGCGAACTCGATCGCATGGAATTCTATGTGTACGAGACGCGCGAGATGGTCGTGGCCACCCACCGCCCGCTCGTGATCATCACGTCCAACAACGAGAAGGAGTTGCCGGACGCCTTCCTGCGCCGCTGCTTCTTCCACTACATCCAGTTCCCGGACCGCGAGACGATGGCCGACATCGTCGGCGTGCACTTCCCGAACCTGCGCCAGGACTTGCTGGCGGCGGCGCTGCAAAGCTTCTATGCCATGCGCGATGTCCCCGGCATCAAGAAGAAGCCGTCGACGTCGGAATTTCTCGACTGGCTCAAGCTGCTGCTGGCCGAGGACGTGCCGGCCGAAGCCCTGCGCGCCAGCGCCGAAGGCAAGGTGGGCATCCCGCCGCTGCACGGGGCCCTGCTCAAGAACGAGCAGGACGTGGGCCTGTTCGAGCGCCTGATGTTCATGGCGCGGAACAACCGGTGATGGTGGCGTCAGCCCCCTCGATGCGATGCTGATCGATTTTTTCCGCGCCCTGCGCGAGGCCCGCATCCCGGTCTCGATCCGCGAATTCCTGACGCTGCTCGACGCGCTGCAACGCGGCGTGATCGCCCCGTCGCTCGACGACTTCTACTATCTCGCGCGGCTGACGCTGGTAAAGGACGAAGCCCATTTCGACAAGTTCGATCGCGTCTTCGGCGCCTGGTTCCGGGGCGTCGATGCGGTGTTCGACGCGAAGTCCGAGATTCCGCTCGACTGGCTGATCAAGCGCTTCGAGCGTGAACTCACGCCCGAGCAAAAAGCGCAGCTCGAAAAATTCGGCTACGACAAGTTGCAGCAGCGCCTGCAGGAACTCTTAAAAGAGCAAAAGGAACGCCACGCCGGCGGCAGCAAATGGATCGGCACCGGCGGCACGTCGCCCTTCGGGCATGGTGGCACCAACCCCGAAGGCATCCGCATCGGCGGCGAGAGCCGTAATCGAACCGCCGTCAAAGTATGGGACCAGCGCACCTACCGCGACTACGATGGCGAGCGCGAACTGGGCACGCGCAACCTGAAGGTGGCGCTGCGCCGCCTGCGCCGCTTCGCGCGCCAGGGCGCAGCGGACGAACTGGCGCTGGACGACACGATCCGCGCCACCGCCAGCAATGCCGGCTGGCTCGACATCCGCATGCGGCCCGAGCGCAAGAACCGGATCAAGGTGGTGATGCTGTTCGACGTCGGCGGCTCGATGGACGACCATATCGAACGCACCGAAGAACTGTTCTCGGCCGCCAGCAGCGAATTCAAGAACATGGAGTTCTACTACTTCCACAACTGCGTCTACGACTACCTGTGGAAGAACAACGCACGCCGCCACAGCGAGCGCTTCGCCACCTGGGACGTGCTGCGTAAATATCCGGCCGATACGCGCGTGCTGTTCGTCGGCGACGCGACCATGAGTCCCTACGAAGTCATGGCACCCGGTGGCTCGGTCGAATACAACAACGACGAAGCCGGCGCGGTCTGGCTGGCGCGCTTCATGACGGCGTTTCCGAAGTGCGCCTGGCTCAATCCCGAACCCGAGCATCTGTGGCAGTACCGCCAGTCGATCGCGCTGATCCGCCAGATCATGAGCAACCGGATGTTCCCCATCACGCTGGAGGGCCTGGAACGGGCCATGCGCCTGTTGAGCAAGTAGTGTTAGCACGGACACGGACGCGAGCCGCCGGACGCACTAGAATCGCGCAACGATAAGAAGAAGGAGACCGCATGCCTGACCTGTTGTCCGTATTGACAAGCCTTGCCTGGCCCCTGGCGATTGCGCTGGCGTGGCTGGCCGGTGAATTTGGCCAGCGCTGGACCGGCCTGCCCCGCATCAGCTTCTACGGCCTGGTTGGCTTTGCACTGGGCAGCTCGCAGATCGGCGTGCTGCCTGCCGCCGATCTGGGGCCGGTCGCGCTGCTGGCCAATATCGCCTTCGGCCTGGTCCTGTTCGAACTGGGCAACCGCATCAACCTGCGCTGGCTCGTCAACAACCCGTGGATCGGCGTGGCCGGGCTGGTCGAATCGACGCTGACGTTTGTCGCCGTCTACCTTGTCGCCATCGCGTTTGGCGCGGCCCAGATCACGGCGCTGCTGATGGCGGCACTCTCCATGGCCACCTCGCCCGCCACCGTGGTACGGGTCATCAACGAACAGAAAAGCTCGGGCCAGATGACCGAGCGCGTGCTGCACCTGTCGGCCCAGAACTGCGTGCTGGCCGTGTTCGCGTTCAATGCCATCATCGGCATCTGGCTGTTCCGCACGCAGGATGCCGTTGGCGAGGCAGTGTGGCAAAGCCTGGTCATGCTCGCCGCGTCGATCGTGGCCGGCGCCGTGTTCGGCCTGCTGGTGCCGGCGCTGCTGCGCGCGATCGGCAATGCGCAGCAGGACACCACCGTCGCCTTTGCGCTGGCAGTGATCCTCCTGGTGTCGGTGTGCGACGTCGGCGGCCTGTCGCCGGTCGTCGCGGCGCTGGCCTTCGGCCTGACCGTGCGCTCGCGCCGTGTGACCTTTACCCAGACCCAGCGCAATTTCGGCGCGCTGGGCGAAGTGCTGACCGTGCTGCTGTTCGTCTACGCCGCCTCGACCCTCGACTGGCGCCTGGTGGCGGCCAGCGGCATGATGGCGGTGGTCGTCGTGCTGGCGCGGCTGCTGGCCAAGACCGCCGGCGTGGCTGCGTTCTCGCACCTGTCGGGCGTCACCTGGCGCAAGGGCGCGCTGACGGGCCTGGGCCTGGCGCCGCTGGCCGTGTTCGTGATCCTGATGCTCGAACATGCGCGCTATGCGGGCCTGAAAGTGGTCGACGAGCTGCACACGATGGCCGCCGTGGCGATGCTGCTCGAAGTGTTCGGCCCGATCATCATCCAGCGCGCCCTGATCTGGGCGCGCGAAGCACCGGAGTCGCACCATGCCCCTTGACGCTTTCAATCCGTCCGCGCCGCTGACTTTCGGCGTCGAGCTCGAACTGCAGCTGGTCAACCTGTCGGACTTCAACCTGACCGCCGCCAGCCCCGACCTGATGCACCTGTTGCAGCGCAAGCCGTTCCCCGGCAACGTCACGCCCGAGATCACCGAGAGCATGATCGAGATTAATTCGAGCGTGCACACGGCGTATGGTCCGTTGCTGGCCGAACTGACCGAGATCCGCGACACCCTTGTCGCGGCCGGCGACACGCTCAATATCGGCATCGCCGGCGGCGGCACGCACCCGTTCCAGCACTGGTCCGACCAGCGCATTTCGGCCAAGCCGCGCTACGAATACCTGTCGCAGCTGTACGGCTACCTGGCCAAGCAGTTCACGGTGTTCGGCCAGCACGTGCACATCGGCTGCGCCAACGGCGACGATGCGATGTACCTGCTGCATGCGCTGAACCGCTACCTGCCGCACTTCATCGCGCTGTCGGCGTCGTCGCCGTACGTGCAGGGCCACGACAGCCTGTTCGAATCGGCACGCCTGAATTCCGTGTTTGCGTTTCCGATGAGCGGGCGTGCGCCCTTCACGCTCAGCTGGCAGGAGTTCACTGACGTGTACTTCGCCAAGATGGAACGCACGAACATCATCAAGAGCATGAAGGATTTTTACTGGGACCTGCGGCCCAAGCCCGAATTCGGCACGATCGAACTGCGCGTGTGCGACACGCCGCTGACGGTGGAGCGGGCCGCCGCGCTGGCCGCCTACCTGCAGGCGCTGTGCCGCCATTTGCTTGAGAAAAAAGACGAGGCGCCTGTTGAAGACGATTACCTCGTCTACAACTACAACCGCTTCCAGGCCTGCCGCTTTGGCCTGGATGGCAGCATCACGCACCCGAAAACCTACGACAGCATCGTGATCCGCGACGACATCCTGGCCACGCTCGAACAGATGCTGCCGCACGCCGAAGCGCTGGGCAGCGTCGAGGCGCTGCAGCACCTGGCTGACGCCGCGCGAAGCGGCAGTGACGCGGCAATCCTGCGCCGGCACGCCGGGCGCGAAGGCTCGGTCGAAGGGATGGTCAATGCGGCGATCGGGCACTTCCGCGGCGACCGGGTGGCATGAGCTGCGCCAGTCAGCCGTGTACGGCGCGGCTATCCGGCGGCGCCTGTTCCCGCTGCTGCATCCCGTAGTCGCGCACCACGTGCGCCACGCGCAGGCGGTAGTCACGAAACACCCCGTCACGGCCGGCAGCCTGCGCCGCCTGGTGTGCGTCCAGCGTGCGCCAGCGCTGTACGGCAGCTTCATCGCGCCAGAATGACAGCGACAGCAGGCGGCCGGGCTGCGTGAGCGATTCGAAGCGTTCCACCGACACAAAGCCGTCGATCGCCTCGAGTGACGCGCGCAGCGCCTGCGCCGTGGCGAGGTACTCATGCTGGCGCGCCGGGTCGGGTTCGACTTCGAAGATGACCGCGATCACGCGCGGCTCCCGAGCGTGCCCTCCACCGCTTCGGTGAACGTGCGCGTCTCGCGCATGATGAAACGCCCCTCGCGCGCCAGCGCGAAATTGGCGCGCGCCTCGTCATCCGTCTGCAAGCGCGTGCGGTACGCTTCGTAGTCGGCCAGGCTGGCAAAGCCCACCAGACCCCAGGCCTCGTCGTTGGTCCCTTCGTGCGGCAGGAAGTAGCCGATCAGGGATCCACCGAGCCGGGGAATGATGCGGCCCCAGTTGGCGGCATATTGGCGAAACTGCTCGCGCTGAAAAGGATCGATGCGATAGCGGATGAAACAGGTGACGGTCATGGTGACTCCTCGGTTGTGGAGCGGTCACTGTAGTCCCGGCCCCTGGCCGGATGCTTCGGTTAAGATCGAAGCATGAGAGACGGTCCGAACATCACCACCATCGCCGCACTGATCGGCGACCAGGCACGCGCGCAGGCTCTGACCTTGCTGATGGCCGGGCGGGCGCTCACCGCCACCGAGCTCGCCGACAGCGCAGGCGTCACGCGCCAGACGATCAGCACCCACCTGGCCAAACTGGTCGATGCCGGGCTGCTGGCCGTCCAGGCGCAGGGGCGGCACCGGTATTTCAGCATCGCCGACGCGGACGTGGCGGCGCTGCTCGAGACGCTGATGGGCACGGCCTTCGGCGCGGGCACGCTGCCGCTGCACCTGAAGCTGGGCCCGTCCGCGCCGGCACTGCGCAAGGCGCGCGTCTGCTACGACCACCTGGCCGGCGAGCTTGGCGTGGTGTTGCATGACCGGCTGGCTGCGCGAGGCGCGTTCGGCTTCGGCGCCGACGGCATGGTGCTCACGCCGGCAGGCGCGGCACTGATCGGCCAGCTGGGCATCGACACCCCTGCCCTGGCCCGCTCGCGGCGCCCCGTGTGCCGCACCTGCCTGGACTGGAGCGAGCGGCGTCACCATCTGGCCGGTGCACTGGGCAGCGCCCTGCTCGACCGGTTCGAACAACTCGGCTGGGCGCGCCGCGTGGCGGGGTCGCGCGTCATGGCCTTCGATGCGCAGGGCGAGGTCGCCCTGCGTGGCTGGCTCGATCAGGTCAGCCCGCCACCGGCACGCCCTTGCCGACCCAGCCCGTCTTCATGAAACGCGCCAGCAGCGGCTGTCTGGCCGGTGCCGGCGGCGGCAGTCTGGCGTCGACGACACTGGCCCACTGATCGGCCAGTTGCTCGCAGGTGGCGCGCAGCACCGGGTCGATCGTCGGCAACCGCGCCAGCGCGCACAGGTGACGCTCGATCACGGACGCCAGCTTGACGCACGGCGGCTCACCATCGCCCTTGGCGCTGTAATGCGACATCAGGTGCAGCAGCGAGGCGACCAGCAGCGTGTCCTGGTTGCGCGGCTCGCCCGCTGTGGATGACGTGGCAGGTGTGGGGGAAATCGTCATGCGATACGCTCCATGGACCGGAACAACAATGGATGAGAATGATTCTCATTCATTATTCCCGTGTCACACGGCGAAAGCAAGCGATTTCGTGCTACAGCCGCGTCTCGCGCGCCGCGCGCAGGAATTCATCCAGCACCGGCGTGCAATCGAGCAGGTCAACGCCGCCCGCGCGGTGGAACTCCGGGTGCCATTGCAGGCCCATGACGAAATTGGCGCGCTGGTAGCGGATCGCCTCGATGATGCCGTCCGGCTCGGACATGGCTTCGATGCGGACATCGCGCCCCAGGTCCTTGACGGCCTGGTGGTGGATCGAGTTCACCATCGCCTGCTGGATATTGGGGAACATGCGCCCGAGTGACGAGCCCTTGGGGAACACGATCGCGTGGCGATGGGCGTCGTACAGGTCGTGCACGTGCGCCAGCGCATCGGGGCGGTCGGTGGCGACGTCCTGGTGCAGCGTGCCGCCAAAGGCGACGTTGATCAGCTGGCAGCCGCGACAGACACCCAGCACCGGTTTGCCGGCATCGACGAATTCGTGCAGCAGTTCGAGCTCGTACACGTCGCGCGCGCGGTCGCCGCTCCATTCGGGGCGCGTGGGGGTTTCGGAATACGTTTGCGGCGCCACGTCAGCCCCGCCCTGCAGCACCAGGCCATCCAGGTGGCGCGCATAGTGACGCAGCGTGATATTGCTGGGGTGGAGCAAGCCGTTGGTATTGACCGTCGGGATCATGAACACGAGCACGTCGCGCGACATGACCCATTGGGCGATGGATTCCTCGAGATACTGCAGGTTCTTGCTCAGCAGCCCCTTGGCCCCGGCTTCGGGATGGAAGATGCGGGCCGAGACGCCGATGTGCAGCGTGCGCTGCATGATGTCGCGACTGAAGCGTTCACGCAGCGAGCGAAAGCGCGACGTGATGACGCGACCGGCCAGGGCCACCGGGTTGTCGCCATCGCGCAGGTAGCGCGCCGGCCCGCGTGCGTGCTGGCCGCCGCTGGCGCGCCGGTCGGGCACGCGCACGCGCGTCTCGCGACGTTCATCGATATCCGCCTCTGGCGACGGGTGGTCTGGATTGCGCTTGGTGGGTTCTTCTTCGGCCATGTCAATAATATAACTTCGGCAACGCTGCGCACGATTCAAAGTTGTTACAAAAGGTCGCGGTTCACTCAGACCGGTACGTCGAGCAGCTTCTGGAAGGTGAGCATCAGGTGGCGCCCTGCCACGGGCGTCTCGAGCAGGCCGCGCGCGCCGGCCAGCCGGGCACGGCCGCTCTCGTACTGAAACGATGGCGCGACAACGAACACCACCGGCGTGCGCATCGCGCCAGGCTGCGCCTTGATCGACGAACACAGCGCATACGGTTCGATGTCCGGGGCCGCCGTATTGATCAGCACCAGCGCAACCGGCGTCTCGTCGCACAGGCGCACGGCGGCGGCCTGGCTGTCGGTCCACTCGACCCCGATCCTGCGCGGCCCAAGCACTTCTGCCACCCGGTTGCGCAGGGCACATGCCTGATCGACGATCAATACGGGGCCATCGACCGGACCACGGCGCAGTCGCGTGTAGAATGCGGGCGTTTCGTGGTCGGGCCCAAGGCGTGGACGGCGGCGCCGCTCGGCCAGCACACGGCGGGCCCGGACGCCCTGCTGCACCAGCGCATGCACCCGCGTATCGAGCAGTTCGGCCAGCCGCGCATGCAGCGCACCTTGTTCGAGCGGGCGGGCCATGGCCGGCCAGGCAGTGACGTGACTGCCGCCGACAACCAGTGCCGGCTGCAGCGCATCGGGTGGCCGGCTCGCCAGATGCGCCAGCGCAAGCTGGCTGTCGCCATTGGCGATGAGCAGGTCCGGCTCTTGCAAACTGTCGGCATGCAGGCAAGAATACAACGGCCCCGCGCCCGGCGCGCCTTCGAGCAGCGCCGCCAGCCGGGCAGTTTCAACCGGATCAAAACCGACCGGACGCACGGTGAACAGACATTGAGATCGCTGCATTGGGCACCACCCTTCCTGCATCGATGATGTGTTTACAGCTTAATCTAGCACAAAGGTGCAACGCGAAAAGCACGACATAAGCGCAAAATACTGTATATTTATACAGTTAAAAAGCATTTCCTTTTCCGCTCGACAAGATAGAATGCCAACGCATTCTACAAATACTCTTCAAGATGGCCTCCAAGAAACCCGCTCCAGACTACAGCGAATCATCCATCCGCGTCCTCAAGGGACTCGAACCTGTGAAACAGCGTCCGGGCATGTACACCCGCACGGAAAATCCGCTCCACATCATCCAGGAAGTGATCGACAACGCCTCCGATGAGGCGCTGGGTGGCTATTGCAAGAACATCAGCGTCACGATGAACCCGGACGGCTCGATCACGGTCGAAGACGATGGCCGCGGCATCCCGGTCGGCATTCACCCCGAAGAAGGCGTGTCCACGGTCGAAATCGTGTTCACGCGCCTGCACGCTGGCGGCAAGTTCGACAAGGGCTCGGGCGGCGCGTATGCGTTCTCGGGCGGCCTGCACGGCGTCGGCGTATCGGTCACCAATGCGCTGTCCAAGCGCCTCGAGATCGAAGTCTGGCGCAAGGACGACCAGGGCAACGGCCAGCACAAGCTGGTGTTCGCTGCCGGCGACGTGATCGAACCCCTTACCTCCGCGCCGTTCGAGCGCGGCGGCAAGAAGAACGGCACGCGCGTCACGGCCTGGCCGGATGGCAAGTACTTCGATTCGCCGACCATTCCGATGAACGACCTGCAACGCCTGCTGCGCTCGAAAGCCGTGCTGCTGCCAGGCGTGACGGTCACGCTCACGAACGCCAAGGGCGAAGTGCAGACCTGGCGCTACGACGAGGGCCTGCGCGGCTACCTGACCGAAGCGCTGACGCAAAGCTCCAACGGCGAAACACTGATCCCGCTGTTCGAAGGCGCGCAGTATGCAGCCGCCGGCGACGACAGTTTCGCTGAAGGCGAAGGCGCGGCCTGGGTCGTGGCCTGGACCGAAGAAGGCGGCGTGGTGCGCGAATCCTACGTCAACCTGATCCCCACGGTCAGCGGCGGCACCCACGAAGCGGGCCTGCGCGACGGCCTGTATGGCGCCGTCAAGAACTTCGTCGAGCTGCATGGCCTGCTGCCCAAAGGCGTCAAGCTGCTGCCGGAAGACGTGTTTGCGCGCGTCTCGTTCGTACTGTCGGCCAAGGTGCTGGACCCGCAGTTCCAGGGCCAGACCAAGGAGCGCCTGAATTCGCGCGACGCGCTCAAGCTGGTCTCGACCTTCACCAAGCCGCCACTCGAACTGTGGCTGAACCAGCACGTCGACTACGGCAAGAAGCTGGCCGAACTCGTGATCCGCCAGGCGCAATCGCGCCTGCGCTCGCTGCAGAAAGTCGAAAAGAAAAAATCGTCGGGCGTGGCCGTGTTGCCGGGCAAACTGACCGATTGCGAATCGAACGACATCACGCGCAACGAGCTGTTCCTGGTCGAGGGCGACTCGGCCGGCGGCTCCGCCAAGATGGGCCGCGACAAGGAATTCCAGGCCATCCTGCCGCTGCGCGGCAAGGTGCTCAACTCATGGGAAACTGACCGCGACCGCCTGTTTGCCAACAATGAAATCCACGATATCTCGGTGGCGATCGGCGTCGATCCGCACAGCGTGGGCGATTCGCCCGACCTGACCGGTCTGCGCTACGGCAAGATCTGCATCCTGTCCGATGCCGACGTCGATGGCTCGCACATCCAGGTACTGCTGCTCACGCTGTTCTTCAAACACTTCCCGGCGCTGTTCGCGAACGGGAACATCTGCATCGCGCGCCCGCCGCTGTTCCGCGTCGACGTGCCGGCGCGCGGCAAGAAGCCGATCCAGAAGCTGTATGCGCTGGATTCGGGCGAGCTGCTGGCGATCGAAGACAAGCTGAAAAAAGAAGGCCTGAAAGAAGGCGTGTGGAGCATTTCGCGCTTCAAGGGCCTGGGCGAGATGAACGCCGAGCAGCTGTGGGAAACGACGATGAACCCGGACACGCGCCGCCTGCTGCCCGTGTTCCTGGGCGAATACGACCACGCCGAATCGTCGGCACGCTTCAATATGCTGATGGGCAAAGGCGAAGCCGCCGCGCGCCGCGCCTGGATCGAAGAACACGGAAACGAGACCGAGGCGGATATTTGATGAGTCTGTGATCTGCAAGCTGAACTTGGGTTCCCGCCTGCGCGGGAACGACGGTCTTGCAGCCACTGGCCCAGGCACGTCGTTCCAGCGAAGGCTGGAACCCAGGTCCTCCGCACCGCCACCACCGCTCGCCAGAACACGAAACACACACCATGACGAACCAACCAAGTCTCTTTGAACAGCAACACGAGCCGACCGATGTCGAGACGCTCACCCTCTCCACTTTCGCCGAGCGCGCCTACCTGGACTACGCCGTTTCGGTGGTCAAGGGCCGCGCACTGCCGGACGTGTCGGACGGCCAGAAGCCGGTCCAGCGCCGCATCCTGTATGCGATGAATGAACTGGGCCTGGGCCCGACCGCCAAGCCGCGCAAGTCGGCGGCCGTGGTCGGCGACGTGCTCGGCAAACTGCACCCGCACGGCGACCAGTCGGTGTACGACGCACTGGTGCGCATGGCGCAGGACTTCTCGCTACGCTACCCGCTGATCGACGGCCAGGGCAACTTCGGCTCGCGCGACGGCGACGGCGCCGCCGCGATGCGTTACACCGAAGCGCGCCTGACGCCGATCGCCCGCATCCTGATGGATGAAATCGACATGGGCACGGTCGACTCGCAGCCGAACTACGACGGCTCGACCACCGAGCCGCGCACACTGCCGGCGCGCCTGCCGATGGTGCTGCTTAACGGCGCCTCGGGCATCGCGGTCGGCCTGGCCACCGAGATCCCGTCGCACAATCTGCGCGAAGTGGCTGCCGCCGCCGTCGCCATGATCCGCAATCCGAAGATGTCGCACGCCGAGCTGATGACCATCGTGCCCGGCCCTGACTTCCCGGGCGGCGGCCAGATCATCACCCCGGCGTCCAGCATCGCCGACATGTATGCGGTGGGCCGCGGCTCGATGAAGGTGCGCGCACGCTGGAAGATCGAAGAACTGGCGCGCGGCCAGTGGCAGGCGATCGTCTACGAACTGCCGCCGGGCTGCTCGTCGCAGCGCGTGCTGGAAGAAATCGAAGAACTGACCAACCCGAAGGTCAAGGCCGGCAAGAAGGCGCTGCTGCCCGAGCAGCTCGCACTGAAGAACACGGTGCTGGGCGCGCTCGACACGGTGCGCGACGAATCGGGCCGCGAAGCCGCGGTGCGCCTGGTGTTCGAGCCGAAGTCGAAGAACCAGGACCAGAACGAATTCATGCTGATGCTGCTCGCGCACACGTCGCTCGAGTCGTCCAGCCCGATCAATATGGTGATGATCGGCGGCGACGGCCGTCCGCGGCAAAAAGGCCTGGGCACGATCATCCAGGAGTGGATCGATTACCGCTTCACGACGATCCGCCGCCGCACCGACTTCAAGCTGGCCAAGGTCAACGACCGCATCCACATCCTGGAAGGCCGCGAGACGGTCCTGCTGAACATCGACAAGGTCATCGCCATCATCCGCAATGCGGATGAACCGAAGGCCGCGCTGATCGAGGAATTCCGCCTGAGCGAGCGCCAGGCCGAAGACATCCTCGAGATCCGCCTGCGCCAGCTGGCGCGCCTGGAAGCGATCAAGATCCAGCAAGAGCTGGCCGACCTGCGCAGCGAGAAGGAAAAGCTGCAGGACATCCTCGAGAACCCGTCGTCGATGAAGCGCCTGATCATCCGCGAAATCGAAGCCGACGCCAAGCAGTTCGGCGACGAGCGCCGCACCGTGATCGAAGAAGCGCAGCGCGCGGTGGCCGAGCAGAAGGTCATCGACGAACCGGTGACCGTGATCGTGTCCGAAAAAGGCTGGGTGCGTGCACGTACCGGCATCGGCCACGACCCGGCGCAGTTCGCGTTCAAGGCTGGCGACTCGCTGTACAAGGCATTCGAATGCCGCACGACCGACCATCTGCTGGGCATTGGCGACAACGGCAAGGTGTACTCGGTGCCGGTCGCTGCGCTGCCCGGTTCGCGCGGCGACGGCGTGCCGATCACGACGCTGGTCGAGCTGTCGGGCGGCGCCCAGGGCAAGCCCGTGCGCCTGCTGCATTACTTCGCCGGCAACCCCGAAACGCGCCTGCTGCTGTCGACGTCGGACGCCTTCGGCTTCATCACCAAGGCGGGCGACATGGTCAGCCGTCTGAAAGGCGGCAAGTCGTTCATCACCCTGAACGACGGCGCGACGCCGCTGCCGCCACGGATCGTGACCGATACCTGCGGCGCGATCGCCTGCCTGTCCGAAAAGGGCCGCGTGCTGGTATTCGGCATCGACGAGATGAAGGTGCTGACCAATGGCGGCCGCGGCGTGACGCTGATGGAACTCGAGCCGAAAGAGACGATGCTGGCGGTGCAGCCAATCAACCAGAAGGGGCTGAACGTCATCGGTACCTGGGCCGGCGACAAGGCCCGTACGGTGGAGCTGTTTGCATCCGGCCTGGAACCGCACTTCGGCAAGCGCTCGCGCAAGGGCAAGGCCTTGTCAGCACGCCTGAAGGCGCATGACCTGGCGATGCGCGCATCCGACACGGATGCAGTGAAAACATAACGCGACCACAAAGCCGCTCAGTAACACAGCCGGGGTCAGGTCTGACATTTGGACACGGCCTCAGCTTAGCCATTGCCACAGCCGGGGTCAGGTCTGACATTCGGACACGGCCTCAGCTTAGCCATTCTCACTGGTGTCCTGCCCCGTAATAGCACACAGCCGGGGTCAGGTCTGACATTCGGACACGGCCTCGGCTTAGCCATTCTCACTGGTGTCCTGCCCCGTAAGAGCATGGCCCGGCGCCAGCCTGTTCCGGCTATTCGACTGTTGAGATCGTGTCCGAATGTCAGACCTGACCCCAGCTTTTTCGGTATCGGCTACCCGAATGTTGAGATCGTGTCCGAATGTCAGACCTGACCCCGGCTTTTCTGGTATCCAGGCAAAAAAAATGCCGGCTGAGCCGGCATTTTTCATTGGTGCTACTTGCTTAGTGCTTGGCAGCAGCCTTGTGCACGTCAGCCTGGGCTTCAGCGCGGACCTGTTCGGTCTTGGCAGCAGCGGTTGCCTTGTCGGCAGCAGCATCGACCTGTGCTTTCAGCACTTTCTCGTCAGCCTTGATCATCTTCTTCTCGGCCTTCAGGTTCGCATCAGCGACTTTGCCTTCGGCCTTGGCCATTGCCTTGGCGCGGTCTTCAGGATCGGCCTTGGCGACGTTGGCAGCAGCGTCGGTGTGGGTCTTGACCAGCTTGGCGTGTGCGTCGCCCTTGGTTTCGGTGGCCTTGGCCACGGTCTTGTTCAGCTTTTGGTCAGCCTTGACTGCCGCTTTGATTTCTTTTTGTTCGGCCTTGATGACGTCCTTCTCGGCGCTGGCTTCAGCCTTCACGATGCGGTTGTCCGCCGCAGTGGTGGTTGGTGCGGTGGTCTGGGCGTGAGCAGCGGTAACCATCAGGCCGGCGATAAGGGTTGCGATCAGTTTGTTCATGATAAGTTTCCTTTTGGTGGTCGCTGTACAGAGCGGGTTGCCCGTGCAGTCGTTGTTGTTGTTCAGTGATTCCAGAATACGGCGTCAAGACAGTCTGGTCTGTTAGCCACCACACGCAGAAATTGTCAGAGTTGTAAGCAAAGATTACTGACGAACAGAGCCCGCATACAAGTCGATGATCTCGGTGACGCCATCGCGGCAGACCGGACAGAACGCATCGCTGCGGTCGAACATCAGGCACTGCATCGCGGGCCGGTAGTACCCGCTGGCCTCATAGTTGGCGCCTTCGAAGGCGCCGATCGCATGCCGGTGCGGCTGCCGGTCGAACAGCGCGTTGGTCTGCTTGAGGTCTTCACGGAACAAGGCGCTCATTTCCGACTCCGGCCGGTTGGCCTCGCGCAGCGCGGCGCGCTTCTTCTGGTAGGCGCGCGACGCGGCTTCGTACTCGGCCTTTGGCCAAGGCGTCGGCAACGGCGTACCGGCCGTCACATGGCGCTGCCATTTGAGCCTGGACGGGTCGCGCAGCGCCGTGACATTCGGCTCCCATGGCTCCATCCGTCCGCTCGCTGCGGCGTACGCCACCGGCGACGTGTAGTACTCGTCAGCCAGGCCCGCGAAGTGGTGCCCGAACTCGTGCACGAACAGGTAGTCGGCCCAGTCGTTGCCGGCCGCAGCCGTGCTGAACTGGCCGAAGATCCCGCCGCCGCCGTAGGTCTCGTTGTTGACCAGGATCTCAATGAATTCATACGGCGCATGTTGGGCGATGTCGCGCAGCGCGCGGTTGTCGAGCGTGAGCACATAGCGCTCGCTGCCGAAGATGTCGTAGCGGGTGCCCAGCGCCGACGCATGGTGCACGCCGGTCGATGGCCGGCTGATACCCGATTGCCCGGTCGGTACGGCCATCGCCCAGACGTTGAAGTCCTTCGCCCGCTCCTTGAACGGCGACACCGAGAACAGGTGCGCCGACAAACGCCGCACATCCTGCTCGAACTTGGCCATCTCTGCCTGCGTGTAGCCGTCGCCCAGGATCAACAGGTCGACCTTGTCGGGCGACGGGCCGCTGACGCGGATCGGGATCGGCTTTGCCGCTGGCGGCGGCTGGCGTTTGACCACGTCCGGCGCATCCGGATCGACGTCGATGCTCCAGGCGACCGAGAACTGATTGCGTTCGTCGCGCTTCAGGATGCGCACGCGCACCGGCTGCGCGAACCGGGGAAAGCGCACCGACTCGCTGAAGCTGCGGCTGATGCGCCCTGCTTCCTCGGTCGTGCGCCACTCGCCAAACACGGTCGAAAAACCGCGCGAGTACAGCACGTCGCCCGTTTTAGGATCAACCACTTCGACCCGGTTCTGGCCGCGATTGGTGTCGTCCAGATTGCGCGCGGCGCTGCCGGGCCACGGCAGCGGCTCGATGACGACCCGTTCGATCGCGTAGCCGTCGGCCAGCGCATTGCCGCTGTGCGTGTAGTCCAGGCGGACCGTGGCCGGCTGCGCGGCGTGGGCGAGTGAAGCGAACGCGCCAAGCAGCAGCGCAGCAAAGGAGTGAAACAGGCGCATCGCGAATCCCCGACAAGTAGATCGCGCTATTCTAAGCCCGCGGTGGGCTGCGGCGACGTCGTCACCTGTCAGATGTGCCAGGCCAGGGCGATTGACCCGGCCGGACAGCCACGCCAGAATCAGTCTGGTCACCCTTGTCGATCCGGAGTCCCGATGTTCCGCCTGCGCGCCTGCCTTGCCGTTCCGCTGTTCAGTGCCTGCCTGGCCCACGCCGCCCCGGCCTGCAAGCCCGGCCAGCCGGTCGACGAAAGTGGTTTCGTGGAGATCGGCGGCATCGCGCAGTGGGTCACCGTCAGCGGCGACGACTGTGCCAATCCGGTGCTGCTGTACGTGCACGGCGGCCCTGGCAATCCGACCTCGGTGTTTGGCGCCGGCCCGTATGCATCGTGGCGCAGGCACATCACGCTGGCGCAGTGGGATCAGCGCGGCAGCGGCATGACCTGGGGCCGTCACCGCCCCGGCGAGGATGTCCCATTGCGCATCGAGCAGCTGCGCGACGATGGCCTCGACGTGGCGCGCTATCTGACGCAGCGTTTCGGCAAAAACAAGGTGATCCTGCTGGGCAGTTCATGGGGCTCGATGATCGGCGCCCACATGGCCAGGGAAAAGCCGGGGCTGTTCTGCGCCTATGTCGGCGTGGCCCAGCTGGTGGGTTACCGGGACAATGCCACGTCATGGAGCACGGTCATTGCCCGCGCCAGAAAGACGAACGACACGGCCACCGTCACGCAACTGGAGGCGCTCGGCCCGCCGCCCTGGACCAATCCGCGCAACTTCGGCATCGTGCGGCGCGCCGTGCGCAAGTACGAGGCGCCCAACATCGACCCGACGCCGCCATCCTGGTTCGAGGTGCTGCCTTTGTATGCCTCGCCGCAGGCAAAGGCCGACTACACCGAAGGCGAGGATTACTCGTTCCTGAAGTTCGTCGGCTGGAAAGGCGACGGCATGGCGTCCACGATGGACCTGTACCGCCTGGGCACACGCTACGAGCTGCCGGTCTATCTGGTGCAGGGCAAGGAAGACCTGCTGACCGAGCCGAAGGTCACGCGCCGCTTCTTCGAGGCCATCAGGGCGCCCGACAAGGCACTGGTCGAGGTGCCGCGCGCCGGCCACGATCCGAATGGCCCGCTGATCGACGCGCAGCGCCAGGTGCTGGCCGAACGCCTGCACTGGCGCTGCGACTGAGCGATCACCGGTACTGATACAGCGGCCGTTGCACCACGATTGGCCGGATATCGAGCCGCACGTTGTAGACCGAATAGGCTTCGCTGTACGCCGACTGGTAGCCGACGGTCTCACCGACGCGACCGAGCTTGAACTCGAAGCCCAGGTCGGGCCGGTCGGCGTTCGGGCTGTCGAGCGACAGGCCGATTGCATCCGGCTGGTCGCTGTCGACCAGCTTGGACATCAGGTCGACCACCGTACCGTTGCCGAGAATATCGGCCGAGAACAGCGGGCCGCGCCAGTACGGCTTGTTCGCATCGAGCTTGCCGCGCACCTTCTCTGGCGCCGGCGTGAACACCTTGCTGTCCAGGTTGAAGCGGTCGCCGTTGTCCAGATAACTCAGTCTGCCGTTACTGAGGTTGAAGGTGCCGTCGCGCGTCGCCGCGTTGCTCAGGTCAACCAGCAGCGCGCCGCGATAGCCAAGCACTTCGACGTCGCGCTTCGGGCCCACGACCATCGCCGTGTTCTCGTCGATGCCCAGCCCGATGTTGTAGCCCTTGGCGAGCATCGCCGGCAACATGCGCGCAAAGCGCCCGCGCACCAGCAGGTGCTGGTCGATGAAGACGTCGTCGCCGATGAAACCCAGGCCGCGCGTGATCTGGCGGCCGTCGGCCACGCCATGCTGCAGCGTGCCCAGCACCGAGCGCGGATGGCCGAACATTGTGGCGCTCATGATGGCGGCGCCGGCGCTCGAGCCGGCGATGACGCCGCCGCGCCGGTACATGTCCCACAGCGCGTCGAGCAGTTGCGTGTTGCTGCCGTCGGGCCGGCGCAGGGCGTTGGTGATGCGCGCCTGGTCGCCGCCCGAGAAGTAGGCGCCGCCGGCCGAACGCACCGCCTCGACCAGCGCCGGATCTTCGGCTGCAACGCGCACGTCGGAACCGTCGAGGCGTTCGGCAACGGGGACGAAGAAGGCGTTGGCGCCATGCTGGTTCAGGCGTTCGATGAGATAGCTGCCAGCGCGCTCCGGGCTGGCCGAGGCCGAGGCGAACACCGCGATGCGGGCATTCTTGCCACCGGCAAGTTGCACGATGCGCGTCCAGACGGCGTCGTTGTCATCGCGCAGCGCGCCGCCGATGATGACGAGCGAACCCTTCGGCTGCGGTGACGCCGGAATGGACGGCAACTCGGCGGCGTGGCTATTGATGCTGGCGGCGACGGCCAGACCGAGCGTGGCATGGACAACAACACGGACGACAAATTGGAACATGCGGCTTCCCCCGATAAGTCATCAGCGTAAGCCTGATTCCAGTTTCACGTCGCCATGTTGAGTGCGCTCAGGATAAGTAGATGTTGGGAAAGTAACGCTCCATCAATGTCTCTGGACGCAACGGTGGCGTGAACCCGAAGCGTTCGTACAGGCTGTGGCAATCCGATGTGGCCAGCGTGAAGCGGCGCAATTGCTGCAGGCTGGGATGCCGCATGACCACGCCCATCAATTGTTTGCCGTAGCCGCAGCCACGGTATTCCGGCAAGACGAACACATCGACCAGGTTGGCGAAGGTGGAAAAATCGGTGATCACGCGCGCGAACGCAATCTGTCGGCCATCGAGGTAGCCGCCAAAGCACAGCGAGTTCTCAATGGCGCGCTCGACGACGGGCCGCGAGATGCCCACCGCCCAGGTGGACTGCTCGCTGAGGAAGCGGTAGATCATCGGGATGTCGAGCCGGGTCTGGTCGGTGCTGACATCAAAGCTGGAATCGTTCGTCATCATGGCCTGCACAAGGTGACAAAAAGTCATTTTAGCGCCGATTGGTACCAACGCAAGCGGCGATGTGGCGTGCCACCCCGGATTTCGCCAGCCCCCCGCCTGCGGGCCTTCCTATGAGCCCGGCAGCCATGCCGCATGGCACACAGGCAGCGCAGTTTATAATCAAGGGATCCCCAACCGGAATCCCACCATGACCGAACAATTCTCCAAAAAAGCCGAAGCCTGGTCTGCCCGCTTCTCCGAACCCGTATCGGATCTCGTCAAGCGCTACACCGCATCGGTCTTCTTCGACAAACGCCTGGCCCCGCACGACATCGAGGGCTCGCTGGCGCACGCCGAGATGCTGGCTGCACAAGGCATCATCAGCGAGCACGACCGCGCTGAAATTGAACGCGGCATGACGCAGATCCGGGCCGAGATCGACGCCGGCACCTTCGAATGGCTGCTCGACCTCGAAGACGTGCACCTGAACATCGAAAAGCGCCTGACCGAACTGGTGGGCGACGCCGGCAAACGCCTGCACACGGGCCGCTCGCGCAACGACCAAGTCGCAACCGACATCCGCCTGTACGTGCGCGCCGCGATCGACGACATCGTCACGCTGCTTGCCAGCCTGCGCGGCGCCCTGACCGACCTGGCCGAACGCCACGCCGACACGATCATGCCGGGCTTTACGCACCTGCAGGTGGCCCAGCCGATCACCTTTGGCCACCACATGCTGGCCTACGTCGAAATGTTCGGCCGCGATGCCGAGCGCATGCTCGACGCGCGCCGCCGCGTGAACCGCCTGCCGCTGGGCGCCGCCGCACTGGCCGGCACCACCTTCCCGATCGACCGGCTGCGCGTGGCGAAAACGCTGGGCTTCGATGACGTGTGCCACAACTCCCTCGATGCAGTGTCAGACCGCGACTTCGCGATCGAGTTCACGGCCGCCGCATCGATCTTGATGATGCACATCTCGCGCATGTCCGAAGAACTGGTCATGTGGATCAGCCCGCGCATCGGCTTCATCGACATCGCCGACCGCTTCTGCACCGGCTCGTCGATCATGCCGCAAAAGAAAAACCCGGACGTCCCGGAACTCGCCCGTGGCAAGACCGGGCGCGTGTATGGCCACCTGATTGGCCTCCTGACCCTGATGAAGGGCCAGCCGCTGGCCTACAACAAGGACAACCAGGAAGACAAGGAGCCGCTGTTCGACACGATCGACACCGTGATGGACACGCTGCGCATCTTCACCGACATGGCCTCGGGCATCACGGTCAAGGCCGACAACATGCGCTCGGCCGCGCTGCAGGGCTATGCGACGGCCACCGACCTGGCCGACTACCTGGTCAAGCGCGGCCTGCCGTTCCGCGACGCCCACGAAGCGGTGGCGCATGCCGTGCGCGCCTGCGACGATGCAGGTTGCGACCTGTCCGAGATGTCGCTCGAGACGCTGCAGACGTTCTCGCCGCTGATCGAGCAGGACGTGTTCGCGGTACTCACGCTCGAAGGTTCGGTGGCCGCGCGCGACCACGTGGGCGGCACCGCGCCGAACCAGGTCCGCATCGCCATCGAGCGCGTGCGCAAGCAGCTGGCCGAGTAATTCCATACCCTTGGAGCGGGCCGGCGCTGATCCAGCGCCGGCCCGCTTTTCCATGCCTTTTTAGATTGATGACGCCATGACCGCATTGCCCGCACGCGACTACGCCGCCTTCCTGTTCGACATGGACGGCACCATCCTGACATCCATCATCGCCGCCGAGCGCGTCTGGGCCGACTGGGCCCGCAGCCACGGGCTGGACGTCGACGTGTTCCTGCCGACGATCCACGGCAAGCGCAGCATCGACACCGTGCGCGGCCTGGGCCTGCCGGACATCGATGCGGAAGCAGAAGCGCACCGCATCACGCAGGCCGAGATCGAGGACGTCGACGGCATCGAGGCGATTGCCGGTGTGGCTGCCTTCCTGGCCACGCTGCCAGCGGAGCGCTGGGCGATCGTGACGTCGGCGCCGCGCGCGCTGGCCCAGGCACGCATCGCCGCAGCCGGCCTGCCGCTGCCGCCGGTGCTGGTCGCAGCCGAAGACGTCAGGCACGGCAAGCCGGCGCCGGATCCGTTCCTGCTTGGCGCGGAGAAGCTGGGCATGCGCCCGGAAGAATGCCTTGTGTTCGAAGACACACTGGCCGGCCTGCAATCGGCCGCCGCCGCCGGCATGGACAGCGTGATGGTCACCGCCACGCACAAGCATCCGGTCGAGACCGACGTCACCGGCGTGCCGGATTACGATGATTTGCGGGCGATCCGTACGGGTGAAGGCTTGCTGCGCCTGCAGCGTACGCGCTCGTGATTTTTTAAATCGTTCGACGTTCGTTGAACGCGTGGACGGCGCAGCCGTCCACCCTACGCAATGCACCGGATGGTAGGGTGGACCGGGACGCGCAGTCGGTTTCCCCGTCCACGCGTTCGCTCAATGCAAAGACGATTCGTCCACTGCGCGCTTCTGCACCAGCGTCAAAATGTCATAACTGGCCACCAGCTCATCGCGCTGATTCGTCACCTGCACGTCCCACGCCACCACGCCCTG
The DNA here is from genome assembly GCF_059686035.1 of Telluria sp. ZT3P26. Taxonomy (NCBI): domain Bacteria; kingdom Pseudomonadati; phylum Pseudomonadota; class Betaproteobacteria; order Burkholderiales; family Oxalobacteraceae; genus Telluria; species Telluria sp. ZT3P26. Next base: position 283,781 of record NZ_JCASII010000001.1, on the reverse strand, counting down.
CCCCCGTCCCTGTTCGTCCGTCCGGTTGCGATCGACCTTGCGCTTGCAGGTCAGGCGCGCGCGGATCGTGTCACCGATCGCCACCGGCGCCACGAAGCGCAGGTTGTCCAGCCCATAATTGGCCAGCACCGGTCCTGGCGCCGGCGAGACAAACAGGCCCGCCGCCGCCGACAGCACGAAGTAGCCGTGCGCGATGCGCTGCCCGAACTGCGTGTCCTTGGCTGCGATGGCGTCGAAGTGCATGTAGAAGTAGTCGCCCGACACGCCGCCGAAGTTGACGATGTCGGCTTCGCTCACCGTACGCCGGTGCGTCAGCAGCGAGTGCCCGACTTCCAGGTCCTCGAAATGCCGGCGGAACGGATGCAGGTCGCTCTCCTTGACCGCGCCGCCGCGCACGTATTCGCCCGTGACGGCGCCCAGCATCGTGGGCGAACCCTGCACCGCCGCGCGCTGCAGGAAATGCTTCACGGCGCGGATGCCGCCCAGTTCTTCGCCACCACCGGCGCGCCCTGGCCCGCCGTGCTTGAGTTGCGGCAGCGGCGAGCCGTGGCCGGTGCTGTCCACGGCCGCCTCGCGATCGAGGATCAGCACGCGGCCATGCGACGCCGCCACGATCGGCACCGCGTACGCAGCCAGCGCCGGATCTTTCGTGGCAAAGGTGGTCACCAGGCTGCCCTTGCCGCGCGCCGCCAGTTCAAGGGCTTCGTCGATGTCGGTGTAGGTCATCAGCGTGCTGACCGGGCCGAAGGCTTCCACGTCGTGCACGGCGTCGTTGACCATCGCATTGCGGCACAACAGCAGCGTCGGTGCGAAGAAGGCGCCGCTGGCGACATTCTCGCCCACCGGCTTGAACCCGTCGCGTGCACCGAACAGCACCTCGTTGCCGCGCGCGAGCAGCTCGACCCGCGCGCTCACGTCGCGGTGCTGGTCCATCGACGCCAGTGCGCCCATGCGCACGCCCTCCACCTTCGGATCGCCCACCGTGATCTTCGCCAGGCGCTCGCGCAACCGCTCGCCGACTGCGTCGACCAGCGCTTCCGGCACGATCACGCGCCGGATCGCCGTGCACTTCTGGCCGGCCTTGCCGGTCATCTCGCGCGCGACTTCCTTGATGAACAGGTCGAACTCGGGATCGGACGGCGTCACGTCGGGTGCCAGCACCGCGCAATTGAGCGAGTCGGCTTCGGCGGTGAACGGCACCGATGCGCGGATCAGGTTCCCGTTCGCGCGCAGCATCGCGGCCGTGTCGGCCGAACCGGTGAACGTGACGGCATCAAAACCACCGAGGCGATCGAGCAGGTCGCCCGTACTGCCGATCACGAGCTGCAGCGCGCCATCGGGCAGCAGGTTCGCGTCCACCATCATTTTCACCACGGCGTGGGTCAGGTAGCTGGTGGCGGTGGCCGGCTTGGCGATGCATGGCATCGCGGCCAGGAAACTCGGCGCAAATTTCTCGAGCAAGCCCCAGATCGGAAAGTTGAACGCGTTGATGTGCACCGCCACGCCGCCCCGCGGCACCAGGATGTGGGTGCCGGCAAAGCCGCCCTGCTTGCCCAGCGCGATGGCCGGGCCTTCATGCAGCACATTCGACGACGGCAGCTCGCGTGAGCCCATGCTGGCGTAGGCGAACAGCGTGCCGATGCCGCCTTCGACGTCGACCCAGCTGTCCTGGCGCGTCGCGCCGGTCAGGTGCGAGATCGCATACAGTTCTTCCTTGCGCTCCATCAGGTACAGCGCGAGCGCCTTCAGCGTGGCCGCGCGCTCCTGGAACGTCTGGCGCATCAGCGCCCTGACGCCCGTCTTGCGCGCGAAGGTCAGTGCTTCATCGAAGTCGATCTTCTCGGCGTGCGTGTGATAAATCAGGGTGCTGTCGAGCGCGCTGTGCAGCGGCGTATGCGATGCGGCGCCGTGCCAGCGGCCGGCGATCAGGCTTTGCAGTGTCGGGATGTGGCCCATGTAATCTCCAGTAGGTTCAGGACTTCGGCGTGTGCAGCGCGCTCGTGTCGAAAGCAATGCGGCCACGGTCCGGCGCCACGGCGGTGTCGGCATCGACTTCGCGCATGGTCTGCAGCGAGCGCACGGCCAGTTCGTGGTACTGGCGCGTGCCGAAGCTCTTCCACGCGACGTCGTCGTCGGTCAGTTCGCGCACCACCTTGGCCGGCGCGCCCATGACCATCGAGCGCGGCGGGATCACCATCCCCGCTTTCACGAAACTCATCGCGGCGACGATCGATTCCGCGCCGACGACCGCCTTGTCCATCACCACCGCGTTCATGCCGACCATCGCATTGCGCCCGACGCGGCAGCCATGCAGCACGGCGCCGTGGCCGATGTGGCCATCGACTTCGACGACGGTGTCTTCCAGCGGAAAGCCGTGCATCACGCATGAATCCTGCAGATTGGCGCCTTCCTCCAGGATCAGACGCCCGAAGTCGCCGCGCAGGCTTGCGCACGGGCCGATATAGCAGCGCGGGCCGACGATCACGTCGCCGATCAACACGGCAGAAGGATGCACGTAGGCGCTCGGATGCACGACGGGCCGCACGCCATCGATTTCATAGACTTTGACCATGCTGCTAGACCCGCTCGACGATCAGGGCGATGCCCTGGCCGACGCCGATGCACATCGTGCACAGCGCGTAGCGCCCGCCCGTGCGGTGCAGCTGGTTCACTGCGGTCATGACGAGGCGTGCACCGGACGCCCCCAGCGGGTGCCCCAGCGCGATTGCGCCGCCGTTCGGGTTGACGTGCGCCGCGTCGTCCGGCACGCCCAGGTCGCGCAGCACGGCCAGGCCCTGCGCGGCAAACGCTTCGTTCAATTCGATCACGTCCATCTGGTCCAGCCTCAAGCCCGTCTGCGCCAGCAGCTTCCTGACGGCCGGCGCCGGACCAAAACCCATGATGCGCGGCGCCAGGCCGACGGTGGCCATGCCGATCACGCGGGCGCGCGGCGTCAGGCCGTGGCGCGCTGCAGCCTCGCCGGAAGCCAGCAGCAGCGCGCAGGCGCCGTCGTTCAGGCTCGATGCATTGCCGGCGGTGACCGATCCGTCCGGGCTCACCACGCCCTTCAACTTCGCCAGCGCTTCGATGCTGGAATCGGCGCGCGGCTGTTCGTCGGTATCGACGATGCGCGTTTCCTTCTTGCCCTGGAGCGTGACCGGCACGATCTCGTCCTTGAAGACGCCAGCGGCATGCGCCTGCGCCCAGCGCTGCTGGCTGCGCAGCGCGAACGCGTCCTGGTCGGCGCGGCTGACATTGAATTCGCGCGCCACGTTTTCGGCCGTCTCGGGCATCGAGTCGATGCCGTACTGCGCCTTCATGCGCGGATTGACGAAGCGCCAGCCGAGCGTCGTGTCCTCGATTTTTGCGGCGCGCGAAAACGCGCTGTCGGCCTTGCCCATGACGAACGGCGCGCGCGTCATGCTCTCGACGCCACCCGCGATCACCAGCTGCGCTTCGCCGGCCTTGATCGCGCGCGCAGCGGTGCCGATGGCGTCCATGCCCGAGCCGCACAGGCGGTTGATCGTGTTGGCCGGCACGTCCTGCGGCAACCCGGCCAGCAATACGGCCATGCGGCCGACGTTGCGGTTGTCTTCGCCCGCCTGGTTCGCGCAGCCGTAGAACAGGTCGTCGACCTGGGTCCAGTCCACGCCGGGGTTGCGGGCCATCAGCGCGGCGATGGGCAGCGCGGCCAGGTCGTCGGCGCGCACGGTCGAGAGCAGCCCGCCGTAGCGGCCGAAGGGTGTGCGGATGGCGTCGCAGATGAAAGCGTCAAGCATGCTGGTTTCCTTGTTCATTGTTTGGGACGGCCGTCGACCACACGCCGGGCCTTGCCGGTCAGCGTGCGCTCGATGCCTTGCGGTGGCAGCAGGCGCACGCGCGTGGTCACGCCGACATAGGTCTTGATGCAGTGCTGCAGCTCGCGCGCCTGCGCTTCCACGGCGTCCGGCGCAAGCAGCGTATCGCGCAGCTCGCACAGCACCTCGAGCGTGTCGAGATGGCCGTCGCGCGCCACGACCAGCTGGTAGTGCGGCGCCAGTGCCGGCATGCGCAGCACCAGTTCCTCGATCTGGCTGGGGAACACGTTCACGCCGCGGATGATCAGCATGTCGTCCGAGCGCCCGGTGATGCGGCCCATGCGGCGCATCGCACGCGAGGTCGGGGGCAGCAGGCGCGTCAGGTCGCGGGTGCGGTAGCGGATGATCGGCAGCGCTTCCTTGGTTAGCGACGTGAATACCAGCTCGCCTTCTTGCCCATCGGGCAGCACCTCGCCCGTGTCGGGGTCGATGATCTCGGGGTAGAAATGATCTTCCCAGATCACCGGGCCATCCTTGCTCTCGATGCATTCGCTGGCCACGCCGGGGCCCATCACCTCGGACAGGCCGTAGATGTCGACCGCATCGATGCCGGCACGCGTCTCGATCTCGCGCCGCATCGCATCGGTCCACGGCTCGGCGCCGAAGATGCCGACCTGCAGCGACGACGCTGCGGGATCGAGCCCCTGGCGCGCGAATTCCTCGATGATGTTGAGCATGTACGACGGCGTGACCATGATGATCGATGGCTTGAAGTCGCAGATCAGCTGCACCTGCTTCTCGGTCTGTCCGCCCGACATCGGCACCACCGTGCAACCGAGGCGCTCGGCGCCGTAGTGCGCGCCCAGGCCCCCGGTGAACAGGCCGTAGCCGTAGGCGATGTGTACCAGGTCGCCCCGGCGCCCGCCGGCGGCGCGGATCGAACGCGCGACGATGTTGGCCCAGGTGTCGATATCGTTCTGCGTGTAGCCGACCACGGTGGGCTTGCCGGTGGTGCCGGACGAGGCATGCACGCGCACCACCTGCTCGCGCGGCACGGCGAACATGCCGAACGGGTAGTTGTCGCGCAGGGCCTTCTTTTCGGTGAACGGAAATTTCGCCAGGTCGGCGAGTGTCTTGAGATCGGTCGGATGCACGCCTGCGGCGTCAAACGCGGCGCGGTAGTGCGGCACGTTGTCATACGCATGCTGCAGCGTCCATTGCAGGCGTTGCAGTTGCAGCGCCTGCAATTCGTCGCGGCTGGCGCGCTCGATCGGTTCCAGGTCGCCCGGTGCGGGAAGGTGTTGGACCATCTGTCGACTCCTTGTGGTTCAGGCGTCCACGGGCGCCACGGTGCCGCTGATGCGATGCGATTTGCCGCGAAACAGCGCGATGGTGCGCCCGTCCGCGGTCTTCACCGTGACGTCGTAGACGCCGGTTTTGCCCTGCAACGCCTGCTCGGTGGCCTCGGCCACCAGCACGTCGCCCGCGCGGCCAGGGGCGAGATAATCGATCGTGCAGCCGGCGCCCACGGTGCTGAGGTTGTGCGAGTTGCAGGCGAAGGCAAAGGCGCTGTCGGCCAGCATGAAGATGTAGCCGCCGTGGCAGGTCGCGTGCCCGTTGAGCATGTCGGCGCGCACCGTCATCGTCATGCGCGCGTAGCCGGGCCGGATCCCGGCCAGCAGCATGCCCAGCGCCTGGCTGGCCGGGTCGCGTTCGTACATCGTTCGCCCGGCCAGCTCGGCCAGCGCCTGTGCGTTCTGATCCTGACCATCATGCATGAAAGCGCGCCCCCTGCGGATCGGCAGCCAGCTTGCGGCGCAGCAGCGGCGAGACGCGGTAGCGGTCTTCACCATACGTCGCGGCCAGGTTCGACAGCACGGTCACGACCTGCCCCATGCCGATCGCATCCAGCCAGGCCAGCGGCCCGCGCGGATAATTCACGCCCTTCTGCATCGCGATGTCGACGGCGCGCGCGCTGCACACGCCCTGGTGGACGGCGTCGGCCGCTTCGTTGGCCAGCATCGCTACCGTGCGCATCACGGCCAGGCCGGGCACGTCGTCCAGACGCGTGACGGTGAAGCCGGCAGCCTGGAACAGGCCGACTGCCGCGCGCCATGCGTCATCACTGCAACCGTCGGCGCGGGCGAGCGCGATGCGCGGCGCCTTGGCAGCGTCGAACAGCAGGTCGAACACGATCGTGTCACGCTGGTTATCCGCCTGCGCGCGCTCGGTGGCACTGCGCCCGTCAGTCAGATGGATCGCCGCGCCGCCGCAGTACAGGCCCGGTGCCGCTTCGATCTCGGTCAGCTCGATGCCGCAAGCCTGCAGCCGCGCGACGAGTGCATCGACGCTGCCGGGCGCGCCTGCGTACTTGATCGCCGCCGGCCGATCGCACGCAGCTTCGGATTGCGCGACCGGCGTCTCCACCCCGTCGCCATAGCGATAGAAACCGCGCCCCGTCTTGCGGCCCAGATAACCCGCATTGACCAGCTCCTGCTGCAGCACCGATGGCGTGAAGCGCGGATCGCCAAAGTACGCCGCAAACACCGACTGCGTGAACGAGAAATTGACGTCATGCCCGATCAGGTCCATCAGTTCGAAGGGGCCCATGCGAAAACCGCCGCAGTCGCGCATGACGGCGTCGAGCGTGGCCACGTCGGCCGCCTGTTCGAGCAGCAGGCGCAAGGCTTCGCCGTAGAACGGGCGCGCCACGCGGTTGACGATGAAGCCGGGTGTCGACTTGGCATGCACGGGGCTCTTGCCCCATTTTTCGGCGGTGGCATACACGACCTGCGCGACATCGCGCCCGGTCGCCAGGCCGCTCACCACTTCCACCAGCGCCATCAGCGGTGCCGGATTGAAGAAGTGCATGCCGACCAGGCGTTCGGGGTGCGCCAGTTGCGCGCCGATGGCCGTGACCGAGATCGACGATGTGTTGGTCGCCAGGATGCAGTCGCTGGCGACGACGGCTTCGAGCGCGGCAAACAGCGCGCGCTTGACCTGCAGGTCTTCGACGATGGCCTCGATGACGAGCACCGCACCGGACGCTTCGTGCAAGGCATCGATGCGGCGCAAGCGCTCGCGCGCGAGATCGGATTCGACGGCGCCCATGCGGCCCTTGGCGACCAGGCGCGCATAGGTGGCGCCGATCTCCGCGATGGCCTTGTCGGCGGCGCCAGTGCGGGTATCGAACAGCAGGACCTGATGGCCGGCGGTGGCCGCGACCTGAGCGATGCCCGCGCCCATTGCGCCGCTGCCGATGACGGCAATCGTCGAATGCGGTGGCAGTGACTGCATCCTCACTCCCCCTTGAACTGCGGCGCGCGCTTGGCCAGGAACGCGGCGACGCCTTCGCGGTAATCGTGGCTGTTACCGAGTTCGCGCATCATGTCGGCTTCGAGCTGCAGCTGCTGCGCCAAAGTGTTGGTGTAGCTGGCCTGGAAGGCGCGCTTGGTGAATGCCAGGCCCTTGGTCGGCGCCGCGGCAAAGTGTTGTGCCATGGCCAGCGCTTCGTCCATCAGCGTCTCGTCCGGCACGCAGCGCCAGATCAGGCCCCAGGCCTCGGCCTTTTCGGCACTGAGTTTTTCGCCCAGCATGGCCAGGCCCATCGCGCGCGCGGGGCCGATCAGGCGCGGCAGATGCCAGGTGCCACCGGTGTCCGGGATCAGGCCCAGTTTGCTGAACGCTTCGATGAAGCTGGCCGATCGGGCGGCCAGCACGATGTCGCAGGCCAGCGCCAGGTTGGCCCCGGCGCCGGCGGCCACGCCGTTGACGGCGCAGATGACGGGCATCGGCAGGTTCTTCAGCGTCAGCACGAGCGGCGCATAGAACTCTTCGACCGAGGCGCCCAGGTCGACACTGGGGGCGCCCGGGTCGACGGCGCGGTCGGCGAGATCCTGGCCGGCGCAAAAGCCGCGGCCGGCGCCGGTCAGCACCAGCACGCGCACGGACTGGTCGGCCTGCACGCGGGCAAGCGCATCGCGCACTTCGAGGTGCATGGCGCGGGTGAAGCTGTTGAGGCGATCGGGGCGGTTCAGGGTCAGGATGGCGACGCCGCCTTCTGCCTTGAACTGGATGCTGTCGTAGTTCATCGTGGTCTCCGTTCTTGTTCTGGTGGCGCGTGGTTATTCGGCGATATCGAAATCCACCACCACCTTGTCGGTCACCGGGAAACTCTGGCAGCTGAGCACGAACCCGCGCGCGACTTCATAGTCTTCCAGCGCGTAGTTCACGTCCATCTCTACTTCGCCATCAAGTACCTTGCAGCGGCAGGTCGAGCACACGCCGCCCTTGCATGAATAGCGCATGTCGATGCCGGCGCGCAGGCCCGCGTCCAGCAGCGATTCGGTGTCCCGGTCCATCGTGAAGCTGGCGGCGCTACCGTCCATGATCACGGTCACCTCGGTGTGCTGGCGCGCGCTGGCAGCAACCGCGCGCGGCGTGCGCTCGCGGGTCGGCACGCTCGCGGCAAACAGCTCGATGCGGATCTGCTCTTTTGCCAGCCCGGCCGCCTGCAGCGCGCGCGAGACGCCATGCATCATGTCTTCGGGGCCGCAGATAAAGGCGACGTCGATCGCCTTGATGTCGATCCACTGGCGCAGGAACTGCGTGCACTTGTCTTCGGTGATGCGCCCGTTAAAGAGTTCAATGTCCTGCTGCTCGCGGCTCATCACGTAGACCAGACGCAGGCGGTCCATGTACTGGTCCTTCAGGTCGGTGAGTTCGTCGCGAAACAGCACGCTCGACGAGGCGCGGTTGCCGTACACGATCGTGAAGCGGCTGCCCGGTTCGGCGAGCAGCGTGGTCTTGACGATCGACAGGATCGGCGTGATCCCGCTGCCGGCGGCAAACGCCAGGTAGTGGCGAGCGCTGGCCGCGTCGAGCGGCACATTGAAGTTGCCACTCGGGGGCATGACGTCCAGCTGCGCGCCCGGTTGCAGGCTGTCGTTGGCCCAGCTCGAGAACTGGCCGCCGGGCGTGCGCTTGATCGCCACGCGTAACTGGTCGTCCTGCACTGCCGAACAGATCGAGTACGAACGGCGCACGTCCTCGCCATCGATCGTGGTGCGCAGCGTCAGGTACTGGCCCTGGCGGAAGGCGAAGGTCTCTTTCAATGCCGGCGGCACGTCGAACGTCACGCACACGGCGTCGCGCGTTTCGTGTTTCACCTTGCTGACGGTGAGAGGATGGAATTGGCTCATGCTGGGCTTTAATGACACTTGAAATAATCGAAAGGCTCGCGGCAATCGAGGCACTTGTAGAGCGCCTTGCACGGGGTCGAGCCGAATTCGCTGGTCAGCTGGGTGTGGGCCGAACCGCAGTGCGGGCAGCTCACGGCAGGCGCGGCGCGGCGGCGGATCCCTGCGTGCAGGCCGCTGATGTCGATCGCCTGCTGCACGGGCGGCGCGATGCCGTAACCGGTGAGCGCGGCCTTGCCGGCTTTGCTCATCCAGTCGGTGGTCCAGGCGGGCGCCAGGCGCGTCGCGATGCGCACGCGTTCGAGGCCATGCGCGCGCAGTGCGTCGCCCACGCTGTCGGCGATCACGTTCATGGCCGGGCAGCCCGAATACGTCGGCGTGATCGTCACCACCCACGTGTCGTCGTCCAGCGCCACGTCGCGCACGATGCCCAGGTCAACGATCGAGATGACGGGGATTTCCGGATCGGCGACTTCGCCCAGCCAGGCCCAGACCTGCTCGACCGAAACGGCCAGCGCAGTCATCACCAGGCCGCGCCCGGATAGGCGCGCTGCAGGAACTGCATCTCGGCCAGGATGAAGCCGAGGCGCTCGCTGTGCCGGCCCTGCTTGCCGCCGCGCTGCATCCAGGCGTCGGGCGATGGCATGGTCAACGTGGCTTCGGCAAATATCTCGGCCAGGTGGATCAGATAGGCTTCACGCAGCGGCCCGACGGCCGGCGCCACGCCCTCTGCCACCATCGCCTCATCGATCGCGTCGTACAGGAACATCTCGCCGCTGTACATCCACAGGTCGTCCAGCGCGGTCTGCATCATCGCGTGGCTGGTGGGCGTGCCGTCGCCCAGGCGCACCACCAGGTCGCCGCTGCGGCGCAGGTGGTACGTGACTTCCTTGAGCGACTTGGCCGCAATCTCGACGATACGCGGATCGCTCGAGCGGGTCAGGCCATCCATCAGGAAGTAATGCCACGCATCGAACAGGAACTGGCGCATGACGACATCGGCATAACTGCCATTGGGCTGCTCGAGCAGGATGCAGTTGCGGTACTCGCCGCTGTCGCGCAGGAAGGCCAGGCGGTCTTCGTCGCGGCCCTGGCCTTCGAGTTCGGCGGCGTACGACAGCCACATGCGGGTCTGGCCCAGCAGGTCGAGCGCCACGTTCGACAGCGCCATGTCTTCTTCGAGTGCCGGCCCCTTGCCGCACAGCTGGCACAGTTGCTGCGACAGGATCAGGGCGTTGTCGCCCTGGCGCAGCAGGTAGTCGATTTTTGCATCCATGGGATTGGTCTCCGGCACGCTCACAGATTCTTGACTTCTTCCGGCATCGGGAAGAACGTCGGGTGGCGATACACCTTGCTGTTGGCTGGCTCGAACAGCGACGCTTTATCGGCCGGGCTGCTGGCGACGATGTCGGCGGCGCGCACGACCCAGATCGAGACGCCTTCGTTGCGGCGCGTGTAGACGTCGCGCGCGTTGTTGACGGCCATCTCGGCGTCAGGGGCGTGCAGGCTGCCGACGTGCTTGTGGGCGAGGCCGTGCTGGCTGCGGATGAAGACTTCCCACAGGGGCCATTCTTTGCTCATTGTTGTCTCCGTATTGCCATCGCATCGTGTGAGTGTGCGAGTGTGCGAATCTGCGTTGGAATCAGGCGGCCACTTTTTTTGCGGCCTGCTTGTCGGCGTGCGCCACCAGCGCGTCGCGGAACCATTCGCCGTCGTCCCAGGCTTTGACGCGCGTGCGCAGGCGCTCGCGGTTGCACGGGCCGTTGCCTTTCAAAACATCGTAGAACTCGGCCCAGTCGATCGCGCCGAAGTCGTACGAGCCGCGTTCGGCATTCCATTTGAGGTCAGGATCCGGCACCGTGAGGCCCAGGTACTCGGCTTGCGGCACGGTCTGGTCGACCATGCGCTGGCGCAGTTCGTCGTTGGAGAACAGCTTGATGCGCCAGGCGCTCGACTGCGCGCTGTTGACCGACTCGGCATCGGACGGCCCGAACATCATCAGCGACGGCCACCACCAGCGATTGAGCGCATCCTGCGCCATCGCCTTCTGCTCGGGCGTGCCCTTCGCCAGCGCCATCATGATGTCGTAGCCCTGGCGCGCATGGAACGATTCTTCCTTGCAGACGCGGACCATCGCGCGCGCATACGGCCCGTACGAGCAGCGGCACAGCGGGATCTGGTTGATGATCGCCGAGCCGTCGACCAGCCAGCCGATCGCGCCCATGTCGGCCCAGCTCAGGGTCGGGTAATTGAAGATGCTCGAATACTTGGCTTTACCGGCATGCAGGGCCGCCAGCAGCTCGTCGCGCGAGACGCCCAGGGTCTCGGCGGCGCTGTAAAGGTACAGGCCGTGGCCGGCCTCGTCCTGGATCTTGGCCAGCAGGACCGACTTGCGCTGCAGGGTCGGCGCGCGCGTGACCCAGTTGCCTTCCGGGAGCTGGCCGACGATCTCGGAATGGGCATGCTGCGAGATCTGCCGGATCAGCGTCTTGCGGTATGCTTCCGGCATCCAGTCCTTCGGTTCGATCTTGATCCCGGCGTCGATGCGCGCCTGGAATGCCCCCTCTTCGGCGCTCATGTCCTGTTCTGTGCGGACTTTATTGAGGCCTGTCTCCACCATTTGTGCGTACATGGATCTCTCCCGTTGCAAAATCTGTGAGAATCATAATACGATACAAAAAATCGGAAGTACACAATAATTTTGAATCATATCGAGCCAGCCCGTGAATGACATGACCAGCACCCAGTGGATCGCCCACAGCCTGGCCACGGATCCTCCGCGCCACAAGTCGCTGGTGGTGACGATCTGCGGCGACGCGATCGCGCCCCATGGCGGCGCCTTCTGGCTCGGCAGCATGATCGAGCTGCTGGCGCCCTTCGGCGTGAACGACCGGCTGGTGCGCACCAGCGTGTTCCGGCTGGTGCAGGAAGGCTGGCTGACGGCCAGCCGCGAAGGCCGGCGCAGCCGCTATGCGCTGGCGCCGACGGCGCTGCCGCGCTTCGAGCGTGCCAACCGCCGCATCTACGCGGCGCCCGGGCAGGACTGGGATGGCCGCTGGACGTTCGTGCTGGCCACGAATGGCAGCATCGACAGCGACCTGCGCGCGCTGGTGCGCAAGGAACTCGAATGGGAAGGCTTTGCGATGCTGGCCAGCGGTGTGATGGCGCATCCGGCGCCGGACCGCGACACACTGCGCGATATCCTCGCGCGCACGGGGGCCGAGGGGCGCGTGTTCGTGTGCCAGGCCGATGAGGTGCCGGACGCCGGTTCGCGCCCGCTGCCCGAACTGGTGGGCGACTGCTGGAACCTCGATGCGGTGGTGCTCGGGTACCGCGGCTTCATCGAGACGTTTGCCCCGCTGCCGGCCATGCTGGCGCGCGGTGACGTCAGCCCGGCGCACGCGTTCGCGATCCGCACCCTGCTGATCCACGCCTACCGCCGCGTGCAGCTGCACGACCCGATGCTGCCGCTGCCCCTGCTGCCCGACCCGTGGCCGGGCGCCGACGCGTATGCGCTGGCGCGCACCATTTATCAACTGAGTCACGAACGCGCCGAGGAGCACGTGCTGGCCATGCTGCGCGTCGAGGATGCGGCCACGCCCGAGGCGGATGCGGCGTTTCGCAGCCGCTTCGGCGGGCTGGCGCCGGTTACCTTGTCGCGACCGTAAAACGCGCGCGCACATGGCGCGGCTGCTCGATCTCGTCGACGATGGCGAGCGCCAGGTCGGCCACGGCGATGCCGGCCGGCTGCGCGCCATCCATCAGCAGGTCGTCGCCACCCAGACGATAGGCACCGGTCGGCTCGCCCTGTCCCAGCATCGCCGGCGGGCTCAGATAGGTCCAGTCGAGCACCGTGTTGGCGCGCAGTGCCGTCAAGGCGTCGCGCGCGGCGAGTGCGCCGGGCACCACGTTCGGCGGTACGTGATCCAGAAACTGCGGTGTATCGATCAGCTGCACGCCGGGCGCGACGAACAGGCTGCCGGCGCCGCCCACCACCAGCAGGCGTCGCACGCTACTCCCCTCGACGCCGCGCACGATCGCATCGAAGCCGCGCGTGAAGTTGTCGTACAGGGCAGGATCGTTCCAGCCCGGATTGAAGGCCGAAACGACGGCGTCCGCGCCTTCCACGGCACGGGCGACGGTGTGTGAGTCATAGGCGTCGGCCACGGCCACGGTCAGTCCGGGCTGCGCAGGCAGGCGCGCGGCGTCGCGCACCAAGGCAGTGACCTGGTGGCCGCGTTGCAGCAGGTTGGCAAGGACGGCGGCGCCAACAAAACCGGTGGCGCCAATGAGGGCGATGTGCATGGTGACTCCTGAATACGTGAATGAGCTACTTACGATACCGGCTTCACGACGGGGCGATAAGATAGGAAAATTCACTATCACCTTGAAGCTGGGCTAACAGATGCTTGATCTCAAACCGTATGCCGTGTTTGCCGAAACCGTCGCCGCCGGCTCGATGAGCGGCGCCGCGCGCCGCCTCGGCATGAGCCCGTCGGCCGTCAGCCAGACCATCCGCGCGCTCGAGGCGCAGGCCGGCGTGACGCTACTGCACCGCTCGACCCGCAAGCTGACACTGACCGAGGCCGGCGCGCGCTGCTATCCGCACTGCCTGCGGCTGCTGGAAGCAGCAAGTGCGGCCAGCGATTCGCTGCTGCAGGCGCGCGATGCGCCCAGCGGCGAACTGCGGGTGGCCGCGCCGGTGGGCTTCGGCGCCCATATCGCGCCGGCGCTCGCGCCCGTGCTGGCGGCCTGGCCGCAGCTGCGCCTGCGCCTGCTGGTGGACGACGCTATGATCGACCTGATCGGCGAGCGTATCGACCTGGCGATCCGCGCCGGCCGCCTGCCCGATTCGCGCTGGATCGCGCGGCCCTTGTGCCAGTTCGAGATGATCGTGTGTGCGGCGCCGGCCTACCTGGCGCGGCACGGCGTGCCTGCCACGCCGCAGGCGCTGGCAGATCACGCCTGGCTCACCTCCACGCGCGACGGCGTCGACGCCGACGACGGTCCGGCCACGATGGCGCTCGATCTGCACCGGGCCGATGCCGATGCCGACGTGCAGGTGCAGGTGCAGGTGCAGGTGCAGTTGCAGGTGCAGGCGCGCATCGTCAGCAACAACCAGCTGTCGCTGCACCAGATGTGCGAACAGGGCATGGGCCTGGCGCGCCTTGGCCACGCCGACGCACACGCCGCGATCGAGCGCGGCGCGCTGGTGCGCGTGCTGCCGCAATGGCAGTCGGCGCCGCTGCTGGTATCGGCGATGACGCCGCGGCGCGACGGCGATCCGGCCAAGGTGCGCGTGGCGCTGGAGGCGCTGCGACGCCACTTCACGGCCCTGCCGGGAACCCGGCCAGCCTAGCGAACGCCTGCTGAAAACGGGTATCATCATCGTTCTACGCACCTTCCCAACACAGGACAACACCATGTCTATCAAGATCAGCAGCCAATTCGACGCTGGCGCCATCGAGGTCGTGAACGCCACGAGCGCGAACGCCATCGACCTGAACATCCGCAAGGATTCGCACGCCGACATCATCCAGTGGTTCTATTTCCGCCTGCAGGGCGCGCAAGGGCAAGCCTGCACCATCCGCCTGCTCAATGCCGGCAAGGCCGCCTATCCGGCCGGCTGGGAAAACTACCAGGCGATGGCGAGCTACGACCGCGTGAACTGGTTCCGCGTGCCGACGTCGTTCGACGGCAGCGTGCTGGCCATCGAACACACGCCCGGCATGGACAGCGTGTATTACGCCTACTTCGAGCCGTATTCGTTCGAACGCCACCTCGAACTGCTCGACCGCGCCCAGATGGCCGAAAACGTGCGCATGCTCGACCTGGGTTCGACCGTCGACGGCCGCGACCTGAACATGCTGGTGATCGGCGAGCCGGCCGAAGGCAAGAAGAAGGTCTGGGTCATCGCGCGCCAGCACCCGGGCGAGACGATGGCCGAATGGTTCGTCGAAGGCATGCTCGACGCGCTGCTCGATCCGGCCAACCCGTTCGGCCGCCAGCTGCTGAAAGAGTCGGTGTTCTACGTCGTGCCGAACATGAACCCGGACGGCTCGGTGCGCGGCAACCTGCGCACGAATGCCGCCGGCGCGAACCTTAACCGCGAGTGGCTCAATCCGAGCATGGAGCGCAGCCCGGAAGTCTTCCTGGTGCGCCAGAAGATGCACGAGACGGGCGTGGACGTGTGCCTCGACGTGCACGGCGACGAAGGCTTGCCGTACGTGTTCGTGGCCGGCAGCGAGTCGCTGCCGAACTTCACTGCCGAGCAAGGCGCGGCGCAGGCCAGCTTCATTGCCGACTTCAAGATCGCCAGCCCGGACTTCCAGGACGTGCACGGCTACGGCAAGACGCCCTACACTGACCAGACCCTGACCATGGGCTCGCCGCACATCACGCACACCTTCGGCGCCCTGTCGCTGACGCTCGAACTGCCGTTCAAGGACAACGCAAACGACCCGGATCCGCTGGTCGGCTGGGACGGCGCACGCAGCGCACGCCTGGGCGCAGCAGTACTGCAGCCGGTGCTGAACGCGATCCGCGCGCGCAAATAAAGCCGGTAAAGCTGGGGTCAGGTCTGACATTTGGACACGACCTCAACTTTCACAGCTGGGGTCAGGTCTGACATTTGGACACGACCTCATCCTTAGCCACGTCCAGTGGTGTCTAGCCCATCATCAGCGTGGCCCGTGCCAGCTAGTTTCGACTGCCCGACTGTCGAGCTCGTGTCCGAATGTCAGACCTGACCCCGGCTCTTCAGTGCCAGCTGGTTTCGACTGCCCAACTGTCGAGCTCGTGTCCGAATGTCAGACCTGACCCCGGCTTTTCATTGAGCGCGCGCGGGTAGCTGCGGGGCGTGCAATGCAAAACGCCGTCGGGTCGACGGCGCTTTTTTGATGCCAATACCATGGAGAGCGTCAGCCGTACGGGACGTACTCGAAGCCGTTGGCGATGAGCGGCGCGACCGCTGCGATGTTTTCAGCGCTGTCGCTGATGGCCTCGAGCACCTGGGCGGTGCTTGCCTTTCCGCTGTCGAGCAGGCCGGCCCAGTAAGCCAGGCCGCCCGCGTCCGGCGCGCGCTCGAGGATGTTCGTGTAGTACTTCGTCACCAGGTCGGTATTGCTGGTCACGCCGTTGTACAAGGTGGCGTATTCGGCGCTGCCGATGAAGCCGGCGGCGATGTCGACGGTGTTCGCGCCATTGTCGAGGCGGTCGATCCAGTAGCCAAGACCCGCGCTATCCGGCGTGCGGTTCAGCGCGGCCTCGTACAGGCGGTAGATGGTGCCGCCATTGTCGTTGGCGCCGACGTCGATGGCGATGTGCTTGTCGGTGAAAGCGAGGCGCTCCACATTGATCAGGGTGTCGCTGCCGGCCGCGCCGGTCACCGCGAACGAGCTGTCGCTGCCACGGACCGAGTAGCTGGCGGCCGTGCCGCGGTAGACGGCGGTATCGATGCCACCATAGCCATTGAGGAAGTCGTTGCCGGCACTGCCGATGACCGTGTCGGCGCCCGACAGCACATAGGCGTAGGTCTGCTGGGTATCGAGTTCGTTGCGCGCGAATTGCGCGATCCGGCCGGCGTCGAGCTGTGCATCCGAGACGCGGTAGACTTCGACGTCGTTCTGGAAAAAGGACGTGCCGGTGACCGTGCCGGCCACCCGGTCGATGCCGAGATACGAGAAAGCGCCGCTGAAGGTCTGCTTGTTGCCCGCACCCTCGATCGTGATGCGATTCTGGATCGCCTCGGTGATGGTCCACTCCCAGTCCTGGGCAGTACGGAAGTCGAATGCTCGATACAACTCGATGGTGGCCATGCACGATCCTTTAAGTAGGTTACAGATCGACGCCCAGATGTGCCTTTACCCAGGCGTTAGCGTCGCTGCTGCTGTCGAAAAGCAGGGTGGCGATCGCGGTTTTATCCGGCGCCAGGAATGTGGCATACACCTTGCGACTGTCCCCGCTCGAGCTGAGCAGATCAGATTGGGGAGCGAGCTCGACGGTGGCTACCAGGTCGAGGTTGAGCAGCACCGTCTTCGGGCTGCTTTCCTTGTCGATGCGAACGAAACGGGTCATGCGTTTTCCTTAGTTGCCGGCAATGACCATGTTCTCGATCAGGATCGAGCCCGTGGTCTTGTTGCCGCGAACCAGCGTGTCGGTGCCGACGGCAACGATCTGCTGGAACATATCGCGCATATTGCCGGCGATCGTGATTTCTTCGACCGGATACTGGATCACGCCCTGCTCGACCCAGTAACCGGATGCACCGCGCGAATAATCGCCGGTGACGTAGTTGACGCCCTGCCCCATCAGTTCGGTAACCAGCAGGCCCGTGCCGAGCTTGCGCAGCATGCCCTCGAAGTCATCGGTGCGGCGTGTGGCCGTCGAGACGATCTCGAGGTTGTGCGCGCCGCCGGCATTGCCGGTCGTTGGCATGCCCATCTTGCGCGCCGTGTACGATGACAAGAAATAGCCCTGCAGCACGCCATCGCTGATCACCTTGCGGCGCACGGTCTTGACGCCTTCGTCATCGAACGGGGCCGAGCCGACGCCGCCGATCAGGTGCGGGTCTTCGACCACCTGGATATACGATGGGAACACCGGCTTGCCCAGCATGTCGAGCAGGAACGTGGACTTGCGGTACAGCGCGCCACCGGAGACGGCCTGCACGAACGCGCCCAGCAGGCCCGCGGCCAGCGGCGCTTCGAACAGCACCGGGCAGGTGCGGGTGGTGAGCTTGCGGGCATGCAGGCGCGCCAGCGCGCGTTCGGCGGCGTAGCGGCCGACTTGTTCAGGTGCGGCCAGTTGCATTGGGTCGCGCGACGACGTGTACCAGTCGTCGCGCTGCATCGCATTGCCCTTGCCGGCAATGGGCGCGACCGAGATCGTGTGGCGCGAAAACGGATAGCCGCCAAGGAAACCACGCGAGTTGGCAGCGACGAAGTGCGATTGCTGCACATAGACGCTGGCGCCTTCGCTGTTGGTGATGCGCTTGTCGACGGCGAACGCGGCAGCTTCGCAGCGCTGGCCCAGTTCGACGGCTTGTTCGGTGGAGATGGGCCACGGGTAGAACAGGCGCAGGTCGCGCGGCGCGGTTTCGATCAGGTCAGCATCGGGCAGGCCGGCGCAGTCATCCTCAGCGGTAAAGCGCGCGATGTTCGATGCTGCTTCGACGGTGGCCTTGAGCGACGCGGCGGAAAAATCGGACGTGCTCGCGTTGCCGCGGCGCTGGCCAAAATACACGGTGATGCCCAGGCCCTTGTCCTTGTTCTGCTCGATCGTCTCGATGTTGCCTTTACGCACAGAAACCGACAACCCGCTCCCTTCACTGATTTCAACCGCTGCATCCGACGCGCCTTGCTCGCGCGCGAGGGCCAGCATGTCGCGCGCCAGCTGTTTCAGCTGATCCTGGGTGTGGGTAAAAGGGGTGTCGTTCATCGGTGTTTTTCGTGGCCAGCCCTAAAACAGTTATCATAGCAGCCGTTTACTGTTTTCACTGATCGGCCCAGCGCCAATCAAATCATTCAAATCATGCCTAATCCAAATCGCGGCTCGGTGGGCTTCCAGTCCAACGAGTTCGAACCAGAGTACGACCGTCCCTCCAAGTCTGAGCTCAAGCGCCAGTCGAACGAGCTGCAAAAGCTCGGCGAGCAGCTCGTCGAAGCAGCGCGTGACCGCGTCAAGCGCGTCGAGATGCCGGAGGACGTGCGCGATGCCATCCTCACGTGCCAGACCATCACCAACCACGAAGGCCGGCGCCGCGCGCTGCAATTCGTGGGCAAGAAGATGCGCACGCTGAACGAAGAAGAAGTCGCCGTCATCCAGCGCACGATCGACAGCTGGAAAGGCGCGTCGAAGGCCGAGACAGCGTCGCTGCATGCGCTCGAACGCCGCCGCGACAAGCTGCTGTCGGACGACACGGCGCTGACCGTGCTGCTCGAAGAAAATCCCGAGCTCGACGTCCAGCACCTGCGCACGCTGATTCGCAACGCGCGCAAGGAAGTGGCCGAATCGAAGCCGCCGAAAGCCTTCCGCGAAATCTTCCAGATCCTCAAGGACCTGCAAAAGAAGAAGAAAGCCGACGCCGCAGCCGCTGCCGACGAAGAAGCGAACGATGACGAGTCCGACGACGAGTAACGCTATCGCTGACGATGTGCTGGTGATCGGCCTCGTCTCCGTCTCCGACCGCGCCAGCGGCGGAGTGTACGAAGACAAGGGCATCCCGGCGCTGACCGACTGGCTGGCCAGCGCGCTGACGACACCGTATCGCATCGAGACGCGACTGATCCCGGACGAGCGCGCAGCCATCGAAGCCACGCTGACCGATCTGGTCGACACGGCGCGCTGCCACCTGGTGCTCACCACCGGCGGCACCGGCCCGTCGCGGCGTGATGTCACGCCCGAGGCCACGCTGGCCGTCGCGACCAAAGAGATGCCGGGCTTCGGCGAACAGATGCGCCAGATCAGCCTGCGCTTCGTGCCAACCGCGATCCTGTCGCGCCAGACGGCCGTGATCCGTGAAACCGCAGACCATGCGGCCCTGATCATGAACCTGCCGGGCCAGCCCAAGTCGATCAAGGAAACACTCGAAGGCCTCAAGGACGACGCCGGCGCCACGATCGTGGGCGGCATCTTCGCGGCCGTTCCCTACTGCGTCGACCTGATCGGCGGTCCGTACATGGAAACCAATCCGGCGGTCAGCAAGACCTTCCGCCCCAAATCGGCATTGCGAAAGACACCATGACCCAGCTGCTGGACAATATCGAAATCGAGACCGCTCCGAATCCGACCATCGCCATCGTCTGGCTGCACGGCCTGGGCGCCGACGGCAATGACTTCGTGCCGCTCGTGCGCGAACTGGACCTGACCGGCCTGCCGGGCATCCGCTTCGTCTTCCCGCATGCGAACACGATGCCGGTGACGATCAACGGCGGCTACGTGATGCGCTCGTGGTACGACATCGTCGCCACCGACCTCACGCGGCGCGAAGACGAAGGCGGCCTGCGCGCATCGCAGCTGCAGGTCGAGGCGCTGATCGCCCGCGAAAAAGCGCGTGGCATCCCGGCCTCGCGCATCATCCTGGCCGGCTTCTCGCAGGGTTGCGCGATGACGCTGCAGACCGGCTTGCGCCATCCCGAGAAACTGGCGGGCATGCTGTGCCTGTCCGGTTACCTGCCGCTGGCCAGCGTGGCCGGTGCCGAGCGCAGCGAAGCGAGCCTGGGTACGCCGATCTTCATGGCGCATGGCGTGCAGGATCCGGTGGTGCCGTTTGCCCGCGCCGAAGAGTCGCGCAAGGTCGTCGAGGCGCTCGGCTATCAGGTCGAGTGGCACGCGTATCCGATGCAGCACACGCTGTGCCTTGAAGAGGTGCAGGACATCTCGACCTGGATTCGCAAGGTCGTGGCTTGATGTGACGTGACTGTTGTGCTGGCTGACCTGGATTCCCGCCTCCGCGGGAATGACGGTTTTTCAGGCACGTGACCGATATATCGTCGTTCCCGCGAAGGCGGGAACCCAAGTTTCGCACCGCACCACCAACGCCCGCATCAGCCCACGATCGCGGCCTCCACCGCATCGGCAAGCCGCGACACAATCTCCGACAACTCCCCCGGCGTCACGATGAAAGGCGGCGCCAGCAACACATGGTCACCCAGCTGACCATCGATCGTCCCCCCCATCGGATACACCAGCAAACCCCGCGCCATCGCCTCAGCCTTGAGCGCCGCGTGCAGTTTGATCTCCGGCGCAAACGGCGCTTTCGTCTCCCGGTCCCGCACAAATTCCAGCGCCATGAAAAGCCCGCGCCCGCGGATATCGCCCACGTGTTCATGCGTTCCAAACGCATCGCCCAGCATCCGCCGCAACAGCGCGCCTCGGCGCTGCACTTGCGCCAGCAGGTCGTCACGCTCGATCACCTGCTGCACCGCCAGCGCCGCTGCTGCCGCCACCGGGTGGCCGACATACGTGTGCCCGTGCTGGAACATGCCGCTGCGCTGGCGCAGCGTGTCGACGATGGCCTCGTGCGCGAGCACTGCGCCGATCGGCTGGTAGCCGGCACCCAGGCCCTTGGCCACGGCCACGATGTCCGGCGCCACGCCCTCCTGCCCGATCGCGTACATGCTGCCAGTGCGGCCCATGCCGCACATGACTTCATCAGCGATGAACAGGATGCGGTGCCGGTCGCAGATATCACGCACGCCCTGGAAGTAACCCGGCGTGGGCGGGATCGCGCCGCCGGTGGCGCCCACCACCGGTTCGGCAACGAAGGCGATGATGGTGTCCGGCCCGGCCTTGATGACGGCCGTTTCCAGTTCGTCGAGCAGGCCGGCCGTGTAGTCGTCGAGCGACATGCCGCCGCTGCAGCCCCGGTAGGCGTAACAGGGCGCGACGCGTAGCGCCTCTTTCAGCAGCGGGGCAAAGGCGCGCTTGCGCCATTCGTTGCCGCCCACGCCCAGCGCGCCAAGCGTGTTGCCATGGTAGCTCTGGCGGCGCGCGATGAACTGCGTGCGCTGCGGCTCGCCCGCCTCGACCCAGTACTGGCGCGCCAGCTTGAGCGCGGTCTCCATCGCTTCCGAGCCGCCCGAGACGAAATACACGCCACCCATGTCCTGCGGCCCGCCGGCGATCAGGCGCCCGGCCAGTTGCTCGGCCACGTCGGTGGTGAAGAACGCGGTGTGGGCATAGGCGCAGCGGTCGATCTGGCGGTGCATGGCCGCGATCACGTCCGGGTGGCCGTGGCCCAGTGACGACACGGCCGCACCGCTGCTGGCGTCGAGATAGGTCTTGCCGCTGCTGTCGCGCAGCACGATGCCCTCGCCGCCGACCGCCGTGGGCGGTACCTGGCGCAGGTTGCGGTGGATGATGTGGCTCATGGACGGCTCCCTCGGCGGTGGTTGCAACGCTTGACGATAAGCGTGCTCCGCAGCACTTCTTTTGATTTTTGACGCGGGCCGTGCGAATATTTTCCTGCTTTCAATTTCGATGCAACAGGCGGGTATGCGCGATGAGTGAACGTCTCGGCCCCATTCCCGATCACGCATTGAGCGCGGCCCAGCGCGCCGCCGCGCAGGAAATCATCGACGGCCCGCGCGGCGCCGTCTACGGCCCGTTCGTGCCGCTGCTGCGCAGTCCCGAACTGATGCAGCATGCGCAGCGCATGGGCGAGTACCTGCGCTACCGCAGCGCAATCGGCGTGCGGTTGTCGGAGCTGGCAATCCTGGTCACCGCGCGCCAGTGGGACCAGGCAGTGGAATGGGCGATCCACGCGCCGATCGCGGCGCAGGCGGGGATCCCGACATCGGTGATTGCAGCGATTGCAGCGCGGGAGCGGCCCGCGGACATGCTGGTCGACGAGGCGGTGGTGCACGATTTCTGCATCGCGCTGCACGAGACCAAGGCAGTACCGGACCGCGTGTACGCGGACGCGCTGGCGCTGTTCGGCGAACAGGGCGCGGTCGATCTGACGGGGATCTGTGGCTATTACACGCTGCTGGCGATGGTGATGAATACGGCGCGCACGGCCGTACCGGATGCCGGCGAGCCGCGCGGCGGCCCGCCTTGATACGGCTTACTTCGGATACGCCAAGACGTCGGCCTGCTGCTCACCGAGACCGGCGATGCCCAGGCGCAGCTGGTCGCCCTTCTTGAGGAAGCGTTGCGGCGTGCGGCCCATGCCCACGCCCGGTGGCGTGCCGGTGGTGATGATGTCGCCCGGTTCGAGCGTCATGAAGCGCGACACGTAGCTCACGAGCTGCGCGACGCTGAAGATCATGCTGGCCGTGTTCCCGGTCTGCATGCGCTTGCCGTTCAGTTCAAGGTACAGGTCGAGGTCCTGCACGTCGAGGATCTCGTCGCGCGTGACAAGGAACGGGCCGACCGGGCCGAAGGTATCGCAACCTTTGCCCTTGTCCCACTGCGAGCCCATCTCGAACTGATAGGCGCGTTCAGTCACATCATTCACCACGCAATAGCCGGCCACGAACTTGAGCGCCTCTTCTTCGCTCACGTACTGGGCGCGCGTGCCGATGATCACCCCGAGTTCGACTTCCCAGTCGGTTTTCTTCGAGCCTTTCGGCAGCTGGATCGGATCGTCCGGGCCGTTCAGGGCGCTGATGGCCTTGGTGAAGAAGATCGGTTCGGCCGGCACCTCGGCGCCCGTTTCGCGCACGTGGTCCAGGTAGTTCATGCCGATGCCGATGAATTTGCCGATGCCCTTGACCGGCACGCCCAGGCGCGGATTGCCGCGCACGAGCGGCAGCGTTTTCTGGTCGACTTTGGCGAGTTTGCGCAGTGCCTTGTCGGACAGCTGCGACGGATCGATATCGTCGATGATCCCGGACAGGTCGCGCAGGCGCCCCTCTTCATCGAACAGGCCCGGCTTTTCCTTGCCCGGGCGGCCATAGCGGACCAGTCTCATGATGTCATTCCTGTAGAAAAACGCGAATGATACCAATGAATGGTGTCAATGACTCATCTCATCGACTGCGCTAGTGGCTCAGCAGGTAGGCGCTGATATCGATCGCATCGCGCTCGCTCACGCCCATGTTCGGCATCGCATTGCCCGGATCGATCGCCTGCGGATCGCGGATCCAGCGCACCAGGTTGGCCTGGGTATTGGGCAGCTTGCCCGCAATGTAGCGCTGCTGCGCGAGCGCGTCGAGCGGCCGGCCCACGCGCACGTCGGAACCGGGCACACCCGGCACCACGTGGCAGGAATGGCAGGCGTATTGCGCGGCGGCGATCTTGCCGCGCATCGGGTCGCCCACCAGGCCGGGGGCCAGTTTCGGCGCGCAGCCGACCAGCAGCGCAGACAGGCCGAGAAGGATGGTGATCGTGGATTTCATGGCTGGCCTTCCTGTCCCTGCTGCGCGCGGTCCGTTGCTGTCTGTTCGACCTGCGGCGGAACGGCGCCGCCCGCCGTCATGCGTTTGAAGTCCTGGCTCGTCATGCCCGGCATGGCGCCCACGAATGCCACCACGGCCCACATGTCCGGCTCGCTCAGGTGGTATTCCCAGGCCGGCATGCCGCTCATCTTGATGCCGTTGCGGGTGATCCAGTACAGCTCGCGCGTCTTCCAGTTGACGTCGGCATCGACGAGCGGGCCCGGGGCCGGCTGCATGCTCATGCCGATCGTGCTGGGCGCAACGCCCGGCCCGCCGTGGCATTGCACGCAATTGGCCTGGTAGACGAGCGCGCCGCGCTGCAGGCGCTCGGGCGTGTTAAGGTTGGGTGGCACCACGACCTCGCGCGCGTGGTTCTGCACCGAGTACTGCATTCCCTCGCCCAGCACCGTGTAGACCAGCGCGTAATGCTGCGTGATCGCGCTCAGGTCATAGAAGCCGCCGCGCAGCACGATCAGGCCACCGACGGCGCCGATCGCGCCCGCGCCCAGCAGGGTCAACACCATGGTCTTGACAATAAGTCGTGCGCGATTAGATAGCATAGCCTAGGGCGTCCAGTTGAAAGAATGACATCTACTTTCCTTGTATTATAAAAGCCATCGCTTTTTCACGAAAAATCAACCGTGCGCAACCCATCTCGTCAACACCAACGCTTGCTTTCTGTGCTGCGGACTTGCCTGACTACGCACCTGAGCACGGGCGCCCTGCTCGTCTGCGCAGCCCTGGCGAGCGGCTGTGCAAAGGAAAAACCCGCCTCGCGCGTGGCCGGCGGCGACCCCGAACGCGGCCGCCTGCTGGTGCAGCAATACCAGTGCGCCGCCTGCCACTTCATCCCCGAAGTACAGGGTCCGAATGGCGATGCCGGTCCGTCGCTCCAGTCCATGGGCCGCATGAGCTACATCGCCGGCAGCATCCCGAACCAGCCAGAGAACATGATCCGCTTCCTGCAGAATCCCCCCGCTGTAAAACCCGGCACCCTGATGCCGGCGCTCGGCATCAGCAACGACGAAGCGCGCCACATGGCCGCTTTCATGTATTCGCTCAAATAATATGACGCCAATAAGCGACATCCAGTCCGTCATGCATCCGGCCGGCGCCGACGCGGCCATCATCTATCAGTTCACGTGGGTCCTGTTCGTCGGCGGCACGGTGATCTTCGCCATCGTCATGGGCCTGCTCGCGCTGGCCATGCGGCGCCAGGCGCGCCCGATCACGCCCGGTGTCTGGATCCTGGGCGCCGGTATCGCGTTCCCGGTGATCGTGCTCACCGCGCTGCTCACCTGGAGCACCTGGCGTACCGGGCAACTGGTGCCGCAAACCTCGCACAAGGCCTTGAGCATCTCCGTGACCGGCAAGATGTGGTGGTGGGAAGTGCGCTACCGCGACCCGACCAGCAACCGCGAAATCATCAGCGCCAACGAAATTTATATTCCGGTCGGCGAATCGGTGTACCTGGGCCTGACCGCATCGGACGTGATCCACAGCCTGTGGGTGCCGTCGCTGGCGGGCAAGCGCGACATGATCCCGGGCCGCGTGACGGGCCTGAACCTGCGCGCCGACAAGCCGGGCACCTACCGCGGCCAGTGCGCCGAATACTGCGGCGAACAGCACGCACGCATGGCGTTCCATGTGATCGCCCTGCCGCGTCCCGAGTTCGACGCCTGGCTCGCGCGCCAGGCCCAGCCGGCCGTGCCGGCCGACACCACGGTGCTGCAGCGCGGCCGCGAGGCGTTTCTCGCGCAGCAGTGCCAGACCTGCCACACGATCCGCGGCGTGACCGATGTCGCGCCGCAGCTGGATGAACGGATTGCCGATGCCCCGCGCCTCGGCCCCGACCTGACGCACATCGGCAGCCGCCGGCACATCGCTGCCGGCACGCTGCGCAATCACCGCGGTACGCTGGCCGGCTGGATCGCCGACCCGCAAGCCATCAAAACGGGCGTCTTCATGCCGCCCTCCCCGGACCTGGACGGCGAGACCCTGCGCGCACTGGCCACCTACCTTGAGCACCTGAAATGACGCGCGACGCAACCTTACCCAACTCCGCCCCCCGCCCGCCAGAGGAGCTGGAAAAACTGGAGGCCGTGTGGAAGACGCCATCCGGCCTGGGCTTCTTCAAGTCGGTCAACAACACCAATATCGGCCTGCTGTACATCGGCACCGCGATCCTGTTCTTCATCCTGGCCGGCATCCTGGCCCTGATCATGCGGGTGCAGCTGTCGGTGCCGGACAACGACCTGGTCTCGGCCGGCACCTACAACCAGATCTTCACGATGCACGGCACCGTGATGATGTTCCTGTTCGCGATTCCGATCGTCGAGGCGATCGCCGTTTATCTGCTGCCGAATATGCTGGGCGCGCGCGATTTGCCGTTCCCGCGCCTGTCCGCGTATGCGTTCTGGTGCTATGCCTTCGGTGGCCTGGCCTTCTTTTGCACGCTGTTCTGGGGCCTGGCGCCGGACGGCGGCTGGTTCATGTACCCGCCGCTGACGGGGATGAAATATTCGCCCGGCCTGAATGCCGACTTCTGGCTGCTGGGGATCGGCTTCATCGAGATTTCCGCCATCGCCGGCGCCATCGAACTGATCGTCGGCATCCTGTTCACGCGCGCGCCCGGCATGACGCTGCGCCGCATGCCGATCTATGCATGGGCGATGCTGGTCGTGGGCGTGATGATCGTGATCGCCTTCCCGGCCGTGATTGCCGGCACGGCGCTGCTCGAACTCGAGCGCGCGCTGAACCTGCCGATCTTCGACCCCGAACGCGGCGGCGACCCGATCATCTGGCAGCACCTGTTCTGGTTCTTCGGCCACCCCGAGGTCTACATCATCTTCCTGCCGGCTGCCGGCATGATCTCGACGATGATCCCGACGATTGCCGGCAACCGCCTCGTGGGCCGCCGCGCAATCGTCGTCGCACTCGTTGGCGTGGGCATCTTCAGCTTCGGCCTGTGGGCGCACCACATGTTCACGGCGGGCCTGGGCGTCATTGAAATGAGCCTGATCTCGGCGGCCAGCATGGCCGTGGCGATCCCCACCGGCATCCAGGTGTTCGGCTGGATCGCCACGCTGTGGAGTGGCCGCATCAGGATGAATGCACCGACGCTGTTCATGCTCGGCTTCATGTTCATCTTCGTGCTCGGCGGCCTGACCGGCGTGATGGTGGCCGTGATCCCGTTCGACTGGCAGGTACACGACACCTACTTCATCGTGGCCCACCTGCACTATGTGCTCATCGGCGGCATGGTGTTCCCGGTGTTTGCCGCGATCTACTACTGGATCCCGCTCATCAACGGCAACACGATGTCCGAGCGCCTCTCGAAATGGACCTTCTGGCTGCTGTTCGGGGGCTTCAATATCAGCTTCTTCCCGATGCACATCACGGGCCTGTTCGGCATGCCGCGCCGCGTCTACACGTATTCGAGCGAAATGGGCTGGGATGCGCTGAACATGATCTCGACCCTGGGCTCGTTCCTGTTCGCCCTGGGCATCCTCTTGATGATCATCGACGCCACGCGCACGCTGCGCCGTCCGACCAAGGACGTGGGCAATCCGTGGAATGCGGCCACGCTCGAGTGGCTGCCGTCGGAAGACTACGGCAACCGCAGCATCCCGATCGTCACGTCGGACGACCCGCTGTGGGACCAGCCGACGCTGTCGCAGGAAGTCGCCGAAGGTCGCCACTACCTCCCGAACACCGTTACCGGCCGCCGCGAAACCATCTCCACCAGCCCGGTCAGCGCAAAGCCGACCTACCTGATGATCCTGCCGGGCGACAGCTGGCTGACCGTGCTGGGCGCCTTCGGCACCGCCGGCTTCTTCCTGCTGCTGACCGTGAAAGCCAATGTGCTGGCGATCATCTGCGGCCTGATCGCCATCGGCTCGATCATCGCCTGGCTGTGGCAGTCGGACCAGAAGGTGCCGATGCGCGAGGCCGACATCGGCGGCGGCGTCATCCTGCCGATCGGCGCGCGCGGCACGGCGTCGCACTCGTGGTGGGGCACGTTCATCATGCTGATCGTGCTGTTCCTGATCTACTGCTCGTTCGCCTACGTCTACATCCACACGTCGATGCGGCTGCAGATCTGCCCACCGCCGGGCGCATCGCTGCCGGCGTGGTCGTGGACGCTGCTGTCGGGCGGCCTGCTGCTGGGCGGCTCCGCGCTGGTGTGGCTGAGCGACCGGGTCTCGAACAAGCTCACGCCGTGGGTGCTGATCGTGGCGCTGGCGTGTACCGCTGCCGCCTTCGGTGTCGACGTCCACAGCTGGCGCCTGGTGAACCTGGACGGCACGCGCGACACGTGGAGCGCGTCGATCTCGATCCTGCTCGGCTTCCAGGGCATCATGCTGTTCGTGCTGCTGCTGGCCGCGCCGTACCTGTGCGTGCGCGCCTGGCGCGGCATGATCAGTGCCGAGAACCGCGCCACGCGCGACAATATCGCGCTGATCTGGCATTACGTGACGCTGCAGGGCCTCACCGGATTCCTGGTGATCCGCGGCCTGCTGCTGGTGATGGAGTGATGCGATGAGCGACCATTTCTTTTCGCGCGCCACGCGCGCCTCGCTGCCCCTGCTGATCTGGGGCGCGCACTTCGCGTTCGCCTACATCGTCGCGGCGAGCCAGTGCACACCGGGCGCACTGCGCGCTGCGGGGCCCAATCCGTGGCTGCTGGGCGGCGCGACGCTGCTGTCGATGGCGGCGTGCGTGTGGGTCGGCGCCCTGGCCGGCAAGCGCCTGCGCCAGGGGTCCGATGAGTTTGTGGATTACGTGGGTGCGGCCAGTGCAGTGCTGGCCGTGGTGGCGGTGGCGTGGACCGGGATTCCGGTGCTCTTGGTGACGGGCTGCGCCTGAAACACGTCGTTCCCGCGGAGGCGGGAACCCAAGTTCTTCGCGGTGCCAGTAACGCAAGCACACTTGGGTTCCAGCCTTCGCTGGAACGAGGTGGGGACGTCTTGGTATTACCCGGCGTCCGGCACCACCCGCCAGATCACGTTGCCGACATCATCCGCCACCAGCACTGCGCCCTTCTTGTCCACGGCAACCCCCACCGGCCGTCCCTGCGCCTCGCCGTCCTTGTTGACGAAGTCACTGAGAATGTCGACCGGCTTCCCGTTCGGCATGCCATCCCTGAACGGAATGAACACGACGTTATAGCCCGAGCGCGGCTTGCGGTTCCAGGAGCCGTGGTTGCCGATGATCGCGCCGTTCCGGTACTGCGCCGGCAGCAGCGTGCCTTCGTAAAACGTCAGCCCCAGCGCAGCCACATGCGCACCCAGCGCGTAGTCGGGCACGATCGCCTTGTCCACCAGGTCCGGCCGCTGCGGCTTGACGCGCGCGTCGACGTTCTTGCCGTAGTAGCTGTACGGCCAGCCGTAGAAGCCGCCCTCCTTCACCGACGTCAGGTAGTCGGGCACCAGGTCGCTGCCGATTTCATCGCGCTCGTTCACGACCGTCCACAGTGCGCCCGTATCCGGATTCCACGCCATGCCGTTCGGATTGCGCAGGCCCGACGCGAACACGCGCGTGGCGCCACTGGCCAGGTCCACCTCGAGGATCGCGGCGCGGTTCTTTTCGATGTCCATGCCGTTCTCGGCGACGTTGCTGTTTGAGCCCACCGTGGCATACAGCTTCTTGCCATCCTGGCTGGCGATGATGTTCTTGGTCCAGTGGTGGTTCAGCCCGCCCGGCAGCGGCGCGACCGGCTGCGCTGCCTCCGTGATCTCGGTGGCGCCTTCCTTGTACCTGAAGCGCACGATGGCATCGGCATTGGCCACGTACAGCGTGTCGCCCACCAGCGCCATGCCGAATGGCGAATGCAGGTTCTTCAGGAAGACGGTTTTCAGCTCGGCCACGCCGTCGCCGTCGGCATCGCGCAGCAGCGTGATGCGGTTCGCGCTCGGCACGCCGGCGCCGGCGCGGGCCATCACCTTGCCCTGGATCCAGTTGCGAATCCCGCCCGCATCCGGCTTGGCCGGGGCATTCGACTCGGCCACCAGCACGTCGCCATTGGGCAGCACGTACACCCAGCGCGGATGATCGAGCGCCGTGGCGAAGGCGTTCACTTCCAGGCCGGCCGCCGCCGTGGGCATCACGCCCGCAGGCCAGCCGGTGGCCTTGGCGATGTTGACTGTCGGGATCAGGGTCTTGTTGGGCGCCTTGAGCTCGGGCTGCGGCCCGATGTCGGCGCCTTGCGGCAGCGTCGACTTGTCGCCGCAGGCGGCCAGCAACAGGATGGTGGCGCCGGCGCACAGGCGCGGAAGATGATGTCGCATGGTGTTCCCCCAAAATACAGAATGGAGAAATCTTATATTGACAAAACATTACACCATGTACGTTACGCCGAAGCAATCTCACGCCTGCCGCAGAAGCGCCCCCTTGCGACGACGCGCGTACTGCCACAACCCTGGCACCTGAATCAGCACCAGCAGCGCGAATGCACAGCGATAGGCAGCGGCAGGCGCGTGGCCCAGCAGATCGGGCTGCCAAAACCCGATCACCACGCCGAACCCGGCCTGCACCAGGAAGGCGCCAATGAAGATCAAGAGGTTCAGGAAGGTGGCGGCGCGCCCCGTCAGCGCGCGCGGCATCGACTGGGCCACGATCGCGTAATCGATGCCGGTGACCGTGCCGGCCAGCGTGAACATCACCGACAGCCACGGGAAGCTGGGCCGGTAACCGATCACGAACGCCGCCTGGATCAGAACGAACATCGTGATGCCGGCGGCCGCCACATCGAGCGGCGGCATGCCGCGCCGCCCGGCCCACTCGGTGATCATCCCCACTGCGATGGCGCCGAACACCACCGCCGCCATGCCCA
This sequence comes from Telluria sp. ZT3P26, assembly GCF_059686035.1. Lineage (NCBI taxonomy): Bacteria > Pseudomonadati > Pseudomonadota > Betaproteobacteria > Burkholderiales > Oxalobacteraceae > Telluria > Telluria sp. ZT3P26. The sequence continues at coordinate 253,069 of NZ_JCASII010000001.1, read as the reverse complement.
GGTACAGCAGGTAGGCCACGGCGTCTTCCGGGTACAGCGCCACGTCGGCCAGCCAGCGCCCGATCCACAGGCCCTGCACGCCGAAGAACACCGCGTGCGGCACCAGCACCAGCGCCACCACGGCGCGAAAGCCGGGCGCGCGCCACACCTCGCGCAACGCTGGCAGCACCGGTGATAGCGGGCCGCCCCCGGGCGCCGCATCCTGGGTCTTCGGATACAGCAACGCAATCAGCAGGCCCGTGCAGGCGACCAGCCCGGCAAGCAGCAGGAACAGGCCGCGCCAGTCGGTGTACGTGAGCATCGCACGCACCGGCATCGTGGCGCTGGCCGCGCCCATGCCGCCGACGGCGATCAGGTAGCCGTGCACCGACGGCAGCCGGCTTGGTGCGATCCAGATCGACACGGCCTTGACCGCCGCCATGAAGCAGCCACCCAGGCCGCACCCCATGACGGCGCGCGCCGCGAGCAGGCTCCAGAAGCCGCCGCCACGCGCGAACAGCACCGCGCCGCAGGACGCCACCAGCAGCATCGCCACCTGCACGCGGCGCGGCCCGTAACGGTCCAGCGCCATCCCGACCGGCAGCTGGACCAGCGCGAACGCAAAGAAGAACGCACTGGTGAGCAGCCCCAGCTGGCCCGGCGTGAGCGCGAGCGCACTTGCCAGTTGCGATGCCAGCACCGCGTTCACGTTGCGCAGCAGCGAGGACAGGTAATGCCCCAGCGCGAACGGCACGAACACGTACACGAACACCGCCAGGCCGGACAGGCGCGGGGTAGCGGGAGACACCAGCGTGGCACCGGGTTGCATGGCGCAGCATCCGACCGGACGTCGACCGGTTATGCCGCGTCAGGCTGGGCGTGGCCGCGCTGGCCGGCAGGTACCAGCGGGATCACACGGCCGCCGGCGCCCCGCAGCGGGCCGCCGCTTTCCGTCTCGAAGAAGAAGCGGTCGCGCCCGAACGCCGGTTTCAGGTGATCGAGCCAGGTCGCCGTGGCGTCGTACCTGGCAAAGAACGGCCGCCGCACCCATTCCGGATTGCGGGCCTGCAGGAACTGCAGCGCGAACAGCTTTTCGCCATTGATCGTGACGACGCCGTCGATCACGACCTTGCCGGGGAACGCGCTCATCGACGGCCCGCGCACGGTGCGCGACAGGCCCGAGACCATCGAATAGGCTGCCTGGAAAATCTCGTGGGCGCGCGCCAGCGGCAGTGCAAAGTAGTCGCGCGGGCCGGTGTCGCGCTCGACGAACATATAATAGGGAATTGCACCCAGGCGCACGCCGGTGGTCCACAATTCGGCCCAGCTTTTCGGGTCTTCGTTGATGTGGCGGATCAGCGGCCCCTGCATGCGCAGCGTGGCGCCGGTGCCGACGATGCGCTTGACCGCCTGCTGCGCGATCGGTGCGCGCAGTTCGACCGCGTGGTTGTAGTGGCCCATGATGGCCAGGTTCTTGCCGCTGGCGACCACCGTTTCGAACAGACGCATCAGGTCATCGCTGTCCTTGTCCGACACGAAGCGCTGCGGCCAGTACGCGACCGACTTGGTGCCGATGCGGATGTTCTGGATGTGCTCCAGTTCGGGGATCAGCAGCGGCTCGAGGGATTCGGCCAGCGAGCGCGTATTCATGATCATCGGGTCGCCCCCGGTGATCAGCACGTCGGTGACCTCCGTGTGCACCTTCAGGTAGTCCACCAGTTCGCCGCATTCGCGCGCATCGAACTTCAGGTCATCCATGCCGACGAACTGCGGCCAGCGAAAGCAGAAGGTGCAATAGGCGTGGCAGGTCTGGCCGGCACTCGGGAAGAACAGCACCGTTTCCTTGTACTTGTGCTGCAAGCCCCTGAGCGGCGCATCGTTCACGCGCGGCACGTTGTGCGTCATCTGGCCGGCCGGGTGCGGATTCATGCGCATGCGGATCGCGTGCACCAGGCGCGCGATCGCGGCGTCATCTTGTTTGACCAGCACCAGCTCGCGCAGCTGCTCGTATTCGGCGGCCGGAAGCATGTCGCGGTGCGGAAACGTCAGCCGGTAGATCGGATCGTCCGGCACGCGCGACCAGTCGATCAGCGTGTCCATCACATACGCATTGGTGCGAAACGGCAGCACATGCGAGACCACCTGCACGGCTTCCTGCAGCTCGGGCGTGAGCCATTCCCATTGGCGCGCGGTCACGATCGACTGGCGCGTGAAGGGCTTGAACTTGGTGGGCGTCGTGGCGGTCGTGTTCACGGAGAACTCCAGAAGAAGACGGTGGAAAGGCCGGCGGATTGCCGGAAAGAACCCATCTTAGGCAGGCCGAATGGACGCCAATTGCCATCCATCAATGAGATGGTGTCTGACAGCGTGGATAGGACAATCACGGGCCGCAGTAGGAAAAAGTGCGGCATCGGCGCAACGGCGCCCGGGGCGATTTCTGCGCACTTGTGCCTGCGCAATCCGGCAAGGAAACGCGCCGCTAAAGTAGTGAATGCACTTGAGCAATATTTCTGATGCATTCAACGCGAAAGGACCGTCATGAAACTGATCGCCACCGCCGCCGCCCTGTGCCTGGGGCTGGCATCAACCGCTGCCCTGGCCATTGAGCCGACCGAGAAAGACGCCATCGCCATGGCCGAACGCGGCGCCGCCCTGATCAAGGCCAAGGGCAAGGGTGAAATGATGAAGCGCATTAACGCCAAGGACCCGGATTTTGTCCAGGGCCAGCTGTACATCGACCTGCGCGACGTCAAGACCGGGATCGTGCTGGCCCATCCCTACAACCCGTCGATCGTCGGCAAGGACCTCACCGACGTGCCCGATGCGAACGGCAAGAAGTACCGGCGCGAGATCATCGAGCTGGCCGCTGCCAAGGGCAAGGGCTGGGTCGACTACCAGTACAAGAATCCCGCCACCGGCAAGATTGAACCCAAGACCACCTACATCCTGCTGGTCGACGGCGTGGTGCTCGAAGCGGGCATCTACAAGAAATAAGCCTGCGCCGGCCTCGCGCATCCCCTGCTGTCGCTGCCGTCGCCCTGCCCGCGATGGCAGCTTTTTTTGTGGAGTGACCCATGCTGAACAAACTGCGGATCGGCCAGAAACTGCTGCTGGCCCCGGGCCTCGTGCTCGTGCTGCTGACCATGCTGTCGGGCGCCGCCTACTACGGCATGGTGCGCCAGAACGCCTCGCTCGAACACATGGTCCAGGTACGCGCGGCGCGCCTGCAGGCGGTGGCCGATGTCGCCGGCGAGGCGCGCTTCGCGCACGCCAACGCCTACCAGTTGCTGGCCTGGACCAACGGCAGCTTCGCGCAGAACCGCTTGCGCGCGCTGACGGCCGACATCGGCCGCCGGCACGCCGCCGTCAGCGACAAACTGGGCAAGTTCGCGCACGCCGCCGAGCGCGAAGAACGCACGCCGGTCGCGGCATCGCAGGCAGCGCTGGCGCGCTATCGCAAGGCGATCGGCGAGACGATCGAGATGGCGGCCGTGGACCAGTCGATCGCCACCAACGCGATGCAGAAGGCCGAGCAGCAGTTCGGCGCGCTCGACGCCGCACTGACGCAACTGGCGCACATCGAAAGAACCATGAACCAGGAGGCCTACGCCGCTGCCAGGGCCGAATTTCGCACGTTGGGCTGGACCATGGCCGGCCTGGTGCTGCTGTCGATCACGCTGTCGCTGGCGGTGACGATGCTGGTGCGGCGCGCGATGCTGGCCGGGATCCACTCGATCGCGCACACGGTGGGCGAACTGGCCGAGGGCCGGCTCGACGCGCCGCCCGTGGACGCGCAGGGCCGTGACGAAATCGCTGACACCGGCCGCGCGCTCGATCACACGATCGCGCGCCTGAATGCCGCGCTGCGCAGCGTGATGACGTCGGTGCGCTCGATCGACACGGCGTCGCAGGAAATCGCCACCGGCAATATGGACCTGTCGAGCCGCGCCGAGATGCAGGCCAGCTCACTCGAGCAGACGGCCAGCACGATGGAGACGCTGACCACGGCGGTCAAGGACAACGCCAGCAACGCGCGCCAGGCGTCCGAGCTCGCAGCCGAAGCGGCGCAGCTGGCCGCGCGCGGCGGCCAGGCGGTGCAAGGCGCGGTGACGACGATGGAATCGATCCAGGCAAGCTCGCGCAAGATCGTCGAGATCATCGGCGTCATCGACGGCATCTCGTTCCAGACCAATATCCTGGCCCTGAATGCGGCGGTGGAAGCAGCGCGCGCCGGCGAACAGGGGCGTGGCTTTGCCGTGGTGGCCTCCGAAGTGCGCACGCTGGCGCAGCGCTCGGCGGCGGCAGCCAAGGAAATCAAGGGCCTGATCGCGGACTCGGTCAGCATCATCGAACGGGGCAACGCGTCGGTCAGCGAAGCCGGCGCCAGCATGGGCGACATCGTTTCGTCGGTGCGCCAGGTGAACGACATCATCGGCCGTATCAGCATCGCCAGCACCGAGCAGGCCGACGGCATCGCCGACGTCAATCGCGCGGTCGGGCAGATGGACAGCATGACACAGCAGAATGCCGCGCTGGTCGAGCAGGCCGCAGCGGCGGCCGAGAGCCTGCACGAGCAGACCGTCAACCTGGCCAGGGCCGTGGCGATCTTCCGCATCGCACCGGGCGACGACGAGGTGGACGCGGTGGATGCGCAGCACGAAGAGACGCTGGCGGCGGGCTTCCAGGGCGTCGCCGAACGGCGCAGCCGCGCCAGCACGATGCGCGCGAAGCCCGTGCCGGCCCTGCCACCGGCGACCGCGCGCCGGCGCGGGGCCGCCTAGTTGCCGGCTTGGCTGCGGAGTGGCCGGCTCAGAAAGCGCGAGCCGGCCAGGCCGAAGCGCCACGGCACATCGACCGCCTTCGAGATGCCGATGCGGATGCCTTCCGCGACGACCAGTCCCGCTTCTGCCGGCAGCAGGGCAAACGACGCCCCCGCCAGCGCCATCCCGTCGTGCGCCCGCGTGACGCCCAGCGCCTGGCACAACTTGCCCGGCCCCGAACACAGCGCGCGCTCGTCCTGCGCATCGCGCCGCGCGCGCATGCTGTCCAGCCCCGCCACCGGCTCCAGCGCGCGAATCAGGACGCCGGCGCCGTGCCCCGCTTCGCGGCACACGAAGTTCAGGCACCAGTGAATGCCGTACGAGCGGTACACGTAGGCATGCGCCGGCGGCCCGAACATCGACGCATTGCGCTCCGTCTCCCCGGCAAACGCGTGCGACGCCGGGTCTTCGCGGTCATACGCCTCGGTCTCGACGATGCGCCCGCCAACGCCGTCGAGCAGCACCGTCACGCCGATCAGCTGGCGTGCGACGGTCGCGGCATCGGCTGAAAAATCAATCCCTGCAATTGTCGAATTCACCATACCGGGATTCTAGCGTGTACGGCCGTGCCCCCGCGCTATGGTGGAATTGCCACATTAACCAGTTGATTTGCACATTGCCTTGCTGCAATATTTTACCGGCTCGGGTATAGTTGCACGTTCCCCCGCAACGTCCGAGATGCCCTCTCGCGCCCCGCCATCTCATGAATACCGTCGTCGAGTCCGCCCCCCAAACCGACCAGGTCGATGCCCTGATCAAGTCGATCCGCATTCCGCCGCGGCCGAGTCTGCTTGCCGACCTGCAGCGCGAGCTGGGGGCCGACGATCCGTCGCCCGACGCCATCGGCAGGATCGTGGCCAGCGACGTCGGCATGTCCGGCGCCCTGCTCAAGCTGGCCAATTCGTCCGTCTACGGCGGCCGGCGCAAGGCCAAGTCGATCGAGCAGGCCATCCTGTTCCTGGGGATTAACCAGGTCGCGGCCCTGATGACCGGGCTGCTGGCGCGCCAGGCGATTCCCGTCAACAGCGCCGCGCTGGCCAGCTTCTGGGACATCTCGACCCGTCGCGCGCACGCGATGGTGTTCCTGACCCGCCGCCTGCGCATGGGCGAGACGGACGTGGCCCATACGTTCGGCCTGTTCTGCGACACCGGCGTGCCGCTCCTGATGGACCGCTTCAAGGATTATGAAGCCACCTACGGCGCGGCGTCGATGGAGCCCCACCGCCCGTTCACGGACCTCGAGAACGAACGCCACGCGACCAGTCACGCCGCGATGGGCTGCCTGCTGGCCCGCAGCTGGGGGCTGTCCGACCACGTCGCCTGGGCCATCCTGCACCATCACGATTTCGCCGTGATCGACGATCCGGCCACCGCGGGGCCGGTGCGCTCGCTGATCGCCCTGTCGCTGCTGGCCGAGAACGCGATCTGCCGCTATCAGGGCCACGCCGAGTCGAACGAATGGAACAAGGGCGGCGTCGCGGCCTGCGCGTATCTGGGCCTGTCGGCCGAAGAAACGGCCGAGATCATGGATGAACTGCTGGAAGCCTTCCACGAAGACTGAGCTTTGACTTCGCCCGCAAGGGAGCGGATACTGCCTTGTCAGTACGCTCGTTTGCAGGAGGCGCCATGCGCTGGTTCTCGTTCGGTTGGCTGTCGTTCGTTTGGCTGTCGTTAAGCATATTGCTGGCCGGCTGCGCCAGCCTCGCTCCTCCCCCTGCCCCGCCAGCGGCCCTGTTTGCCGATGCACGCTTCGCGCCGCCATCGGAACCCATCGGCGCGCACGACCTGTTCGCGCTCAGTCCCGCGATGCGCGCTTACCTGAACAGCAGCGCATTCACGTCGCGCCTGCGCACCAAGGGCATGCAGCACGGCCTGGTCGATGCGCTCTACAGCAAGTCCGACCTCAAGCTCGAGTACGAATCCACCATCACGCGCACTGCCAGCCAGACCTACGCCGCGCGCATGGGCAACTGCCTGTCGCTGGTGATCATGACGGCGGCCTTCGCGAAAGAGCTGGGCATGCCGGTCCGGTTCCAGAGCGTGGACGTCGACAATGCCTGGAGCCGCACTGCGGGCCTGTACCTGTCCAGTTCCCATATCAACGTCAGCCTGGGCGAGCGCCCGGCCGACGCGCCGCGCGGCTACCAGCCGCAGCGCGTGCTGGTCGTCGATTTCATCCCGCGCGACCAGGCCGCGCGCCTGCGCACGCGCGAGCTGGAAGAAGAGGACATCGTCGCCCTGTTCCTGAACAACCGCGCCGCCGAGGCACTGGTGCAGGGGCGGATTGACGACGCCTACTGGTGGGCGCGCGCGGCGGTCCAGGCGCGCCCCGGCATGGCGGGCACACTCAACACGCTGGGCGTGATCTACCAGCGCCATGGCGACGCGGCGCTGGCCGAGCGCGCGTTCCAGGCGGCGCTGGTGCGCGAACCCGAGAACCTGTCGGTGCTGCGCAACCTGCAGCCGGTGCTGGTGACGCTCGGCCGCCCCCTGGAAGCAGCGGCGCTGGCCGCGCGCATCGCGGCGGTCGATCCGACACCGCCCTACCATTACTTCGATCTGGGCACCGAAGCGCTCAAGGCCGGCCGATATGACGATGCGGTGGCGAACTTCGCGCGCGAGGTGCGGCGCGCGCCCTACAACGACGAGTTCCGGTTCTGGCTGGGCGTCGCCCATCTGCAGCTGGGGCACGTGCGCGAGGCACGTGAACAGATCGCGCTGGCGGTCGATCACAGTACACGCCGGGACATGCGCGAGGTGTATTCGGCGAAGCTGGCGTATCTGCGCAAGATGGCGGCGGGGACCGGGACGCATATCCGGTAGGGGGTGGTGATGGTAACCACTTGAATCTTCAAGACATCGGTGTTACCTTGGTAGCACCACAACCAATGGCGCCATTCCCATGTCGACGACCTCACTGAAACTTCCCGATGAGCTCAAGCAGCGCGCAGTCGATGCTGCGCAAGAACTTGGCATCAGTCCGCATGCATTCATGGTCGACGCGATCCGGCAAGCTGCTCATGCAGTCGAGCAGCGCGCTGCCTTCGTTGCGCAAGCACGTGACGCGAGGGCAGAGTTGCTGGCGCAAGGACAGGGCTACGCTGCTGACGACGTGCGCGCCTACCTGCGCAGCCGCCTGACAGATGGGGCGGCAGCCAGACCTGCCAAGACAGCATGGCGCGAATAAGCTACGCAAGCCGCGCGCTCTCCGACCTGGAACGGATCAGCGACTTCCTTATGCCAGAGGGTGTGGATGCTCAGTTGGCAACACTCGATCTGATCGAGGAAGCCATCGCCATTCTCGTTCGGCACCCCCTGATCGGTCGCCTGGCCGAACACGGCTTGCGGGAACTGGTTATCTCACATGGCAAGACTGGCTACATCGCGCTGTACAGCTACGAGGCCGAGGAGCATGCCATCCTCGTACTCGCAGTTCGACATCAGCGTGAAGTGGGTTTTTATGGCTAAGTCCGGCGATGCCTGGTGCCGAATTTCGTGCGGCCATCATTGGCAGCCAACCTGAAGAACATCAGTCCACCAGCAAACGCTGCCAGGCCAGCAGCTTTTGCGCAAACGGCATCGCCGCATACGCTGGCGAGGTCGATGGCAGCAGGACCGTGCGATAGCCCGCATCGGCAAATTGCGGTGCAAATTTGCCCGCCGTCTTGCCATTGAAACCGACGGTTTCAAGCAGCGGACAACGCTCGCGCAGCCGCGCGAAGTCGTTCGCGGCTGGCGCACGGATGGCTGAATCGAGACTGCCCGTGCGCTCGCACGCACCCAGCACATCCCACAAGCCGATGCCGTGTGCCAGGAGGCGCGGCAGGCGCTCGTCGTAGGGCAAGCCGGCCAGGTCTTCGCCGGTCAGGTTCGACAGGATCGGCCACAGCAGGTTGCGCGGGTGCGCATAATACTGCCCGGCCGCCAGCGACGCGGCGCCCGGAAAACTGCCCAGCACGAGAATGCGGGTAGTGGCGTCGATGACGGGCGCGAGGCCGGTGAGCGGTGGAGCAGAAACACAAGCAGGTGCGATGGACATGGCGCCATTGTAGCGGCGCCCAGCCGCGTCACGTCGACGACCGGCCGCCGTCGCCTGCAGCCGGTACGTCACACACAGCGGATCCTTACTTCATCCACACCGCGTAATTGCTGCCCGACGTCTGCAACACCCAACCGGTGCCGGCCGGGCTCCAGGCGTTCGGCCCGATCTTCATCGCGAGCTGGCGCGTGTTGCCCGTGACGACTGCCGCGTACAGTCCCTGCGCCGCCTGCTGGATCGCCACCGGCGACGTCGACGTGACCCCGGCCGCCCGGCGCGCCGCCATCAGCGCGGCGATCGGCGTCTTCAGGCCCCAGTTGTAGATGTGCGGGTAGTACACGGTCGGAATGCCGGGGTGGCTCAGCACATAGGCGTAGCCCTGCATCACCGCACCGCACGGCACCGCCCAGTGGTTCTGGCCATTGCCGCAGCTTTCGGACGGACCCGTGTCGTGGTTGTCGACGAAGGTCACTGCCATCGCAGGCCACCAGCCGATCGCGCCCTGCGGCTTGCCGGCGGCATCCTTCAGGCGCCAGTAATTGCCATTGGCCAGCGCGTCGTTGAGCAGGCCCTTGGTGGTGAAGTCGAATGCGCCGCAGCTGTTGCTGGTCCCGTTAATCCAGTTCATGATTTCCTGGCGGTGCGCATCGACGTTGTTCAGGTTCAGGTCGTTCCACAGCTCGCCGACGCAGAATTCGGCGTTGAAGGCATTCGCATACTGCCCGACGTAGCTGGGACTGAAGCCCCGCACATAGTCCACCCGCATGCCGGTAAAGCCCACCGGTTTGAGCGTGTAGTTCAGCCACGTGGTGATGCCGTTCTGGACTTCGCCGACGTTGCGGTGGTCCAGGTCGCGCCCACCGTTGAAACCGAGTGCCGTATCGGCGCTGCCCAGGCCGCAGTTGCACTCGTCATTGTTGACGATCGAATACACGGTCCAGTTGGGATTGGTGAAGTCCGACCAGCCGGTGGTGCCGACGCGGTGGTTGACGACGACGTCGGCCACCGCCTTGATGCCGCTGTTCGTGAAGGCGCGCACGACGTTGGTCAGCTCGGCCGAGCTGCCGTAGGCGGAGTTCAGGTTGTTCAGCTGGCGCGGCAGATAGCCCTGCGAGGCCGCCGAGTCGGATGGCGGCGGGAACCAGACGTGGCTAAAGCCCATGGTCTTCAGCTCGCCCACATTGCCCTGCAGGGTGTTGTACCAGTTAGGGCTTCTGGCGCTCGACGAGTTCCAGTGGAAGCCCTGCAGCAGCACGGCGGAACTGTTACCCGCCTGGGCAGGCGGGGTGGCGGCCAGGGCCGGGTTGCTCAGTGCCACGACGCTGGTGGCAAGCATGGCGATGATGCTTTTCTTCATTTTGTCTCCTCCGGTGTAATTGGTATGTTTCAGTCTCTTCAGGACATCGACAGAGGTGCTGGTCACGTAGATAAACTACCTGACCTTATGCCATGGTCTCTGGGCGGACCCTTTCGGCCCACAGATTCTGTTCCTGACGATTATTAGACTCAATTGAATCCGGATATTTTTGTAGTTTTGCTACACAGACGAAAAAAACGGCGGTACGCTCACGCGCACCGCCGCAAAGGGCAAACAACTTTTATACGGGAATCAACGTTGCGCCACCGCCGCATTCACCGGCTGCGTCGCATCCCAACCGCCGCCAAGTGCGCGAATCAGCGCCACCGTCGTCAACGCGCGCTCACCGCGCAACTGCACCGCCGTGCGTTCCACCACGGCCAGGTTGCGCTGGGCGTCGAGCAGCTCCAGATAGCTCGAGCGGCCCGCGTCGTACAGCTTCTGCGCAAGATCGGCCGAGCGGCGCGCCGAGACCACGGCTGCGTCGATCTCACCGGCCTGCCCTGCCAGGATGCGCAGGCCGGCCAGGTTGTCCTCGACCTCGGCAAACGCCACCAGCACGCTCTGGCGGTAGGTGCCCACCGATTCTTCGAGTACCGCTTCGCTGCGCACGATGTTGTTGCGGTTACGACCACCGTCGATGATCGGCATCGAGGCCAGGGCGCCGAGTACCCACGAACGGCTGCTCCACTTGAACACTTCCGAGAACACGCCGCCCACGCCGCCGCCATCGGCATTGATGGTCAGGGCCGGGAACATCGCCGCGCGCGCCACGCCGATGCGGGCGTTCGACGCTTCCATCGCGCGCTGGGCGGCGACGATGTCGGGCCGGCGCTCGAGCAGCGACGATGGCAGGCCGGCAGGAATCGCCGGCATCAGGCTCGCATCGAGCAACGGGCTCGGACCAGCCACGTAATCGGCAGCCGGCTTGCCCAGCAAGACCGCCAGCGCATGCTCGGTGGTCGCGCGCTGGCGCTGCACGCCGATGGCTTCGGCGCGCGCGGTGGACAGCTCGGTGCGGGCGCGCGACAGGTCGAATTCACCGATGTCGCCCAGGTCGAAGCGGCGCTGCGTGACATTGATGCTTTCTTCACGCAGCCGCACCGTGTCGGCCAGCGTCACGAGTTCGGCATCGAGTGCGCGCAGCCTGAAATAGGTCTGCGCGACGTCCGCCTGCAATGCCAGCAGCACCGAGCGGAAGTTGGCTTCGGACGTCGCTGCATCGCCCCGCGCCGCCGACACGCCGGCCGCCACGCGGCCGAACAGGTCGACCTCGTAGCTGGCCGACAGGCGCGCGCTGTAGCTCGTGTAAGCCTCGGTGCCCGCGCCTTGCGGCAGGTTCGATTCGCGTGGCGACAGGCGCGCACGCTGGGCGCCGATGCCCACGCCCACCTGCGGGATGCGATCCGCTTCGGCGATACCGGCAATCGCGCGCGCCTGCTTGACGCGGCTGGCCGCGACCGACAGGTTGGCGTTGTTGGTGGCGGCTTCCTCGATCAGCGCGGTGAGCGCCGGGTCGTTGAAGGCCAGCCACCACTGGCCGCGCGGCTGCTGCTCGGCCGGCTGCGCCGGCTTCCAGCGCGCACCGTCGATGCCGGCTACTTCTGCTGCCGGCACTGGTGCCTGCGACTCGCGGAAGGCGTCCGGCGTGGCGATGTGCGGCTGCACGAAGTCGGGCGTGGCGCAGGCCGTCAGCAGCAACGCCGCCAGCAGGGGCGCGACGCCCTTTGCAATCATCGTATTCATCAGTGCACTCCTTCTGCGCTGTGCGCCACCGCAGGGGCGGTGTGCACGGGTTTTTCAAAACGCTTGGCCAGCGAGCGCAGCAACACATAGAACAGCGGCGTGAGGAACAGGCCGAAGAAGGTCACGCCCAGCATGCCCCAGAACACGGCGACACCGATGGCATGGCGCATCTCGGAACCCGCGCCGCTCGAGAACACCAGCGGCACCACGCCGGCGATGAACGCGATCGACGTCATCAGGATCGGCCGCAGGCGCAGGCGGCTCGCTTCCAGCGCAGCCTCGACGACGCTGCGGCCATGGTCTTCGAGTTCGCGGGCAAATTCGACGATCAGGATCGCGTTCTTCGACGCCAGGCCGACCAGCACGAACAGCGCGATCTGCGTGAACACATTGTTGTCGCCCCCGGTGAGCCTGACGCCGATGAGCGCGCACAGGATCGACATCGGCACGATCAGGATCACCGACAACGGCAGCGTCCAGCTTTCGTACTGGGCTGCCAGCACCAGGAACACCAGCAGCACGCACAGCGGGAACACATAGATCATCGTGTTACCCGACAGGACGTCCTGGTAGGTCAGCTCGGTCCATTCGTACGACACGCCCTTCGGCAGCACTTCTTTCGCGATGCGTTCCATCGCCGCCTGCGCCTGGCCGGACGACACGCCCGGTGCCGCGCCGCCATTCATCTCGGCCGAGACATAGCCGTTGTAGCGCGTCACGCGGTCCGGACCATAGGTGTCCTTCACGCGCATCATCGACGACAGCGGAATCATTTCGCCCGTATTGCTGCGCACCTTGAACTGCTCGATCTGCTCGCGCTGCGAACGGAACGGCGCGTCAGCCTGCACCCGCACCTGGTAGGTGCGACCGAACTGGTTGAAGTCGTTCACGTACAGCGAGCCCAGATTGACCTGCAAGGTCTGATTGATGCTTGCCAGCGGCACGCCCAGCTGCTTGGCCTTCACGCGATCGATGTCCGCGTACAGCTGCGGCACGTTGATCTGGAAGCCCGAGAACACGCCCGCCAGTTCTGGCGTCTGCGCGGCCTTGGCCGTCAGCGCCTGCACTGCCTTGTTCAGCTCTTCGTAGCCGACGTTGCCGCGGTCTTCGATCATCATCTTGAAGCCGCCCGTCGTACCGAGGCCATTGACCGGCGGTGGCGACAGCACCATCACGAAGGCATCTTCGACCGCGCCCATGCGCTTGTTGATTTCGGCAGCGATGGCTTCGGCGCTCTGCGCCTTGTCCTTGCGCTGGTCGAACGACTTCAGGCCCACGAACACGATGCCGGCGTTCGGTGCATTGGTAAAGCCGTTGATCGACAGGCCCGGGAAGGCGATCGACGATTCGACACCGGGAATCTCCTGGGCGATCTTCGACATCTGGCGGATCACGGCGTCAGTGCGGTCGAGCGAAGCGGCGTCCGGCAGTTGCGCGAAGCCGATCAGGTAGGCCTTGTCCTGCGGTGGCACGAAGCCCGGCGGTACGGCCTTGAACATGAACACCCCGGCCACGGCCAGCGCGAGGTAGACAGCGACCGAAGCGCTCTTGCGGCGCAGGACACCCTTCACGCCATGTTCATAGCGCACCGACGAGCGGCCGAAGAAGCGGTTGAAGGCGGCAAAGAAGCGACCCAGCACGGCGTCGATCATGCGCGTCAGGCGGTCTTTTGGTGCGTTGTGCGGTTTCAGCAGCGCGGCCGACAGGGCCGGCGCCAGCGTCAGCGACGCGAAGGCCGAGATCACGGTCGAAATTGCGATCGTCAGTGCGAACTGGCGATAGAACTGGCCGGTCAGGCCCGACACGAACGCAATCGGCACGAACACGGCGCACAGCACCAGCGCGATCGCGATGATCGGCCCGCTGACTTCCTTCATGGCCTGGATGGTGGCATCGCGCGGATTCAAGCCATCGGCGATATTGCGCTCGACGTTTTCCACCACCACGATCGCATCGTCGACCACGATACCGATGGCCAGCACGAGGCCGAACAGCGACAGCGTATTGATCGAGAAACCGAAGGCCAGCATGACGGCAAAGGTACCCACCACCGACACCGGCACGGCCAGCAGCGGAATGATCGACGCGCGCCAGGTCTGCAGGAAGATGATCACCACCAATGCGACCAGCACGACCGCTTCGAACAGCGTCACGATGACCGAGTTGATCGACTCGCGTACGAACTGGGTCGGGTCATACACGATCGAGTACTTCACGCCTTCCGGGAACTCCTGCGACAGCGCTTCCATTGTCGTGCGCACGTCGGCGGACAGCTGCAGGTCGTTCGCGCCAGGGGCGGCGAAGATCGGGATCGCGACGGCCGACTTGTTGTTCAGCAGCGAGCGCAGTGCGTACGAGCTCGAACCGAGTTCCATGCGCGCGACATCCTTGAGCAGCGTGGTGCCGCCTTCGGCATTGGTCTTGAGGACGATGTCGCCGAATTCGTCGGTGCTTTGCAGGCGGCCCTGCGTGTTGACGGTGAGCTGGAAGTCGGCGTCCTTGGCCGGACCCTGGCCGATCACGCCGGCGGCGACCTGCACGTTCTGTTCGCGGATCGCATCGATGACGTCACCGGCGGTCAGGCCGCGCGCGGCGACCTTCTGCGGATCGAGCCAGATACGCATCGCGTAGTCGCCCGAGCCGAACAGCTGGACTTCGCCCATGCCCTTGATCCGGGCCAGCTGGTCCTTCACGTTCAGCACCGCGTAGTTACGCAGGTACAGGTCGTCGTAACGGCCGTCCGGCGAATTCAGGTGGACCACCATCGTCAGGTTCGGCGACGACTTCACGGTCGTCACGCCGATCTGGCGCACTTCTTCGGGCAGCCGTGGCAGCGCGCGCTGGACCCGGTTCTGCACCGCGGTCTCGGCCTGCTCGACATCGGTGCCGATCTTGAAGGTGACGGTCAGCGCCAGCGCGCCATCGGACGTGTTTTGCGACGACATGTACAGCATGTCTTCGACGCCGTTGATCTGCTCTTCCAGCGGCGTGGCCACCGTTTCGGCGATGACCTTCGGATTTGCGCCCGGATACTGGGCGCGCACCACCACGGAGGGCGGCGTCACTTCAGGGTACTCGGAAATCGGCAGCATGAAGATCGAGATCAGGCCGGCGACAAAGATGATCACCGACAGCACGACCGCGAAGATCGGCTTGTCGACAAAGAATTTAGGAAAGTTCATGGTGACTTATGCTCCCGTTGCGGCCGCTGCCGGTGCCGGTGCAGCCTTGGCCACCATCGGCACGACCTGCGCCGCGATCGGCGCGCCCGGACGCACGCGCTGCAGCCCGTTCACGACAATCTTTTCGCCAGGTTTGAGGCCTTCGCGCACGATGCGCAAGCCGTCGTCCAGCGGGCCCAGTTTGACACTGCGGTATTCGGCCTTGCCGTCCTTGTCGACAACGTAGACGAACTTGCGGTCCTGGTCGGTGTTGATGGCGCGGTCGACGATCAGGATCTGCGGGGTCGGCGCGCCGCCGGCGATCTGCACGCGGGCAAAGAGGCCCGGCGCCAGCGCGCGGTCGGCGTTGGCCAGCGTGGCGCGCATGCGCACGCTGCCGCTGCGGCTGTCAAGCTGGTTGTCGACGAACTCGAGCTTGCCGCTGTGCGGGAAGCCTTCTTCGCCGGCCAGGCCCACCTTCACCTCCACCGGCTGGCCGGCGTTGGTGCGGCGCGACACGCGCAGGTAGGTGGATTCATCGCCATCGAAGCTGGCGTAGATGCGTTCGAGCGAGACGACCGAGGTCAGGACTGCCGTGGCGTCCACCAGGTTACCCAGGGTGATCTCGGCCTTCGAGACGCGCCCGTCGATCGGCGACGTGACGCGGGTGTAGGCCAGGTTCAGGCGCGCCGTTTCGTGCTCGGCCTGGGCGGCGCGCACGCTCGCATCCAGTTCCTTCTGGCCAGCGGCGCGCTCATCGAACTCGCGCTGGGCGATGGCCTTGTCGGCCAGCAGAAGCTCGGCGCGCTGCAGTTCAAGACGGGCCAGGCCGGCGCGTGCCTGTGCGGCAGCGGCGACGGCCTTCGTGCGGTCCGCTTCGGCCTGGTAGGGCCGTGGGTCGATCACGAACAGGACCTCGCCCTTTTTCACTTCGGCGCCCGGCTTGAAGTTCACCGCGGTGATGTAGCCCGACACGCGGGGACGGATTGCTACGACTTCGATCGCTTCCAGACGACCGGAGAATTCCTGCGTTTCGGTCACGGGGCGCTGGATGACGACCGCGCTCGTGACTGGTGGTGCGCCTGGCGCTGCCGCTGCCGGTGCGTCGTCGCTGGTGGCGTCCGCGCAGCCGGTCAGACCGGCGCCCGCGAGACCTGCGATTGCCAGCGCGGCGATGATGACGCGCAGTTTGCCCATCCCTGATTGGTTATTCATGATTAACCCTTTTATTAAGAACGATGAAATACGACGATGAAAAAAAAGACAATAGAACCCCGTCCCGCGTCGCTGGCATGTCGGGCCAGACGAAACGCAGGCAAAACGAATCCCCTTCCGCGCCTGGGCGTGGAAAAAATTTCTGCTATCTGATGTAGAGCCGGTGGCTTATGCCGGCGGTTGGCCGTGTGTTATCTGCAAGGCAGGTGCTGCGACTGGACGCTGTGATGCATTAGCACTTCCTTATTGTGATGAACTCTTACTTACCATTGTGGTTGCAACTAGTAGGGTGGACGGCTACGCCGTCCACGCGTTCAAATCCATATGGTTTTGTGGCACGCCATCGTTCGTCGAACGCGTGGACGGGAAACCCGTCCACCCTACGACGGCGCACATCAAGCCCCCTGCCGCCCTTCCAGCCGCGCCAGGAAGTTGGCAATCTCGCCCATCGCCTGCCACTTGCAGGCGCATTCATTGCGGCCGTTCGGGTCTTGCAGATCGGCGGGCGCCATGCGCCGCACCGTAGTACAGATACCCGCATTGATCAGCTTTGCGCCATACAGCTCGGCTTCGTCGCGCAGCGGATCGTCTTCGGCCGACAGGATCAGCGCCGGCGCAAGGTTCTTCAGCCGGCTCGAATGCAGCGGCGCCGCGTACGGATGCGAGCGGTCGGCAGCATGGGGCAGATAGCCGCGATAGGCTTCGGCGCAGATCGTGGCGGCCTTTTCGCGGTCGGAGCATTGCGTGAGCTGGCGCATCGAGCCGGTGCTCAGGGCCGGATCGAGCATCGGCATGACCAGGATCTGGCCAGCGAGTGCCGGGCCACCACGATCACGCGACATCAGCGCGCAGACGGCCGCCAGGTTGGCGCCGGCTTCGATGCCGGCCGTGACCAGCAGCTTGCCGTTCCAGCCAAGCTTGGTCTTGTTCTTCTTGGCCCATTGCAGGACCGCGTGGGCATCCTCGACGGCGGCCGGGAACGGGCTGACCGTGGCCAGCGTGTAGCTCGGTGCCAGCACCAGCGGCAGGTGATCGCATTCGGCCAGCGAGCGCAGGAAGTCGTCCGCCTCATCGAGGTCGCCGCTGTCGAAACCGCCGCCGTGGTAGAACACGACCAGCATGTCGCGCTTGGCGGCCGGGCCGGCGGCGTACAGGCGGGCGGGCAGCCCACCGGTGGCGCCCGCGACCTCGAGGTCGCGTACTTTCAGCGCGCGGTCCGGGATGTCGCCCACGGCGTTCATCGCGGGACCTGCCCGAGCTCGAGTTCGACGATGCGCTCGTCGACGACGGCGCAATCGCCCACGCAGCTCATCTGCATCTGCATCGACAGTGCCCGCACGCCGCGTGCTTCGGCGCCGGCGGCGCGGGAGTAAGCATCCGTGCAAAGCAATCCCGCCAGCGCAACGCCGCTAAGCGTGACTGCAACCGTGGTAAAAATGCCATCTCGAATACTCATGTCCTGCTCCGTCTTCTCAAGTAAAAATTTGTTGCGATGCACACATAATAGTCTTGATCTACAATCGGATAAAGATGGCAATACCGAATTGATTGTTCAGATTCCTGAACAATGTCACGCATTTTGAATGAAAACCCGGATGAACAAGCTGCAAGCCATGGAAGTGTTCGTACAAGTCGTCGATGCGGGCAGCTTCACGCGCGCCGCCGATACGCTGCAGATGCCCAAGGCGACGGTGTCGACGCTGATCCAGGCGCTGGAAACGTCGCTCGCCTCGCGCCTGCTGCACCGTACGACCCGCCACGTGTCCGTGACATCCGATGGCGCCGCCTATTACGAGCGCTGCGTGCGGATCCTGTCGGACGTGCGCGACGCCGAAGAATCGCTGACGCGTCACCGCTTCAGCCCCAGTGGCCGGCTGCGGGTGGACGCGCCCACGGGCCTGACCTGCGAGATCCTGATTCCGGCCCTGCCCGACTTCTTCGAGCGCTATCCCGATATCACGCTGGAGATGGGCAGCACCGATCGCCCCGTCGACCTGGTCGAGGAAGGCGTCGACTGCGCCGTGCGCGGTGGCGACCTGATCGACAACAACCTGATTGCACGCCGCGTTGGCGTGATCAATTTCGTCACCTGCGCGGCACCATCGTATATCGAGCGCTTCGGCATGCCGCTGCATCCGAACGATCTGGAACGCCATCGGTGCGTCAATTACTTTTCGTCCAAGTCGGGCAAGGTCAGCGGCTGGGATTTCACCCGCGACGGCGAGCGCATCGAGGTCATGCTGCCCGGCGCCATCGCGCTCAACGACTCGAACGCCTATATCAAGGCAGGCCTGGCAGGCCTGGGCGTGATCAATATGACCGACTATCTTTTGTCCGAGCAACTTGCCACCGGCAAGATGGTGCGGCTGCTGCCGGATTGGCGCTGCGATCCGATTCCCGTCCACGTCGTGTATCCGCACAACCGCCATTTGTCGGCCAAGGTGCGGGTATTCGTCGAATGGATCGCCGAGCTGTTCGCGAACCATGCCCATCTGCGCGTGCAGCCCGCCGACACCACGGCGCCCACACCAGCGCTGCCGCCAGGGGCGCGATGAGCGGGACGGCGCGGTAAAAGCGGCGGTAGAATCGTCCTTACAACAATGCAAGGAGACGCCGCCATGCACACCGCATCCACGCCCCGCGCCATCGATGTCCTGCTGGCGCGCTATGGCGAAAGCCACCGCAATCCCGTCAATGAGCTGATCCACATCGTCTGCATTCCGGCAATCGTGTTCAGCCTGCTGGGCATCCTGTGGGCCATCCATCCAATCGTGCCGCTGCTGGTCGTGGCGGTGGCGCTGGTGTATTACAGCAAGCTGTCGCGCACGTTCGCGCTGGGCATGGCCGTGATGGCTGGTGTCATGCTGGTGCTGCTGGCCCTATTGCCGGACGGGACCGTGTTGACGACGTCGATCGGCGTGTTCGTGGCGGCCTGGATCGGCCAGTTCGTCGGCCACCATATCGAGGGCAAGAAGCCGTCGTTCTTCGACGATCTGCGCTTCTTGCTGATCGGGCCGCTGTTCGTGCTGAGCATTCTGTACCGGCGTATCCGGCTTGCATGGTGATGTTGCATTTCTACTACATCGGGACGACCGGCCGATGAGGTGATGCCGACAGGAACGTGGGGGCCATCTATACTCCCGCGATGTCTTCCCCCATCCTGTTTACCCTCGCGTCCCTGATCTGGGGCTCGACCTTCTGGGCCATCACCCTTCAACTGGGGCACACCGCACCGGCGGTGTCGGTGGCCTACCGCTTCTTCCTTGCCGCCGCCGCGCTGTTCGCCGTGTGCATCGTGCGCCGCGAACGCCTGAGCCTGCCATGGCGCACGCACCGCTGGATGGCGCTGCAGGGCGGCCTGACCTTCGGCATCTCGTATATCTGCACGTACCACGCGGAGCAGCATGTCGTCTCTGGCCTGGTGGCCGTGATGTTTGCGCTGATGGTGTTCTGGACGCCGATCTGGAGCCGCCTCTTCTTCGGCACCGCCATCAACCGCCGTACCTGGACCTGCGGCACGGCCGCCACGGTGGGCGTCGCGCTGCTGTTCTGGCACGCCATTGGCGACGCCTGGCAGGCGATCCAGGCTGGCGGCAACGGTCACTTCATTGCCGGCGTCGTGCTGGCGCTGGCCGCGACCATGGCCAGCGCGGGCGGCAGCGTTGTCGTCACCAAGGTCAAGCAGCAGTGCGCGAACCTGCCGCTGACGATGGCGTGGTCGATGCTGTGGGGCGCCTCGATGGTGACGCTGTGGTCGCTCGCGAACGGCGACGCCTTCACGCTGCCCGACAGCGGCACCTACTGGGCTGGCCTGTTTTATCTGTCGATCTTCGGCTCCGTCATCGCCTTCTTTGCCTACTTCACGCTGATCGCCCGCATCGGCGCCAACAGGGCCGTGTACGTCACCGTCGTCACGCCCGTGCTGTCGGTGCTGCTGTCGGTACTGCTTGAAGACTACCGCCCCGGCGCGCTCGAATTTCTCGGCATGATCGTGTGCCTGGCGAGCGTGGCCTGGGCCGTGCGCGCACCCGCACCGAAAATCGTGCAATCCGCTAACCTGAACAATCCCATCGAATCGCTATGACCGCTGCCCCATTTTCCATCCGCCCTGCCCGTCCCGACGACGTCACCCACATCCACGCCATGATCGTGGAACTGGCCGTCTTTGAAAAACTCGAACACATGGTCGTGGCCACCGAAGCGCTGCTGCACGAAGGCCTGTTCGGCGCGCACCCATCGTGCGAAGCGATCGTTGGCGAAGAGAACGGCGAGGTCGTCACCTTCGCGCTGTTCTTCCATAACTTCTCGACCTTCCTGACCAAGAAGGGCTTGTACCTTGAAGACCTGTATGTGAAGCAGGCGCATCGCGGCAAGAACATCGGCACGCGCATGCTGCAACGGCTGGCGCAGCTGGCGGTCGAGCGCGGCTGCGGGCGTTTCGAATGGTCGGTATTGGATTGGAACGAGCCTGCGATCAATTTCTATAAGGCGATGGGTGCTGACGTGATGCCTGACTGGCGCATCTGCCGCGTGACGGGCGAGAGCCTGACGGCACTGGCCGGGCGCTAAACCTGACCGACAAAGAAAAACCCACGACGCGTTGGCGCCGTGGGCAAACCCATTTTGGCAAATGGGGAGGGGAGAAGTTGAATCACGAGAAGGACTATAGCCAGCGATCCTTAACGATTGATTAAGCCTTACATTTGCTTACGGCCGTCGCCGTTTTTTTTACACGTCTTTAGATTCATCTTCTCTGAAACGCAGATGACAGACTTGCGGGCGATCAAGCGCTCAACCGATGGTGCGCAGGACGCCGCCATGGATGACGGCCTGGCAGGGATTCAAACCAATCGCATAAGCCAGATCGGCGGGTCGCGCGATGTTCCATAACGCCAGGTCGGCGCGCTTGCCGACCGTGAGCGTGCCGATCTCGTCCTGCAGACCGAGCGCGCGCGCCGCGTGCGCGGTCACGCCCAGCAGCGCCTCTTGCGGCGTGAGGCGCCACAGCGTGCAGGCCATGTTCAGTGCCAGCAGCAATGACGTCAGTGGCGAGGTGCCGGGATTGCAGTCGGTGGCCACGGCCATCGGCACGCCGGCGGCGCGCAAGGCAGCGATGGGCGGCATCACCGTTTCGCGCAGATAGTAATAGGCGCCCGGCAGCAGCACGGCCACCGTGCCGGCGCGGGCCATCGCGGCGATGCCCTGTTCGCTCAGGTGTTCAAGATGATCGGCCGACAAACCACCATGGCGCGCCACAAGTTCTGCGCCGCCCTGGTCGGACAACTGCTCGGCATGCAGCTTGACGGGCAAGCCCAACGCGCTTGCCTTGTCGAACACGCGCGCGGTCTGGGCATTCGTAAAGCCGATACGCTCGCAGAACGCATCGACTGCATCGACCAGGCCCTGCTCCGCCAGCGCGGGCAGCATGACGTCGCACACCTCGCTAATGTAATCGTCCGGACGCCCCGCGAATTCGGGCGGCAGCGCGTGCGCACCCAGGAACGTGGTGACGACGCGCACCGGCAGCAGTTCGCCGATGCGGCGCGCCGCGCGCAGCATGCGCTCTTCGGCGTCCAGCGCCAGACCGTAGCCGGACTTGATCTCGAGCGTCGTCACGCCTTCGGCCAGCAAGGCCTGCACACGCGGCAGGCTGGCCGCGACGAGCGCATCGACGTCCAGCGCGCGCGTGGCGCGCACGGTGGCCATGATGCCGCCGCCCTGGCGCGCGATGTCTTCATAAGTGGCGCCGTTCAGGCGTGCTTCCCATTCGTCGCTGCGGTTGCCGCCATGGACGATGTGGGTGTGGCAGTCGATCAGGCCAGGCGTGAGCCAGGCGCCGCCGCAGTCGTGTTCACGGGCGGCCTCCGGCGCATCGCGGCGCGCGCCGATCCAGGCGATGCGGCCATCCTTGATGGCCAGCGCGGCGTCGTGCAGCAGGCCGTAGCCGTTGTCCATCGTGGCCAGGTGCACGTTGGACAGCAGCAGGTCAGTCATACATCCCCATGTCGTCGTCATCGTCGTCAGAGTAATAGTGGACATCGACGATATAGATGGTGGCCTGGCCCGCCTCGAGCGTCCACACGGTGCCCTGGTCGAGCACCACCGCGTCGTAGCGCACGAGGCCGATGCGCTCGCTGTCGCTGGCCAGCTGCAGGCTGTCGCCTTCGGCCAAAAACAGCACCGTGATCTCGGCGCGCGCGATGAAGGTCGAATCGCCGCTCAGGCGCCGCCGGCCGAACTGGTGATAACAGCGCTCGCTGCGCGACATGACATTGAAGTCGGTCGTCGGCCCGCGATTGAGTTTGGCCCGCACTTCCGAGCTGCCGTCGAACGCGACGACCGGCTCGGCATGCGTGATCAGGGTCGGCTCGCCATCGATCTGCAAGGTCATGCCGTGGCCATCGACCAGCGCCAGCGTGCGGTCGACGCCCTCGAACTGCGAGAACGCGCCGTCTTCGGCGATGGTGGCGAGGCTGACGCGCCAGTCGAAATCGTCAAAGCCGGCGTCGAGCGGGCCGATCGCGATCTCGGTCGTGTTGCCGCCGCCGTTCTTCCACGGTACCGGGGCCAGGCCTGCAAACGGAATCAAGACAGTCATGTGGTCACCTTTCTAAGAACGCAAATCCCGGAGCGCCTGGCGGTAGCGCGAGGCAATCGCCTCCTGCGCCCGGTGGCGGCCGCTTTGGACCACCCAGCGTCCGCCGCACAGCACGTCGCGCACGAGGTTATCGTTACCGCAAAATACCATGCGACCAAGGACCTCGGCGTGGTCCACGCCGTCGAGGTTCGGATGCTGGGCGTCGAGCACCAGCAGGTCGGCGCGCCGCCCTGCTGCCAGTGCACCGACGCGCCGGCCAGTGGCCTGCGCGCCGCCAGTCAACGCAGCTTGCCACAAAAAGTCGCCGACGCTGCGCTGCGCAGGCACGTGCGCCACATTGCGCTGCCGGTGCTGCAGGCGCTGGCCGTATTCGAGCCAGCGCAATTCTTCGACGGGACTCTGCGAGACATGGCTGTCGCTGCCAATGCCGAAGCGCCCGCCGGCGGCGATGTACGGCGCCAGCGGGAACAGCCCGTCGCCCAGATTGGCCTCGGTAGTCGGGCACAGGCCGGCGACGGCGCCGCTGGCTGCCAGCGCCGTCACTTCGCCCGCATCCAGATGCGTGGCGTGCACGAGGCACCAGCGCGCGTCCAACGCGAGCTGGTCGAGCAAATAGGCCACCGGCCGCTGGCCCGTGTGCGCGATGCACTGCGCCACCTCGGCCTCCTGCTCGGCGATGTGGATGTGCAGCGGCCGCTCGGCGGGCAGGCCGGCCGCCAGCGCGCGGATCGCATCGATGCCGGCCGCGCGCAGCGAGTGCGGCGCGGCGCCCACTTCGAGCTGGCCGCTGCGCAGCGGCGCCAATGCCTCGACGATGCCCAGCACGTCGTCGACGTCCGTGCGAAAGCGCGCCTGGCCCGGCGTGAGCGGTTGCGCGCCAAACCCGGCATGGCTGTACAGCACGGGCAGCAGCGTCACGCCCATCCCGGCCAGTTGCGCGGCCGCGGCCACGCGCTCGGCGGTTTCGGCGGGCCGTGCATAGCTGGCGCCATCGGCAGCGCGCTGCAGGTAATGAAATTCGCAGACCGACGTATAGCCATGGCGCAGGCATTCGGCGAACAGCTGCGCGGCGATGGCTTCGATTTGCTCGGGCGTGATGCGCGCGGCGAAGCGGTACATCAGGTCGCGCCAGGTCCAGAAGCTGTCCGGCCCTTCGCTGCCCGTTTCGGTCAGGCCGCCCAGCGCGCGCTGGAACGCGTGCGAATGCAGGTTGACCATCCCCGGCAGTACGTATTCGGCGCGCGCCACGTTCAGCGGGGGGCGCGCGCCGGGCGCCACCTGCGTCAGGTCGCCCCCACTATCCCATTCGAGCAGCACGTCGCGCTGCCAGCCCTGCGGCAGCAGCGCGTGGCGCGCGAACAGCGCTGTCATGGGCGCACCCAGTCGACAGCGGCGCCAATCATGTCGCGCAGCAGTGGCTGCAGCGTCGCGGCGACCGCCGGCCGGTATTCGAACGGTGGCGCTTCGTTCATGTACAGGTACTGGCATTTCTCGAGCTGGATCGCGTGCACGCCCGATGCCGGCTGGCCGTAGTGGCGCGTGATGTATCCGCCCTTGAAGCGGCCGTTGAGCGCGATCGAGAAGCGCTCCTGCACGCGCGGCACGTCCAGCACCGCGGCTTCCAGCCCCGGGGCGCAGGAGGTGCCTTCGGCCGTGCCGAAGTTCAGGTCCGGCAGCGTGCCCTCGAAAAAGCGCGGCACGACGGAGGCGATGGAATGCGCGTCCCACAGCACCACGCGCCCGTGCTCCATCTTCAGGCGGTCGAGCTCCGCGCGCAACTGCGCGTGATACGGCTGCCAGTAGCGCGCCAGGCGCCGCTGCACCTCGGCCGCATCGGGCTCCATGCCATCGCGGTACAGGCGCTCGCGCCCGAAGGTGTCGAGCGGGCACAGGCCAGTGGTGTCCAGGCCCGGATACAGGTTCGTGTCTTCGGGCGGCCGATTCAGGTCGATCAGGTAGCGTGACCAGCGCGCCGAGATGGTCGAGATGCCCATCTCGTCGAGGAAGCCGTACAGTTCAGGCAAGTGCCAGTCGGTGTCGGCGCGCGCAGCGGCGCACGGCGCCAGCGTGTGCGCTACCTCGTCGGGAATATCGGTGCCCGCATGCGGCATCGATACCAGCATGGGAAGCCTGCCTGCCTTGAAGCGAAATTCCATCGCAACTCCCTGGTCGATTTACGGATGCAGCGCCGTGAACAGCGCCTTGCACGAGGCCGACAACGCGCCCTGCCACACCATCGTGCGCGCCGCCTCGATGTCCGGCGCAAAGAAGCGGTCGGCGTCGTATGGCGCGACCTGCTCGCGCAGCTGCGCATGGACCGATTCCAGCGTCTGCGAACTGCGCAGCGGCCGGTGGAACTCGATACCCTGGCACGCGGCCAGCAGCTCGATGCCGACGATCACGCAGGTATTGTGCGCCATCTGGTGAAGACGGCGCGCCGCGAAGGTCGCCATGCTGACATGGTCTTCCTGGTTGGCCGACGTCGGCAGGCTGTCGACGCTGGCGGGATGGGCCAGCGATTTGTTTTCGGACGCCAGCGCTGCTGCCGTCACGTGGGCGATCATGAAGCCGGAATTCAGGCCCGGCTCGCGCACGAGGAACGCCGGCAGGCCGGACAGGTTGGCGTCGATCAGCAGCGCGATGCGGCGTTCGGCCAGCGCGCCGATTTCGGCGATGGCCAGCGCCAGCGAATCGGCGGCAAACGCTACCGGCTCGGCATGGAAGTTGCCGCCCGAGAGGATGACGCCATCGTCGAACAGCAGCGGATTGTCGGTGACGGCATTCGCCTCGATCAGCAGCGTGCGCCCGGCATTGCCGATCAGGTCCATCACGGCGCCCATCACCTGCGGCTGGCAACGCAGGCTGTACGGGTCCTGCACACGCTCGTCGCCGACCAGGTGCGAAGCGCGGATCGCGCTGCCGGCCACCAGCTCGCGGTAGATGGCGGCCGCCGCGATCTGGCCCGGCTGTCCGCGCACCGCGTGGATGCGGGCATCGAACGGCGCGTCGCTGCCACGCGCGGCGTCGACCGACAATGCGCCGGTGACCAGCGCCGCCTCGAGCAGGCGCTCGGCCAGGAACAGGCCGTGCAGCGCCAGCGCGGTCGAGACCTGGGTGCCGTTGATCAGCGCCAGGCCCTCTTTCGCGCCCAGCACGACCGGTGCGATGCCGGCCGCCGCCAGCGCATCATTGGCGTCGACCAGCACGCCGTTGTGGCGCACCTGGCCCACGCCCAGCATCGCCAGCGTCATGTGCGCCAGCGGCGCCAGGTCGCCCGATGCGCCCACCGAGCCCTGTACGGGAATGGCCGGCATGATGTTGGCGTTGTACAGCGCAATCAGCGTCTCGACGATCAGCGGCCGCACGCCCGAGTAGCCGCGCGCCAGGCTGCCGATCTTGGTCAGCAGGATCAGGCGGACAATGTGATCGTCGATCAGCGGCCCCGTGCCCACCGCATGCGACAGGATCAGGTTGCGCTGCAGCGTGGCCAGTTGCTCGACCGGGATATGGGCCTTGGCCAGGATGCCGAAGCCCGTGTTGATGCCGTAGGCCGGCTCGCCTTTGGCGACGATGGCGGCGACGGCCGCGCTGGAGGCAGCGATGTCGTCCCAGGCGTTGGTGGCCAGGGCCAATGGCGTGTGCGCGCTCCAGGCGGCGCGCAGGTCGCTCAGGGACAGCTGGCCGGGGTGCAGAGTGAATTCGTTCATGGATTTATTTGATCATCGGAAGATTGAGGCCATTGCGCCGGGCGCAGTCGATGGCGGTGTCGTAGCCGGCGTCGGCGTGGCGCATGACGCCCGAGCCACAGTCATTGACCAGCACGCGCGCCAGGCGTTTTGCGGCGGCATCGGTGCCGTCGGCCACGATGACGACGCCCGAGTGCTGCGAATAGCCCATGCCCACGCCGCCGCCGTGGTGCAGCGAGACCCAGGTCGCGCCGCCGGCAGTATTCAGTAACGCGTTCAGCAGCGGCCAGTCGGAGACCGCGTCCGTCCCGTCGCGCATCGCTTCGGTTTCGCGATTCGGGCTGGCGACCGAGCCGGTGTCGAGGTGGTCACGGCCGATGACGATCGGCGCCTTCAGTTCGCCCGTGCGCACCATCTCGTTGAACGCGAGACCCGCCAGATGACGTTCGCCCAGGCCCAGCCAGCAGATGCGCGCCGGCAGGCCCTGGAATGCGATACGGTCACGCGCCATGTCGAGCCAGCGGTGTACCCGCGCGTCGTGCGGGAACAGCTCCTTGATTTTGGCGTCGGTCTTGTAGATGTCTTCCGGGTCGCCCGACAGCGCCACCCAGCGGAATGGCCCGCGCCCTTCGCAGAACTGCGGCCGGATATACGCCGGCACGAAACCGGGGAAATCAAAGGCATCCTGCACGCCTTCGTCCCTGGCCACCTGGCGGATGTTGTTGCCATAGTCAACCGCATGGCAGCCCATCGCCTTGAAGTCGAGGATCGCGCGCACGTGCTGCGCGCAGGATGCCGCCGCATCGCGCGTCAGGCGCGCGTGCTGCGCCGGGTCGCGCTGCGCGGCCTGCCATTCGGCCACGCTCCAGCCGCTTGGCAGGTAGCCATTGATCAGGTCATGGGCCGAGGTCTGGTCGGTCACCAGGTCGGGCTTGATGCCGCCGGCGCGGGCGCGGCGCACCAGTTCGGGCAGCACGTCGGCCGCGTTGCCGAGCAGGCCGATGGAGACGGCCTCGCGCTGCGCCGTGTGGTGCTGCACCATCGCCAGCGCCTCGTCGATGTCGCGCGCCTGCTTGTCGAGGTAGCGCGTGCGCAGCCGGAAATCGATGCTGCTTTGCTGGCATTCGACAGTCAGCGACACGGCGCCGGCGAAGCTCGCGGCCAGCGGCTGGGCGCCGCCCATGCCACCCAGGCCCGCCGTCAGGATCCAGCGTCCGAGCATGTCGCCGCCAAAGTGCTGGCGCCCTGCTTCGGCAAAGGTTTCGTAGGTGCCCTGCACGATGCCCTGCGTGCCGATATAGATCCAGCTGCCGGCCGTCATCTGGCCGTACATGAACAGGCCACGGCGATCGAGTTCGTTGAAGTGGGCCCAGTCGGCCCACTTGGGCACCAGGTTGGAATTTGCCAGCAGCACACGCGGGGCGTCCGGGTGGGTCTGGAACACGCCCACCGGTTTGCCGGACTGGATCAGGAGGGTCTGGTCGTCATCGAGTTCGCGCAGGCTGGCCAGGATCTGGTCGTAGCAGGCCCAGTTGCGGGCTGCGCGGCCGATGCCACCGTAGACGACGAGGCGCTGCGGGTTTTCCGCGACCTCGGCATCCAGGTTATTTTGAATCATGCGGTAGGCCGCTTCGGTCAGCCAGCTCTTGCAACTGAGCGTGGTGCCGCGCGGGGCGCGGATCACGCGTGAGGGGTCGAAGCGGGGATCGTCGATGAGACAGGCATCTTGGGACATGGCGGCTCCTTCGGTTCGGGGATGGGCTCCGCGTGCTTGCCGGATGACTTGGCTGCCAACCATCCCCGCGTGGACGGAAAATCCGTCCACGCTACGATGGGTTGGCGCCAACCGTCCCCGCGTGAACGCAGAATGCGTCCACCGTACCTCATTCAGGTTGTCTATACAACCCTATTGAATTACTTTTTGAAGACCTGTTTGCCCGCCACCCAGGTTTCGAGCACGCCGGTCTTGTGGATGTCATACGTCGGCATCTTGAACAAGTCCTGGTCGATGATGATGAAGTCGGCCTGCTTGCCGGTTTCGAGCGAGCCGAGGCTGTCTTCGCGGTGTCCGGCGTACGCGGCGTCGAGCGTGAAGCAGCGGAACGCTTCCTTCAGCGACATCGCCTGGTTCGGGTACCAGCCGGCCACCGGCTGGCCCTGCGCATCCTGGCGCGTGACGGCGGCGTGCAGGCCGAAGAACGGATTCGGCGCTTCGACCGGGAAGTCCGAGCCGCAGGCGATGCGCGAACCCTGGTGCAGGAAGGTGCGCCACGCATACGCGCCCTTGATGCGCTCCGGGCCAACGCGGGTTTCGGCCATGTTTTTATCCGACGTCGCGTGGGTCGGCTGCATCGACGGGATGATGCCGATCGACTTGAAGCGCGGGATGTCGCCCGCCTGCACGACCTGCGCGTGCTCGATGCGGTGACGCTGCGCTGCGCTCTTGGTTGCCGAGACTTCTTTCTGGTAGATGTCGAGGATCTGCTTGTTGCCGGCGTCGCCGATGGCATGCACATTGACCTGGTAACCGCGCCGCATCGCCTTCGTCATCATGGTGTCCATCTGCCCGCTCTTGAAGAACAGCAGGCCGTGCGAGTGCGCGTCATCGCTGTATGGCTTGATCAGCGCCGCGCCGCGGCTGCCCAGCGCGCCGTCGGAATACAGCTTCACGGCGCGCAGTGCGTACATGCCGTTGCCGTAGTCGTTCAGCGGGCCATTCCTGGCCAGCACATCGAAGTCTGCGCCGGCGCCGCCGATCATGCCGTACACGCGCGTCGTCAGCTTGCCCGCATCGGCGTAGGCGCGGTACAGGCGGTCCTGGGTTACGTCCACGCCGGCGTCGTGCACGCTGGTCAGGCCCACGCGCGCCAGTTCGCTCAGGGCGCGATCGAGCATCGTGCGCGATTCGGCCTCGGTCTGCGGCGGCAGCACCTTGGTTAGCAGGTCCTGCGCCGTATCGACCAGGACGCCGGTGGCTTCGCCATTCGCGTCACGCACGATCTTGCCGCCGACCGGATCCGGCGTGGCTTTCGTGATGCCGGCCAGCGCCAGCGCGCGGCTGTTGGCCCAGCCGGCGTGGCCATCGACGCGTTCGAGCCACACCGGCCGGTCGCTGACGACGGCGTCGAGTTCGGCGGCGGTGGGGAAGCGCCCCAGCTTCCAGTTTTCCTGGTTCCAGCCGCGCCCGCGCAGCCATGGGTGCCCCGGATTGGCGCCTGCGTACTCGCCGATCGACTTGAGCGCGCCGGCCAGCGAGGTGCTGTTGAACAGGTCGAGCTGCGTCAGTTGCTGGCCCAGGCCGAACACGTGGCCGTGGGCGTCGATCAGGCCGGGCAGCATCGTGCGCCCTTTCATGTCGATGCGTTTGGCCTGCGGCGCCCTGGCCGCGACATCCGCGCTGGCGCCCACGGCGATGATGCGGCCGGCGTCGTCGAACGCGATTGCGGTGAACTGCACCAGGTCGCCCTTCGTGTTGAGGGTATAACCGTTGGCGTTGTCGATCAGGGTCGCGGCGTGGGCTGGCAGGCTGCCGGCAACGGCCAGGACGATCAGGGAACACAGGGGGGTCAGGCGGGCGCGCATGCGTGGTTTTCTCCGTCGGTTGGGATCCCGCGCCTCGTGGGCGCAGCTCGGCAGAGTGTATCGAAATTTGCATGCCCGGCATAGCACCGGCGCCCGTTCAATCCGGGCTGGATGCGGACTGCTCCTCCTCGCGTTCGAGCAGCGTGCGCTTGCGCTCGATGCCCCAGCGATAACCCGACAGCGCGCCACCCGTGCGCACCACGCGGTGACAGGGAATCGCCACCGCGATCGGGTTGGACGCGCAGGCCCCGGCCACGGCGCGCGCGCCGCCCGCCACGCCGACGATGGCGGCCAGCTCTGCATAGCTGACGGTGCGTCCGGCCGGGATGCTGCGCAGCGCCTGCCACACGCGCTGCTGGAATGCGGTCCCGCGCACGTCCAGTGGCAACTCCAGGCCAATGCGCGGCGCTTCGACCAGCCCGACCACCTGCGCCACGGTCTGCCCGAACGCCGCATCGGCGCCTTCCAGCGCGGCCTGCGGAAAGCGCGCCTGCAGATCGTCCAGCAGCGGCGCCGGCGCGTCGCCGATCAGGATCGCGCAGATCCCGCGCCCGGTCGCCGCGACCAGAATCGCGCCCAGCGAGCACTGGCCGATCGCGAAGCGGATCGTTTCACCGCGCCCGCCAGCGCGGTAGTGCGCCGGCGCCATGCCCAGCACCGCCTGCGCGCCTGCATAAAAGCGCGTGCTTGAGCCGTAGCCGGCGTCGAACAGCGCATCGAGCACCGGCGCGCCCTCCGCCAGCCCGCGCCGTACGCGCTCGCCGCGCCGCGCCGCCGCATACGCTTTCGGCGTGATCCCCGTCTGCGCCTTGAACACGCGGTGGAAGTGAAAGCGGCTCATGCCGGCGGCCTGCGCCAGGCTGTCGAGGTCCGGCGCTTCGTCGGCGGCGTCGATCAGGCGGCACACCCGCGCGACGGCGTCGCGCTGGCGCTCGGCCAGTGGCGGCAGGTGCGGCGCGCAGCGCAGGCAGGGACGAAAGCCGGCTGCTTCGGCGGCATCCGGGCCCGCATGGAAAGCCACATTGGCGCGCCGCGCCGCGCGTGATGGACACGATGGCCGGCAATACACGCCGGTGGTGCGCACCGAGTAGACGAAGCGGCCGTCGAAGGCCGGGTCGCGCCGCTGCACGGCGGCCCAGCGCAGATCGGCGCTGCCTGCGCTGGCATCGGCTGCGGCATCGGTGGGGTTGGTCATGTTGTTCTCCAGGGGTCAGGCGGCAAGCCTATCGTAGCCCCATGCCGGGTGCTATGCACGCCGGGTCTTGCTTTCGAATCGAATGCTAGAATCTGGTCAGGTCAGACAGGCCGTCATCTCGGAGAACAGCTTGGACCCACGGACCACCCACGATCACCTGCAGGACAGCACCCCGGACAAAGCACCCATTTTCCGTCAGATCAAGGATTACCTGGTCGGTGAAATCGCCGCCGGGCGCTGGAAGGAAGGCGACCTGGTGCCGTCCGAACAGGCGCTGGTGCGCCTGTTCGGCGTCTCGCGCATGACGGTCAACCGCGCCGTGCGCGAACTCACCGCCGAGCAGGTCCTGGTGCGGCGCCAGGGCTCCGGCACGTATGTCGCGCCGCAGAAGTACCAGGCCACGCTGGTCGAGATCCGCAATATCGCCGACGAGATCCGCGAACGCGGCAGGCAGCACACCAGCCGCGTGCTGGTGCTCGAAGCCGGCGTGGCGGACGATGCGCTGGCCGCCGAATTTGCCCTCGACGCGGGCAGCACGCTGTATCGCTCGCTGATCGTCCATTTTGACAACGACATACCGATCCAGCTCGAAGACCGCTGGGTCAATCCGGCCTGCGCCCCGGCCTACCTGGAGCAGGATTTTTCCAGCATCACGCCCAATGAACACCTGATGGTGAGTGCGCCGCTGCAGGGCGCGACCTACGCCATCGAAGCCATGCCGGCATCAGGCGAGACGGCGCAGCGCCTTGGCATCGCGCCCGGCGCGCCATGCCTGGTACTGCACCGGCGCACGACATCGGCCGGCCGGATTGCCTCGGTGGCCACGTTATGGCATCCGGGCCATCTGGCACGGTTCACGGGCAGCGTCTGAAAATAACCATGCAAACAGACAACAAACCATGTCACACTGCGGCTGGTTGGCAGACCCGCCATCTTCCTCTCCGCCAGGTATGACCATGCCATCGCACGCCACCGACGCGCCCTCCCTCGCCGCGCCCCTGCGCATTCTGGTGCTGGACGACGATCCGCTGCTGCTGGAAGTGATGCACGAAATGCTGGCCACGTGCGGACCGCACACGGTCGTGCTGGAAAGCGACGCGCGCCGCGCGCTGCAGCGCCTGGATGATGTCACGCCCGATGTCCTGATCAGCGACCTGATGCTCCCGGAAATGGATGGCATAGAGTTCCTGCAAGCCGCTGCGGCGCAAGGGTATCAGGGCAAGGTGATCCTGATCTCGGCGCTGGAAGACGGTGTGCGCGAAGCGGCTGGCGAACTGGCGCGTGCGCTGGGGCTGCAAGTGATCGGGTCGTTTCGCAAGCCACTAGAACAGAACCAGTTGCGCGCGGCGTTGGCTTGTTGAAATTTTGTACAAGCGGCTAAACACTTTTCAAAAAAATGCGGTATTATTCGCCTCATTCCCCGCCTGACACCCTCTAGCCGTTCTTCCAATATTGAATTTTGCACACAGTGCCTCCACCATTGTGTAGTAACAATATTAAGCAGCACAGGAAGATACCCCCTAGCCGGTAGAGACGTTCCCCATGTCCTGTCTCAAGGCGTTAATCACAGTTATTACCTCTTATTGAGGAAACCATGAGCGAAAACATCAAACACATCAGCGATGCATCCTTTGAATCCGACGTGCTCAAATCCGAGCTGCCGGTGCTGGTCGATTTCTGGGCCGAGTGGTGCGGTCCTTGCAAGATGATTGCCCCGATCCTCGAAGAAGTCGCCAAGGAATACGGCGGCAAGATCACGATCGCCAAGATGGACGTCGACGCCAACCAGGCTGTTCCAGCCCAGTTCAGCATCCGCGGCATCCCGACCCTGATCCTGTTCAAGAATGGCGAAGTCGCTGCGCAAAAAGTCGGCGCACTGGCAAAAGGTCAATTGACCGCGTTCATCGACAGCAACATCTGATTCAGCTGATACAATAAGCGGCGACGACGCGCCCGCGTCATCGCCTCCCGGCCGGGAGGGCCCACGGCTCATTGCCACCTTCCCGCCTTGATTAACCCACGCAGTTCCCTCCCCTACCTTTTTTACCCGTCACGGGTTACCCACACACATGCATTTATCTGAACTGAAGGCGATGCACGTTTCCGCGCTGCTGGAAATGGCAATCGGCCTCGATATCGACAACGCAGCCCGCCTGCGCAAACAGGAATTGATGTTTGCAATCCTGAAGAAGCGCGCAAAAGGCGGTGAGCAGATCTTCGGCGACGGCGCTCTCGAAGTGCTGCCGGACGGTTTCGGTTTCCTGCGCTCGCCAGATGCGAGCTATATGGCCTCGACCGACGACATTTATATCTCGCCGTCGCAGATCCGTCGTTTCAACTTGCATACGGGTGACTCGATCGAAGGCGAAGTACGCACGCCAAAAGACGGCGAACGTTATTTCGCGCTGGTCAAGGTCGACAAGGTCAATGGCGAATCGCCAGAGGCTTCGAAACACCGCATCCTGTTCGAGAACCTGACGCCGCTGCACCCGAACGAGCCGCTGCGCCTCGAGCGCGACATGAACGGCGCCGAAAACATCACCGGCCGCATCGTCGACCTGATTTCGCCGATCGGCAAGGGCCAGCGCGGCCTGCTGGTGGCGTCGCCAAAGTCCGGCAAATCGGTCATGCTGCAGCACATCGCACACGCCATCACGGCGAATCACCCCGACGTCACGCTGATCGTCCTGCTGATCGACGAACGTCCGGAAGAAGTGACCGAGATGCAGCGTTCGGTGCGCGGCGAAGTGGTTGCCTCGACCTTCGACGAACCAGCGACCCGCCACGTGCAGGTTGCCGAGATGGTGCTGGAAAAAGCCAAGCGCCTGGTCGAAATGAAGAAGGACGTCGTGATCCTGCTGGACTCGATCACCCGCCTGGCGCGCGCCTACAACACCGTGATCCCTGCCTCGGGCAAGGTCCTGACCGGTGGTGTCGACGCCAACGCACTGCAGCGTCCGAAGCGCTTCTTCGGCGCAGCGCGTAATATCGAAGAAGGCGGCTCGCTGACCATCATCGCGACCGCGCTGATCGAAACCGGTTCGCGCATGGATGACGTGATCTTTGAAGAATTCAAGGGTACCGGCAATATGGAAGTGCACCTCGAGCGCCGCCTGGCCGAAAAGCGCGTCTACCCGTCGATCAACCTGAACAAATCGGGTACCCGCCGCGAAGAACTGCTGATCAAGCCGGACCAGCTGCAAAAAATCTGGATCCTGCGCAAGCTGCTGTACTCGATGGACGAGATCGAAGCGATGGAGTTCATCCTCGACAAGATGCGCGCAACGAAGAACAACGTGGAGTTCTTCGACATGATGCGCCGCGGCGGCTAAGCCACTGCAACGCATCCCGCGCAAAGGCAGCCTTCGGGCTGCCTTTTTTGTTGGGCATTGCCGGAAGGTGAAAACCAATTTATAATCGCCGGTTCTGCCCAACCCTGGCAAGTGATCGGCAATCGGGTCAAGAAGCGAGACGACCGACGAAGTGCTGTTTGGCTACCAACTCTATAGAAAGCAAGACCATGAAGACCGAAACTCACCCAGAATACCGCGACGTCGTGTTCCATGACGTGTCGTGCGACTTCAAGTTCATCACGCGCTCGACCATCAACACCCGCGACAAGATCGAACACGAAGGCAAAGAATACCCACTGGTCAAGATCGAGGTGTCGGCTGAATCGCACCCGTTCTTCACCGGCAAGCACAAGATCGTCGACACCGCCGGTCGCGTCGAGAAATTCCGCCAGAAGTTCGGCGCAGTTGGTTCGAAGACCTCGGTCGCCAACGGCTAATAGCCGATGTAATCCCGTCAAAGCCTTCACCGGCTTTGGCCAGACAGCCGGCTTTGCCGGCTTCAAAAAAGAAGCCGCTTATCCGGCTTCTTTTTTTTCGCGGCTATACTACGCGCTCATTTCTGCCATCAGACTTATCGATGAAACCAGTCCGTCTTCCCGCCGCCGCCACCCTCGCACTGCCCCGCTGGGCCTTGCTTGCGCTGGGCCTGTTCTACATCCTGCCCGGCCTGATCGGCCGCGACCTGTGGAAGGAAGACGCCGCCAGCTTCGGCATCATGTGGACGATGGCGCATGGCACGCTGGCCGACTGGCTGTATCCGAACATCGCGGGGCTCGCCAGCGTCGATGAAGGGCCGCTCGCGTTCTGGCTTGGCGCCGTGTGCATCAAGCTGTTCGGCTGGCTGCTGGGCGACGTGCTGGCCGCCCGCGTCTCGACGATCGGCATCTTCGTGCTGGGCACGATGTCGCTCTGGTACACCGCCTTCCACCTGGGCCGGCGCGCCGAAGCGCAACCGCTGCGCCTGGCCTTCGGCGGCCAGCCCGAGCCGGACGACTACGGCCGCATGCTGGGCGATACCGCCGTCCTGATCTACCTCGGCAGCCTGGGCCTGCTGCTGCAAAGCCACCTGACGCTCGCAGCGACGCTGCAGGGCGCGCTGCTCGCCTTCTTCCTGTACCGCGCCGTGCGCTACGTCGAACTGGCCAGCACGCGCAATGCGGTGCTGGTGGGCCTTGCCCTTGGCACGCTGGCGCTCACGCAGGGCTTCCTGCCGCCACTGGTGCTGATCGTGGCGCTGTTCGCCTGCACCCGCTACCTCGAGCTGCCCACGCCGCGCGCGCTGCGCGACCTGGCTGTCGCCGCCGGTGTCGGCTTCGGCATCACGCTGATCTGGATCGCGCCGGCCACGGTATTGCAGCCCTACGGCCTGTCGCCGGTCTCTGACTGGCTCAACTGGAACGCGCGCCAGATCGGCCTGCCCGGCTGGCCGGCGCTGAAAGCCTTCTTCCGGATCGGTATCTGGTTCTTCTGGCCAGCCTGGCCATTCGCCCTGTGGGCGATCTGGGCCTGGCGCCGCCAGCAGATGCTGCACATCGTGCTGCCCGTGTTCTTCTTCCTGGCGCTGGTGCTGCAAATGCTGGCCGACCCGTCGCCCGAAAACAGCGACTTCCTGAAAATGCTGCCGCCGCTGGCCCTGATGGCCGCCTTCGGCCTGCCGACGATGAAGCGCGGCGCGATCAACGCCATCGACTGGTTCTCGGTGATGGTGCTGACGATGCTGAGCGCGATCATCTGGCTCTTCTGGATCGCCAAGCTGACCGGCTGGCCGGCACAGCTGGCCAAGAACGCGCTCAAGCTGGTGCCGGGCTTCACGCCCGAAATCGGCGTGGTCACCTTCATCGTGGCGGCCGGCGCCAGCGTCGGCTGGATCATGCTGGTGCACTGGCGCCTGTCGCGCCAGCCGGCGGTACTGTGGCGCGCCGTGGTGCTGTCCTCCGGCGGCCTGATCCTGCTGTGGGTGCTGTTGATGACGCTGTTCCTGCCCGACCTGAACTACGGCAAGAGCTACGCCGGCGTGGCCCAGCAGATCGCCGCCCGCCTGCCAGCCGACGCGAACTGCATCGCCACCAACGTCGGCGCCGCCCAGCGCGCCTCGCTTGCCTTCTACGGCCGCCTGCCATTCGTCACGCTCGCCGGCGGCAAGTGCGACTACGTGCTGCTGCAAGACAGCCTGCGCAACCGCCGCGACGCCACCCTGCTGCCGAAGTGGAACGTGCGCGACGCGGTGCCGCTGTGGGAAGGCCGGCGCGCTTCGGACCGCGACGAACGCTTCCGGCTGTTCCGCCAAAAGCCCTGAGTACTTTCCCCCTCTTAAGCCGCACTGTTGTGCGGCTTGTTCGTTCTGGGTCGATGAACTGTCCAAAAATCACCTGTGCGCGGCAAGTGTTGTCTTTATGAGAAGCTGGCTTCAACGAATGCGTGTTTGCGCGCAGTCAAACGTCAGCCACTGGGCGCTCGTCACAATGATCAGGTTAATGACGATTCAACTAATAGTCGGCTGGATATTGCACCAGTTTTCTTGATCAGCGTGAACACGGACCGATGCGGGCAGCCAGGGGAGAGCAGCATGAACAGCGTGACATTTTCTGAAATCGAGCGCGTCAGGAAACGCCCTGGGTTCCTGCAGCGCATGGACACCTGGCGCCAGTCGCTGCCCTGGGCGCTCACGCTGCTGGCTGGCCTGCCACTGCTGGTAATGGCCTTGCACCTGATCGATCCCACCACCCCGATGCCCTTCCTCGTGGTCCCCGCTGTCGTCGGCGGCCTGCTCCCCATCTGCATGCTGGG
Source organism: Telluria sp. ZT3P26 (assembly GCF_059686035.1). Taxonomy (NCBI): domain Bacteria; kingdom Pseudomonadati; phylum Pseudomonadota; class Betaproteobacteria; order Burkholderiales; family Oxalobacteraceae; genus Telluria; species Telluria sp. ZT3P26. Next base: position 215,551 of record NZ_JCASII010000001.1, on the reverse strand, counting down.
TCCGGGCCGCTTTGAAATGCGCAGCCGCGCCGACGACTGCCAGATGATTGCCAGGCTGGACGAAGCGCTTGGAGCGCTTGGCTACCGGCGTACGGCCGCCGACAGCACCAGCATCCGCTACTTCCGCCCCCGCCCCTGGCTGCGCGGGCAGGAAGGCGCGATCGATGTCGAGGTGCGTGAGCATGTGCTGGAGATTGTCGGGCCGATGGGGAGCTTGCGGTTGTTGCAGCATCGGATGACGTGTTAGTCAGAGCATCCATCTGGCAGCCCCCTCACCGAATTTCGCGGCGCACTGGCCAGCTGAGCAATCGATGTGCTAAGATGCCCGCCTGCGATTGGGCCTCTGTGGCGGAATTGGTAGACGCACTTGACTCAAAATCAAGCGCCGTAAGGCGTGCCGGTTCGATTCCGGCCGGAGGCACCACCTACTCGCATCACGTATTCGTATTACGCTTAAAACCCGCAATCTTCCCAGGAAGTGCGGGTTTTTTGCTATATGGTCTTCGCCTCATTAAGGCGGTCAGCCGAGCGCGACCATCGGCGACCGAATCGCAATCATCACCCCGCCCCGCCGCCTATTACTGACACTACCCGTCCCTAAATGCAGCTTCCAAATTCGCCGCGCGACATACAGCCCCAGTCCCGGACCAGTGGCATTGTCATGCTCCTGCAGCTTGAGCGCGCAAAAGACATACGGCAGATCGTCTGCATCAATTTCCGCCCCGGAATTGGCGATATCGATCTTGACCCATGTCTTGGTACGGCGGATACCGATACCGGTCACCCCGCCGACCGGCGTTAACTTGAACGCATTGAGAAACAAATTCCAGCTCTGCACTCCAGCTCAAGGGTCGGTCCTACTTTGAGGGTTGGCCTGGCGTCTGGGCACGAAGTCTAAGGTAGTCAAACTTGTTTCCCAATTATCAGTATCGCTGAATAGATATCGGCTTTTCTGAAAGATATCCCCTAGCTTTGGAGATGAGGTAAGGCATTTAATCTAATTCGGACTCCGATTTGGCTTGTGCAAAGCTGAGTCTATGTCCGAATTTCAGATTTGGCCCCATTCTCGTATAAACCCAATTCTTTTGACCCCAATTTGTCTTCAATCGAAATTACTTTAAAAAATTGAAGTGGGGCCAAACGAACCACTAGCACACAAGCCATTCAAGTGACGGAATAAAAACCTCCTCTTAATGGCACGTTTAGAACGCTTAATTACTACTCATCAAAAATATTTAAAAAATTACTCAAAGAAAAATAATTCGAAATATTTATTTGAAAAATCGCGAATAAGAGACCGTGCCTCGTATTAAGCTATATGTGAAATATTTTCAAAGCAGCGCCTTCACCTTCGCAACTAGCGGATCTAAGCTCAATGATGGAGCGACTAAAATCGCTTCAACCCGATTTGCTTGCTTACGAACTGGGTGTACAACATCGCCGGTGATAAACACAAGACCCTCAATCTCAAGGATCTGAACCACTCGATCGATATAGTCAGCAACAGTTGACTGGGTAATTCCGCGTCGAAGCGCATTTGTCTTTCTTCCACCACCTGCCTGCTTATATAACTTCCGCAAGATAGTGATCAATGCTTTTAATTGAGGCGGTAGATTTGATTGCAAGACCGCATTTGTGGTACCTAGTTGATCATAATTTTCGACATCGCAGTTAAAGAACATCTCAGGTGGAAGCCCTGCCGAATCAGAAACACCCACTATTTTATTTATCATACAATTCTGGAACGTCACACCACCGTTCATACCCGCAGGGCTTAAAATTACTTCAGAAATAACACAGTCTTTGAAAGTTATTCCTTTCAATGCAATTTCTTCAATACTGATACGTCCAATTGCTGCCGCCTCAACGTCGATGTCATTAAAGTTGACAAAGGAGAGCTCTTCCTCAAATGCCACAAAAATAGCTACTGAAACCAAATCAGATAACGTCTGCCCTGACCCTGGAATATTTCGTGTTTGGCGGAAAAGGTTTTTAGCTAACGATACTAGAGTACTACTATTAAAACCATCGCGAATTAACAAGTAGGAAGCCATCATTACTGCTTTTGGCCTAAGCTCCGCGATAGGCCTTAAAGTATCATTTTTGAAGTTATCGACGACAAGCCGATAGAATGCACTTCCTTGAAGAGCAGCAAGCATATCTTCGTCGACAAATGATCGAGCACCTAAGTCTTGATCACGTTCAGTTAAGCCGGGAAGACGTTGGAGTTGAGCAAGTACGCCTTCGCCGGCCGCTTGACCAGTCTCATAAATAAATGCGCTGGAAAGGTCTGTACCGGTTATTGGCCCAGTACCGGAAGAACGCTCTCTAACTAAGAAAGCTAATCGCTCCATAACGGCACGTAGCGTCTGAGCTTCCATTGTAGAAGACTCGAGTGTCGCTTCCCGTTCTGTTATTTTCCTTAAAAACGTGTCCCATGCATAAGGGAATCCACTGCTGGAATCAATTGCAACGATCTCACTTATTAAATCTCGCTGTATGAGATAAGAAATTAATAGTGGTTTACGAGGCAACCAATCGGGCAATTTTTGTTCAATACCGTTTTTAGTTAAAAATTCGTTTACGCCAGCTTCAGTAAATTCGCCAAGTCGAAAAACTTTGCAGTGCTTCCCACCAATTGATAGCGCCGATGAAATCTCGTTCTCATCATCGAAATAGTGATCTCGCCCACAAAGTAAAACTCCGACGCCGGGAGGAATTTTTGTGATGAAATCTCTCACACCACTTAATGCTTCCCGACGAGCTTTTCTCATAAAAGTCTTATCATCTTTACGAATGACGCCTTGAGATGCCACTTCGTCAAAGCCATCTACCAAAAGATGTGCTAGGCCAGCTCTCCAAGCGATAACAAGATCTGGGCGCGGGTTATATCCTATCGAACGAGCATGACGGTCCAAAATCTCATCTGAGTAGCTTTGTCCCCAGTGTTCACGAAGATTTAATACTAGTGGAATTGGACGAGAGTTCTCTTGAAAATATTCGGATGCAAGTCTCAAAAATACTTGGCGGGTAGTGATGCTTTTCCCAGAGCCAAACGGAGCGATTATAACTGCGATATTCCCTTCTCGAACACATTTTACAATGTCATCAAGCGAACTCTGTCTACTCGTGGAAAAATTTAATGCACGATTTGCTGGCTTGTCATCAATCAGTGTGACAGGCAATTCAACATATTTAGAGTCATCGATATTTGTTGAATCGTTATGTAAGTCTCTCGCGGAACCAAACGCCGCGTTTTTCCTCAGTGACACATAGCGATTTCCATCAAAAAAGCGGCGCCGGAACTGTTCGAGAGTTAAAGGAGTTACTTTATTTTTTCGAGCAAATTCAATATGCTGAGCATCAAGCTGCTTTTCCGTAATAAACCATTTTGAAACTTGTGTGGCTGTTTTTTCTTCATGAGCTTCAGCAGCGTTCAACTTTAGTACGTCATCCTTCGTTTTTTTCAGCTTAGTACTAGTCGTTACCATTATTAAATGGCTCACGTCGCGCAATCGAGCTATTCCATCAAGCTCTTGGATGTATATGTCATTTGGATAGTAAGATGGCTGACACTGCCCAGGTGCTAATGACCAAATTGCTTCCGCGACTCGGCGAACTTCAGCTTCAAACTCCATATTGTATTGACGATCATCGGACATCTTCTCTCCCTAGTTATCAGAAAATAATATCCGATTTAAAGCCAATGAGCGAGCGAAAAACGGCCATTTTCCAAAACCGAACTACACTTTCAAAGTGAATAGTTGATAAAATATAATTTTTAGTTAGTAATACTTTAAGATGCTTTCCTTCCGTTCTCCAACATATCATTGGAACGGATCATGGCAGTTTTGGGGTGCAGAAAAATTTCAACGGTTAGAAAACAGCATAGAGCCGATATCTAGAAATCGAGCGCGCTGCCTATGGTTGAAATACTGCTACAAGGACGCTGTAAATAGCAACGCTAAAAGTTCCGGCGTCACTAGAGGTTGCGATGTCAGGTCTGACATTCAGACACGAGCTCTGGAGGTTCCGGTGTCAGGTTTGACATTCAGACGCGAGCTCTGCGATGATTTGGCCCCTTGATTTTTCGAGCGCATCTTGACAATCCAGCGGATACTTTAACATTCCCTTAAGTTAGTAGAGGATGTGTCCAGATATCAGACTGACACAGCCAATGGATGGACATCGCCAATGGACGTTGGCGCCTAAGCCCTGTGGATGAATACTAATTGCTACGGCCAGCAACCAGGTTTGCATCGATCCACGACGCCACGTCGGTCACCGAAATAGCGCGCCGGGTATTAAAACTGCCACTTTTATCCCAAGCGACACCCCTGCCCTGGGCAAAGGCGGCACGATATTTGCGCATCATGTTATGTGGGTCGCGGGCCAACTCGTCTAGCAAGTACGCCTCGCTCCACGCCGAACGGCGGAAGGGTTGGCCTAGTGCCGCTTGCAGCTTGTCGGCCACTTCCCCATACGTCACCGTGTCACCCGCTAAATACACGATGTCGTTCCGGATACGGGGCTGCGTGAACACGACTTCGGCAGTCAGAACGCCGATGTCATCTGGCGTCGTCAGCGTGACAGCCGTGTCGAGGCTGCCAAGAGCGTGAACGGCATTTTCTTTAAGATCGACGACGCCGAATTCTGGCTCGAACAGGTAGCTCATGAACATACCGGTCGAGATGATGACCCACTCAGTCTGGTGCTGACCCCGCAGCAATTCGCGCACGTCCAACTGGGCGTCGAAGATGTCCTGCGGACTGCCGCGACCGATTACGTCAAAATCGACGCCGAACTGCCATGGGAAATATCTGGGAATTCCCGCTTGCAGGGCAGCACGCGCCAATTTCATTGGCGTATCGATACCCGCTGCATAGCCAGCACACCCAATGACTGTGTCATATTGCGCGAATACTTCAGCCAGCTCGTCGATGGAGCTTTTCACAAGATCGCCGATGATGATGTCGATCCCGAGATCCCGGATTTCGGCCACATCACGCTGCTTGTCTGGCACATTGGACATGACGGCGCTTGCGCGCAGCAACACGCTAATGGTCACACCGTCGATGTCCTTCGCGCGTTGCGCGAGACTGCGCAGTACGGGCATCCCGAGTTCCCCGGCACCGAGTACAAGAATCTTTTTAGACATCGCGTCAGGATCTGCCCGGTTCGTCATTAGCGGTACCGATAATTGGCGGACTTGGTTGGACATGTTGGCTTCCCCTCTAAAGTTGATACCTGCACTATAGGGGGCCCAACGATGCGGAAAAAGTGGTCCTGGCGGTTTTCAACGTGCAGAAAATGCGAACAATGGTGGGTTATAGTGCCGTTTTCTGTATAGCTATCAGGACAACAAATGGATCGCGTACAAGCAATGCAGGTGTTTGTTCGAGTCGTCGAAGGCAAGAGCTTCGTACGCGCAGCGCAGACTCTCGGCTTACCGCCGTCATCCGTCACAGGCATCGTTAAAAGGCTTGAAAAACATTTGCAAATCCGGTTGCTGAACCGTTCAACCAGAAACCTCAGCTTGACACCGGAAGGTGAGCAGTACTTCTACCGTTGCCGCGAAATACTCGACCTGATTGACGACACGGAAGCTAGCCTGAACGGCTCTGCCGAGCGCCCGCAAGGGAAGTTGCGGGTGGATATGCCGGGGGGCATTGCGCATGCCTTGATCCTGCCGCGTCTGGAGCAATTTCAGCAGCGCTACCCCGATATCTATCTGATGATCGGTATAAATGATCGGCAGGTGGACCTGATCCAGGATGGCGTCGATTGTGTGATCCGTACCGGCAACCTCAATGACTCGACGCTGGTCTCGCGCCGTTTAGGGGAGTTGCGCTGGATTACTTGCGCGGCGCCGTCCTACTTGGAAGAAAAGGGGACGCCCAAGACGCTGCTGGATCTGCAGGCACACCAGGCTGTCCACTACTTTTCTGGCACGACGTGGCGGGGAAGTGAGCTGCATTTTGTCGAAGATGGAAATTGCGTCGCCGTGCCGGTGTCCGGCAAGGTTGCCGTCAACGAGACTGGGCTTTACATCAAGCTTGGCATCGACGGACGCGGCCTGATTCAGTTGGCGGAGATGCTGGTGGCGGAACAATTGCAGGCCGGTGAGTTAGTCGAGGTGCTGGCCGACTGGCGGCCAGCACCTGTTCCTGTCTCACTACTTTACCCCCACCACCGCTTTCTCTCTCCGGCAACGCGTGCGTTTGCCGACTGGACAGCCGAACTGTTTACCAGCGTCGGATAAGGGTCTTGAATTCAACCGGTCGACGCAACACACCAAACTCTGGGCAAGCAGACGGCGTGTTACGGTAAAAAACCGCAATCTTCCCAGGCAGCGTGGCTTGGTTGCTACTCACGCTCAGCATCACCAGGCGCCGCCACCCCAACTCCGGCCACCGGCAACCGAATCGCAAACGTCGCCCCCCTCCCCCGCCCTTCACTGCTGACACTGAGCGTCCCCTCATGCAGCTCCACAATCCGCCGCGCGATATACAGCCCCAGTCCCAGCCCGGTCGCATTGTCATGCTGCTGCAGCTTGAACGCCCCAAACACATGCGGCAGATCGTCCGCCTCAATGCCCTGCCCCGAATCGGCGATATCGATCTCGACCCATCCCCCACTGCGGCGGATACCAATGCGAATCACCCCGCCCACCGGCGTGAACTTTACCGCATTGAACAGCAAATTCCAGCACACCTGCTGCAGCCGCTGCCCGTCGGCCTCGAAGCGGATGTCCGCGCCGTAATCGGCAGGCGTTACCTGCATCAGGATCTGCTTGGCGTGCGCATGCGGTTCCACCGTGGCGATGGCTTCGCGCAGCACCTGCCCCAGCACGATCGGCTTGCGCACGATGGACATCTGCCCGGTCAGCGTGCGCGCCGCGTCGATCAGGTCGTCGACCATGCCGGCTTCCTGGCGCACGTGCACGCGCATCGATTCCAGGCCGCTGACGGCTTTCTCTGGCAGGTCGGGAATCGTGCGCAGCATCAGCTCGATGCGCATCGACAGCGCCGACAGCGGCGTGCGCATCTCGTGCGAGACGGTGGCCAGGAACAGCTCGCGCGTGCGGTTCACACGCGTCAGGTCGTCGATGGTTTCGCGCTGCCGGTCGAGCGTGCTTGAGAGCGTGCGCAGCAGGGTTTCGTAGGTGGCCATGCGCTGCGCCGAGACTGGCGAATCGAGTCGCACCTCGCTCCACAGCAGGTGGCCCGACACGCCGATCTGCCGGCCGATGCGCTCGCAGGCCAGGGGCGAGCTGAAATCGGCAAAGCGCCAGCCGAATACCAGCACGCCATACACATTGCCATGCAAGAGCAGTGGCAGCGCGCGCACGCAGAAGCCTTCGCTGAATTCGCTGGCCGCTGGCGTGCCCTGCTGGCAGACGTCACGCGCCAGGCTGCGCTCGAGCGCCGTGCCGGGGCCGTCCTCGGCCCACAGCGTCGACTGCTCCGCGAGGAAGGTCGACATGCGCGAGCCGGTCAGCGGCCCGATGCGGCGCACGCCGGCCGTGTCGTAGACCGACGTCACCAGCCCGGTCGCCTCGGTGTACTGGCGCAGCGGCGCGCGCCAGTCGTCCCAGTCGATGGGCGGCTTGTCGGGCAGGTCGACGGTGATCACCGGTTGGTTTCGGCCGGCTGGTGCGTCGACTCGGGCAAAGGCTCGCCATTGGCGACGGCTTCCTCGATCATCGGACTCTGGCGCGATGGGGACCGCGACAGCAGGCCGTAATACGACGAGAACGGCAATTGCGGTACGGCCTGGGTATTGTTGTCGCTTTCGTCCAGCAGGCTCAGGCCGCCCACGCCGATCGTGTATTCGCGCGTCACTTGCAGGTTGCGGCTGCCGCGCACTTTCGGCACCGCCAGCGCGCGGCGCAGCACCGTGGAGATTTCGACGTAATTGAGCAGGATGATGTTGTCGACCAGGTGCGAACCCTTGAGCTCTTCGCTGATCTGCGACACGCCCAGCAGTTCCGGGCTTTCATAGTTGAACAGCGTCGTGGCCAGCCGGTTCTTGAAGAAGCTCGCCAGCGCGTACAGGTAATCAGCCACTTCGCTGCGGCTGGTCATTTCGTACACGGCGATCGAATCGAACACGACGCAGTCGATGCCTTCCTTTTCCACCAGCTTGATGATGCGGTCGAAGTGCACGTCCAGTTCGAGTTCAAGCGGCGACTCATAATGGATGAACAGATCGCCCGCATCGACCAGTGCCTGCAGGTCGAAGCCGAGGGGCTTGGCGTTGCGCATCAGCTGGCGCGCGTGTTCATCCAGGCTGACCAGCAGCGCCTTGTGGCCATTCTTGATGGCGTCGCTCAGGAACTGCACGCTCAGCACCGTCTTGCCGGTGCCGGAAATGCCGCTGACCAGTGTCACCGAGCCCTTGTAGATGCCGCCGTCCATCATCTTGTCGATCGCGGCCGAGCCGGTCGACAGGCGCTCTTCCGAGGTCGGCTGGTCGGGCGACATGACCGGGCGCGACTGGGCGCGGCGGTACACGTGCACGCCCTGGTGCGCCTCGATGCGCATGGTGTGGCTGCCGCCGATGAAATCCTGGCCGCGCGACTTGGCCACCGTCAGGCGGCGATGCACGCGGCGGCGCGCTTCTTCGAGCGTCAGCGAGATGATGGTGTCGAACACGAAGCGTTCATGCGCCAGCACGCCGCCGAGCGACGCGTCCTTCTCGGCCGTGACCATCGTCGTCACGCCCAGGCGCGTGAGGCCCTCGATCAGCAGGTGCACGTCTTCGCGGAACGGGATGTCGTTGCCTTCGGCGTACAGGCGCAGTGGCGTCAGGCCGTCGATCAGCAGGCGCTTGGCGCCCATCGCCAGCAGCGCGGCCGAGAATGCACCGTCGCTGCTGCGAAATTCGCTCATCAGCACAGCCGGGCTGGTCTGGATGATCTTGATCTTGCCCTGGTCGATCATGCCCTGCAGGTCCCAGTCGAAGCCGGCGGCGTCGCGCAGCAGCTTGGCCGGGTCGAGCTCGAACGAGACGATGGCGCCCGGCTCGTCGAAATCGACGGCGCCGCGGTAGATGAAGCCCAGTCCCAGCGTCGTCTTGCCCGCACCGGGCGGCCCTTCGACGAGCAGGTTGTTATTGCGTGGGATACCGCCGTGCAGGATCTCGTCCAGCCCTACAATCCCTGTCCTCACCAACGCGCTCATGAACTCACCTTTTTTGCAGAATGGGGCAGCTTAGCATGTGTGCAAGCTGCGCTCCAGCAGCAGCGGCATGCGGCCGGGTCGTCTCTGCAGATTCATGGTCTTCGGTATCGAGCGTACGGCGCGCAAAGGTTTGCCGTTCGGGCAAATCCAGCGCGCCGCGATGCCGATATTGCGACCACGCGTTCGCGCGCGCCTTGAGCTGTCACATGCATGCCATGACGCACCTGGCGCGGTCAGCGTGATGTAGCACGCCGCTCGTAACGCCGCTCGATGGCGCGTGCCGTACCGTCGCGCTCGATCGCTTCGAACGCGACATTCAGGCGCTTGACCAGTGCATCGGGAACGGCCGGATTGCAGGCCAGGTAGACGGCGACCTGGTTGAACACGAACACCGGCACGATCTGCTTGTCCCAGCCATTCTTCGCCAGCACATCGCTGCCCGCGCGCCAGCTGGCGGCCCACAAATCAATGCGGCCCTGCAGGAGCTTGGGCGGATTGAGCATGTCGTGGGGCGATGTGTCGACGACATGGCCCCGGCTACGCAGATAGCTGTCGCGGGCGTCGCCGGCGTAGGTGCCGATGCGCAGGCCGCGCGCGTCTTCCAGGCTGGCGATGGGCCAGGCCCGGTCGATGCGGCCCATCAGCACCCACTGCGCCACGTCGGTCGGCCCGATCCACTTGAACAGTGCTTCCCGTTCGGGCGTGCGGGTGGCGGAGTACACGCAGCCGTTGGCCTGCTGCAGTGCGGCCGCGTAGGCGCGTTTCCAGGGCAGCAGCGTGATGTCGTGGGTGACGCCGGCCCGTTCCATGACAACCCGGATCTTGTCGGTGGCAATGCCGACCACGCGCCCGTCTTCGAGCATGCTCGACGGTGGAGAACTCTCGGTGGTGATCGACAGGTAGGGCGCGGGCGGCGGGGCCCCCGACGCCAATACCGCCGGGCTGCCTACCAGGATGACAACGCCGATGCAGAGTTGCAAAAATCGCATGTGGTTCTCTTGGGATGGCCGCCCGCCAGCGCGGGGCGCGGGGAAGACGAAAGTCGCTCTTTATGTCTCCAGCATACCAGCGAGCATGATTTTTACGCAATGAACAGCCTTGCGTGGTCGCGACGACGCTACAAAACACAACAATTCGTCCAACTTTCTCGTGTGCAACGACACGTCAAATTCAGAAAATGCGATACTTTAGGTTAGTGCCATGTGGAAGTTTTATTTACTTCACAACAACCTTAAGCCCGCTATGCTGCCTTCGTTCGCCGTCCCTGAAGACCCATCCCTGCTCACCTACGGGATCTACGACCCCACGCTGGTGGGGCTGTCGCTGCTGGTGGCGATCTTCTCGTCGTGGATGGGGTTGCAGGTTACGGGCCAGGCCAGCGCCCATCCGTCGCACCGCGCCATCGCGCTCGGCACGGGCAGCCTGGCGCTCGGCGCCGGGGTCTGGTCGATGCACTTCATCGGCATGCTTGCCTTTGATTTGTGCACGCCAGTGCATTACGACCATTGGACGACGCTGCTGTCGGCGCTGCCAAGCATCGGTGCCTCGTGGGTGGCGCTCAGCCTGATCTCGCGTCCCGAACTGCGCCTGTCCCATTTGCTGGTGGGCGGCGTGCTGGTGGGCGCCGGCATCGGTGCGATGCACTATGCCGGCATGGACGGCATGCGCATGCGCCTGTCGCTGCACTACGATCCGTTCACGTTCGCGGTCTCGATCCTGGTGGCCGTGATCCTGTCCACGCTGGCCCTGGGCGTGCGCCATGGCCTGTCGCGCTTCCAGTCGGTGTCCGAATCGCGCCGTCTGCTGCTGTCGGCCTGCGTGATGGGCTGCGCGATCGCCGGCATGCACTACACCGGCATGGCGGCTGCGCGCTTCTCGGGCACGGTCGATCCGGGCGGCGCGGGCAGTGCCAGCAGCGGCTTCCTGGCGCTGTCGATCACCGTGACCACGGTGGCGCTGTCGGCGGCCGTGCTGGGCGTGAATGGCCTGCTGCGCTATCGCCAGATGTTCCAGGACCTGTCGCGCAGCGAAGCCTGGATGCGCGCCCTGCTCACCACCACGATCGACGGCGTGATCACGGTCGGGCGCGACGGCATCATCACTGAATTCAATGCCTCGGCCGAGCGCATTTTCGGCTGGGGCCGCGACGAAATCGTCGGGCGCAGCATCGGGCTGCTGCTGACCGAGCGCGGTCGCGCCGCCGACTTCAATGTGCTGACCGTACTGGCGCGTGGCAGTCTCGATGGCATCAAGACCAGCACCGAGACCTGGTGCCTGCACAAGGATGGCCACGAAGTCCCGATCCGCGGCGCGATCGGCCACGCACGCCTGGACCAGCAGGACCTGTTTGTCTGCTTCGTCACCGACATCAGCGAGCGGCGTGCGATGGAAAGCGCGCTACAGGCCAGCGAGCAGCAGTTCCGCTCCCTGATCGGCAATATCCCCGGCATCTCGTACCGCAGCGCGATCAACGACGACTGGCCGATGATCTTCATCAGCGATGCGGTCGAACGCGTGACCGGTTATCCGGCGCGCGACTTCCTGGGCAGCCCGCCGCGCCGCGTGTTCGGCGCGATGATCCATGCCGAAGACCGCCTGCGGGTGGGCAAGGAAACCAGCGCGGCGATGCGCGAAGACCGGCCATACCTGGTTGAATACCGGCTGCTGCACGCCGATGGCAGCGTGCGCTGGCTCTGGGAAAACGGCAACGGCGTGCATGACGAGGCAGGCAACGTCCAGTACCTGGATGGCGTCATCCTCGACATCACCGAGCGGCGCGAAATGGAAGAAGCGCTGCGCTGCGCCAAGGAGAAGGCCGAGCAGGCCGCGGCTGCCCGCGCCACCTTCGTGGCCAATATGAGCCACGAGATCCGCACGCCGATGAATTCGATCCTCGGCTTTACCGACGTGCTGCTCGACGGCGAACTCGATGCCGAACAGCGCCACCATCTGGACACCGTACGCAGCGCCGGCCGCGCCCTGCTCCGGCTGCTCAATGAAATCCTCGACACGGCCAAGCTCGAAAAAGGCGCCGTCGAACTCGAACAGAACGACTACAACCTGCTGTCGCTGATCGATGAACTGTCGTCGACGCTGGCAGCCAATGCGCGCGCCAAGGGCCTGCACCTGGACATCCAGTACGATCCGGCGCTGCCCACCGGCCTGCGCGGCGACGAGCTGCGCATGCGCCAGGTGCTCACCAACCTGCTCGATAACGCGATCAAGTTCACCGCCACCGGCGGCGTGACCTTGACCGTGGGCGCCGATGTCGACCAGCTGTGCATCGCCGTGATCGACACCGGCATCGGCATTGCGCCCGACCGCCTGGCCGCGATCTTCGATCCGTTCACCCAGGCCGACGCCTCGATGACGCGCCGCTTCGGCGGCACGGGGCTGGGCACCACGATCAGCAAGCAGCTCGTCGAGCTGATGGGCGGGCGGATCTGGGCCGAGAGCACGCCGGGCCAGGGCGCGACGTTCCACGTGCGCGTACCGCTCATCCTGGCGCGCTTTGGCAACCAGGCGCCACGCGTGCGCAGCGCGGCCGTGCTGCCGCCGCTGCGCGTGCTGGTGGCCGACGACGTGCCGCAGAACCTCGAACTGATGCAGCTGTTGATGACGCGCCGCGGCCATACGATGACGGCCGCGCGCGACGGCGGCGCGATCGTCGAACTGGCCACCAGCGGCGACTACGACGTGGCGCTGATGGACTTCCAGATGCCGGTGATGGACGGTCTGGACGCGACCCGCGCCATCCGCGAGCACGAGGCGCGCCATGGCACCGCGCGCCTGCCGGTGATTGCGATGACCGCCAGTGTGCTGGCCGAGCACCGCCAGGCCAGCGTGGACGCCGGCATGGACGGCTTTGCCAGCAAACCGGTCGACTGGTTTGCGCTGTCGCACGAGATCGCGCGCGTGCTTGGCCTGGAAGGCGGCGTGGCGGCGGAGGCGGCGGCCGTCTCGACGGCGCCGCGCGAAGTGCTCAACCGGCGCGCCGGCCTGCATCGCTGGAGCAACCGTGAAGATGCCTATACCGAGGCACTCGAACACTTCCGCCGCCAGTACGCGCAGCTGGATGGCGCGATGCGCCTGCATGCTGCCGGCGGCGAGCACGTGCAGCTGCGCATGCTCGCGCACAAGGTGCGCGGGGCCGCTGCCAACGTCGGCCTGGAACGCTTGTCCGATGCACTGGCCACGCTGGAGCAGGCGACCAACGCGGTACCGACCGACGAACGGCACGCGGCGGCTGCGCTGGGCGTGGCAACGCAGGCGCTCGAAGCGGCGCTGGCCGCGATCGGCAACGCCGACGCTGCACCGGCCCTGGCGGCGTCCGGCGCCACGGTCGACCTGGCACGCGCACGGCGCGCCGGCGGCGTGCTGCTCGAAGCGCTGCGCCGCGGCGCCCTGAACGACGGGGCCATGACCAGCCTGGCCGTGGCGCTGGCCGCCCATCCGGTCATCACCCGCGTGGTCCAGGCGCAGTCGGCCATTGCCGATTTCGATTTCGATCTCGCCCTCGATCACCTGGAGGCCGTGATGGCCATCCTCGGGGACGAACCCTCTGACGGCGCGCCTGGCGACGCCACCAACGATCCTTCCGTATGAACCAACCGAACAACCGGCCGCTGATCCTGGCTGTCGACGATGAAGCCAGCAACCTGCAGCTGCTGCGCCAGATCCTGCAGGACCACTACCGCCTGCTGTTTGCCAAGGACGGCGCCCGCGCGCTGGAACTGGCGCGCCAGGAGCAGCCCGATCTGGTGCTGCTGGACGTGATGATGCCCGGGATGTCGGGCTACGAAGTGTGCGCGGCGCTGAAGGCCCATCCGGCCACGGCCTCGGTGCCCGTGATTTTCGTGACCGCCCTGACCGAGACTGCCGACGAGATCGAAGGGTTCGAGGCGGGCGCCGTCGACTACATCACCAAGCCGGTCAGCCCGCCGGTGGTGCGCGCGCGCGTGCGCACCCACCTGTCGCTGGTACGCATGGAAACGCTGCGCGCGAGCCGCCTGGAGATCGTCCAGCGCCTGGGCCTGGCCGCCGAATACAAGGACAACGAGACCGGCCTGCACGTGATCCGCATGAGCCATTTTTCGCGCGTCCTGGGCATCGCGGCCGGGATGAACGAGCTGGAAGCGGACGACCTGCTGCACGCGGCGCCGATGCACGACGTGGGCAAGATCGGCATCCCGGATCGCATCCTGCAAAAACCGGGACCGCTCGACCCCGACGAATGGAAGATCATGCAGAGCCACGTGACGATCGGCGCCGAGATCATCGGCGAACACGCCAGCGGCATGCTGGCGCTGGCACGCAATATCGCGCTCACCCACCACGAAAAATACGATGGCAGCGGCTACCCGAACGGCCTGGCCGGCGAAGCGATTCCGCTGGTGGGCCGCATCGTGGCCATCGCCGACGTCTTCGACGCGCTGACCTCGGTGCGCCCCTACAAGAAAGCCTGGACCGAAGACGACGCCATCGCCTTCCTGCACGACCAGAAAGGCCGCCACTTCGACCCCCAGCTGGTCGACCTCTTCGCCGCCCGCCTGCCCGCCATCCGCGACATCCGCACCCGCTGGGCCGAAACCACCTGACCCCAAAACCCAATGAGGGTCAGAGTAGAATTGTTGGGCAATTATCCAAAGTTGCCAAACAATTCGACTCTGACCCTAATTATTTTGGGGGCTTTTTCGACGGTGCGCGGGGTTTCTGATGCCGGCTGTAATTGAATTTCTCGAGAGCTTTAAATAAACCGCCAAACTGGCAAAAATTAATGAGGGTCAGAGTCGATTTATTGGGCAATTCCTCAAAGTTGTCAAACAATTCGACTCTGACCCTAATTGTTTTTCAAGAGCTTTTGAGAATGAAATTGCGTTGCTGACCGTGATTGGGGATGCGATCGGCGTTGCCGATCGCTGGTGATGCGGTGTCTCAGACTTTCGTCTGCGGCAAAACTGCGCTGGTTTGCTCGAGCGCTGTAGTGCTTGAGCCGGTGGCGCGGCGGGCTACCAGGTCGTGGTAGAGGGCGGTGTAGTTCGCGGCCATTTGCTCGGAGGTGAACAGCTCCTCGAAGCGTGCGGCGGCGCGGCGGCCCATCGTGCGTGCCAGTTCGGGGTTGTCCCACAGCGTGCGCATTGCGGCGCGCAGTGCCAGCGCGTCCGATGGCGGGACCACCAGGCCCGTGTCGCCATCGATGTTGATGTACGTGGTGCCAGTGCCGATTTCGCTCGAGATCATGGGCTTGCCGTACATCGCGCCTTCGAGCAGCGAAATGCCGAAGGCTTCCGAGCGCAGGTGCGACGGGAACGATACCGCGTAGCACAGCGTCAGCAGCGCAGCCTTGTCGGGTTCGTCGATCGCGCCGACGAACATGACGTTCTTCAGGCCCAGGCGCGCGGCTTGTTCCTTGAGCTCCTGCTCGATCGGCCCGGCGCCAACGATGACGACCGGGTAATCGGTGCCGGCCGCCGCCTCGAGCAGGATGTGCAGGCCCTTGTAATAGCGCAGCACGCCCACGAACAGGAAGAACTTCGGACCAACCCGCTCGCGCCAGTGCGCCAGGCGGTCGGGATCGGGCTGCGGGTAGGTGGTGCGGTCCAGGCCGAACGGGATCACGCTGGTCTTGCCCGGATAGCGCGCCAGCACGGTCGACGAGCCCAGGTAATTGGGCGAGGTCGCAACGATGGCGTCGACGCTGCGCAGGAAGCGGTGCTTGAGCGGCTGGTACAGGCGCAGCAAGTGGCGCTGGCGCACGATGTCGGAGTGGTACGTGACCACCGTCGGCTTGTTCACGCGCGCCATGAAGTGCGCCAGGTCCATGAACGGCCACGGGAAGTGGTAGTGCACGACGTCGACGTCACGCGCCAGGCGCGCCAGCGCGCCGATCGACTGGACCGAGATGGCGTTGGACGCGATCTCGGCATTGAGAGGGACCCGGTGCACCATGTGACCTTCGAACTCGAACGGCGCGAGGTTCTGGTGGCGCGACAGCGACAGCACGGTATTGGTCACGCCAAGGCGCCCGGTGCCCACGGCCATCTGCCGGATCACCTGTTCGACGCCGCCCACTGAATCCGGGTGGTAGGTCTTGTAAAAATGGAGGACGCGCATAATCAACTCAGCTTACTGCGAAAGTACGGCTCGGTACACGTTTGCCGTCAGGCGTGCGGTGTTTTGCCATGTCAGTTGTTCGGCACGTGCACGCCCGGCGGCGATACAGCGCGTGCGCGCAACACTGTCTTGTGCCAGCGTGCGCATGGCCTCGGCCAGTTCTCCCGCCGACAACGGGTCGACCAGCAAGGCGGCATCGCCCGCCACTTCGGGCAGCGAGGTCGTGTTGGACGCCACCACCGGCACGTTCGAGGCAAACGCTTCGAGCACCGGGATCCCGTAGCCTTCGTACAGCGAGGGAAAGACGAATACGCCGGCGCCGGCATACAGGTGACGCAATTGTTCCTGGTCGGTCAGGCGATCGAGCCAGACGAGGTTTTCACCCGCCGCGCGCGCCGCCCCCATGCTGGCCACCAGCGCCTCGCTGCGGCTGCCGGGCGCGCCGACGATCACCAGCGCGCGTTCGGCGCGCACGGCCGCCGGCAGCATCAGCCAGGCGGCCAGCAAGCGCTCGACGTTCTTGCGCGGCTGCAGCGTGCCCACGAACAGGAAATAACCCGCCTGCAGCTGGTAGGTCGCGAGCGTGGCGCGCGTGGCCTCCGGCGCGGGCGGCGTGAGCCAGCTTTCATCGACGCCGCACGGCACCACCGTCACGCGCCGCTCGTCGATGCCGAAGCACTCGACCAGCTCGGGAATGGCAAAGTGCGACAGCGCGATCACGTGGTCGGCCTTGCGCGCCGCCCTCGCCTGCAGCTGGTTTTTCAGCGCGCGCAAGCGCGGGTTGCACCACTCCGGGTGCTTGATCGGCAGCGCGTCGTGCAGGCTGGCCACGACCGGGCAATCCATGCGCACCACGCGGTAATCGGTCACATGGAACACGTCGAGCGGCATGTGCACGCGGTGCGCGGTCGGCGTGACCAGGTCGAGCAGCGTGGCCGCTTCAAACGAATAGGGAAAGGCCTGGCCGACACTAATGCCGGCAGCACCACTGCGCGCACGCGGCCAGGACCACGGCGTGACCGCGCAGCCGGTGGCTGGCAGGTGGCGCAGCAAGGCATTGGTGTAGACGCCGATGCCATCGAGGCGGCCGCCCGTCAGGCCCGGTTCGATCATGGTCGTCCCGAGGCCGACGTTGATCGCTGCGGCATTCACGCCAGGTACATCCAGCGCAAGGTCTCGTACAGCGGCGTCGGGGCCAGGTCGCCCACCACGGCAGTCAGCTTGCGGTTGCTGCCAGTCAGTTGCAGCACGTCGTTCGCGCGCACGAAGGCCGGGTTGACCTGCACATCGATGCGGTAGCCGGCGATCTCGCCCATCATCTCGATCACGTTCGACAGCGAGTGCGGCGTGCCCGAGCAGACATTGAACGCTTCGCCGGCCGGCGCTGCCGCCAGGATGCGACGGTAGGCACGTGCCACCATGCGCACATCGGAGAAATCGCGCGCGATGGCAAGATTGCCCAGTTCGATGCGCGCCTCGTGGCGACGGAAATGCGAAACGATTTTCGGCAGCAGGAAATTATCCGCCTGCCCCACGCCGGTGTAGTTGAACGGTCGCACGATCGTGATCGGCAACTTGTCCATCCACAGGCGCGCCATGTATTCCATGGCCAGCTTGCTCACCGCGTAATCGTTGGCCGGTGCCGGCGTCACGTCTTCATCGATGACGGGGACGCTGGCATTGCCGTAGATGTTGGCCGACGAAGCCAGCAGCACGCTGCCTGGCCGGTGACTGCCCGCAGCCAGCGCCTCGAGCAGATTGCGCGTGCCCACCACATTGACGCGGTAGATGGCTTCGACGTTGGCATGGCCGACAAACGCAATGCCGGCCAGGTGCGCCACGACATCGGGCTGCACCTCGGCGACCATGGCGGCAACCGCATCGCGGTCGCACAGATCCACCCCAAACATGTCGGGGCCGATCTCTTCACCCGGCATCACGGTGCCGAACACGCGGTAGCCGGCGGCCGTCAGTTCCTGCGCCAGGTAATACCCGGTAAAGCCGCGCAGGCCCGTGATCAGGGCGCGCCGCCCTTCCCCTTCACGCAGCAGGGTGTCGTCCGTGGCCAGGCGCGTCATATCAGAACGAGAAGCCCAGTTCGTTGCGACGCAGGTCGGCATCGACCATCATCTGGCACAGCTCTTCGAGCGTGGTCTTCGGCTCCCAACCCAGCTCGCGCCTGGCCTTGGCCGGATCGCCAATGAGCAGCTCGACTTCGGCCGGACGGTAGAACTTCGGCGAGACGCGCACCAGTTGCTTGCCGCTGGCGGTGCAATGGGCCACTTCGTTGTCGCCGCTGCCGCTCCAGTCGAGCGTCACGTCGACGGCCTTGAAAGCCATGCTGACGAAATCGCGCACGGTCTCGGTGCGGTTGGTTGCCAGCACGTAGGTGTCAGGCTTGTCGGCCTGCAGCATGCGCCACATGCCTTCGACGTATTCCTTGGCAAAACCCCAGTCGCGCTTGGCATCCATATTGCCCAACTCGAGCACGTCCAGCTTGCCCAGCTTGATCTTGGCGACGGTATCGGTGATCTTGCGCGTGACGAACTCACGGCCGCGCAGTGGCGACTCGTGGTTGAACAGGATGCCCGACGAACCGAAGATGTCATACGACTCGCGGTAATTGATCGTCATCCAGTGCGCGTACAGCTTGGCCACGCCGTACGGGCTGCGCGGGTAGAACGGGGTTTCTTCGATCTGCGGGATCGCCTGCACCTTGCCGAACATTTCCGACGTCGACGCCTGGTAGAAGCGGATCTTCGGGTTGACGATGCGGATCGCCTCGAGCAGGTGGACCGCGCCCAGACCGGTGATCGATGCGGTGGCCAGCGGCTGGTCGAACGACACGCCGACGAAACTTTGCGCGGCCAGGTTGTAGACCTCGCCTGGCTGCGCCGTTTCCAGCAGGCGGATGCTCGAAGCCAGGTCGGTCAGGTCATATTCGACCAGCGACAGGTTCGGATGCGTGGTAACGCCGAGCTCATCCATACGCCAGAAATTGACCGAGCTCGAACGGCGATAGGTGCCGGTGACGTGGTAGCCTTTTTCGAGAAGCAGTTGCGCCAGATAGGCGCCGTCCTGGCCGGTGATGCCGGTGATGAGGGCTCGTTTGTTATGCATATGATGGATGATTTGAGGTTGGTCTTGCAGGCGCAGTGTGAAGAAAAACGCGCCCGGCCAAACGAAGATTGTAACAGAGGAGGTCGCCAGACTGGCTCGCGCTCCAGATTTTCGTGCAATTCAGACAACGCTTATCCGGATAATTATGACGCGAAAATGACGCGGCAAACGGGGCGCTTACGGTTTGTTACGTGTGTCCCGGCGAGGCGACAAACACGCGACAAAGCGGTGACAGCCCGAGACAAAGTGTGTCAACAGCGACGCGTGGACGGCCAGGCCATCCACGCGTTCACCCATCACCCTCAGCGCGGCGAGACGGCCTCGACGACGGCCAGCGCCGTCATGTTGACGATCCGGCGCACGGTGGCCGACGGGGTCAGGATGTGCACCGGCCGCGCGCAGCCCAGCAGCACCGGGCCGATGGCGATACCGTTGCCGGCCGCAGTCTTGACAAGATTGTAGGCAATGTTCGCGGCGTCGATGTTCGGCATCACGAGCAGGTTGGCATCGCCCTTGAGCGTCGAGTTCGGCATGATCTTGGCGCGCATCTTGGCGTCGAGCGCCGTGTCGCCATGCATCTCGCCGTCGATTTCGAGGTCGGGCTTTTTCTGCTGCACGAGGGCCAGCGCGGCGCGCATCTTTTGCGCCGATTCCGAATTGGCGCTGCCAAAGTTCGAGTGCGACAGCAAGGCTGCGCGCGGCACGATCCCGAAGCGTTCCATCTCTTCGGCCGCCATCACCGTAATCTCGGCCAGTTGCTCGGCGTTCGGGTTTTCGTTGACGTGGGTATCGACCATCGCCAGCTGGCGTTCCGGCGTGATGACGAAGTTCATCGCCGCATACACCTTGGCGCCGGCGCGCTTGCCCAGCACCTGGTCGACGAATTCCAGGTGCATCTGCGTGGTGCCATAGGTGCCGCAGATCATGCCGTCGGCTTCGCCCTTGTGGATCATCATCGCGCCGATCAGCGTGTGGCGGCGGCGCATGGCCAGCTTGGCCAGGTCCTGCGTGACGCCCTTGCGCATCACCATCTGGTGATAGCTCTGCCAGTAATCGCGGTAACGCTCGTCGAAATCGGGATTGATGACATCGAAGTGCACGCCGAGCTTCAGGCGCAGGCCGAATTTCTCGATGCGCTGCTCCAGCACGGCCGGGCGGCCGACCAGGATCGGGCGCGCCAGTTTCTCGTCGACCACCACCTGCACGGCGCGCAGCACGCGCTCTTCTTCGCCTTCGGCGTAGACGATGCGCTTGAGCTCATCCGGCGCGCTCTTGGCGATCGTAAACAGCGGCTTCATGAAGGTGCCGCTGCGGTACACGAACTGCTGCAGGCTCTCAGCGTAGGCGCCCAGGTCCTCGATCGGACGGGCCGCAACGCCGCCGTCCATCGCGGCCTTGGCCACGGCCGGCGCGATATGCGTCAGCAGGCGCGGGTCGAACGGCATCGGGATCAGGTATTCCGGACCGAACGACAGGTTCGAGATGCCATACGCCGAGGCCACGATGTCCGACTGCTCGGCATGCGCCAGATCGGCAATCGCGTGGACCACGGCGATTTCCATTTCGCGCGTGATCGTCGTCGCGCCGCAATCAAGCGCGCCGCGGAACATGTACGGGAAGCACAGCACGTTGTTGACCTGGTTCGGATAATCCGAACGGCCGGTGGCGATGATCGCGTCGCTGCGCACGGCTTTCACGTCTTCGGGCAGGATTTCCGGATTCGGGTTGGCCAGCGCCAGGATCAGCGGGCTCGGGCCCATCGATGCGACCATTTCTTTCTTGAGCACGCCGCCAGCGGACAGGCCCAGGAAGATGTCGGCGCCCGGGATGACTTCGGCCAGGCTGCGGTGCGGCGTGTCCTGGGCGAAGCGTTCCTTGTCCGGGTCCATCAGTTCGACACGGCCTTTGTAGACCACGCCGGCCAGATCGGTCACGAAGATGTTTTCGATCGGGAAGCCCAGGTCGACGATCAGGTCGAGGCAGGCCAGCGCGGCCGCGCCGGCGCCGGACACCACCAGTTTGCAGGACGTGATGTCCTTTCCCACGACTTTGAGGCCATTGAGGATCGCGGCGCCGACGATGATCGCGGTGCCGTGCTGGTCATCGTGGAAGACCGGAATCTTCATGCGCTCGCGCAGCTTGCGCTCGATGTAGAAGCACTCGGGCGCCTTGATGTCTTCGAGGTTCACCCCGCCAAAGGTCGGCTCGAGCGAAGCGATGATGTCGACCAGCTTGTCGGGATCGGTTTCGTTGATCTCGATGTCGAACACGTCGATCGCGGCAAATTTCTTGAACAGCACGCCCTTGCCTTCCATCACCGGCTTGGAGGCCAGCGGGCCGATATTGCCCAGGCCAAGCACGGCGGTGCCGTTGGTGATGACTGCCACCAGGTTACCGCGCGCCGTGTACTTGTAGGCGTTGGCCGGATCCTTGACGATCTCTTCGCATGGCGCCGCGACGCCGGGCGAGTACGCCAGCGCCAGGTCGCGCTGGTTCAGCAGGCCCTTGGTGGGCGTGACGCTGATCTTGCCGGGACGTGGGAACTGGTGATATTCGAGCGCTGCTTGGCGCAGTTGCTGACGCAATTCTTCTTTTTTGTCAGATGACGAATCCATGCTGGGAGGCCTTCCTGGTGCGAAACGGGGCTTTCGATTCTATCAGACAGGGTGTTGGCAGCGCCTACGTATTTTCAACATGCTTATGTGCGGTTGCAGCAAAAGCGCCCGGACTGGCCGGTCACTGGCGCCACGGTACAATCGCGGCCATGCTCTCCGAATTCGACCTCATCAAGCGCTACTTCAAGCGCGACCGGCCTGGCCGCGCACCGCTGGGCATCGGCGACGATTGCGCCCTGCTCGCCGTCACGCCGGGCCACCAGCTCGCCATCTCGTCGGACATGCTGGTCGAAGATCGCCATTTCTTTGCTGGCGCCGACCCGCGCATGCTGGGCCACAAGGCGCTGGCCGTGAACCTGTCCGACCTGGCGGCGATGGGCGCGCGTCCCGTCGCCTTTACGCTGGCACTCGCCCTGCCCGAGGCCAACCCGGACTGGCTCGCCGGCTTCTCGCAAGGCCTGTTCGCCCTGGCCGACGCACACGGGTGCGAACTGATCGGGGGTGACACGACCAAGGGGCCGCTGAACATCTGCATCACCGTGTTCGGCGAACTTGCGCCGGGTCACGCCTTGCGGCGCGATGCGGCACAGGTGGGCGACGACATCTGGATCTCGGGCACGCTGGGCGACGCGCGGCTGGCGCTGGCGGGCTACTGGAACGAGCTCGAACTCGACCCGGCATTGCACGCGCAGGCGGCCACGCGCATGCACCTGCCAACGCCGCGCGTGGCGCTGGGCCTGGCGCTGGCCAGCCTGCCCGTCGCCCATGCGGCGCTCGATATCTCGGACGGGCTGGTGGGCGACCTTGGCCACATCCTGCAGGCATCGCAGGTGGGCGCGACGCTCGATGTCGACGCGCTGCCGGCCGGCCCCGTGCTGGCGCAGCAGGCACCGGCGCTGCGGCGGCGCTTCACGGCTGCCGGTGGTGACGATTACGAATTGTGCTTCACGGCGCCGCGCACCGCGCGCGACGCCGTGCTGGCGGCGGGCATGCAGGCCGGCACGCCCGTCACCCGGGTCGGCACCGTCGACGCCGCGCCGGGCCTGCGCCTGGTTGATGCGCATGGTGGGGCGCTCGACCTGGGTGTCGTGGGCTGGGACCATTTCGGAGGCAGCTGAACCAGGAAACGGGCAAATGGAGTTGCAATAAAGCTATAATTCATGGTTTTGCTCTTGTTGAAACCGCCTAGCTTATGAGCACCCATCCAGACCTGCTGTTCCAGGCGCCGCCTGACGCCGGTGCGCCACGCATCGCCGTCATCGTGCCCTGTTATAACGAAGCGTTGACCATCGCCGGTTTGATCGACGAGTTCCGGACGCATCTCCCGCATGCCCAGATCTATGTTTTCGATAACAACTCAAGCGACAACACGGCACAGGTCGCGCGCACGGCTGGCGCCATCGTGCGCCGCGTGGCGATGCAGGGCAAGGGAAGCGTGGTCCGCCGCATGTTCGCCGATGTCGAAGCCGACGCCTATATCATGGTCGACGGTGATGGCACCTACGATGCCGGCGCAGCGCCGCAACTGGTCGAGCGGCTCCTGCGCGACGGGCTGGACATGGTGGTGGGTTGCCGCGTGAGCAGTGAACAGGCGGCCTACCGCTTCGGCCACCGCGCCGGCAACAGCCTGCTGACCGGTTTTCTGTCGATCATTTTCGGGCGTACCTTTACCGATATCCTGTCGGGTTACCGTGTGTTTTCGCGCCGCTACGTCAAGTCGTTCGCTGCCCACTCATCGGGCTTCGAAATCGAGACCGAATTGACGGTCCACGCGCTCGGCCTGCGCATGCCCGTTGCCGAAATCGACACCGCCTACGGCGCCCGGCCGACCGGTTCGGTCAGCAAGCTCAATACCTACCGCGACGGCGTGCGCATCCTGCTCACCATCCTGCGCCTGTTCAAGTCCGAAAAGCCGCTCGGGTTCTATTCGATCGCGTTTGCCCTGTGCGCGCTGGTCTCGCTCCAGCTCGCGCTGCCGGTCTTCGTCACGTACCTCGACACTGGCCTGGTCCCGCGCCTGCCGACCGCCCTGCTGTGCACGGCGCTGATGCTGTTCGGCGTCATCCTGCTGGCCTGCGGCATCATCCTCGACGCCGTCACCAAGACACGCATCGAGCAGAAGCGCTTTTGCTACCTCGCCATTCCCGCCTTCGATGCCGCCGGCGGTACGCGCCCGCGCATTGGCTGACCATCGTCCCCTGGAAAGCACCACATGCGTTTCTTGAAGAAATTTTTTGCCGGACTCGAAGTACGGTTCCAGCGCCACAGCGCCGTGCTGGCCCATCCCCGCGCGCCCGGCATGGCCGTCTGGCTGGTGCCTGTGCTGTTTGGCCTGCTGTCAATCGGCCTTGGTCAGGACGACAACTGGGACTTGAGAAATTACCACTGGTATAACGCCTACGCCCTGCTCAATGGCCGGCTCGACCTCGACATGGCGCCCGGCCAATGGCAGAGCTACTTCAATCCGCTGATCGACGTTCCCTACTACCTGCTCAGCACGACGCTGCCCGGACCGCTGGTCGGGTTCCTGATGGGGTTTGTGCATGGCCTGAATTTCGTGCTGCTGCTGGCCATCGCGCGCCAGCTGCTGAACAGCGGCAACAGCCGCAACGGCGGTGCGCGCCTGCCGATTCTGCTGGCTGCGGCTGGCGTGTGCGGCGCCGGCTTCCTGTCGCAACTGGGCAATACCATGGGCGACAACCTGACCGCGCTGCTGGTACTGGGTGCGCTGTACCTGGTGCTGCGCGGCTGGGATGCCCTGCACGGCGCGTCGGGCCGCGTGTTCGCGCTAATGCTGCTGTCCGGGCTGGCAATGGGCCTGGGTACCGGACTGAAACTGACCAACGCACCGTACGCGGTGGCCCTGTGTCTTGCCTTGCTGACGACGCCGGCGTCGTGGGGCGTGCGTATCGCGCTGGCCGTCACCCAGGGCTGCGCGGTGGCCGTCGGCATCCTGATGACCGCCGGTTACTGGTGGCTGACGATGTGGGAGCGTTTCGGCAATCCGCTGTTCCCCCAGTTTAACAACGTGTTTCGCAGCCCGCTGGCGCAGCAACTCGGCGTGATCGATAACCACCACATGCCGCACAATGCGCTCGAAGCGCTGGCCTGGCCGCTGGTGTTCATGGTCCAGACGGTGCGGGTCTCGGAAATTCCGCTCAAGCTGGCGGTGGTGCCGCTCCTGTACGTGCTGGCGCTGCTGTTCGTGGTGCTGTGGCTGGCCAGAAAAATGCGCAGCCGCCCGGCAGCAGCGGCGCTGTCGCCGCGCGCCCGTTTTCTGATGGTGTTCGGCCTGGTCGCCTATCTGTTGTGGATGAAGCTGTTCGGCATCTACCGCTACCTGGTGCCGCTTGAATTGCTGGCACCGTTGATGGTCTGGCTGCTGGTCGAGCGCATGGCTGCCCCGCGCCACGCAGCGCGCATCGGCGGCTGGCTGCTGGCAGCGGCGACGCTGGCTGTCTTCCCGTTCGTTTCATGGGGCCATGCCGGCTGGGCGTCGCCGAATGTCAGCGCCGAGGTGCCGCCGCTGGCGCGCCCGGCCGACACGATCGTGTTCACCGCCCATGGCGACCCGCCGATGGGCTGGCTGGCCACGTTCTTCCCGCGCGACGTGCGCGTGATTGCGCTGGCCGGGGGCTTTCCCGAGTCGCAGGCCTGGCTCGCGCGCATCCAGTCCGCCATCGCCGGGCGGCCGGGACCGCATTACGTGATGCTGGCAACGGCCCGCAGCGGCAAGGAAGACAGCCTGCAGCGCAAGCGCCAGCTGGCCGATTCGCTTGGCCTGACCGCTGATGCGGCAGGCTGCGAACGGCTCGCCTGGTTCACGACCCGGGTGCGTTTCCAGGTCGATGTGCGGCAGGTCGACGAACCGGGCCGCCGCTGCACGCTCGACCTGCAGCAACGCTATGTGCGCGACCTGCCGGCGCGCGACCGGGAAACGCTGGACACGGCAAAGGCCAGCCTGGCGCGCTACGGACTGGCCATCGATGACGGCGCCTGCAAGACCTATGCGGCGGCGATGGGTGCGGAGCCCTTCCCGTTCCGCTTCTGCCCCGTCACGGTCAAGCCGTAATGCCACCGGGGCGGTCCTGCGGGGCCGCCTCTTGCCCGTCGCCTTCGCGTGGCGTCTTGCGGTCGTCGTACGGGCCGTGCGTCATCCAGTAGTGGCGAAACGCCAGCCGGATATTGTCGCGCAGCGCCATGTCGTCCCACGGCTTGGTATAGAAGCGGTAGATCGCGCCGCGGTTGATCGAATCGAGCACCGCCTCCACGCCCGTGTCGCCCGACAGGATGATGCGGATCGTGTCCGGATACATCTCCTTGACCTTGCTGAGAAACTCGGTCCCGCTCATCACCGGCATGCGCTGGTCGCACAGGATCACGTGCACGTGATACAGCGCCAGCAGTTCGAAACCTTCGGCGGGCGACGATGCCGTCAGCACGCGGTAGCCGTCGCGCCGGAACAACCGGTGCAGCGCAGCCAGCACGTTCGCATCGTCGTCGACGATGAGCAGCGTCTGCACATTGTCGACCACCTCCGGCAGGTGGTCCGGACTGGCGCGGTTCGATACCACGAGCATGGCCAGCTGGCTTGCCGGCAGCGCGCGCGAAAAATAGAAGCCCTGGATTTCATCGCAGCGGTTGCGCCGCAGGTACGCCATCTGCGCGCGTGTCTCGACGCCTTCGGCCACCACCTGCATGTGCAGGCTGTGCGCCATGCTGATGATGGCCAGCGCGATCGCGGCGTCGTCCGGGTTGGTGACGATATCGCGCACGAAGGCAATGTCGATTTTCAGCTTGTCGATCGGAAAGCGCTTCAGGTAGGCCAGGCTCGAGTAACCGGTGCCGAAGTCGTCGATCGCGATACGGATTCCCAGCGCCTTCAGTCGCGTGAGCACCTCGGTGGTGCGCTCGGCATTTTGCATCAGCGCGCTTTCGGTCAGCTCCAGTTCGAGCAGGCTTGCCTCGATGCCGTGGCGTTCAAGGGCGCTGCGCACCACGTTTTCCAGGTCGCCCTCGACGAACTGGCGGCTCGACACATTCACCGCCACCCGCACATCGCGCACGCCGGCCGCGTTCCAGGCCGCGATCTGGCGGCAGGCTTCGTCGATGATCCAGTCGCCCACGCGCACGACCAGGCCGGTTTCTTCCATCACCGGCACGAATTCGGCCGGATACACGAGGCCATAGCCGGGCCGGTTCCAGCGCAGCAGCGCTTCGCTGCCGGCGATGCGGCCGGTATTGAGTTCCATCTTGGGCTGGTAGTGCAGCACGAACTGGTTATCGGCCAGCGCGCCGCGCAGCGCGAGTTCGAGGTCCAGCCGCGCCAGCACCTGCACGTTCATGCCGGCCGTGAAGAAGCGGTAGCCGTCACGGCCCGCTTCCTTGGCCCGCACCATCGCCGTGTCGGCGTACTTGACGAGCGTGCCGGGATCGATCGTGTCATCGGGGTACATCGCGATGCCGATGCTGGCCGTGAGCGCGGCCTGCTGGCCGTGCAGGTCGAACGGCAGCCGCAGCGATTCGCGCACTTCGTTGGCCATGTTCACGGCGTCCTGCTGGTCGCGCGGCATGGTCAGGATCAGCGCGAATTCATCGCCGCCCAGGCGCCCGACCGAATCGCGTACCTTCACGCAGCGCACCAGGCGCGTGCTGAACTGGCGCAGCAGCTCGTCGCCCGGCGTCGTGCCCAGCGAATCGTTGATCACCTTGAAGCGGTCGAGCGTGATGCACAGCACCGCCACGCGCCAGTTCTTGTCCTGGGCCAGCTCGATCGTGCCGCGCAGGTTTTCAAAGAACAGCGTGCGGTTCGGCAGGCCGGTCAGCGCATCGTAGCTGGCGGCGTGGCGCAGCCGCTCCTGCGCCAGCAGGCGCTCGCTGATGTCGCGCGCCACGGCAATCAGCATGCGCTGCGAGTTGCGTTGCCCCTGCGGATCCTGCAGCTTCCAGCTGATTTCCACCGGCACCGAGCCTTCGCCGCCAGCGCGCAGCAAGTCGGTCTCGACGATGTCGGGTTCGGGCGGTCCGCCCTGCGCGGCTGCGCCGATATGGCGCTCGAGCTGCGAGCGCGAGGCCAGGCCCAGCGCCACCGGATCGATGCGCAGCAGCGCGTCGCGTGAAAAACCCAGCATGCGGCAGGCGCCTTCGGACACGTCGACCATTGCCATGCTGGCCGTATCGATCAGGAACAGCGCATCGGGCGTGGCATCCATCGCGCCGCGAAAGCGCGCCAGTTCGGCGGTGCGCTCGCGCACCTGGCGTTCGAGTTCACTGCCGTAGTCGAGGGATTCGCGGTGCAGCAGGCGCACCTCGAGCAGGTTGCGGATGCGCGTCATCACCTCGACCGTGTCGAACGGCTTGCCGATGAAGTCGCGCGCGCCGGATTCGAGCGCCGCCAGTTTCTTGTCCGGTTCGGCCGTCACCACCAGCACCGGCAGCCACGAATCACTTTCCAGCGGTTTCAGGGCTTCCATCACGTCGAAGCCGTCCATGCCGGGCATGTGCAGGTCGAGGATGATCAGGTCGAAGCGGTGCTTCAGGTGCAGCGCGACGACCTGGCGCGGATCGAACGTCGAGAGGACGTTTTCGTAGCCGGTCGTCTTGAGGAGATACTCGAGCAACTGCACGTTGACCGGTTCGTCATCGACGATCAGGATGCGGGCCCGCCTGATGTCGGACAGGGAAATCATGGATGGGTCCTTTCGCCTGGCGCGGCCAGCGTCGGCCCCTCCGCCAGCGTGCTGTCGATCGCTTCCGTAAATTTTTCGATGTCGATCGGCTTGGTCAGGTAGCGGTGGAATCCCGCCGCCATGCCGCGCTCGATATCGCGCGGCATGGCGTTGGCGGTCAGCGCGATCACCGGGATCTGCGCGGTTTCCGGGTCGGCATTCAGCTGGCGCAGCACCTCGAAGCCGCTCATGCCAGGCAGGTTCAGGTCCATCAGGATGATGTCCGGGCGGTGTGCCCGCGCCAGTTGCAGGCCCAGGTGGCCGTCGTGCGCCGCCAGCAGGCGCAGGTCGCGCCGGAACGCCACGATCTCTTCGACCAGGCGCAGGTTGGCCGGATTGTCTTCGACGTACAGCAGCAGGCGCGGCGCGGATTCGGCCGTGGACGCGGACAGCGTGAGTGCGCCGGCGGCGGGCACGGCCCGTTCGGCCAGGCCGGACGTGCGCGGCGCGGTGCTGGCCAGCTCGATCCAGAACACGCTGCCGACACCGGGGCTGCTGGTCACGCCGATCTCGCCGCCCATCAGTTCCACCAGGCGCTTGGTCACCACCAGGCCGATGCCGGTGCCTTCCTGGGTACCCGATTCCTGGCCCAGCCGGTTGAATGGCTGGAACAGGCTCGCGACCTGCTCAGGGTTCAGACCATTGCCGGTGTCCTGCACCGACAGGCGCATGCGCGTGGGCGTGGGCTGGTCGCAGGCAAGCACCACGGCGCCCTCGTCGCGGTTGTACTTGACGGCGTTCGACAGCAGGTTGAGCATGACCTGCTTCAGACGCGTGCGGTCGGCCATCACCACCGCGCCATCGACATCGGGGAACAGCACCCGCACCTTGCGCGTGGCGGCGATCGGCTCGATCATCGTGCGACATTCGAGCAGGATGTCGGCCAGCGCGACCGGCTCCATCGACAGCGTGATGGTGCCCGATTCGACCTTGGCCAGGTCGAGAATCTCGTTGATCAGCGTGAGCAGGTGACGGCCCGACTTGAGGATGTGGTTGGCGAATTCCTTCTTTTGCTCGAGCGTCGACGGCAGTGTGTTCGAGGTCAGGATCTGGGCGAAGCCCAGGATGGCATTGAGTGGTGTGCGCAGCTCGTGGCTCATCGACGACAGGAACGCCGACTTGGCCTGGTTGGCGCTGCGCGCTTCTTCGTTGGCGTTGGCCAGTTCGGCGTTGGCCAGCGCCAGTTGCAGCGTGCGCTCGTCGACGCGCTGCTCGAGCTGCTCGTTCAGGCGCATCACCTCTTGCTGGGCGTGCGAGCGCTCGGTGGCCGAGCGCAGGATGGCGTTGTGCGAGTCTTCGAGTTCGCGCGTGCGGCCTTCGATTTCGGTGAGCATGGCATTGAACGAATCGGCCAGCTCGGCCGCCTCATCGTCGCCGATGCGTGGCGCGCGGCGCGAATAGTCGCGCGTGGCCACCACGTCGCGCGCCACTTCGGTGATCGCAATGATCGGCGACGTCAGCACGCGCCCGAAACGGCGCATCAGCAGGTAGGCGATCGCCATCGCGATCAGGGTGACGCCAGCAGCGATGGCAAGGTAATCGATGAAGCGCGCCAGCATGCGGTTCTCTGCGCGCATCACGACAGTGCCGACCGTTTCGCCATTTTCGACGATCGGCTGGCTGACCACCAGAATGCCGTCGCCGCTCTGGTCGATGCCTTCGAGCCGCCTGGGTACGGGCCGCTTTTCGCCGGTGGCCGAATACGAGGCGAACAGCTGGCCACGCGCATCGTAGATCGCCGCACCGCGCACCAGCGGACTGGCGCGCAGCAGCAGCAGGTCTTCGTTGGCAAGGCGCGGGTCGTCGAAGGTGAGCGCGGCAGACGTCATGTGACCAACCAGTTCGGCGTTGGTCGACAGGTCATTCACAAGCGTCCGGTGATAGCTGCGCAGGTCATACGCCACCACCAGGGCGATCGAGACCAGCAGTGCGACGAATGTCGTCGTCATCACCATGGCGACCAGCTTCTTGCGGATCGAGCGCTGGCGGCTCATGCTTCCTCCACGAACCGTTTCACGAAATGGCTACGCGCGTGCGCTGGGCGCTGGCCCGGCTGGGCTGGCGACTTCACGATGGGGCCGGTCCTGGCCGGCCACGTGCGATGCGTCCGTACGGCATTGTTAAATGGGTGTGAACAAAAAAGGACCATCTGGTTACAGGCACTACCTGCTTTCCAGCATAGCAGCCCGGCCAAGCCGCATGTCGCACGGAACCTTTATCGGGTGTGTACAACCACCTTGCGTTCGACACGACCATGCGGCGAGCATAGCATCTTTACCTAAAGCAACACCATCCGGCTACTGCCTGCCGGCCAGGATGCCGTGCCGGCGCACCGCGCGCTAGAATGGCATCACACGGACAACACCGTCCGCCGACCGCACAAGGAGACGCACGTGACGCATGAACTTACCGATCTTGCAAATCAGGTCAGCCAGACGCTTGGCGCCAAAAAAATGATGCTGGCGACGGCCGAATCCTGTACCGGCGGCGGCATCGCCCAGGCGCTCACCGACATTCCCGGCTCGAGCGACTGGTTCGATCGCGGCTTTGTCACCTATTCGAACACGGCCAAGACCGACATGCTGGATGTGTCCGACGCCGTCATCGCCCAGTTCGGCGCTGTCAGCGAAGAAGTCGCCGCAGCCATGGCTGCGGGCGCCGTCGCCAACAGCAGTGCCGACGTGGCCGTGTCGACCACCGGCATCGCCGGCCCGAGCGGCGGGGTACCCGGCAAGCCGGTCGGCACCGTGTGCTTTGGCTGGGCGCGCGGCGACCATGTGCAGACCGAGCGCCTCGTGTTCCAGGGCGACCGCCAGGCCGTGCGCGCGCAGGCCGTGGCGCACGCGCTGCGCGGGTTGCTGCGCCTGGTCGAATAGCAGGGCATTGGCAGCGCCGGCGCCACGCCTTTGCTGCGTATCCGCGATAATAGCGTGTTGCGCCAAGCGAACGTCGACGGCGTCCTGCCGCCTGCCCTGCCGGCTGGCGGGGGCGTCGCGCGAACGCCGCGCAGGTCGTTGCCACTGAAATTGTCTGGAGAATGCTTGAATATTCCTACCCTGATGGTCCCGCTGATGCTGGCCGCTGCGCCGGCCTCCGGTCCGGCCCAGGCGCAGCCCCCCGCACCTGCGTCGTCACCGGCATCCGCGCCGGTGCCGGCGATCGCCTTTGACAAACTGGTACTGCCCAACGGCCTGCAAGTGATCCTGGTCGAAGACAAGCGCCTGCCGATCGTGGCCGTGAACCTGTGGTACCACGTCGGCCCGGCCAACGAGGCGCCCGGTCTGACGGGCTTTGCCCACCTGTTCGAGCACATGATGTTCGCCGCCACCGCGCACATCCCGCGCGGCATGGCCGACCGCCTGCTCGAAGGCGCCGGCGCGACCGACAGCAACGGCGGCACGGGGTACGACAGCACCAGCTACTACGACACCGTGCCGTCGAACCAGCTCGAACTGGCGCTGTGGGTGCACGCCGACCGCATGGGCTACCTGCTCGACGTGCTCGACCAGCAAGCGCTGACCAACCAGCAGGACGTCGTGCGCAACGAGCGGCGCCAGACCGTCGAGGGCGAGCCGTACGGCATCGTCGAGGAAGCGCTGGCGCGCACGCTGTTCCCGCAGGGGCACCCGTACGCGGCCTCGATCATCGGTTCGCACGCCGACATCCAGAGCGCGCGCCTGGAAGACGTGCGCGTCTTCTTCACCCAGTACTACGGTCCCAACAACGCCAGCCTGGTGATTGCCGGCGACATCGACAAGCAGAGCGTGCGCGACCTGGTCACGCGCTACTTCGGCGGCCTGCGGCGCGGGCCGGACGTGGTGCGCCCGCACGTGGTCACGCCACCGATCACGGCCGAACGCCGTGTCGTCGTGCGCGACCGCGTCGAACTGCCGCGCGTGTTCATGGGCTGGCTCACGCCGCCCGCCTATCAAGCGGGCGACGCCGAACTGATGGTGGCGGCGACGATCCTGGGCGGCGGCAAGTCGAGCCGCCTGTACAAGTCGCTCGTCTACGAACGCCAGATCGCGCAGGACGTCTCGGCCTCGCAAGGCTCGCTCGGCCTGGCCTCGACCTTCGTCATCGACGTGACGGCGCGCGCCGGCCACACGCCGCAAGAGATCGAAGCGGCGATCGACGCCGAGCTGGCCCTGCTGCGCACCGAAGGCCCGACGGCGCGCGAAGTGGAACGTGCCCGCAACAGCCTGGAAACGTCGCTGCTGGCGTCGCTGGAAAAACTGGGCGGCGATGGCCTGGCCGAGCAGCTCAATCACTACAACCTGTACACGGGCGACCCGGGCTACCTCGACAAGGACCTGGCGCGCCTGCGCCGCATCGACGCTGCCGCCGTCCAGCGCGCGGTGCAGACCTGGCTGCCGCAGCAGGCGCGCGCCGTCGTCACGGGCGTGCCGGGCAAGCCGAAGGTGGACGACCCGCGCGCGGGCAAGCCCGCCCGGCCCACTGCCGCGCCAAGGCCGGTGGCCCCGGTCAACGTGGCCGAAGCGTGGCGCGCAACGCCGCCAACAGCCGGCCCGACGCCCCGCTTCAAGCAGCCACGGGGCGAGACCTTCACGCTGTCCAATGGCCTGACCGTCATCCATTACCGCAATCCGGCGCTGCCGCTCGTCTCGAGCCAGCTCGTGGTGCGCAGTGGCGGCGCCGCCAATCCATCCGACCTGCCCGGCCTGGCCGGCTTTACCGCCCAGATGCTGGAAGAAGGCACCGCCACGCGCAGTGCACCCGCCATCGCCGACGACATCGCACAACTGGGCGCGTTCATGGACACGGGCAGCAGCGATGACGTCTCCACTGTCTCGCTGCTGGCCCTGACGTCCACCTTTGCGCGCGCGCTGGAAATCGTCGCCGACATCGTCCAGCGCCCCGCGTTCCCCGCCGCCGAGATCGAACGCCAGCGCCAGGACCGCCTTGGCGCGCTCACGCAGCAGCGCGACGACCCGGAAACCGTGGCTGCGCTGGCGGCAGCAGGCGCGCTGTTCGGCGCGGGCCATCCGAAAGGCTATGGCCAGCTTGGCCTGGAGCCGGCCATCCGGCGCACGACGCGCGATGACATCGTCGGCTTCTGGCGCCGCCATTACGTGCCGTCGAATGCGGCGCTGGTGGTCACGGGCGACATCACGCGCGCCGAACTGGAAGCGCTGGCGCAGGCGCAGTTCGGCGGCTGGACGGCGGCCGAGGCGCCAGCGGCTGCGGTTGGCGCGGCCAAGCCGACCGCTGCGCGCCTGGTCGTCATCGACCAGCCGGACGCCGGCCAGACGGCGCTGCAGGTGGCGACGATGGGCCCGGCGCGCGACACGCCCGACTTCCCGGCACTGCAAATCATGAACGGGGTGCTGGGTGGCATGTTCTCGAGCCGGCTCAACAACAACCTGCGCGAAACGCGCGGACTGACCTACGGCATCCATTCGCACTTCGACTACGACCGCCAGCCGGCGCCGTTTTCGGTGGAAGCGAGCGTGCAGCAGGATGCGACCGGCGAAGCGGTGCGCGAAATCCTGCGCGAAGTCGCGCTGCTGCGCGAGCAGCCGATCTCCGCTGACGAATTGACGGCGGCGCGCAATGCGCAGCTGTTGTCGCTGCCGGGGCAGTTCGAGACCAATGCCGACATCGGCGCGAGCCTGACGGAGTTGTTCGTCTACGGGTTACCGGCGGATTACTACGACAGCCTGGCCACGCACCTGGCCAATGTCGGCGTCGACGACGTGCAGGCGGTGGCGCGCCGATGGCTCGATCCGGACCGGATGATCGTGGTGGCGGTCGGCGAACGGCGCAAGATTCTGCCGCAGTTGCAGAAGCTGGGGCTGGGCCAGCCGGAAGTGCGCGACGACGACGGGCAGGTGCGCGACAAGCCCCGTCACTGAACCGGTGTAGAACCACACCGTGCTTGCCCGGCACAGTTCTTTGCACTAACATGTGAACACCTATTCACATGTTAGAGTCGCATGCACGAACACACCCACACGCACCCGGCCGCCCAGCCGATCGCCCCGCCGCCCGAGGAAGCGATCGGCCAGCTGGCCGACCTGTTCCACCTGCTGGGTGACGCAACGCGCCTGCGCATCGTGCTGGCCTGCCTGACGCAGCCGACGGCCGTGGGCGATATCGCCAGCGCGCTGTCGCTGTCGAGTTCCCTGGTCAGCCACCACCTGCGCCTGCTGCGTGCGGCGCGCATCGTCAAGGCCGAGCGCCAGGGCAAGCAAGTCTTCTACGCAGCTGCCGATGCGCACATCAGCAGCCTGCTTTCCACCATGTTCGAGCACATTGCCGAACCCGCCATCGGAATGGACGCATGAGCCAACATCACCAGCACGATCATGACCACGATCATGGTCACGAGCACAAGCACGACCACAAGCACGACGACCATGACCACGGTCATGGCTTCGGCCACCATCACCACCACATGCCCTCCCCCGAAGGCAACGGCCGCGCTTTCGCGCTGGCGATCGGGCTCAACATGGCCTTCGTCATCATCGAATTCGCCTACGGCTTCATCGCGCACTCGACGGCGCTGATGGCCGACGCGGGTCACAACCTGTCCGACGTGCTGGGCCTGGTGCTGGCCTGGGGCGCGGCAGTGCTCGCCAAAAGCGTGCCGAGCGGCCGCTACACCTACGGCCTGCGCGGTTCGTCGATCCTGGCGGCAATGGGCAACGGCCTGCTGCTGATGGTGGCGTGCGGTGCCATCGCCTGGGAAGCGGTGCAGCGCTTCGCCGAACCGGCGCCGGTCGCCGGCGCCACGGTGTCGATCGTTGCCGCGATCGGCGTGCTGATCAACGGCTTCTCCGCCTGGCTGTTCCTCGCCGGCAGCAAGGGCGACCTGAACATCCGTGGCGCCTACCTGCACATGGCGGCCGATGCGGCGCTGTCGCTGGGCGTGGCGATCTCGGGCCTGATCATCATGTTCTGGGGCTGGACCTGGATCGACCCGGCGGTGAGCCTGGCGATCGTGGTGGTGATCGTGCTGGGCACGTGGTCGCTGCTGCGCGAATCGGTGCAGCTGTCGATGGCGGCCGTGCCGCCTGGCGTGGATGCCGACAAGGTGCGCGGCTTCCTGCTCGCGCAGCCCGGCGTGGCGGATCTGCACGACCTGCACATCTGGGCGCTGAGCACGACCGAGACGGCGCTGACGGCGCACGTCGTGATGCCCGCCGGGTATCCGGGCGATGCGGCGATCGATGCGATGGTGGACGGGTTATGCGGGCAGTTCGCGATTCATCACTGCACGCTGCAGGTCGAGGAAGGCACGACCCATCATCACTGCACGCTGCAAGGGCACGCGCACTGACAGACTGACGTGGCCCGGAACTGGGCCACGCCAGAACAGCATTACTTCACGTTGAGCAGTTCGACGTCGAAGATCAGGTCCGAATCCGGCGGAATCATCCCGCCACCCGCGCCGCGCTTGCCGTAGGCCAGCGCGCTCGGGATGATCAGGGTGCGCTTGCCACCGACCTTCATGCCGGCCACGCCCTGCTCCCAGCCCTTGATCACGCGGCCCGCGCCCAGCTGGAATTCCAGCGGATCGCGGCCGTTGTCGAGTGAGGAGTCGAACTTGCGGCCGCGCTGCTGCTTGGCCAGCGGCTTGTGGAACCAGCCGGTGTAGTTGACGACGACATTGCTGCCCAGCGAGGCTTCCTTGCCGGTACCGACCACGCGATCGACGATCTCGACCTGCGGCGCCTGGGTTTCAGCGGCAACCGGTGGCGTGACAGGGGCCGGCGCGGTGGCCGGCTGCTGCGCTTCCGGCGGCGGCTGGGTCGCTGGCTTGCTGGCGTCCTGTGCGCCTTCCTGGGCCTGGGCGCTGCCTGCAACCAGGAACAGGGCGATGACTGCGGATCGACGAATCATGTGTGCTCTTCCATCAAAAGGTCGCAACCGGGCGGTTGCATCTGCACCTATGATAGCAAGGCAGCCTCAGCTTGCACAGTTTGCCCGGCGGCTGCGGTGACAGCCTGCGCCTGGGCATTGGCCGCCTCGGCCAGCCGGCGCAGCACCTGCCCCGCCGTCACCATGCCGAAGGTGGCGGTCACCACCATGCACGAGCCGAAGCCGGCGCAGTTCAGGCCCGTGATGCCGTTGTCGTCGATCTCACAGGCCTCGCCTGTCTCGGGATACCGCAACGGCTCCATCGAAAACACGGCGTCGATGTGGTACTTCTGCTTTTCACCGCGCGAAAAACCGTATTGCGCGCGCAGCAGCTTGCGCACTTTTTTCAGCAGCGGTTCCTGCTCGGTGCGGGCCAGGTCGCGGATCTCGACCTTGGTCGGATCGATCTGGCCGCCGGCGCCACCCACGACCACGAGCGGCATCTTGTTGGCACTGCACCAGGCGATCAGCGCCGCCTTCGGCTTAACGCTATCAATCGCATCGACCACATAGTCGAAGCCCTGGTTGGCCACCAGCGTTTCGATGTTCTCCAGGTCGATGAAGTCTTCGACCAGGGTCACCTTGCAAAACGGATTGATCTCGGCGATGCGCTGGCGCAGCGCTTCGATCTTCGGCATGCCAATGGTCGATGACAACGCCTGGATCTGGCGGTTGATGTTCGATTCGGCGACGTTGTCGAGGTCGATCAGGGTCAGGTGACCGATCGCGCTGCGCGCCAGCGCCTCGACCACCCACGAACCGACGCCGCCGACGCCGATCACGCAAACGTGCGCCGCGCGGAAACGTTCCAGCGCAGGCTCACCATACAGGCGCCCGATGCCGCCGAAGCGGCGCGCAAAGTCGACATCATCCGTGGGCATCACCGCCGCCCCTTGCTCAAGTAATTGATTCATCCCGATATTGTAGCGGACAGGTCTTTCGCGACTACACTAGAATAATCGTTCGTCAACCAAATAACCTGCGTGTCTCCCACAGAACAATGACCTCTCTCCTGCCCGACACCGCCCCCGATTTCTCCCAGCCAATCGCCGTGCTCAAGCATTGCCATGGCCGCATCCGCAAACAACTGTCGACACTCGAAAAGCTGGTGCCGCACCTGGCCGAACACGGCGTCGACAAGCAGGCGCGCGACGCCGCCGGCGCCGTGCTGCGCTACTTCGACAAGGCGGCGCACCTGCACCACGACGACGAAGAACAGGACCTGATCCCGATGCTGCGCGCCACCGCGCAGGGCGACGACGCCGCCACGCTGCAGGCGCTGGCGCCGACGATCGTGCAGGACCACAACGACATGGACGCCCTGTGGCAAGACCTGCACGAGCAGCTGACCGCGATCGAAGCCGGCAGCGGGACCATGCTCTCCAGCACGGCGGTCGAGCGCTTCGTCGCCCGCTACACGGCGCACATGCAACGCGAGGAAAGCACGCTGGCGCCAATGGCGATGCGCCTGTTCTCGCCCGAGCAGATGGCGCAGCTGGGCCAGGCAATGCAGCGCCGCCGCGGCCTGCTGGCGCCCGAGGCGTTTGACCAGCCGGTGGCATCGGCCACGACGGCAGCCAGGACAGCCGGCGTCGGCCAGGCAGTGGCCGACCTGCGCCAGGATTACGGCCAGGCCAGCCTGAATGAAGACGATGTACTGGATGACCCGATCGCGCAATTCACGGCCTGGTTCGAGCAGGCGCTGGCGGCGCAGGTGAACGAGCCGAATGCGATGACGCTGGCAACGGTCGGCCCGGGCAACCGGCCGAGCTCACGCATCGTGCTGATCAAGCAATTCGATCCGCGCGGCTTCACTTGGTACACCAACTACGACAGCCAGAAGGCGCAGGAACTGCGCGGCAACAACCAGGCCGCCCTGCTGTTCTTCTGGAGTGAACTGGAACGCCAGATCCGTATCGAAGGTCGCGTCGAGATGACGTCGAGCGAAGAAAGCGACCATTATTTCCGCAGCCGCCCGCTCAAGAGCCGGGTGGCGGCGATCGCCTCGCAGCAGAGCAGCCCGATTGCGAGTCGCGCCGCGCTGGAAGCCAATTACGACGCCGTGGCGCAGGCCGCCGGCGATGATCCTGCGCGCCCTGACAACTGGGGCGGTTTCCGCCTGGTGCCGGAGCGCATCGAGTTCTGGCAAGGCCGCCGCTCGCGCTTCCACGACCGGATTGTCTACCAGCGCCAGCCGGACGGCAGCTGGACGCGCTTGCGCCTGCAACCGTGATCGTTATGCCTTGATGCGGTCGCTGAACGTGGTACGGAATTTGACCACTTTCGGCGCCACCACGAACGCGCAATACCCCTGCAACGGGTGTTGCGCGAAGTAATTCTGGTGGTAATCCTCGGCCTTGTACCAGGTCTCCTGCGGCAACACTTCGGTTACCAGCGGTGCATCCCACACCATGGCCATCTCGGCCATCACGGTGCGCGCAACGGCTTCCTGCTCCGGCGACGTGGTGAAGATCACCGACCGGTACTGCGTGCCGACGTCATTGCCCTGGCGATTAAGCGTGGTCGGATCGTGGATCGTGAAGAAAATCTCGAGAATGTCGTGGTAGCTGATCACCGACGGATCGAATTCCAGGCGCACGACTTCGGCGTGCCCCGTGGTGCCATTGCAGACGGCCTCGTAGCTTGGATGGTCATCGTGCCCGCCCATATAACCCGACTCCACGCGCGTAACTCCGCGTGCTTCGAGAAACACCGCCTCGATGCACCAGAAGCAGCCACCCCCGAGGATGGCGACGTTGCTTGCTGTTTGCTCACTCATGATGGACCCTGTGTTCTTAAAATTTCGATAAGCCTAATGTAGCGCAAAGCACCGCTTCCCGCATTTGTTGACCCGCTGAAGATACTGACGGACAGCATGGCCCGGCAGGCTTGCACGGGACGGTGGCATAATGAGCGCCACAGTTCCAGGAACGCCATGAATACACTTTCTGCCCGCGCCACCACGCGCGGCTTCGATACGACCCATTTCCGCCAGGCGCTGTCGCAGTTTGCGACCGGCGTCACCGTCATTACCACCCGCCTGGCCGACGGCACCTTCCGCGGCCTGACGGCCAGCTCGTTCAACTCGGTCTCGCTCGATCCGCCGCTGGTGCTGTGGAGCCTGGGCGCCGGTGCCAACAGCATGCCGATCTTCAGCGGCAACTCGCACTACGTGATCAATGTGCTGTCCGCCGGCCAGGAAGATCTGGCCATGCGCTTTGCGCGCCGTGGCGAGAACCCGTTCGAGGGCGTCGACTACGAACTGTCGCGCACCGGCCTGCCGATCCTCAAGGGTGTGTCGGCCTGGTTCGAATGCCACAACCGCAGCCGCTATCCGGAAGGCGACCACGTCATCTTCGTCGGTGAGGTCGAAGAGTGCCAGTTGCAGCCGCAGCCGGCGCTGATCTTCCACGGCGGCAAGTTCGGCAGCACCGCCAGTCAAAAATGAAAATGCCTGTCGCAGTTTGAAAAGATCGGGCTGCGCCACGTTTCTATAATGGTCAGGTAACTTCTAACCAGAATTCAGAGACAGGATTTCCGATGACCCGTACCGACTCGCCCAAGAAAGCCGCTTTCCATTGGGATGACCCGCTGCTGCTGGGTAGCCAGCTGACCGATGAAGAGCGCATGGTGCGCGACGCCACCGCCGCCTATTGCCAGGACAAGCTGCGCCCGCGCGTGCTCGAAGCGTTCCGTCACGAGTCGATGGATGTCTCGATCTTCCGCGAAATGGGCGAACTCGGCCTGCTCGGTCCGACCATTCCCGAAGAATACGGCGGCCCGGCGATGGGCTACGTCGCCTATGGCCTGATCGCGCGCGAAGTCGAGCGCGTCGATTCCGGCTACCGCTCGATGATGAGCGTGCAGTCGTCGCTCGTCATGGTCCCGATCTTCGAATTCGGCAACGAAGCCACCAAACAGAAATACCTGCCAAAGCTGGCCACCGGCGAATGGATCGGCTGCTTCGGCTTGACCGAGCCGAACCACGGCTCGGATCCCGGCTCGATGATTTCGCGCGCGCGCAAGGTCGATGGCGGCTACAGCCTGTCCGGCGCCAAGATGTGGATCACCAATTCGCCCGTGGCCGACGTGTTCGTCGTCTGGGCGAAGGACGATGAAGGCGCGATCCGCGGCTTCGTGCTGGAAAAAGGCTGGAAGGGTTTGTCGGCCCCGGCAATCCACGGCAAGTTCGGTCTGCGCGCCTCGGTTACCGGCGAGATCGTCATGGACAACGTGTTCTGCCCGAAAGAAAACGCGTTCCCGGACGTGCGCGGCCTGAAGGGTCCGTTCACCTGCCTGAACTCGGCCCGCTACGGCATCGCCTGGGGCGCGCTGGGCGCGGCCGAGGATTGCTGGCACACGGCGCGCCAGTACACGATGGACCGCCAGCAGTTCGGCAAGCCGCTTGCGGCAAACCAGCTGGTGCAAAAGAAGCTGGCCGACATGCAGACCGAGATCACGCTTGGCCTGCAGGGCTGCCTGCGCCTGGGCCGCATGAAGGACGAAGGCATGGCGGCGCCGGAAATCACGTCAATCATGAAGCGCAATTCATGCGGCAAGTCGCTCGACATCGCCCGCATGGCGCGCGACATGCTGGGTGGTAACGGCATCTCGGACGAGTTCGGCATCATCCGCCACATGGTCAACCTCGAGGTCGTCAACACCTACGAGGGCACGCACGACATCCACGCGCTGATCCTCGGCCGCGCACAGACCGGCATCGCCGCGTTCTGATCATGTAGTTTCCCGGCGCGGCCATCGCCGCGCCGTTCAAGAACCTTCTGCAATCTGCTCCTGTAACAGCGCCAGCATCGCCTGCGCCGCTGGCGTGTGCGCGCCTTCGCTGCGCCGGACCACGCCGATCGAGCGGCGGATGACGGGGTCGACCAGCTCGCGCCGCACCAGCCCGGCGCTGGCAATCACGTCGGCCGCCAGGCTCGGCAGGGCCGCCACACCCAGCTCTTCGACCACCATGGCGCCGATCGTGGCCAGGTGATCGACTTCGAACGCCGGATAAAAATTGATCCCCGCCTGCAGCGCGGCCGCGTCCACGTATTGGCGTACGCTGGTGTGGCGCGACATCGAAATATGCGGATACGGCAGCGTCTCGGGCAGGCGGATCGGGCTGCTGTCGCGGCCCAGCGGATGCCCGGGCGCGGCCAGCAGCACAAATTCGTCGGTGGTCAGCGGGATGTATTCCAGATCCTGATAGGCCGGATTGGCGGCGGTGATGGCAAAGTCGACGCGCCCCTGGCGCACCAGCTCGAATGCCGGTTCGGACAGCGTGTCGGCAAGCGACAGCGCAATGTCGGGATGGCGCTCGTGAAAGACACGGAACAGGCGTGGCACGAGCCGCGCCGCCAGCGATGGCATCGCGGCCAATGCCACGCGCCCACGGTGCAGCGCCGTCACGTCGCGCACCGCTGCGGCCGAGCGCTCGATATCGGCCAGCAACTGCTGCGCGTGCAGGACCAGCACCTCGCCGGCGGCGCTCAGGGCCACCGAGCGCGTGGTGCGCGAGAACAGGCGACTCCCGAAGCCCTCCTCCAGACGACTGATCAGTGTCGAAAGCGCCGACTGCGACAGGCAGACCTGCTGCGCCGCCTTGCTGAAGCTGAGCGTGTCCGCCAGGGCAAGAAAGGCGCGCAACTCACGCGCGGATAGATTTATTTCCATAATCGATAAGTTTATAGAAAAAATGCGTTTCTCAGATAATTTGATCGAGCGCAAACTAAGTTCATTCTCTTTTCGAAAATGACAATGGAAAACTCGACACTTCCCAAGCCGTCGCAAGCACTGGCCCTGGTCGCAGGTGGCGGCACGATGGGCGCCGACGTGGCGATCGTGCTGGCGCGTGCCGGCTGCCGCGCAATCGTGCTCGAACCTGGCGCCACGCGCCGCGATGCGCTCGACACCTATTTCGGCGACACCCTGCGCAAGCTGGGGCTGGAACACAAGCGCGAGCGCATCACGACCTGCGCCAGCCTCGATGAACTCGACTGGCAGGCCATCGATCTGGTGATCGAGTGCATTCCGGAGAAGCTGGCGCTCAAGCAGGCCCTGTTTGCCGAACTGGTCCAGCGCGCGCGTCCCGATACTCTGCTGTGCAGCAACAGCTCGAGCTTTCCCATTTCGGCCATCGGCGAACACCTGGAGACCACCGGGCGCATGCTGGGCCTGCACTTCTTCATGCCGGCGCATCTGGTGCCGCTGGTCGAGGTCGTGCTCGGCGCGAACTCATCTAGCGAGCTGGCCGAATCGCTGATGGCCTTCATGCGTGCCTGCGGCATGGTGCCGGTGCTGGTGCGCAAGGATCTGCCAGGCTTCCTGGCCAACCGCCTGCAGCATGCGCTCGCGCGCGAAGCGTTTGCGCTGATCGACGCCGGCATTGCAACGGCCGAGGATGTCGACGCTGCGGTGCGCTTCGGCTTCGGCTTTCGCTTTCTTGCGGCCGGCCCCGTGCTGCAGCGCGACCATGCCGGCATCGACGTGCACTGTCCTGCAGCCGCCACCATGTACCCGTCGCTGGCTGCCAACACCACGCCGGGCCGGGTGCTGGCGCAGCGTTACGACGCCGGTCACTACGGAATGAAAACGGGCGAAGGTTTTTATCGCTGGACGCCGGACACCATTGCCGCCGAGCGCGCGCGTTACGATGGCCTGTTGATGGCCGGGTTGCGCCTGCTGGCGCCTGAACTGCCAAAGATCGAGGACCAATGATCATGTCTGCCACCCCATCGCCGGCGCCCCGTATCGCCCTGATCCACGCCCTGAGCCATTCGGTCGAGCCGATCAATGCCTTCATGGCAGAGCAATGGCCCGAGGCCATACGCATGAATCTGCTCGACGATTCGCTGTCGGCCGACCTGGCCCGATCCGGCCGTGGCCTCGACGATGCGATGCACAAGCGCTTCGCCGATCTGGCGGATTACGCGATCGGGAACGGGGCCGAAGCCATTCTGTTTACCTGCTCGGCCTTCGGCCCCTGCATCGAAGCGGTGGCGCAGCGCTATCCGCACATCCCCGTGCTCAAGCCGAACCAGGCCATGATCGCCGATGCCGAGGCCGGCCAGGCCGCCGGCCCGGTGGGCCTGATTGCGACGTTCGGCCCCACGCTGGCGTCGATGCCGCCCGAGTTTCCGGCGCGCGTGGCATTGCGCTGCGCGCTGGCCGAAGGTGCGCTCGATGCGCTCAACCGGGGCGACGTCGCGCTGCATGACGAGCTCATCGCCGAAAGCGCACGCCGGCTGATCGACGACGGCTGCGCGACGATCGCACTGGCGCAATTCAGCATGGCGCGCGCGCATGATGCCTGCGTGCGCGCTGCGGGCGCGCCGGTGCTGACCACCGTGCACAGCGCCGTGCATGAACTGAAACGGCGCCTGGCGCAGCAGGCGCCCTGAACGACAACGTACCACCCCACCAAAACAAAACAAGACAAACCGGAGACAAAGCATGCTCAAGAAGGCACTTCTCGCAACGCTGTTCATGACCCAGGCGCTCGTCGCAGGCGCCGCCGACGTCTATCCGTCCAAGCCGATCCGCTTCGTCGTGCCCTACCCGCCAGGCGGGCCGACCGACGCCATGGCACGCCTGATCCAGGGGCCGCTGCAGGCCAAGTTCAAGGTCCCCGTCATCATCGACAACCGGGGTGGCGCCGGCGGCAATATCGGGACCGGCATGGTGGCCAAGTCGACGCCGGACGGCTACACGATCCTGTTGGCGGCCAGCGGGCCGATGGCGGTGAACAAGACGCTGTACAAGTCGATCCCGTTCGACCCGG
This sequence comes from Telluria sp. ZT3P26, assembly GCF_059686035.1. NCBI lineage: Bacteria > Pseudomonadati > Pseudomonadota > Betaproteobacteria > Burkholderiales > Oxalobacteraceae > Telluria > Telluria sp. ZT3P26. Next base: position 171,123 of record NZ_JCASII010000001.1, on the reverse strand, counting down.
AGAAGGATTTTGCACCGGTGATCCAGATCTCGGCCTTCCCGCTGGTGCTCGAAGTGCACCCTTCGGTGACGGTCAAGAACGTCAAGCAGTTCATTGCCATGGCAAAGGAGCATCCGGAGATGCTGAGCTTTGCCTCGGCCGGCAACGGCACCCCGCAGCACCTGGCGGGCGAACTGTTCAACACTGCGGTGGGCACCCGGCTGCAGCACGTTCCCTACAAGGGCGCGGGCCCGGCGCTGAACGATGTCCTCGGCGGGCACGTCAACGTCATGTTCGACATCCTGGGCAGCTCGGTCCAGTACATCAAGACGGGCAAGCTGCATCCGATCGCCGTGACGACGGCCACCCGTGTGCCGTCCTTGCCGGACGTGCCGACGCTGGCAGAAGCAGGCTTGACCGGTTACAACGTCACGGGCTGGCACGGCATCGTGGCGCCTGCCGCCACGCCCAAGCCGGTGGTGATGCGCCTGAACCAGGCGCTCAACGAGATCTTCGCCGATCCGGCCTTCCGCAAGAAATGGGAAGAGTTGGGCACGCCGGTCGTCGGCGGCACGCCGGAAGCGTTTGGCACCCTGATGCGCACCGAATCGGTCAAGCTGGGCAAGGTCGTCAAGGACGCCGGCGTGACGGTCGACTGACGCGGGGCTGCGCCTGATCACTGCTACCTACCGCCGGTGATCGGGCGTAATCGACCGCGCGTCATCATGAGGTCACACGCACTTCCTATCATCCCTTCAATTTTTCGCCTCACTACCATTGAAGGGTTCACATGCATCAGGTCGTTCTCCGCCGTCTTCCGCTTGCCGTCGCCATCGGCGCCGCACTTGCCCTGTCCGCCTGCGGTGGTTCCGACCACCATGACGACGCACCCGCCGATGTCGCGATCGTCATCCCGGCCGCGCCAGCTGACCAGGGCGCGGCCGACACGGCGCCGGTGCCGGCAGTGCTTGCTTTTGTCGACACCGCCGCCACCAATCAGCGCGGCGACGCCCGCTACGCCACGCTGGCCACGAATGCCGGCGTACGCGTTCTGGGCGGCATGCTCGCCATCTGGAAGCCGGTCACCGAACTCGTTGATGCAGGCCAGACGGCCCCGGCCGTTGACGGCTTCCCGGCCGTGGCCGCGTCGACCTGGACCGGCGTGCCGAACGACGGCACCAATGGCGGCACGATCGTCAATGCCGCCGTGCACAACGCCAACATCGATTACGTCGTCAAGGCCACTGCCAGCCGCACGGCCGAGCAGGCACTGCTGGCGTATCTGGACGATCGGCGCGGCAAGGGCTACAGCGTGACCGCCGGCATGGGCCCGCTGACCGATGCGTGGCGCAGCGCTTCGCGCGCGACCACCACCATCAACGACATGCCGGCCGATGCGACCAAGGTCAAGTACGAAGATGGCGGCAACAACAACGGTGTCGGCGGCGCCGCCAACGCCGAATTCGGCAAGGTCATCGACCTGGTCAATGCGATGGGTGGCAACGGCTCGACCGAGCCGGCCAAGCGCTTCTACAAGTACGCGCGCCCTTACCGCTGGAGCAGCGCGGTACAGGTCGTGCCGCAACTCGAACCAGCCAAGAGCACGACGCCGAACACCGATGGCGGCTTCACCAGTGGCCACTCGGCCGAAGCGGTGCGCAATGCGATCGCGATGGCCTATGTGCTGCCGGAGCGTTATCAGGAACTGGTCGGCCGTGGCCTCGAGCTGGGCGAGAGCCGCATCTATGCCGGCATGCACTCGCCACTGGACGTGATCAGCGGCCGCGTGCAGGCGCAAGCCGTCGCCGCCGCCAACCTGATCGCCGCCGGCGCCACCACGCGCGCCGCAGCCCGCGAGCAGGCCCAGGGTACGCTGATGAAGCTGACCGGCACGACCGCCAGCACCTTCCCGAGCTACGCCATCTCGGGCACGCCGGCGAACGACCGCTTCGCCGACTACGCGACCAGCAAAGCCAACTACCTGCGCCGCATGACCTACGGCCTGCCGCTGATCGGTTCGACCACCGCGCCGGCCGTCGTGCCGAAAGGCGCCGAAGTGCTGCTGGAAACGCGCCTGCCGTACCTGACCGACGCACAGCGCCGCGTGGTGCTGAAAACGACCGCGATCGGTTCGGGCTATCCGACGCTGGACGATGCTGAAGGCTGGGGCCGCCTGAACCTGTTTGCTGCGGCCGAAGGCTATGCGGTTTTCAGCGGCAACGTCGTGCTGAACATGGACGCGAGCAAGGGTGGCTTCAACGCAGCAGACCGCTGGCGCAACGACATCACCGGCAGCGGCAAGCTGGTCAAGCAAGGTTCGGGCACATTGAAACTGGGCGGCAAGAACGCCTGGACCGGCGGCACGCAGGTCGACGCCGGCGCGCTCGAAGCGCTGTCGACGACGGCCTTCGGCACCGGTGACGTGTATGTCGCTGGCGGCGGCACCGTCATCAGCAATGCACCAGCCACGCTGGTCGTGGGCGGCAAGTACACGCAGCTGACCGGCGCGGCGCTGGAACTGCGCCTGGGCGCGGCCCAGGGCGGCCGCCTCAGTGTGACGGGCGCTGCCACCATCGGCGGCGGCACGCTGCGCATCAAGTTCCAGGACGGCGTCAAGCCGGCCGTGGGCGACACGCTCACCGTCATCAGCGCGGCAAGCCTGAAGGGCAAGTTCGAGACCATCACGGTCGACGGCTTCACCGTGACGCCGACCTACACCGACACCGGCCTGCAACTGCGCCTGGGTTCGTAAGCGCAGGTTGTACAAACTGATGGGGCCGGGTTCGATGACGAACCCGGCCCCATTGTTTTGCCATGTTGCTGCTGCTTACTCGTCGAACTCTTCGGCCAGATTCTTCCAGCCGCGGCTCTTGGCAAACGCGGAAAATTCTTCCGGCGCCTCAAGCACGATCAGACGGCTCTCCTGCAGGCCCGGGTCGCTGTGGCCAAAGTCAGGCCCCACATACCCAAGCGTACGCAGGCGCTCGACGAGTTGACGGACCAGAACGGTGTCCTTGTAGGCATCCGGGTCGAGCTTGGCAGCGAACTCCACGTACACATCGATGATCCCGTAACCCTCGTCGAAAATGCGGATCTCTTTGACGTCGAGGGTACGGCCGTTGCTGTCCTTGGCCTGGAAAGCGCCAGACAGTTCAATATCGGTATCAGTAGTCATGGCACAAGCATAGCACCGAGCCACAGGTCGCGTAGCGCGCCAACATCGCAAAACAAAAGCGGGGGTCAGGTCTGACATTCGGACACGGCCTCTGCACTAGCATCAGTTTATTGATTTCCTGAGAGCGATAATTCCGGGTGGATCGTTTGATACTGTGCCCGAACCTCGACGTGGCCGCTCGGTCGAGCGACCAAGGTTGAGGTCGTGTCCAAATGTCAGACCTGACCCCGGCTTTTGCTGAGGTCGTGTCCGAATGTCAGACCTGACCCCGGCTTTTGATGGCGGTTACACTTCCCATTGCAGCTTGAAGGTCAGCGAGCGGCTGCGCTCGTCTACCAGTGGGAGCTTGTCGTCGACGATCCCCAGCGACACCGTGCGGCCGTGCCGCCACTGGTAGCGGTACAGCAGCGAGCGGTGTACCTGGCGGTCGTTCCATGCCTCGAGCTGCGTGACGCCATCGTCGCGCCGTGCGGCCCACGTGTTCTGGGCCAGCAGCCGCACGGAATCGCGCGGGCTGAAATGGACGATGGCCAGTGCGCGCCAGGCCGTGTCGGAGAATGCCGGCTGGCCCAGCGTGCCCTGCACCCAGGCACGGTTCACATGCTGATCAAGCTCCAGGGACCACCCGCGCGGCAAGGGGAAGCGCAGGCCCACGTCCAGGATCACGTTCCCGCCCGGCCCCACGCGGTCGGCATCGGCGTCCAGCTGGCGGCCCAGCGCTGCTTCCAGCGCGATCTTCGAGACCCACGGCGCCGGCGTCGTCTCGATACCGACATTGATGACGCGCGTATCGTGCAGGCGTCCCAAAGGCCGCGCGCGCTGGCGGTCGAAGCCCAGCTCGGCCCACACGCCCGTGCGCCGGGTCGCGGCCAGCCAGACACCCGGACGCAGCTTGCGCTCGACCGTTTCGCCCCCGGCCTGGCCTGTCACGCGATCGGCCAGTGTGCGCATCTCGTGCAGCACCAGATAGGTCTCGAATTCGTACAGCGCGATTCCGCCGAACGTCTGCGGTCCCAGGATGCGGTTGATCGAGCCGGTGGCGCGGGCGATCCCCGCTTGCGGCACGAAGCCGTTGTCGTTGACGAAGCCGGGCGCGATCGCTTCGACCTCGGCCTCGTACCACCAGCGTTCGGTCTTGTGCAGGGATTTCCCCCACAGGTAGCCGCCCGAGCGCGCCGCCACCCGCGCCGGTACATCGTCGTCGACAAAACCTGCGGTCGTGCGCGACATCATCGCCACGCCGGACAATTGCTGCTGCTCGCCGTCCGCCCCTTCGCCGCGCCACTGGGCATCGACGCCGACGACGTCGTTGCCGCCAAAACGGTGATAGTCGCGCTGCGACGCAAACGCGCCCAGCAGCATGCCCTCCCAGTGCCAGCGCGCGCGCACCAGGCTCGCGACCGTGCGCTTCGTCTGCCCGTATTCCAGCGTTTCGTACGGCTTGCCGCGCAGGATCAGGCCGCCCGGCTCGTCGCGCAGGCTCATCGCCGTGGCGTCGGCATGCGGTCCGCGCCAGGTCGCGCGCAGGCCGTATTCGGGATCGTTGACGGTGCGCGAATAAAAGGCCGGCAGTGGCAAGCCCAGCACGTCCGCACTCTCCAGGAAGAACCCGCGCTTCTCGGGCAGCGACAGCGCGATATTGCCGGCGCCCTGCGACACCGGCTCGTCGATCTCGACCTGCGAGTAATCGGGATTGATGGTGGCGTTGAACACCCAGTCGGCGCGTGGCCGGGCATTGATCTCCAGACCCAGTTCGGCCTGGCTGCCGCGCGTGCGCGTGCCCGGCATGGCGGCGCGTTCGCTGCGCACCGTCAGTTCAGGGCGCAGCTCGAGGAAGCGGCGGTCGCGCACCGCTGCCACGGTGGTCTCCATGCCGTCGATCTCCTGCAAAAAGCTGAGGTGGCTGAGCGCATCGATCCGCCATGGCGCCGTCACCAGCAGCATGCCGTCGGCATGCGGGATGCTTCGCTCGACCATCAGGCGCCAGTTGCGGCCATCGGCGTACGGAAAACGCAGGCTCGACAGCGGCCAGCGCACTTCCATGCTGTAGCCGTCGGGCAGGATGGTCACGGCTGTCTCGACCGGAAAATCCGGCCCCAGATCGGATTCATCATCCTCGGCGCGGTGGATGCCGTCGCTGACCACGCCGGTCGTGTTGATGCGCACGAACTGGGCATTGCGGCCATGGCCGGCCGGGTCGATCCAGATGCCGATGAAATCCTGGTCGACACCGACCTTGTCGCGCCGCGCCAGCAGGCCCCGGCGCAGGTGCGGCGCGTCATCCCAGGCGCGGATACCGAACACCAGCGCGCCGTCGTCGACCAGCACTTGCACGCTGGTCTTCAAGGCGCCAGGCGCAGGCGCGCCGTCGCGTGGCTGGTGCTTGTGGAAGTCCTGGTAGACGGGCGCGCGGCGCCATGCGGGGTCATCCAGGGCGCCGTCGATGACAGGCGTGTCGCCCGCCGTGATGCGCAGCGCGCGCAGGCCGCTGCCATGCGCATCGAACGCATGCAGGGCAGCACAGAGCAACAAGCCGAGGCAGGCAAACGAGGCGGGAGACATGCGCGTCACCATGAAAATGAGCCGCACAGTCTAGCATGCGACTTGCCAAAGAGAACACTTCTATCCGCGGCCGACGTCGCGTCCCCGATACCTCTGATGCTGTTCAATTGTGACAACTTGCCCATGCCGCGTCACCTTGCGTGGCATACCGAATGCATCTGATGACGATTCGTCTTGTCACTCGCACTCGGGACTTGCCAGCGGCCGGATTTGCGCTACCATCGGATGCATGTTGCATGGCCTGCACGGGCCGGCGCGATTCACGGCAGAGGCATGATGAGCTTGACGCAACCAGTATCCGATCCGTCCGCACCCAGTCGCAGCGATGCCCTGTCGCTTGACCTGCTGCTGAGTAACTTGCCGGGCGCGGCCTACCGCTGTCGCAACGACAGCGAGTGGAGCATGGTGTTCGTCAGCGACGGCATCGAAAAAGTGACCGGCTACTCGGCCGCGGCGTTTACCACCCAGCCGGGGCTGTCGTTTGCCAGCATCATCCTGCCGGAAGACCGCGACCAGATGCATGCGTCGGTCGCGATCGCCCTCGCCCAGAACCAGCCATTCCAGGTCACGTACCGGATCCGCACTGCCGATGGCCGCATCCGGTGGATCTGGGAACAAGGCGCCCTGAACCGGCAGGCGGGCATGCTCGAAGGGTTCCTGGCCGATTTCACGCGGATCAAGCATGCCGATCTCGTGATGCTCGAGCAGGCGTCGTTCCTGCAGCAGGCGCGTGACGCGATCATTGCGATGGACATGACCTCGCGCATCAGCTACTGGAACCATGGCGCCGAGCGCCTGTACGGCTGGAGCGCGCAGGAGGCGATGGGCAAGCGCTTTGGCGAGCTGCTGTGCGACGAACAGGCACACTACGAAACCGCCTTCGCGCACACGCTGGCCGATGGCGAATGGTCGGGCGAACTGGCCCATGTGCGGCGCGATGGCTCGACGGTCGACACCGACACCCGCTGGACCTTGCTGATGCCCGATGCCGTGCCGGGCGCATGCCAGAAGATCCTGGTGATCGGCACCGACATCAGCGAGCGCAAATCCAGCGAAGCGAAGATCTTCCGGCTGGCGTTCTTCGACCATCTCACCGACCTGCCCAACCGCGCCAACCTGCTCGACCAGTTGCGCCGCGCACTCGTTGGCAGCGCCCGCAGCGGCAAGTGCGGCGCGCTGATGTTCTGCGACCTCGATAACTTCAAGTACCTCAACGACAGCCAGGGCCACGCCGCCGGCGATCTGCTGCTGCAGGCCGTGGCGCGCCGCCTCGAAGGCTGTGTGCGCGAAACCGACATGGTCGCGCGCCTGGGCGGCGACGAGTTCGTGGTCCTGATCCGGCCCGTCGACGAATCACGCGCAGTGGCCGCGGCGCAAGCCGAGACCGTCGCCAGGAAGGTGGTTGCAGCGCTGGCAGCGCCGTTCCAGCTGGGCGACCTGCATTACGCGTTGTCGGTCAGCGTCGGCGTGGTCACGCTATGCGGCCTGCAAGACACGGTCGAATCGACCTTGCGCCAGGCCGACGCCGCGATGTACCAGGCCAAGGCGGCCGGCCGCAACACGTTCCGCTTCCACGACCCGGCAGCGCAGGCCGCATGGCTTGCGCGCGCCGAACTCGAAAACGGCTTGCGCCGCGCGCTGCAGCGCCAGGAATTCATGCTGCACTACCAGCCGCAGCTCGACCGCTTCGGGCGCGTGACCGGCGCCGAGGCGCTGCTGCGCTGGCGCCAGCCCGATGGCAAGGTCCTGCTGCCGGCCGAGTTCATCCGCATCGCCGAAGAAAGCGGGCTCATCATCGAGATCGGCGCCTGGGTCATGCGCACCGCCTGCCGCGAGCTGGCGCGCTGGCAGCGCCAGCCGGCAACAGCCGCCCTGACGCTGTCAGTCAACGTCAGCGCGCGCCAATTCACCGAACCGGATTTCGTCGCGCTGCTGGAAACCATTTTTGCCGAAACCGGCGTGCAGCCGTCGGGGCTCAGACTCGAGCTGACCGAAAGCCTGGTGGTCACCGATTTCACACTGGCAGCGCAGACGATGGGCGCGCTCAAACGGCAGGGTCTGTCATTTTCGCTGGACGACTTCGGCACCGGCTACTCGTCGCTGGCCTACCTGCGCAAGCTGCCGCTGGACCAGCTCAAGATCGACCGCTCGTTCATGCGCGACGTGCTCACCGACCAGAACGACGCCTCGATCGTGCGCTCGATCATCGCGCTGGGCGACAGCCTGGGCCTGGAAGTGATGGCCGAAGGCGTGGAAACGGCGGGCCAGCGCCAGTTCCTGGCCGATGCGGGCTGCCATCTCTACCAGGGCTTCCTGTACCAGCAGGCCATGAGTGGCGAGACATTCACGCAGTACGCGACAGGCATGCATTAAAAAAGAGCCCGCACGCGGCGGGCTTGTATCACGTAAATCACACTACGTAGGGTGGACGGCTATGCCGTCCACGCGGTGATGGTTAGCCGCGAGATGATCTGGCAAGAACGCAGCACCACCAACGATTACCGCGTGGATGGGGAACCCGTCCACCCTACGGCATTGCTGCGCATGGTGCTTAAAACTTGTAACCCACCGCCAGCACGATCGCCACCGGATCCAGTTTCATGAACTGGGTCTGGCCGGTCGAGAAGTGCACGTCGGTGCGCAGGCGCGTCTTGATGACCGTCGCGTCGGCGAACCAGCGCTCGTCGAAGTTCATCGCGATACCCACTTGCGCGCTGTAGGTCAGCTTGTTGTCGATCTTGAACGTGGTAGGCACGTCGCTGCCCGGATTGGTGATCGAGGTCAGCTTGCCATTACCGCGTTCCTTCATGAAGTACGCGTAGGTCGGGCCCACACCGATGAACGGACGGAAGGCCGCGGTCGGCGCGAAGAAGCGGTACTGGAAGAACGCGGTCGGCGGCAGTGCCTCGACCGTGCCCACCGAACCCACGCCGGTGATCGCGCCCGCACCGTAGATCTGGTGCTTGTATGGCGTGCCGAGGGCGCCCTCGACCGACAGGTTGTCGGTGAAGCTGTACGACAGGATGAGCACTGGCTGCATGTCGTTACCGACGTCGGCCTTGGTGCCTGGCAGTGCCGGCGCGCTGATGTCACCGCTTTCCACTTTCGGCATCAGGCGGTTGAAACCGACTTTGGCGGTGATCTGGCCGGCCGATTGCGCCGATGCGCCGGTGGCAAACGCCAGTGCGGCAGCGACACCCGCGACCTTGGCGATACTGCTAAAACGAACTTTCATGACTTCTCCTGATAGATGTGTGAGGGCCCGCCGCCAGGGCAGGCCCGCCGCTCGTTGCTGAGAACCTGCTTACAGCCAGCCCTTGATAGCCATGTCCTTGAAGACGTAGCGGGCGATAAGGTCGTTCTCGAACGGGGTCGGATGGATCCCGTCGGCGAACATGTAGCGGCTCACATCACCTGCCACCGTGTTGTTGGCGGTGCAGATCAGCGAGGTCCCACCCAGCGCGTTGTTGGCGCATGCCGGGGTGCTGGTGTTGGTCAAGCCATACGGGCCAGGATTTTTCACCTGGTCGTTGCTGACCGAGTACAGATCGGAGTACAGCACGCGCGCATCGTCGGCACCCAGGCCGGCCTTGAGCTGCGTGTTGAAGGCATTGACCATCGCGGCGACCAGCGACTGGATCGCAGCCGGACGCGATTTCGCGGTTGGCGTGCTCGCCACGTCAGGCAGGTTGGCGACGATGACGTACTTCGCGCCCTTGGCCAGCAGTTCGTTCTTGACCAGGCCAGCCATCTGCGCACCGGCGGTACCCAGCGCCGTCACCATCGCGGTGGCGTTGGTGGTGGCGTAGGCAGTCGCGGCGGTGTTGCCGGCAGCAGTGCCGTCCGCTTGCGCGGCGGTCACGAGCGGACCATACACGGCAGGTGCGGCAACAGCCGAGTTGCCCGGCTGGGTGGCGGCAGCGCGCACGGCAGCGGCGACCAGCGTTGCATCGGTCTTGCCTGGACGGGCATTCTCGGTGGCGATCGCGGCCAGGATTGCCTGGGTGGCGGTTTGCGGGTTGGTCGCGGTTGCGCCCAGGCGGGTAGCCAGGGCGACAGCGAAGGCCTGCGCACCGGCGGCGGTGCCGGCATTGGTCACGGCAGCCAGTTGCATCAGCACGTCATTGCCGCCCGACAGGACCGTCACCAGCTCGGTGCCGGTGAACTTGTTGCCGGTCTTGGCCAGGTGGTTGGCGATCTGGGTGACCATCGGGGTGGTCATTTCGCCGATCGGCGAGCCGGTCGCGGCATTGCCCGGGCCGATCGGATTGATCACGCGCGAGCCGCCCTGGGCGTAGTTGAAGCAATTCGGATGGTTGACGATAGGAACCGAGAAGCCGAGGGATGCGTCACCTTGCAGACCGGTCTGCGCAGCGCATGGCGCCGGCAGTTTGAGCTGGGCAGCCATGAAGTCAAGCCAGATCTTGCCGTTCAGATCTTCGCTCTTGGCGGTGCTGTCACCGTTGATGGTGAACTTGCCGCCACCGGCCGCCGCCACGGCGCCGACACGGTAGGTGCCGACGTCCGACAGGCTGTCGCCGAAGGAGACCTGGTTGGTGAACGTGACCTTGGTCGCCTGGTCGCCGCCCGCCGGGCTCGTGCCGCCGCCGCACGCGGTCAGCAGCGCTGCCGTCAGCACGGCCAGCGCAAAATTGGTTTGACGCATTGTGTCTCCTGAGTTGAATTTTTTCTAAACGAACGCTCGTGCTATTCGTCGCTTCATTACTATGCCAGCGTTCATTACCCATGTATAGCAAAATCCATTGCTTCAACAGTCGTTGCGACAGGCACCTATCAGAGTGAATGGGTCTGGCTATTGGGGTCGGATTATAACCAGCATGTTCCCGACAGAAAGTGGGGAATTTGTAACGGGGGGCAGTAAGTTGCGGTGTACTTACGCCCCATCAATCGATTCGTTGATTTGAATTAAACGTCTGGTCGACTGTTGAGCAATCCGTGGACGATGCCCGTCGAACCATGCGCAGCGCGGCGCAGGCGATCATTGACGCCCAGCCACTCGCCCTGCTGCGGTGGTGATTCGACCAGGATGACGTCGGCGCCCTGCCCGTCCATCGCGCGCAGCGCGGCGTACAGCGCGTGGGCGAACCCCGCCGGCTGCGGCGGCAGGCGCTGCGCTGCGTGGGTTTCCGGCATGGTGCTGACGTGGATCAGCGCGACCTTGCGTCCGGCAGCGTGCAGTTGCTCGATGGTCTCGAGCAGCACGGCGCGCGCCTGCATCGCAACCGGTGTGTGCGGCGCGTAATGCGATTCAAGGGTGCCCGAGGCACGCGGCGCGGCCGCATCGGCTGCGGCCGGCATACGGTCGATCACCGCCGCAATGGCCTCGGCGCTGATGTGGCCAGGGCGCAGCAGCACCGGGCCGAGCGTGTCCAGGCGCGACAGGTCGACGATGGTCGATTCGATGCCGACCTGCGACGGGCCGCCATCGAGCACCATCGCCACCGTGTCGTCCAGTTCGAATTCGTCGACGACGTGATCGGCCAGCGTCGGGCTCACGTGCCCGAACTTGTTGGCTGACGGCGCGGCGATGCCGCCTTTGCCGCCCTTGAACGCGCGCAGCAGCGCCAGCGCCACCGGGTGCGCCGGGCAGCGCAGGCCGACCGTGTCCTGGCCGCCGCTGACGGCATCGGGGATGTTCGGCGCGCGTTTCAGGATCATCGTCAGAGGGCCGGGCCAGAAGGCGGCGGCCAGCGCGCCGGCTTCGGGCGGGATGTCGCACGCCCAGTAATCGAGCGGCGCTTCCGGCGCCAGGTGCACGATCACGGGATGGTCTTGCGGGCGGCCCTTGGCAGCGTAGATGGCGGCCACCGCGGCCGGATTCTCGGCGTCGGCGCCCAGGCCGTACACGGTCTCGGTCGGGAACGCAACCAGCTCGCCCGCTTCGAGCAGGCGGGCGGCGGTGTCGATGACCGACTGGTCGATCTGCAGGTCGGTCATGGTTACGCTTCGATGCCGAGGATGGCGCAGGCGGAGTGCAGACTGGCCTGCGCTTCGTCCAGCGTGGGCGCAACAAACGTCACGTGGCCCATCTTGCGGGCGCGGCGCGGATCGTTCTTGCCGTACAGGTGCAGGTTGGCGCCCGGCAGCGCCAGCACGCGGTCCCAGGCCGGTTCGCGCACGGTGTCGGTGTCACCGTCGAACCAGACATCGCCCAGGATATTGAGCATGACGCTCGGCGAATGCTGGCGCACGTCGCCCAGCGGCAGGCGCGCCATCGCGCGCACCTGCTGCGCGAACTGGCTCGTGATGCAGGCGTCGATCGTGTAGTGACCGCTGTTGTGCGGGCGCGGCGCCATCTCGTTGACGACCAGCGTGCCATCGTCGAGCACGAAGAACTCGATGCACAGCACGCCAACGTAACCCAGCTGGTCAACGATGGCGCGCGCCGCATCCTGGGCCTGGCGCGCGCATGCCGGCGACACGTTCGGGCCCGGCACGGTGGTGGTAAACAGGATGCCGTCGCGATGCACGTTTTCGGCGATCGGGTACACGACCGAGGCGCCGTCATGGCCGCGCGCGGTCAGCACCGACACTTCATAGGCCAGCGGCAGCATCTTTTCGAGCATGCAGGTCACGCCGTCCATATCGTCAAACGCTGCGCGCACGTCGTCGCGCGTGCGCACGCGCACCTGGCCCTTGCCGTCGTACCCCATGCGCACGGTTTTCAGAATACCCGGCAGCAGATCGTCACCGATGGCGTCGATGTCGGCGTGCGAGGCGATCGTCTTGTGCGGCGCCGGCATCACCTTCGAGGTTGGCGCGCACTCCACAAAGAACCGCTTTTCGGCGATGCGGTCCTGCGCGATCGACACGCACGATGCGCCCGGTGCGACAAAGCTGCCTTCGGCCAGCAGTTGCAGGCTGTCGGCCGGGACGTTCTCGAACTCGGTCGTCACGGCGGCGCACAGCGCGCGCAGTTCGGCCAGTGCCGCCGCATCGTCGTAGTTGCCTTCGATGGTGCGATCGGCAACCTGCCCGGCCGGACAGTCGGCGCTCGGTTCGAGCACGGCGACCTGGTAACCCATGCTTTGCGCGGCATGCGCGAACATGCGGCCAAGCTGGCCGCCGCCCATCACGCCAAGCCAGGTGGACGGATCGGCCGATGGAAGAATTGGAGAAGTCTGCTGCGCTTGGGTCATCGGATCAAACAGGTAAGGTCATGGCCTGGGCGGCGGCGGTCTGGTCGCGGCGGAACTGCTCCAGCTTGTCGGCCAGCGCGTCGTCATTGGCAGCCAGGATCGCCACGGCGGTCAGGGCTGCATTGGCGGCGCCGGCTTCACCGATGGCAAACGTCGCCACCGGCACGCCTTTGGGCATCTGCACGATCGACAGCAGCGAGTCTTCGCCGCGCAGGTACTTCGACGGCACGGGCACGCCCAGCACCGGCACGATGGTCTTGGCGGCCACCATGCCAGGCAGGTGGGCCGCGCCGCCAGCACCGGCGATGATCGCGCGCAGGCCGCGCGCGCGGGCTGTCTCGGCGTAGGTGAACATTTCGTCCGGCATGCGGTGGGCCGAAATCACCGACGCTTCGAACGGCACGCCGAACTGCTTCAGGATCGCGACCGCGTTCTGCATCACGTCCCAGTCGGACGACGAGCCCATGATGACGCCGACGAGCGGCTTGGATTGCTCGGTCATCACTTATGCCTTCAGCTTTTCGCCGGTCAGGCGTTCGATGGCCTCGAAATACTTGGCCTGGGTTTTGTCGATAACGTCCTGCGGCAGGCTTGGCGCAGGTGCGGTCTTTGGCCAGTCGGTCAGCGTTTCGAGATAGTCGCGCACGAACTGCTTGTCGAACGATGGCGGCGACATGCCCGGCGCGTACGAATCGGCTGGCCAGAAGCGCGACGAATCGGCGGTCAGCACTTCGTCCATCAGGTGCAGCACGTTGTTGTCGTCCAGGCCGAATTCGAACTTGGTGTCGGCGATGATGATGCCGCGCGTTGCCGCGTATTCGGCAGCGGTCGTGTAGAGCTTGATGCTGATGTCGCGCATTTTGGCGGCCAGTTCGGCGCCGATTTTTTCTTCCATCTGGGCGAACGAGATGTTTTCGTCGTGCTCGCCCAGGTCGGCCTTGGCGGCCGGCGTGAAGATAGGCTCCGGCAGCTTTTCAGCCTGCTGAAGACCGGCCGGCAGCGAGATGCCGCAGATGGCGCCGCTTTGCTGATAATCCTTCCAGCCCGAACCGATGATGTAGCCGCGCACGACGGCTTCGACCATGATCGGTTTCAGGCGCTTGGCCACGACCGCGCGGCCGGTTACCTGCTCGACCTCGTCCGGCGCAACCACGCTTTCCGGCGCGACGCCGGTCAGGTGGTTCGGCACGATGTGGCCGAGCTTCTCGAACCAGAAATCGCTCATCTGGTTCAGTACCTTGCCCTTGCCGGGAATCGGCTCGTTCATGACCACGTCGAAGGCCGACAGGCGGTCGGTGGTGACGATCAGGATCTTGTCGTCGCCAACGGCGTAGTTATCGCGCACCTTGCCGTGACCGAGCAGTGGCAGGGACTGAATGGAGGATTGGTAGAGGCTGTTCATAGATGGGGTATCAGGAAAGCGGAACCGGCGGAACGGGCCGCCGGTTGTGAAAGTCAGGCGGTGAGGCCTGGTCAATGCGATATTTTACGTCAATTTGCGACGCGGGCGATCGAACCCGGGGATGGCGGCATTGCCGCCATCCGTGCCGTTTATTGAACGATCTGCGACAGCTCGCCCGCCTTGTAGCGCTCGGCCATCTTGTCCAGCGGGATCGGCTTGATCTTGTCGGCCTGGCCTTCGCAGCCGAACGACAGGAAGCGCGCCTTGCACACGTCCATTGCCGCTTCGCGCGCCGGCTTCAGGTAGTCACGTGGATCGAACTTCGACGGATTCTGGAACATGTACTTGCGAATCGCGGCCGTCATCGCCAGGCGAATGTCGGTGTCAATGTTGATCTTGCGGACACCGTGCTTGATGCCTTCTTGAATCTCTTCGACCGGCACGCCGTAGGTCTCTTTCATGTCGCCGCCGAATTCGCGGATGATCGCCAGCAGCTCCTGCGGCACCGACGACGAACCGTGCATCACCAGGTGGGTGTTCGGGATGCGCGCGTGAATCTCTTTGATGCGGTCGATCGCCAGGATGTCGCCGGTTGGCTTGCGCGTGAATTTGTACGCGCCGTGCGAGGTGCCGATGGCGATTGCCAGCGCGTCGCACTGGGTGCGCTTGACGAAGTCGGCGGCCTGGTCGACGTCGGTCAAGAGCTGCTCGCGGGTCATGGCGCCGTCGGCGCCGTGGCCGTCTTCCTTGTCGCCCATCATCGTTTCGAGCGAACCGAGCACGCCCAGTTCGGCTTCGACGGTCACACCGATCGAGTGTGCGAACTTGACGACTTCTTGCGAGACGGCGACGTTGTATTCATAACTGGCGACGCTCTTACCATCGGCCTCGAGCGAACCGTCCATCATCACCGACGAGAAACCCGAACGGATCGCAGCCATGCAGACGGCCGGCGACTGGCCGTGATCCTGGTGCATGACGACGGGGATGTGCGGGTACGCTTCGACCGCAGCGTCGATCAGGTGACGCAGGAAGGCTTCGCCCGCGTACTTGCGCGCGCCGGCCGATGCCTGCATGATCACCGGGCTGTTGACAGCGTCGGCGGCAGCCATGATGGCCTGCACCTGTTCGAGGTTGTTGACGTTAAATGCCGGCAGGCCGTAGCCGTTTTCGGCGGCGTGGTCCAGCAACTGACGCAGTGATACGAGTGCCATGGTAGTACTCCAAAACAATAAAGAAACTTGTCGGGAGGCAGCGCTTGCCGAGCGCGGCATGCCAGAAAACCGGCATGCCGTGAACGCATCAGGCGCGGCGCCGCGTCCCGTTAATCATATTCGCCCACACGCACGATCTTGAGCGCATTGGTGCCGCCGGCTTCGCCCATTGGCGAGCCCCACGTCACGACGATCAGGTCACCCTTGCGCACGTAGCCTTCGCTCATCAACAGCTCTTCTGCCTTGCGCAGCACGGCGTGGCTGCCGCCCTCTTGCTCGAGGTGGAAGGCGCGCACGTTGCGGTACAGCGAGGCCTTGCGCTCGGTCGTCTTGAGCGGCGTCAGCGCCAGGATCGGCGTGTCGATGCTGTGACGGCTCATCCACAACGCGGTCGAGCCCGATTCGGTCAGCGCCACGATCGCCTTCACGCGCAAGTGGTGCGCGGTGAACAGCGTACCGTACGCGATGGTCTGGTCGATGCGGGTGAACTGTTTGTTGAGGAAATCGACGTCGACCTTGTTGTATTCGGACATCTCGGCTTCGAGGCAGACCGCCGCCATCATTTCGACGGTTTCGATCGGGTACTTGCCCGATGCGGTCTCGGCCGAGGTCATGACAGCGTCGGTGCCGTCCAGCACGGCGTTGGCGACGTCCGACACTTCGGCGCGGGTCGGCACGGCGTTGACGATCATCGACTCCATCATCTGGGTCGCCGTGATGGCCAGCTTGTTCGAATCGCGCGCCATGCGGATCATGCGCTTTTGCAGCGCCGGCACGGCGGCATTGCCCACTTCGACGGCCAGGTCGCCACGGGCGACCATGATGCCGTCCGATGCATCCAGGATCTCTTGCAGCAGCGGAATCGCTTCGGCGCGCTCGATCTTGGCGATCATCATCGGCTTGTGGCCGTACGGCTCGCCGGCGATATTGGCCAGCTGGCGCGCCATTTCCATGTCGGTCGCGCTTTTCGGGAACGAAATGGCCAGGTAGTCGGCCTGGAAGCTCATCGCGGTCTTGATGTCTTCCATGTCCTTGGATGTCAGGGCCGGCGCGGTCAGGCCGCCGCCCTGGCGGTTGATGCCCTTGTTGTTCGACAGCTCGCCGCCCACCTTGACGGTGGTGCAGATTTCGTGGCCGGCGACGCGGTCGACGATCAGCACGATCAGGCCGTCATTCAGCAGCAGCCTGTCGCCCGGCCTGACGTCGCGCGGCAGCGCCTTGTAGTCGAGGCCCACGCGCTCCTGGTTGCCCAGTTCGCCGTTCTCGCCCCACTTGGCATCCAGGATGAAGCGGTCGCCATTGTTCAGGAAGATCTTGCCTTCTTCAAACTTGCCGACGCGGATCTTCGGACCCTGCATGTCGGCCATGATGGCCACTTCACGGCCGCACTCGGCGGCAGCGCGGCGTACCAAGGTGGCCCGGTCGATGTGATCCTGGGCCTTCCCGTGCGAAAAATTCAGGCGTACGACGTCGACGCCGGCGCGGATCATTTTGACGAGAATATCGAAGTCGGTCGATGCTGGGCCGATGGTTGCGACGATCTTGGTGCCACGGTACATGAAGTGTCCTTGTAAAAAACAAAGCGCAGCCACTGGCTGCGCTAGGGTCTCATTTATGCTGCAGACTGCGCGCTGCGTTGCAGCAGGATATCCACCGCCGGCAGCGTTTTTCCTTCCAGGAATTCCAGGAAGGCGCCACCACCGGTCGAAATGTAGCCGATCTGGTCGGCAATCTTGTATTTTGCGATCGCAGCCAGGGTGTCGCCGCCACCGGCGATCGAGAAGCCCCTGGAACCGGCGATGGCCAGCGCCAGGGTCTTGGTGCCCTCGGCAAACTGGTCGAATTCGAACACGCCGACCGGACCATTCCAGACGATCGTGCCAGCCGTGGCGACCTGCTCTGCCAGCATGGCGGCGGTCTGCGGGCCGATGTCGAGGATCATGTCGTCGTCTTGTACGTCAGCCACCAGCTTGACAGTGGCGGCAGCCGTCGGCGCGAATTCCTTGGCGCACACGACGTCGACGGGAATCGGCACCTGCGCGCCGCGCGCGGCCATCTTGTCGATGATGGCTTTGGCTTCGTTCACCAGGTCGTTTTCGACGAGCGACTTGCCGATGTTCAGGCCGACGGCCTTCATGAACGTGTTGGCGATGCCGCCGCCGACGATCAGGTTGTCGACCTTGTCGGCCAGGCTTTGCAGGATGGTCAGCTTGCTCGAGACTTTCGAGCCGGCGACGATCGCCAGCAGCGGACGCTGCGGCTGACCGAGGGCCTTGCCCAGTGCGTCGAGTTCAGCGGCCAGCAACGGGCCTGCCGCGACGACCGGTGCAAACTTGGCGATGCCGTGCGTGGTGGCTTCGGCGCGGTGCGCAGTGCCGAACGCGTCATTGACGTAGACATCGCACAGCTTGGCCATTTTCTGGGCCAGTTCGTCGTTGTTTTTCTTTTCGCCCGCATTCACGCGGCAGTTTTCAAGCAGCACGACCGAACCCGGCGCGACATCGACGCCATCGACCCAGTCCTGCTTGAGTTCGACCGGCTGGCCGAGCAGCTCGGACAGGCGCGCGGCGACCGGCGCCAGGCTGTCTTCCGGCTTGAACGCGCCTTCGGTCGGCCGACCCAGGTGCGACGTCACCATCACTGCCGCGCCCGCCTTGATGGCGGCCTGGATCGCCGGCACCGACGCGCGAATGCGCGTGTCTTCGGTGATATTGCCAGCGTCATCTTGGGGCACATTCAGGTCGGCGCGAATGAAGACGCGCTTGCCCTGCAGGGCGTTCTGATCGATCAGGTCTTGCAAACGGGTGAAACGGCGGGAAGCGTCCATTGGTCAGCGTGGCAATAGTGAAAAAACGTCATTGTACATCAGGGGGTCCCGCCAAAAACGTGCAGGACGCGCAGTGCCGTAAAGACAAGCATGCCGAATAAAATCGTCAGCAGCATGTTACGGCGCCACACATAGAACGCAAACGCGGCCAGCCCCGCCAGCAATTTCGGATTGGCCAGCGTGAACTGCAGCCCGCCCTGCGGATCGATCAGAAAATCGGGCCCGATGATGGCCGCCAGCGCACAGGCCGGCGCATAGCGCAGCATTTCCTGCACCCGTGGCGGAATCGATACGCGGTGGCCGATCAGCCAGAACGAACTGCGTGTGGCGGCCGTGGCCACGCACAGCACGCCGATCACAACCCAGATTTCCCAATCAGCCACGGCGCGCCTTTATCTTGTCCATTGTTTCTTCGATGACCATTGCTGTCACCATCCCGACCAGCACCGCCAGCAGCAAGCCCAGCTTGTAAGGCAGCTCGTAGGCCAGCACCGAGACCGTGCCCGCCACCAGCACGCCGCACAAGGCGGCGCGGTTGATCATCAATGGCACCATGATGCAGAGGATGGCCAGCGTGCCGGCAAAGCCCAGACCCCACTCGGCCGGCACGGTGCTGCCCAGGAACACTCCGATCACCGAACCAATCTGCCAGGCGCCCCAGTTCGGGAACATCAAGCCCTTCAGGTACGACAGCTTGCCCACCGCCGGCGTCGGACTCGGATATTTCTGCAGGAACAAGGCCACGGAAATATCGCCCGAGATATAGCCGAGATACAGGCGCTGGCGCCATGGCAAGTGGGCAAAATGCGGCGCCAGCAGCGCCGAAAAGATCACGAAGCGCAGATTGACGACCAGCGCCGTGGCAAAGATGACCCAGATCGGCGCCTGCGCCGCGATCAGCGGCAACGACGCCAGTTGCGCCGAGCCGGCGAACACGAGCAATGTCATGCCGAGCGCCTGCGGTACCGACAGGCCACTCTTGACCATGGCGATGCCTACCACCAGGCCCCAGGCAGCGATGCCGAACAGCGTTGGCAGGCCGGTCTTGAACCCGTCGCGGAACGCGTCACGATCGGGCGCGTCACCGAGGGTGACCGGAAGCTGGCCTGCCGGCTCGCCCGCGTTCACGGGCATGTGGTTGTGGCGTTCGCGCAACTTCCAGGCGTTGGAATGACGGCTGGGACGACAGCGGTGGTCTGGGAACAGTGGGGCATGAAACGCATGGAATGGGTCGTGGCCCCTTGAGAACGGGCACTTGGGCTCAATATGTTGAGCGCATTATTTTACGGTCATTTCGACAATAGGGGGAATCCGTTAGAATCCTGTCTTTGCCCACCTGCCAGACGGAGACACCAGATGACCCAAAAGACGATGCCGATCGTGGAACTCACGGCCAAAGACCTGCCGGCGCACTGCCCGAACCCGGCCATGCCGCTGTGGTCGTCGCACCCGCGCGTCTTCCTCGATTTCGACCACCACGGCGATGCGAAGTGCCCTTACTGCGGCACCGGCTACCGCCTGGCGCCAGGCACGGTACTCAAGAACCACTGATCCTTCGGGGCGTTCGCGCCTGCCGGCGCCCCTATCCTCCCTTCTTCATGTCCTACCGCGCACCACGCTGGCTGCCTGGCGGCCATCTCCAGACCATGTATCCGGCGACCTGCATCGCCAAGCCGCCCGTTGCCTACCGCCGCGAGCGCTGGACGAGTGCGGACGGCGACTTCGTCGACCTCGATTTTGTCGATGGCCAGCCGGGCCGGCCGCTGGTGGTGCTGTTTCACGGCCTGGAAGGTTCATCGGACAGCCATTACGCGCGCGCCTTGATGGCAGCGCTGGCCGCGCGCGGCTGGTCGGGCGTGGTACCGCATTTTCGCGGCTGCTCGGGCGAGCCGAATCTGGCACCCCGCTTCTATCACTCGGGCGATGCCGCAGAAGTCGAGTGGATCGTGCGTTCGCTGCGCGCGCGTCATGATGGTGTGTTCTACGCGGCCGGCGTGTCGCTGGGCGGCAACGCGCTGCTGCGCTGGCTGGGCGAATCAGGCCATGGCGCATCGATTGTCGATGCGGCGTGCGCGGTGTCGGCCCCACTCGATCTGGCGCGCGGCGGCGCGGCGCTGTCTTCGGGCTTCAATATGATCTATACCCGGATGTTCCTGCAGACGCTCAAGCCCAAGTGCCTGGCCAAGCTCGACCAGTTTCCGGGCCTGTTCGACCGCGCCGCGCTGCTCGCCGCGCGCGACCTGTACGCGTTCGACAATGTGGTGACCGCGCCGCTGCACGGTTACCGCGATACCGATGACTACTGGCACCGCGCCAGCGCGCGCCACGTGCTGGACGCGATCACCGTGCCGACACTGGTGCTCAATGCACGCAACGATCCGTTCCTGCCGGGGATGTACCTGCCAACGACGGCATCGGCCGCGGTGACGCTCGAGTATCCGGCCACCGGCGGGCACGTCGGCTTTCCGACCGGACCGTTTCCGGGGCGGATCGACTGGCTGGCGCAGCGCATCCTGCAGCATTTCGATGGCGTGGCGGGCACGCGCGCGCTGAACGGCGCCGAACTGTGCGATGCTGGCTGACACTATGGACGATATCGTAAAACAGGCAATGGCCAAGTGGCCAAACGTACCGCACTGCTACGGCTGGCTCGCACTCGATGCGCGCGGCCACTGGCGCATGCGCGACGAAGCGACCCAGCAAGCCGGCTTGCCCGGCGACCGGCTCGAGAACGAGAAACTGGTGGGGTTCATCAACCGCAATTACCTGCACGACGAACGGGGCAACTGGTACTTCCAGAATGGCCCGCAGCGCGTGTACGTGAATCTGGAGGCAGCGCCGTTCATTGCGCGCACCGATCCGCAGCAGGGTTTGCTGTTGCAGACGGGGCAGGCGCTGACGGCTGTCGGGCACGTGTTTTTGAGCGATGCAGGCGCAGTGCTGTTCGTGGCCGGCGACATCGTGGCACAGCTCGATGACCGCGATGTAGCGCAGGTGCTGGGCCAGTTCATGCTGGATGGCAGTAGCGCATCGGACGACGCCGTCATGGCGTGGCTGGACGGCGGCGCTGGCACGCTGGCGTTGCCGTGGCAGGGCAAGGTCTTGACCGTGGAACGGGTGGCGGGCGCCGAATTGGAGAAGCGGTTCGGGTTCAACAGGATGCCAGCTCGCGCCACGTAGGGTGGAAGGCTCCGCCTTCCACGCGGTGATGGTTGTCGGCGCTGCTTCCCGGCCGGATGATCTGACTGCCAACCATCACCGCGTGGGCGGGGAACCCGTCCACCCTACCGTGGTGATCGTTGCCGCCGCTTCCGGGTCGGCTGATCTGGCGGGCCGTCAATCGTCCTTCTCTTCCTTGTCTTTCTTTTGCTGCGTCTCGAGTTCGCGGGCACGCGCATCGATGACGGCCTGGTCGTAGAAGGATGCGTCGCGCGCCTTGCGCGCCAGCTCGAGCTGCGCCATTGCGGCCGGCGTGGCACCCGCCAGCACATACGATTCGGCCAGCGCCATGTGCTGCAGCGCGATCTTGCCCTGCTTCGCGTAGGCCTTGGCCAATAAATCCTGCAGCTTGTATTCCTCGCGGTATTGCTGCGACTGTTCACGCAGGAAGCGTGTGGCCTCGTCGAGTTTGCCGGTGGCGATCATGGCGTCGGCGTACTGGTGCGCGAGCGAGCGCGACAGCGGGAAGCGGCTGTGCATCGTCTCGGCTTCCTTCACGGCCTCGGCCAGCACCGATGCCGGCTGGCCGGGCGCCATCTTGATCTCGAGCGCCAGGCCGGCATACATGGTCGCGCCATCGCCGACATTCGACGCCACCGACAGCACGCCTTCGCGCGGCTTCATCGTCTCGCGCGATTTGTCGAGCCAGCTCTGCGCGTCGGCCAGGTTGCCCTGCTTGAGCGCCAGGTAGGCCAGGCCATACTGCGCGCCGGCCTGCTGATGGCGGTGCGTTTCCCTGAGCTGCGTGTTGAAGGCGCTGCGCGTGTTGCGCTGGCCCTGCTCGCTCGGCTCCTGCAACACGCGGATACGCGCGCGCACCAGGTGAAAGTCGAGGCTGTCGACGCGCTGCTTCTTGGGGATCTCGCGGATGCGCGCCTGCATGTCGCTGATGCGCTCCTGGGTCAGCGGGTGACTGCTCAGGTTACTGAGGCCGGCCGGCAGCTCGCCATACAGCTTCGAGGCATTCTGCAGGCGCCGGAAAAACGCGACGATGCCGGTCGTGTCGTAGCCGCCCGCCTCCATGATCTGGAAGCCCACGCGGTCGGCCTCGCGCTCGGCCTCGCGGCTGAAGTTCAGCTGGCGCTGGACCACCAGGCCCTGCCCGCCCATCAGCACGCCGATCGCCGCATCCGACCCGGCCTTCGCGGCCAGCGCCGCCAGGATCATCGAAGCGAGCGGCAGCAGGATATCCTGGCGCTGCTGGCCCAGCATGCGCGCAATGTGGCGCTGCGTGACGTGGCCGATCTCGTGCGCCATGACGCCGGCCAGTTCGGATTCGGTCTGGGCCGCAATCACCAGCCCCGAGTGCGCACCGATGAAGCCACCCGGCAGCGCGAACGCATTCAGGGCCGCATCGCGCACGGCGAAAAAGTGAAAGTCGGCATTGGTTTCGCCGCGCGCGCCCGGCGCTGCAGCCACGAGGCCATTGCCGAAGTTGTTCAGGTATTCGGAGATCGGTTCGTCGTCGAGAAAATCACGGTCGCGCCGGATATCGCGCATGATCTCTTCGCCAAGCTTGCGCTCGACGACCGGCGACAGGTCGCCCCGTGCGGTGTCGCCCAGTGTCGGCAGATGGATGTGGTCGGCGCGCTTGAGCGGATCGGATTGGGCGGCCACGGCAAACGCCGCCGTCGTGCACAGGGCAACGGCAGTCAGGACGGGGCGCCAGCGGCGCACGGATGCTGGTCGGACGACAGATTTCACGGTGCTATCATAACCGTATCCGCATGCACCCCGCTGCTCCCAGAACACTTTGTTACCCAACGATACCAAGCCATTCATGACGCCTTCCAACCCGACCGCAGACCATCTGACCCACTTCGACGCCACCGGCCAAGCCCATATGGTCGATGTCGGCGCCAAAGAGGACACGCACCGTATCGCCGTCGCGGCCGGCACCATCCGCATGCAGCCGGCCACGCTGGCGCTGATCACATCCGGCAGTGCAAAAAAAGGGGACGTGATCGGCATCGCGCGCATCGCCGCGATCATGGCGTCCAAGCGCACGAGCGACCTGGTGCCACTGTGTCACCCGTTGCCGATCACGCGCGTGGCGGTCGATTTCGAGATCGATGAGGCGGCCAACAGCGTGCATTGCCGGGCGCAGGTGGAAACCATCGGCAAGACCGGCGTCGAGATGGAAGCGCTCACTGCTGTGCAGGTGGGCCTGCTGACCGTGTACGACATGTGCAAGGCAGTCGACCGCGGCATGGTCATGACCAATGTGCGGGTGCTGGAAAAGCAGGGTGGCAAGAGCGGCGACTGGACGGCGCAACCCGAGCGCTAAAGCTCAGGAGCGTCTCCTTCCAGCGTGCTCAGTGCACTGAAGCGGTCAAGCTCACGGAGCGGTCAAGGTCAGCTTGCGGCCAACCTGCAATTCGCGTGGGTCGTTGATGTTGTTCCACTTCGCCAGATCGCCATGCTGGATATTATGTTTCGCTGCGATGCTCCACAGGGTGTCGCCCCGGTCGACCACGTAGGTGCCCTCGCCGCCGGACGCGGTCATCCCTGCAGTCGATGAGCCCGACGCGGCTGATGACGCCGCTGGCATGGTTTCGGTGGCAGGGGTTGCAGGCACCAGGACCGCTGCCGGGGTCGCTGACTCGGCAGGCGCTGCCGTGGCCGGCGCAGTGGTCTCCGGCGCGGTGGTCGCCGGTGCGGTGGTTACGGGCTCCGGCACATCCTTGTTACATGCGGCCAGCAGGGGAATACAGGCAATTGCAATCAGTAGCGTTTTCATATCGACCTCGATGGTTGTTGGAAAGGATATGCCTCGATATGACGGCAATGCACCGCCGGCTCGTGATGCCGGAGAAGTGCTGGATACTCTCGAACTCCCATCATAGTCTCTGTGATCAATAAATCAAGAACTATTGTGCAAATGTAGTTTGATCGCTGTTGGTCTTGCCTGGAATCCTGTGCCATCACCCTTCCCCACTAACGCATCCGGATGACCTCAGCCTTTCGGCAACGGCAATCCTTCCGTGATGGCCAGATGCTCCATCGCATCTTCCATCACGACGCGCGCCCGCCCTGCTGCCATCTTCAGCCGCGCATGCAATACCTCGTCCTCGGGATTACGGTGGGCGCACTGGTCGCTGTAGCGCTCGAAGCTCGAAATCATCATCAGGATCTCGGACAGGTGGCGCGGGCATTCGCAGTTGAGGCGATTGGCGGCCGCCGTCATGATGTTGCCCAGCGCCTCGTCATCGAAACGGGGTGGCGCCACCGGTGGCAGCGGCTGCTCCTGCAGGGGCGGACGGTGGCCGGTCAGCGCCGACTGGCACAGCAGCGCCAGCTCGGACAGGTCAGCCGGAATGCGTGCCACCAGGCAGCCTTGCGCACGCAGGGCGCGAATCGTCGCACTGGAACAAAAGCGGTACAACACGACGACGGCCGCGACACCGCTGGCCTCGCGCGCCGCCGCAATCGGCGCGATGCCGCTATCGTCGAGTTCGGACTGTTCGATCACCAGCACGTCCGCCCCGACCTCGCGCGGCAATGTCGGCGCTTGTGCCAGTGTGGCGCAATGACCACGCACGTCCAGCCCGAGCGCCGTTTGCCCGGTGGCAGCAATACGCCGCGACAGCATCGCGCCGACCAGCAGCACGCGCGCCGGCGACGTGGCGATGGCCCGCGCCTGGCCATCCAGCCCCAGCATCGATTGCAGCTGCTCACGATTCAGGCCGGCGAGCACGCCGATCGAATGGCCCTGGTCGACCAGTTGCTTGAGCAGACCCAGGCGCGCGACCTGTTCGGCCGAATACAGGCGCTGGCCGCGCTCAGAACGCTGCGCATCCGATAAACTGTAACGGCGCTCCCAGACCCGCAGGGTTTCTACAGGCAATCCGGCCAGGCGCGCAGCAGCACCGGTCCGGTACATGATCGGTTCATGATGGGTTCTTAATGAGTTTTCCATGATTTTCGTCCCTTGATTGAACCTTTATTATGCTACAGAAACGGTGCACACGTTAGACAAGTTGTAAAAAGAGGATTACATTGGAATCAACGCGGTTCACAACGAACTGCAATAACCACATGGAGTCATACGATGAAAAAATTTCTGATCGCACTGCCACTCGCCTTCGCCTTCGGCGCCGCCAACGCAGCAGATATCGTTGATACCGCGAAATCGGCCGGCACGTTCAACACGCTGGTCACGGCCGTCCAGGCTGCCGGCCTGACCGACACCCTCAAGGGCCCGGGTCCATTCACCGTGTTCGCACCAACCGACGCCGCATTCGCCAAGATTCCAAAAGCCAAGCTGGACGCGCTGCTGAAAGACAAGGCCGCGCTGACCAAGGTCCTGACGTACCACGTGGTGCCAGGCACCGTGAAGGCAGCAGACGTCAAGCCGGGCGACGTCAAGACCGTTGAAGGCAGCGCCTTCAAGGTGAAAGTCGCCGGCGGCAAAGTCATGGTCGACAAGGCCACCGTGACCAAGACCGACATCGTCGCCGACAACGGCGTGATCCACGTCATCGACACGGTCATCATGCCAAAATAATCACAAACTTCCTGTACCTTAGGGAACGTTGAAGCGCCCCCGCTGCCCGGCATTGCCGGCAGCGGGGGCGTTGTCGTATGGGGCTGGCCCGGCGCGCGTGGTACATTCCCGGCTTGCCTGCGGCACCCGGCCGCGGGACTGATCGACGAGGATGGCATGAAATTTCGTTTGATGACGGTGGCAGCGGCGACCCTGGCCGCCACCACCGCAATGGCCGCGCCGCGCGGCTTCACCGTGGAAGACCTGGTCAATATGGAGCGGGTCGGCAGCCCGGCCGTATCGCCCGACGCCACGCGCGTGATCTACACCGTGCGCAGCACCGACATGGAAAAGAACCGCGGCAATACCCAACTCTGGATGATCGACCTGCGCGCCGCCAAGCCGACGCCGCAGCGCCTGACCGACCATGCGTCGAGCAGCGCCGATCCGGAATGGTCGCCATCCGGCGACGCCGTCTACTTCCTGTCCGCGCGCTCGGGCTCGTCCCAGGTATGGCGCCAGCCAGTGGCCGGCGGCGCGCCCGTCAAGGTCACCGACCTGCCGCTGGACGTCGACAACTTCCGCGTCGCGCCCACGGGCGATCGCCTCGCGTTCAGCCTGGCAGTGTTCCGCGATTGCGCCGACCTGGCCTGCACCAAGGCCAGGCTCGATGCGAAAGAAAAAGAAAAGGCCACCGGCAAGGTCTACGACCGCCTGTTCGCGCGCCACTGGGATACCTGGAGCGACCACCGCAATGCGGTGCTGTTCTCGGCGCCGATCGGCGCAGCAGGCACGATCACCGGCGAGCCGGTCAGCCTGTCGGGCTCCCTCGACGGCGACGTGCCCTCGAAACCGTTCGGTGATCGTGAAGAATACCGCTTCAGCCCGGACGGCAAGACGGTCGTGTTCTCGGCCCGCATCGCCGGCAAGACCGAAGCCTGGTCGACCAACTTCGATCTGTACAGCGTGCCCGCTGCAGGCGGCACTGCCCCACGTAACCTGACGGCCGACAATCCGGCCTGGGACACCAAGGGCACGTTCTCGCCCGATGGCCGCACCCTGGCCTACCTGGCGATGGCGCGCCCCGGCTTCGAGGCCGATCGCTACCAGATCATGCTGATGGATGTCGCGACCGGCCAGAAGCGCCCGCTGGCCGCGAACTGGGACCGCTCGGCCGGCAGCCTGGTCTGGCGCGCCGATGGCAAGGCGCTGATCGTCGATGCGGAAGACATCGGCCAGCACCGCCTGTTCTCCATCGACGTTGCCGGAGGCAAGGTCACGCCATTGACCGACACCGGCGCCGTGGGCGCCTTCGACCTGCGCCGCGACACGCTGGTCTATACCCATGCGAACCTGTCAGCCGGTGCGCAATTGTTCTCGATGAAGCTGGGCGCGAAGCCGAAGCAGCTGACCACGTTGAATACCGAGCTATTGAAGGATGTGCGCTGGGGCGAGGCCGAGCAGTTCTCGTTTGCTGGCGCCAATGGCGACACCGTGTACGGTTACGTGATGAAGCCGTGGAACGCGCAGCCGGGCCAGAAATACCCGGTGGCGTTCATCGTCCACGGCGGGCCACAAGGCAGCTTCGGCAACAGCTGGAGCTATCGCTGGAATCCTCAGACCTATGCGGGCGCCGGCTACGCGGCCGTGTTCATCGACTTCCACGGTTCGACCGGCTACGGCCAGAAATTCACCGACTCGATCAGCAACGACTGGGGCGGCAAGCCGCTGGTCGACCTGCAGAAGGGCTACGACGCCGCAGTGAAGAAGTTCCCATGGCTGGATCGCTCACGCGACTGCGCACTGGGGGCGTCGTACGGCGGCTACATGATGAACTGGATCGCTGGTAACTGGTCGGATGAGTTCAAGTGCATCGTCAATCACGATGGCGTGTTCGACACGCGCGGCATGGCGTACTCGACCGAAGAGCAGTGGTTCACGGACTGGGAAAATGGCGGGCCGTACTACAAGGTGCCGGAGAACCATGAGCGCTTCAATCCGGTTCATCACGTTGCGAAGTGGAAGACGCCGATGCTGGTGATCCAGGGGGATCTGGACTTCCGGATTCCGACGGCGCAGGCGCTGGGGACGTTCACGGCGCTGCAGCGTCAGGGTGTCGAAAGCAAGCTGCTGGTGTTCCCGGATGAGAATCACTGGGTGCTGAAGCCTGCCAATTCCGTGCAGTGGCATCACACGGTGAATGGGTGGCTGGATCGGTTCTTGAAGACACAGCCAGCTAAATAATGCTGGAATAGAAAAAGCCCGCTGGGAAGCGGGCTTTTGACTCAATTAGACAGTTGATTATGGAGCAACGGCAGCGACGCTGTTTTTCTGCATGGCAGCAGTCACGGCTGCATTGGTGCCTGTTTCAGCGGCAATCGCCCAGGTCACTGCGCTGTCACCCAAAGTAGGCGTGAACGTGACGGTCTTATCTACAGTATCAGCACCGATGTTTTTCAAAGTCATGGTCAGGACGCCCGAGCCGGTCACCGTCATTGCCGAGACTTCATTCGTCGCGGTGAATGCCGCTGGGAAGGCAGCTGGAGTCGTAGCAGTGTTGCAATCGTCAAAGCTGCCCGCTTCTTGGCCACACATTGCCACGGCGGTTTTGTATGGATCAGCTGCGGTCAGTGCATTGGCCGCTTTGGCTTTTGCGGTGTAATCGCTGTACGCTGGAATTGCAACAGCAGCCAGAATACCGATAATTGCAACAACGATCATCAGTTCGATCAGGGTGAAGCCGCCTTCGGCCTTTTTGGTTTGCATTTGCTTGAAGTTCATTTTAAATCTCCAGGTTGGGTATTTCAAAAAAGTGGACCTACGTATCTTGTGCTGCTCACTGCTACGCTTTCTTATATGCAAGCGCTGTGCCAGCCCAAAAATGGCGTAAAACGGTCGATTTTATGAACAACAAACCAACAAACGGCTGTTCCAGCACAAAAAACGGCACCCTGAATGACAAAATTTGTCAGTGTCGCACGGCAATTTTTGTCACTATCGGTCTGGATCAACAAAAACTGCCGCACTAAATGGAAAACGGGGAGCTCACGCTCCCCGTTTTTATCTTTCGATCAACAGATCGGCAGAATTACAGCATGGCCTTCAGCAGACGCGCCATTTCCGACGGGTTCTTGGTGACGGTGATGCCGCAGGCTTCCATGATTTCCAGCTTGGCTTGCGCAGTATCTGCACCGCCCGAGATCAGCGCGCCGGCGTGGCCCATGCGCTTGCCTGGTGGCGCGGTGACGCCAGCGATGAAGCCGACGACTGGCTTCTTCATGTTGTCCTTGATCCAGTAAGCCGCGTTGGCTTCGTCCGGACCGCCGATTTCGCCGATCATGATGACCGCGTCGGTATCAGGATCGTCGTTGAACATCTGCATGACGTCGATGTGCTTCAGACCGTTGATCGGGTCGCCACCGATGCCGACTGCCGACGACTGGCCCAGGCCCAATGCGGTCAGCTGTGCCACTGCTTCATACGTCAGGGTACCCGAACGCGAGACGACGCCGATGCGGCCCTTGCGGTGGATGTGACCTGGCATGATGCCGATCTTGATTTCGTCAGGGGTGATCAGACCTGGGCAGTTAGGGCCCAGCAGCAGGGTCTTCGAACCTGCTTTGGCCATACGGTCCTTGATTTCCATCATGTCACGGACTGGAATGCCTTCGGTGATGCAAATTGCCAGGTCCAGCTCGGCTTCGACGGCTTCCCAGATGGCAGCGGCTGCGCCTGCTGGTGGGACATAGATGACAGACACGTTGGCGCCGGTTTCTTTTTTCGCTTCAGCAACGGTTGCGAAAATCGGGATGCCTTCGAAATCTTCGCCGGCTTTCTTCGGGTTCACGCCAGCGACGAATGCTTCCTTGCCGTTTGCGTACTCACGGCACATGCGGGTGTGGAACTGACCGGTCTTGCCGGTGATGCCCTGGGTGACTACTTTGGTATCTTTGTTGATCAGAATCGACATTTTTTTATTTCCTTAGCAATTAGGCTTGACCGGCAGCGGCGGCGACGACCGACTTCGCTGCGTCTTCCATCGTGTCTGCGGCGATGATTGGCAGGCCCGATTCGGCCAGCATCTTCTTGCCCAGGTCTTCGTTGGTGCCCTTCATGCGCACGACCAGCGGCACTTGCAGCGACACGGCTTTCGATGCAGCGATCACGCCTTCGGCGATGACGTCGCAACGCATGATGCCGCCGAAGATGTTGACCAGGATGGCTTTCAGGTCAGGGTTCTTCAGCATGATCTTGAACGCTTCGGTCACTTTCTCAGCCGTAGCGCCACCGCCGACGTCGAGGAAGTTGGCTGGCTCGCCGCCGAACAGCTTGATGGTGTCCATGGTGGCCATGGCCAGACCGGCGCCGTTCACCAGGCAGCCGATGTTGCCGTCGAGCGAGATGTAGGCCAGGTCGAATTTCGATGCTTCGACTTCTGCTGGATCTTCTTCGTCCAGATCGCGGTAAGCGACGATTTCAGGACGGCGATACAGTGCGTTCGCGTCGAAGTTGAATTTGGCGTCCAGTGCGATGATCTTGCCGCTGCCGGTCACGATCAGCGGGTTGATTTCGGCCAGCGATGCATCGGTTTCCCAGTAGGCTTTATACAGGCCCTGCAGGTTCGCGCGCGCGTCGGCGATCGAGCCGGCTGGCACACCGATCTTGGCGGCGACGTCGTCAGCCTGCTCATCGGTCAGGCCGACTTTCGGGTCGATCACGACGTTGTGGATTTTTTCCGGGTTGCTGTGCGCGACTTCTTCGATGTCCATGCCGCCTTCCGACGAGGCCATCAGCACGACTTTCTGGCTGACGCGGTCGGTGACGAGCGAGACATACAGTTCCTGCTTGATGTCGGCGCCTTCTTCGACCATCAGGCGACGGACTTTCTGGCCTTCCGGGCTGGTCTGATGCGTGATCAGCTGCATGCCCATGATCTGGTCAGCGTATTCCTTGACCTGCTCGAGCGATTTGGCGACCTTGACGCCGCCGCCCTTGCCACGGCCACCAGCGTGGATCTGTGCCTTGACGACCCAGACCGGACCACCCAGTTCTTCAGCAGCTTTGACAGCCTCTTCGACCGACATGCACGGAATGCCGCGCGGAACGGTCACCCCGAATTTTCGGAGGATTTCTTTGCCCTGATACTCATGGATCTTCATGCTGGCTTCCCTTCTATCTATTACTGAATTAGAAACGGTTGAACTACAAAAAAAACAAACGACGACTTAACCCGACACGGCCTTGATGGACCAGCGCGGGTAATATTTGGCCACGGCGGGGCCGTCGCTGCGCAAGGCATGGCAACGGTCGAGCTCAAATGGACGGTCGGATGACGTGACGCCTTGCCCACCTGGGGCATCGACGGTGTCGTCAGCAAAGGCCTGCAGCGCTGCGGTTGGCAGCACTTGGGCCAGTTCGGTCAGATGGGTGCAACCGAGCACGCCGGATAGGCGGTCTTTCAGATGCAACCGGAAATGGTTCACGAGCGAGAGCCCGATCAACTTCTTGTAGGCAGGGCCGATGGTATCGCAGAAGCCCGGATACGGGACGGCATCGGATGCGGCTTCGGCATCGACGATGGTCAGGTCACGGTCGATCGTGACGCGCAGCTTCAGGTCGTGCACTGGCGTGCCGCCGGGTCGTTCGCCGGAAGCAAGTTCAACAGTACGCGTTTTCACATCGCGGATGCTGGCATCAAGATCCCACATGCCATCGTCGCGCGCGTAGGCGTCGACTGTGATGGCGCGCGTATGCCGGAGCGAGCGCGATACGGGAAGAGACAAAGGCATAAATACCAGTGCCGTCGAGACGGCGGTTAGTGATGCAGCCGGTGTGCTAGTGCACGTCACCGCAGCTTCTGCGGCAACAACCGCTCATGCGGCGCTGCTTAAACCCGCAAAGTTTATCACAGCGTCCCGGCCGGTGCATCGCTAAAAGGCGACATCACGGCCAGTACAAGGGAAGATACACGGACTTTGCAGGCGCTTGCCAGCGTGTTTGACACATATGGTATGCGCATGAAGGACAGCTAATCATCGCTGCCATTCATGAAGTGAATGAGAGATATTGGTTTTCGTTGTCGACGATCGCTGACGTGAAAAGGCGCCAGCGTGCAGCGCCATCGCCCGTTGAGGAATATGCCTTGGCATATCGGGGATGACGCTCCACGCTGGCGCCTGGGGCAGCATGAGGTTGTGACTCGCTGCGATGGCGACCGCGCTGATCATTGGGGAGACCGATCAGTCGGGAAACTGATCAGTCGGGAAACTCGTCGTCATCCGGCGCGCCCTGCATCGCTGCACGTGCGGCGCGCTGCGAAAAGCCGCGCTGCAGCAGGAACCGCATCTGCTTGGCGCGCGCTGCGGCATCCTCGGCAACGGTACCAAACTTGCGCTGCCAGACTTCGACCGCACGCGCGGTCTCGCTGTCGGACAGGCCGGCCTTGATATCCACCAGCGCCTCGCCCGTTAATCCATGACTTTTCAATTCGGCCATCACGCGACTGTCGCCATAACGGCTCGCTTTACGGTTGACCAGGGATTCGGCAAAGCGCTCCTGCGACAACCAGTTGTTTTTTTCAAGGAAATCAAGCAGGGCATCGACGTCATCGCCCTCTTCGGCATACTTGGACAGCTTGCGGCGCAATTCGAAGCGGCTGTGCTCGCGCTGCGACAGATAGCGCAGCGCGCGGCCCTTGAGACTGAGTACAGGTGCTTGCATGACGACGTCAGAACATCAGCGTGGCGCCAGGCGCCGGCGGCAAGCTGCTGCCACCGCGCCCCGCGCCAGGCTGATTATTCACCAACCGCCTGCAGCTTCGGCTTGTCGTCGCCACCGATCGTTGGTGGCAGCTCGCGCACACCCAAGGCGGTACGGACCTTGTTTTCGATCTCGCGCGCCAGGGCTGGACGGTCACGCAGGAACTGACGCGCGTTGTCTTTACCCTGACCGATACGCTCGCCGTTATAGCTGTACCACGAGCCCGACTTCTCGACGATTTTGTTATCTGCGCCGAGATCCAGAATTTCGCCTTCACGGGACGTGCCTTCGCCATAAAGAATGTCGAAGTGCGCTTCTTTGAATGGCGGGGCGATCTTGTTCTTGACGACCTTGACCTTGGTTTCGTTACCGATCACTTCGTCACCCGACTTGATCGAGCCGGTACGACGGATGTCCAGGCGCACCGACGCGTAGAACTTCAGCGCGTTACCACCGGTGGTGGTCTCAGGGCTGCCGAACATGACGCCGATCTTCATGCGGATCTGGTTGATGAAGATGACCAGCGTGTTGGTGCGGTTGATCGAGCCGGTCAGCTTGCGCAGCGCTTGCGACATCAGGCGCGCCTGCAGGCCAGGCAGCGAGTCACCCATGTCGCCTTCGATTTCGGCGCGTGGCGTCAGGGCCGCGACCGAGTCGATGACGACCAGGTCGACACTTCCCGAGCGCACCAGCGCGTCGGTGATTTCAAGCGCCTGCTCGCCGGTATCCGGCTGCGAGATCAGCAGTTCGCTCAGGTTGATGCCCAACTTTTGCGCATAGGTGACGTCGAGTGCGTGCTCGGCGTCGATGAACGCGCAGGTGCCACCCAGTTTTTGCATCTGGGCGATGGTTTGCAGCGTCAGGGTGGTTTTACCCGACGATTCAGGACCGTAGATCTCGACGATACGGCCGCGCGGCAGGCCACCGACGCCCAGCGCGATGTCCAGGCCCAGCGAGCCGGTGGAAACCGTTTGCACTTCTTCGACCGGCGTGTTCGCATCCATGCGCATCACCGAGCCCTTGCCGAACTGCTTTTCAATCTGCGCCAGGGCGGCAGCCAGCGCCTTGCCCTTATCAGCGGCGTTCAATGCGGTTTTTTTGTCGTCCATGGTGTACTTTCTGTCGTGGAGTAGGCAAGGTGTGGGCGGTCACGCGCACTTCAAGAGCCAGTACTGTATAAAAATCCAGTGGTTTTTGCAAGCGAAAAGACGTGGTTATTTTACCAACAATCGCTCGGGACTCGCATTGTGACGGTAAATCCAACACAATAGGAGCCGACCGTCATCCCCGCGCAGGCGGGAATCCAGGTCTTGCGCAAGCAGCTTGCGTGGACCGCAACCACAATGCCAGAAACTTGGGTTCCCGCCTCCGCGGGAACGACGTGCTTATAATCAAAGACCGAGGTGTCCCATGCGAATTCTGCTCGCCGAAGATGATAGCGTACTTGCCGACGGCCTGACGCGCTCCCTGCGCCAATCCGGCTATGCCATCGATTGCGTCAAGAACGGCCAGGATGCCGATACCGCCCTGTCCACGCAGGAGTTCGATCTGCTCATTCTCGACCTGGGTCTGCCGAAGATGTCCGGGCTGGAAGTGCTGCGCCGCCTGCGCGCCCGCGCGTCGCTGCTGCCGGTCTTGATCCTCACGGCGGCCGACTCGGTCGAGCAGCGCGTCGAGGGCCTTGACCTCGGCGCCGACGACTACATGGCCAAGCCGTTCGCGCTGGTCGAACTCGAAGCGCGCGTGCGCGCACTGACCCGGCGCGGCGCCGGCGGCGGCGCGGCCGTCGTGCGCCATGGCCCGCTGGTGTATGACCAGGTCGGCCGCAGCGCCTACATCAACGACCAGATGCTCGACCTGTCGGCGCGCGAACTGGGCCTGCTCGAAGTGCTGCTTGCGCGCACCGGGCGCCTCGTTTCCAAGGAACAGCTGGTCGACCACCTGTGCGAATGGGGCGAAGAAGTCTCCAACAACGCGATCGAGGTCTACGTGCACCGCCTGCGCAAGAAAATCGAGGTCGGCGGCGTGCGCATCGCCACCGTGCGCGGTCTGGGCTATTGCCTCGAGAAATTCTCCGAGGCCAGCGCCGCCGCTGCGGCCGCGGCCGCAGCAAACGATGCCCGCATTGCCAACACCGCCGCCGACAAGTGAACGCAGGCTTCACGCCAGAACACGGGCCCGCGCAGCCGCCGTCGCAGCCGGGCCCACACGCTCCTGCGTCGTTCGAGCCGCTCTACGTTCCGCCCAATCCCGAACCCGACGAAAACATCCGTCACTCGCTGTTCGGCGAAATCCTCGACTGGATGCTCGCGCCGCTGCTGCTGCTGTGGCCAATGAGCATCGCGATCACCTATCTGGTCGCGAAATCGATCGCCAACCAGCCGTTCGACGACGCGCTCGAAGACCGGGTCACGGTGCTGGGCCAGCAGATCCGCACCGTGGGCGGCAAGACAGTCGGCCAGCTGCGCACGGCCGGGCGCGACATCCTGCGCGCCGACGACGTCGACAGCGTGTATTACCTGCTGGCCGGTCCGGATGGCGAGCACCTGGACGGTGACCGCGACCTGCCGCGCCCGCGCGCCAACCGCGCCGGCGAGCCGGCCCGCAGCGGCACGGTCGAATTTCGCAACGACACCATCCACGGCACGCCGATCCGCGTGGCCTATGCGTATGTGAATCTCGATCCGCTGCACGAGCGCACAGCCTCGCCCAGGCCGCCGCTGGCGCTGGTGCAGGTGGCCGAAACGCTCGACAAGCGCGCCCACCTGGCCAATGAAATCATCAAGGGCGTGATCCTGCCCCAGTTCATCATCCTGCCGGTGATCCTGGCGCTGGTCTGGTTCGCGCTCTCGCGCGGCCTGAGTCCGCTGGCCGAGCTGCAACAGCGCATCCGTGCGCGGCCGCAGGACGATCTGTCGCCGATTGATCCACGCCAGGTGCCGGAAGAAATCTCTCCGCTGGTCGGCTCGTTCAACGACATGCTCGAGCGCCTGGGCAAGACGGTGGAGATGCAGAAACGCTTCATTGCCGACGCCGCGCACCAGATGAAAACACCGCTGGCCGGCATGCGCATGCAGTCCGAACTGGCGCTGCGCGAAGTCGACCCGGCCGAGATCCACCGCTCGCTCGAGCAGCTGGCCAAGAGCTCCGAATCGGCCACGCGCCTGATCAACCAGTTGCTGGCCCTGGCGCGCGCCGAAAACCAGCCACAAGCCGGCCTGGCGTTCGACGAGATCGATCTGGCTGCGGTGGCGCGCGAGACCGTGCAGGACTGGGTGCAGGCGTCGTTCGCCCACCAGATCGACCTGGGATTCGAGCCGCCCGCCAATGACGACGAGCGGGTGATGATCGCCGGCCAGCCCCTGATGCTGCGCGAGATGCTGTCGAACCTGATCGACAATGCGCTGCGTTATACGCCCGCTGGCGGCAGCGTGACGGTGCGCGTGCGCAGCAGCGGCGAGCACGC
Source organism: Telluria sp. ZT3P26 (assembly GCF_059686035.1). Lineage (NCBI taxonomy): Bacteria > Pseudomonadati > Pseudomonadota > Betaproteobacteria > Burkholderiales > Oxalobacteraceae > Telluria > Telluria sp. ZT3P26. The sequence goes on along the minus strand of NZ_JCASII010000001.1, from coordinate 134,874 downwards.
GCTGCTCGAAGTCGAAGACACCGGCCCCGGCATCGCGCCGACCGAACGCCTGCACGTGTTCGAGCGCTTCTACCGCATCCTGGGCAGCAATACCCAGGGCAGCGGCCTGGGGCTGGCGATCGTGCGCGAGATCGCGCAGCAGCACGGCGCTGACATCGACATCTTCAACAATCCGCGCAGCGTGTCGCCGCGCTTTCCGGGCAGCCTGTTCCGCCTGACCTTCCCTCCGCCTGTGGGCCAACCCGACCATGCCGACTGATCCGATTCCTGAACCCAGCCTCGAAAACGTTGCGCGCGCGCGCCTCGAACACGCCCGCGCCGTCCACTGGGACCGCACGCGCCGCATGTCGCTGTCGCTGCTGTGCGTCTGGCTGGTCACGGGCTTCGGTACCGTGTTCTTCGCGCGCGAGCTGGCGCGCTTCGAGGTGTTCGGCTGGCCGCTGTCGTTCTACATGGCCGCGCAGGGCGCCGCGCTCGTGTCGCTGACGATCATCGCCGTCTACGCCTGGCGCATGCGCCGGCTCGATCGCGACTACCACGCCGCGCTGGCGCCGCGCGCATGAGCACGAACCCCGCGCCTGTTGTGAAGCACGGCTATTTCAAAAAGCTCTCGCGCTACTACCTGTGGTACACCGGCGCCTTCGGGTTGTTCCTGGCCGCCCTCGCCCTGCTCGAGCAGGAAGGCATGCCGCGCCTGTGGATCGGCTACCTGTTCATGGTCGCCACGATCGCGCTGTACGCGGTCATCGGCGTGATCTGCCGCACCTCGAACGTTACCGAATACTACGTCGCCGGGCGGCGCGTGCCGGCCATGTTCAACGGCATGGCGACAGCGGCCGACTGGATCTCGGCCGCCAGCTTCATCAGCCTGGCCGGCGGCCTGTATCTGCAGGGCTTCGATGGCCTGGCCTTCATCATGGGCTGGACCGGCGGCTTCGTGCTGGTGGCGCTGCTGATCGCGCCCTACCTGCGCAAGTTCGCGCAATACACGGTGCCGGATTTTCTGGCGGCGCGCTATGGTGGCGGCGCCGGCGGACGCGGCGGCCCGGTACGCGCACTGGCCGTCAGCGCCACCATCCTCGTCTCGTTCACGTACGTCGTGGCGCAGATCTACGCCGTCGGCCTGATCGCCTCGCGCTTTACCGGCGTCGATTTTTCGGTCGGGATTTTCCTGGGCCTGGCCAGCATCCTGGTCTGCTCGTTCCTGGGCGGGATGCGCGCGATCACCTGGACCCAGGTGGCGCAGTACATCATCCTGCTGGTCGCGTTTCTCATTCCCACCATGTGGCTGTCGGTAAAACACGCCGACAATCCGATCCCGCAAGTGGCGTACGGGTCGCTGCTGCCCAAGCTTACTGCGCGCGAAGCCGAACTGGCGAATGACCCGCGCGAAGCGCAGGTGCGCGCCGAGTTCCTGCGCCGCGCCGACGGCTACGCGGCGCGCGTGGCGGCCCTGCCTGAATCATGGGAAGCGGGCAAGCTGGATGCCCAGCGCCAGCTGGCCGCAGCGCGGGCGCGCAACGCTTCGCTGACCGAGGTACGCCAGGCCGAGCGCGCGCTGACCACGTATCCCAACTCGGTCGACGACGCCCGCACGCTGTGGCTCGAACGGCGCGACGCCAACCTGGCACGGGCGCGCCCGCCCGAGCCGCATGCGCAGCCCTTCCCCGGCGCGACGCAGGAAGCCTCGGACGCGCGCCGCAACAATTTTCTGGCCGTGGTGTTCTGCCTGATGTTCGGCACCGCCGCCCTGCCCCATATCCTGATGCGTGCCTACACGACGCCATCGGTGCACGAGACGCGGGTGTCGGTGTTCTGGACGCTGTTCTTCATCCTGCTGATCTACCTGACGATTCCGGCGCTGGCCGTGCTGGCCAAGTACGACATCTACACATCGCTCGTGGGCAGCGATTTCTCGTCGCTGCCGACCTGGATTTCGTACTGGGCCAATGTCGACAAGGCCAATCCCCTGATCAGCGTGGCCGACATCAACGGCGACGGCATCGTGCAACTGGCCGAATTCGCGATCGATGCCGACGTGCTGGTGCTGGCCACGCCCGAAATCGGCGGCCTGCCCTACGTGATCTCGGGCCTGGTCGCGGCCGGCGGCCTGGCGGCGGCGCTGTCCACGGCCGACGGCCTGCTGCTGGCCATTTCCAACGCGCTGTCGCACGACGTGTACTACAAGATGGTGGAACCGGGTGCATCGACCCAGAAGCGGGTGACCATCTCGAAGCTGCTGCTGCTGGCGGTTGCCTTCATCGCAGCGTATGTGGCGTCGCAAAAGCCGGCCGACATCCTGTCGCTGGTGGCGGCGGCGTTCTCGCTGGCCGGCTCCACGCTGTTCCCGGTGCTGGTGCTGGGCGTGTTCTGGAAGCGTGCGAACCACATCGGCGCGCTCACCGGTATGGTGACGGGATTTGCCGTGTGCCTGTATTACATGCTGCGCGCCAGCCCGGCCCTGGGCGGCAATGCGCTGGAAACCTGGTTCGGCATCCTGCCAATGGCGGCGGGCGTGTTCGGGGTGCCGGCAGGCCTGTTCACGGTGGTGGTGGTGAGCCTGCTGACGCCTCGCCCAAGCCGTGCCAGCGCGGGCATGGTCGACTATATCCGGGCGCCCGAATGACACAGACAGGTGGGAATTGAAGAGATTTTCCCGGTGAAGCAGATGCTATTCTGGGCCGCGCCAACACAGGCCGAACCATACCAACACCAAGCATTTCACGGAAAACTTCATGTCTGCATTTACCCGCGTGCTGGGGAGGGCAACCTTCGCTGCACTCGTCCTCGTCGCTTCGCCACTGACCATCGCACAAACCACGCCAGCGCCGCCGCCGGTATCGGCCTTCTTCGGCAACGCCCCGTTCGGCGACGCCAGGCTGTCCCCGAGCGGACGCCATCTCGCCGTGCGCGCCAGTGCGCCGGGCAAGCGCGACTTCCTGACGGTCATCGACCTGGAGACCAACAGCGCCAAAATCGTCGCCCATTACAACGACGCCGATGTCCGCAATTTCTACTGGATCAACGACCGGCGCCTGGTGTTCGACACCCATGAAAAAGGCGTCGGCCCGGGCGACCAGCGTCTCATGCCCGGCATGTACGCGGTCGACTTCGACGGCGGCCGTTTCGTCGAACTGGCCAGCCGCAACCGCGTCAACAAGAGCACCGGCACCCGCATCGTGCGCCGGCTGCTGCCACCATCGAGCGAGATGGCGGGTAACACCCCGTGGGCCGATTCGGATGACACCTACGCGCTGGCGGCGGTTGGCGACACCCGCAATGAACTGAGCCATATCGACCTGCTCCAGGTGAACACCGTGTCGGGCCAGTACAAGACAGTGCCGCGCCCCGGCGCCACGCGCGGCTGGCTGCTCGATCACAAGGGCGAGCCGCGCCTGGCGATCACCTACAAGGACCTGACCACGACGCTGCAATATCTCGACCCGGCCACCAACAAATGGCGCGAACTGACCAGTTTCCCGACCTTCAAGGAAACCGCCGCGACCATCGAACCGGTGGCGTTCGGGCCGACCGGCACGCTGTTCGTGAAGGCACGCGGCAAGGCTGGAACGACTGCGGTGCACACGTTCGATGTGAACACCGGCAAGCTCGATCCGCAACCGCTGCTGTCGGCGCCCGGCTACGATATCGACGGTGAGCTGGTCATCAACCGCGACAAGGTGCTGGGCATGCAGTTTCGCACTGACGCGGTATCGAATGAATGGTTCGATGCCGGCATGAAGGCGATCCAGCAGGACGTCGACAAGCTGCTGCCGACGACGGTCAACCTGATGTCGGGGCCGGCCCGTGGTGACTCGCCCCTGCTCGTGGTCACCGCCTATTCGGACGTGGTCGCACCGGTCTTCTTCCTGTACAACAGCAAAACCAAATCGCTGAACAAGGTAGGCGAAGCGCGGCCCGGCATCGATCCGACGCAGATGGGGCGCCAGCAGTTCCTGCGCTACAAGGCGCGCGATGGGCTGGACATTCCTGCCCTCCTGACCATGCCACCGGGCGCCAGGCGCACCGGCCTGCCGCTGGTCGTGATGGTCCATGGCGGTCCCTGGGCGCGCGGCAAATCCTGGGGCTGGTCCGCCGACTCGCAATTTCTGGCCACGCGCGGCTACGCCGTGCTGGAACCCGAATTCCGCGGCAGCCTGGGATTCGGGTCCAACCATGAACGTGCCGGCTACAAGCAATGGGGCCTGGCCATGCAGAACGACATCGCCGACGGTGTACGCTGGGCCGTCGACAAGGGCCTGGTCGACCCCAAGCGCGTCTGCATCGCTGGCGCCAGTTACGGCGGCTATTCGACGCTGATGGGACTCGTCAACGATCCGGAGATGTTCCGCTGCGGGATCAGCTTTGTCGGCGTGACCGACATCGGCCTGCTGTTTGACAATGGCGCGCATTTCAGCAGCGACACGTCACGCGACGTGAAGAAGCACAGCCTGCCGGAAAGGGTCGGCGACCCGGTCACGGATGCCGACCAGTTCAGGGCAACGTCACCGCTGCAGCAGGCGGCGCGCATCACCCAGCCACTGCTGCTGGCCTACGGCGGCGTCGACCGGCGCGTGCCGATCAACCACGGCACCGCGCTGCGCGACGCCGTCATGCGCACCAACAAGCAGGTGGAATGGGTGGAGTACCCGGAAGAAGGCCACGGCTGGGCGCTGGAAAAGAACCGCATCGATTTCTGGGGCCGGGTCGAGAAGTTCCTCGACAAGAATATCGGTAGCGGGGCGGTGCGCTGACATCGCGGTGCTTGCCTAGAGCACCACGACCAGGTCGATTTTCAACCCCGGGATCCCGTCCGGCGCATACACCGCCAGCACGCCTGCCTCGAGTGCCTTGTCGTACAAGGGATGTTTAGTGGCCAGCGAAAAATAGTAGGTGTTGGGCCGCACCGGGATCGCCGGGGGCACTTGCGGCATGTGTGCAATCGGAACGCCTGGCAGCGCTGACCCGACAATACTTTCCATATTGTCGGGCGCAGCGACCTTGAGGCGGATCGGCACCGTCGCCACCAGGTCAAGGCCCGCCATATCGGCAGTAATCGCCAGATAGAGCTGGCTTTGTTTCGTGACCTTGGCCGGATCGAGTATCGCCTGCGAGAACGTGCGCCGGCTCTTGTCGGCCACGAAAGGGATGATGACATAGTTGGTGCCGATCGCCGTATCGACCAGATCCCGCAGCAACGCGTCGAGTTCGGCGAATCCCTCGCCCATCGCCTCATGGCGATAGGCCGGCAGGTCGGCTGTTTTGTAGCGATCGGAAAACGTCATCAGTCCACCCGCGGCGGCCAGCATTTGCCGGAACATCACTTCGGGATGAAACCCGGGCGACCTGGCACAGTGCATCAGCAGCGCATTGGCCGTGCTGAGGATGTTGAGCATCCACCACGACGAGATATCGCCCGCGCCGGCTTCATACATGCTGTTGTTCGTCATGCGGTGCGTACGCTGCAGCGATTCGATCTTCGTCGTGACTACACTGATCAAGCCATCGAGCATGCGCACCAGGCCTGGCGCTGCGCCCACCGTGACGCTCGGCGGGATGAACTCCGGCACCAGCTCGAAGCCCCCTTCCGCTACCCGCCGCAGCCGCACCACGGGAATGCTGGCACGCGCCCCATGCGGCTCGGCCTGCAGCAACAGCCGCACCTGTTTTTTAAGGTAAGGCACCTCGATTGCCAGCGCGTCACTGAACAGGTCAGTGGTATCCAGGTCGCAACGCACGTAGCGGCTGTTGTCGTCGGCATTGCCCCCATGCGGCTTGACCAGGGCAAGCGCTGCGTAGAACGTGAATGATTCTTCCTCTGGCGGCAGGCGCGTGAGATCGACCGGCTCGGGCAGCAGGTCGGCTCCGGGCGCTTCGACAATGTCTCCGTCGGGATAGATGAGCGACATCGTGGTCGCGCTCAGGCGGTTGTGTCCCAATCCGTCCACATTCCACGTCACCTTGCACACCCCCCAACAGTACGGATGGAGGGCTGAAGCGATGCGCTGGAGGCGGGTTTCGTGATAGAGATCCTGACGCTGAAAGTGCTGCGGCCCCAGCGTCAAGCCTTCCGACCACAGGACCTTCGATGTTGCGCTCATGGTTCCTCCCGTTGAAGTTTGACTGGACACATTCTCGGAAGGATGACGTTGCGCCTGAAGCGCGATATTGATGTCGCGCAGCCAGGCAGCGTATCGATCAACCGGTGCATTCCCTTGTGACGGCGCAACATTGCTGGGATTCACGACCCGACAATGGCTGCCGTGGGTGTTGTCCCGCTTTGACGAGAGGAGCGCGATGCGCGGCTTTACTTCGGGTCTGTTCGACCGCCTGGACGACACTGGTGAGCCCCCATCGGGTAACCGGCGCGACGCCCGTGTGCGCGCTGTCGAGCATGCGTTGCGCAGCGTCACGCGTGATCTGCAGGCGTTGCTCAATACCCGCTGCGGCGTGCACCAGGCATCGTTCAGCCCGCTCCCGGCGGTATCGGGCTCCATCCTGAACTATGGCCTGATCGACTTCGCCGGCATGTGCATGAACAGCGATACGGACCAGCAGGAAATCTGCAAGGCCGTCCAGCTGGCCATCCAGCGCCATGAACCCCGGCTGCACAAGGTCCTCGTGTCACTCCGGGGCGCCAAGGGCGCCAGCGGCACCATCAACCGTGTGGAATTCGTGATCACTGCGCAGCTGAAACATGCATCGATGTCTGAGGCGATGTCGTTCAACGCGGTATTTCGCCCCTCGCTCCAGCAGTATTCGATCGAAGGTGCCAACTAGAGGGCGCAAGCGCTGATCCCATGGACGAATTGTTGACAAAGTACGAGCGCGAACTCGTCATTCTCAGGTCGCTGTGCAGGGAATATGCCCAGCGCTATCCCAAGGTTGCCGCCAGGCTGCAAATGGGTGGCGATACCTGCGACGATCCGCATGTCGAACGCCTGATCCAGAGCACGGCCCTGCTCAGCGCGCGCGTATCGAAGCGGCTGGACGATTCGTATCCCGAATTCACGGAGGCCCTGCTCAACCTGCTCTATCCCCACTACCTGCGCCCGTTTCCATCGTGCGCAATCGTACGCGTTTCCAGCACACTCGATCGCCCGGATGCGATCCCCACCATGCCGCGCGGGACGTTGCTGGAATCGAAGCCAGTCCACGGCGTGGCATGCCGCTTCAAGACCATCCACGACGTCAAACCGTCGCCTGTCGCACTGCGTACCGCAAGTTTCGAGACCGTCATTCAGGCGCCGGTCGCAATACGCCTGCCGGACGACGTCACATCGTCGCTGACGCTGACATTCGGCGCAGCCGGATGGGGCCCGCTGCCAGCACCGGACACGGCGACCGTGCTGCGCGTGTATGCCGATGGCGATGCCTCGTTCTGCGCCACGCTGCGCGATGCACTCTTCGTGCACACGGCGGCGGCGTACGTGCAGATTGACGATGACGGCCCGTGGGAACGGTTACCTTGCATACCGATAGCACCGGCTGGATTTGCCCCTGACGATGCCCTGATTCCGTTCGACGCCCGCTCGCATGGGGCTTACCGCATTCTTGCCGAATATTTTGCCTTCCCCGAGAAGTTCAATTTTTTCGACATCGATATTCCCTTGCTGCTGGCACGTGTACCTGCCGGCTGCACCAGTGTCACGTTACGCCTGGGCCTTGCCGGCATCCGGCCCGACGCCGACAAGGCGCGCATGCTCGCCGGCCTGTCGACACAGCATCTGGTGCAAGGCTGCACGCCCGTCGTCAATCTGTTCCAGCAGCCTGGCGTGCCCATCACGTACGACCAGCGAGCGGCTGACTACACCCTTCTGGCGCACGCCAATTTTCCGCAGGCGTACGAAGTGTATTCGGTCGATGCGGTACACCTGGTGCGCCAGAACGGCAACGACACGTCGATCACGGCATTCCAGCCGTTCTATGCGCTTCGGCACGGCGCACAATACGCCAGCGAGCAAGGACGCTACTGGTTCCTGCGTCACGACGAGACGCTTGCCTTGTGCAGCCCGGGCCATGAAAAATCGATCACGCTCGTCGGCGCCGATTGCGACCCGTTCGAGATCGAAAGAAATATCCTGTCGGTTGAACTGAGCTGCACCAATCGCGATCTGCCCTGCTCACTCGCCACCGGTGCCCCTGAAGGCGACCTGTTCATCCCCGGCGCAACAGGCAACGCAGCGATCCGCATGGTGCGCAGGCCAACCCGCCCTGCCCGCTTGACGAATGACGCAGGCATGCACTGGCGCCTGATCTCGCACCTGGCACTGAACCATCACTCCCTGATGGACGACGGCGTGCACGGCCTGCGCGAAATGCTGTCACTGTACGACCTGGCCTCGTCGTCCGTGTCGCGGCGGCAGATCCGCGGCATCATCGCGCTCGACCAGCAGGACACCACGGCCTGGATCAGGCACAGGAACGGCACATCGCTGGTGCACGGCCTTGAAGTGCGCGTCGCGCTCGACGAAGAAGCGTATGCCGGCGCCGGCCTGCACCTGTTCGTCCAGGTGTTGCACCAGTTCTTTGCGCTGTACGTTCACCTGAACAGCTTCGTCGAACTCGTCGCCCTCTCGCATCAAAGCGGAAAGGAGTTGATCCGATGCGCCCCACGAAGCGGAAGCATGAGCCTGCTGTAATGGCCCTGCTCCTGGCTGAACCATACCGGTTCAGCTTCACCCAGTTGGTCAGCATCCTGCTACGCGCGCTCCGGCGCCAGGGCATCGGCCGCGAACGCGCGTTGCGCACCGTGCTCTCGTTTCGCAACAGCCTGTCGCTGTCGTTTCCTGCCAGTGAAGTCGAAGCCCTCGACGTCGAGCCGGCAACACACGATCCACTTGGCGCGCTGCGCTCGGGCACCATACGCCGCGTCCGGATCACGCCCGCATTTATCGGCCTGCTCGGCGCCAGTGGCACCCTGCCAGTGCACGATACCGAACGGATCGCAGCGCGCAAATCGCTTGGGGATGATGCCAGCCAGCGCGAACTGCTCGATGTCATGTCGACCCGGTTGGTCGGCCTGTTTTATGAGGCATCGGTCAAGTATCGGGTCGAACACGACCTGGCCATCGGCGACGGGGACCGGTTGCTGCCGATGATGACTGCCTTGGCAGGCATATGCTCGCCACGGGCCGCAGGCGCGGGGCAACCCCTCAGGCACGTCAGACAGGACACTGCAGCCTGCTTCGCCGGGCTGCTGCGCACCCGCCCGGTCGCGGCCGGCACTGTCGAACAGGTGTTGAGCAGCTATTTCGACGTGCCGGTCAGACTCGAACAATTCGTCGGCTGCTGGGATCGGGTTCCCGAAAACCGGCGCAGCACACTGGGCGTCACCAAGCCCGTACTCGGCATCAGTACGGCACTGGGCACGCGCCTGTGGCGGCATGACATCTGCGCGCGACTGCATGTCGGGCCACTGGACGAAGCGCAAGCACGCCGTTTTCTTCCCGGCGGCACGGCGCTGGCGGCACTGCAGGAAATGACAACGATGTTTGCCGTGCCAACCTTGCACTACGAACTACGGTTGCTGCTTGCACCGCCTGTCATCAAGCCGCTTACCTTGAGCACGAGGACGCCGTCGCGTCAGCTTGGGTGGAATACGTTTCTCACCGCGACACCAGGCGTCACGGATCGACCCGACGTCAGGTTGATGCTGGAGACTCCGATGACTCGAAAAAGAGACAGACAGGAACACGGTGACGTGGCTTAAAAAACGGCGTTGATGCCAGTCAATTGAGGCTACGTGACGGCGGGCTAACGTGGTCGCTGACCATGTCGATTATTTCAACTGCGGCCGTGCAGCGGCCATCGGGAGCAACGCAATGGGCGAGAGCCAGACCATCGCAGTCGGCGCCGCACTATCGGCATTTCGCGGTAACTCGCAGCACAACCGGCTGATGCGACTGGACTTTCCTTTCGAGGACGGTCCGCCCGCCATTTTGCTGCCAAATAAACTGGTCGCCCACGAAGAAGTCTCACGCGGATTCCGGTTCGAGGTCGACGTCCTGTCGGACGACCCGCGCATCCCGCTCAAGATGCTGATGGGCCGGCTGGTGACGATTTCCCTAGTGCGCCAGGACGGCTCGCTGCGTTACTTCAACGGGTACATCACGCAGCTGTCCTTCTTGCGTGCCGATGGCGGCTTCGCCTTTTACCGGATGGTGCTCGAGCCCTGGCTTGCCTTCGCACGCCTGCGCAAGGACAACGTGTCGTTCCATGGCAAGAGCGTGCAGCAAATCACCGAAGCAACGCTCAAGCACTACCGCCAGGCCGACTGGCACATGCATGTCTTTGAAGAAGATCCACCACTGACCGTTGCCAATCAATATAACGAGACCGATTACAACCACCTGCACCGCCGTTGGGAAGCGCGGGGCATGCATTACTGGTACGAACACCGCTTCGATGGTCACAAGCTCATGCTCTCCGACAAGAGCTTCCATAACGAGCCGATCGACGCCACCAGCTATGACGACGTGGACGTCATCGCGTTCCACGACAAGAGCGGTTCGCTCGAAGATGACGGCATTCACCTGTGGAGTGCGAGCCGGCGCCTCGGCTCCGGCACGACCACGCTGGCCAGCGCCGACTACAAGAATCCCGGCGCACAGCGCGCCACCGGCTATTCCGCCAACCGGCAAGGTGACATATTCGCCTACGAAGTGTACGAAGACAGCGGCGCTTACGGCTTTCGCATGCGCAGCGATGGTGAACGGCTCGCAACGCAGCGCATGGTGGAGCAGGACAAGGATACGCAGACGTTCGATGCCACCAGCAATGCCCGCAGCGTCCAGCCCGGGCGCACCTTCAAACTCGGCGGGCATTTCAGCGCCGAGCCGCGCTCGCTTGACTATGACCCCGAACCACGCCGCAGCATTGGTGACCGCAGCTACCTGATCCTGTCTGTAGAGCACGAAGCGACCAACAACTATCAGGCCGGCGCGGGCGCCCCGTCGCACTACGAAAACCGGTTCACCTGCATCAACAGGGACATCCGCTGGCGGCCGGGTCGCGACTTCAACAGCGAACCGGGCGCCTACATGGGGCTGCACACGGCGACGGTCGTCGGTCCGGCTGGCGCTGACATCCACACCGATGGTTTCGGCCGGGTCAAGCTGCAATGTCACTGGGACCGGCTGGGCCAGCACGACGAGAACAGCTCGCCGTGGATTCGGGTGCTGAGCCCGGCTGCGGGGAAGGAGTTTGGCCACGTCCGCCTGCCGCGCGTTGGCGAAGAAGTCGCCGTTGTCTATCCGAACGGGAATATCGACCATCCACTGATACTGGGCGCGCTGTACAACAGCACGCACATGCCGCCATGGGCGCTGCCGGCGCAATCGGCCCTGGCAGGCTTACGCAGCCGCGAGCTCGGCGGTGGTGCACGCGGCAATCATCTGGTTCTGGATGACACGAAGGAGATGATTCAGGCGCAGCTGAAGAGCGATCACCAGTGCAGTCAGCTGTCGCTTGGGCATATCACGCGGATCGAGGACAACGCCGGGCGCAAAGATGAACGCGGGGAAGGCTGGGAACTGCGTACGGACGGGCATGGCGTCGCACGGGCAGCCAAAGGGCTGTTGATCACGACCGAGGGGAGGCAGGCGGCGCGTGGGGCGATCAAGGATATGGATGAGACAGCGCGCCGGCTCACGCTCGCTACCGAACAGCATCAACTGCTGGCGGAGATCGCGCAAAAGAACGGTACCCAAGAGCCTGTCGACAATCAGAACGACGTTGCCGCACTCCTGCAAGCGCAAACCGATACGGTGCAGGGGGCCGGATCAAAGGCTGGCAGCTTCCCGGAACTGGGGAAACCGCATCTGGTTCTGGCAAGCCCCGCTGGAATCGCCACGACGACAGCCGGCGACACGCACATCGCCAGTGACCGCCATACCGCCTTCACATCCGGAAAGAGTCTGTCGCTGGCCGCCGGTACGCACTTCTTTGCCAGCATCCGCCAAAGCTTCCGACTGTTTGTCCAGAAGGCCGGCATGAAAATGGTCGCTGCCGCTGGCGACATCGATCTGCAGGCGCTGACAGACAACATCAAGCTTCTGGCAAAACTGGACATCACGCAGACGGCCAACCGGATCACGATCACTGCCAAGGAAGAAGTCGTCATCAACGGCGGCGGCAGCTACGTCAAATTCACTGCTGGCGGCATCGAGCATGGCACCAATGGGACGTTCGTCGCGCACGCTGCGAATCACAGTCTGCTCAGCGCAAAGAACATGGCGATGGCGGTCAATATGCCGCCGGTGGCCGATGTCTTGCGCAATGGGAGCGGCACCCTGAACATCGGTAGCCATGCCGAGACCGCCGGGCGCATCAGTGCCGGGCTGCCCTTCAGGCTGTTCAAGGACGGCGCATTGGTCGAGCAGGGACAGTTCGATGCCAAGGGAAATATCGGGTTCGCACACGAACTCGATGCCATGGCGAACTACAAGGTTGAGCTTCCAACTGGCCCGTCCTTTGACATCGCGCCCGGTGATCACGCCGAGCAGCACGAAATCAATGCGGGCGTGGGATACCACGGCTACGAGAATCCCGGCGGACTTCTGCCCGAAGACGTCGTGTCTTCAGAACAGGATCGCATCGATGCCAGTCCCTTGACAGGAGAGAATTCTTGATGCGGTCTTTCATAGCAGCCCTATCCAAAGAGGATCCCGATGGGAATGGACGAGAATGCCGGACTGTACACGCAGAAGCTCACCTACAACAAGACAATGGGGCCGTACCAATGCCTGTCCAAACCCTGGTGGATACGGACTGGCAAACACGCAATATACCCGCCGCGACACGCATGCTGCCTCGAGGCGCTCGTCTGTGGCGAAGAGGTATTTCGCAGCATACAGACCGACCTTCTGGCTGCACAGCACAGCATAGATATCATCACCTGGGGATTTGATCCGGGCATGGTTATGGTTCGCACTGGCGCAGGCGAAATTGGCCTGCGCTACGGAGACCTGCTCAAGCGGATCGCGACGCGCAAGGACAACCCGGTCACGGTTCGTCTTCTTTTATGGAACGACGACGTCGCCTCGCACCTAATGGCCAAGAACAATCCCGGCTACTACGGGGGCCGTATCCCGACTATCAAAGGCTATGCCGGGTTTTTCGACGAACTGCATGAACGCTATAACTGCGAGTGGTTCAAGGACATTATCGGGGGAAAGGTGGCGAATATTGCGCTGCAGGGGCGTGAAGTGGCGTTGAAGTGTCGCGGCCCTGCGCTCGAAGGAGAAAACTATAAAAGCAGCGCCAAGGGCGTGCTCGGATCCGCCTATCCGACACACCACCAGAAGTCGCTGCTGATCGACTACGAAACGCCGGCGCGGGCTATTGGTTACGTAATGGGTCATAACTCGACGACCGACTTTTGGGACACGATCGAGCATCGCTTCCACGACCCGAATCGTGAAGTACTCTTCAATAAAAATCCGGCCGAAGCAATCAGCCAGTATGCGGCCACGATCGATGAGGCCCACGATCGCTACGAACAAATGGCTTATTCCGCCACCCCTTTTCAACCGGGACTCAGGCGGGCCGGGCGCATGGCTAAATTCGCGGAACAGCACGCCTTTGTCGCGAAACCCTACCAAGACGTATCGCTGCGCGTGTGCGGTCCCGTCCTCTACGACCTGAACCACAATTTCTGCACTGGCTGGGCCGAAACCGGGTCGGTGCAATCGACCTTCAGCACGGCCTTGGGCCTGACCCCGATCGGCCTCGCAGTCAAGGCGACACAGGCCATTGCCGGGGCGATCGTCACCGCAACGCCGCGCCTGCCCGATCCGGCGCAGAGCAGGAAGCACATCAAGGCAGCCGAATTCATCGTGCGCGGTGCTCGCCACAGTGCGCAGCTCCTGCGCACCTACCCGGCCACGAAAGAAAAAGCGATCAAGGAATGCTACGCAAATCTGAATCGGCTCACCGAGCACTACCTTTTTATCCAGAACCAGTACGTCCAATATGAAGACTGGGCCACCCATCTGACCGAGTGCGCCGACAAGCTACGTAACGCCGGCTATCTCAAGCCGATCTACGTGTTCATCGTGACCTCGACGCCAGAGTCGGATGGCATGGATCTGGCGACCTACGACATCGCCTTGCGGCTTGGGAGCAGTGAGAAGATGAAGGTGGAGCACAAGGAAACTGTGGCACAGGCAATGCGGGGCAAGACCACAATGCCGATAACCGCCGACGCATTGGCTGAGAGAGGTATCCGTGTCCTGATGGCGTCGATGTGGAGCGGTGCCGCCAAGCCGACGTCAATTGCCGACTATGAGGAAACCTATATCCACGCCAAGGTAGCGATCGTCGATGACGCCGCTTTCACAGTCGGGTCGGCCAACCTGAACGTGCGCAGCATGGCATTGGACAGTGAGCTGAACATACTCAGTCAGGCCATGGATGTTGCTTTCGATTTACGCCGGAAACTCTTCAAACAATGCGCTGACGATGAAGGGCCGGCGCAGTTCGGAGATATGAATAAGACGTTCGAAAAATGGCTTGATCTAATGGCGAAGAATACCAAGGCGATGTCGAATTGCTCGCCTTTATCTGGCCAGATTGCTAATTTTCAAGTCAACAGAGAACCCGGCTGGCCAGTGATCTGATATGCGTCTGACACGTCGCCGCTGGATTTACACCATCGTCGTGCTGATCGCCGTCGCGACCGGCGCTTATTTCTTGCAACGACATTTGGAGTACGTGAAGATGCATACCATTCCCGCCGGCTTGCGCGCGTTCGATATCAATGATCCGATCCCTACCTGCGGCCGCTGGAAAGACACGATGCCGAAGGCTCGAGATGCTAATGCCTATCGACTCTATATCAATGCCCGCAAATTATGGCGCAGTAAAATTGCTTGGCAACTGACACATGAAGAATTCCTTAGCATTTTTCACGCTGTGCAGACGGCGGCAAACCAGGGGGATTGGGGAGCGCGCGCCTTGTTGGCGCACTTCTACCGATCTGGCCTCGGTCCTCTCAAATCCAACCACACGCTGGATATCGACCTCGACAAATCGGTCGCAATTATCCGCAACGCTGTCGCGGCAGGCCAGGCTTGGGGTTACTACGATCTCGGTGTCGCTCACGAGCATGGCTACGGACGCGCGGTACACGATGGGAAAATCGCGTGGGCGTACTACCTGAAAGCTGCAGAGCTTGGCAGCCCAGAGGCCCAGATGGCATTGGCAGGAGCCTACCTGAAGGCACAGCTTCGCGATGCTGAGCATACGATGGTGATGTGCGCATATAAACAGGGTCACGGCCCCGCGGCATACGATCTTGGAATCTCAGCTGAGCTTCAAAAAAACTTCAAGCTGGCGCTGGAATATCACCAGGCGGGAACAAGATTCGGTAGCAAGAATTCCGCAGTATCACTGCGAATGATGTTTGACATCAGGGAATGGGGCCTACGCGACAAACAGGATCAGGCTGCCTTTAAAGAGTTGCAAATTCTTCCGGATCCAAAACGCGAGCATCGGTACGACCAGCTCGCCGACGCGCTCGACCTCAACCCAGATCTAAAACTTGCGCGATTGGATCAGGTGCTGCCATTGCCTCCTGCCGAACTGCCCGCATGGCAGAGCATCAATGACGCGATCGAGCCGGAGCCGGACGGCCCCCCGACCTACTGACATCAACGACTTCAAGGAGAACGACGTGTCCCTGAAAATCATCACCGTCGGCGACAAGACCGATCACGGCGGAACCGTCATCAGCGGCGCGTCCAACCAGAATATTCATGGCCGCGCGGTCGCAAGGCTTGGAGATAAAGTCGACTGTCCACAGTTCTACCCTGGAGGAAAACCACACGGCATCAACAAAATCGTTACCGCCTGTAATACCGTCACGATTAACGGCGTACCTGTTGCTGTCGAAGGGTGCACAACAGAATGCGGCTGCAAGCTGATCGGCAGCCAGCCCGCCAGCGTCGGTTAGCGATCCTGCATCGATGTTGAAATGCCTGCGACGGGATTACGCGCCTTGCGCGTTTGAGGCATTGACCATCCAACGCTGCCGCAGCCTAGCCAACACCTTAGCCACCCCATCATCAACCGAAGACGCAGCACTATCAACAACCACCTCAGCCGCCTCCGGCGCCTCATACGGCGATGAAATCCCTGTAAACACCGCCAGCTGCCCTACCCGTGCCCGCCGGTACAACCCTTTCGGATCGCGCGCCTCGCACACCGCCAGCGGGCAGCAGCAATACACTTCGATGAACTGCGGCGCCGGCACCAGCGCGCGCACGCGGGCGCGGTCGGCGCGCAGCGGCGAAATGGCCGAGACGATCACGATCTGGCCAGCCTGACAGAACAGGTGCGCCACTTCGCCGATGCGGCGAATGTTTTCTGAACGTTCAGGGAGAGAAAAACCGGGATCGGCGCACAGGCCATTGCGCACCTTGTCGCCATCGAGCGCGAATACCTGGCAGCCCAGGTCGAACAGCGTGCATTGCAGTGCGTCGGCCAGCGTGGTCTTGCCGGCGCCGGACAGGCCGGGGATCCAGACCACGGCGCCGCCGTGGCCGGCCCGCTGGCGCCGTTCCTCGTCGCAAATGGACAAGGACAGCGCCAGGGGTGTCATCGCGGTTTAGACGACGATGGTTTGCGCTTCGCCGTCAGCGCGGGCGCGGATTTCGCCGATGCGGTAGACGGTTTCGCCAGCCGCTTCGAGCTGGGCGAAGGCGGCGTCGGCGTTCTCTTTCGAGACGATGACGGTCATGCCGATGCCGCAGTTGAACACGCGGTGCATTTCGGCGTCAGCTACGCCGCCGTGCTGCTGCAGCCACTGGAACAGCGGCGGCATCGTCCACGACGAAGCATCCAGCACGGCCGTCAGGTGATCCTGCAGCACGCGCGGGATGTTCTCGACCAGGCCGCCGCCGGTGATGTGGACCAGGCCCTTGACTTCCATCGACGCCATCAGCGCAAGCAATGGCTTGACGTACAGGCGCGTTGGCGCCATCAGCACGTCCGCCAGCTTGCGGCCGTGGAAGTCGCCTTCGAGGTCGGGCTTGGCCACTTCAATGATCTTGCGCACCAGCGAGTAACCGTTGGAGTGGATGCCCGATGAGGCCAGGCCCAGCACCACGTCGCCCGAGACGATCTTGCTGCCGTCGATGATCTGCGACTTTTCGACGGCGCCGACGGCGAAGCCGGCCAGGTCGTATTCGCCATCCGGGTACATGCCCGGCATTTCGGCGGTTTCACCGCCCAGCAGCGCGCAGCCCGACTGTTCGCAGCCCAGGGCGATGCCCTTGACCACGGCGGTGGCGGTGGCCACGTCCAGCTTGCCGCAGGCGAAGTAGTCGAGGAAGAACAGCGGCTCAGCGCCCTGGACCAGGATGTCGTTGACGCTCATGGCCACCAGATCGATGCCGACGGTGTCGTGGCGATTCAGCTCGAACGCGAGACGCAGCTTGGTGCCCACGCCATCGGTGCCCGAGACCAGGACCGGCTCCTTGAACTTCTTGCTGATTTCGAACAGACCGCCGAAGCCGCCGATGCCGCCCAGTACGCCCTCACGCATGGTGCGCTTGGCAAGTGGCTTGATCGCTTCGACCAGCGCGTCGCCGGCATCGATATCAACACCCGCATCGCGGTAGGAGAGAGAAACATTAGATGGTTGGTTCATGGTATTTGGCAGCGGAGGCGGTAAAATAGGAGGCGACCGGCGAAACTGGTCAATCCACTATTTTAGCAAAACGGCTTCCCCTGTATTCCTTTTATAGGCCGATCGCCGCCGTTTAACGTACATAACAACGAAAACTTATCCTTACTGGCATGCCCATTCCTCCATCTTCCGGCATGAATCGGCCCTCGCGATGAAACAGCTGGTGCTCGATTTAGGCGCCGAACCGGCCCAGAGCCTCGACACTTTCCAGGTCGGGGCCAATGCCGAGCTGACGCACCTGATGCACCTGTTCGCCGAGCGCAGCTCGCGCGAGCATTTCGCCTATCTGTGGGGCGACACCGGCGCCGGCAAGACCCACCTGCTGCACGGCCTGGCCGCCAGCCCGGGCGCGCGCTACATCCCGTTCGATGCGCCGGCCAGCCAGTTCGTGCATGCCGCCGGCACCACGCTGTACCTGCTCGACGACTGCCATCGCCTCAGTGCCCGGCGCCAGATCGACGCGTTTGCGCTGTTCAACCAGATCCGCGAACACGGCGCCTACATGGTCTGCACCGGCCCGGTGCCGCCGGCGGTACTGCAGGTGCGCGAAGACCTGCGCACGCGCATGGGCTGGGGCCTGGTGTACCAGATCCACGGCCTGTCCGACGACCAGAAGATCGAAGCGCTGACGCACGCCGCCGAGGCGCGCGGTTTGACGCTGTCGGCCAGCGTGTTACCCTATTTGTTGTCTCATTTCAAACGCGACATGCGTTCCCTGTCGACGATGCTCGATGCGCTTGACCAGTATTCGCTTGAAACCCAGCGGCCGGTCACGCTGCCGCTGCTGCGCGACCTGCTGTTGCAAGAAAACCTGCCGCTCGAATCCAAAGAATGAAAAACCTCGCCCTGTTTGACCTCGACCACACGCTGCTGCCGATCGACTCCGATCACGAATGGGGCGAATTTCTGGCACGGGTCGGCGCGGTCGATGGCGACGCCTACCGCGCCCGCAATGACGCCTTCTTCGCCCAGTACAACGCCGGTATCCTCGATCCGGTCGAGTACCTCGAATTTGCGCTCGGCACGCTGGCGGCGTTCCCGCGCGCAGAACTCGACGCGCTGTATGCGCGCTATCTGCGTGAAGTGATCGAGCCGGCCATCAAGCCGCAAGCCCTCCAGCTCGTGCGCGATCACCAGGCAGCCGGCGACCTGGTGGCGATCATCACCGCCACCAACCACTTCATCACGGCGCCGATCGCGGCGGCCTTCGGCGTCGAGCACCACATCGCCGCGATGCCCGAATTCGACTCGGCCGGCATGCTCACCGGGCGCCTGGCCGGCACGCCGACGTCGGGGCCCGGCAAGGTCGTTCACATGCACGCCTGGCTCGAACGCCTGGGGCAGCCGTTCGACAGCTTCGGGCGCAGCTACTTCTACAGCGATTCGCACAACGACATCCCGCTGCTGTCGATCGTGTCTCACCCGGTCGCCACCAATCCCGGCAAGGCGCTCGCAAGCCATGCGCGCGAACAGGGCTGGCCAACCATCCAACTATTCAATGATTAAAACCTTCATCCGTAAAATCCTGGGTGTGAAAGACCAGCGCGACCCGACCGAACCGGTCATCCTCGGCCCCGACGAACACGGGATTGACCCGCGCAGCGTGTCGTCCAACGCGATCCGCGTGACGCAGGCGCTGCAGGAAGCCGGCTACCAGGCCTTCGTCGTCGGCGGCGCCGTGCGCGACATGCTGCTGGGCGTCAAACCCAAGGACTTCGACATCGCCACCGACGCCACGCCCGAACAGGTGAAAAAACTGTTCCGGCGCGCCTTCATCATCGGCCGGCGCTTCCAGATCGTGCACGTGATGTTCGGCCAGGACCTGCTCGAGGTGACCACCTTCCGCGGCAACGGCAGCGACAACGCGCCGAAGGACGAACATGGCCGCGTCCTGCGCGACAACAGCTTCGGCCCGCAGCACGAAGACGCCGCGCGCCGCGACTTCACCATCAACGCTCTGTACTACGACCCGGCCAGCCAGCAGGTACTCGATTACCACGGCGGCATGGAAGACATCCGCAACAAGCTGCTGCGCATCATCGGCGTGCCCGAAGAACGCTACCGCGAAGACCCGGTGCGCATGCTGCGCGTGGTGCGATTCGCGGCCAAGCTGGGCTTTTCGATCGAGCAGGCCACGCTGGCGCCGATCCCCGTCATGGCCCCGCTGATCGACAATGTGCCCGCCGCGCGGGTGTTCGACGAGATGCTCAAGCTGCTCATGTCCGGTCACGCGCTGGCGTGCCTGCAGCAACTGCGCTCGGCCGGCCTGCATCACGGCCTGCTGCCGCTGCTGGACGTCGTGCTCGAGCAGCCGATCGGCATGAAGTTCGTCACGCTGGCGCTCGAGTCCACCGACAACCGCGTCAAGGCCGGCAAGGGCGTCTCGCCGGGCTTCCTGTTTGCGTCGCTGCTGTGGCACCAGGTGCTCGAAAAGTGGACGGCGTATGTCGCCAGCGGCGAGTCGCCGATCCCCGCCCTGCACCTGGCGGCCGACGACGTGCTCGAAACGCAGACCGAGAACCTGGCGCTGCAGCGCCGCATCGCCACCGACATGCGCGACATCTGGGCCATGCAGCCGCGCTTCGAGCGCCGCGCCGGCCGCGCGCCGTACAAGCTGCTCGAACATCCGCGCTTCCGCGCCGGCTACGACTTCCTGCTGCTGCGCTGCGAATCGGGTGAACTCGACATGGAAATCGGCGACTGGTGGACCGATTTCTATGCCGCCGAAGGTGGTGACCGCGAGCGCCTGGTCGAAGTGGCCGTTTCGCGCGAGCGCGAAGGCGGCCCGGCCAAGAAGCGCCGTCCGCGGCGAGCGCCACGCAAGAGCGGCGAAGGCGATGTCGGCGGCGCCGTGCGCGGCCCGGACCCTGACGATGGCTTGACCGCCGAAGACCGGGCCCGCGACGCTGCCTACGCGGCGCACGAAGAAGCCAAGTACCGGGCGATGCGCGGCAAATGATCGCCTATATCGGCATCGGTGCGAACCTGGGCGACGCGCGTGGCAATGTGCTCGACGCGCTCGCGCGCCTGGCGCGCATGGACGGCGGCATGCTGGTGCACACGTCCAGCATGTACCGCACCGCCCCGATCGACTCGAGCGGGGACGATTACATCAACGCCGTGGCGTGCCTGGACACGTCGCTCGGCGCGCACGAGCTGCTGGCGGCCCTGCAAGCCATCGAACAGGCGCATGGCCGCGAGCGCCCGTACCACAACGCCCCGCGCACGCTCGACCTCGACCTGCTGCTGTACGGCGACGAGACGATCGCCACCGACACCCTGAGCGTGCCGCATCCGCGCATGCACGAACGCGCATTCGTGATCGCGCCGCTGCTCGAAATCGCACCGGACATCGTCATCCCGGGCCACGGCGCCGCGCGTGACTTCGCGCAACTGGTGGCCGGCCAGACGATCGCCAGACTCGCCTGACATCCGCGCGCCAGACGCAGCCTGCCGCTCGTGGCCTTGACGCCACGGCGCTCATTTTCACGAACTACCAGGAGCTTTTGTGACGCTGCTGCATACACTGACCCATCCTGGCGTCTCGCTCGAAGGCACCATCTTCGAACGGCAGGCCGTGCGCGCCATCATCCTGCGCGGCCGCGACATCTTGCTGCTGTATACCCGCCGTTACGATGACTACAGCTTCCCGGGGGGCGGGCTGGATGCGGGCGAAGACCCGATCGACGGCCTGCGCCGCGAACTGCTGGAAGAAACGGGCGCCGCCAACGTCACCGTTGAAAGTTACGTCGGCTATCTCGACGAGCATCGCCCACCGCTCAAAAGTGGCTACGACGTGCTGTTCATGCGCTCGCACTTCTATCGCTGCCGCGTTGACGGCGAATTGGGCGCGACCTCGCCCGAAGCGTATGAGGTGGCCAACGGCATGGTGCCGCGCTGGATCGATATCGATGCCGCCATCGAACACAACGAGCGGATACTCGGTACAAAGCCGGCGCACATGGGGCTGTCGATCGCGCGTGAAACGTGGATGCTCAGGTATGCGCTGGCCATGTTGGCGGCAGGCGCTGCTGTGGGCGGACAATAAAGTTCGACACAAGCCCTGCTATGAGGCGAACGATATCGACATGCTGGGCATGCAGATAAAGTTTGACACGGCCTGCTGGTTTACTTCGCCCTATTCGGCCGGCCGCTTTCGACCTTGGATTCAACCGATCGACGCAACACACTAAACTCTGGGTAAGCAGAAGGAGTGTTACGGATGAAGCAGAGAGCAAGGATTTATTATACGGAAGCCCAGAGGGCGTTGATGTGGGAGCACTGGAAAAAGGGGGAATCACTCCAGGGTAATCACCCCACAGAAAGAGCGCGTTTAGAAGTAGAATTTTCTACTTAAGAACAGAAAGCTCCACATGAAGACGTCCCGCTTTACCGACAGCCAGATCATCGCCATCCTGAAACAGGCCGAAGCCGGCAGCCCTGTACCGGAGCTGTGCCGCGAGCACGGCATCAGCAACGCCACGTTCTACAAATGGCGCGCGAAGTTCGGCGGCATGGACGCGTCCTTGATGGCACACATGAAGGAGCTGGAGGAAGAAAACCGGCGCCTCAAGAAGATGTATGCCGAGGAGCGCCTCAAGGCCGAGATCGTCGCGGAGGCGCTCACAAAAAAGTGGTAGCGCCATCTCAGCGGCGGGAGATGGCGCAGTGGGCCGTGGCGAACCAGTCAGCCACGATAGGCCTGGCATGCCAAGCATTCCACATCAGCCAGACCTGCTATCGCTATAAGGCCAAGCTGGACGCGGAAAACGTCTTCATTGCCGACTGGCTGGTGCGGCTGACGAACAACCAGCGCAACTGGGGCTTCGGCTTGTGCTTCCTGTACCTGCGCAACGTCAAGGGCTTCAAATGGAACCACAAGCGCGTCTACAGGATCTACCGCGAACTTGAGCTGAACCTGCGGATCAAGCCGCGTCATCGCCTGGTGCGCGAGAAACCACTGCGTTGGCGGTACCGACCGCGATCAACCAGAGCTGGTCGATGGACTTCATGCACGACCAGCTTGCCGATGGGCGCAGCATCCGTCTGTTCAACGTAGTCGATGACTTCAACCGCGAAGGACTGGGTATCGAGGTCGACTTTTCGCTGCCATCCGAATGCGTGATACGGTCGCTCGACCGTATCATCGAATGGCGCGCAAACCGGAGGCAATCCGATGCGACAATGGCCCTGAATACATCAGCGCGGTGACGTTGGCCTGGGCTGCCAGGCACTCGGCGGTATCACGCCAAAACAGAAATTGGCCCTGCCGCTTAACCTCTACTTTTAGCTCGCTCTAAAAATGGGGGATTACCATGCTGGCTGCAACGGGTTGGTTTTCTGTTGGCATGCGGATTCTCGAACGAGTGTGGCCGCGCACCAGGTAGCGCGCTGCGGGTGCCAGAACATCGCCCAAGCCAACTCTACTATTGATAACGTATTTTATCAATAGTAAAACAAACCTTCAAAACGCCCTGCCTACGAGGTCTTAATAAAAAGACACATGTATAAGACCCCTTGTCCTTGGGAAGGAGCGAGATTCAAACCTTGGAAACGGCTCTCACCGTCCAACTTTTGATGTAGGAAAGGTCACCGCGGGCTGAACCTAGGCTCAACCCAAAAGTTGTGGTAAATTGCTTTTTGGGATTTTTTTTGCCGAAAAAATAGCGGCTAACCCGGGATAAAATCCATTTACACTGATTGAAGAACTTGCAGGTCGCGGTCAAGATTATGTGAGCTAGCTAAGGTGCTTAAGATCGCCAACACGTCCATAAGTGGCTATGGTGACATTTATTTGATAAATTCTCATTAAAAAATTACATTATTGAAACTTTTCTGAGATAGTCGTTTGACTAAAAAAGATAGATCATCGATACTTAATATATATAAAGGCCAGCCGCCGCCAACGTTTTCTATTGACGAATATCCACTTACCTATGTCTTCTGCCTGCTATAAATCAGCTTTTTCCAATATTGATCCAACAATTCAGCCACTGATCGCAAGCGCACTAAAAAAATTATACACACAACGAAATCCTGGACAAATTAAAAAAAATGTCGAAGCAGAGACAGCTTTATCAACTGCTGATTTTTCAAGTTTACTAGAATCTTTTGCGCTACAGCTTCAGCAAGGTAATTTGCCAGATAATGCTTGGCAGACGGCTTGTCGTTTACATCAATTTAAAGGACCACGACTTCCCTCCACGCTTGAGCCAAGTACATTAGGGAGAGTGAAGGGTCTTGATGCGCATGTGTTCAGCATTTCAAACACTACAGGAGCGTTGGCGGCAGGCATGACGCCCGATCGTATTAAAAAATTACTTCTCAAATATTCAGGTTCGCACAGTGTCCCTAACTTTGAACCATTGCTACGTAAAGCACTGTTAGGAGAGTACTTAATCTGGGCTACGTTTGACGTTGCTAATAATAAACAAAATCCGTTCGATAAGCTTCCAAACACGCGTGCGGGGCTCTGCGGTGCTCTTGGCTTAGGGTTAATATTAAACAACAACGAACCATTGATCTTACTTGTATGGGATCATGCAACATCTGGTACCCCACCCCTGCACCGGCCAACCATTGCCGATGCTTGCGACTATTCATTTTTCCGTCCTCATCCTAATCCAACTCATGCATGGGGTATGACAGAACCATTACAACCGAATACAGAAAATTTCATTTCCCAACCAGAAATAGTCATGCCGAAAACCAACAGTTCTGGTTTGAAACTTCCCTATCTTGTCGTTCACGTTTAAGGAATGCGCTCTGAGCGCATTAACCATAACAATGTCTATTGATCTATTGAAACACCAAGAAATTAGTAATTGGCTTAGGCGTGCGCTAGATGGTAAAGAAACACTACCACGGCTAACGATGGATGAACCTAACTATCTTGGTATTTTGCGTCTTACTCTGACATTAGAGGCAACGACGCGCTTATCCATATGGAAATCGTGCATCGACTTATTAAGAGAATTCTGCAAAACAGGATTAGGTCAAAGAAAATATTTGCAAGAACTCTTATTTCTTGCATCTGCTCATAAAGATCCTGAGATAGTTCCTTTACTTTTGTTATTTACAAAAAATTTTTTACACGACTCAAATATTGACATTGAAATTCGTCAAGGAGTGTTAGCAGCACTACTTGATGCATCACCACCTCAATCAATTGATTTTTGGGACAACATTCTGCAAACGGATAAAGAAAATTATTCCGGCATGGTACTTTCTGGGTTTCTAGAGATCAATCCAATGCATGCAATAAAATTACTTCCATCAATGCCAAATAATGAAAGTATTGGACAAATAAGTGCATTGAATTTGGAGCTGGCTCTTGATAAATTACGTGGATCTGATCGAACTGAATTTATTAGAAATATAACTTCGATATTAAAAAATTTAAAACCACTATTTTCTGCTCCTATACGGTTATGGTTAAGCTCAATTGACACATCTTCCCCCCCATCAAACAGCCTTAACGAAGCATTAGCAAAATCTCTTGGTGAAGATTCACGACCAAAAACACTAACGACAAAAATTTGTACTCCTTACGAATCGCTAGCGGCATAAGACATGACGACAAATCCTATCAAAGCTTCCTTTATAACTTTTTTTTCGTTCAAAGGTGGTGTTGGCCGTAGCATGGCACTAATAAATACGGCTGCCATTATGGCCGGACGGGGTTTACGTGTATTGGTGATGGATTTAGATTTGGAGGCGCCTGGACTGTCTTACCTTACTCCGCTCTCTTTGACAGGAGAGCACACAGCTTCGTCGGAATTTTCTCAAACACAAAACTTCTCGACTGGGCTTGGTTTTGTTGACCTTATGTTAAATGCTAAAGAAAAGGGCACTGAAGCTGACTTATTTTCATTGCAGCCGACTGATATTATAAAAAAATATACCAAATCTTATACTCTTCCACAAGAAGATAGAGAGTTTCAGGATGGTGTACTAGATATCATGCCGGCTGGTAAATTAGACCGTGATTATGCTGAGCGTTTCGATGAATTGAACCTGCGTGGTCTTTATCAAGATGGTTTAGGTGAACCTCTTATTCGTGTTCTCAAAAATACATTTGCAAACTCCAATCTATACGACTATGTACTGATTGACAGCCGCACTGGATTTTCCGATGAAGCAGGTATTTGCACTCGTGATCTTGCTGATCATTTAATTATATTGAGTGGATTAAATCATCAAAATGTAGAAGGTACTAGCGAGTTTCTAAAGTCATTAAAAATTGCAACTTCTGCAAAAGCTAAATTTCAGATCATTCTTAGTCCTGTACCTAATGGTGAGGACAAGCTTGTGGAAGCACGTGAAGCGCAAGCAAAATTATCTTTTGAAAAAGCATGGGGATCGGAAATAAATCTGGAATTACAAATTCCATATCACCCACAACTTTCTTTAACAGAAGAGCCACACATCTTTAGAAGGCGTCGAGGCCATTTGTTTGAAGCTTATTGTGCTATTGAAAGTAAAATTTTAAAAGAGCTGGGTCATGATGCTTTCAGCTTGCAAAGAAAAATTAAAGATGATATTGCAAAAAATAACTATTCGAACGCTTTGTATAATGTTAATTATTTAATTCGCCTTCCTAATAGAGATTCAGCTATATCAATGATAGTTTTCTTCTTAATAAATCCACAATTATTAAGAAAAGAAAAAAAATCAAATGACAGCGACGAAAAAGAATTTTCTTTTTCCGAACTAACAAATGATTCGAATGGAATTAAATTTGTAGAATTAATTATAGACTACATAAGAATAAATAAAGATTATTATTCCGTAGATATTTTTTTAGATTTTTTAGAAAATAATAATATTGATTTAGCAGAGCGTCTTCATTTGCGTAGGATAAATATAGACCCAAGTATTCACTTGACCCCTAGCGAAAGTGCCATGCATGTCGCTAGCTATGCGAGCTTCTTGCTCTTCCAACGTAAGGACTACGCGGCTGCCGATGCTATGTATAAGAAGGCGCTTGAGCTCGATCCGACTCATGCCGGCACTACTGGAAACTATGCGAACTTCCTTGCGGATAAACGTAAGGACTACGACGCTGCTGAGGCTATGTACAAAAAGGCGCTTGAGCTCGATCCGAGTCATGTCGGTCATTCTGGCAACTATGCAAACTTCCTTACGCATAAACGCAAGGACTACGAGGCTGCTGAGGCCATGTACAAGAAGGCGCTTGAGATCGATCCGACCCATGCCGGCAATACCGGCAACTATGCGAACTTCCTCGCTTATGAACGCAAGGACTACGAGGCTGCTGAGGCCATGTACAAGAAGGCGCTTGAGATCGATCCGACCCATGCCGACCATACCGGCAACTATGCGAACTTCCTTACGAAGCAGGGCAAGGACATGGCTGCTGAGGTAATGTACAAGAAGTCGCTTGAGCTCGATCCAACCCATGCCGGCAATACAGGCAACTATGCGAACTTCCTCGCTTATAAATGCAAGGACTACGAGGCTGCTGAGGCCATGTACGAGAAGTCGCTTGAGCTCGATCCGACCGATGCCGACCATACTGGCAACTATGCCATTCTCCTTGAGAAGCAGGGCAAGGACGGGGCTGCTGAGGCTATGTTCAAGAAGGCGCTTGAGCTTGATCCGGCCCATGCCACCAATACTGGCAACTATGCGAACTTCCTTACGGATAAATATAAGGACTACGAAGTTGCTGAGGCCATGTGCAAGAAGGCGCTTGAGCTCGATCCGACCCATGCCGGCAATACTGGCAACTATGCGAACTTCCTCGCTAATCAAGTTAAAGACTACGAGGCTGCTGGTACGATGTATAAGAAGGCGCTTGAGCTCGATCCGACCCATACCGCTGTTATTGGCAACTATGCGAACTTCCTTGCTGATCAAACCAAGGACTACGAGGCTGCCGATGCTATGTATAAGAAGGCACTTGAGCTAGATGCAGACCATGCCGTCCTTACCGGCAACTATGCGAACTTCCTTGCTGATCAAACCAAGGACTACGAGGCTGCCGATGCTATGTATAAGAAGGCACTTGAGCTAGATCCAGACCATGCCGTCCTTACCGGCAACTATGCGAACTTCCTTGCTGATCAAACCAAGGACTACGAGGCTGCCGATACTATGTATAAGAAGGCACTTGAGCTAGATCCAGACCATGCCGTCCTTACCGGCAACTATGCAAACTTCCTCGCTGATCAAACCAAAGACTACGAGGCTGCCGATGCTATGTATAAGAAGGCACTTGAGCTCGATCCGACCCACGCCGGTAATACAGGCAATTATGCGAATTTCCTCACGGATCAACGCAAGGACTACGAGGCTGCTGAGGCCATGTACGAGAAGTCGCTTGAGCTCGATCCGACCGATTCCGACCATACCGGCAACTATGCGAACTTCCTCGCTAAACGGGAGGACTACGAGGCTGCTGAGGCCATGTACAAGAAGGCGCTCGAGCTCGATCCTGACGATATCAATATATATGTGAACTTCGCCGCACTTTTACTAACTTATGGAAAAGATAGCGATTGGGAAAATGCTCGATCGTACTGTGAAAAAGTCTTACTCAATATCGCCGAACAGCCAAGTCAATCACACGCTGAAGCCTTGCTCTATCTCTGCCTCAATGCAGAACTCACTGCTAGTGAAGTACAGCCTAGCATGACACGTTTAAAAATACTTTTGCAGCATGGTTACGATAGAGGAAGTTGGGACTTTACCGCACTGTTCGGTGCCGTGTTACCAAAGATTGCAGCTGAGCGAACTGCTCTCTATCGCGCCTTGGGTGATGCTATTCTAAACAAAGAAAAAGTTTTTTATTTGGATCAATTTAAAGAGTGGCAAGCTATAGAAACCTTTCAATAATCGGATGATATAGTTCACGGCGGTCACCAAAGGTGCGGTGACTTCCCTGCCCTGCATAGTAAGTGTGCAATCACAACCCGACGACACTGCGGCTCGCCCCTCATCTTACAGTGTCAACTCTGCCAGCCGGGCTGTATACCCCATAAGCATAACCGTTTACTACCATCGCTTTCTTGATTAAATGGATCGTCATTTCACCGTCGGCCTTAATAATTTTCAGTCTCTCTCGCACTGCCGTTGTTCCGAAAAAGGCCACACAAAGGCGGAGCCACTAAGAGTGAAACGTGAATTATGTCAAACGCAGTAGACGGCAGGTCGTGCGCTTGGGTCAAGATCCAGCACGAAAGATCTGCTTTCGACCCAAAGCGGCCTTCTACGCCTGTGCCGAACAACAGGTTGTTCCAACGATCGAAAGCAAAGACTCGAGGCCAATTACGGCGTCCTTGCGATACTTGTCCGGAAGGCGATCGCGCAGAGCCTGCATCACTTCGGCTGGGCTGTTGTGGCTGTGCTTGTTCGTGTCGGCTCGGTGGAAGCGGCATTCATCGTTTTTCTTGTTCGGTAGGTGTGCGAAAGCAATCCGCTGACGTTGCCAAACGATTTGAGTTTGGCTGTGCCCAGGATGGCGAAGTGTGCCGGCATGGGTGGGCCTTTGGGACCAGCGTTAGAGGGTATGCAAGGAAAGTGTACTGACTATACTTTGCTGACGCAAAGTAGTTCGCCGCATCACGGGTTAGAAGTATCAGGCATCGACAAAAGGATTAGAGTCGCTTCGAGCTTTTCGGGGATTACGAAATAGGCTTCGTAGTCCACCGTCGTTATATTTCGGGGAAGCCGAAGTATCGGGCTTTGCCCCTCGTCCTATGTAGTGGCCTACCAGGCATGGGCATCTCTTCGGGAACATGGCTTTACCCTACTTGCCAACACCAGATAGCGACAACGTACTACTACTGCCTAATCGCAAATTTGTGAGATTGCTTTCCAAACCCGAGCATGCCGCCGCGTCCCGTGAGGGCGCGGGGTTTCGGCGTGCGTTTTCCAGAAGCAGGTGCCCGAAGCCCCGGCAACGCCGGGGTGAGGCGGTAGCCCCCGCGCCGGTAGGCGTGCCCGCAGGGCAGGGCGTATCCCGCCGAAGGTCTGCGACTGGCCGAAAGCGGAAGTTCGCCAGAGCATGTCCGCTCTGGCCTCTCGTGTCGAACTTTATTGTTTTATGTCGAACTTTATTGCTCGTCCACAGCCGCACCCGACTGACATCGATGCCGTTCAAATTTTCCCGATCTGCCGGTCAATCGCCTTGAGCGCACGCTCGTTACGCTCGCTATAACGGTCGGTCAGATAGTCGCTGCGGCCCCGGGTCAGCAGCGTGAACTTGACCAGCTCCTCCATCACATCGACCACACGATCGTAATAGGCCGAGGGCCGCATCCGGCCTTCGTCATCGAATTCCTTGTACGCCATCGGTACCGACGACTGGTTCGGAATCGTGATCATGCGCATCCAGCGCCCCAGCAGGCGCAGCGTGTTGACCACGTTGAACGATTGCGACCCGCCACAAACCTGCATCACGGCCAGCGTCCGGCCCTGGCTCGGGCGCACGGCGCCCTGCTCCAGCGGGATCCAGTCGATCTGGTTCTTCATCACGCCGGTCACCGTGCCGTGGCGCTCCGGGCTGCACCAGACCTGCCCTTCCGACCACAGGCACAACGCGCGCAGTTCGACGACTTTCGGGTGCGTCTCCGGCACGCTGCCCACCATCGGCAAGGTCATCGGATCGAAGATTTTCACCTCGGCGCCGAAGTGCTCGAGGATGCGCGCTGCCTCGAAAGTGAGGAAACGGCTGAATGAGCGTTCGCGCAGTGAACCGTACAGCAGCAGGATGCGCGGCGGGTGATTCATGTCGCCCACCGGCTCGAGCTTGTCGACGGTCGGCATGTCCAGCAGCTCGGGCCGGATATTCGGCAGGTTCGGGATGGTGTCATTCATGGCGGGTAGCCTTTCTTAGCTCAAGCGCAGCGCAAGCGCGCACAGGGTAACGAACAGGACCGGCAGCGTCAGCACGATACCCACCCGGAAATAGTAGCCCCACGAGATCCGGATATCCTTCGCCGCCAGCACATGCAGCCATAGCAGGGTGGCCAGGCTGCCGATCGGGGTGATTTTCGGGCCGAGGTCAGCGCCGATGACGTTCGCATACACCATCGTCTCGCGCACCACGCCGGCGGTCGTAGTGGCGTCAATGGCCAGGGCGCCCACCAGCACCGACGGCAGATTGTTCATGATCGAGGACAGGATCGCCGTGATGAAGCCGGTGCCGAGCGCAGCGCCCCAGACACCATATTGCGCGCACCAGTTCAACAGCTCGGTCAGATAGACCGTCAGCCCGGCATTCCTCAGGCCATACACGACCAGGTACATGCCAAGCGAAAAGATCACGATCTGCCACGGCGCATCGCGCAGCACGGCGCGGGTCGAGATGCGGTGCCCGCGCGCAGCCACCGCCAGCAGGAGTGCTGCGCCGGCCGCCGCCACGGCGCTGATCGGCACGCCCATGTCGTCAAGCCAGAAGAAGCCGACCAGCAGGATTCCCAGCACCCACCAGCCGGTGATGAAGGTTGCCCGGTCATGGATGGCGTCGCCCGGATGCTTCAATTGCGCCATGTCGTAGTTCGCCGGAATGTCCTTGCGGAAGAACCAGATGAGTGCGCCAAGCGTTGCCGCCACCGCGACCAGATTGACCGGCACCATCACCGACGCGTAGCGGGCGAAGCTGATGCCGAAATAGTCGGCCGAGACGATGTTGACGAGGTTCGACACGACCAGCGGCAGGCTGGCCGTATCGGCGATGAAACCGGCCGCCATGACGAAGGCCAGCGTGGCCTTGGGCGTGAAGCGCAGCGCCAGCAGCATCGCGATCACGATCGGCGTCAGGATCAGGGCTGCGCCATCGTTGGCGAACAGCGCCGATACGGCGGCGCCCAGCAGCACGAGCAGGATGAACAGGCGCAGGCCATTGCCCTTGCCCCAGCGCGCAACGTGCAGGGCCGCCCATTCGAAGAAGCCCGCCTTGTCCAGCAGCAGGCTGATGATGATGATGGCGACGAATGCTCCCGTCGCATTCCAGACGATGGCCCACACCACCGGGATGTCGGCGACGTGGATGACACCGGTCAGCAGCGCGACCGCAGCGCCGGCCGTGGCGCTCCAGCCGATGCCCAGCCCCTTGGGCTGCCAGATGACCAGAATGAGTGTTGCGAGAAAAATCAGCGATGCGATCAGCACAAGGGGTCCTAGTGAACAGGTCAATCAAATACAGCGTCGGCAGTGCCGGATGCCGTTTAGGGCAACAGGGTGCCGATGCGGTCGAGCTCGGTCTTGAACCGGTTGCGGTCAGCTTGCAGTTCTTCCAGCGGCAGCGCCAGGAAGGCCTGCGTGCGGGCCAGGATGATGGCATAAGTACGCTCGAACGCCGCTTCGATTTCCTCGTCGGTGCCGACAACGTGCCCCGGGTCATTCAGGCCCCAGTGCGTTCGCAGCACCGGGCCGAGGTAGGCCGGACAGGTCTCGCCTGCGGCGCTGCCGCAGACGGTCACGACGATATCGGGCGTGACCGGCAAATCGTCCCACGACTTGCTGTAGTAGCCCTCGGTCGAGATGCCCTTGCGGTGCAGGAGTGCGACAGCGCGCGGATGCAGCGAGCCCGTTGGCTGGCTGCCGGCACTGATTGCCTGCCACCCCTCGGGCGCCAGATGGTTGAACGTGCCCTCGCTGAGGACGGAGCGGCAGGAGTTGCCGGTGCAGAGAAAGAGAATGTTCATGGGATGGTTGGTCTGGTTAAGGGTTATGTGCAACGTCAGTTCGGCTTGCATGGCTCCGCCGTGGCTGCGTTGCATGGCACGCCGCCGCAGCAGTTGTCGGTCAGAAAACCAACCAGGCCATTCATCGTGTCGATGTTGGCCGAATAGATCACGAAGCGCCCGTCCTGCCGGGACGACAGCAAATTTGCGTGCGACAACTCTTTCAGATGAAACGACAGCGCCGACGGCTGCACGTCCAGGTGCTCGGCAATCCGGCTGGCCGCCAGCCCCGCCGGCCCTACCTGGACCAGCAGCCGGAAAATCGCAAGGCGGCTCCCCTGCGACAAGGCTGAAAGAGCTGCAAGTGTTGCTTTGGTATCCATGGCGTTCCCGATTAATGCATTAGAAGACATGAAGATCATATCTGAACGGTACAACAATTCAAAGAATATTGAAGTATTTTGACGGCTTGATGACATGGGGGTGGCAGTGTCAGGAAAGGCAGGCTGCAGTAGAATGCGCGCTGACTGCAGCTTCGCAGGGGCCGCATTACACTAGGCGGCCAGGACGTATCGTTTTAAAGGATTTCTTCATGAGTGGTTATTTGCAGGGTAACGAGATGACGGCTGGCGCAGGTGCCCCCACACCTGCCGCTGTGCCCGCGCCCGCGGCCCCCGTACCGGCAACGCCGAAAGCCGTCACCGTGCCATCGCTGCTGGCCATGCGCGCAGCCGGCAACAAAATTGCGATGCTGACCTGCTACGACGCCAGCTTCGCATCGCTGATGGACCGCTGCGGCGTCGAGATCCTCTTGATCGGTGATTCGCTCGGCATGGTCTGCGCCGGTCACGATTCGACGCTGCCGGTGACGGTGGCCGACATGGTCTATCACACGGCCTCGGTCGCGCGCGGCAACAAGCACGCACTGGTGCTGGCCGACATGCCGTTCGGCGCCTATGGCAACCCGCAGCAAGCCTATGACAGCGCCGTGCAGCTGATGCGCGCCGGCGCGCAGATGATCAAGATCGAAGGCGGCGCCTGGCTGGCCGACACCGTGCGCCTGCTGGTGGAACGGGGCATTCCGGTGTGCGCGCACATTGGCCTGACGCCGCAGTTCGTGCACCAGCTGGGTGGTTTCCGCGTGCAGGGCAAGACCGACGCGGGCGCCGACAGCCTGAAGAACGATGCGCTGGCGCTGCAGGCGGCCGGCGCGGCGCTGATCCTGATCGAAGCGGTGCCAGCGGCGCTGGGCAAGGAAGTCACCGAGCTGCTGTCGGTGCCGACGATCGGCATTGGCGCCGGTCCCGATTGCTCGGGCCAGGTGCTGGTGATGCACGATCTGCTGGGCGTATTCCCGGGCCGCAAGGCACGCTTCGTGAAGAACTTCATGGACGGCCAGACCAGCATCGATGCAGCCGTCACCAGTTATGTGACGGCCGTGAAGGATGGCAGCTTCCCGGCTGCCGAACACTGCTTCTGACCTGTGCGACGCCCTAGCGCCGGATCACACGGGCGCTCAGGGCGATCACGAGGCCTGACAGCGACAGCCCGCCCAGCGCCACCATGATGCTCGAGTGCATGGCAACCCAGCCCAGCACCGGTGGCGCCAGCAGCAACCCGCCGTAGCCGAGCGTGGCCACTGCCGCCACGCCATTCCCGGCGCTCATGCCGGGAATGCGTCCTGCGGCCCCGATCAGCAGTGGCACCACGTTCGCCGCGCCCAGTCCAACCAGCGCAAAACCAACGGCCGACAGCACGAAGTGCGTACTGGCCACTGCCAGCGCCAGCCCGGCGAACATCGCCAGGCCGCCGATGACCATGATGCGCAGCGCACCGAAGCGCACGATCAGCCGGTCGCCGGCGAAGCGGCACGCCGCCATCGCAATGGAAAATGCCGAGAAGCCCAGCGCCGCCGATGCCGGCGTGGCGCCGGTGCGCTCCTGCATCAGCAAGGCGCTCCAGT
The DNA here is from genome assembly GCF_059686035.1 of Telluria sp. ZT3P26. Lineage (NCBI taxonomy): Bacteria > Pseudomonadati > Pseudomonadota > Betaproteobacteria > Burkholderiales > Oxalobacteraceae > Telluria > Telluria sp. ZT3P26. The sequence continues at coordinate 100,565 of NZ_JCASII010000001.1, read as the reverse complement.
CGACCAGCGCACCTTCCACCGCGAAGCACAACAGCGCCAGCAGGCCCAGGCCAAGCGCTGCGCCGCGCGGCAGCGAGAAGTGGCTGCCGGCGCCGTGCGTGGCGGCAAAGCCCATCACGCGCGGCGCGGACAGCGCCAGCACGACTGCCGTGACCACGCCAACCATCAGTGCGCCCTGGCCGTGGCCCAGGCCCTGCCCGACCAGCAGTCCGCCGATGCCGGCGCCGAACAGGCCGCCGAGGCTGAAGAAGCCGTGGAACGACGACATCGTCGGCAAGCCGCGCGCGGTTTCGACTTCGCTCGCGTTGGCGTTCATCGCCACGTCCAGCGCGCCGTTGCTGACGCCGAACAGGAACGCGGCGATGAACAGCAGCGGCAGGCTTGGCGCGCCCATGATCAGCGGCGTCATTGCTGCGAACGCAAACCCCGAGAGCAGCACCATGCGGCGCGTGCCCCAGCGGCCGGTCAGCCCGCCCATCAGCGGCATCGCCAGCAGCGCACCGGCAGCGACGGTCAGCAGCACCATGCTCAGCATGCCTGTATCGATCCCCATGCGCGCCTGCACGGTCGGCACGTGCGCGGCCCACAGACCGATGCCGGCGCCGTTGAGCAGGAACACGGTGGAGATGGCCCAGCGCGCCGCGTCGATGCTGCGTGGAGTAACGGTAGATATGTGATTCATGCGGCAGCCTTTGTGGTGATGGTGATGTCGAGCGCCGGATGGTGCTGGCGCAGCAGGGCAATGCTGGCGGCAGGGGCGTCGTGCTCCAGCACCAGATGGTCGATCTCTGACAGCGCGCCGAACAGGAACGCCGCGCTGTCGTCGAAGCGTTCGTTGAGCGCTGCGACCGCGTGGCGCGTGCTGGCGGCGAACATCGCGCGTTTGAGCGCCGTTTCTTCGGGGTCGGAGGCACTCACGCCACGCGCGGGATCGAGGCCGCACACGCCGACGAGCGCCAGATCGAGCCGCAGGCGGGCCACCTCGGCCAGCGTGGCTGCGCCGACCGTCGCGCCGAGCGCCGGATGGTAAGTGCCGCCCAGCAGCACGATGCGCGTAAGCCTGAATCCCCCCAGCGCCAGCGCGATCTGCGGGCTGTTGGTAACGATCGTCGCGGCGCAGCCATCGTCGAGCAGGCGCGCCAGCGCCAGGTGCGTCGAGCCGGCGTCGATCAGGACCGTGTCGTCCGGCCGGATGCAGGCGCGCAACCCATGCGCCAGTGCAGTCTTGCGCGGCAGGTCGGTGGTTGCACGCTCGCTGAAGCTGGGCTCCGGCTGACGCCGGATCGCGCCGCCATGCACGCGGCGCAGCAGGCCGGCTGCATCGAGTTCGCGCAGGTCGCGCCGGATCGTGTCTTCCGAGGTTGCCAGGCGTGTGGCCAGTTCTGCCGCCAGTACCCTGCCCTCGCGCTCGACCGCATCGACGATGGCATCGCGCCGTTCTTCGGCTAATTGCATGGCGTTCTCCTTGTTCTAGACACGTCACTGTACACAAACATGCAAGTTCGTGCAATAACGTGCACAAAAACGCAAGGACGTGATCCGTGTCCTGATGACGCAATCCTGCAGTTCGCACCGGATTCCCGCATTTCGGCGCAAGACCCGCCGCAGGACGGTTTTTCTGCGCGATACTCGACAGATGACCACGACCAAGTCTTACGTCCTTTCGCCGATGTGGCGCCTGTACATCGCCGCCTGGCTGAGCTACATGCTGGTGATTGCACTGGTGATGCAGGCCGACACCCTGCTGGCGGGCCGGCTCGATCCATCCCTGTTCTGGCGAGCCTTTGTGAGCATTGCGCCATCGGCAGCGATGCTGGCCCTGCTCTGGCCGCTCAGTGGCCGCTTCGAACGGCGCGCCGTCCCCGGCGTGCAACGCTTCGTCATCCATGTCTTGGCAGCGCTGGCGTTTGCCACCTATGCGCACACGGTGCTGGTCGTGACGCAGAACCCGCCACCCCATCCGCTGTCCTGGCACCTGTGGCCCTTCCTGTACAACATGATGAGCTACGCCGTGGTGGCGGGTGTCTTTCACCTGGTGCGCGCCAACGCCGCGACCCAGCGCCAGGCCCTCGCCACGCAGCAGGCGCAGACGCTGCTGGTGGCGAGCGAACTGGGCGCGCTGCGCAGCAAGCTCAATCCGCACTTCCTGTTCAATACGCTGCACTCGATCATCGCCCTCACCGGCCGCAATCCGGAGGCGGCCGAGACGGCGCTGTTCCAGTTTTCGAACATGCTGCGCTACGTGCTCGACACCGAGCGCGCCGGCATTGACCGCGTCACGCTGGACGCCGAACTCGATTTCGTGCGCGACTACCTGGAGCTGGAAAGCCTGCGCCTGGGCGAGCGCCTGCGGGTCGAGTGGGATCTCGACCCCGACCTGGGCGATTGTCTGGTGCCGGCCCTGAGCCTGCAGCCGCTGGTCGAGAACAGCATCAAGCACGCCTTCAATCCGTTCACCCGCCATGGCGTGCTGCGCATCGAGAGCCGGCGCGAACCCGCTACCGGCCTGCTGCGCGTGACCGTGCGCGACGACGGCCCCGGCGCTGCAGCGGCCACGATCGCGGCGTCGCCCGGCCTGGGCATCCGCACCATCGGGCGGCGCCTGGACCTCGACTACGCCGGCCGCGCCGCGCTGCGCATCGACTCCCAACCCGGCGCCGGCTTTGCCGCCTGCGTCACCGTGCCCACGACGCCATGACCATGAAGACCGTATTTTTCGCCGAAGACGAACCGCTCGCGCGCGACGTGCTGCGCGACGCCATCTATGCCCATCCGGGCCTGCGGCTGGTGGGCGAAGCGGCCGATGGCGCGAGCGCACTGGCGCGCATCGGGGCGCTGCGGCCCGACGTCGTGTTCATGGATATCCAGATGCCCGAGATGACGGGCCTCGAGGTGCTGCGCCAGCTCGACTACCTGCCGCAGATCGTGTTTACCACCGCCTACGACCAGTATGCGGTGGCCGCCTTCGAGCTGCACGCGGTCGACTACCTGCTCAAGCCGTTCACGCGGGCGCGCTTTGCCGACAGCGTGGCGCGCCTGCTCGATGGCGCGCGGTCCGAACGCGCCGCCGTCGAAGATGCGCTGGTGCGCGCCAGTGCGGGGCCGGCGCCGCTTGATCGCATCCTCGTGCGCGACCGTGGCCGCATCTTTCCACTCGCGGTGCACGAGATCGAATACATGAAGGCCGATTCGAAGTACACCGTGATCTCGGCGCGCGGCCAGCATTTCCTGGTGCGCATCGGGATGTCGGAACTCGAAGCGCAGCTCGATCCACGGCGTTTCATCCGCGTGCACCGCTCGGCGCTGGTGAACCTGGACTTCGTCGAATCGATGCGCGCGGACGACCAGTCGCAACTGCAGATCTTCATGCGCGACGGGACCTGCATCGGCGCCAACCGCGAGGCATCCCGACTGCTGCGCGAGATGGCAATTTAGGCCGCCGGCCAGGTTTCGGATTTATAATCGCGGAATTTTCCGCTCATAAATTTCCTGGCCTCGGAGCACCTACTGCATGAACCTCACTTTGATCACCTTCGTCGTGCTCTATCTGCTCGGCACGCTGGCTCTCGGCATGTGGGCGGGCACGCGGATCAAGAACACCAGCGACTTTGCCGTGGCCGGCCGCAGCCTGCCGCTGATCATGGTGATCACCACCACATTTGCGACCTGGTTCGGCGCCGAAACGGTGATGGGGATCCCGGCCAAGTTCGTGCAGGGCGGCCTGAACGCCGTGATCGAAGACCCGTTCGGGGCCGGCATGTGCCTGGTGCTGGTGGGCCTGTTCTTCGCCACCAAGCTGTATAAACTCAACCTGCTCACGATCGGCGACTACTACCGCCAGCGCTACGGCAAGGGCATCGAGATCTTCTGCTCGGTCGCGATCATCATGAGTTATCTCGGCTGGGTGGCCGCGCAGATCACGGCGCTGGGCCTGGTGTTTTCCGTCCTGACGGCCGGGGCGATGTCGCCTGCCGCCGGCATGATCGTCGGCACGCTGACGGTGCTGATCTATGTGGTGGTGGGCGGCTTCCTGGCGGTGGCGATCACGGACTTCATCCAGATGATCGTGCTGGTCGTGGGCATGAGCGTGATCGCCTGGTTCGCGGCCGACCTGGCCGGTGGCGCCGGCAACGTGATGGCGATGGCGCAGAACGCCGACCTGTGGCGCGTCTGGCCCGAGCCGAGCTTCACCGACATCATGTTCTTCATCGCCGCGGCCGTGACGATGATGTTCGGCTCGATTCCGCAGCAGGACGTGTTCCAGCGCGTGATGTCGGCCAAGGACGCGCCAACCGCGCGCACCGGCGCCGTGATCGGCGGCGTGAGCTACATCCTGTTTGCTTTCGTGCCGATGTTCATCGTGGCCGCTGCCGTGGTGGTGATGGGCAGCCAGGCGCTCGAGATCGCGCAGAACGACTACCAGCGCCTGCTGCCCACGTTCGTGATGACCAAGATGCCGCTGGTGATGCAGATCCTGTTCTTCGGCGCCCTGCTCTCTGCGATCAAGAGCACGTCGTCGGCCACGCTGCTGGCGCCGTCGACGAGTTTTGTCGAAAACATCCTCAAGAACATCCGGCCCGGCATGACCGACCGCCAGCAACTGCTGGCGATGCGCATCACGATCGTGATCTTCGCCACGCTGGTGCTGATGTATGCGATCGCGATGGAAGGCACGTCGATCTACGAGCTGGTGTCGAGCGCGTATCAGGTGCCGCTGGTGGGGGCGTTCGTGCCCCTGGTGATGGGCTTGTACTGGAAGCGCGCGACGACCCAGGGTGCGATCCTGTCGATCGCGGGCGGCTTGCTGACGTGGATACTGTTCTTCGAGCAGATCACCGGATGGGGCGTGCATTTCCCGGGGCAGCTGGCCGGGTTGATCATGGCGTTTGTCGGCATGGTCGTCGGGTCGCTGGCGCCGCAGGTGCTGGTCAATCGCCGCGAGGTGGCGGCGTAAGCAGTGGTTGAACGCGTGGACGGCACAGCCGTCCACCCTACGCTCATCATCACAACCGCCGCGCAAAACTGTGTAGGGTGGACGGGTCCCCCGTCCACGCGTTCAACGATCGATCAGACGTGCAGCAACAAATGCTCGCGTTCCCACGGGCTGATCACCCGCATGAACTCCTGATGCTCCAGGTCCTTGACTGCCGTGTAGACGTCGATGAAGCGTTCCCCCAGCACGTCGCGCAGGCGGTCTTCGCGGCGCAGCACCGTGATCGCTTCGGACAGTCCTTGCGGCAGTTCCACCGGCAGGTCGTAGGCGCTGCCTTCCACCATCGCTGACGGCTCGATCGCTTCGACCATCCCCAGGTAGCCGCAGGCCAGCGTGATCGCCAGCGCCAGGTACGGGTTGGCGTCGGCGCCGATCACGCGGTTTTCCACGCGGCGATCTTGCGAGCCCGACACCGGCACGCGGAAGCCCACGGTGCGGTTGTCGATGCCCCACTGCAGATTGATCGGTGCGGCCGTGTGGCGCACGATGCGGCGGTACGAGTTGACGTATGGCGCCACGATCGCCATCGCCGACGGCATGTAGCGCTGCAGGCCGCCGATGTAATGGTGAAACAGGTCGGACGGCGCGCCGTCTTCGGTGCTGAAGATGTTCTTGCCGGTGCCGGCATCGACCACGCTCTGGTGCACGTGCATCGCCGAACCTGGCTCGTCGACCATCGGCTTGGCCATGAAGGTCGCGTACATGTCGTGCTTGAGCGCCGCTTCGCGCAGGGTGCGCTTGAAGTAGAACACCTTGTCGGCCAGGCCCAGCGGCTCGCCGTGCTGGAAGTTTATTTCCATCTGGCCGGCGCCGATCTCGTGGATCAGCGTGTCGACGTCCAGGTTCATCAGCTCGCAGTAATCGTAGATGTCCTCGAACAGCGGATCGAACTCGTTGACCGCATCGATGCTGTAGACCTGGCGGCTCGTTTCGGCGCGGCCGCTGCGGCCGATCGGCGGCACCAGCGGCAGGTTCGGGTCGATGTTCTTCGCGGTGAGGTAGAACTCGAGCTCAGGCGCCACCAGCGGTTTCCAGCCGCGCTGCTCATACAGCTTGAGCACGCGGCGCAGCACGCTGCGTGGCGCGAAGTCGACCAGGCGGCCGTCGGCGTAATAGCAGTCGTGGATCACCTGCGCGGTGGGGTCGACGGCCCACGGCACCATCGTGATCGTGGTGGGGTCGGCCTTGAGGATCATGTCGCGGTCGATGCTCGAAATGGCGCGCTCGTAGGCGTCATCGCGTTCCGGCGTGTTGCCGGTCACGGTCATGCCCAGCACGACTTCGGGCAGGCGCATGCCGCGGTCGTCCGTGAACTTCACGCGCGGCAGGATCTTGCCGCGCGCAACGCCGGTCAGATCGGGCACCAGGCATTCGATTTCGGTGACCCGCTTTGCGTCGAGCCACTCTTCCATATCGGTATAGCTGAAATTTTCGCGTATTGCCATTATTGCCTCATGTCGGTAATCGATTGCGCGCCGGGCTCGTGCCGGGCGCGCCGGGTCATTTCAACAGCGAGCCGCTATTCAGGCGCTGCTCGCGGTAAGCGCGGCAGGCGTCGCCAAAAGCGCGGAACATCTTCATCGAGTACGGGTTGTGCTGGATGCGCCATTCGGGATGCCACTGCACGGCCAGCGTGAAGCCGGGCGACGTCGACACGGTGAACGCTTCCACCAGGCCGTCTTCGGCCACGGCCTCGACCGACAAGCCCGGCGCCAGTTCATTGACGCCCTGCCCGTGCAGCGAGTTCACGGGGATCTCGGCCGCGCCAAGAATGGCTTCCAGCATGCCGCCGGGCGTGACGGTGACGTTGTGCGCGTCACCGTATTGTTCGTCCATGCCCAGCTCGGCTTTTTCGCGGTGATCGAACTTGCCGACGACCGTCTGTACCGCCTGGTGCAGGCTGCCGCCGAGGGCCACGTTCATTTCTTGGAAACCGCGGCAGATGGCGATGATCGGCACGCCGCGGCGTACCGCTTCGCGGATCAGCGGCAAGGTGGTCTGGTCGCGCGCCGGGTCTTGTGGCAGCGTTGGATCCAGCACTTCTTCCGAGTAATAGCTGGGATGCACATTGGATGCCGAGCCGGTCAGCATGATGCCGTCGATGGTGCCGAAGATGGTGTCCAGGTCCAGCGATTCGCCGGACGATGGCAGGATCAGCGAGGCGCAATCGGCGCCCAGAGTGACGGCGTCGACATACTTGTGCTGGGCGGCGTGATACGGATGTTCGCCGAAATCACGCGTGCATGCGGGGACGATTACGATAGGGCGCATGGTGTTGTCCTTCTCTTTGAGGCGCGCGACCACAAGGCAGTCAACGGGTCGGGCGCGGGGGAAATTTCATGTCAAAAGCTTAACTTCATTCGGCTGAGGCAGCCCACACGTTTCCAAAAGTCATGACAATTTCGAGAATTTCAGTATGCAGTAATCGGGCGCGGCGGCACGTTCGTTTGCAAATGGGTCTACCATGACGGCTTGCATCCGCGCTCTGCAGCCGATGCTCGACATGAATTGACGAGGACACTATGCCGAATTTGAAAGACCCTTCCCTGCTGCGCCAGCAAGCTTTTGTTGGCGGCGCCTGGTGCGACGCCGACGACGGCCAGACCATCGCCGTGACCAACCCTGCCAATGGCGAAACCGTGGCCAGCGTGCCGCACATGGGCGCTGCCGAAACCAAGCGCGCCATCGATGCGGCCAACGCCGCCTGGCCGGCGTGGCGCAAACTGCCCGCAAAAGAACGCGCCGCCATCCTGCGCAAGTGGAACGACTTGATGTTGGAAAACGCCGACGACCTGGCATTGTTGATGACGCTGGAACAAGGCAAACCGCTGGCGGAGGCCAAGGGCGAAGTCGCCTACGCCGCCTCGTACTTCGAGTGGTTTGGCGAAGAAGCCAAGCGCGTTGCCGGCGAGACGCTCGCTTCGCCGTGGCCGGATAAACGCATCGTCGTGACCAAGGAGCCGATCGGCGTGTGCGCCGCGATCACGCCGTGGAACTTCCCGGCCGCGATGATCACCCGCAAGGTCGCGCCGGCGCTGGCAGCCGGTTGCCCGATCGTGCTCAAGCCGGCCGAACTCACGCCGTTATCTGCGCTGGCGCTGGCCGTGCTGGCCGAGCGCGCCGGTGTACCGAAAGGCGTGTTCAGCGTCGTCATTGGCGACTCGAAAGCCATCGGTGGCGAGATGACGGGCAACCCGCTCGTGCGCAAGCTGAGCTTTACCGGCTCGACCGCCGTGGGCCGCCTGCTGATGGAGCAATGCGCGCCGACCGTCAAGAAGATTTCCCTTGAACTGGGCGGCAACGCGCCGTTCATCGTGTTCGACGACGCTGATCTGGATGCGGCGGTCGAAGGCGCCATCGCGTCGAAATTCCGCAATGCCGGGCAAACCTGCGTGTGCGCCAACCGCCTGTACGTGCAGGATGGCGTGTACGACGAATTCGCGCGCAAGCTTGCCGTCGCGGTCGGCAAACTGAAGGTGGGTGATGGCCGTGAAGAAGGCGTCACGCAAGGCCCGCTGATCGAAGAAAAAGCCGTGCGCAAGATCGAGCAGCACATCGAAGACGCGCAGGCCAAGGGTGCCAAGCTGCTCCTGGGCGGCAAACGCCACGCGCTGGGGCACAGCTTCTTCGAGCCGACGGTGCTGACCGGCGTGACGTCCGACATGCTGGTGGCGCACGAAGAAACCTTCGGCCCGCTGGCGCCGCTGTTCCGCTTCAAGACGGAAGACGACGTGATTGCCATGGCCAACGACACCGAGTTCGGGCTGGCATCGTACTTCTATGCGCGCGACATCGGCCGCGTCTGGCGCGTGGCCGAGGCGATCGAGAGTGGGATGGTGGGGGTCAATACCGGCATCATCTCGACCGAGATCGCACCGTTTGGCGGGGTCAAGCAATCAGGCCTGGGGCGAGAAGGCTCGACCTACGGGATGGACGATTACCTGGTCGTGAAGTACATCTGCATGGGCGGCATGTAAGGGGCGCCGGCGATCACGGTTTTTTGTACTCTTTGTACTCGTAGTACTTGCGTGCATCGCCGCGCACCAGCTCGGCCGGGTACTTCGCCCGGTTGAGCACCATCTTTTCTTCGACCGCCGCGACCAGGTCAACATCGAGCTTGTCCGCCAGCCGCACGAGATAGACCAGCACATCGGCCATCTCGTGCCGCACTTCGACCAGTTTATCCGCGCCAAGTTCATCGGCGCGGCCCGACTGCAGCCACTGGAAATGCTCCAGCAGCTCGGCCGCCTCGACCGTCAAGGCCGCCGCCAGGTTCTTGGGCGTGTGGAACTGATCCCAGTCCCGCTCGTCGACAAACGCGCGCACCAGCGCGCGCAGTCGCATCAGATCACTGTCCACGCCGCTCTTCACGCACGACGCCGCCATCGACGTAGCCATCAAGGACCCGGCGCAGCTTCGGCTCGATTTCTTCGAAGCTGCTGACGGTGATGCCCAGGTCGCGCAGCAGGCCGTCATGCACGCCGTACACCCAGCTGTGGATGGTCAATGGCTGGCCGCGTTCCCACGCATCGCGCACGATCGTGGTGTGGGCCGTGTTCATGACCTGCTCGGCCACGTTCAGTTCGACCAGGCGGTTGGTGGCGGCGCGGCCGCTCACGTGGCCCAGGTATTTGCCGTGCTTGTCGCGCACGTCGCGCACGTGCCCGAGCCAGTTGTCGGCCAGGCCCACGCGCGCATCGGTCAGCGCCGCGTGCACGCCCGAGCAGCCGTAGTGGCCGCAGATGATGATGTGCTTGACCTTCAGCACGTCGATGGCGAACTGCAGCACGCTCAGGCAATTCAGATCGGAGTGCACGACGACGTTGGCGATGTTCCGGTGAACGAACAGTTCGCCCGGCGCCATGCCCAGCAATTCGTTGGCGGGAACGCGGCTGTCCGAGCAGCCGATCCACAAGTATTCCGGCGCCTGCTGTTCCGACAGCGCCTTGAAGAAGTTCGGGTCCTCGGCCACCATCGTGGCGGCCCACGTGCGGTTGCGTTCGAACAGCTCTGCCGCGGTCAATCCCTTGGTCTTGTATTTGTCCATCATGGTTCCTTGTGCTTGTTGCCGTCCCAGAAGGGGCGTTGCCAGGCCTGTTCTGGAGCAGGCTTCAATGGCGGGTAGGTCTCGAAACAGGGGGAGTATAACCGTGTTGGCGGACGCCGTCGTCAATACGGCAGCGACCAGCCTGACACGCCAAGCGTTGGCAATATGCCAACCGCGTGGACAAAAAAAAGGCGCAGTCAACGTTAAATAGAGACTAGCTTTGAACTGACGAGTAGTCCAGTGGTCCAACCCCTGTCCCCAGCGTCAGGAGTCGATCATGAAAGCGCCTCGTTTCAAAGGCTGGTTCGCAAAACTGCCTTCGCTGAACCAGCCGCAGCGCCGGCAAGTACTTGATGCCCTGCATCCTGCCGCCGGGCTCGATCAGGTGGTTGCGCTCATCACTGAGGTCAGAGCGCCAGGCCGCTGCTGCCCCAGATGCGGCAACGAGCACTGTTACCGGCATGGTTTCGCCAACGATTTACAGCGCTACCGCTGCTGTGCCTGCGGCCGCACCTTCAACGACCTCACCGGCACGCCGCTGGCGCGGCTCAGGCACAAGGCCAAATGGCTCGCGTATTCGCAGGTGCTGCTTGACTCCCTCCCCGTACGCAAGGGAGCAGATCGGATCGGCGTACACCGCAACACGGCTTTTCGATGGCGCCACCGCTTCCTGCATTGGGTCAAGCTCGACCGGCCGGCGGCGCTCAATGGCATCGTCGAGGCTGACGAAACATTTCTGCTCGAGTCACAGAAAGGTTCACGCACGCTCAATCGGCCACCGCGCCGCCGAGGCGGCCACGCTGCCAAACGGGGCATTTCCAATGAACTGGACTGCATTCTGGTCGCGCGCGACCGCGAGGGTCGCACGGTCGATGCCGTCACTGGCCGGGGTGCGCTCACGGCTGCGCAACTCGAGCGTGACTTGCGGCCCAGGCTCGACAGGCAGGCCTTGCTGGTCAGTGACGGTCATCCCGCTTACCGCGCCTTTGCACGCAAGCACAGGATCGCGCACGAGGCGGTCAATGTGCGCGCCGGTGTGCGTGTAAGGCGTCTGGGCAATCTTGCCATCCATGTGCAGAACGTAAACGCTTACCACCAGCGCTTCAAGGCCTGGCTGCAGGGTTTTCGTGGCGTGGCGTCGCGCTACCTGCCCAATTACCTGGGCTGGCGCTGGGCCTTGGATGGAGAGCGGGTTATTTCGCCGGAACAGTTGCTTCGCATTGCCATCAGCGTCATCAACAGATAACGCTGACTGAGCCAAAAAAACCGCTGAAGGCTTGGCGCCATTCAGCGGTAAGTAGACTTACTCGAAGAAGTCCTTGACCTTGTCCATCCAGCCCTTGCTCTGCGGGCTGTGCTTGGCGCCACCTTCGATCGTCAGGCGTTCGAACTCGCGCAGCATGTCCTTCTGCTTGTCGGTCAGCTTGACCGGCGTCTCGACGATCACGTGGCAGAACAGATCGCCCGTGTAGCCCGAACGCACATTCTTGATGCCCTTGCCCTTGAGGCGGAAGGTCTTGCCGGTCTGGGTGCCTTCAGGCACCGTGAACGACACCTTGCCAGTGAGGGTCGGCACTTCGATTTCGCCGCCCAGGGCCGCCTTCGAGAACGAGATCGGCATTTCGCAGTGCAGGTCGTCGCCTTCGCGCTGGAACACGGTGTGCGGCTTGATGTGGATCTCCACATACAGGTCGCCTGCCGGCCCGCCATTGGTACCCGGTTCGCCATTGCCCGACGAGCGGATGCGCATGCCGTTGTCGATACCGGCCGGGATCTTCACTTCCAGCGTCTTGTTGCGCTTGATGCGTCCGGCGCCACCGCAGGCCGCGCACGGCTCAGGGATGATCTTGCCGCTGCCATGGCATTTCGGGCAGGTCTGCTGGACGCTGAAGAAGCCCTGCTGCATGCGCACCTGGCCATGACCGGCGCAGGTGGTGCAAGTGACGGGCTGCGTGCCCGGCTTGGCGCCGCTGCCGTGGCAGGTGTCGCACTTGTCCCAGCTTGGCACGCGGATCGTCGTGTCGAAGCCGTGAGCGGCCTGTTCCAGCGTGATCTCGAGGTTGTAGCGCAGGTCGGCGCCGCGGTACACCTGCGGACCGGCACTGCGCCCGCCACGGCCACCGCCAAAGATGTCGCCGAAGATGTCGCCGAACGCATCGCCGAAACCACCGGCGCCGCCGCCCATGCCGCCCATGCCGCTGTTCGGATCGACGCCTGCGTGACCGTAACGGTCATACGCTTCGCGCTTCTCCGGGTTGGTCAGCATCTCGTAGGCCTCTTTGACCTCCTTGAACTTCTCTTCCGCTTCCTTGTTATCCGGGTTGCGGTCAGGGTGGTACTTCATCGCAAGCTTGCGATAAGACTTCTTGATCTCGTCTTCCGACGCACCCTTCGCGACCCCAAGGATCTCGTAAAAATCACGCTTCGCCATGGTCGGCACCTAAAGTTATCTGAAAACTGAATTCTTTAAACCAAAAAAACCGAGCCGAGTACCTGGAAGGTGTCGGCTCGGCCTGTACGCGAAGGCACAAGGCCTTCGCGCCGGAGACGCTTACTTCGCGTCTTTCACTTCCTTGAAGTCGGCGTCGACAACGTCGTCATCCTGCTTGCCCGACTGCTCGCCACCGGCTGCACCGGCGCCAGGGCCACCGGCCGCGCCAGCACCACCAGCCTGCTGCGCCTGCATGTCGGCGTACATCTTCTCGCCCAGCTTCTGCGACGCGCTCGACAGGGCTGCCGTCTTGGCATCGATGTCCGCCTTGTCGCCGCTCTTGATCGCGCCTTCGAGGTCGGTGATTGCCGCTTCGATCTGCTCTTTCTCACCGGCTTCCAGCTTGTCGCCGTATTCGGTCAGCGATTTGCGGGTCGAGTGCACCAGAGCGTCGCCCTGGTTGCGCGCTTCCGCCATTTCCTTGACCTTCTTGTCTTCTTCGGCGTTCAGCTCGGCGTCCTTGACCATCTTCTGGATCTCTTCTTCCGTCAGACCCGAGTTCGCCTTAACGGTGATCTTGTTCTCTTTGCCGGTGGCCTTGTCTTTCGCGCCGACGTGCAGAATGCCGTTGGCGTCGATGTCGAAGGTCACTTCGATCTGTGGCGTGCCACGCGATGCTGGCGGGATGCCTTCCAGGTTGAACTCGCCCAGGCCCTTGTTACCGGCCGCGATTTCACGCTCGCCCTGGAACACCTTGATGGTCACGGCCGGCTGGTTGTCGTCGGCAGTCGAGAACACCTGCGAGAACTTGGTCGGGATCGTGGTGTTCTTGTGAATCATCTTGGTCATCACGCCGCCCAGGGTTTCGATACCCAGCGACAGTGGCGTCACGTCCAGCAGCAGCAGATCCTTGCGCTCGCCCGACAGGACCGAACCCTGGATCGCAGCGCCGACAGCGACGGCTTCATCCGGGTTGACGTCCTTGCGTGCTTCCTTGCCGAAGAACTCCTTGACCTTCTCCTGCACCTTCGGCATACGGGTCATACCACCGACCAGGATGATGTCGTCGATGTCCGAGACCTTGACGCCGGCATCCTTGATGGCCATGCGGCATGGCTCGATCGTCTTGATGATCAGCTCTTCCACCAGCGACTCGAGCTTGGCACGGGTCATCTTCAGGTTCAGGTGGACCGGCGCGCCGTTCGCCATGGCGATGTACGGCTCGTTGATTTCGGTCTGCTGCGACGACGACAGTTCGATCTTTGCGCGCTCGGCCGAAGCCTTGATGCGCTGCAGGGCGATCGCGTCTTTCGACAGGTCGAGGCCGTTGATCTTCTTGAACTCGTCGATGATGTAATCGATGATGCGCTGGTCGAAGTCTTCGCCGCCCAGGAACGTGTCGCCGTTGGTCGACAGCACTTCGAACTGCTTTTCGCCATCGACGTCAGCGATTTCGATGATCGAGACGTCGAACGTGCCGCCGCCCAGGTCATACACGGCGATCTTGCGGTCGCCCTTGTCGGTCTTGTCCAGGCCGAATGCCAGTGCGGCAGCGGTCGGCTCGTTGATGATGCGCTTGACGTCCAGGCCCGCGATACGGCCGGCATCCTTGGTTGCCTGGCGCTGCGAGTCGTTGAAGTACGCCGGCACGGTGATGACCGCTTCGGTGACTTCTTCGCCCAGGTAATCCTCGGCGGTCTTCTTCATCTTGCGCAGCACTTCAGCAGAGATCTGCTGGGCAGCCAGTTTCTTGTCGCGCACGCCAACCCATGCGTCGCCGTTGTCGGCCTTGACGATGGCATATGGCATCAGCGAGATGTCTTTTTGCACTTCTTTTTCATCGAACTTGCGGCCGATGAGACGCTTGACCGCGAACAGCGTGTTCTTCGGGTTGGTCACGGCCTGGCGCTTGGCCGGCGCGCCGACGAGGATCTCGCCGTCTTCCTGGTAAGCGATGATCGATGGCGTGGTACGCGCGCCTTCGGCGTTCTCGATCACTTTTGGCTGACCGTTTTCCATGATGGCCACGCACGAGTTCGTGGTGCCAAGGTCGATACCGATAATTCTGCCCATGATGTATTCCTTTTTATATGCTGAGTTTCTGATGGATTCAATATTGGGAAAAACGGCGTGCTTTCAAGAGCATTACGCGGCACGCGGCGATTCTTATTTTGGTGCTGCTGCCGTGACGATGGCCGGACGCAGCAGGCGGTCGGCGATCATGTAACCCTTTTGCAGCACGGTGACCACGGTGTTGGCTTCCTGCTCCGCCGGCACCACGGCAACGGCCTGGTGCTTGTTCGGATCGAGCTTGTCGCCCACTTGCGGCAGCACCTCGACCAGGCGGTTCTTTTCGAATGCGCTGGTGAGCTGCTTGAGCGTCATCTCGACGCCTTCCTTGATCGATTCGACCGTCGGCGCTTCGACCTTCAGTGCCATCTCCAGGCTGTCGCGCACCGGCACCATGGCCTCGGCGAAGCTTTCGATGGCAAATTTGTGGGCCTTGCTGACGTCTTCCTGGGCGCGGCGGCGGATGTTTTCCGCGTCGGCCTTGGCGCGCATGAAGGCATCGTGCATTTCGGCCAGCTTGGCTTCGGTGGCGCTCAGTTGTTCTTCGAGGCCCGGCGTACCTGCCTGCGCAGCGGCGCCAGCGGTAGCACCATCATTGATGTCAGCGCCAGGCGCCTGTACATCCTGCTCGTTGCTCATCTCTTTGTTTTCTTGGTCTTGCATCGGAATAAACTCCTGGAATCAAGGACTTGGCTGATTTAAAAACGTATCCTGATTGATACACAGCGCACCAGATGGGGCGATCTCCTACAATTTCAAGGGGAATTGCAGGAAAGCCATAGGGAATTCGGGCAAACGCGGCCATCCAGCGCCAACAACCCGCTATTTTAGCAGGTTGTCAACAGGCAAGCCCAGAATGGGGCTGGTGCGGGGTTTGTTCTAGTTGGGGGCGCCGAGACTCTTGGCGCGCGCGGCGCCACGTTCGGCATCGATGCGGCGCGCTTCGCGCTGGGCCGGCGTGAGGATGGTCGGCCAGCCGATCAGGTGCTGCTCGGCGATTTCGGCCAGGCCACGAATCCAGGCGGGCGACGCGTTCAGGCACGGGATGTAATGGAACTCCTTGCCGCCGGCCGCTTCGAAATCGTGGCGCACTTCCATCGAAATCTCTTCCAGCGTTTCCAGGCAGTCGCTGGTAAAGCCCGGACAGATCATGTCGATGCGCTCGAGGCCATCGCGCGCCAGTTGCGCGACGGTCGGCGCGGTGTACGGCTGCAGCCACTCGGCCTTGCCGAAGCGCGACTGGAACGTGACCATGTACTCGTCCTGCGACAGGTCGAGCGCGGTGGCCAGCAGGCGCGCGGTTTTATAGCACTCGCAGTGGTACTGGTCGCCCAGCAGCAGGGTGCGCTTTGGCACGCCATGGAAGCTCATCACCAGCTTCTGGCCGCGGCCATGGTTGTCCCAGTGCGCCAGCACGTTGTCGCGCAGCGCATTGATATAGCCTTCGTGGTCGTGGTAATGCTTCACCAGGCGCAGCTCGGGGATGTTGCGCACCTTCGCGTAGTGCTGGAACACGGCATCCCAGATCGAGGCGGTGGTGGTGCCGGAATATTGCGGGTAGGCGGGCAGCACGACGATGCGGTCGACGCCCTCCTCTTTCAGGCGATCGAGCACCTCGGGCATCGAGGGCGAGCCATAACGCATCGCCATCGCCACGCTCACGTCTTCGTGGCCACGCTCGGTCAGCATCGCTTGCAGGCGCGTGGCTTGCAGGGCCGTGTTCACGCGCAGGGGTGAACCGTCGCGGGTCCAGATCGTGCGGTATTTCGCGGCCGACTGGCCGGAGCGGAACGGCAGGATGATCGGGTGCAGGATGCACCACCAGATCAGGCGCGGCACTTCGACCACGCGCGGGTCGGACAGGAACTGCTTCAGGTAGCTGCGCACCTTGCCGCGCGTGGGCTCGTCAGGCGTGCCGAGGTTGACCAGCAGGACCGCGCTGCGCGGGATGGTACCGTGGGTGTAAGGCGGTTCAGGGCGAAATGACATGGGGGCGTAGTGAAGACAGGATCTGGCCATTATAAGTCTGGCATGTCCTGCCCGCAGGACCCAACAGCGGGTCAGCGCGCTTTGTGTTGCCGGTCCGTGGTGTTCGAACCACGGACCGGCTGCGCTAGCTCGAGATCAGGTGCTCACGTGCAGGCGCACGTCGATATTGTTGCGGGTGGCATTCGAGTACGGGCACACGATGTGGGCCTTGTCCACCAGCTCTTGCAGCTGGGCCTGGTCCATGCCCGGGCCCTTGATGCTCAGGTCGACTTCGATGCCGAAGCCGGTCGGGATCTGGCCGATGCCGACGTCGCCGGTGATGGTCAGGTCGGCCGGCAGCGTGACCTTGGCCTGGCCCGCGACGAATTTCAGCGCGCCCAGGAAGCAGGCCGAGTAACCGGCCGCGAACAGCTGCTCGGGATTGGTGCCCGCGCCGCCACCGCCGCCCAGTTCCTTTGGCGTGGACAGCGTCACGTCCAGGACGCCGTCCGAACTTTTCGACGTGCCTTCACGGCCGCCTTGCGACGTGGCTTGTGCGCGATACAGGACTTTTTCGATGCTCATGCGAGTTCCTTCCGGAGTGGTTGATGGGGTGCTTACTGTGCCACAAAAATGGCATGGGCCCACAATATGCAAACCATCACGATGCCAGCAACTCCCTCGCATGCTTGCGCGTGGTCTCGGTGATCTCGATTCCGCCCAGCATGCGCGCCACTTCCTCGACCCGCGCGCGCTTGTCGAGCACGTCAATGCGCGAGACCGTGCGGCCGGCGTCGGTCGTGCCCTTGGCCACCTGGAAGTGCTGGTTCGCCTGGCTGGCCACCTGCGGCAAGTGCGTCACGCACAGCACCTGGCGTTGCTGCCCCAGGCGCTTGAGCAGGCGCCCCACCACCTCGGCCACGCCGCCGCCGATGCCGGTGTCGACTTCGTCAAAAATCAGCGTCGGCACCGTCGTCGCATTCGACGTGATGACCGAGATCGCCAGCGAGATGCGCGCCAGCTCGCCGCCCGATGCGACCTTGGCCAGTGCGCGCGGCACGACGCCAGCGTGACCGGCCACCAGGAATTCGATCTGCTCCAGGCCATGCGCGCCCGGCTCGCCGCGGTTCAGGCCGATGGCAAAGCTGCCGCCGCTCATGCTCAGCTCCTGCATTGCCGCCGTCACCTGCGTGCCCAGCTCGTGCGCCGCAGCCGCGCGCCGCACTGACAGGCGCCCGGCCACATCCATGTACGCCGCTTCAGCTTTTTCTTCCTGCTTGCGCAGGCCGTCGATGTCGGTGGCGTCGGCCAGCTGGCGCAGCTTGGTGGCCAGCAGCGCGTGTTCGTCCGGCAGTTCTTCGGGCGTGACGCGGTACTTGCGCGCCGCCGTGTGCAGCGCTTCCATGCGCGCATCGACTTCGCGCAGGCGCGCCGGGTCGAGCTCGACCTTGTCGATATACGTGTTCAGTTCGGACACCGCTTCTTGCAGCTGGATGCGCGCCGGCTCCATGCAGTCGAGCACCGACTGCAGCTGCGTATCGACGTCGACCAGCTTGCCCAGCTTGGCGTTCAGGGTCGACAGTTGCGACAGGATTGGGTGGTCGGATTCGGAGATCGCGGCCAGCGCTTCCTGCGCGCCTTCGAGCAGCGTCGCGGCGTGCGACAGGCGGCTGTGCTCGTTGCCGATGTCGAGCCACTCGCCGGCCTTCGGTGCCAGCTTGTCGAGCTCGGCCACTTGCCACTCGAGGCGCTCGCGCTCGATCAGCACGTTCTTGGCATCGGCTTCGTATTCTTCGCGCTGGCGCACCAGCGCGCGCCAGGTGCGCCAGGCTTGCGAGACTTCCTGCGCCTCGATGCGCGCGGCCGGATCGCGCACGCCGATCTGGTTGTCGAGCAGCGCGCGCTGGGCGTCGGGCTTGAGCAGGCTCTGGTGCGCGTGCTGGCCATGGATGTCGACCAGCAGGTCGCCCAGCTCGCGCAGTTGCGCCGCGGTGGCCGCGACGCCGTTGATGTAGCCCTTGGAGCGGCCGGCGTTGTCGATCACGCGACGCAGCAGCGCCCCGCCCTCGTCGGCGCTGAAGTCATGCTCGGCCAGCCAGACACGCGCCACCTCGGTCGGTGCGAAATCCGCAGTGATGTCGGCTTTGGCAGCGCCTTCGCGCACCATGCTGGCGTCGCCGCGGCCGCCCAGCGCCAGCTGCAGCGCATCGATCAGGATCGACTTGCCGGCGCCGGTTTCGCCGGTGAACACCGAGAAGCCGTTCGAGAATTCCAGTTCGATGGCGTCGACGATGACGAAGTCGCGGATGGTAAGTGTGCGCAGCATGAAAAATCGGGTCTCCGGCGGTTAGGGCGATTCTTTGACGACTCTGTAGCGAATGCGGGCGGCTGCGATGGATAGCTTACTTGAGCCTGCCGTCGTTGGTGGGGTACTCGTTCCAGTGCAGTTTCTGGCGCAGCGTGTGGTAATAGCTCCAGTCGAGCGGATGCAGGAACGTGATCGTGTGCGGCGAGCGCGAGATCACGATCTGGTCGCCCAGCTGCAGGCTGGTGAAGGTCTGCATGTCGAAGTTGACGCTGATGTCGCGCCCGCTGACCAGTTCGACGACGATCTCGCTCGTGTCGGGCACCACGATCGGCCGGTTCGACAGCGCATGCGGCGCGATCGGCACCAGCACTGTGCCGCCCAGGCTCGGATGCAGCAATGGCCCGCCGGCCGACAGCGCGTACGCCGTCGAGCCGGTGGGCGTGGAAACGATCAGGCCATCCGAGCGCTGGTTGTACATGAATTGACCGTCGACGCTCAGTTTGAGTTCGACCATGCCGGCACCGGTGCCGCGCGCCACGACCACGTCGTTGACGGCCACGCTGGAAAAGATCAGCACGCCATCGCGCATGACGCGCGCCTCGAGCAGCGTGCGCTCTTCGCGCCGCGCGCGGCCCTGCAGGATGTTGCTCAGCTGCGGCAGCATGTCGTCCAGCGCGATATCGGTGATGAAGCCCAGGCGCCCCAGGTTGATGCCGATGAGGGCAATATCGTATTCGGCCAGCTGGCGCGCGATGCCGAGCATGGTGCCGTCGCCGCCGACGACGATGCCGATCTGCGCCTGGACGCCGATCTCGGCCACGGTCATCGATTCGAGGTTGTCGAGCGCAAGATTGGCGGCGGTGTCGGCCTCGAACACGACGCGGTAGCCGGCCCCGGCCAGGAAATCGCGGATGCGGCTGACCGGCTCTTCGACGCCTGGCGTGTTATGCCGCACCACGAGCGCGATGATCTGTTGCGGTTGGGGTGATGCGGGCATAGCGATCTCGGCAGTAGTAGGTTAACAACACGCTGGAGATTAACCGATAATTCCTGCGGCTGCCATAACAGCGCTCGGCAAACACTGTACAGATGCACAGTATACCGGGCGCCGCCCGTTTGCCGCAAGTTCAGGCCACCAGTGCCGCCCCCATGGCGACCACAACCGCCAGAACCAGGCTCAGCACATGAAGCAGGCTCAGCACGATCCAGCGCAGGCCCGTGGCCAGGCGCGCGCCGCCATACACCCTGTGCATCGCCAGCGGCAGATACAGCAGCAGCCACAGCGACAGCGGCAGCTCAAGAAAATCCAGCATCGGCGGCAGCGTCAGCAGCACGCTGAACATCAGGAAGGCAAACGCATTCGTGTGCAGCGCGAACAGGAAATGCTCGCCATAGCGCCGCCCCGTGCGCACGTACAGGATGCGCAGGTAAAAGGCGAACACCGGCATCAGCGCGAATACCGCATACGGCGTATAGCTGAAGAATGCCCCTTTCAGCGCCACTTCCTGGTCGCGTCGCGGCAGGTCGAGGAAGTGCTGGACTTTCTGGCCCAGGGTTGCGTTGAAGGAGCCGGCGCCCGTCACGAGGGGCGCGACGGCGCGCTTGAATTCAGTGGCAGGCTCAGCGGCTTCTTTTTTGTCACCCGACAGGACGATGGCCGAAGGCGGTATCTCTTCGCCCAGATTGATCACTTCCATACCGCTGAACTTGAACAGTGCAAAAAAGATGATGCTGAACGTCAGATACAGGCGCAGCGGCTGCAGGTAGCGCGCGCGCCGGCCTTCGATGTATTCGCAGGTGAGAAAGCCCGGCTTGAAAATCAGCCCGCCAAGCGACTTCCACAGCGCGCCTTCGAGCGCCACGTAATGCGCAATGAATTCGTGCAGGAACTCGCGCGCACTGGGCACATGCAGGTGCGTGGCCTGGCCACACTGGTGGCAATAGTGGCCGCTCGTGGCGGCACTGCAGTTCTTGCAGACCGCCGTGGCGTGCTGCGGCAGGGTGTCAGGCGTCACGGTGCATCTTCCGAAAAGACGTTCAGAATCCTATCTTAGCCAAGTAATTGCAAAAAAGCATCATATTTACAAAGTTCAATTGAGCGACCGTTTCGGGCGCAGGCAGTTAGGATGAGGATGACTAAAATACAAAAGGAGATCGCGATGGCGACCAACGCAAAAGACCGCGCCGTGAATACGGACGAACCGATGGGCAACGATGGCGTCAAACGCCAGCCACACGAACGCGATGAAACGCCCGACGGCCAGGACACCGAGCCGCGCGGCATCATGAAGCAGGCAGCGAGCGACCTCGAGCAAGGCCTGATCGATACCGAAGCACGCGGCACGCCCGGCATCTCGGCGGCTGTCGATGCGGCGCCCGGCGCAAGTGGCCAGGCCACCCCGCTGCCGGACCGCCACCGCGACATGCGTGACCACGAGGCCGAACCAGCGCCCGAGGCAAGCGAAGACGACGATTCTGACAACACCAACGAAAGGAAATAACATGACGATCAAACGCGACGGCAGCGCCGTATGGAGTGGTGGCATCAAGGATGGCAAGGGCCAGGTTTCGACCGGTAGCGGCGCACTGAAGGACCAGCCATATGGCTTCAACACCCGCTTTGAAGATGCACCAGGCACCAACCCCGAAGAACTGATCGGCGCAGCGCACGCAGGCTGCTTCACGATGGCACTGTCGGGCCAGCTCGGCCAGGCCGGCCTGACCGCCGACGAACTGCGCACTAAGGCCACCGTGTCGATGGAAAAAGTCGAAGGCGGCTTCTCGATCACGGCGATCCACCTGGAACTGCGCGCGAAAATCCCGGGCGCGTCCCAGGAAGCCTTTGACAAGGCAGCCACCACGGCCAAGGAAAACTGCCCGGTGTCGAAGCTGCTGAACGCCACCATCACGCTCGACGCCAAGCTCGAGAGCTGATAGCGGGACTGGATGCGCATCGGGCCCTGTCCGGCAAGGAAAACGTCAAAGGCATAAAATGACGGTCTTTCCGAACCACATAAGGCACACACGATGCGCATCCTGCATACCATGTTGAGGGTCGGCGACCTGCAACGCTCCATCGACTTCTACACCACCGTGCTGGGCATGAAACTGCTGCGCACGAGCGAGAACGCCGAGTACAAATACAGCCTGGCCTTCCTTGGCTACGGCAGCAATCCCGATCACGCCGAACTCGAGCTGACCTATAACTGGGGCACCGACAGCTACGACATGGGCACGGCCTACGGCCACATCGCCATCTCCACCGCTGACATCTACGCCACGTGCGACCAGGTACGCGCAGCCGGCGGCAACATCTCGCGCGAGCCGGGCCCGGTCAAGGGCGGCAGCACCGTGATCGCCTTCATTACCGATCCGGATGGCTACAAGGTCGAGCTGATCGAACGCGCCGACAACGCCAGCGGCGGCGGCCTGAGCAAGTAAGCCTGCCGCCGGCAGGGATCGCGCGGCGCTGCTACAATCGCCGCGCCTGCATCCTGCAGGCATCTACAACATTACGTCTTCGGGGCGGGGTGCAATTCCCCACCGGCGGTATGACCGGCAACGGTCGAGCCCGCGAGCGCCTGCCCGGCATCATGCCAAGCAGGGTCAGCAGATCTGGTGCGATGCCAGAGCCGACGGTATAGTCCGGATGAAAGAAGATGTGCGCGTTCACGCGCCCGGCCTGCCCTGCCTTGCGTGGGCGAGGACTGGCGTGAGGCTGCGCTTTGCCCTGATGCGTTTTTCGCCCACTTTGCGAGGAGCGTTTCACATGCTGGTTTCTACCCATACCCTGTTCAGTCACGACTTGGAAGGCCGCATCGCCGCGGCGCTGGACGCCATGCGCGCCGGCATTCCGGTCATCCTGCTCGACGATTTCGACCGCGAGAACGAGGCCGACCTGATCGTCGCGGCCGAACACATCAACAATGACACCATGGCCCTGATGATCCGCGAATGCAGCGGCATCGTCTGCCTGTGCCTGCCTGATGACAAGGTACGCGCGCTCGAACTGCCGCCGATGGCGCCGGACAACGGCAGCCGCTTCGGCACGCCGTTCACGGTCTCGATCGAGGCGCGCCATGGCGTGACCACCGGCGTCTCGGCGGCCGACCGCGTGACCACCATCCGGGCCGCCATCGCGCACGACGCCCGGCCGGACGACGTCGTGCGTCCGGGCCACGTGTTCCCACTGCGCGCCACGCCAGGCGGCGTGCTGGCCCGCGCCGGGCACACCGAAGGTTCGGTTGACCTGGCCCGGCTGGCCGGGCTGCAGCCGGCAGCCGTGCTGTGCGAATTGATGAATCCTGACGGCACGATGATGCGCGGAGAGCAGATCGAGCAGTTCGCGCAGGAGCGCGATTTTCCGATCCTGACGATTGCTGAACTGATTCAGTGGCGCAAAGCGCGGGCGCTGTAAAACAAAAAACCCGGTCGCCAATGACATTGGTCGACCGGGTTTGCATGATGCAGCAGAAAAATTACTCAGCCAGCAAACTGTTCACCGGCGTCAGGTCGGTCTCGCGCAGCGAACCTGCCGCCGCTTTCAGACGCAAGCCATTGACGATCACGTCATAGCGCGCACGTGACAGGTCGGTGCGGGTCTGGTACAGCTGGCGCTGCGCATTGAGCACGTCGATATTGATGCGCACGCCGACCTGATAGCCGAGCTTGTTCGATTCGAGCGCCGACTGGCTCGACACTTCCGCCGCTTCCAGTGCCTTGACCTGCGCCAGGCCGCTGTTCACACCCAGGAACGACTGGCGCGCCTGCAGCGCTGCATTGCGGCGCGTTGCTTCCAGCTCGTTGCGGGCGCGGTCTTCCAGCGCGATCGATTCGCGCACGCGGCTGGTGACGGCGTAACCGCTGAAGATCGGCACGCTCCACTGCAGGCCGATCGCATTGTTCTTGGTTTCGCCCGAGCTGCCGGTGCGGCCGTTGACGTCGCGGCGCGTCGAGCTGGCCACGAGGTCGAGCGTCGGCATGTGACCGGCGCGGTTGCGCGAGATGTCGCGCGTGGCGATTTCCACCTGAAGCTGGCTGACCGTCACGCCATAGTTCTGGTTCTCGGCCGACGACACCCACGGGTCGACCGTGGCCGGCTGCGGCACGGCCAGCGTGGTGCCCGGCTTGAGCGCCGCCAGGTTGCCCGGCGCGGTACCGATGATGGCCTGCAGCGCATTGCGCTTGTTGTCCAGGTCATTCACGGCGGCGAATTCCTGCGCCAGCACCAGGTCGTATGCGGCTTGCGCCTCGTGCGTATCGGTGATGGTCTGGGTGCCAACTTCAAAATTGCGCTTGGCCGATGCCAGTTGCTCGGTGGTCGCCTCCTTCTGGGCGCGGGTCGATTCCAGCTTGTCCTGCGCTGCCAGCACGTCGAAGTAAGCCTGCGCCACGCGCGTGATCAGGTCTTGCTGGGCCTGGGCAAACTGGGCTTCGCCAATCGCTTGTTGCAGCTTGCTTTGCTGGTAGGTTTCCCAGCGATCCCAGCGATACAGCGGCTGCTGCAGCGCCAGCGTGTATTCGTTGGTGCGCAGGTTCGAGCCGCTGCTGTTGATGGTGCCCGGCTGGCCATTCGGCAAGGTGCCGAGCTGACCAACGTTCCATGGATCGAAGTCATTGTCGTTCTTGCTGATCCCACCGCTGATGCCCACGGTCGGGAGCAAGCCTGCACGCCCCTGGATGATGCGCTCGCGGCTCGCCGTCAGCGAAGCACGCGCACTCGCATACGTCGCGTCATTGGCCAGTGCCTGCTGATACACCTGGATCAGGTCGGCAGCACCGGCGTTGAGCGAGAAGCACGCGCTCGCAAGCAGCACGGCGATAAGGGGTTTCTGCATTGCTATCTCCACAGGGGTCATCAAGTTTTGGAATCAGGTCAATACGTCGGCATCGACGGATCGACTTGCAAAGCCCAGGCGTGTATCCCGCCCGTCAAGTTGGTTACATTGTCAAAACCGTTGCGCTCGAGGAAGGCAGCAACCTGCATGCTGCGCGCCCCGTGGTGGCAGATGCAGACGACCTCGCGGTCGTCGGCGATCTCGGTCACGCGCACCGGAATCAGGTTCATCGGAATCTGGGTCGAGCCGGCAATCCGGCACGTCTCGAATTCCCAGTTTTCACGCACGTCGAGCAGCAGCGGCTGCTCGCGCGCCGGATCGGCCAGCACGGCGGCCAGTTCGGGAGCAGTAATCTGTTGCATTACGGCGTCCTCAGAACGTGAAACCGGACGGCTTCGATGCGCCCGTCAGCGGCTTCGCGACGGTTTCGAACACCGTGACCGCTTCATGCGCCGTGGCCGAGGTGCGGGTGATCAGCTGGCACGTCATGGCCGGCGCAGCACCGACGATCGCGATCATGCGGCCACCGATTTTCAGTTGCCTGATCAGCGACTCTGGCAGCAGCGGCAGCGCGCCCGAGACCACGATCACGTCGTAGTCGGTGCCGGTGGCCCAGCCCTGCGCGCCATTGCCCACTTCGACCGCGACATTGGTGATGCCGGCAGCGTCGAGGTTCTGCTTGGCCTGGGCGGCGGTTTCCGGCAGGATTTCAACGCTCGTCACGTGACGCGCCTTGCTCGCCAGCAGCGCTGCCAGATAGCCCGAACCGGTGCCGATCTGCAGCACGTTGTCGCCCTGCTTGACGCCAGCCTCTTGGGCCATGCGCGCTTCAACCTTCGGGTTGAGCATGGCTTCGCCGCCCGGCAGCGGGATTTCGGTGTCGGCAAACGCCAGGTTCTGATACGCCTGTGGCACGAATTGTTCACGCTTGACCACGTGCAGCAGGTCGAGGATGTCCTGGTCCAGCACATTCCAAGGACGGATCTGCTGTTCGATCATATTGAAGCGGGCTTGTTCGATATTCATTTCAGTTCTCGGTGGAAAAATAAACAATCCGATATTCTAATCCGTGAACGGTGCTGGAACCTACCTGAATAGGCATCTCGAGGCACATCTTATCGACGCACGCCTTCCCCAGAGGAAAATTGCGACAGTCTGCAGTTTGGAGGGGATGAACGCCAGAAAACCGGTTCTGGCGTGAACGGGCGTTCAGTGGGCCGCGTGGCCAGCCGGCACGAGGCCGTTGAGGGTGATATCGAGGAAGGCGTCGAGGAAGGCTTCGGGATGCAGGTCGCAGCGCTCGCACGGGGCGATGGTGTGCTTCCAGGTGGACAGCATCAGCATTGGCGCGATCAGGACCTGGGTGGTCTGGGGGATATCGATGGCGCGAAACTCGCCGCGCTGCACGCCGCGCTCGAGCATGCTGGAGATCATGCGCATGCCGCGGCTCATCACTTCGGTCTGGTAAAAGCGCGCCAGCTCGGGGAAGTTATCGGCTTCTGCAAAAATCAGCTTGCTGATGCCGGAAGCCTTGGTCGCGCCCACGCTGTGCCACCACGACAGGATCACGCTGCGCAGCAGATCGGCGCTGTGGCCTTCGAATTCGGCCACCGAGATTTCGGCCTGGCCCAGCATCGGAACGATACTCTGGCGCACCACGGCCTTGAACAGGTCTTCCTTGTTGGTGTAATACAGATACAAGGTGCCTTTGGAAACGCCTGCGCGCTTGGCCACGTCCTCAAGGCGGGTCGAGGCAAAACCCCGCTCGACAAACAACTCGACCGCAGCCGAAAGCAACTCCTGCGGACGTGCTTCCTTGCGACGTTCCCAGCGTGGCTTACCGTCTGTTTGGCAGTCCATTTACCCACCCAGAAAATTATCTAAGGAACAACCAATATAGACCCGTGATGTTGCTGCCGTCAAGCGACCGTTGTGCATCCGAAACTATTTGATATGAATTGCACAAAAAGCAGACAATACATCATGTCATCCCTGTGGCAGGGTCCGATGTATACTTGCGCTCTGCCACTTGTTGAACGCCATGCTGTCCACTTCCGCCCCCTTCACATGCCGGCCGCAATGCGGTGCCTGCTGCACTGCCCCGTCGATCACCAGCCCGATTCCCGGCATGCCCGATGGCAAGCCGGCAGGCGTTCGTTGCGTGCAATTGGGCGACGATCAACGCTGCCGCATTTTCGGGCAACCCGAGCGGCCGGCGTTTTGCGGCGGGCTGCAACCGTCGCACGAGATGTGTGGCGATACCCGCGCGCAGGCGATGTTCTGGCTGGGTGAGCTGGAGCGGCTGACGGCGCCAGATCAGGCGCCCGACGCAGTGACTTAAACCGCCGGCTTGCCGCGCGCCTGTTGCACGCGCTGGAACAGCCCGCCCAGGGTCAGGCCGTCGTGCCAGATATCACCGAGCAGGACGCCGTAGCGTTCGCGCAGTGCGCGTGCCAGGGGTTCGATGTCGGTGGCGTCGGGCATCCAGCGCGACGGCTTGGCGGCGCGCACGACATTGAGGACGGGGTCATCGGGACGCAGATGCAGGCGGTCGCAATCGCCAAAGGCGCAGGCCGAGCCGAATACGGCGAGGAAATCGCGGATGTCCTTGCGCGATGCGGAAGGGAAAGAACTGCGCCACGCCCGGCCCTGGAAAGGACGGTAGCGCAAGGCATTGGGCAGCTGCCAATCATGAAATGCTACCCAGGCCAGCGCAGCAAGAATGAGGACAAGAAAAAGACTCATGGGTCGAGTGTAGCACGCGTTTTTACCCATGACACATCTTTACAGCGAGATTAAAACGGCACCCGATACCATCCAGCGCGACATGCCGGAGGAAGCCCCCAAGCGCAGTACGGTTCAGTTAGCCCAACGGCAGCCGTCCCGCTCATGGTAAGCTTTGCCCCCTCGCATGTACCTCCCACAGTTCACTTCCACAGCACAAAAACACCATGGATATCGTTCTCGCCATTAAGGCAATCATCATGGGCCTGGTCGAGGGTTTCACTGAATTCCTTCCGATTTCATCGACCGGCCACCTGATCCTGATGGGCAGCCTGCTCGATTTCACCGGCACCAAGGCGACCGTTTTCAAGATTGTCATCCAGGCCGGCGCCATGCTGGCCGTGGTCTGGGAATACCGCGCGCGCATCGCCAAGGTGTTCGGCGGTCTGGGCGGTGATCCCGTCCAGCAGCGTTTTGCACGCAATGTCGTGATCGCATTCTTCCCTGCCGCGATTGCCGGCGTGCTGTTCAGCGCGGCCATCACCGAAGTGCTGTTCCACCCGATTCCCGTGGCCGTTGCGCTGGTGCTCGGCGGTATCGTCATCCTGTGGGTCGAGCACCGCAACCGTCAGAACCCCAAGCCCGCGCGGGTCGAAACGGTCGACGACATGAGCATGCTCGATGCGCTCAAGGTCGGCTTCGCGCAAGCCTTCGCGCTGATCCCGGGCACCAGCCGTTCGGGCTCGACGATCATTGGCGGCATGCTGTTCGGCCTGTCACGCAAGGCGGCCACCGAGTTCTCGTTCTTCCTGGCCATGCCGACGATGCTGGGTGCCACGGTCTACTCGATCGCCAAGGAGCGCGACCTGCTGTCGATGGCCGATGTGCCGCTGTTTAGCCTGGGCTTTTTCTCAGCGTTTATTTCCGCATTCCTGTGCGTGCGCTGGCTCCTGCGCTACATCAGCACGCACGACTTCACGATCTTCGCCTGGTACCGTATCGTATTCGGTATCCTGATCCTCGTGACCGCCCAATTCGACCTGCTTACCTGGGCGGACTAAACCTGCAGCATCAGCCGGTCCAACACACAGCTTGAACACTCTGTCCGACATTGAACGTATGAATTCAGACACCGGCGCCGAACCTGGCGCCGACCTCAGCGCGCGTGCGCTTCACGTGCTCGAGACCGTCTTCGGCTACCCCGCCTTCCGCGGCCAGCAGGGCGAGATCGTCGAGCACGTGGCCAGTGGCGGCGACGCGCTGGTCCTGATGCCCACCGGCGGCGGCAAGTCGCTGTGCTACCAGATTCCCGCGCTGCTGCGCGACGGCGTCGGCGTGGTCATCTCGCCGCTGATCGCACTGATGCAAGACCAAGTGGACGCGCTCGAAGAAGTCGGCGTACGCGCCGCGTTCCTCAATTCGACCCAGACATTCGAAGAAGCGATGCGCATCGAGCGCCTCGTGCGCACCGGCGAAATCGACCTGGTCTACGTGGCGCCCGAGCGCCTGATGACGCAGCGCTGCCTCGAGCTGTTCGATGCATCGAAGATCTCGCTGTTCGCGATCGACGAAGCGCACTGCGTCTCGCAATGGGGCCACGATTTCCGCCCCGAGTACATCCGCCTGTCGATCCTGCACGAGCGCTTCCCGAACGTGCCGCGCATTGCGCTCACCGCAACCGCCGACCAGCAGACGCGCGCCGAAATTGCGCTGCGCCTGCAACTGGGTGAAGCGCGCCAGTTCGTCTCGTCATTCGACCGCCCGAATATCCGCTACTCGATCGTCGAGAAAGCCAACGGCCGCAAGCAGCTGCTCGACTTCATCGCGGGCGAGCACTCGGGCGATTCGGGCATCGTCTACTGCCTGTCGCGCAAGAAGGTCGAAGAAACCGCCGACTTCCTCAACGAAAACGGCATCCGCGCCATGGCCTACCACGCCGGCATGGAATACGCGGTGCGCGCCAAGAACCAGGCGCGCTTCCTGCGCGAAGAAAACATCGTCATGGTCGCAACCATCGCCTTCGGCATGGGCATCGACAAACCCGATGTGCGCTTCGTGTGCCACCTCGATCTGCCCAAGAGCATCGAGGGCTATTACCAGGAAACCGGCCGCGCCGGCCGTGACGGTGGCCCCGCCAGCGCCTGGATGGCCTACGGCCTGCAGGACGTGGTGCTGCAGCGCCGGATGATCGACGAATCCGAGGCCGACGAAACGTTCAAGCGCGTGCTGTCGATGAAGCTCGACGCCATGCTGGGCCTGTGCGAAACCCTGTCGTGCCGCCGCATGCGCCTGCTCGACTACTTCGGCGAACGCTCCGGCCCCTGCGGCAACTGCGACACCTGCCTGATCCCGCCGGTGAGCTTCGACGGCTCGGTGCCGGTCCAAAAACTGCTCTCGACCATCTACCGGGTCGACCAGCGCTTTGCGGGCGGCCACGTGATCGACGTCCTGCGCGGCGCGACCACCGAGCGCATCACCCAGTGGCACCACGACAAGCTCACCGTGTATGGCGTGGGCGCCGACCGCAGCGAACAGGAGTGGCGCGCCATCCTGCGCCAGGCCATTGCGCTGGGCCTCGTCACGGTCGACCACGATGCGTTCAGTTCGCTCAAGCTCACCGACGCCGCGCGGCCGGTGCTCAAGGGCGAGCAAACGGTGCAGCTGCGCCAGTACCAGAAACCCGTCAAGGCCAAGCGCCCTTCCACGTCGCGCTCGACATTCGAGGAAGTGGAACTGTCGCGCTCCGAGCAAGGCATCTTCGAGCGCCTGCGTTCATGGCGCATGGGCACCGCGCGCGAGCACGGCGTGCCAGCGTATGTCGTGTTCCAGGATGCGACGCTGCGCGAGATCGCCAAGGTCAAGCCGACCTCGATCGACCAGCTGCGCGGCGTAACCGGCGTGGGCGAGAAAAAGCTCGTGTCGTACGGCGACGCGATCGTCGCCATCATCAACGAGATGCTGTAACGCTATTCGCGAAACAGGTGCGTGAAGCTGCGGCTGACGGGCAGCACTTCGTTGCTGCCGCGCAGCAGCACCTGCATGCGTTCGGCGTCGATGCGCTCGGCGGCGCGGATCGCCGTCACCTTCACGACCGTGCCGCGATGGATCTGCCAGAAGCGGTCGGCATTGAGCCCGCCCAATAAATCCTTCAGCGGGATGCGCACCAGCGCTTCCGATCCTTCCAGCACCACGCGCGTGTACTTGGTATCGGCCTGGAAGAACAGCACCTCCTCGACGTCGATCAGGCGGATCTGCTTGCCCACGCTGGCTTTCAGCCATTTCAAATTTTCGCGCACTGGCGCGGGCGACGCTGCCTTGACCTGCCGGACGACTGCGCTCACATCCATCGGCTGGCTGTCGAGTTTTTCGCGTAGCCGCGCCAGAGCTTTATCCAGGCGGCCCGGCTGGATGGGCTTGAGCAGATAGTCGACCGCGCCGGCGTCGAACGCATCGACGGCGTACTGGTCGTAAGCGGTGACAAACACCACGTGCGCCTGGCGGCCAATGCGCTCGGCCACTTCCAGCCCCGACAGGCCAGGCATGCGGATGTCGAGGAACACCACGCGCGGCGCGTGCTCCAGGTAGGCGTCCCAGGCATCGAGGCCGTTGTCGACCGCCGCGATCACCTTTGCGTCGGGCCAGGCCAGCGCCAGCATGCCGAGCAGGCGCTCGCGCATCAGCGGTTCGTCTTCGGCGACCAGGATCGTGACTGTCATTGCGCGTCCTTGCGGGGGATCAGGAGTTCGGCCAGCAGGCCCGGTTCGGCTTCGCTCAGGGCCAGGCTGGCGCTCTCGCCGTAGGCCAGGCGCAGGCGGCTGCGCACATTGTCCAGGCCCGTGCCGTTGCCGGGCGTGTCGCTCATGCCCACGCCGCTGTCGTGCACCGCGATGCGGATCTGGCCGGCGTCTTCCTGCGCGATGACGGTGATGTCGCCGCCGCGCAGGGACGGCTCGATGCCGTGCTTGATCGCGTTCTCGGCCAGGGTGAGTACCAACATGCTGGGAACCTGGGTGGCGGCCAGGCTGGTGGGGAGGTCGATCCGGAACCGCAGGCGCTCGCCCATCCGGATCTGCATCACGGCCAGGTACGATTCGACCAGGCCGAATTCGGTGGCAAGGCTCACCTGCTCGCAGCGCATGTCGCTCATGCTGGCGCGCAGGAAATCGATCAGGTGGGCAGTGAGTTCGGCAGCGCGCGGCGCCTGCTCTTGCGCCAGTTGCTGGACGGCGCCGAGGGTGTTGAACAGGAAGTGTGGCTCGATCTGGGCGCGCAGCAGGCGCAACTGGGTTTCGCTCAGTTCGCGGGCCAGGCGCGCCTGTTCGGCATCGCGCTGGAGCTGGGCATTCGCAGTTTCGTAATGCCGGTTGCGCAGTACAGCGAGCACAATCGACGGCGCTGCGATCAGCACCGTTGCGGCACCAGTCACCAGCATCAACGTGCGTGGCAGATCATCGATCAATTCCTGCCATGGCTTGCCCCGGCTTACCGTCACGATGAGGGTCCCGAACAGGCCACCGAGTCCCCCCAGGCCAACCATTGAGGCCAGCGCCCTGAGCTTGGCACGCGCGATCTTCCGGTAGTTGAACCAGACCCCGGCGAATGACGCCAATAGTGCCAGCCCGAACGTGTTGGTCGCAACGACCGTCTTCCACCATAGGGCGGCAGGCATGAAGGCCAGATGGAGCAGCAAGCCGAGCACGGACAGTACGAGGCACAGCGCGGCCAGTGCCAGCCATACCCGGGGTCCACGCCAATAGACGGAAAACCGGTACAACTCCTGGCGCTCGCTGAGCGGCAGCGCTGCCAGCTTGCAGGCGACATAACGGCGGTAACCAAAGGGCGCCTGGCGCGCCAGCGCCGGGTCCTGTAGCACTGCCAGTTGTTCCTGCTCCCACTGCCGGTACCACTTCGCGATCCCTGCCCACATGGCGTCCTCCGTTCTCGTTAATGTATAGCAACGAGATCAGTCTAGGAAACTACTGCGTCGGCGCACAGCGATGGACGACGAACGACGAGAAGACAGGCACGAGCGACGATGTGGCTTATTTACGCGTGAAAACCAGATCCCAGACACCGTGACCGAGCTTGATGCCGCGGTTCTCGAACTTGGTCAGCGGACGGTAAGCCGGCTGCGGCGCGTAGCCGTCGGCGGTATTGGTTAGTTCGGGCTCGGCGCTCAGGACTTCCAGCATCTGCACTGCGTAGTCTTCCCAGTCGGTCGCCAGGTGCAGGTAGCCACCAGGGGCCAGCTTCTGGCACAGCAGCTTGACGAACGCCGGCTGGATCAGGCGGCGCTTGTTGTGGCGCGCCTTGTGCCATGGGTCCGGGAAGAACACATGCACGCCGTCGAGCGAGCCATCGGCGATCATGTGATTCAGCACCTCGAACACATCGTGCTGGATCAGGCGCAGGTTGGCGATGTCCTGCTCGCCGATCTGCTTGAGCAGGCTGCCGACACCCGGCGTGTGCACTTCGACGCCGATGAAGTCTTTTTCGGGCATCAGTTTCGCGATATGCGCGGTGGTGTCCCCCATGCCGAAGCCGATTTCCAGGATCACGGGCGCGGTGCGGCCGAAGGCCTGCGCCACGTCGAGCGGTTCTTTCTTGTACCCGATCAGGAACTTCGGCCCCAGTTCATCGAAGGCCCGCGCCTGCGCGGTCGACAGCCGGCCCGCACGCGTGACAAAACTGCGGATGCGGTGTTCGGTGGGATCGTACAGCATGGACCGCGCCGGGCCATTGTTGGGCTTATCAAGAGACATGGGATGTGGGGACGAAGAAAGTGAAGAGGAAAATGCGGCTGTCATTATAGCCGACGCGCCGCGCCGCCTGGATCGGCCATAATCGCGTCTTCACCCAGCTTGCCGGAGTCTGTCCCATGCATTCCACGAAACACCCGATCGCCATCGACGAGCATATCGCCGCCGTCAACCTGACCTCGTTCCACTACGGCGCGCCGGGCAGCGGCAAGAAGGTCTATATCCAGGCCTCGCTGCACGCGGACGAGGTGCCGGCGATGCTGGTCGCGCACGTGCTGCGCCAGGAACTCGAGCGCCTCGACGCCGAAGGCCGCATCAAGGGCGAGGTGATCCTGGTACCGGTGGCCAATCCGATCGGGCTGGCGCAGGTGATTCACGGCGCGCCATTTGGCCGCTACGACCTGGCGACCGGCACCAACTTCAATCGCGCCTACCGCCACGTGGCGCAGGATGTGATGGCGGGAGTAGCCGGCCAGCTCGGACAGGACGCCGCCGCCAACGTCGCGCTGATCCGCGAGCATGCACGGCGCTCGGTGGCAAGCTGGGAGCCTGGCAACCCTACCGCCACGCTCAAGAAAACGCTGCTCACGATGGCGATCGACGCCGACATCATGCTCGACCTGCATTGCGACACCGAGGCTGTGCTGCACATGTACGCCGGCACGCCGCTGGTCGAGGCAGTGCTGCCGCTGGCCGCGCTGATGGAAGCGCGCGTGCTGCTGGTGGCGACGGAGTCGGGCGGCGAACCGTTCGATGAAGCCTGCGGGCGCCTGTGGTGGGACCTCGCGCGGCACTATCCCGATGCCGCGATTCCGCCGGCCTGCGTGGCCGTCACCGTTGAATTGCGGGGCGAGAACGACGTCAATTACGACTACGCGCGCAAGGATGCCGACGCGCTGCTGCGCTACCTCGCGTACCAGGGCGTGCTGGATATCCCGGTTGGCGACATGCCCGCCTACGCCTGCGCGCCGACACCGCTCGACGCCGTCGAACCACTGACCGCGCCGCACGCCGGCGTGCTGGTGCTGCGCAAAACGCTGGGGGACCGGGTCGAGGCGGGCGAGCCGATCGCGGACATCGTCAATCCGGTCAGCGGGCAGGTCACGCCGGTGGCGGCGAGCCGGCCTGGTTTGCTGTTTGCGTGCACCGCGCACCGGCATCTGCTGCGGGGGATGCACGTGTGTAAAGTGGCGGGGACGGACTCGTTCAGGATCGGGGATTTGCTGTCGAGTTAAGGTTGCGCGGTGTTTTGCTGCTCACGACTCGGGCAAGTACGGCTGTCAATGCGAGCGCCGGCAGCAGCCATGCATGGCCGATCTTCAGTTCCATCAGTGTCGCGCCGCTGACCAAGCACCAGCTTACCGGGATCAGCCAGAAGATCGCGGGCGCACGCCATGCAAGCAGCACGCCCAGCGTGGCCACGACTGTGGGATCGGGGACGATGCCGAAGACTTCTGCCTGGCGCCATGTGCCGCCATCGCGAGCCAGTGCCAGCAAGGGATAGGCGAAGATGGCCAGGCCAGACAGACCGAGTGCTAGAGGTTGAGGTGCAGGCGCTGCGTTACCTGGCCTGTACGCGAGCCAGCCCATCAGCAACGCCTGCGCTGCGAACGCCGCAGCAAAGTACGGCGCCGCTGTGTTGATTTCGGCATAGCGCTCCAGGTGATACGCCCATGCGACCCAGCCCCAGGCTGCAGCGAGCACCAGCGCCGCTGATCGTTGCAGGTGCTGGCGTGGCCGCGCGATGGCGCTAATCACGACTAAGCCCGCCACCAGCGCCAATAGATGCGCAGGCCAGATGGCGGCGTTGTAGCTCTCGATGAGCCGGTAGTAGCTGCGGCTCGAGAACATCAAAAAATCGGACAGCGAATACGTCCACCACTCGCTCATGCCAGCCTTTCGACATCCTGCGCGATGCGCTTGCGCAGCGCCTCGTCCGGCATGCGACCGGTGCCGGCCAGCAGATTCTCGCGCACGTGCGCAACGCTGGACGTGGCCGGAATCGCGCACGTGACGGCCGGATGCGACACGATGAACTTGAGCAGCGCCTGCGCCCACGTCGTGCAGCCGATATCGGCCGCCCACCCCGGCAATGGCTTGCCGGCCAGCGCCTGCGTCAGGTCGCCCTGGCGGAATGGCCGGTTGACGATCACGCCGATCTTGCGCTCACGCGCCAGCGGCAGGATGCGCTGCTCGACGTCGCGATCGAGCGCGTTGTACGAGATCTGCACGAAGTCGATCGGCTGCGACGCCATGATCTTCTCGATCTCGGCGTGCCGCCGGCCTTCGGACGTGGTGATGCCGACATAGCGCAGCCGCCCTTCCCGTTTCATCGCCAGCAGGATTGGCAAATGCTCCTCCCACGACAGCAGGTTATGCACCTGCAGCAGATCGAAACGCGGGACGCGCCACAGCTTGCGCGACGCCTCGACCTGCGCCACGCCACGCGCACCTTTGCTGACCCAGACCTTGTCGGCCGCAAACAGCCGCGCAGGTTTGAGGGTTTGCACGGCCTCGCCGATCACGTCCTGGGCCGAGCCGTACATGGGCGACGAATCAACCAGTCTGCCGCCACCGGCGAAGAACTGGCGCATCACATCGACCGATTCGCGACGGCCCTGCGGATCGCGGCCGACGTTGAAGGTGATCCAGCTGCCAAGGCCAATGACGGGGAGTTGTTCACCGCTTGAAGGGATCGGACGCGTGAGCAAAGGCGCGGGTTGTGCAGCAGCGAGCAGCGGTGACAGGGCCAGTCCGCCCGAGGCGGCAATCATGGACGCCAGCAGATGACGGCGCGATGGGGAGGTCGGTGGCATGCAGAGCGCTCCTTGCTTGGACGGGTGAAACGCAAGGTTACGTTGACTAACCAGAACGTGGCGCGGGCCAACAGCGAAACCGTACATTATTATTGAATAATTAACGTATATACGAAAATTATTGTGGCTCCCTTACAAGTGATCTAGACTGCTCGTATGGACATCGTCTATGACGCCAAGAAGAACGAAGCCGAGGCAGCCAAGCATGGGATCAGTTTGGCCGAAGCGGCTCTGTTCGAGGAGGACGATGCACTGCTCTGGATCAACGAACGCAACGATTACGGAAAGGTCCGTCAATGTGCGATTGGGTACATCGGCACCCGCCTACACTATCTTGTTTATGTACGACGCGACGATGTCCGTCGCATCATCAGCCTGCGAAAGGCTAATTCGCAAGAGGTGACACGATATGCCCAAGCTGAAACCGGGAACGCTGATTCCAACGGCTGAAGAAGACATCGCCATCACGGCAGCGGCGATGGGTGATCCGGACGCACGCCCGTTTACCGATGAAGAGTGGGCTGACGTCAAGCCGGTACGAGGTCGTGGGTGCCCCGTACAAACAGTCACGAAGACGCCCATCAGTATTCGCCTCGATGTTCGCGTTCTGGATGCCTTCAAGGCGACTGGTGAAGGCTGGCAGACACGGATGAACGATGCGCTGACTGAATGGGCAGATCAACACGGGATGCTGGAACATAGCCCGAACTAGCATCTGCTTCTAGTTATGAATACCGCGATTTGGCGACAGACGACCGACAAAGAACGCAAGGCTCGACATGTCGATTTAGGCGTCAACGAATGAATGTTGTGGAGAGGCGAAACTGAGGACGTTGCTATTTTGCTGGAGCGGGTGAAGGGAATCGAACCCTCGTCGTAAGCTTGGGAAGCTTCTGCTCTACCATTGAGCTACACCCGCGTTGCCAGCATTCTACGCGCGTTTGCGAAGGTTTGACAAATTCTCAAGTGAAGTACGCGCATGCTGCTCGCCAGCCATGCGCGCAGCATCACATCACTCGGGCGACTCGACTTCATACCCCTTCGCCACCAGCGCCGCGATCACGCCTTTCGGATCAAAAATATCGTCCATCGACAACAGCGCAAAGGTCGATGCATTGGCAGCAAGTGCTTTCTCGGCCGATGCGATCCACTTCGCATGCGAGCGCGCCTTCACGTTCTTCCATTCAGGCTCTGTATCGAGCGCGGCGCTGTTCATCAGTGCGCCGAAACATGCCTCCTCGCGTTCGGCGTAGTTCAGCTTGCGCATCTCATCCACGTCACCCTTGGCCCAGGCATTGGCGCGCGCTGTTGCGCCGTCGAGATCCTGCTTCAGTGTGGCCATGGTTGTCCTCAGGCAGGCTGCGTCAGCCAGATTCGACTTCTTGAAGTTCTTGATCAACGCGCGCGCATTGTCCGTCGGTAGTTCAACGTCCGTCGACGTCTGTTTCAGCTCGCTCTTCTTGATCAGGGCGAGCAGCTGCTTGCGCACCGCGTAGCCGTTCACCAGGCCTGCCTCCTTGCGCGCCGCTTCCGTCAACGCCTGCGCGGCAAAGATCGGCCGCTCGCGTTCGACGTCGCTGTTTTCAGGCAGGTAGGTTGCCTTGAGCGTGCTCCACTGCGCGTAGTCTTCCTGCGGCAGAACATCACGCAGCTGCGCGCCATCCGGATTCTTGCGCACGCCGATCAGGCTTGGCAGCAGCGTGATCGTTTTGAAAAAGCCCGGCTTGGCTGTGGCACCGGGCGGCGCCAGGTACTCCTGCGAATGCCTGATGACGTTTTCCACCTGCTGCGAGCGCCACGTCATGTTCTTCGGCAGCGGCGCATAGGTGCCGAACACCCACAGCACATGGTCACCCTTCTTCACCTTCCACATGCCCGGGCCGGGGCGCTGGGCGACGACGTGGATCTGCTCAGGCGCAGGTTCGACCGCGTCCGTGGTAACGACAGCGGCAGGCTGGGCATCGGCCCCGTCAAGGGACTGCGCGCATCCGGGAGAAGCCAGCAACGACAAGCACAGTGCGGGAACGACGAGTGGGCGCATGAAGATATCCTGTTGTGAAAGTGGCCAGAAGCGTGCGCCGATTATGAGGCGGCCATCGCGCCGATCACAAGGACTTTCGAATGCATATGCAAGGCGCAGTGTGCGGATAAGGATGGCCTGGGACGGGTCTCCGCCAGCCTCCGCACGCGTCACGATGTCCCGATGTGGATCAGTTCTCGCCCGGCCGCTCAAGCAGCGACTGCGCCACCCGCAAGCCCTCGACCATCACGGCAAACGCTTCGTGCTTGGTCGCCTCGTCCGGCACGCGCAGCACGTATGACGGGTGATAGATCGTCACCACCCACGCGTCGCCATGGCGCACCGGTTGGCCGAGACTGTCCCTGAGCGTCACGTTCCCCTTCTGCAGCACTGATTTCAGCGCAGTAGCGCCCATCGCCACGATCACCTTCGGCTTGCGGGTGGCGATTTCTTTCTCGAGCCAGTAGTGGCAGGCCTCGATCTCTTTCTGCGCCGGCGTCTTGTGCAGGCGTCGCTTGCCGCGCGGCTCCCACTTGAAATGCTTGACGGCGTTGGTGATGTAGACACCCTTGCGGTCCACCTCTGCCTGGGCGAACACGCGGTCGAGCAGTTGCCCGGCCGGGCCGATGAACGGCTGGCCGGACAAATCCTCCTGGTCGCCAGGCTGCTCGCCGACGAGCATGATCTGCGCGTGGTCCGGCCCGATCCCGCCGACGGCCTGCGTCGCGTGCTGCCACAGTTCGCAGCGTCGGCATTCGTCGAGCTTCGATGGCTGTTCGCGGTCGGGCTGCGCTTTCTCGGCCGCGATCGGGATCGTCGTGCCCCGGCGCTGGCCCACCTCGGCGACCTGGCCGATGCGGCGCGCGCCCAGGCCGGCCTGGCTGACCAATGACGGCACCAGCGCGCCCTCGGGCAGGTTCTTCCAGAACCTCGACGGGATATGGCTTTGCATGACCTTCGTGTTCAGGCGCGCGGGATTGAAGATGCTGCGGTAGTAGGTCAGCCACAAGGCCTCGCCGTCGTCTTCGAGGTCGGCGGGGCCGGACATCAATGGCCCCGCATCGTGCAGCGTGGCGCCGTCCCACAACACGCTGGCCTCGGGCGTGGCGATCATCCAGGTCATCTTGCCCATGCGGGCAACAAAATGTTCGGCCACCTGCGGCAGCACGTCGTGCGCGGGTTCGAACCAGGCGACAAACTGCGGCGGCCCTGCCTCGACCGGCCGTTCCCGAAAGCGGATATAGGCAAACATGTCGTGCACCTCGCGCCGCACCGCCTTGACCATCGACGCCAGCCGCGCGCCATCGGGGTCGGCGGGCGACTGCACATCGTGCTCGCCCTGCTGCCAGCGCCAGACCACGCGGTACAGGAAGGCCCAGCGGTCGTGGTCGCGGCAGCAGGCGGCCGTTTGCAGCATCTCCATCAGGGAGCGCGGGACTTGCGGCCTGGGCGTGGCTTGCGCCACCCGTTCGGCAGGCGGCGCAGCCAGCAGGTCACCGGTCGGCTGCACCGTCTCCAGGGCCGATGCAGGCGCTGCCGGCGCGCTCGAGAACAAATCGGCGCCAGGCTCGCCCCAGGTCACTGCCTCGGGCGGCACGCCGGCGCGCAGCAGGGCGCGGGCCGTGGCGCGCCACTCGACGAACGAAGCCACGAGCAGCGGCTGCCCCGCGCGGACCGCGGCGACGGCCTCGCTGGCGACGACGGCTGCGGTGGCCGCGGGGATCATGCTGCCTGCAGCTCCGGCCACAGGTTCATCTGCTGCGGCGCGTCGGCCATGTGCTTGCGCAGCAGGTCGGAACTGGTCGCGCCCTGCGCCGGCTTGTAGTCGGCGGTAACGACGAACGGCGCCAGTTTTTTCAGGCTGCAGCGCAGCCGCGACAGGTCTTCCCAGCGGATGCGGCGAATGCGGCGCAGGTCGGCGATGCGCTTGGCGTTGCGCAGACCGATGCCGGGGATGCGCGCGATGAGCGTCGCATCGACGCGGTTCAGGTCCATCGGAAACTGGTCGCGGTTCGACAGCGCCCAGGCCAGCTTGGGATCGATGTCCAGCGCCAGGTTACCCGTCTGCGGCATGATCTCGCCGGCCGTGAAGCCGTAACTGCGCAGCAGGAAATCGGCCTGGTACAGGCGGTGCTCGCGCAGCAGCGGCGGTGGCGCGAGCGGCACGCTCTTGGGGCTTTGCGGGATGGGGCTGAACGCGGAGTAGTACACGCGCTTGAGTTTGTAGCTGCCGTACAGCGTCTCGGCGGTGTTGAGGATCGTGTGGTCGTCGCTCGCGTCAGCGCCGACGATCATCTGCGTGCTCTGGCCGGCCGGCGCGAAGGCGGGCGACCTTGGCTCTTCGGCTTTTTCATCGAGCTTGCGCCGGATGGAGCCCATCGCCAGCTTGATCGTGTGGACGCTCTTTTCGGGGGCGAGCTTGGTCACGCTGTCGTGCGTGGGCAGCTCGATGTTGACCGACAGGCGATCGGCCCAGCGCCCCGCTTCGGTGATCAGGAGCGGGTCGGCATCGGGAATCGTCTTGAGGTGGATGTAGCCGCGGAAGTTGTGCACCTCGCGCAGGGTGCGCGCCACGGCCACCAGTTGCTCCATCGTGTAGTCGGCCGACTGGATGATGCCGGAACTGAGGAACAGGCCGTCGATGTAATTGCGCAGGTAAAAATCCTGCGTCAGCTTGACCACTTCGTCGACCGCAAAGCGCGCGCGCGGCACGTTGGACGTACGGCGGTTGATGCAGTACTGGCAGTCGTAGATGCAGAAGTTGGTAAGCAGGATCTTGAGCAGCGAGACGCAGCGGCCGTCTGGCGTATAGCTGTGGCAGATGCCCATGCCGGTGGTGGCGCCCAGGCCGTCCTTGCCCTCGGAGCCGCGTTTGGGCGCACCGCTGCTGGCGCAGGATGCGTCGTACTTGGCCGCATCGGCCAGGATTTCGAGCTTGTCGTTGAGTTCCATCGGACGCCCGTGGCTGTATGGGCATACAGTATAGCGTGGCGTGTCATGACAGAGGGTGCGCCGGCGCACCCGTGCGCGGGTGGTGCCGGGTCAAAGCCGGGACGGTTTCAAGCCTGCAGCAGGCTTTCCGCCAGCGACAACTGCTGTGCATCCATCCGGCGCGCGGTGCGCGCCAGATAGTCGCGCGCGGGCCGGATCCCGGCGCCACCCGCACGATGCAACCACGCATACGCTTCGACCAGATCGCGGGGCGCGCCCTGCCCCGCCGCATACATCACGCCCAGGTTGAATTGCGCGCGCGCGTGGCCCTGGCGCGCCGCGCACAGGTACCAGAAATGGGCGGCTTCGTAATCGCGTTCGGCGCCCTTGCCGCAGTCGTAGCGCAGCCCCAGTTCGAACTGCGCCAGTGCGTGCTTCTGGTCGGCCGCCTTGTGCAGCCAGTCGGTGGCTTCGGCCGGGTCGCCCAGGTCGTGCCGGTCGAGCAGCGTGGCCACCATGTACTGCGCGGCCGCGTAACCTTGCGCCGCGGCGCGCCGGTACCACCCGAGTGCCTGCACGCAGTCCTGCGCCGCGCCGATGCCGTTTTCGTGGCGCAGGCCCAGGTCGAACTGCGCGCGCAGGTGGCCCTGCTCGGCCGCCTTGCGGTACCAGGCCGTGGCCTCGACCGCATCCCGTTCAACGCCGTTGCCCGTGTCGAGGAGCTGTCCGAGGTGGTACTGCGCCACCGGCAAGCCCTGCTCGGCCGCGCGCCGGTACCAGATGGCCGCCTGCACCGCATCCTGCACCACGCCCTGGCCGTGCTCGTGGCGCATGCCCAGGCTGTCCTGCGCGCCGGCATGGCCCTGCTGCGCGGCGCGCCGGTACCAGGTGGCGGCCAGTGCATCGTCCTGCGGCACGCCGTGGCCGGTGTCGTACATCAGCGCCAGGTTGAACTGCGAACTGGCATGGCCCTGGATACCGGCGCGGCCGTACCACAGCATCGCCTGTTCGCCGTCCGCTTCCACGTCCTGGCCCTTGTCGTAGCGCAGCCCCAGATTGAACTGGGCCGGCGCATAGCCCTGCAGCGCGGCCTTGCGCAGCCAGTCCAGTGCCTGCGCCGGGTCGCGCGCCACGCCCTGGCCGCTGTCGTAGCGCAGGCCCAGGCTGTACTGCGAACGGGCATAGCCCTGGATGGCCGCGCGCCGGTACCAGTCCAGCGCCGCATCCTGGTCCTG
Source organism: Telluria sp. ZT3P26 (assembly GCF_059686035.1). Lineage (NCBI taxonomy): Bacteria > Pseudomonadati > Pseudomonadota > Betaproteobacteria > Burkholderiales > Oxalobacteraceae > Telluria > Telluria sp. ZT3P26. Next base: position 58,426 of record NZ_JCASII010000001.1, on the reverse strand, counting down.
CGCCACGCCCTTGCCGGTGTCGTACATCATCCCGAGATTGTGCTGGGCGCCCGGCTCGCCCTGCTCGGCGGCCTGGCGGAACCAGTGCAGCGCGCGGCCCACGTCCTGCGCCACGCCCTGCCCTTTGGCGTACAGCCAGCCCAGGTTGTACTGGGCCAGCGCGTAGCCCTGGCTGGCGGCGCGCTCGTACCAGTGGGCAGCCAGCGTGAAATCCTGCGTCACGCCCTGCCCCTTCTGCAGCATCACGCCGAGGTTGTACTGGGCCTGCGCCAGGTTGGCCGTGGCCGCGAGCCGGTACCAGCTCACTGCCAGTTCATCGCTTTGCGCCACGCCCTGGCCATTCACGTACATGAAGCCCAGACTGTGCTGGGCCTCGGCCTCGCCACGTTCGGCCTGGCTTTTCACACGCAGGAATTCGGCGCTGTACAACGGCGTGTCGGGCATGACCACTCAGGCCAGCACGGCGCGCAGGTTCGAGCCGGGCCGGGAGCGCAGCGCCACCATGAAGTCGCCCAGTGAAATCGGGCGGTAGAACAGGTAGCCCTGCATCGTCATGCAGCCGTTGGCGCGCAGGTAGCGCGCCTGTTCCTCGGTCTCGACGCCTTCGGCGATCAGGTTCAGGCCCAGGCCGCGCGCGATCGAGATGATCGCCAGGATGACCGGATAGTGACCGTCCTCCTCGTGGATCTCCTTGACGAACGACTGGTCGATCTTGATCGTATGGATCGGGAAGCGGTGCAGGTACGACAGCGACGAGTAGCCGGTGCCGAAGTCGTCGATCGCGATCGACACGCCCAGCTCGCACAGTTTGTTGAGCTGCTCGATCGCATACTGCGGGTTGCGGATGCAGATGTTCTCAGTGATCTCGACTTCGATCTGCTGCGGCGAGATCGCGTAGCGCGCGAGCGCCCCGCGCATCTTCTCGAAGAAGTCGCCGCGGTCGAGGTATTGCGGCGACAGGTTCAGCGAGAGCCGGATGTCGCTGCCGCCGACGGCGTTCCAGCGCAGCATGTCGCGGCACAGCGCGCCGATCATCCAGTCCGAGATCGGCAGCATCAGGCCGTTTTCTTCGGCGAACGGCAGGAATTCGCCGGCCGACAGACGCCCGCGCGTCGGGTGGTTCCAGCGCATCAGCGCTTCGGCGCCCGTGATGTTGCCGGTCATGGCGTCGATCTGCGGCTGGTAGAACATCTCCAGCTCGTCGTGCTCGAGCGCGCGGCGCAGCGACTGTTCCAGCGCGATCTTCTGGTGCGACACTTCGAGCATCGAGTCGTGATAGAAGCTGTGGCCGTTCTTGCCCAGCGCTTTCACCTGGTACATCGCGATGTCGGCGTGGCGCAGCAGTTCGTCGATCGATTCACCGTCCTTCGGATAGATCGCGATGCCGATCGAGGCCGAGATGTGCACTTCGTGGCCATCGAGGTCGAACGGCATCTGCAGGCAGGCGAGGAATTTGTCGGCGACCATGCGCGCGTCGTCGTGGCTGACCAATTCGGGCAGCACGATCGTGAATTCGTCGCCGCCCTGGCGCGCCAGCGTGTCGCCCTTGCGCAGGCATTCCTTCAGCCGGCTGGCCGCCTGCTGCAGCAGTTCGTCGCCCTTGACGTGGCCGAGCGTGTCGTTCACGAGCTTGAAGCGATCGAGGTCGATGAACATCACCGCGAGTTCGGTCTGCTTGCGCTTGGCCTGGATCACGGCCAGTCCCAGGCGGTCCTTGAACAGGATGCGGTTCGGCAGGTCGGTCAGGATGTCGTGGTAGGCCTGGTAGGCGATGACTTCTTCGGCGCGTTTGCGGTCGGTGATGTCGCGCGCCACGCCATAGGTGCCGAAGAACTCGAGCTTTTTCACTTCCTGGTCCGGCACGTGCATGCCGATCGCGTTGAGCGAGATCGTCATCAGCGTCGTATTGAAGGTGCGGTCGCTGCTGCTGTTGCCGTTTCCGCCCCGGCACTTCAGGCGCAGTTCGACGTTGCGCGACGCGCGTTCGTCGATGCGGCGCTCGTTGAACACGTAGCGCGCGCGCTCCAGGTCTTCTTCGTGCACGACGATCGAGTAATGCTTGCCAATCAGCTCTTCGCGCGTGTAGCCGAGCAGCTGGTAGGCGCGGTCGTTGACGAACGTGAAGCGCCCTTCGTGGTTGAGCGTGTAGATGATGTCCGGCGACGAGTCGACCAGGTAGCGGTACATCTTCTCGGAATTCTCGAGCTGGTTCGCGATGCGCGCGTTTTCCAGCGCCAGGCGCCGGCGTCCCAGCGCATTGCTGACGGTCGAAAGCAGCTCTTCACGGCTGTACGGCTTGCGCAGGTAGCTGTAGGCACCGCGCTTGAGCGCGCCGATCGCGGCGTCGATGCCCACCTCGCCGCTCATCACGATGACGTCGGCGTCGATGCCCCTGTCGTTGATGAAGTCCATGATCTCGTGGCCGCCGATATCGGGCAGGCGCAGGTCGAGCAGGACCAGGTCGAAGCGCTGGCGCGACAGTTCTGCCAGCGCCTCGGTGCCGGATGACGCGGTCGTGAGGCGGTAGCCGCGCCCCTGCAGCAATTCGTACAGCGACGACAGCAGACGGGGTTCATCGTCAACCAGCAACAGGCGTGGCTGGCTGTCGGCGTCGAGCGTCGGCGAAAATGGGGAAGGTTCACCAGGGAGCATGGAGGCTGGGTGCGCGTTCATGGTGAGGGTCAGGCGGAACCGAGCGCGCGCGCCGGCAGCGCAAGCGCATTGCCGACGCCGGTGTACGCCGGCAGGAGAATTTCAAACGAGGTACCGGAACTGGCACTGCGGCAGGCGATATGGCCGCCCATCTTCTTGACCAGGCCATGGACGATCGACAGGCCCAGGCCGCGCTTGCCGCCATCGAGCGCGCCTTCCTTGCTGCTCTTGACCGGCATGAACAGGTTGGCCAGCACCTCGCGCGACAGGCCGGGGCCATTGTCGTTCACGCCCAGCTCGAGGTACAGATGGCGCTCGCGGTTGACGTGGCCTCGGTTGACGACCTCGATCCGGCCGCCGTCCTTCTGCTGCGGCCCGAAGGCTTCGACCGCATTCTTGACCAGGTTGACCAGGATCTGCTTGAGCACATCGGGGTCGCCCTCGATCGCGCTGTCGCCGTCCATGTGTGCCACGATCTGCACGCCGCCCGGCACGAAGCCGCTGGTGCGGAACAGGCGCAGCACGTCGTCGACGACGCGGGCAGCGTCGACCGGCCGCGGACCGGTCTCCGGCGCATGCGGTTCGGCCAGGGAACCGATCAGCTGGCCCACGCGGTCGATCTCTTCGTTCAGGATCGACAGCTCGCCGCCCACCGGTTCCTGGCGCGCCAGCTTGCCGTCCAGGATGCTCAGGTAATTCTTGATGATTGCCAGCGGGTTGTTCACCTCGTGTACCACGCGGCGCGAGGCGTCGCGGAATTCCTCGGCCACGTTGGCCAGCTGGCGGCGCGCGTGGCCGCGTTCGAGCAGCAGGTTCTCGAGGGCGCTGGCGGCCTGCGCGCCGAAGGCCTGCATGAACCGCTCGCGGCGCTGGCAATGCGGCAGCTGCCAGGCCGGCACGCCGCCGACCAGCACGCCCAGGCAGCGCGCACCGGCCACCAGCGGCACCACCACCAGGCTGTCGGTGCCGAGGATGCGCAGCAGCTGTTCTTCGGCCAGGCCAAGCTGCTGGCGTTCACCGCCCACGAACGCGGGACGGCGCTCCAGTGCACTGCGCGCCACCGGGCCGCCCTTGGCCAGCGACACCGAGAAATCGGCGATGCGCGCCACGCCCGGCGCCGGGGCGCCCGACAACAGGTGGCCGGTCGCGTTCTCGAGCAGCACGACGGCGCTCTCGAAATCGAACAGGATGCGGGCCGTGCGCGTCATCGCGTCGAGCAGGCCCGACTCGCCCTGCTGGCGCGCCAGGGTCTGGCCGACTTCGGACACCAGCACCATATTGCGCACTTCTTCGTTCAGGCGCTTTTGCACCGGGTCGACTGCGGGCGGCGGCGCGTAGGCGGATGGCTGCGGCAGGTCGTCGGCGCCGGCCAGGTCGATGCCCAGGTGCGCGGCGGCCTGCTCGACCTGGCGCGCGGCGCCCTCGATCAGCTGCACCGCGCGCGCGATGTCGATGCCGCACAGCGCGCACGCGTCGGGCACCATCGTCTCGTCATCTGCATGACAGGTCAGCACGTGCGCCAGGCGCACGATGCGGATCAGGAGGTGGCTGCCTTCGAGGCGGTCGCCCGGTTCGTGGTGATACAGCACCGCGTCGGCCAGGAACGAATCGAGCTGCCAGCGTTCGATCAGCCAGGCGCCCGCTTCGGCGTGGGTGATCTGGAGCGTGCGCTGCTCGACCGCGCACAGGTCTTCGTCATCGATCGCGGTGAAGTTGAACGCGTATTCTTTGGGCGCGGCGGCCAGCAGCGCCAGGCGGCCGACATTGTGCAACAGGCCGGCCAGGTAGGCTTCTTCGGGATGGACGTAGTCGAGCAGGCGCGCCGCATCGCGCGCGATCACGGCTGCCGTCAGGGAGTTTTTCCAGAACGCGCGCAGATCGATGCTGCCGGCATGCGGGAAGCTGTTGAAGGTCTGGAAGACCGAATCGCTGATCACCAGCGTCTTGATCATGTCGGTGCCAAGGGCCACCAGCGATTGTTCGAGGTTGGCGCTGCGCGTGCTGCGGTGGTAGGCCGAGCTGTTGGCGACGGCCAGCAGCTTGGCGGTCATGCCGGCATCCTTCGCAATCAGCGCGGCGAGTTCCGGCATGCCGAGATCATCGGCCTGCAGATGCTCGATCAGCTTGACCAGGATCTGCGGCATGGCCGGCAGCCGGGCGATCAGCAAGCGATTGCGAATATCCTGATCGGATAGGAGCATATTATCAAGCACGGCCGCCACTTGTCGAAGGGTTCTGGTAGGTGGCGATCGTGCCCGAACAGGCATGCCACGTCGCCCTGCACTTCAGTGCATGGAACAGGCGAGAGGTTTGCCCACTGCTCCAGGTGATAAAAACGTATCGTAACATATATACATTTCTGATCAGGAACAATAGTTACGGGAATACTCGTTGCAAGGCGCCGCCTCCGGGTGTAAACACAGACGCCCTCCCAAACTTGTTGCAACGATACGACTATTTCCGCGATTCATGCTCCACCGGATGCGTCATCAGGCCGTGGGTTGGCCCCGGGCGCGCAGTTTGCGGCGATGGCGCCGCGCCGTATCCCAGCACGCCAGCGACAGCAGCACGAAGAACGCCTGGCCGAGCGCCAGCGCCAGCACCGAATGCGACAGCGCCGGTGCCACGGCGCCGGCCACGATCGCGCCCAGCAGCGTCAGCAGGAACGACTGGCATGACGCCACCGTGCCGCGAATGCGCGGGAACAGGTCGAGCGCCAGCAGCGTCGCGCCGGGCGCGATCAGCGAACTGCCAAAGGTAAAGAAGAACATCGGCGCCACGGACCACGGCAGGGCCGGCGGAAAGAACGCGTGGTAGACCACATTGAACGTTACGGCGCCCAGCATGAAGAAAAAGCCCATGCGGATCTGGCGCGCGAAATCCATCTTGCCGGCCAGCCGGTTCGCCACGAGCGAACCAAAGAAGATGCCGCTCACGGTCGGCACGAACAGCCACGCGAATTCGGACGGGCCCAGGCCCAGGCTTTCGGGCAGCATGACGGGCGCCGCGGCGATGTACAAAAACAGGCCGGCGAAATTCAGCGCCGTCACGCCGGCCATCGTCAGAAACAGGAACGAGCTGAAGATGGCGCCGTAGCTCTGCGCCAGGAAACGCGGATTGAACGGCTGGCGCTCGGTCGGCGGCACCGTCTCGGGCAGGTGCTTCCAGCAGAACCAGAACAGCAGCACCGTGTAGACCGACAGTGCCAGGAAAATCGCGCGCCAGTCGAGCAGCGTGACGATCCAGCCGCCCACCACCGGCGCGATGGCCGGAGCGATCGAGAAGATCATCGTGACCATCGACAGCAGGCGCGCCGCCGCCGTATCGGAATACAGGTCGCGGATGATCGCGCGCCCCACCACCACGCCGGCACCGGCCGACACGCCCTGCAGCACCCGAAACACCCACAGGTATTCGACCGAGGACGCCGAGGCGCAGCCAAAGCTGCCGATCGCGAACACCACCAGCGCCACCAGGATCACGTTGCGGCGCCCAAACGCATCGGACAGCGCGCCATGCCACAGCACCATGCCGGCAAAGGCCAGCATGTAGGCAGTGAGGGTCTGCTGGACCTGCAGCGGCGTGGCGGCAAGCTGGGCCTGGATCTGCGGGAAAGCCGGCAGGTAGGCATCGATCGAGAATGGCCCCAGCATCGACAGTGCTGCCAGCAGCGTTGCCAGCCCGCCTGCCGAGAGCATCGCGATCTTGTGGGGCGGCGGCGCCGGCACGGGGGTGACGGGGTCCTTGGGAAGATCGGATGGTTCTGGCAGCATCGGGCGGTCCGGGTCAGTCCTGCTTTGGTTTGGCTTCCTCGCGGCGGTTGAAGCCCGCCACCATGTCGAAACGGAACAGGCGGCATTCGAGCGCGCCGTTGAAGAACGGGGTCTTGCGCGACTCTTTCAGGCGCAGCATCTTCGGCAGGCCCAGGTCGGCCGTGAACAGATAGGCGGTCCAGCCGGCAAAGCGCTGCTTGAGCGTCGTCGAGAACGCGGCATAGAAGCCGGCCGCCATGTCGTCCTGCGGCACGGTGCTGTCACCGCGCACGCCGATCCGCTCGCCGTACGGCGGGTTGGTGAGCAGGATGCCCGGCGCGGTCGTCGGCGCCGACACGTGCTGCGCTTCGATCTGCTTGAGCGGCACGTCGAACAGGATGCCGGCGATCTTCAGGTTATGGCGCGTCATTTCGACCATGTCGCCCGAGATGTCCGAGCCGAAGATGGTCGGCTCCTGCGGCAGCACGTTCGGCTTGACTGCGGCTTTCATCGCGGCCCAGGCCTGGCGGTCGTGGTCGGCGAATTTTTCGAAGGCGAAGCTGCGCCGTGCGCCGGATGGAATCCCTTGCAGCATCTGGGCGGCTTCGACCAGGATCGTGCCCGAACCGCACATCGGGTCGAACAGCGGCACGCCGGGCTTCCAGCCCGACACGCGCAGCAGGCCTGCAGCCAGGTTCTCGCGCAGCGGCGCGTCGCCCGTTTCTTCACGCCAGCCGCGCTTGAACAGCGCTTCGCCCGAGGTGTCGAGGTAGACGATGAAATTGCGGGCGTCGAGGAAGCCGACGATGCGCATGTCGGGTTCGCGCGTGTTGACCGACGGGCGCTTGTCATACTGGTCGCGGAAGCGGTCGCAGATGGCGTCCTTGATCTTGAGCGTGGTGAATTCGAGGCTGCGCAGCGGCGACTTGACGGCCGTGACGTCGACGCGGATCGTGTGATCGGGGCCGAACCAGTCTTCCCAGGTCTGCTCGAGCACCAGGTCGTAGATGTCGTTTTCGGTGGTGTAGCTGCGCTGGGCCATGCGCATCAGCACACGCGACGCAATGCGCGAATGCAGGTTGAGCAGCCAGGCGTCCTGCATCGTGCCCGAGCAGTGCACGCCGCCCGGTACCTGGTTGTGCACTTTCAGCGTGGTGCTTTGTGCGGCGATTTCGCCGATTTCTTCGGCCAGTGCCGCTTCCATGCCGCGTGGGCATGGGCAAAAATAGGAAGCCATGAGGGGTACCCTTTGTCCGTTGATGATTCTGTAGAGATAACGCGTCAGCCTTGAAGCTGGATGACCGTGAATTATTTAAACCGCAAACTTCAAAATCGTCATTCCCGCGTAGGCGGGAATCCAAGTCATTAGCGCAGCCACAAGAGCATGCTTTTGGCTATGCAGGCACCTTGGATTCCCGCCTTCGCGGGAATGACGTTTGTCGGGCGCGGGCCGATGCAAGACCCGCATCCTGCCCTGCTTAGAAAGGCTTGACCGTCACCAGAATGACAATCGCCAGCATCAGCACCACTGGCACTTCATTGAACCAGCGATACCATTTGTGGCTGCGCGTATTGACGCCGCGTTCGAATTTCCTGAGGATGCCGCCGCACATGTGATGGTAGCCGATCGTCAGGAACACGAGCAGCAGCTTGGCATGCAGCCAGCCGCCCTGGATGCCGTACCCCATCCACAGCCACGCGCCCAGCAGCACCGCCGGCACCGACAGGATCATCGAGAAGCGGTACAGCCGGCGCGCCATGCCAAGCAGGCGGTCACGCGCCGCCGGGTTGGTTTCCTCGGCCAGGTTGACGAACAGGCGCGGCAAATAGAACAGGCCGGCGAACCAGGACGCAATGAAGACGATGTGCAGTGCTTTGATCCAGAGGTACATGCTTTCCTTGTGGTGAAGGTTGAATTCAGTTGCGGACTTCGCCGTGCCCGAACACGACATACTTGAGCGACGTGAGGCCTTCCAGGCCCACCGGCCCGCGCGCATGCAGCTTGTCGTTCGAGATGCCGATCTCGGCGCCCAGGCCGTATTCGAAACCATCGGCAAAGCGCGTCGATGCATTGATCATCACCGATGCCGAGTCGACTTCGCGCAGGAAGCGCATCGCGCCGCTGTGGTCTTCGGTCACGATCGATTCGGTGTGCTTCGACGAATACGCATCGATGTGGTCCATCGCTTCGTCGATTCCCGCCACCACCTTCACGGCCAGGATCGGGGCCAGGTATTCGGTCGACCAGTCTTCTTGCGTTGCCGCGACCAGATGCGGATAACCGGCCAGGATCGCGAACGCTTCCGGATCGGCGCGCAGCTCGACGTCTTTGGTGGCATACAGTTCGGCCAGGCGTGGCAGCACGGTCGGCGCGATGCCGCGCGCGACCAGCAGCGTTTCCATCGTGTTGCAGGTGCCGTAGCGGTGGCACTTGGCGTTGAACGCAATGGCCAGCGCCTTGTCGATATCGGCCTTGTCGTCGATGTAGACGTGGCAGATGCCATCGAGGTGCTTGATCATCGGGACCGTGGCCTCGGCCATCAGGCGCGCGATCAACCCCTTGCCGCCGCGCGGGACGATCACGTCCACGTACTGCGGCATCGTGATCAGCGCGCCGACGGCGGCGCGGTCGACCGTGTCGACCACGTGCACCGCCGCCTGCGGCAGCCCGGCACCAGCCAGGCCTTCGGCCACCAGCCTGGCCAGCGCGCGGTTGCAGTGGATGGCTTCCGAGCCGCCGCGCAGGATCGCCGCATTGCCGCTCTTGATGCACAGGCCGGCCGCATCGACCGTCACGTTCGGGCGCGCCTCGTAGATGATGCCGATCACGCCCAGCGGCACGCGCATCTGGCCGACCTGGATGCCGCTCGGGCGCACCTTCATGTTCGAGATTTCGCCAACCGGGTCGGGCAAGGTGGCGATCTGGCGCAGGCCGGCGACCATCGTCGCAATCGCCGCGTCGGACAATGCGAGGCGATCCATCAGTGCCGGGGCCAGGCCTGCCGCCTGGGCGGCCGCCATGTCCTGCGCGTTGGCGGCGCGCAGCGCATCGGCATCGCGCTCGATGGCGTCGGCGATCAGGTGCAGGGCGCGGTTGCGGGTGGCGGTGTCGGCGCGTGCCATGGCGCGCGCGGCGACCCGGGCTTGCTGGCCCAGCGTGTGCATGTGTGCGGTGATGTCCATCGAGTTTCCCATTGCATTAACCTGGCGCGCGCACGGCGGCGATGTCCAGCGGCGGCCAACAAGGCATTTACTGCGGAGGGCCTTACCGCGCCACCCGCAACGCCAGCTGCAACACCGCATCCCACGCGTCGCCCGCGAATTTTTTGGCGCGCAAGCCCTTGACCATGCGGTCGACCTGCGCTGCCTCTTGCAGCGCCGCTTCGAGCGTCGCGAGCGACACGCGGCGCAGCGCCGGTTCCATCATCCGCTCGCGCGGCCCCCAGATCCGGTATTCCTTGAGCAGGGCATTCAACGGCCGGCCCTGCCCCATCCCGCTCTTCAATTTTAGCAGCGTGCGGATTTCTTCGGCCACCGCCCACAGGACCAGCGGCAGCGCTTCGCCCTCGCCCTTCAAACCCTCGAGCATGCGCACCAGGCGCGCGGTGTCGCCGGTCAGCATGGCCTCGGACAGCTTGAACACGTCGTAGCGCGCCACGTTCAGCACCGCGTCGTGCACCTGCTCGAACGTCAGTTTGCCCGGCTCGTGCAGCAGGCCAAGCTTTTGAATCTCCTGGTGCGCCGCCAGCAGATTGCCTTCGACGCGGTCGGCGATGAAGTCCAGGCTTTGGCGCTCGGCGCTCTGGCCCTGCGCTGCCAGACGGTTGCCGATCCAGGCCGGCAACTGCGCGCGCTCGATGTTCGGGATATCGATGTAGACGGCCGCCTGCTGCAGCGCCGTCACCCACGACGCCTTGGCCGTCTGCCAGTCCAGCTTGGGCAGCGTGATCAGCGTCAGGTTGTCGGGGCTGAGGTCTTTCGCATACGCCTGCAGTGCGGCGCTGCCATCCTTGCCCGGTTTGCCGGTCGGTATGCGCAGCTCGATCAGCTTCTTGTCGCCGAACAGCGACAGCGCCTGGTTCGCGGCCAGCAGCTCGCCCCATTTGAAGGTGCGCTCCACGCTCAGCACATCGCGCTCGGTATAGCCTTGCGCGCGCGCCGCCTTGCGGATGCGGTCAGCCGCTTCCAGCGCCAGCAGATGCTCGTCGCTGGCGATCACGTACAACTGCGCCAGGTTCTTGGCCAGGTGGCCGTCGAGCGCTTCGAGCCGCAGTTGCATCGCTTACGGCGTCGGCAAGGCGGCAGCCGGCGTCGCTGGCGCCACCACGGGCCCCAGCGGCTTGATCGCCACCAGGCGGCGCAGGATCTGCTGCACCAGGTCGGACTGCATGTCGCGGTACAGCAGCGCTTCTTCGGATTCCTTGGCCAGCACCTGCGATTCATCGAACGCGATATTGCGGCGCAGGGTGATCTCGGTCGGCGCCAGCAACTGGCGGTTGTTGGCGTCGCGCACCTGGAACACCAGCGTGTAGCTCAGCGAGTATTCACGCACGCGGCCCAGGCTGTTGAGCGACAGGATCGACTTGCCACGCGACTCGCTGATCACATCGAACAACGCTTCGGCCTTGGACGCATCGGCTTCGATGCGCACGTTGTCGCCCGCGCGCAGATTGCGCTTGAGCTCCGTGCCCAGCGGCGAGGCTTCGTTGAACGACAGCCAGATGCTCTGGAACGGCACGTTGTACTGGCCGTCGCTGCCGCGCAGCTTGAAGCCGCAGCCCGCCAGCATCGCCACCAGCAGGACAGCACCGAGGGCGCGTACGAAGTAATTGTTGTTCGACTGGTTCATCATCAGACCACGATATTGACAAGTTTGCCCGGCACGACGATGACCTTCTTCGGCGTGCCTTCGATGAACTTCTGCACCGCTTCGCTGGCCAGCGCAGCCGCTTCGATGGTCGCCTTGTCGGCATCCTTTGCGACCTTGACCGAACCACGCAGCTTGCCGTTCACCTGGATCATCATGTCGATCTCGGACTGTTCGAGCGCCTGTGGATCGACTTCCGGCCATGGGGCATTGAGCAGGTCGCCATGGACACCGGCGAAGCCAAGTTCCTGCCACAGCGCGTGCGTGATGTGCGGCGCGACCGGGTTCAGCAAACGCAGGAAGATCGAGAAGCCTTCGGCGATGATCGCGTTGGACGCTGCGCTGTCATCGAGCTTGCCCGATTCGAGCGTGTTGAGCATCTTCATGCACGCCGAGACCACCGTGTTGTACTGGATGCGCTTCAGGTCATAATCGGCCTGCTGCAGGATCTTGTGTACTTCGCGGCGCAGCGTTTTCTGTGCGTCGGTGTGGGTGCCCTGCACTTCACCGGCCAGTGCCGCAGCGATGCGTTCGCGCTGCGCATAGCCGAAGGCCCATACGCGGCGCAGGAAGCGGCTGGCGCCTTCGACGCCGCTGTTCGACCACTCGAGCGTCTGCTCCGGTGGCGACGCGAACATCGTAAACAGACGCGCGGTATCGGCGCCGTACTGCTCGATCTGCGCTTGCGGATCAATGCCGTTGTTTTTGGACTTCGACATCTTTTCGGTGCCGCCGATTTCCACCGGCTGGCCGTCGGCCTTCAGCACGGCGCTTTGCGGACGGCCCTTGTCGTCGAAGGTCAGCTCGACATCGGCCGGGTTGAACCAGGTCTTCTTGCCGGAGGTTTCTTCGCGATAGTAGGTCTCGTTGAGCACCATGCCCTGCGTGAGCAGGTTCACGAACGGCTCGTCGAACTTGACCAGGCCGAAGTCGCGCATCACCTTGGTCCAGAAGCGCGCGTACAGCAGGTGCATGACGGCGTGTTCGATGCCGCCGATGTACTGGTCCATCGGCATCCAGTAATCGTTGCGCTCGTCGACCATCGCGTTGCTGGAACCCGGCGACGTATAGCGCATGTAGTACCACGACGAATCGATGAACGTGTCCATCGTGTCGGTCTCGCGGCGCGCAGGCTTGCCGCAGGTCGGGCAGTCGCACTTGAGGAATGCTTCGTCCTTGTTCAGCGGATTGCCGGTGCCGTCCGGGACCAGGTGCTCGGGCAGCACGACCGGCAGGTCGGCTTCGGGTACCGGCACGATGCCGCACTCGGCGCAGTGGATCATCGGGATCGGCGTGCCCCAGTAGCGCTGGCGCGAGATACCCCAGTCGCGCAGGCGGAACGTGACCTTCTTGGCGCCCAGGTCCTGGCTCGCCAGTTCACCCGAGACCGCGTTGACGGCCGAGGTGTAATCGAGGCCGTCGTACTTGCCCGAGTTGATCGTGCGGCCGTTGTCCTTGTCGCCGTACCACTCCTGCCACGCGTCGAGCGAGAATTCCTGGCCTTCGACGGCCACGACCTGCTTGATCGGCAGGTTGTATTTCTTGGCGAAGCCGAAATCGCGTTCGTCATGTGCCGGCACGCCCATCACGGCGCCATCGCCGTAGGTGATCAGGACGTAGTTGCCGACCCAGACCGGGATCTGCTCGCCGGTCACGGGATGGGTAACGAACAGGCCGGTCGGCATGCCCTTCTTTTCCATCGTCGCCATGTCGGCTTCGATGACGGAACCGAGCTTGCATTCGGCGATGAATTGCTGCAGCGCCGGGTTGTTCTTTGCCGCGTGCTGGGCCAGCGCGTGCTCCGGCGCCACGGCGCAGAAGGTCACGCCCATGATCGTGTCGGCGCGCGTGGTGAACACGTACAGCTTGCCGTCGTCGATCGGCGCGCCGGTGTCATCCTGGATTGTGTGCGGGAACGCGAAGCGCACACCCGTCGACTTGCCGATCCAGTTGGCCTGCATCGTGCGCACGCGCTCGGGCCAGCCTGGCAGCTTGTTGTCGACATGGTCGAGCAGTTCGTCGGCGTATTCGGTAATGCGCACGTAGTACATCGGGATTTCGCGCTTCTCAATGAGCGCGCCCGAACGCCAGCCGCGGCCGTCGACGACCTGCTCGTTGGCCAGCACGGTCTGGTCGACCGGGTCCCAGTTCACGGTGCCCGTCTTCTGGTAGATGATGCCCTTTTCGAGCATCTTGAGGAACATCCACTGGTTCCACTTGTAGTAGTCCGGCTTGCAGGCGGTCATCTCGCGCGACCAGTCGATCGCCAGGCCCATCGACTCCATCTGGCCACGCATGTGGGCGATGTTCGAATAGGTCCATTCGGCCGGCGGCACGTTGTTGGCCATGGCCGCGTTTTCGGCCGGCATGCCGAATGCATCCCAGCCCATCGGCATCAGGACGTTGTAGCCGTTCATCCGCAGGTAGCGGTACATCACGTCATTGATCGTATAGTTGCGCACGTGGCCCATGTGCAGCTTGCCCGATGGGTAAGGCAGCATCGAGCAGGCGTAATACTTGCCCTTGGGGAAACGCGGATCGTGTTCGACGGCTTTATAGGCGTCGATCGATTTCCAGTAGGCCTGGGCGGCCTGTTCGACTTCGGCTGGACTATATTTTTCTTGCATGATTTCTGCAGACGTAATGTGGGAGATGGAACCGGTCATTATAACCTGTTGATTTTGCACTACGGCGTGGCGTGGTGCAGGCAGGGATGGTGCAATGAGACAGCGCCCGCTGAACGCTGCCCCGGACAATTTCAGCGCAGCACGAGTTTCAGTGCCGGCGTTTCGCCATAATCTTCATACCGCTCGTTGATGCCGCCGATACAGAAGGCCAGCTCATCGAACAGATCCGGCGTGGCCGCCTTCATGGCCGCAGCGTCGACGATGACGATCTCGAGCACGTCGTCCGGCGCCAGCTGGAAGCGGGTCATGTTTTCGTCGTCGCGCAGGTAGCTCAGGCAATCCACCCAGGCGTCGATGCTGTTCGCGTACGACGCCGGGAAACCGAAGGCGGCCCGGCTTTGCGCATGAAACGACGCCTCGTCGACGATCGCGGCGCCGTTCAGTTGTGCAACGGCCATATCAGGCTTTCAGGCCCAGCACGTCCTGCATGTCGTACAGGCCGTGGGATTTGTCTGCCAGGAAGCGCGCGGCGCGCAGCGCGCCGTGGGCGTAGGTCACGCGGCTGCTGGATTTGTGGCTGATCTCGATGCGCTCGCCCGTGCCCAGGAACATGACGGTATGGTCGCCCACGACGTCGCCGCCGCGCACGGTGGCAAAGCCGATCGTCGACGGGTCGCGCTCACCGGTGACGCCTTCGCGCCCGTACACGGCGCATTCCTTGAGATCGCGGCCAATAGCGTCGGCAATGACTTCGCCCATCTTGAGCGCGGTGCCCGACGGTGCATCGACCTTGTGGCGGTGGTGTGCTTCGACGATTTCGATGTCGTAGCCTTCAGCAAAACTTTTTGCCGCCATTTCGAGCAGCTTGAGCGTGACGTTCACGCCCACGCTCATGTTCGGTGCGACCACCAGGCCGACCTTCTCGGCGGCGGCGGCGATCTCGGCCTTGCCGGCGTCATCGAAACCGGTGGTGCCGATCACCATCTGCTTGCCGTTGGCGGCGCAGTACGCGAGGTGCGCCAGCGTGCCTTCAGGGCGGGTGAAGTCGATCAGCACGTCGGCGTTGTGCAGGCCGTGCCTGATGCTGTCTTCGATCATCACGCCCGTGAGGAAGCCACCGAACGCGCCGGCATCCTGGCCGATGAACGGCGAACCGGGCATGTCGAGCGCGCCGGCCAGGCGGGCGTCGGGTGCGTACTGGATGGCTTCGATCAGCATGCGACCCATGCGGCCGCTGGCGCCGGCTACGGCGATATTCAACATCGTCATGGCAGTCCTTACTGCTGGGTTGCCGGGGCGGTCACCGTGACCGGTGCGACCGGACGGCGTTCCGGCTTGTCCTTCTTGTCCGGCACCTTGGCTGGGCCGGCGATACGGTCGATGTAATCGCGTTCGCTTGGCAGGTTGCCGCCTTCGAAGCGCTCGACCACGTCATCCTTGAAGAACACGGTGACGCGGCTGGTGGTCAGTTCGCCATTGCCACGGGCCAGGTAGAACGGGTAATCCCAGCGGTCGGCATGAAAGGCGTCGAGCAGCAGAGGCGAGCCGAGCAGGAAGCGCACCTGGTCGCGCGTCTGGCCGGCCTTCAGCTGGTTCAGCATCTCTTGCGAGACGAAGTTGCCCTGCTGGATGTCCGGACGGTAAGGCGAGAAGATCCACAGGAACTTTTGCAGGCGCGAAGCCTGCACGGTCTGCGCGCCGGCATTGGCGATGGCGGCCGATTTGTCGGCGTCGGCCGCGGTGGCCGCCGTGTCCGTTGCCACCGGTGGCGCCGGACGGGTCTGGTTGCGCCAGGATGCGCAGCCGGACAACGTCAGCGTGCAGACGAGACCTGCCGCCAGCACCGCC
The DNA here is from genome assembly GCF_059686035.1 of Telluria sp. ZT3P26. Lineage (NCBI taxonomy): Bacteria > Pseudomonadati > Pseudomonadota > Betaproteobacteria > Burkholderiales > Oxalobacteraceae > Telluria > Telluria sp. ZT3P26. The sequence continues at coordinate 42,680 of NZ_JCASII010000001.1, read as the reverse complement.
TTGGCGGAAAATCGATGGGATACGGCTTGTTTGACGCGCATAGGTAACCTCAAATCGTTCGAGCGGGAGCTTTCAAAACGCTATATCATAAAGCACTCCGCCAATATGCGAGTAACAAACATGAGTAACAACCCGACCGACCTGAAGGCAAGCGGCCTCAAGGCCACGCTCCCGCGCCTGAAAATCCTGGAAATCTTCCAGAACAGCGCCGTGCGTCACCTCACCGCAGAAGATGTCTACAAGATCCTGTTGGCTGAAAACATGGACGTCGGCCTGGCCACTGTCTACCGCGTCCTGACGCAATTCGAGCAGGCCGGCCTGCTCAACCGCAACCACTTCGAAACCGGCAAGGCCATCTACGAACTCAACGCCGGCTCGCACCACGATCACCTCGTCTGCGTCACCTGCGGCCGGGTCGAAGAGTTCTACGATGACGAAATCGAACAGCGCCAGAAGATGATCGCCGAAACCCACGGCTACACGATCGTCGACCACGCGCTGGCGATCTACGGCAGTTGCCCGCAGTGCCAGGCGGCGCGTAAAGCAAGCTGAGTCATTTGCAGCCGATAAGGCTGGTTAACAAGAAAGGGCGCACCGGAATTTTCCGTGCGCCCTTTTTGCATCTGGTAAGAGTAAAAAACTGTTAAGGCTGGCTCAGTGCGTTCGACAGCAGCTTGGCGGTGATGTCGACGATGGGAATGACCCGTTCATAGGCCATCCGCGTGGGGCCGATGACGCCCAGGGTGCCGACGATGCGGCCATCGACGGCGTACGGCGCGGTGACCACGCTCATCTCGTCCATCGGCACCAGGTTCGATTCGCCGCCGATGAAGATCTGTACGCCGCCGGCCTTGCTCGACATGTCGAGCAATTGCATCAGGCCAGTCTTTTGCTCGAACATCTCGAACATCTGGCGCAGCGAACTCATATTCGACGACAGGTCGGTCACCGACAGCAGGTTGCGCTCGCCGGAAATGACGACGTCGTCGCTCTCGGCCATGGCCTCGCTGCCGGCCTCGACCGCAGCATGCATCAGGCGCCCCATGTCGTCGCTCAGCTGGCGCAATTCGCCGCTCAGGCGCTGGCGCACGCCGTCGAACGACTGGCCGGCGAAGTTCTGGTTCAGGTAATTGGCCGACTGCGACAATTGCGCCGGCGTGTAGTCGACATCGGTCAGCAACAGGCGGTTCTGCACATCGCCGCGCGGATCGACGATCACGAGCAGGATGCGCTTTTCGGACAGGCGCAAGAATTCGATCTGCTGGAACACCGATTCGCGGCGCGGGCTCTGCACCACGCCGGCAAACTGCGACAGCGACGACAGCATCTGGGCCGCGTTGGCGATCAGTTTTTGCGGATGCTGCAGCGGCAGGCGCATGCGCTCGGCGCCGACCGTCGTTTCATCGAGCTGCTTGACGGTCAACAGGGTATCGACAAATACGCGGTAGCCGCGCGGCGTCGGAATCCGGCCAGCGGAGGTATGCGGACTGGCGACGAAGCCCATGTCCTCGAGGTCGGCCATGATGTTGCGGATCGTCGCGGGCGACAATTCCAGGCCCGACAGCTTGGACAACGCGCGCGAACCGACCGGCTGGCCGTCGGCAATATAGCGTTCGACAAGCGCTTTGAGCAGGGTTTGGGCACGGTGATCGAGTTGCATGGTTCCGGGAAGCGTCTTTTTCTGTGGTACTGGGATGAGAATCAAATTGGGGCGCGGCACGGCAGCGCAAGGGTTGCGGTCCGATCCCAGTGTTATACGCGCTTCGGCGCGGATCCGTGTGGCAACTCGTGCGGTGGCTCATGCGGTAGCTCATGCGCGGCATCCAGCCAGTCGAGCAGCGCATCGATGCTGTCCACCTCGACATCGGGCCGTACCTGGTCGGCCAGCTCGTTGATCTTGCCGCTGCGGTTCATCCAGGCAGCGCGCAATCCCGCCTGCTGGGCGCCCTGGACGTCGAGCAGCAAGTCGTCGCCCACATACAGGGTGTCGGCCGGCTGCACGCCCAGCGCCGCGCAGCCGGCCAGGAAGATCCCCGGATCGGGCTTGGCGCGGCCAAAGTCGCGCGCCGCCACCGATGCCTGGAACTGGTCGGCCAGGCCGATCGTGGCCAGGTCGGCCACGCCATTCGTGACCGAGCCCAGCAACGCGCGCTGCCGGAGCCTCGCCAGGCCCGGCGCCACATCGTCATACAGCGTCACGGCATTGCGCGCGGCGATGAACAAGACCATGGCCTCGTCCACCCGCGCGACGTCTTCGCCCGCCTGCTCGAACGCAGCCACCAGGCCGGCGTGGCGCAGCGCGCTCAGGTCGATCCCGTACCCGGGCTCGCGTGCCAGCAGTTCCAGGCGCGCCTGGCGCAGGCTGTCGATCGTGAACCGCCCGGCCACGCGCGGCGCATGCTGCTGCAACCATGCATACAGGATGGTTTCGGCAGTCCGGATCACGGGCGCGATCGGCCACAGGGTATCGTCGAGGTCGAACAGAACGGCTTTGGGCCAGGGGCGGCGGGTCATCGGCTTCCAGGGAACAGGCATGAAAAAACGCTACGCCAGCATAGCGATGCAAGCGGCCAAAAGCAAACCGCACAATCTGAACGTTGCTTATATGACATTGTGCTTACAACCTGATACACATGGAAATGGGACGCAAATGGACCGGTTGCCTAATAAATGAACTAAAATGTTGAGCGATTTTTTGATTCCAACCGCGCAGCCTGCGCTTTCCCGCTAGATTATTTGGAGAATATATGAAGAGTTCCTACCTGCGCGCAAGCGCAGCGCTGGCATGCGCGGTCCTGCTGACTGCTTGCGGTGGCGACGACGGCCAGCTGCTGCTGGGCGGCCAGATCTCCGGCGTGACCAAGCCGGGCATGGTCCTGACCAATAACGGCGGCTCCGACTATGAAATTCCCGTGCCGTCGAACGGCACGGGCGTGACCACGTTCTTCTTCCCGACCCGGATTTCGTCGGACGACAAGTATGACGTGCGGGTCAAGAGCACCCCGACGAACGTGGCCAACTGCGAGCTGTTTCAGAACACGGGCCGCGCCGGCTTTGACGTGACGACCATCCAGATCGCCTGCACTTTCAAGACCCAGGCCCTGACCGGTACCGTCAGCAACCTCAAGAGCGACCTGGTTGTGGTCAATGGCTCGGACCGCGTTCCCGTGCCGGCCGGCGCGACCACGTTCGCCATGGCCCGCGTGGCACAAGACGCACCGTATGGCGTCTCGATCCTCGCGAACCCTGCCGGCCAGAGCTGCACCATTGCCAATGGCGTCGGCATCATGGGCCCCGCCGATGTGAACAACGTGACCATCACGTGCGCACCTTAATTTTTTCTGGAGTCAAACGCATGAAGTCTTCCCTGATCCGCCCGGCGCTTGCGCTGGCGCTGGCTGCAAGCCTGGCCGCCTGTGGCGGCAGCGACAAAGCCGAGTTCACCGTTGCCGGTTCGGTGACCGGCGTCGTTTATGATGGCCTGGTCCTGACCAATGCCGGCGTGCCCCTGAAGGTCGCACCGCCAGCCACGGCCGGCGCAGCGGTGCGCTTTGCCTTCCCGGACAAGCTGGAATACGGCGACACCTATGCCGTCACCGTCACCGCGAACCCTGCGCACCAGAACTGCGAGCCGGGCGTTCCGGAAGGCGGCATCTACACCAACAACGCCGACACGGCGGGCCGTCTGGTGAACATTGACATTGCCATTGTTTGCCGGATCAACACGCGGCCTATCGGTGGCACGATCACCGGCCTGACCGGCGCCGGCCTGGTGCTGGCCAACGGCAGTACGGGTGGCTCCTACTCGGCCGCGACGCCGGCAACGCCGCCGTCCACGACCCCGATCGTCTATGAGCTGCCTGCAGTGCAGTTCGACACGACCTATGGCGTCACGGTCAGCAAACAGCCAGTCGGCCAGATCTGCACCGTCGCAAACCCAACCGGCACGATGCGTGATGACCCCATCACCAACATCAATGTGACCTGCGTCGCGGCATAGTCCGGGAGAGTTATACGCAATTCTTATGTCGAGTATGCGAAAGGAAAATTGGACTTATATGCTGTAACGCAGCATACTGATCCTGTCTCCTCCAACTCTCCTCAGAAAAGAATTGGATTTCGGCCCGCTCTTGTAGCGGGCCTTTTTTTTGTCCGTTGCCAGCTGACTCATGATAAAAACCGTGACCGGATTACAATCGTAGGGTGGACGGCTATGCCGTCCACGCGTTCAACGTAACATCGCATCACCACGGTGCGACATTGGTTTGGACGCGTGGGCGGGAAACCCGCCCACCCTATACCGGATCGTGCATCCATGAAAAAAGCGCCTGTAAAGGCGCTTTGATCTGGGACCTGGTGGCCGGACGGCCGTGACAACTAGCCCTGGCTCGGCAGATTGGCCAGCGCCACATATTGCGCCAGGCTCACGGCTTCCGGCCGCACGCTCGGGTCGATGCCCGCTTCCACCAGCTGCGCCTCGGTGAACATCCCTGCCACGCAGTTGCGAATGACCTTGCGCCGCTGCGAGAAGGCCTTGGCCACCACGGCTTCGAGGCGCTTGGCATCGCATGGCAATTGCTGCTTGACCGGCACCATGCGCACGATGGCCGATTCAACCTGCGGCGGCGGATCGAACGCGGTGGGCGGCACGATGAACATCAGCGACATGTCGTAGCGCCATTGCAGCATCACCGACAGGCGACCGTAGGTCTTGCTGCCCGGCTCGGCCACCATGCGCTCGACCACTTCCTTTTGCAGCATGAAATGCTGGTCTTCGATCAGGTGCGCGAAGTCCGCCAGGTGGAACAGCAGCGGGCTGGAAATGTTGTACGGCAGATTACCCACCACGCGCAGCTTTTTCCCCTCGGCGACCGGAATCGCACCGAAGTCGAACTTCAGGGCATCGCCCGAATGTACAGTCAGGCGCTCGCGCGGATAGGCTTTTTCCAGGCGCGTGACCAGATCGCGGTCGAGTTCGACGACGTGCATGTGGTCGAGCTGCTTGAGCAGCAGCGCCGTCATCGCGGCCAGGCCCGGGCCGATTTCGACCATGGTCTCGCCCTGGCGCGGCGCGATGGCGTCGATGATATCGGAAAGGACTTGCTTGTCGGTCAGGAAGTTCTGGCCGAAGCGCTTGCGTGCGACGTGTTTCATGAATGCTTTCTTGATTATTTGATGCCGGCCGCGCGCTGCGCCAGCACCATGTGCATGGCGGCGCCGATCGCTTCGATCATGCTGCCGCAATCGGCCAGGCCCAGGCCCTGCGCGGCCAGGTCGAGCGCGGTGCCATGGTCGACCGAGGTGCGGATCAGCGGCAGGCCGAGCGTGATATTGATGCCGCGCCCGAAGGTTGCGTGCTTGAGCACCGGCAGACCCTGGTCGTGGTACATCGCCAGCACGCAGTCGGCGTCCTTCAGGTATTTCGGCTGGAACAGCGTGTCGGCCGGATACGGGCCGCGCGCATCGATGCCACGCGCACGCGCTGCCTCGAGCACCGGCGTGATGACGTCGATTTCTTCGCGGCCCAGATAACCGTTCTCGCCCGCGTGCGGGTTCAGGCCGGTCACCAGGATGACGGGCGCTGCGATGCCGAATTTGGTTGTCAGGTCGGCGTGCAGGATATCGAGTACCCGCGTCAGGTTCTCGCGCGTGAGTGCGCCCGGGACATCCTTCAGCGGCAGATGGGTCGTGGCGAGCGCGACGCGCAGGTACGGTTGATCCTCGCCTGGCGAACCGGCCAGCATCATCACCACTTTGGCGGTGCCGGTCTTGTCGGCCAGGTATTCGGTATGGCCGGAGAACGCAACACCGGCATCGTTGATCGTGCTTTTCTGCAGCGGCGCCGTGACGATGGCATCGAACCAGCCCTGCTTGCAACCTTCGATCGCCAGGTCCAGCGTGGCCAGCACGGCGCGGCCGTTCTCGGGGTCGAGCCGGCCCGGCACCACGTGCGCGTCGAGCGGCACGTCGATGACGGCCAGCCGCGCGGTGCCGAAGTGCGGCAGGCCGCCGTTGCGCAGCGCCTGGGTCGACAGGGCGGCCAGGCGGATGGCAGGATCGATCAGGCTGGCCGTGAGCGCCAGGAAGGCGGCGTCGCCCACCAGCACGCAGTTGGCCTCATCGCGCATGGCCCAGGCGGCGCGGATCGCGATCTCGGGGCCGATGCCGGCCGGTTCGCCGACCGTGATCGCCAGCGTGGGGCGATGGTGCGCCAGCGGGCGCGCAGGCGCCTGCGGCGCGACCATTGCTTACTGCTCCTCGCGGAATTCGACGTAGGCGCGGTCGCGCACCTGGCGCATCCAGTCTTCCATCGCTTCCTGCATCTTGCGGTCGCGCAGGACCTGGCGCGCCACGTTGCGCTCTTTCTGCTGCGTCACGTCTTCGCTCTTGCGCTCGACCACCTGGATCAGGTGGAAGCCGAACGGCGACTGCACGATGTCGGACGTATCGCCCGGCTTGAGGGCGTTCATCGCGGTCTCGAATTCCGGCACGGTGTCGCCCGGATACAGCCAGCCCAGATCGCCGCCCTTGCTGGCCGAACCGTCCTGCGAGTACTGGCGCGCCAGCTCTTCGAAGGTGCCGGCGTTGTTGGCCATTTTCTCCTTGATTTCCAGCAGCTTGCGCTTGACCTCACCCTCGGTCATGGTCGGGGTGACCTTGAGCAGGATGTGGCGCGCGCGGGTCTGCTCGACGACGGCCTTGTCGGTCTCGCTGGCCAGCGAACGCTTGCCGGCCAGTTTCAGGATGTGGAAGCCGACGTTGGTCTTGAGGATCGGCGTGAACTGGCCGGCTTCCAGCTTGCGCAGCTCGGTCGAGAAATTCGGCGGCAGGCGGTCGGCATCGCGCCAGCCGATTTCGCCGCCCTTGAGCGCGTCCGGTGCGTCGGAATAGGTCGAGGCCATGCGCGCGAAGTCGGCGCCGGTGCGCAGCTGGCGCATCACTTCTTCGGCGCGCGCGGCACGGGCAGCGATCTGCTCGGGCGACGCGTTCTCGGGCACACGCACCAGGATCTGGGCGATGTCGACTTCGATGCGGTCGGCGGCGGCGGCCTTGGCGGCAGCCATGTAGGTGTCGATCTCGGCTTCCGAGACCTGCACCTTGCTGTCGACTTCGTGCTCGCGCAGGCGCTGCATCATGATTTCGTTGCGGATATCCTGACGGAACTGCGAGAAGGGCATGCCTTCTTTTTCCATCTGGTTGCGCATGTCCTGCACCGACAGCTTCTGGTTCTCGGCGATGCGGCCGATCGTGGCGTCCAGCGTGCGGTCGTCGACCTTGACGCCCATCTCCTTGGCCAGCTGCAGCTGGGCGCGTTCGACGATCATCGCCTCGAGCACCTGGCGCTCCATCGTGGCGGTGTCGGGCATCTGGGCGTTACGCGCCTTCATGTTTGCCGTCACCTGGACCATGCGGCCGGCCACTTCGTTGCGCGTGATGACTTCATCGTTGACGACGACCTGGATCGAGTCGACCACCTTGGCATTGGCCGAGGCAGGCGGCAGGAAGCCCGAGCTGGCGGCGGCCGGCGTGGTGGCGGCAGGCGTCGCGGCCTGGGCCAGGACCTGGCCGGCGCTCATCGCGCACAGCAGCGCGGCTGCCAACTGGAGAGACTGCAAACGGGTAGTACGCATCATCTGGAAAGCACTCATTTGAGGATTGTTCACGTCAGGTTGGACGACGAAGTATGGACACCGAGTCTGAAATTTGACTTAGGGGCGCCCAAGGCCGGCATTCAGTCGCGTATAGCCCGGGACGCTCTTGTTGAACGACTCGAGCGGATTGCCCAGGCCCAGGCGCGACAAGCCATTGAGCTCGAGCTGGAAGAAGATCGGCGTCGACGTCGTCTGTGCGGCAGTCACGAAACGCTGCGCGCCCATCCGGAACACCCAGCAATCGGCCTGGTACTCGAGGCCGATCAGACTCTCGATCAGCTTGCTGCCGGTGGACGGATTGACCGCCTGCCCCACGCCATACGAACGCAGCGCATAGCTGACCCGGCCTACGCCATACCAGCGGCGCGAGATCGGATACTGCGCCGACAGGTCGATGTTGCGGAAGCTGTCACGCTGATAACGATATTCTGCGTTGACCGCTTTCATCTTCCCCGGACGCCACTGCACGCTCACGTTCGAGCTGTACAGACTGCTCCCGGCCGCATCGTATTGTACGCCGCTATCGAAGGTCCAGGACTCGGAAATGGTGCCGCCGGCGGCCAGCAGCAGGTCGTACCGGCTTTGCTGCGCCGCTTCGCCCGCGATGCGCACGCGCGGCTCTTCGAAGTACAGGCGCTGGCCGATGGCCAGGCGCAGGCGCTCGGCGCCGTCTTCCTGGATGAAACGCGACACCAGCGCCGCGGTCAGCTGGTTGGCGTCGGACACGCGGTCCAGGCCAACGTAGCGGTTCTCCGAAAACAGCTGGGCGTAATTGAAGCCCGAGCGGCCCGTGTCGAACAGCGGGACATCGTCCTGGTTCTCGTACGGCGTGTACACATAGAACAGGCGCGGCTCGAGCGTCTGCGTGGTGGACTTGCCGAACAGCGACGCGTCGCGCTCGAACACCATGCCGCTGTCGAACGACACCGTCGGAATCGTGCGCGTCAGCTTGGTCGGCTTGCCCAGGCGCGTGGCGTGGTCGTCGAGATCGTACTGGGCCGCGTTGTACATCAGCTTGGGCGTGACGAACCAGCCCGGGCGCACGATCGGGTAGCTGACCTGGCCCTGGACCACGGCGCGCGAGCCGCCCACGTCGGTAGGGTGGGCAAAGCGGGTCGCCTCGGCATCCAGTGCCCAGTCGAAGCCGGCCACATCGTAACGCGCCGAGCGGAAGTTAATCTGCGGCAGGCGGTCGTACGGCCGTGGCACCGTCAGGCTGGGATTGGTGGCGGCCGCCGGGTCTTGCAGCACCTGGTAATTCTGGGCGCGCGCGGACAGGCTCCAGTACTGGCCCGAGTAATCGGTGCGCAGTTCGCGCAGCAGCTGGCGCTCGGCGCTGGCGGCGACGGTGCGCGAAAAGTCGGACGGGTATTCATCGTCCGATGCGCCGTGCAGGTTCCAGCCGTACGACCAGTTCGGCTTGATCGCGCCGTTGTGCAGCGAATCGGCGCGCCAGCGCGTGGTGCCCGTCTGGCGGTCATCCGGCAGCACTTCGACGTGGGTTTCACCGTTGTAGGTGCTGCCCAGGTAACGCCCGGTCGCCCCCAGCTGGAAACCGCGGTCGAACATCATGCGCGGGTACAGCGTCAGGTCGCGGTTCGGTGCGATGTTGACGTAGTACGGCACCATCACTTCGGCCTTGCCCTGCGAGCCGAAGCCGACGGTTGGCGGCAGCCAGCCCGAACGGCGCTGGCCCGACAGCGAGAACGACATCGCCGGCGTACCGAGGATCGGCACATCCTTGAAGTAGATGACCGTCTTGCCGGCGGTGCCGACGTCGCGGCCCTTGTCCAGGCGCAGCGTGCTCGACTTCAGATACCAGTCAGGGTCCGGCCCTTCGCAGGTGCTGTAGGTACCGTCGCGCACGACGGCCTGCTGTTCACCCAAAAAGTCGATCCGGCTCGCCTGGCCCTGGCCATTGTTCGCCGCCATGAAATAGGTCGGGTTGAGCAGGTAGCCCTTGCCGGTTTCGAGGTTCAGCTGCAGCTCGTCGCCTTTATAGCGGTCGCCGAAGCGCCACATGTCGACGTTGCCGGAGGCCGTGACCTGGTCTTCGACGACCAGGTAGCAGGCCGTATCGGCGGTCATGCCCGTCTGGCCGCGCGTGATCTCGACATTGCGGGAGAGATCGAGCCGGCGGTCGGGCCGGCCGGCGATATCCTCGGCCTTGACGGTGACGGGAAGCTCGTCTTCGGCCTGGGCCGTTGGTGCAGGGGCGGTGACGTTGACGGTGGCGGGCGTCTGGGCGAACGCAGGCAGCGCAGTGACCGAAGCCATTGCATACAGTGCGAGCACGTGTCGTGGTGGGAATGGTTGGGCCGAGGACCAGCTCATGGAAAATCGCAGCTCATGGAGAATCGACGTGCGCCATAAAGGGCGGTTTTTTTGGGATGAATCCCTTATTATAGGGGAATTAGTTCAACCAACCGGATTCATCAGGCTGCTTCATGTCATCTTTGTCTCAAAACCTTCCCGCCTCCACCGACGCAGTGCCCGATACCCGGCTGTCGCAACTGAACGCCTGGCTGGCCACGACCGGCCTGGTCGACGTCGCGTCCGGCCGCCGCGCCTCCGTTGATGCCAGTTTCCGGCGCTACTTCCGCTACGACGTCGTGGCCGACATGCAGGCCAGGCTGGGCACGACGCTGGTCGCGATGGACGCTCCGCCCGAGCGCGAAAACGTGCCGGCCTTCGTCCACGTGCAGGGTTTGCTGCTGGAAGCCGGCGTGAGCGTGCCGGCGATTGCCGCGCGCAACGTCGAACATGGCTTCCTGCTGCTGTCCGACCTGGGCAACACCACTTACCTGTCGCGCCTGTCGATTGACAATGCCGCCTTCATGTATTCGGACGCCGTCGACGCGCTGCTCAAGTTCCAGATGGCCAGCCAGCCGGACGTGCTGCCCGAATTCGACCGCGCGTTCATCATGCGCGAGCTGGGCATCTTCCCCGAGTGGTACCTGGGCAAGCACCTGGGCGTGACGCTCGACGACAAACAGCAGGCGCAGCTCGACAAGGTATTCGAAGCGATTACCGCCAACGTGCTGGCGCAGCAGCAGGTGTTCATGCACCGCGATTTCCATTCGCGCAACCTGATGTTCCTGGACCAGAACAGCCCGGGCGTGCTCGACTTCCAGGATACCGTGTATGGCCCGGTCACGTACGACCTGGCCTCGCTGCTGCGCGACGCCTACATCCAGTGGGACGAAGACATGGTGCTCGACTGGGTGGTGCGCTACTGGCAAAGCGCCAAGAGCGTCGGCCTGCCGGTCAATCCGGACATCGACGCGTTCTACCGCGACTTCGAATTCATGGCGCTGCAGCGCCACCTGAAAATTCTCGGCATCTTCTGCCGCCTGAACTACCGCGACAACAAGGCCCACTACATGGGCGACCTGCCGACGGTGCTCGACTACGTGCGCAAGACCGCCAACCGCTACAACGAACTCAAGCCGCTGCTGCGCCTGCTCGACGCAGTCGACGACAAGCCGCAACAGTTCGGCTACACCTTCTGAAGGCATCCATCATGAAAGCGATGATTTTTGCCGCCGGCCGCGGCGAGCGCATGCGGCCACTGACCGACACCTGCCCGAAGCCCCTGCTCAAGGTGCGCGGCCGGCCCCTGATTACCTGGCATGTGCTGAACCTGGTGCGCGCCGGGATCGTCGACATCGTCATCAACCACTCGCACCTGGGTCACATGATCGAGGCCGAGCTGGGCGACGGCAGCCGCTACGGCGCGCGCATCGTCTACTCGCACGAACCGAGCCCGCTCGAGACGGCCGGCGGCGTGGCCAATGCGCTGCACCTGCTGGGCGACGAGCCATTTCTGGCCGTGTCGGGCGACATCTATGCGCCCTACTTCGACTTCACCGAGGCGCTCGATGCGCTCAAGGACAAGGACGCGGTGGGCCAGGTCTATGCGGTCGACCAGCGCGACATCGCCTGGCTGTGGCTCACGCCGAACCCGTGGCACAACCCCGAGGGCGACTTCGCACTCGACATGTACACACTCAGGAATGAGGGCGAGACCAAGTTCAACTTCGCCGGCATCGGCGTGTACCGGCCCGAGATGTTCGACGGCATCCGCGCGGGCGAGTTCGTCAAGTTCGGTCCCCTGATGCGCCAGTACATCGAACAGGGTCGCATCGGCGGCGAGGTGTATCACGGCCAGTGGGTCAATGTCGGCACCGTCGGCCAGCTGGAAGAACTGAACGCGCCGCTGCGGCCGGCCAAGTCGGCGCCATGATACTGGCCGGCGCCGTGCATGCGGATCGGCGCGCGCGCGTGCTGGCGCAGATGCCGCCGGGCGCGGTGGCGGTGCTGGGCACGGCGCCCGAGGTCATGCGCAATGGCGACAGCCCGTATCCGTACCGGCACGACAGCTACTTCTATTACCTGAGCGGTTTCGCCGAACCTGACAGCTGCCTCGTGCTGGTGGCGGCGCTCGATGACCGCCCTGCCCGCGCGATCCTGTTCTGCCGCGCGAAAGACCCTGACCACGAGATCTGGGATGGCTTTCGCTACGGACCCGATGCAGCGCGCACCGCGTTCGGGTTCGACGAGGCGTACCCGGTCGACGAACTCGATGCGCGCATGGTCGGCATCCTGTCGAATGCGCCGGCGCTGTATTGCGCGCCGGGCCACAGCGCAGCGCTCGATGCGCAGGTCACCGGCTGGCTGAAGGGCGTGCGCGCGCTGGGCCGCACGGGCGTGACGACGCCGGCGACGACCCATCATCTCCTGGTGCTGCTGGACGAGATGCGGCTGGTGAAGGACGCGCACGAAGTGGACCTGATGGCGCGCGCCGGCGCCATCTCGGCTGGGGCGCATGCACGCGCGATGCGCGCCACGCGCCCAGGGATGGTCGAATACGAGATCGAGGCCGAACTGCTGCACGAGTTTCGCCGTCATGGCGCGCAGGCGCCGGCATATTCGTCCATCGTCGCATCGGGCCCGAATGCCTGCGTGCTGCACTACATCGCCAACGACCGCCGCATTCTCGATGGCGAGCTGGTTCTGATCGACGCCGGCTGCGAAATCGACGGCTACGCAAGCGACATCACGCGCACCTATCCGGCCAATGGCCGCTTCACGGCGCCGCAGCGCACGCTGTACGAACTGGTGCTGCGCGCCCAGGCCGCGGCGCTGGCGGCCATCCGGCCCGGGCAGCCGTACAGCGCGATCCACGAGGCGGCCGTGCGGGTGCTGACCGAGGGCATGCTGGACCTGGGCCTGCTCGATAAACGCAAGGTCGGCTCGGTCGACGACGCGATCGACACGCGCGCCTTCGCCCAGTTCTACATGCACGGCACCGGCCACTGGCTGGGGATGGACGTGCACGATGTGGGCGTGTACCGCGACCTGGCGCTGACCGAGAAACCATCGCGCGCGCTGCAGCCGGGCATGGCGCTGACCGTGGAGCCGGGCATCTACGTGCGGCCGGCCGACGGCGTGCCCGAACAATACTGGAACATCGGCATCCGGATCGAGGACGATGTCGTCGTCACCGAAACGGGTGCGCGCATCCTGACGGACGGCGTACCGAAAGACGTGGCGGAGATTGAAGCATGGATGAAGGCAGCACGATGACGAACCACACTTACGACGTCGATGTGGCGATCTGCGGCGCGGGGCCGGTGGGCCTGGCGCTGGCGGGCTTTTTGGTCCGGCGCGGCATCGCCGGTGCGCGCATCGCGCTCATCGACGGCAAGTCGCTGGGCCAGGCGATTTCGGATCCGCGCTCGATCGCGCTGTCATGGGGCAGCGCGCAACTGCTGCAAGAGGTGGGCGCATGGCCGCTGGCCGCCACGCCGATCCACGAGATCCACGTCTCGCGCCGCGGCCAGCTGGGCCGCAGCCTGATGCAGCGCGAAGACCATGACGTGCCGGCGCTGGGCTACGTGACGCGCTACGGCGCCGTCGTCGATGCGCTGGCGAAAGTGGGCGAGCAGGCCGGCGTATTGATGCTGCGCCCGGCGCGCGTGACGTCGCTCGATGAACAGCCGGATGCGGCGCTGCTGCACCTGGACGATGGCAGCACGGTGCGTGCCCGGGTGGCGGTGCAGGCCGAAGGCGGCCTGTTTGGCGCGCAGGACCAGCGCGCCCGCAGCCGCGATTACGAACAGAGCGCCATGATCGCGCGCGTGACGACGGCGCTGCCGATCGCGCACCGCGCATTCGAGCGCTTCACCGACGAAGGCCCGCTGGCGCTGCTGCCCGAAGACGGCGCTGACGGCCACCAGTACGCGCTGGTCTGGTGCATGCGTCCGGAGCGCGCACAGGCAATCCTGGCGCTGGACGACACGCGCTTCCTGGCGCAGCTGGGCGAGGCGTTCGGCGCCCGCCTGGGCGCCTTCACGAAAGTATCATCACGCAGCGCCTTCCCACTGGGCCTGAACGCCGAAGCACGCGCCACGGCCCGCACGGTCGCCATCGGCAATGCCGCGCAAACGCTGCACCCGGTGGCCGGCCAGGGCCTGAACCTGGGCCTGCGCGACGCCGCCGTGCTGGCACGCCAGCTGGCGCGCGGGCCGGACGCCGAAGCCATCGCGCGCTTCACAGAAGACCGCGCAGGCGACCGCCGCACGACCATCGGCCTGACCGACACGATGGCGCGCGCCTTCACGATCCCCGGCCCGCTGCAACCGCTGCTCGGCCTGGGCCTGGCCGCCCTCGACCTGACCCGCCCCGCCCGCACGCTGCTGGCCGACCTAATGATGTTCGGCCGCCGCTAACCCGGAGCAATGACCCAACAATTGGGGTCAGAGTCGAATTGTTTGACAACGTTTTGTGACATGGCCGCTAATACATTGCCAACGGCGATGTATTAGCGGCCCGCACGTCTGTCAGTAGCGTAGGGTGGACGGCTGCGCCGTCCACGCGTTCAACTGAATCAATGCGAACGCGACAGCGCTTCCAGCAGCTTGGTGGCGGTAGCTGCCGACGAACCCGGATTCTGACCGGTGATCAGCAAGCCATCGGTGACGACGTACGAACCCCAGTCATCGGTGCGCGAATAGTTGCCGCCCTTTGCCTTGAGCTCGTCTTCCACCAGGAACGGCACGATGTCCGTCAGTTCAACGGCGGCTTCTTCGGTATTGGTAAAGCCCGTGACGCGCTTGCCCTGCACGAGTGGCGTGCCGTCGGCATTCTTCACGTGGCGCAGCACGCCCGGTGCGTGGCACACCAGCGCCACCGGCTTGTTCGCGGCGATGAACGACTCGATCAGCGCGATCGAGTTGCGGTCTTCGGCCAGGTCCCACAGCGGGCCGTGGCCGCCCGGGTAGAACACGGCGTCAAAGTCAGCCTGCGAGACGGTGTCGAGACGCACGGTCGCGGCCAGTTGCGCGTTCGCGGCGGCATCGGCCTTGAAGCGACGGGTGTCATCGGTCTGGGCCGATGCATCATCACTCTTCGGGTCGAGCGGCGGCTGGCCACCGGCAGGCGAGGCCAGCACGATGTTGGCGCCGGCTTCCTTCAATGCGTAGTACGGGGCGGCCAGCTCTTCGAGCCAGAAGCCGGTCTTGCGGCCGGTGTTGCCCAGGGTGTCGTGCGAGGTCAGTACGATCAGGATGTTCATGGTGTGGCTCCTTGTTGTTGGTGTTAATAGACCAGTCGTCTAGATTGTGTGTCAAAAAAACGCTTCATGTGAAGCGTTCGATATGGGTGTTATTCGCGCAAGTGCAACAGGCGCCGCGTGGTCGCCAGCGCCGCATCGAACGCCACCGCATCCCGCGCGATCTTGGCCATGAGGCTGGCGCCCAGCCAGAGCTGGTACAGGCTCTGCGCCACCTGCCCTGCCTCGCCCTCCACCTTCAGCGAACCATCGGCGATGCCGCCTTCGATGGCCTCGGCCAGACGGGTGACGATGCCGGCGGTACCTTGCTTGAGCGTCAGGCGCATCGGCTCGGACAAATCGACCACTTCGGCGCCCAGCTTGACGGCCAGGCACTTGCCCTGGCAATCGTCAAACGACTGGTTCGTGCGCCATTGCCCGAAATAGGTCAGCAGTTTGCTGGCCATCGTCGCATCCGGATTGCGCAGCGTGACGTCCATCTCTGCCAGATACCCGTCGAAATACCTGGCCAGCAGTGCTTCGCCGAACGCATCCTTCGAGCCGAAGTAATGGTAGAACGATCCCTTCGGCACGCCCGCCGAGACCAGGATCTCGTTCAGCCCTACCGCCGAGAACCCCTTGCCGGCCATGATGCGCTGCCCGACGTCGAGGATAGTGTCGCGAACGCCGGGCGATTCGGATGTCAGTGCTTTTGCCATGGACCCACTATACACCAAATTAGACCAGTCGTCTAGAGCCATGCTCAAGCGGATTGTGAAGCTGGATGGCCAGAGTTCCTGAAGGCTATTAGCCAATAATTCGACTCTGACCCTAATTGTTGGGCTATTGCTTATTCGACGGCTTTGACCATCGCTTCGATGACTTTTTTGGCGTCGCCGAAGACCATCATCGTGTTGGGCTGGTAGAACAGGTCGTTGTCGAGGCCCGCGTAGCCGGAGGCCATCGAGCGTTTGTTGACGATGATGCTTTTGGCCCGGTAGGCTTCCAGAATTGGCATGCCGGCAATGGCCGATTTCGGGTCTTTCGCGGCCGGGTTCACCACGTCGTTGGCGCCCAGGACCAGCACCACGTCGGTCTGGCCGAATTCGCCGTTGATGTCTTCCATCTCGGCCACCTGGTCGTACGGTACTTCGGCTTCCGCCAGCAGCACGTTCATGTGGCCCGGCATGCGCCCCGCCACCGGGTGGATCGCGTAACGGACCGTAACGCCATGCGCAGTCAGCTTGTCGACCAGCTCCTTGACCGTGTGCTGCGCGCGCGCCACGGCCAGGCCGTAGCCGGGAACGATGATCACCGACTCGGCATTCTGCAGGATGAACGCGGCGTCTTCGGCCGAGCCGGATTTGACGGGCCGCTGCTCTTTCGCGCCGCCGGCGTCGGCCACCGCTTCGCCGCCAAAGCCGCCCAGAAGCACATTGAAGAACGAGCGGTTCATCGCCTTGCACATGATGTACGACAGGATCGCGCCGCTCGAGCCCACCAGCGAGCCGGCGATGATCAGCATCGCGTTGTTCAGCGAGAAGCCGATGCCCGCCGCCGCCCAGCCCGAGTACGAATTGAGCATCGAGACCACCACCGGCATGTCGGCCCCGCCGATCGGGATGATGATCAACACGCCCAGCACGAACGCCAGCGCCGCCATCACGATGAACGCGCCCCACGCGGGTTCAAGGCCGTCGGCAAAACAGAAGACCAGTCCCAGCGCGACAATGGCGATGGCGACGAACAGGTTCAGGATGTGCTGGCCCGCAAAGCGCACCGGCGCGCCCTGGAACAGGCGGAACTTGTACTTGCCCGACAGCTTGCCGAAGGCGATCACCGAGCCCGAAAACGTCACCGCGCCGACGAACGTGCCGATGAACAGTTCGAGCCGGTTCCCGAACGGCAGCGGCTCACCCCGCGTCGTGATGTTGAAGGCCCACGGCTCGGACACCGCCGCGATCGCGATGCAGACGGCGGCCAGCCCGATCAGCGAGTGCATCGCCGCGACCAGCTCCGGCATCTTGGTCATCTCGACTTTTTTCGCCGCGGTCGCGCCGATCGCGCCGCCCACGACCACGCCCAGCAGCACCAGGCCGAATCCCAGTCCCCCGCCCTGCTGCAGCCGCTCCTGCAGCTTGAGCATCAATGCAATGGTGGTCAGCACCGCGATGGCCATGCCGGCCATCCCGAACGCATTGCCCAGGCGCGCCGTCGATGGCGACGACAGACCCTTGAGCGCCTGGATGAAGCACACCGAGGCCACCAGATAGAACAGCGTGACCAGGTTCATGCTGATGGCGTTCATGCCGCGTCCTCCTGCTTCGGCGCGGCCTTGGGCGCCTTCTTGCGGAACATCTCCAGCATGCGCTGCGTGACCAGGAAGCCACCAAACACGTTCACGGCCGCGAGGGCGACGGCCAGCGTGCCGGCCACGCGCCCCGTCACACCCTCGGTCAGGCCGGCGGCCAGCATGGCGCCGACGATGACAATGGCCGAGATGGCGTTGGTGACGGCCATCAGGGGCGTGTGCAGCGCCGGGGTGACGGTCCAGACCACGTGGTAGCCGACGTAGATCGCCAGTACGAAGATGATCAGGTTGATGACGGTGTGGCTGATATCCATGGTGTCTCCTGTCCGTTCTAGTCAACGATGCCAACGTCTTACTTGCGCAGCAGCTCTCCGGCACTGCACATCAGGGTCGCGCGCACGATCTCGTCGTCGCGGTCGATATGGAACCGGTCGTCGGCGTCGATCACCAGCTTGAGGAAATCAAGCACATTGCGCGCATACAGGGCCGAGGCATCGGCCGGCACCAGCGTGGCCAGATCGGGCTCGCCGATGATGTGCACGCCGTGCTTGACTACTGTCTGCCCCAGCTCGCTCAGCACGCAGTTGCCGCCCTGCGCCACGGCCATGTCGACGATCACGGACCCGGGCTTCATGGCGCGCACCGTGTCTTCGCCGATCAGCACCGGCGCGCGCCGTCCGGGAATCAGGGCCGTGGTGATGATGATGTCGGCCAGCTTCGCGCGCTCGTGCACGAGCTGCGCCTGGCGCCGCATCCAGTCGGCCGGCATCGCGCGCGCATAGCCGCCGCTGCCGGCCGCGATCTCGCGCTCTTCGTCGGTTTCATACGGCACGTCGATGAATTTCGCACCGAGCGACTCCACCTGCTCTTTCACCGGCGGGCGCACGTCGGACGCTTCGATCACGGCGCCCAGCCGCTTGGCGGTGGCGATGGCCTGCAGGCCGGCCACCCCGACGCCCATGATCAGCACGCGCGCCGCCTTGACGGTGCCGGCGGCCGTCATCAGCATCGGCATGAAGCGCCCGTAAGTATTCGCGGCCAGCAGGATGGCCTTGTAGCCGGCGATGTTCGCCTGTGATGAGAGCACGTCGAGCGATTGCGCACGCGTGATGCGCGGCGCGGCTTCCAAGGCAAAGGCGGTGATGCCGGCGGTGGCCAGCGCAGCGAGACCCTCGCCATCGAACGGATCAAGCATCCCGACCAGCATCGCGTCGCGGCGCATCATGGCAAGCTCGCCGGCGGCAGGACTGCGCACCTTGAGCACCAGGTCGGCGCCGAACGCGCCAGGGGCATCGACGATGACGGCGCCGGCGGCCTCAAACGCGGCGTCTGGCGCCGCCGCATGCAGGCCGGCGCCGGCCTGCACCACGACCGCGTGGCGCGCGGCCAGCTTTTTCACGGTCTCGGGGGTGGCTGCAACACGGGTCTCGCCCGGCCGGGTTTCGGCCGGAATACCAATTCTCATGGATCCCTCCATTCGTTGAACTGCCGCGCCAGCAAATCTATCACGTCTTTACAGTGATTGTTCAATTATTAAATTTGCGTGGCCGATTTGATCATCCGTAGACAAGGTGCAGGGCGCGCCAGACCATGACGGTTGTTTTTGCGACAGATCAAGCCCGATTAACCACATGCCAACGTCGAAGGAAGGGGGCAGCTGAGCAAACACAGGCCTTGTCAAGGTAGAATACCGGCTCATTTTCAAGGACAGGCATGAGCGATATCTTCAAACCATCGGTTACCGTGGCAGCGATCATCGAGCACGAGGGCCGGTTCCTGCTGATCGAAGAAGAGACGAGCGAAGGTATCAAGCTGAACCAGCCCGCCGGCCATCTCGACCCGCACGAATCGCTGGAACAGGCGGTGGTGCGCGAAGCGCTCGAAGAAACGGCGCACGAGTTCATTCCGCACTCGCTGGTGGGGATGTACATGTCGCGCTACCACTCGAAGTCGCGCAATGCCGACGTCACCTACCTGCGCTTTACCTTTGCCGGCAGCGTCGGGCGCCAGTTCGACCAGCCGCTCGACGAGGGCATCCTGCGCACCATGTGGATGACGCGCGATGAAATCGCCGCCACCGTCGACCGCCACCGCAGCCCGATCGTGCTGCGCTGCGTGGACGATTACCTGGCCGGCCAGAGCACGCCGCTCTCCCTGCTGCACACCCACCCTTCGGTGTTCGAAGGCGGGATCTGAAGAATTCACTACGGACGTAACATGCGCAAGAAAAAAGTCGTGATCGGGATGTCGGGCGGAGTCGACTCCTCGGTCGCGGCCTGGATGCTCAAGGAACAAGGCTACGACGTGGTCGGCCTGTTCATGAAGAACTGGGAAGACGACGACGATTCCGAATACTGCTCGACGCGCCAGGACTGGATCGACGCGGCCAGCGTGGCCGACGTGGTCGGGGTGGACATCGAAGCGGTCAACTTCGCCGCCGAATACAAGGACCGCGTGTTCGCCGAGTTCCTGCGCGAATACCAGGCCGGCCGCACCCCGAACCCGGACGTGCTGTGCAACGCCGAAATCAAGTTCAAGGCCTTCCTTGACCATGCGATGAAGCTCGGCGCCGACCTGATCGCCACCGGCCACTATGCACGTGTGCGCGAAAACACGGCCAGCGGCAGCTTCGAGTTGCTCAAGGCCTTCGACGCCACCAAGGACCAGAGTTATTTTCTGCATCGCCTGAGCCAGGCGCAGTTGTCCAAATCGCTGTTCCCGCTGGGCGAAATCCCGAAAACCGAAGTGCGCAAGATCGCCGAAAAACTCCAGCTGCCCAACGCGGCCAAAAAGGATTCGACGGGCATCTGCTTCATCGGCGAGCGGCCTTTCCGCGACTTCCTGAATCGCTACCTGGCTTACAAGCCGGGCCCGATCCGGCTCGACGATGGCACGCAGGTGGGCGAGCACGTCGGCCTGTCGTTCTACACGCTGGGTCAGCGCAAGGGCATCGGCATCGGGGGCCTGAAGTCACGCAAGACGGCGGACGGCATCAGCGAGCCGTGGTTCGTGGCGCGCAAGGACATCGAGGCCAACACGCTTTACATCGTGCAGGGCCACGACCATCCATGGCTGCTGTCGGACCGGCTCGAAGCCGGCCAGGCCAGCTGGATCGCCGGCCACGCACCGGCTGCCGGCGCGCTGTCGGCCAAGACCCGCTACCGCCAGGCCGACATGGCCTGCCGCGTGCTGGCCGATGGCGACGCACGCTTCGCGCTCGATTTCGATGAAGCCCAGTGGGCAGTCACGCCAGGCCAGTCGGCCGTGCTGTACGACGGCGACGTGTGCCTGGGCGGCGGCATCATCGACGTGCGCTCAAGCGCCGCCTGACGACACATCAAGGCTGGCGCGCCGCCAGCCATTCCACCAGCACGGCGGGCGCCAGCGGCCGCGCGTGCAGGTAGCCCTGGATCTCGTCGCAGCCGGCCAGGCGCAAAAAATCTTCCACCTCCACCGTTTCCACGCCTTCGGCCACGACCTTGTGACCGAGGTCGTGCGACAGCTTGATCATCGTGCCCACCAGCGCGCGGCAGCGGTCGTCCTGGACCAGGTTGCGCATGAAGCTCTGGTCGATCTTGACCACGTTGGCCGGCAGGCTTTGCAGGTACGACAGGCTGCTGTAGCCGGTGCCGAAATCGTCGATCGCCAGTTGCACGCCGGCGCGCCCGAGGCGCTCGAGCGTGGCCTGCGCGACCTTTGGATTGCGCATCAGCGCGCTCTCGGTCAGCTCGATCACGAGGCACGACGGCGCCAGGCCATGGTGCTGCAACTCCATCAGCACGCGATCGCAGAAATCCGGCTCCTCCAGGTTCACGGCCGAGACATTCACCGCCACCTGCAACGCCAGGCCGTCACGGCGCCACGCAACTATCTGGCGCAGCGCCGCGCGCAGCACCCATTCGGTGGTGGCGCGCGCCAGTGACGTCGTCTCGATCACCGGCATGAATTCGCCGGGCGAGATCGCGCCGGCGGTCGGATGGTTCCAGCGCAGCAGCGCTTCGACGCCGACGCAGCCGCCGTCGCGCAGGTTGACCTTCGGCTGGTACACCAGATGCAGTTCGTCCTCGCTCGCGAGCGCGGCACCGAATTCGGTCACCAGCCAGAAGCGGCGCTGCAGGATCGCGTCGTGCTGCGACGAGAACACGCGCACGCAGCGTTCGGCCGCCAGCGCATCGTGCGCGGCGCTGTGCATATTGCGCAGCAGATCCAGGCCCTCGGTCTGGCCGACCGTGAACGGCGCAATGCCCACCGTCGTCGTCGTGATCAGGCGCGCCTGGCCATAACTGGCGCGCGCATCGAGCCATGACTGCATCTGCTCGCAGAACGGCTCGATCGACAGGCCGCGCGGCGCGAAGAACGCGAACTGCGTGCTGCCCACATGGTAGATCTTGCCGGCGCCGCCCAGGCGCAGCTGCGGCACCGTTTCGCGCACCATGTCGTCGAGATAGCTCGACCCCATCACGCGCTGGGCATCGCTCAGTTCCTGCGGGCTGGCCAGGCTGATCAGGGCCGCGATGCGCACCTCGCCATTCGGCTCGTACAATTCCAGGTCATTGAAGTCGATGATGAACTGGTTGCGGTTCGGCAGGCCGCTGACCGGATCGACGCGCCCGAACGCATGCTGCAGTTCGATCTGCGCCATCACCATGGTCGCCAGGTCCGTCAACGCCTGGCGCTCGGCCGCGCTGACCTGGCGCGGCTCGGTACCGAGCACGCACATCGCGCCCAGGCAAAAGCCCTCGCTGGTCGTCAGCGGCGCGCCGGCATAGAAGCGGATACCGCCATCCGCCAGCGGGCTGTCCCGGAAATACGCGTCCTCCAGCAGATCCGGCACGATCAGCACCTCGCGCTCGTCGGCCACCATCGCGCACGGCGCTTTCATCCGCGGAATCGTGTCGTGCGTAATGCCGACCTTCGACTTGAACCATTGGCGGTTGGCGTCGGTCAGCGACACCGCGGCGATCGGCAACCCGAACAGCTGCGCCGCCATACGCGTGATGCGGTCGAATGCTTCGCTGGGTGGGGTATCGAGCAGTTCCAGGCGACGCAGGGCATCGAGACGGGCAGTCTCATACTGGGGCGACCCGCAGTGTAGTTGGGAGAGCGGAGAATTCATGGAAACGACGCGCCGATGCGCGTAAATATGACGAATATGACGGATAAGAATCTATTGTTGCCAATAAAAAACTTAAGGTCAATCATTATTTTCAAACGAATCGTTGTATTCGTCATTTTTAGTTGCTTGGTGTAAAATAAAATCAGCGAATAACACCATCAATGTCATGAAAACACATGAATTTAACGACCGGATACTGACAACGCGTGAAGCAGCGCAGTTGCTCGGTGTTGCTGTCAGTACGGCGCAGGTATGGATGGAAAGCGGTGACCTCCCCGCCTGGAAGACACCGGGCGGGCATCGCCGTGTGCATTACAGCGCCGTGATGCGCCTGGTGCGCGAGCGTATCGCCTCGAAGGAGGCCGACAAGGCGGCACCTGCGCCAGTGGCTGGCGAGTTCCTGCCGGCTGCCGCCCCCGACTACCCGGTCCCGGCCAATGAGTCGCAGCGGCTGGCAGCGCTCGCCCATAGCGGCCTGATGGATTCAGAAGATGACGCGGCATTCGATCGCCTGACGTGGCTCGCCAGCCACGCGACGGGCTGCCCCATGGCCCTGATCAGCCTATTGTCCGCACAACGGCAGTGGTCGAAATCGCGCGTCGGTCTCGACAGCAACGAGATGGCGCGCTCACTGGCCTTCTGCAGTCACGGGCTGATGCAGGACGAGCCGTTCGTGGTGGAGGATGCCAGCGCCGACCCGCGCTTTGCCGACAACCCGATGGTCACCGGCGCACCGTTCATCCGGTTCTATGCGGGTTATCCGGTACGCACCGCCGAGGGACTGGCGCTGGGTTCGCTGTGCGTGCTCGATACCGAACCACGCCGCCTGCGCGAGCGCGAGATGCGCGCGCTGCGCGAACTGGCCTTGCTCGCGTCCGACGAAGTGCAGCGGCGCGCCTAGACGGCTGCATGCACGCGGCCGGCGCGGCCTTGTCACACCGCTGACCTGTGCATCAGCCCGGCTTGCCCGCCGCCTGTTGCTGCTTGATGAAGGCGAGGACGGTATTGCGGATAGTCTTGAGCACGGTATCGGCCTTGAACGGCTTGACGATGAAGCCGTGCACGCCACGCGCCAGCGCGCTCTGGACCGCCGCGGCGTCGAGCGTGCCCGAGACCAGGAACACGAGCGTCTTGGGCAGCGTCGCCCGCAGCTGCTCGACCACGTCGCTGCCGTCCTCGACTTGTTCGCGCGCGATGCAGATCACGTGCGGGTGGTGCTTGACTGCCAGCGCCAACCCCAGCGCGCTGGTGTGCGTGGCGCCGACCACGTCGTAACTGCCGTCGGCCAGCACGGTGCCGAGCGTTGCGCGCGAGACTGCATTTGCATCCACGATGACCGCCTTGAGCATAGCTTCACATTCCTTGTCAGTGCGCTGAAAAAAATCAGCCTTCGTACGCCAGTGTCTTCCATGTCACGCCCAGACGCACGTCCAGTTTCAGCGACACCAGGCAGCGCGACATCTCCAGTATCTCACGCTCGGCGCGCAGTCTCTCGCCGAGTGGCGTCTTGAGGATGCCGGCGCCGGCCATCACGGCCTCGAGATTGCCATACGCCCCCAGCAGGCGCGCCGCCGTTTTCATGCCGATCTTCGACACGCCCGGTACGCCGTCGGTCGGATCGCCCATCAGCGCCAGCAAGTCGTGCAGTTGCTCGGGCGCCACGCCAAAGCGCGCACGTACCCAGGCGTCGTCGTGCCACTCGTTCTTGAAATGATCCCACACCAGCGCGCCGTGCGCGATCAAAGGATGCAAGTCCTTGTCGGTCGTGGCCACGACCGCTTCGCCGCGGCCCTCGGACAGCCAGCGCATCACGCCGGTAGCGATCACATCGTCGGCTTCGACGTCGGGCACCATCAGCACATGCACGCCGGCCGCGCGCAGGCGGTCGTGAAATTCGGGCAGCGCAGCGCGCAGCTCGGACGGCATCGCCGCCCTGCCCTCGCGGTAGCGCGGATACAGCGCGTGGCGCCAGGTCGGCCCGCCATGGTCGAACGCGGCCAGCACGTGGGTCGGTGCATGCGCCTCGAGCACGTGTCGAAACGACGAGAACGCGTGGCGCAGCGCGATGCTGGCCTTCAGGTCGGAATCGGGCTCGGGGCTGGCTTCGTAGACGCGGCGCACGATGTTCAGGCCGTCGATCGCGAGCAGCTTTGCCGGGTTGGGCATGGAGTGTGGCCATGAAGAGACGTGGAAGGCGCCCATCATAAACCGGTTGCACGGTCGCGGGAAGATGCGCGACCGTGGCGGGGACTGGCCCTACTTCGCGTACGCGTACTCGCCACCGCGCTCGAGCGCGCGGCGATACGCCGGGCGCGCATGGATGCGGGCCAGGAAATCGGTCAGGTTCGGGTACTTGGCGTCCAGCCCGCCGCGCGAGGCAGCTGCCTCGAGCGGGAAGCTCATCTGGATGTCGGCGGCGCTGAACTCTTCGCCGGCGAACCACGGATGCTTGCCCAGTTCGGCTTCGAGGTAACCCAGCTGCAGCGCGATCTGCGGCAGCACGAAGCTGCCCTTGACCTTGTGCGCGATGCCGCGCGCGATCGGCTTGGCAAAGAACGGCATCGGCGTGCTTTCGATCTTGTCGAACACGAGCTTGAGCAGCAGCGGCGACATCATCGAGCCTTCGGCGAAATGCAGGAAGTGCGTGTAGCGCAGGCGCGCCGGCGTGCGGGCGGCGGGCACCAGGCGCGGGGCGTCCGTGTCGGACGCGCGCGCGGTCAGGTATTCGACGATCGCGCCCGACTCGGCTACCACGAGGTCGCCATCGGTGATGACGGGCGACTTGCCCAGCGGGTGCACGGCCTTCAGTTCGGGCGGGGCCAGCATCGTCTTGGGATCGCGCTCGTAGCGCTTGATCTCGTACTCGAGTCCGAGTTCTTCGAGC
Source organism: Telluria sp. ZT3P26 (assembly GCF_059686035.1). NCBI lineage: Bacteria > Pseudomonadati > Pseudomonadota > Betaproteobacteria > Burkholderiales > Oxalobacteraceae > Telluria > Telluria sp. ZT3P26. The sequence goes on along the minus strand of NZ_JCASII010000001.1, from coordinate 17,162 downwards.
AGCCAGAGGATGCGCTGCGAGCGCGAATTGTTCAGGTGGTGGACGACGATCATGGCGTGGACAGGAAAGTGGATATGGCGGCCAGCTTAGCACCGTTGGCCACGCACCTGCAGCCCGCTAGGGCTAGCGCTGGTGCTGGTGCAGCTTGATGACGCGGTGCTTGCCCGCGCCCTGCGGCGCCGGCGCCGCAGCTTTCGGCGCGCAGCTGCCGCAGCTGCCACCACCGCAGGCGCCGCCGCTGCTGGTATCCAGCCAGCGCGCCAGCGCCGACTGGCGCCCGCCCTTGGTCAGCATCAGCACCGCACGCGCGCGCAGCGGGGCCGGCAGGTACTTCGCGCCCAGATACAGCGCGGCGACAGTAACGATGACGATGACGGTCAGTTCTTGCATGGTCAGACTCCGGTGATGGCCAGCGTGACGCGGTAGACGATGAACGCCGCCACGTAGGCCAGCGCGAACATGTAGCCGGCCATGATCCAGGCGTATTTGCGGCTGCCCGTTTCACGCGCCACGGTGGCCAGCGTTGGCAGGCAGTGCGGCGCGTAGACATACCAGGCCAGCAGCGACAGGCCGGTGGCCAGCGACCACGACTGGGCGATCAGTGGCGCGAGCGTGTTGCCGACTTCGTCACCGCCCGACAGCGCGTACACGGTGCCCAGCGCGCCGACCGCCACTTCACGCGCGGCCATGCCCGGCACCAGCGCGATGGCGATCTGCCAGTTGAAGCCGATCGGGGCCAGCACCACTTCGAGTGCGCGCCCGATCATGCCGGCCACGCTGTAGTAGATCGGCGGATGGGTTGCGCCTTCCGGTGCGCCCGGGAAGCTCGAGAACAGCCAGAGCAGGATCATCATGGCCAGGATCAGGGTACCGACGCGCATCAGGAAGATCTTGGCTCGTTCGAGCAGGCCCGAAGCCAGGCCGCGCGGATGCGGCCAGTGGTAGGCCGGCAGTTCGAGCATCAGCGCGTGCTGCTTGTAGCCGTTGCGGCGCTTCATGAACCAGGCCACCGCCATCGCCGACAGGATGCCGGCCAGGTACAGCACGAACAGCACGATGCCCTGCAGGTTCATGAAGCCGCCCACGACGCGGTCGGGAATGAACGCGGCGATCAGGAGCGCGTACACCGGCAGGCGCGCCGAACATGTCATCAACGGCGCGATCATGATCGTCACCAGGCGGTCGCGCGGGTTCTGGATCGTGCGCGCAGCCATCACGCCCGGAATGGCGCAGGCAAACGACGACAGCAGCGGCAGGAACGAGCGGCCCGACAGGCCCACGCTGCCCATGATGCGGTCAAGCAGGAATGCGGCGCGCGGCAGGTAGCCCACGTCCTCTAACAACAGGATGAAGAAGAACAGGATCAGGATCTGCGGCAGGAACACGAGCACGCTGCCCACGCCGGCGATGATGCCGTCGACGATGAGGCTGTGCAGCATGCCTTCGCCAATCCACGAGCCGACCATCTGGCCAAAGGCGCCCATGCCACCCTCGATCAGTTCGATCGGTGCATCGCCCCAGCTGAACACGGCCTGGAAAATCACGAACATCAGCAGCGCCAGGATGATCGGACCGGCGATCGGGTGCAGCACGACGCCGTCGATCTTTTCGCTCAGGTTGCCGGTGTCCCTGGCCGTCGACACGGCAGCGGCCAGGATGCGGCGCACTTCGCGCTGGGTGTCTTCGACCGACACTTCATCGATCGCCGACAGCGGCTTGGGCGTCACCGGCACGCCGAACGGCATCGCGTCGAGCTGGGCCAGCAAGGCCTTCTCGCCGCCGGACTGGATCGCAACCGTCTCGACGACGGGCATGCCCAGCTCCTGCGACAGCTTGGCGGTGTCGATTTCGATGCCGCGCTTTTTGGCCACGTCGACCATGTTCAGCGCCAGCACCATCGGCAGGCCCAGACGGCGCAGCTCGAGCACCAGGCGCAGGTTCAGGCGCAGGTTGGTGGCGTTGACGACGCACAGGATGGCGTCGGGCGGGACTTCACCGGCGCGCAGGCCCGCGACCACGTCACGCGTGATGCCTTCGTCGGGCGTCTGCGCATTCAGGCTGTAGGCGCCCGGCAGGTCGAGCACGCGAAACGCGCGCCCGGCGGGCGACGTGAAGCTGCCTTCCTTGCGTTCGATCGTGACACCGGCGTAGTTGGCGACCTTCTGGCGCGCGCCGGTCAGGCGGTTGAAGAGTGCGGTCTTGCCGCAGTTGGGGTTACCCAGCAGTGCGACCAGCGGCGTGCGTGACGCGACTTGCGATTCCATGACTCCCATGCGACTAGTCCGCCTGGATCGAGACGAGGGCGGCTTCGAAGCGGCGCAGCGCAAAGGTGGATTCACCGACCTTGACCGCCAGCGGACCGCCCAGAACTCGCTTGAGCACGCGAATGCGCTCGCCCGGCACAAAGCCCAGCTCCATCAGGCGGCGCTGGACATCGATGCCGCCCTCTTGCGCACCGCGCGCAAGATGGACAACGGTGGCGCTCTGGCCCGTCTTGAGCGAGTCGAGGGTTGGCAATGCGGCGTGGGTCATGGCGGCTTCCGAAAAATTGTGGCGCGTATGAGACAGCGACTGGAACGATCCCGGTATCATAAACCTAAATAGGAATTATTTCTATTTGCAGCTTGTCATCGCTCCCCGGTCAAGTCCAAAAAAATGCGTCTGTACCGAAAATTTCGCTTGCGTTCACGGTCGAGTTTACAGAAAATAGCAACGCAAATGAGAATGATTCGCATTTTATAGACTAAACTGCAATGGTTGTTTCAAAAGGGTTGCTTCAATGATCGTCTGTGTCTGCAACAACATCTCCGACCGTGAAATCCGCCAGGCGGCCGAACTGGGCATCTCGTCGATGGCCGAACTGCGCAAGGAACTGGGCGTCGGCACCATGTGCGGCACCTGCGTCAGCTATGCGCGCCAGGTACTGCACGAGCACATCGGCAGCAAGACCACCGTCACCGAAGTGCGCCGCCTGCCGCAGGCTGCCTGATCCTTCCCTGCGTTCCAGTCCCGCCGGCCTCGCAAATGTGCGGGGCTTTTTTTCGTCGATTGTGATGCTCTGACCGGGTAGTGAGAACCGTTCGCACAGTGAACTGAGAACGGTTGCTATTACGCGCAAAAATGGCGAGTTTAGTGTCATTTAATGCGCTTTTTTACCTGTTTTCGCGCAATTTCTAGCGTTTTAATGGCGCGCTGTTTGCTATCATGGAGGTCATTCAAATCACTACCGAGGGCACCCCATGAAAGGCGATCCAAACGTCATCCGTCTGCTGAACGCACAGCTGACCAATGAGCTGACCGCGATCAACCAGTACTTCCTGCACGCGCGCATGTATCGCCACTGGGGCCTGGACAAGCTGGCAAAGAAGGAATACGACGAGTCGATCGGCGAAATGAAGCACGCCGACAAGCTGATCGAACGCATCCTGATGCTCGACGCGCTGCCGAACCTGCAGGCGCTGCACAAGCTCATGATCGGCGAGTCGACGCAGGAAACGCTCGAATGCGACCTGAAACTCGAACGTGCAGCGCACGTGACGGTCAAGGAAGGCATCGGCGCCTGCGAAGCGGCGGCCGATTACGTCTCGCGCGACCTGCTGCTGATGATCCTCGAAGACACCGAAGAGCACATCGAGTGGCTAGAGACGCAGCTGGACCTGATCGTCAAGATCGGCATCCAGAACTACCTGCAGACCCAGATCGGCGAGTAATCAGCAACACGCCGGATTCCCGCCCGGGAGTCCGGCACATCACCCCTTGGTGCGCACCATCAGCGCCAGCGCGTCATCCACTTGTCGTAGAACCCCATATCCTTTGGCACCGCTCCCGGCATCGCGCAGATGGCGCCGGCGAATTCGTTCGCGCGCGCGAGCGTCACGTCCAGCGCCCAGCCGCGCGCCGTGCCGAGCAGGAAGATGGCCGAGAAGGCATCCCCTGCCCCTACCGTGTCGATGACGAACGGCGGTGCCGGCGTGTCGTGATGCGTCACCACGCTGCCGTCGCTGCCAAAGTACACCGAGCCGCGGTGGCCCAGCGTGACGATCAGCGCATCGAGCGCAAACAACTGCAGCAAGGCCTGGCATGAGGCGCGCACTTCGTCGGCCGACAGCGCCGGGGCGTCCGGCCTGATCTGGAAGTGCCAGCCGAACAGCGCCTGCAATTCTTCTTCATTGACCTTGACGATATTCGCCGCTTCCAGCGAGCGGGTCACGCCGCGCTCGTCGTACTGGCCGTCGCGCAGGTTCAGGTCGAGAAAGCGTGGCGCGCTGCTTGCCGCCAGCACGGCTGTCAGGGCGGCGCGCGACTGCGCATTGCGCTGGGCCAGCATGCCGAAATAGACCATCGCCGGCTGCACGCCCGCCAGCGCGGCGCCGGCAGTGGCAGCATCGATGAAGTCGTAGGCCTGGTGCGGCAGGATCGTGAAGCGGTGGCCGCGCGGGCCGCGCTCGACCAGCACGCGGCCGGTCTCTTCGATCGGATCGACCTGCAGCCCGGCGTCGCTCATCGCGAAGCGTTCGAATTCGGCGCGCACCAGTTGGCCATTGCGATCGTCACCGATGCGCGTGATCGCCAGGCATGGCGCCATGAAGGCGGACAGGTGGCGCGCCACATTGAACGGCGCACCGCCGACGATCTGCTCGTTGTTGAAGTCGTCGACCAGCGCTTCGCCGAAAACGACGGTGGCCGGCGCGTGCATGGCCATCATGCGACGACCGGCACGGTGTCCTTGAACGACTGGCGCTCGGACAGTTTGTCGAACAGGCGCGCCAGGTTCGGATAGTCGCCGCGCCAGTCGATCTCGGGGAAGCGGAAGGCGAGCCAGCCCAGTGCGCAGCCCACGGCGACGTCGGCCAGCGTGTACTGGTTGCTGCGGCAGAAGGCGCCCTCGCCCAGGCGCTCGGACATCACGCGCAGGCCGGTATTCACCTTGCCCATCTGGCGGGCGATCCATTCGGGACTTTGCTGCGCTTCGGGCCGCAGCGTTTTCTCGAGGCGCACCAGCACGGCCGCATCGAGCACGCCATCGGCCAGCGCTTCCCAGACCTTGACCTCGGCCCGTTCACGCCCGTTTGGCGGCAGCAGCTTGCACACCGGCGTGAGCGTATCGAGGTATTCGGCGATCACGCGCGAATCGTACAGGGCGCTGCCGTCATCCATCAGCAGGCATGGCACCTTGCCCAGCGGGTTGGTCTGCGCGATGGTGGTGTCGGCCGACCAGACGTCTTCGAGGATGAAGGCGAAGTCGAGCTTTTTTTCGGCCAGCACGACGCGCACCTTGCGCACGTAGGGGCTGGCAATGGAACCGATGAGTTTCATGGATGTACGCAAGTGGAAATTGGCCTTCAGTATAGCATCGGGCCCAGCCGCAAAACCTGCACCTCTGCCGCTGCGGTGCGCTGCAACATCGCAGCATTGGCAAGGGGCGGACGGCCGGCCAGTGGTAAAATCCGCGTTTTTGACCGACACGCCCGCCATGACCTCTACTGCTCTGTCGCCGACCCTGTCGGCCCTGTCCCCGCTCGATGGCCGTTACGCCACCAAAACCGACAAGCTGCGTCCAATCCTGTCGGAAACGGGTTTCATGCACCACCGCGTGAAGGTGGAAATCGCGTGGCTGCAGGCGCTGTCGCAGGCCGGTTTCGCCGAGATCAAGCCATTTTCAACCGAAGCGATCGCCCACCTCGACGGCATGGCGGCGAACTTCGGCGAGAAGGACGCGGCCCGCATCAAGGAAATCGAAGCGGTCACCAACCATGATGTCAAGGCGGTCGAGTACTGGCTCAAGGAGCAGGTCAAGGATGTGCCGGAGCTGGTCGCGGCCAGCGAGTTCATCCACTTCGCCTGCACCTCGGAAGACATCAACAACACGTCGCACGGCATGATGCTCAAAGCGGCGCGCGATGGCGTGATGCTGCCGGCACTGCAGGCAATCATCGCCAGGCTGACCGAGATCGCGCACACCAATGCGGCGCTGCCGATGCTGTCGCGCACCCACGGCCAGACGGCCAGCCCGACCACACTGGGCAAGGAAATGGCCAACGTCGTCGCCCGCCTGCAGCGCGCCATGAAGCGCATCGCCGATGTCGAGATCCTGGGCAAGATGAACGGTGCGGTCGGCAATTACAACGCACACCTGTCGGCCTACCCAGGCTTCGACTGGCCGGCGTTCTCGAAGGACGTCATCGAGACGCGCCTGGGCCTGAGCTTCAACCCGTACACGATCCAGATCGAGCCGCACGACTACATGGCCGAGATGTTCGACGCGTTCGCACGCGCCAACACGATCCTGCTCGACCTGAACCGCGACATCTGGACCTACGTCTCGCTGGGCTACTTCAAGCAGAAGCTGAAAGCCGGCGAAATCGGTTCGTCGACCATGCCGCACAAGGTCAACCCGATCGACTTCGAAAACTCGGAAGGCAACCTGGGCCTGGCCAACGCACTGCTGCGCCACATGGCCGACAAGCTGCCGGTCTCGCGCATGCAGCGCGACCTGACCGATTCGACGGTGCTGCGCAATATCGGCGTGGGCTTCGGCTACACGCTGCTGGCCTACGACAGCTGCCTGCGCGGCCTGAACAAGCTGGAAGTGAACGCGGCGCGCCTCGAGCAGGACCTGGACGCGAACTGGGAAGTGCTGGCCGAGCCAGTGCAGACCGTGATGCGCCGCTACGGCATCGAGAACCCGTACGAGCAGCTCAAGGAACTCACGCGCGGCAAGGGCATCACCCGCGACGCACTGCGTGAATTCATCGGCACGCTGGCCGTGCCGCAGGAAGCGAAAGACCTGATGCTGGCGATGACGCCCGCAAACTACATCGGACTGGCCGCCAAGCTGGCGGCAGAGATCTGATGGCGCGCGTGATGCCGCCACACGGCGGCATCACGCATGCATCTGCACTGATGATGCGCCAGCCCTGGCGCGTCAGTAATCCCACCTGACCTTCACCCCGACACGCCGCTCGAACTCTGCCCAATACGTGGTCGAGCCGAATTCCGCGTGCCCGCCATTCAGGTTTTCGCCATACACCGACAAGCTCAAGCCCGGGCGCAGGCGCCAGCCGAAGCGCGCGTCGAGCGCCGTCGCCGACGCGATGCGCGACGCCGGCATCTCGCCGGTGCGGCGCAGCGTGACGTCGATCTCGCGCGCATCGTCGATGTTGTAGTGCGACCGTAGTTGCAGCGTGTGGGACGGGTCGCGCCGCGCCGCAGCCACGCCCATCAGGTCGTTGCCACCCGGTTTCAGACGCAGGCGCTGGTGCAGCGCCGTCCAGCCGGTCGACAGGCGCCAGCGCGGCAATGGCTGCCAGCTACCCCACGTTTCGATGCCGCTGGCGCTGCCTTCCAGCAGGCTGGCAAATTCGGCATAGCTGAAGGTCGGGTCGATCTGCTGGCCGCGCAAATGGTCGTAATCGTGGTGGTACAGCACGACCGTGTACGACAGCCCCGCCGCCGGCTGGCCGCGGTAGCCCAGTTCGAGCACGCGCGCCACTTCGCTGCGCACCTGCGGCCCGCCGCGCAGGATGAACGGCGGCTGGCCGGGCACCCAGGCATCGACATCCAGCCGCGCCGGCGAGCGCACCGTGCGCGCGGCGGACGCCCACAGCGCATGCTGCGGCGAGACGCGCCACGACAGGCGCGCGCTCGGCAGCCATTCGACGCCGGTGTAATGGTTGTATTCGACGCGCCCGCCCAGCGTCAGGCGCCAGTCGTCGTTCAGCCTGATGTCGTCCTGCACGAACACGCTGCCCCAGCGCAGCAGCTTGCGCGCCGGCAGGAACGCGACCCAGGGGCTGTTCGTGACCCGGTCACGCGTGCTGCGGTAGTTGGCGCCCCACACCAGGTCGTGGCGGCCTTTCGTGGCCAGCGTGTGCTGGAACTGCACGTCAGCGGTCGTAAGGCGCTCGGCGAACAGCGGCGGCGATTCGCGCACCGTGTGATCGAGATAGGCCTGGAGCGACACGCTGGCGCCCGCGTCGAGCGTGCGCTGCCAGCGCGCCAGCAGGTTGGCGCCATCCGAGCGCACGCGGCCAAATGTGGACGGCCCGATCGGCGTGGCCAGTTCGCCCGGCGCCGGCTGGTCGAGGCGCCCGCGGTGGACATTGCCGATGACGGAGAACGCATCGGCCCCTTGCTCCCAGTCGGCGCGCATGCCGACCAGCGCGCGCCGGTGGCCGTCGTCGATGCGCCCGTCGCCAACGCGTTCGCTGTCGCTGCGCCGCGTGACCTTGCCATACGCGCGCCAGGCCACGCCGCCGTCGCTCGTGCCACCCTGGCGAAACGCGGCGCCGGCCGCGCCGTCGCTGGCGCCATGCAGCGCCAGCATGCTGCCCTGCGTGTCGCGGGCCGAGCGCGTGCTGATGTTGATGACGCCACTGACGGCGTTCAGGCCCCACATCACGCCACCCGGTCCGCTGACCACCTCGATGCGCGCAATGTCTTCGAGCACCACGTCCTGCGCATCCCAGAACACGCCGGAAAACAGCGGCGTATATACCGAGCGGCCATCGATCAGCACCAGGATCTTGTTGGACAGGACGCTCGGCCCGCTGTTCATGCCGCGCGCGCTGATCGAATACGCATAGCCGTTGATGCGCGCCACATGCAGATTGGGCGCGAGGCGCAATACCTCAGGCAGCGAATCAGCGCCGGAACTGCGGATATCGTCGGCGGTGATCACGAAGACTGCCGCGGACGCGTCCTGCAAGCGCTCGGGACGCTTCGAGACCGACGTCACCTGGATATTGGCCAGTTCTTCGATCGACAGATTGGCAAGATCGGCCAGGTCGACCGGATTTGCCTGCCCATGTGCAGCTGCCAGCACTGGCACCGCGCAAACAAGGGCAACCCAGGCAGCGGCTGCACGGGGGCCGGCGGCAAACAGCCTGCGGGGTATGAATGCGCTCATAACCAGATATTACATTCGGCAGAACGCACTGGTGTATCTTTTGCAATACGGTGTGGCTTGTTGGTCATGAAAAACCGTGTCAACACCACGACGGATTTTTTTGCTATAGTGAGTTAGTTCTAACCCGTACTAGTTACTTATAAGAAAAATGCGCCGCTATTCGATTCCTGCAATCGTGCTGCACTGGCTGATGGCCATTGCGATCATCGGCACCTTCACGCTGGGCCTCGTGATGACCGACATCCAGGGCATCAGCATGGCCAAGCTGCGCTACACGAGCTGGCACAAGTGGGCCGGCGTCACGATCCTGGCGCTGGCCGCGCTGCGCCTGCTGTGGCGCCTGTTCAACAAGCCGCCCGCCTACCCTGCCGGACTGCCGCGCTGGCAGCATGGCGCTGCCCACGGCCTGCATCTGACGCTGTATGTGCTGATGTTCGCCGTGCCGCTGTCCGGCTATTTCTTCAGCCTGGCGGCCGGCTATCCGGTTGTTTATTTCAGCAAGTTCCCGCTGCCGGTGCTGATCGGTCCCGATCCCGTATTGCGCGACACGCTGCGCGGCCTGCATTACTGGCTCAATATGCTGCTGGCCGGCCTGGTGGCGCTGCACGTTCTCGCCGCGCTCAAGCACCTGTTCATCGACCGCGACGGCATCATGCAGCGCATGCTCCCCATCCCTACCCCGAAGGAAAAACCATGAATGTAATCAAGGCCCTGCTGCTGACAAGCCTGGTTGCCGGCAGCGTCGCCGCCGTGCAGGCTGCGCCACTCAAGACCGACGTTGCCGCCAGCAGTGTCTCGGCCGTCTTCAAGCAGATGAACGTGCCGGTGGAAGCACCGTTTCGCACATTCGCGGCGCAGATCGACTATGACGCCGCCAAGCCGGCGGCAGCCAGCGCCAGCGTCGAGATCACGACGGCCAGCTTCGATATCGGCGACGCCATGTACAACAAGGAAGTGGCCAAGAAAGAATGGTTCAATTCGGCGCAGTTTCCGAAGGCCACCTTTGTTTCCACCAGCATCGCACCGGCCGGCGCCGGCAAGCTGACCGTGTCAGGCAAGCTGACCATGAAGGGCAAGAGCGCCACTGTCACGTTCCCGCTGACGGTCAAGGCTGCCGACGCGAAGACCGTGTTCGAAGGCCAGTTGCCAATCAAGCGTTTGGCGTTCAATATCGGCGAAGGCGAGTGGAAAGACACGAGCATGGTCGCCGATGAAGTTGTCATCAAGTTTCGCGTTACCGCAGCACCAGCTGTTGCAGCAAAATAAAACTGTTTCACTACCACGGTAGGGTGGACGGGTTTCCCGTCCACGCGTTCAACGAAGCTTGGTCAGTTTGAACGCGTGGGCGGCATAGCCGCCCACCCTACGGCTGCACGACAAATCTCTCTATCAACTTATTTACAGGAATCACACCCATGAACATCAAGCACCTGATCGCCGCCGCCGCTGCCTTTGCCGCCACGTCGGCCTTCGCCGCGCCAGTCACGTACGACATCGAGACGAACCACACCTACCCGAGCTTCGAAGCCGATCACATGGGTCTGTCGGTATGGCGCGGCAAGTTCAACAAGTCGAGCGGCACCGTCATCCTCGACCGCGAAGCCAAGACCGGCTCGCTGGACATCACCGTCGACATCAACAGCATCGATTTCGGCCACGAAAAAATGAACGAGCACGCGAAAAAGCCGGATATCTTCGATGCTACCAAGTACCCGACCGCCACCTTCAAGTCGAAGGCGATCAAGTTCACGGGCGACGTGCCGACTTCGGTTGACGGCGAACTGACCCTGCACGGCGTGACCAAGCCGCTGACCCTGCAGATCAACAAGTTCAAGTGCATCATGCACCCGATGCTCAAGAAAGAAGCCTGCGGCGCGGACGTGACCGGCACCTTCAAGCGCGATGACTTCGGCATCAGCTTCGGCCTGCCGAACTTCTCGCCGGAAGTGAAGCTGGCAATCCAGGTGGAAGCCGTGAAGAAGTAATCTGGTTCGACCATGAAAAATCCCCGCCGGTTCGCACCGGCGGGGATTTTTTTTATCAGCGCTCTGACGAATCAGTGCAGCTCAATGCTGATTAGCGGCCATCACGGTCGAAGTCGCCCGGGATCGCGCGCTCGACACGGTGCCAGCCGGCGCGGGTGGCCGACTTGGCCTGGTCCCAGCTCAGGCGCGAATTGCCTTTCGAGCGATCCCACTCGGTCGACAGGCGACCTTCGTTGGCATCGTAGCCACCGTCGTACTTGTCGTAGTTGTTGTAACCCAGTGCGTAAGCTGGCTCGTAGTCGTCGTAGGTGTAGCCTGGCGTGTAGTAAGGCTGGGTCTGGTACTCGTTGCGCCAGTAGTCATTCTCTGCCTTCGGATTGACCACATGGCCCACGCCCTTGCCTGCTGCACCGCCGACCATGCCGCCGATCGCCGCGCCTGCCGCCACACCCAGTGGGCCGGCTGCTGCACCGATCACGGCGCCAACCGTCGCGCCGCCGCCAGCACCGACGCCTTGCGCCAGATTATGGTCGCTCAGTTCGTCGGTGGCTTTTGGATTGACGACTTCACCCGCGCCACGGCCGGCTGCGCCGCCCGCCAGGCCGCCGACCACGGCGCCTGCTGCCATGCCGATCGGACCACCGACTGCGCCCACCAGTGCGCCTGCTGCTGCGCCCGAACCTGCGCCCACGCCCTTGGCCAGATGGTGCTCGGACAGGTCGTCATTCGCTTTTGGATTCACCACTTCGGCTGCGCCCTGGCCGGCGATGCCGCCAGCGATGCCGCCGACAACGGCGCCTGCCGCCATGCCGATCGGACCGGCAACGGTGCCGACGGTCGCGCCCAGTGCTGCGCCGCCTGCCACGCCCAGGCCAGCACCCAGCACGTGCGAACCACCCTGTTCGGTCCACGATTTCTGGATGTGCGCTGCGTCTTCATCCGAACGTGCATTCACGCCCATCAGGATGCCGCCGCCCTTGATGCCGTCTTCATAGTGCTGTGCGCGTTCTTCCGGGATGCCGGCGCCGATCAGCGCGCCGATCAGGCCACCGGTGATGCCACCCGCACCGGCGCCGGCCAGGGCCGCTGCCAGAGGACCGGCCACGACCAGGCCCAGGCCTGGCAGTACCAGCGTGGTGCCCACTGCTGCGATACCGGCCAGCACGGCGCCGATGGTGCCGCCGATACCGGCGCCAATGCCCGCGCCTTCGGCCGCTTTGCTGCCCAGTTCGGTGTCGGTGTCAGCGAAGTGGGTTTGACGGGTGGAATCGGACATCATCAGGTTGACGTCATCGCGGTTGTAGCCGCGCTCGGACACGGTGCCGTACGCACGCTCGGCGCTGGCACGGTCAGGGAACAGGCCAGTGACCATGCGCTGGTTATCCGTGGTGCGGGTGGTATCGAAGCTGCTCATGATGAATCCTTTGCTGGTTGGTTTCGGCAGCCGGCTACGGATGAGCTGTTGCTGCCAAGGACCTTCACCATAGGCCCCGGCGCCCCCTGGTTCTGTTCGATGACGCACGCTTGGAGTGACTGGCGGCATCTTGCTGAGCGGCATTTTCCTGATGATGTAAATTCGTCATCGAAGGTACGCTGCCGCACCGACCCGCCTTTGTAGCGTCTTTAAAATTTTTCACATGGTCACGGCATTCGTTGGCCCTGGGGATATGTCTTTTTACTTGAGGAGGAAGCACCATGTTATTCATTATCTGGATCGTTGTTGGCGGCATTCTGGGTTGGCTGGCCAGCATGGTCATGAAAACGGACGCCGAGCAGGGCATCATCCTGAACGTCGTGGTCGGTATCATCGGTGCGTTCCTGGGCGGCTGGCTGCTCTCGCCACTGTTTGGCACGGGCACCATCAATTCGGATGACTTCAGCGTCGCTTCGCTGCTGGTGTCGTTCCTTGGCGCAGTCATCCTGCTGGCCATCGTGAACCTGCTGCGTCGCGGTCGCGTTCGCTAATTTGGTGGTTCGCCACCCATAAAGAACCAACGCCCTGTGCGTTGGTTTTTTTTCCTCTGCGATTTTACTGATGAGCTCAAAAAAGTTCTGGACGCTGTTGCTGACAGTGGCCGCTACCCTCGTACTGGGGGTGCTCGCATTGAATTTCATGCCGGGCGAAAAACAGATCGAACGGCAATTGGCACGCCAGTACGATACGGCCGATCCGCAGTTCCGCCGCTCGCTTGGCGTCTTGCTGGGGCCACCAATCATTGAAGGCAACCAGGTCGACGCGTTGCTCAATGGCGACCAGATTTTCCCGGCGATGCTCGAGGCCATTCGCGGGGCGAAAAAGACGATCACGCTGGAAACCTACATCTACTGGTCGGAGTCGATCGGCACCGAGTTTTCCGAAGCCCTGGCCGAGCGCGCGCGCGCCGGCGTCAAGGTGCACGTGATGCTCGACTTCATGGGCAGCATGAAGATGGACACCGCCCAGGTCGACAAGATGAAGGCGGCCGGCGTGCAGGTGCAGCGCTATCACAAGCCGGTCTGGTGGAAGCTGGCGCGCATGAACAACCGCACGCACCGCAAGCTGCTGATCGTCGACGGGACGGTCGGCTTCACGGGTGGCGTGGGCATTGCCGACCAATGGCGCGGCAACGCACAGGACGAAGACCACTGGCGCGACAGCCACTTCCGCGTCGAAGGCCCGGTCGTCGGGCAGATGCAGGCCGTGTTCAACGACAACTGGACCAAGGCCACGGGCGTGGTGCTCGATGGCCCGGCATACTTCCCGCCGCTTCAGGCCAAGGGCACGATGCCGGCGCAGATGTTCTCCAGCTCGCCCACCGGCGGCAGCGAGAGCATGCACCTGATGTACCTGATGGCGATCACGTCGGCGCGCGAGACGATCGATTTGTCGGCCTCGTACTTCGTGCCCGATGAACTGACGGTGCGCACGCTGATCGCCGCCGCCAAGCGGGGCGTGAAAGTACGCCTGATCACGCCGGGCCACATCATCGATTCGGATCTCGTGCGCGCGGCCTCGCGCGACCGCTGGCCCGAGCTGCTGGCGGCCGGTGTGCAGATCTCGGAGTACCAGCCGACGATGTACCACGTCAAAACACTGATCGTCGACAAGCTGCTGGTATCGGTGGGGTCGACCAACTTCGACAACCGCTCGTTCAGCATCAACGACGAGGCGAACCTGAACGTGCTCGATACCGGGTTTGCAACGCAGATGACGGACGTCTTCGACGCCGACTGGGCGCTGGCCAAGCCGGTCACGCCACATGCGCTTGCCAAGCGGCCGTGGTGGCAGCACGCGGCCACGTGGTTCGCGTCGCTGTTCGAGGCGCAGTTGTAAGCGCAGTCGCAGGCGCAATTGCGCGCACCGTTGCAGGCAGGCCCGCGCCCATACTGGCGCGGGCTTTTTCATTGGTGTTGCTGAAATACTGGTTGACGATCCGATAGCGTATTAACCATACTCACGAACACTCTCCGGAGTCCATGAATATCCCTTCCCAACCAGACCAAAGCGCATGAAAAAGACCCTTCTCTCGCTCGCCATCCTGACCAGCTTCGCCGCCCACGCGGACGAAGGCATGTGGATGCCGCAACAGCTGCCACAAGTAGCCAAGCAACTGAAAGCCGCCGGCCTCAAGCTGGATCCGGCAAATCTGACCAAGCTGACTGAATTCCCGATGGGCGCGATCGTGAGCCTGGGCGGCTGCTCGGCGTCGTTCGTCTCGCCGCAAGGTCTGGTCGTGACCAACCACCACTGCGTCTACAACAGCATCGCCGTCAACTCGACGCCCGAGCGCGACCTGCTGGCCAACGGCTTCCTGGCCAAGACCATGGCCGACGAACTGCCGGCCTCGCCTGGCAGCCGCGTCTACGTCACCGACGAAGTGGCCAATGTCAGCGCCCAGGTCATCACCCCTGAAGTCGCCAAGCTGACCGGCAAGGCCCGCATCGACGCCATCGAAAAGAACCAGAAAACCCTGGTGGCGGCCTGCGAAAAAGATGCCGGCTACCGCTGCACCGTGGCCAGCTTCTACGGCGGCCTGGAATTCTATCGCCTGAAACAGCTCGAGATCCGCGACGTGCGTCTGGTGCATGCGCCGGCGTCGGGCGTCGGCAAATTCGGCGGCGATACCGACAACTGGATGTGGCCACGCCACACGGGCGACTACGGTTTCTACCGCGCGTATGTCAGCAAGGATGGCAAGTCGGCCGAGTTCTCGAAGGACAACGTGCCGTACCAGCCGAAGCACATCATCAAGATCGCCAAGGACAACCCGAAAGAAGGCGACTTCGTGATGGTGCTGGGCTACCCTGGCCGCACCAACCGTCACCGCCTGCCGTCCGAAGTGGCGTTCACGTTCGACTGGAACTACCCGGCCTTCATCCAGGCCTCGAGCGAGACGCTGGCCATCATCGACCGGGAAACCAAGACCGATCCGGCCGCACGGCTGAAATACGCGGGCCAGATCGCGGGCGTGAACAACTACTACAAGAATCGCAAGGGCATGCTGGTCTCGTACCAGGGCAGCGACTTCCTGCAGCGTAAGACGGCCGAGCACAATGCGCTCAAAGCCTGGGTCAATGGCGACGCCGCGCGCAAGGCGCAGTATGCAGCCGACATCGAGATGGCCGAAAGCCTGATCGCCGAACGCGATGCGGGCACGAAGAAGAGCTTCTTCCAGACCTATGCACAGCCGAAGTTCCTGTCGTCGGCACGCACGCTGTACCGCCTGGCCAACGAGCGCACCAAGCCGGACGCCGAGCGCAAGACCGGCTACCAGGAACGCGACCTGCCACGCCTGACGTCCGTCGTCGAAGGCCAGGACCGCACCTACGACGAAAAAGTCGACAAGGCGCTGGTGTTGAACTTCCTGACCAAGTACAACGCGCAACCGGCCGCCGAGCACGACGCCGCGTTCGACGCCGCACTGGGCATCCGCGCCGGCATGAGCGAAGCCGAACTGAAGGCTGCACTCGACCGCATCTATGCAGGCTCGAAACTGGCCGACAAGGCAGCGCGCACCGCGTGGCTGAAAAAGACACCAGCCGAGTTCAAGGCATCGAACGACAGCTTCATCAAGGCAGCGGTCGCGATGTACGACGCCGACATGAAGGATGAAGAAAAGCAGGAAGAGTCGGCCGGCAAGATCCAGCAAGCCTACGGCAACTACATGAAGGCCAAGATCGCCTACATGAACAGCCGCGGCCAGGCCGTCTACCCGGACGCCAACAGCACGCTGCGCGTCACCTTCGGCAAGATCGCCGGCCGCCCGCAAGGCGCCGACGGCACCACCGGCTGGACCGCGTTCACGACCATTGCCGGCGTCACCGCGAAGCACACGGGCGAAGGCGAGTTCGACGCGCCGGACAACCAGCTGGCCGCGATCCAGGCGAAGAACTTCGGCAAGTACGTTGATCCGAAACTGAAAACGCTGCCAGTGAACTTCCTGGCGACGCTGGACATCACCGGTGGCAACTCGGGTTCGGCCGCACTGAACGCCAAGGGCGAGCTGATCGGCCTGGCATTCGACGGCACGCTCGACTCGATCATTTCGGACTGGGACTTCAACAAAGCGATGACCCGCTCGATCCAGGTCGATACCCGCTACATGCTGTGGAATATGCAGTATGTCGACAAGGCCGATAACCTGCTGAAAGAGATGAACGCGCTGTAATTCCCGCGTCGTTCATCTTATTGAAGGCCGCGCTACCGAAAGGAGCGCGGCCTTTTTTCATGGTGATATGAATCGCAGCGGACGCTACGCACCGACGGAATAAGCAACGCGATAAATGAGATAAAAGATCAGCGCGCAAGCACTCGATGCCCCAACGCGCAAGAAGAATACGTGCGAAAACATGCCGCTTTCATCACCGTCCTTCGCTGGAAGCAGATAAACAATAAAATTCGGCATCACTGCAACCGCAAACAGCAACAACGGCGACACCGTGATCGTCGGACCAAAAACCGTTGACAGCAGCCCCCCGGCCAGCGCAACGATCGCCGTAAAAAGAGCATAGCCAGCAGGGCCATTCCGCAACGAAGAAGTAGAAGCCATCAGCCCACCTCGCAATGAATAATCGGCAATTGTAATGCAGCACCCACCTAGATTGCCCCAAAAAAACGCCCAACAATTAGGGTCAGAGTCGAATTGTTTGACAACTTTTGCGGATGAGCCGTTAATTCGACTCTGAGGTACCCCGGGTTTCGTGGACATTCATAATAGGAGACAATAGTCACCATGGATGAAACAACAAAACCCTCGCCCAAGCGAACTATTCACACCAGCGAATTCAAG